>CADANY010000007.1 GCA_902789395.1 uncultured Bacteroidia bacterium | reverse complement strand
TCCTGCTTTTTCTTCCCTGAGGCGCTTCATAAGTGGACTGACCCTGCGTTTCCCCTTTCTGGGCAGCGGGGTGTCGGCAGGAATGATCCAGGTCTTTCCAGAAAGAAAAGCCCCGTCCATTTTCCCTTCGCTGCACCAGTTTCGCACAGTGCGTTCAGAAAGGTTATGCAATTCTGCGTATTGACTGACGGTAATGAATTCCATAATTTATCGGCAATTAATGCTTCTATGCCGATACAAATATAATAATTCTTGCCGATATCGGCAAGAATAGAATGGCTATTTAGAAAAAAAAGCACCTGCAATGCAAGTGCTTTCTAAGTAGCGGAGGCAGGACTCGAACCTGCGACCTCCGGGTTATGAGCCCGACGAGGAAAAACCTTATTTAAACACCATAAAACACACAAACATAACCTCACATTCGTGTGACTGGTAAACTGTGTCAACCATTCCAGTCACAAATATAAGCAAAAATAAGCCCTACACAAAATGCAGGGCTTACAACAAGAACCTGAACAACTATCTAGCATTTCCCAACCATCTTTCCCACAGTCGTTCTGGGATGGGGTTTGTAAAGGTCTCAACCTTACTCTTGTTTGGGTTATCCCGACTGGGACCTAAGTAGAACTGGTAGAACTTCTCCAACTCTCTCAGATTCACTCCTGTTTCCCCTTTCTTCCGAGAGCAGAAGTCCTTAAACAACCGCTCCTTTTCTGTTCCAGTAAGGGTTTCTGTTTTCACCTCAACACGCTGGGTGGTCGTAGTCTCAAAGCCTGGTAAATCCTCCTCCACGGGTACGGTAGAAGATGCCGTATAAGCAAACCTCTCGTTGCCCCACTTGTCAACAATCACCAGGTTGGTAATAACCCCATTCTCCACGTCCATCTTCTTCACAGAGAACGTCTGGGTGAAATTGCCGTTGTACATATCCCGTTCCTGGATGTCAACTTTGATTACAGGGGTTGTGTAAAGTTCCTTCCCAATTCCAAAAGCGAAACAGGCTCGCTTGAAAGCGTCGGAGGCAAGCCCCTTTTCCGCTTCAATGTTAGACTCCGAACCAGTGTCGGCTTTCCATATCCACTCCCCACTTTCAGGGTTCTTAATCCCAACGCGGCAAAATAGCAAATTACGTTGTTCGTAATATTCGCTTTGCCAATTCAGCGGACCGACAGTAGCATCAAGAATGTTGCGGTCTACCCTGGCATTCTTGTACAATAGTAGTTTTGCCTTACCATTTCTGGTATCGGCTGGACGGACCTCAACTTCGTCCGGTCTCAGTGACCGGAAGTTGAGTTTGTGTGAGGGATATATCATTTCACCCTCGGGAGGTACGCTTCCTCCCAAAGTTGTCACAAAGGTTGACATATTATTAAAATGTTATAGTTATATCTGCTGGGGGGCAGGGTGTTCCCACCCCCTACTGATGTAATGCAGTGTTAAGTATCTTGAAAGCGGTTCTGAGAGTGTATTCGTTCTTCTCGTCCGGATAAGTGGCTAGGAGGTTCGTAAAGAAGGCATCACACTCATCCCGGTCATATTTGGGAGACGTAGATGAAACCGCGTGGAATCTTTCTCTACCCTCTTCGCCCAGGGTAGCCAATGACATACCCATTTTACGCCAGTCCTCGTAAGGGTCAACAATATTTATCCCTCGTTTCACTGCCTCACGTATCTTAGCGTCCAGGTCTGCCACAGACGGGGTGCTGCTATATTCCAGTTTGAAAGGAGCCGTTTGTGTGGTTACAAACGGTTGTTCCGTATTCAGGGTCTCCACTATTTCCTGGTAGTATGTGGAAGCCTGGGGGTTGTAATAAGCCTCTGCGTCATAGGTTGCAAATCGCATCCGGGAGACATCTTTGCAACTCTTGTCCAGCACAATACCATACTCGTCCTTGAACTCCTTCTCGATGGCAAGGAAGTGTTCCCTGTGGTGTTCGGGATGTTCGATGGGTACAATGGCATAGTATCCGTCACCGGTTATGGACTTAGCCGCGTATGCCACGTATGGGAGGCGCCGTAAGATAGTAGGAACTCTGTCCATAACCTCAACGTTATCGCCCCTGTCAATGTCAATGCACAACAGCCCGGAGTGTTTTATAAGGTTGTTCACACCCCTCTTTGAGAACAGCCCTGACGGAGTTACGCAAGGTATGTTTTTCTTGTGCCTGTCTTTTCGGTCGTGACGTTCTTCGGGTGTCGCTCCTTTTCGGATATCCTCTGCAACATCCTTGTACGCATCTGTCAACAGGAAGTCTTTCAACACCATTTCCTTTCCGGTGTTGTCTATCGTCCCTTCGTACACAGACACTTTTACGTCCAAAGGACTTTTATCCTGTTTGATTTCCGGAAACACGAACGGAGAGAGTGGGGTTTTTGGTGTAACGGAAGACGTTTTGTTGGTGTCAAAATCAAGGTCAAAGAAGGGGAGGTCATCGTCATTAAAAGCGGATGACGCCTCGTAATAGTTGCCCGATACCGTGTCATATTCAAGGTCGCATTCGCCGCACGTCCCATAATTGGAGAACTTGACCTTCCACGCGGTTATATTTGTCTTTGTCTCCCCTTGCTCGCGATGTACCGTAAAACCAAAGTCCGTTTTGTTGTTGAAGTTTGCAGACCCATTGATATCATAGCCCGTGGGTTTAATGTATCTTCCACAACTGTCTTTGGTCATTTTACGAGGGTGAGCGACCAAAAATACAATTATGTTGCATCTCTGAGCCAGACGACAAAGGTCGTTCAGTATCTTGGAGATATACTGTGTTTCAATGTCAAGGGCATTCTTATCCACGTCAATGCGGTTGTACGGGTCAATCACAAGAATGTCAACGTTCTTTTCTCGAACCATCGTTTCTGCCTCTTTGAGGATGGTCGGCAACTGGGTAACGTCCATACCGTTGAAGAAGTAGAAGTTGTCAAGGACGTAGTTAATAGCCTTCTCTTTTTCGTCGCCAGACAATTCAGAAATCGGTTTTAGCGTGTACTTCCTGATTATCTTCTCCAAATGGAAGGCAACAGGCATATTTTCTGGGCTATAAAACAGAGTTTTAAGCCCGTACCTTTTGTTAAGTGTAGTGGTGATGAAATCCACAAACTCGGACTTGCCAAGATTGGGGATTCCAGTCACCGTAACCAATCGACCCTTGTCGATACGACAAATGTCATCCAACACCTTAATGCCAGTGTAATAACCACTGGGGAGCCCCTTCTCCATCAGGGTGTTAATCTGCTCCCTAAGATACTGCTTGGGGAGAATTGGGGGTAGTTTAATAAAATTGCTCATACTATGATTATGAATTATTGGTGTCTGTTGAAGTATCTGACAATGTTCTAATCACAAAGTCGTGTATAGCGGTTGTGTTCTCTTTACGTCTTATGGCATCTGCATATTTTAGGCGGATGATAGGATTATGATGCTTGTTGAGCCGCTCCACCATCTTTCCTAGTCGCTCATCATCAACTGTATATTGCGTTCCAATCCGGCACACCTTCCCCTTCTTGATTATTTTGAGCCTGGCAAGGCTTTCCAATGCCAGCCTGATACTTTTTTTGTCCCTGCCCGTTAAAGCCATAAACATAGACAGACTGATGGGCTTCTTCTCTATATTAGTCATATGGATTATTATACATAATACCATCAACTCTACGGGGGTTAACAACACCATAAGCACAATAGGTATTTGTACGTAATACCCGTCTTTGTTATATGGTTTTTTTTCGTTATCGTTTCCCATATTCCTTACTGTTGTGCATCGGACACCATTTCTGGGAGCACCTTCACAATCTCGTCGAAAACCCCAAGGAAGTATCCAACACCGATTCCAATGAAAGCCTTGAACTCAGGATAGGTTGCCACCGGATGTGAGAACTCGATGTCTCCGCAAGCCACGGTCAATGTATAAGGAGTATCCACGTTCCCACTGAGGCTCACATTACAATTGATACCCTTACTCTTCAATTCGTAGTTGATGCAGTTCACGTCTAGTCGCATCTTTTCAAGTGTTTCTTTATTCATATATCAATATCTTTTATATTTCTCTCAAACGCCGACAGCAAAGGTCGTAACTTATTGTGGTATAATTTGTTTACCGTTGTTTACCTTTTTTCATTTTGGCTTCTGTTTGAAGGGCAGGTCTTCTTTCTCTCCCAAAGCCGTCGGCAAAGGTCTCGACTTTTCTCCGTCTTTGGTGTTTACCGTTGTTTACTATGCAATTCAGTGTTCACTCTTCTTCGATTCACCGTCAAAACAAAAAGTGCTGCAAGGTCGCAAAACCACAGAATCTGGGTGTTTACCGTTGTTTACTATTGCTTATTGGGGTGGTCTTTGACATAACCTCGGATTTGGTTATATTTGTCACAGCATTATAATTAGCAGTTATGACTAAGGTGTTTTCACAAGTAGCGTTATCAACCCCAGAGAGTATTCTTGAAGCCCTTACCCTGGCTATCAAAGAGGGGTATAGTTCAATCAGCATCCCATCACCCGGACACAACAGTGTCCGTTTAATAGAGGTTCCCGACACAAACGAAGTGGTAGTACTTCGGGAGATATATGAAGAGTACAATAGGTTAAAAGATGCTGGAAATAGATTGACCCTCAACGGTGACGAAGAAAAGGTTAGTGCCTTTGCCGGACAATTGCTAGAACTAATCAGCAGTGTTGAACCCAAAGACGCACCTAATAAAGCCAAGAACAGGGAAGATGTCATTTATCAATTCGGTCGCGAGTTTGGGCTTATTGAACTGGTTTCGGAAGTATGGGACGAAATAAAGGAAGACAGTTCGGACGAAAATGCTCCATTCTTTAACCTCGTTGACTATAAAGAAGAGGAAATGAGGGTTGCATATCGTAACGCGGTCCTCAACCACTATATTGCTGGGGAAACTTCCGAGTCCGACTTCTTGTACTATTTTGGACGGTCTTCCACTCAGCCCGCCGGGGAGATTAAGTGGACAAGCAGCGTTGTTGAACTGACCGCTTTTCTAACCGCAATAACGGCTGACGCACATTTGTGGAAAAAAGCCGCAGATATTTTTCTCGTGTTGGACAATAAAAACGGAGGATATAAGTCGGTCTCTCAGCAGGTGCTGAAACAGACAGCGTGTCGTGATGTGAGCGATTACTATAAAGCACCTGAAAGAAGAAAGGCTTTTTTGAAAATACTCTTTCCCGTAAGTAGCGATAATGCACAGGGGGAATAATCCCCCGTCAGAGGGGTGATAATTCCCCCGCTAGGGGGGTGGTTTTTCCCCCCATATAAGAATAAAGAATTAAGAATATAATGCTGGGAGGTTATGAGAACCTACCCAGCATTATTCTTAAAAGGTGTGGGGTAGTAATCGTACCTTTGCTGGTGTTTAACCTTTTAACATACCAATGCAATGAAAATCACAATCCAATCTGGCGAGTACACGCACACGTATGATTCCAGCGTCGATGACAAGATTGAGGGAGGATGGCTAAAAGAATACTTCCCGCCTGTCGAAGAAGCCGTTGATGCTGCCCTGCTACTTCTAGGTGATGTTTACCCCAGGGCTGAAATAGCCAAGTATCTCCGGAAGGGTAATCTTCCGGCAATGGACTATTACAAGGACCCGGTCCAGTAGGAAAAAAGAGCGTGAGGTCACAATGTCTTCACGCTCTTTCTTACAATGTAAGACTTCTGTGCTTTCTATTACGATTTTCTTGTATCTTCAATAAAATCAAGCATTTAACATAATGAAGGTTGTTTGGGGTGTATGACTTTTGTCGGTTTTCTTCAATAGTCATACATTTTCACGTCGTTGCTATCCGCATTTTTTTCTAACTTTGTATGATAGCAAGAACACAACACCCAACACAATATGATTACAGGCGAGATTAAAAATCGCATTGACGCTATATGGGATACCTTCTGGACCGGAGGTATCACCAACTCATTGACCATCCTGGAACAGATGACCTACCTGTTCTTTATGAAGATGCTGGACGATGCCGAGACCAAGAGAGAGGCGAATGCTGCCCTGTTCGGCGGGAAAGTGAGTAATCCAGTATTCCCGGAAGGCAACTGGCATAACCCGGAAACGGATAGGGATGTTCCTTACCAGGGTCTTCGCTGGCATATCTTCAAAAACGATGAAGCAACCTCAATGTTCAACACCATCCGCAATGATGTGTTTGTCTTCATCAAAAACCTGGGGACCGGCAAGGCATCGGCATACTCCCGGTTTATGAAGGATGCTGTGTTCCTTATTCAAAATCCCCGTACCCTGGTGAAAGTCGTGGATGGGGTTGATGCCCTGGATATGAACGACCGGGACGCAATGGGTGATGTCTATGAGTATATCCTGGGGAAGATGGCAGCGTCCGGCAACAATGGGCAGTTCCGCACCCCGAGACATATTATACGTATGATGGTCCAGTTGATGAAACCCACGCTGAAAGACGAAATCTGCGACCCTGCTATGGGAAGTGCCGGTTTTATCGTGGAGAGTGCCAAGTACATCACGGACCACTTCAAGAGCGAACTTCTCAAAAAGGAGAATGCGGAACACTACAAGAAAGGTATGTTTCACGGGTTTGATACCGATGCCACTATGCTGCGTATCGGTGCGATGAACCTGATGCTGCACGGGGTTGATGAGCCGGATATCGCTTGGAGGGATAGTCTTTCATCAAGCAACACTGATAAGGACCGCTATACGCTCTGCCTTGCCAATCCGCCTTTTGCTGGTAGTGTGGATAGTGAAGATATCAGTAAGTCGCTTCTGGCTATCGCTAACACCAAGAAGACGGAACTCCTCTTTGTCTCGCTCTTCGTGAGAATGCTGCAACTGGGTGGAAGATGTGCCTCCATTGTCCCGGACGGGGTTCTGTTCGGCAACTCCAATGCCCATCTTGCTGTGAGGAAGCAACTGATAGACAACCAGAGATTACAGGCGGTGATATCTATGCCTTCCGGTGTGTTTCAGCCCTATTCCGGCGTTTCCACGGCTATCCTCATCTTTACCAAGACCAATGCCGGAGGGACGGACAAGGTTTGGTTCTATGATATGCAAGCAGACGGGTTCTCCCTGGACCAGAGGCGGCAGGAAGTTGAAGAGAACGATATCCCGGATGTAATTGCCCGGTTCAACAATCTTGCTGGGGAAGAGACCCGGACCAGGAAGGGCAAGAGTTTCCTGGTTCCCGTGGATGAAATCCGTGAGAATGACTATGTTCTCTCAATGAACAAGTACAAGGAAGTTGAGCGTGAGGTCGTGGAGTATGATAAGCCGGAAGTTATCCTGGACCGGATTGATAACCTTGAAACTGAAATCAGTGCGGCTCTTGCGGAGTTCCGTGCAAAGTTCTTGTAGGCGATGAGAGAAGGTTGGGAAATAAAGAGAGTCAAAGAAATCTGCGACAAGGCATCTTCCAACATTGCCCAGAAGGAGATTGTCGGGAAGACGGGTGATTATCCCGTATATGGTGCGAGCGGATATGTGCAGAACATAGATTTCTTCCACAGAGATAAACCCTACATTGGTGTTGTAAAAGATGGCTCTGGCGTTGGAAGGGTCAATACTTATCCGGCAAAGACATCCTTACTGGGAACATTGCAGTATATCATTCCCAAGGATGGCTACTTGCTTGGTTATGTTGCTTATTTGTTGAAAAGTCTCAATCTCTCCAAGTTTGCTACGGGAGCGGCTATTCCACATATCTATTTCAAGGAATATGGAGAATGTAAGGTCCCTGTTCCCCCAGTCCAGGAACAAGAGAAGATTGTCGCTGAACTGGATTGTTTAACCGGCATCATTGAGAAGAAGAAACAACAACTGAAAGAACTGGACAACCTGGCTCAATCCATCTTCTATGATATGTTCGGGGACCCTATTACAAATGAAAAGGGATGGGAGATTAAAAAAATAGCGGAAGTCAGTTGTAGATTGTTTGCAGGAGGAGATGTTCCCAAATCATCTTTTTCTTCCTATTATTCAAAAGAGTATCCCATTCCTATTTTTTCAAATGGTTTGGAGAATGATGGGCTTTATGGTTATACTTCCAAGGCAAGGGAAGATAGAGAATGCATCACATTCGCTGGACGTGGTGTAAATATTGGAACGCCCATTTTACGAAATACACCATTTTTCCCGATTATTCGTTTGAATGTGGTGGTTCCAGATGTCTCTCAAATAATGCCTGTTTTTATGCTTTACTATTTTAGAATAGCAAAAATAACGGGGAATGGCGGTGCTATACCTCAACTCACTATCCCTATGTTGAGCATTCAACCCTTGTTTATTCCTCCTATTGACCTCCAAAACACCTTCGCCCAGAAGATTGAAGCCATAGAGAAACAGAAAGAACTGATAAAGAAATCAATACAGGAAACCGAAACGCTCTTCAATAGCCGGATGGATTACTGGTTTAACTAATACAAACGATTATGACATCTCGCAAGAAGCCCTTCAAGTTTGATTTGGTAGGTCTATCAGTCGGCGACAAGATAGTTTTTGACCCGCTTGGAATAGAAGTGCCTATCTCTGGTCCCAACTCTGTTGAATATGACGGCAAGAATTGGGCATTGTCTGCATTTGTAAAGGAGTTTATTCCCAAAAAGAATGCTGCTGGAACATACCAGGGACCGAAGTATTTTAGTTATCAAGGTCGTACTCTTGTAGATATCCGGGCTGAACTGGACAAGCAGAGAGAAGACGAAGAAGATTGGTAGGTTATGCGGAACTTTGATTACCTGAAAGGCATAGATGCCCTGAAAGATTTGTATCGCTTCTGCTCGGCGGCGGAAGAGATGCAGAAATCCAACTACGAGATGTCTGCTCTCAACAGCCGTAAGGGGTTGGAATGGGTAGTCAAAGCCATCTACAAACTAAAACACATTGAAATCAGCGACCGGGATAGTCTCTACGAGTTGATGACCGGCGAACCATTCACGGGGTTCATTGGGGATGACCGACTGATGATGGCTGCTCACTATATCCGCAAGGTGGGTAATAGGGCCGCACATTCCAGCGAGGTCAAAGGCAGTGAGGCATTTTTCTGTCTTCTCAACCTATATAACCTGGTAGGAGGCATCCTTCTCAAACTCCGTGTCCTGGAAACGCTGGCTCCATTCAACAGAGACCTCGTACCGGAAAAGCCCGAGACATCACCTATAACGCCGACAGAAGTTCCCGTTCCTGCGCCGGCATTCGTGTCCAGTGTTGATGAAGAGGCAGTAAAGAAACCGGCTACCATTGAAGTCCCCGGGGATTATAGCGAAGCCCAGACACGCAAGTTCTTCATTGACTTGATGCTGAATGAGGCAGGATGGGATGTCCTAGATGTGGAAGGAGCCAAGATGCCCTCCAAAGCCGGGATTGAAATCAAGGTCCTGGGAATGCCGAACAATGAAGGCGTGGGATATGTGGATTATGTCCTGTTCGGTGCGAATGGTAAGCCCCTTGCGGTCGTGGAAGCGAAGAGAACTACCAAAGACCCGCTTGTAGGAAAACACCAGGCGGAACTCTATGCCGATTGCCTGGAACGGGAATACGGAATACGCCCCATCATCTACTACACCAACGGCTACGAGACTTACATCATAGATGGTCTGGGCTATCCTGCAAGACCGGTTTTCAGTTTCCATACGGAAGATGACCTCAATGTGCTGATGCAGCGTAGGAACCGGAAGCCGATTACGGACCTTCGCATTGATGACAGCATCACCAACAGAGAGTACCAAAAGAGAGCCATCCGTAGCATCTGCGAACACTTCAACACGCTTCACCGGCGGGGATTACTGGTAATGGCGACCGGAACCGGCAAGACCAGGGTTTCTATCTCCCTGTGCGAAGTGCTGATGAGAAACGGCTGGGTGAAGAACGTCCTTTTCCTGGCTGACCGCATTGCCCTGGTGAAACAAGCCCGGTCCAACTTCGCCAAACTCCTTCCCAGTGCGACCAACACGATATTGAGCGAGGACAAAGACCCGGACCTCAACGCCAGGATTATGTTCTCCACCTACCAGACGATGATAAACTACATTGATGCCGATACCAAGGTGTTTTCGGTCGGTAGGTTTGACCTCATCATCATAGACGAAGCCCATCGGTCTGTTTTCGGTAAATACACGGCTATCCTGGACTACTTTGATGCCTTTATGGTCGGTCTTACGGCAACTCCCCGGGAAGAAGTGGATAGAAGCACCTACGAACTCTTCCAAATGGAGGGAGGTGAGCCGAACTTCGCTTATGAACTCCAAGAGGCAGTTGATGATGGATACCTGACCTACTACAATGTTTTGTCCCGGAGTACGGAGATAATGACGAATGGTATCCGGTATAATGACCTATCCCCGGAAGAGAAGAAGCAAATGGAGGGGATATGGAAGTACGAGCAAGCGAAGCAGGACCTGGGAGGCACGGACCCGGAGAAGGATTACCACCGGGATATCACAAGCAAGGAGATTTTCAAGTACATCTTCAACACCGATACCATTGACAAGGTTCTCATTGACTTGATGACCAACGGCTTGAAGGTGAATAGCGGGGATACCATCGGCAAGACCATCATCTTCGCATACAACCACCAGCACGCAGAACTCATCGTCAGTCGGTTCAAAGCCATGTATCCTCAACTGGGAGACGATTTCTGCGTCCTCATTGACAACTACATCAACTACGCCCAGGACCTCATTGAAAAGTTTGAAGTCCGGGGACAGATGCCACAGATTGCCGTTTCCGTGGATATGCTGGATACTGGTATAGATGTGCCGGATATCCTCAACCTGGTATTCTTCAAGCAGGTTCATAGTCTCATCAAGTTCAACCAGATGATAGGTCGTGGAACCCGTCTTTCACCCAACATCTTTGACATCGGTGAGGACAAGAAGGAGTTCTACATCTTTGACTGGTGCGGGAACTTTGAGTTCTTTGACAAGCACCCGAAAGGCAAGGAACCGCTGCCGATGATGTCCCTGACTGAACGGCTATTCGGGCTTCGCACGGACCTGGCAGCGGCATTGCAACACGCCAAGTACCAGGAAGACGCTTTCGCCAAGTCCCTGCACGATGAGTTGAAGGATATCCTCTGTGAGCAGGTTCAGTCCTTGGGAGACACAAGTATATCCGTCCGGCAGCATTGGGAGGTCGTGGATAAGTTCCGCAAGAGAGAGAACTGGACCTATATCTCCAATGTGGATGCCATTACTTTGAAGGACGAGATTGCTCCGCTCCTGGTGTCCGGCATTGAGAATGAGGCGGCGAAGAAGTTTGATGTCCTTGTCCTCAACATACAACTCTCAATGATTGATGAAGAGGTGTCTGCGGAACGGAGCCGGGCTGTTGTCGTGAGGACCGCCCAGAACCTCCAAGAACGGGCATCTATTCCCCAGGTAGCAGCCAAGATGGGGGTTATCAATGAACTGGCAGACGGGCGCTTCTTTGAAACTGCGAACCTGGAACGCCTGGAAATGGTGAGAAAGGAAATCCGGGACCTGGTTCAGTTCATCCTGGGGACTGATAACAGGACATTCACCATCAACATTGCCGATGTGGTTGATGTCAAAGATGGTGTTCCTGGGATTATGCCGACAATGACCTACAAGCAGCGTGTCATTGACTACCTTGCCAAGAACCGAAATCTTCCAGTCCTGCGTAAGATATTCAACATTGAACGGCTGGATAGCAAGGACATTGACGAACTGGAAAGGATATTGTGGAAGGAACTGGGGACCAAGGAGGAATACGACCGGTATGTCCAGCGTGGAAATATGATTTGCGGGGATAGCGTGGCGGCATTCATCCGGAGCCAGATAGGTGTTGATAGGATTGTAGCCGTGGATAGGTTCAGCAAGTTCCTGTCCGGCGCGAACCTCAACTCAATGCAGGAAGAGTATTTGAAGACCATCATCACCTATGTCTGCGAGAACGGCGATATCACCAAGGAAACGCTCTATGAAACCACTCCTTTCAGTGAGTATGACTGGTATGCCGTGTTTGGACCATCTGCGATGCATATAGGGGACTTCGTGGATAACATACATTCCGTCATCACCCCTGAAAGGTTAAGGGCATCATAAATCAAACGATATGAAACGATTACTGATTATTGCAGTGGCATTATGTGGCATCGGTATCAGTGCCAATGCCCAAACAGAGAAGAAAGATACTCTCATTCTGTCTCCCAGGGATAGTCTCATCTTTCAGTATGCAGATTTCATTGCTGAAATGTCTGCATACCAGCACCCCCGTTTCAAACTATATAAGACAGATAACATTTACAACCTTATCAAGTTGGACACGGCTACGGGAAGGCTATGGCAAGTCCAGTATGGAATGAATAAGAGTGCGGATAGAATGCAGGTTGCAATTGATGATACTTCATTGGTATGGGATGAAGATAACCTCCGGGCTGGGAGATATGAACTTTATCCTACGAACAATACCTATACATTTATTCTGCTCGATACCGAGAGGGGCTATACCTATCAAGTCCAGTGGAATACAGACCCAGATAAGAGGTTTAGGATACCTATTTATTAGCAAAGACATCAATAGAAAAGCGGCTCCCAGGGTAATTCCAGGAGCCGTTTTCCGTTAAAGCATATCGTAGGTGTCCATCATCACTTTGTCGGTAAGCCCAATATACCTCCTAGTGGTGGCTACTGAACCGTGTGAAAACATTGACGAAAGGCGTACGAGCATTTCTTCTTGCCGATTCCCGGCCATCTTGTAAATCCTAGTGGCAAAGGTCTTTCTTAATGTGTGGGTAGAGAAGTGGGTGATATTCAGTCGATATTTGTACTTGAAGGACTTGAACATCACATTGAGCCGGTTTGTCGTGTAGGGCTTGCCCCATTTGGAAATAAATACCAGGTCATCATCGTGCCTGACATTCATCTTCGCCAAGCATTTATTGATGTGTTGCTTGAAGGACGGGTTGATTTTGATGATGCGTCTTTTCCCTGTCTTCTTCTCAAAGAGGATAAGGGTTTCATCGGCTTCCAGGTCCTTCTTCCTCAACCGAAGCACATCACTAATGCGTAATCCGAAAAATATGCCGCATCCAACCAGGAGTGAGATAGTGAAGTTCCCGTCATCGTATAGGCGGTTCATAAAGGAAATGGCCTCATTCCATTCCAGGGGTTCTGCGGTTGTATAAGAGCCTTTGACACTCATAATCTGTGTGTGTTTTGTGGGTTTCAGTGATAAGTCTTACGAATTGAGACCCGGGTTAAACTTATATCGTTATCTATCAATCAATTCCAAGTAATAGTTCCGCGAATAGTCTTACATTCCGTACTGGCGGCGGACCCTGGCTGCATAATCATCGGTCTTTTCAACGAGCCTGTCAATTGTATCGACCAGACCATCCAGGTAGATGCCATCTTCGATGGTCTTGACGCTGCCATCACGGTTCAGTAGTTTAACCGTGAAAAGGTCATAGCCCTCGTCATAGACGACCTCAACACGCCCCTGGTGTTTGTAGCCGGAAACGTTGAAGGCAAGTCCGTTCTCAATGACACGGAAAGAATAGGGGTCAAGTCCCCAGGAGAACACAATCATCAACTGAGAGCGAAGGATTGTGAGTATGTAGTTCGCCATTTCCATATTATTGCTCGTCTATAAGTTTGTATATCTCTTCCAGGTCGTATTCATTGTCGATAGGCTGCTCGTACATCGCATCCACGATAATGCAACCACAATTGGCAATATGACATTCGGCAACGCTCCTATCATATCCGCTAAGCCGAATGATTTCCTCAGCGTCCAGGACCTTAAACTCTAAACCGTAACTTGTCATCATTGGTGGTGTGGTTTTGGGGAGGGCAGTAACCCTCCCCGGTAAATCTTATTAGGAAAGGACTGCAACCAGATTTTGCCAACGAAAACTGCGAGCAGACCCCTTAATAACATCGTGGTAGTAGCAGCATCCCCATTCCTCCGGTGATGCTCCCGTGCCCTTCAAAGTTGCGTTGAGGACAGGCTTTGAGAGAGTGCCCATTGCCTCTCTTACAGAGCCGTCCTTCTTTAAGTAGATAAAGTGGCAGACCCCTTCTCTCATCTGCTTCTTGGCTTCCTCGATGAGAAGGGCTTTGCTCATACCCATCAGGGCAGAGCCGGTCTTACGGGTGATGGTCTCGATGTGTGCTGCAACAAGTGCGTTGTTGGTGGCGGTGGTGATGATGGTATTCATTTCCTAAATGTGTTGAGGGTTAAACAATCAGTATAACTAGGCTGCAATGGCTTTCATCAGTTCAGCCTTGCGGTTCTCGTAATTCTCGGTCTTTATGCCGTTCACGGCATTGGAAGCGTCTTCAAAACGTAGCCTCCACAAGTTGCGGAGTGCTTCACGGACGACAGCATCGTCAATCTTACTAACGGTCTCAACAAACTCCCTCATCGTAGCCTTTGCAGCATTGTAGTGGGCGGTGAAGTTGCAGTCTGCCATTCTCCAATACCAATCGTGGGCGTTCATAATGTTGAGGGCTTCTGCTATGTTGTTGTTCGCGTTCATTGTTCTTATGGGTTTATCCTTAATTCCAAGAGCAAAGATAATGGTTTATTCTTAATTATCCAAATTTATTTAAGGGTTTTTTCATAATTTTATGTATCTTTTTTAGATTCCTTAGGGTTTTAGACTTAAAAACACTATCTTTGTCTAAAATATGGAGAATATGGCTTTACGAATCAAGGAACTGTGCCGGGAGAAGCGCATCACAATGGCAAAAATTGCGGAGAAAATAGGGATAAACCCTATAACCCTCTCCCAATCGTTAAATGGAAACCCTACATTAAGCCGGTTACAAGAAGTAGCCGACGCACTTGGTGTTGAAGTATCGGAGTTGTTTGTACAACCCCGAGAAGAGAGTGTTTATGGATGCCTCTACGTCAATGGCATTCCACACCTGGTTAACAGCCGGGAAGAGATTGTAACCTTGCTGGCTGAACTAGGGTAAAGACAAACGGTGCAGGTTTAATCCCGCACCGTGTTTTACAAACAATCTTCAAAGCCAGTGGTTTGATTGTCATCCGGAAAGTTGTTGGGGTCCGACCAGTATGCCTGTAATGATTGGCTTATTCTGTCCTTAGTCTGCTGGCTCTTGGGTCTCCCCCTCATTGCGTCCGAAATGCGTTGGCGGGTCTGTTGTGAAGGACTCTTTGAGGTCCTTTTGTACTGTTTTGTTTCCATAATCTTTCGGTTTTACTATAAATAGTCCGCAAGTATGGAAAAAATGGATGGGAAGGTAAGATGACCTGGGATAATCGAAAAAACTTGGGGCAATTTTTTTCGCGCAACAGTGTGTGGGCTTACCAAACTTACCAAAGGTAAACTTGTTTCGGGCAGTGTACAAAAAAAGGAGGCGGGGGGAGGAGACAATTACCAGAAGCAACGGTTGGATTCGTGTAAATAAGCCCCAGTAAGGGGGTGTATTTCACGACCTGGGACATCGCTCCATCTTGTTGGTATAACGCCAAATACGGCGGGTTATGAGGGCGGAAATAGCACGTGTGAACCCTTGGCGTTTCAGGGTGGAATGAAGTTGACACACACCACCATTTAGGAGATGAAAGGGGCTGATTCTGATAATCGCCCCTTTCTATTATTTCTTTATTCTTATATGGGGGGAATTATCACCCCTCTGGCGGGGGAAAAACCACCCCCCTAGCGGGGGAATATTCCCCCTCTTATTCAGATTCCCAAGCAAAACTGAATGCTTCATCAACTTCCGTTATTATCGTCTTTCGCACAAACTTGGCGTAATGCATAGTTACCTTGGTCGTACTGTGCCCAAGTAATTTCGCAACCACCTCTACCCTGACTCCACGGTTCAGGCACATTGTAGCATATGTGTGCCTGGCAACGTGTGTATGTAGAGGTTTGTCTATCCCGCACAAGTCCGCAATCTGCTTTAAGTACACGTTATACTTCTGATTGGATAGTATTGGTAATATGAACCCATATCGTTTCAAAACTTCAACACCATCAGGGAAAATCACCGCCGTAAAGAAGGTCTGAGTCTTCTTACGGCGTTTGTGAATGTAAAACTGTCCTTGCTCTGTTACTTGATAATCCTCGGGGACCAGTATAGCCATATCGCAATATGAGAGCCCTGAGTTAACCTGAAAAATAAACAAGTCCTTCACTTTGTTAAGGCTGGCGTTCCCGAGATGTGTGTCCCTGATAGCCATCACCTCTTCCTCAGTGAGAAACTGAATGTTCTTTTCCCCTTTCCGCAGGTGCATATCGAAGAAAGGGTTTATCTGCATCTTCCCATTTGCTGCTGCATATAGGCAAACAGTCTTAATCTTCTGGCAATATGACTGGGCTGTAACATAGTCGAAATCTCGGTTGAGGGAAGCCATAAAATCCTTCATCAGCCCGTTGGTCAGGAAAGAGAGTGGTTTGTACTTATCCACCATTGTGAATAGCCTGTCCCTTGCGAGTTCGTACTTCCGGTACGTCTTTGCAGTTAGGTCTACACCTATCCGCTTCCTCAGGGTCGCATAGTAATCGTCGAAAAGGGTTTCGATGGTGTACTTAACCACACCTCCTGTCCTGAAATAGTCTTTGAGTAGAGGTGCGGTCAGAGGCAGGTCATTGTTCATCATATCTGTTTGTACCTCACCAAGTTTTTTCCTTACCGCAAGCAAGTAATCTTTGGTGTCGTTGTCCCTTTTAGAATGCAGGTTACGCTTGAACTCACCAGGCTTTTCTTTCCTGGGCAGTGTAATGATACACCGCTCTCCATTGATAATGATACTCATCTCAACAGGTGCAAGTCCCTCCCGATTGGCTTTACTTTCCCGGCAATAGAACGAAATGTCGAAGGTTGTCTGTTTCATAATGTTACGCTGTTTTTGTGACTGGTTTTTGGTTTTTGGAGGGCAGTCACAGATTCAATCACAAAAAGTGCGTTATCCGGGTAAAAGAAAACACCCTGGAACCGTTTGTATTGGGTTTCAAGGTGTTATTTGGTTTGTTTAGTAGCGGAGGCTGGACTCGAACCAACGACCTCCGGGTTATGAGCCCGACGAGCTACCGACTGCTCTACTCCGCGATGTGGATTGCAAAGATATGGACAATTTTTGAATTGTCCAAATTTTTCTTCTCTCCTCCGCTGCCCTAGGCAAGGAAAGCGAGGATTCCGTCGAGGTCTTCTTTGGAGAATGCTTTTTGTTCTCCCGTCTGCAAGTTCTTGAAATTGAGCGTTCCGGCCGCAATCTCCTCGCTTCCGTTGATCGAAATAAACGGGATGTTCTTCTTTGTCGCGTAGTCGAACTGTTTTTTCAATTTCCCGGCATCAGGGAAGACTTCTACGGAGATGCCGGCCTCCCGGAGCGCCTTGGCGGGGGAGAGGCTGTAGCGAAGTTCCTCCTTGCCCATGACGGCAAACAGCACACGGGTCGACCGGGAAAGATCGGCAGGGAACTTGTCCAATCCTTTCAGGACATCGTAGATCCGGTCGGCGCCGAAGGAAATCCCGACTCCGGACATGTCCGGCAGGCCGAAGATTCCTGTCAGGTTGTCGTAACGGCCGCCTCCGCAGATACTTCCAATCGGGAAGTCAAGGGCCTTGACTTCGAAGATCGCACCGGTATAATAATTAAGGCCGCGTGCCAGCGAGAGATCGATTTCTACCGGGTGAGAGATGCCCGCGGCACCGATCAGCCCGAACAGCTCTTCAAGTTCATCCAGCCCTTTCATGCCGGTTTCCGAGACGATGCCCGACGGGGATCCGCCATTCATGATGCCGCGCATGAGAGCGAGTTTCTCTTCTGTTGAGCCTGTCAGTTGCAGGATCGGGCGCAGGACGGCAACCGCTTCGGCCGTCAGTCCTTTCTCCATCATCTCCTCTTCGACCTTCTCAAGTCCGATCTTGTCCAGTTTGTCGATGGCGACGGTGATGTCTACGACCCGGTCCGGGAATCCGCAGATTTCTGCAAAGCCCGTCAGGACCTTTCTGTTGTTGATCTTGATAAGGACCCGGATGCCAAGGAGAGAGAAAACCCGGTCGACCATCTGGACGAGTTCCAGTTCATTGACCTGTGAGCGGGATCCGATCACATCGACATCGCACTGGTAGAATTCGCGGTAGCGCCCTTTCTGCGGCCGGTCGGCCCGCCAGACAGGCTGGATCTGGAAACGCTTGAAAGGGAACGAAATCTCGTTCTGATGCTGTACGACGTAGCGGGCGAACGGCACCGTCAGATCATAGCGAAGTCCCTTCTCGCAGACCTTGAGGGAGAGGGCCTTGCTATTGTACGAGTCGCCTTCGAGACGGTACTGTCCGTAATCGATTCCGGAAAAAGCGTCGCCGGAGTTGAGGATCCGGAAGAGCAGTTTATCTCCTTCGTCTCCATATTTGCCGAGGAGGGTCGAGAGATTCTCAATGGAGGGAGTCTCAATCTGCTGGTAACCGTAAGTCTTGAATACAGAACGGATTGTGTCGAAGATATAGTTTCTTTCGGCCATCTCTTGCTGACCGAAATCGCGGGTCCCTTTGGGAATGGACGGTTTTTGTGCCATAAACTCGAATTAATAACCCACAAAGATACTTATTTTTGCGGAAATTGTTACTTTTGTATTTTGGAACAATAATTCTGTCTATAAGATGAAAGAGTTTGTCAAAATGGTATTGGCCGTACTTTGCGGCTTCTTTGTCATGTGGATCCTCGGATTGATCCTGATGCTCGGGATGATCGGATCCGCCGCACTTTCCGGCGGATCAAAGACGGTTCTTCCCCGTGAGGGCGTCCTCGATATCAATTATGATGAGTTTGTCCTGGCGGAACAGGCCGGCGAGAAGATGCCTGATGTGATGTCTTTATATTCTGGTACCGGAACGGCAACGATCGGTCTCTGGGATGCCATCCAGTCGGTGCGGACGGCAGCAGGAGACCCGGGTATCAAGTATATCCTGCTTCGCGGCGACTCCGTCCCCGGCGGAACGGCGGACCTGGAGGAATTCCGTGCGGCCCTGGCCTCATTCCGTGAGAGCGGGAAGCCGGTTATCGCATACATGGAGAACCCCGGTAACGGCAATTATTACCTGAATACCGTAGCTGACAAGATTTATATGATGGCTGATCACGGTGGGATGTCCCAGTTGATCGGCTTGAGCGGACGCCTGATGTTCCTGAAGGATCTGATGGACAAACTCGGCGTCAATTACCAGCTGATCCGCCACGGAAAATACAAATCCGCCGGCGAGATGTATACCAAGAGCGCTCCGAGCGAGGAGAATCTCGAGCAGAACCGGGTCATGATCCAGTCGATCTGGAAGACGTATTCGAGCGCCATGGCCGAGAGCCGCGGCATTTCCGAAGAGACACTGAATGAGCTGATCGACGGGCTGAAACTCAATTTCCCTGAGGATTTCCGCAATGCCGGTCTCGTCGACAGCCTCGTCTCGCATGAGGCCCTTGTGCAGCGCCTCTGCGACATGGCCGTCGTTGAGAAGAAGGAGGATCTCCATCTGATCTCGTTCGCAGATTATGTTTCCGCGAAAAAGCCTGTTGAGCCGGTTTCCGTCAAGAACGCCGTCGCGATCCTTTATGCGGACGGGGAAATCAAGGACGGGGATGATGTATCCGATATTGCCGGGGACCGTTTCGTACGGATCATCGATAAGATCCGCAAGGATGACAAGGTAAAGGCTGTCGTCCTGAGAGTCAATTCGCCCGGCGGAAGCGTCCTTGCCTCTTCCAAGATCAAGAATGCCCTGGATCTGCTGAAGGCCGAGAAACCGGTCGTCGCATCCTATGGCAATTATGCTGCTTCCGGCGGTTACTGGATCTCAAACGGTTGCGAGAAGATTTTCTCGGACGCGACGACGCTGACCGGGTCCATCGGTGTATTCGGCCTGATCCCCGAATTCAGCAAGGCCGCTAAGAACCTGGCCCATGTCAATATCGTCTCCGTCAATTCGAACCGTCACAGTGACGCATTATCCCTGATGCGTCCTTTCGATGCGGAAGAGAATGCTTTCATGCAGGCGAATATAGATGATACCTACACGAATTTCGTAAATATGGTCGCTGAAGGACGCGGGATGACTCCGGAGGCTGTCGACGAAATCGCACAGGGACGCGTATGGGCTGGAAGCGACGCCATCGGGATCGGTCTCGTGGACCAGATCGGAACCCTGCAGGATGCCGTCAACTGCGCTGCCGACCTTGCCGGTTATGTATCCGACAGTGATTATTCCGTCACGTCTTATCCACGCCCGTTGACCGCAGTCGAGCAGCTCTACGAGATGATCGGACAGAGCAAGCGGGACAAGTCCATTTTTGCCGGGACTCCCTTTGCTGCACTCGGCAAGGCGCTGGAGTCGCTGAAAGAGAATCAGCCGTGCAAGATCTACGCGACCATGCCCTACGCCATCGAGATCCGATGATTATTTGCAGAGCATGATATCGAGAATCATGCGGTCCGCAGCCTGCATCCCTCTCGAACCGAGGGTTCCCAGGTTGCGGATCGTTTTTTCAATGTCTTCCTCGATGATTCCGTCGGTCTCTCCGACGCAGGTGTCTCTCAGGGCGAGGACGGCGGACTGAACGGCACTGGACACGCCCGAGGCGACCTTCATCGCACAACCGACCTTGGCCCCATCGCAGATCATTCCCGTTATGTTCCCGATCATATTTTTGATGGCGGAACAAACTTGGGCGTATGATCCTCCTTGGAGATAGACGATCCCGCAGGCTGAACCGGTCGAAGCAACAACGCAGCCGCAGAGGGCGGATAACTTGCCGAGATAGCCCTTGATATGGATTGCGACGAGGTTGCTCAGAATCAGGGCGCGTGCCAGTTCCCGGTCACCGATCCCGTATTTGAGGGCATAGGAGATGACGGGCATGCTGACGGTAATCCCCTGGTTGCCGCTCCCGCTGTTCGACATGGCCGGCAGGGTGCATCCTGCCATTCTGGCATCCGAAGCGGCTGCCGTCATGCCCATCGCAAAACTCATGAAATCATCGCCGAAAACCTCCTGCTGGTTTTCCCGGATCGCTTTCCCGACCCGGAGACCGTAATCTCCGCGGAGACCTTCCCGCGCGAGTGCCAGATTGAGGGTACGGTCCTCAAGTATGAAAGCGATGTCCTCATCGGCCGCCGTGCAGGCGAAGTCGTAGATCTCCCGGACTGTCAATCCATAATCGGCGGTCTGGCGTTCCTGTACGGCCGCTCCGGCTTCGGAACTCATCAGGATCCGGTCTGCGAAACGGGTTTCTACGATTTTGTCATGGTCGTCTTCGATGACGGCGCTGGCGTGCGGGTTGACGATGGCGGAAGCCTCGAGGTCCTTCCCGAGACAGACAGTGGCCTTGACATATAAGATGTGGGATGTATCGGCCAGAGAGATGGACACACGTTCTCCGGCGACCAGTTCCCGGGCTCTTTCGACAGCCCCGTCGGACAGGCCGGACAGGACTTCCAGTCCCCGGGTGGAGTCGCCGCAGACCGCGCCGAGGGCCGCGGCGATCGGCAAGCCGACCATCCCGGTCCCCGGGATCCCGACACCCATTCCGTTCTTGAGAATGTTGCCGCTGACGGAAACGGAGATATGAAAATCAGCCGTTTGTCTCCATAGGGGGCACCCATGGCATTCCGTGCAGTTCTCGGCGAGGATCTCCACCGCCTTCGCCACGGCGAGCGCCACGGCGATCGGCTCTGTGCAGCCCAGGGCGGGTTTAACTTCCTTGTGGATCAGTTCGATGATCTCGGCTTGTCTTTCCGTCATGATTCGGCAAATCTTGTATTATCGCAAATTTAGCGTCTTTTCCCTCGAAAAACAATAGACTTATCGACGGATTTACCTATCTTTGCGCCATGATACAGCAAGCAGGCAATCTCATTCCTCCGTTCCTTAAGGAAGGAGACAAGGTGGCGCTGGTCTCTCCCTGCTACCGCCTTGATCCCGTCAAGTTCGCTTCCGCCGTCGAGTTCCTTCGCGGCTGGAACCTTGAACCGGTCGTTTATCCCAATCCGGACCGTCAGTACAAAGGCCCATACGCCGGCAGCCCTGCTGAACGGCTGGCTGAGCTGGAGGCCGCTTTCCGGGATCCCCAGACACGTGCCGTCATCTGTTCGCGCGGCGGTTACGGGGGAATCCAACTCCTGCCCGTCCTCCCGCCGGACCTGTTCCGAAGCGATCCGAAATGGCTCGTCGGTTTCAGCGATATTACCAATTTCCTGGCAGCCTCGCTCCGGCAGGGAGTCGCGAGTGTCCATGGTCCGATGGGATCGACATTCGGGGATGATCCGGTCTCTGATACCGCCCTCCGGGACCTTCTTTTCGGAAAACTGCCCCGTTATACCATCCCTGCCGATCCGAGGAACTGTCATGGGACGGCATCGGGAATCCTGGTCGGGGGAAACATGACTTCCCTGATTCCGCTCCTGTCGACGCCCTGGGATCCGATTATCGGAGATACTGTCCTATATATCGAGGAGATCGGAGAGACGCTGCACCATATCGACCGGATGTGGAATACGATTGCGCTCCACGGGGCGCTGGAGCATGTAAAAGCCGTCATCGTCGGATCCTATACCGAAAGCGTGACGGATATCGGTTTCGAATCGGCGGAAGAGGTGATCGGCAATTATGCGGACAGCCTGGGTATTCCGGTCATCTACGGATTCCCTGCAGGCCATACAAAGAAAAACCTTCCGCTCCTGTACGGAGGGAAGGTAACGGTCGTATCGGGCCTTGAAGAGGCCTCCGTCTTATTCTGATTTATTTCATCATGGCGACAAGCGCTTCCGAAGGAGATCCTGCGGAAGTAAATGCGCCTTTGTCGTAAGCATTCCATCCGAGCGCTTTGTGGGCAGCGGATTTCCATCCGCCGTACACCTCCGGTTCCCAATAGATAACCCCCGTGCATACCCCGGAAGACTTGGCCCTGCCGACAAAATCCGTCAAGACCCGGGCCGCCAGGGCTGCATCTGAAGAACGGGTTCCGATCTCCGAGATGATAATTTTCTTTCGGAAGGCAAGCGAGAGCGCCTGAGCGTCCGAAACGGCGATGGCGTTTGCATCCTGCCAGGTTTTCCCGCCTGCATCCTGCGGGTAATGGGAAAGCCCAATCATATCGTACTTCGTCCCGCCCGCTTCCTGGAACTTTCTGAACCACCATACTTTATTATCCCAAGCATTGTCGACATGGACGACCGTCAGTGTTCCGGGAAAGACCTCCTTGGCCGCTTCGCAGCCGGCGTTGACGAGAGTCGCCACCTTTGTCCATGCCCCGCTGATCTCTTTCCAGGAACTGTCGTAGATCTGACCGGTCGGCCAGATCAGTCCGTTGGTGATCTCATTTCCGATCTGGACCCATTCCGGGGTAATTCCTTCCTCTTTCAGGGCCTGGAGAATCTCGATGGTATGGGCCCGGACGCGGGCCGCGATTTTGGAGACGTCTCCCTTGTCCGATGTCCATGCGGAAGGGATGTCCTGCCGGCCCGGGTCCGCAAAAAAGTCGCTGTAATGGAAATCAACCATAAGGGCCATTCCGGCCTGGTCGGCCCGGCGGGCCTGCGCAAGGAAATCCGCCTTCCCGCACCAGGATCCGTACCGGGGATTGACCCAGACGCGAAGCCGGACGGCATTCATTCCGATCCCGGACAGGATTTCATATAAGTCTTTCGTATTCCCGGCGGTATCTTTGAAACGGATGCCTCCGGACTCCATCTCCGAAGCCCAACTCAGGTCAGCGCCTGCGGCAAAGGCCGGGACATCGTAGGTGAGGACAGGTTCCTCTTTGCCGGTTTCTTGATTCGGATCATCGCCATGGCAGGCGGAAAGCAGGACGGCAAGGATTGCCAGCGGGATGAAAGGATAGATTCTCATGCACTGTGGTTTGGTGCAAATATAGCGATAAATCTTGCAGAGTTGCTGGTTTTTGTGTATTTTTGTGATACTATGGGTATAATCATTTTAACAGGCGACCGTCCTACCGGCAAATTGCATCTTGGCCATTATGTGGGCTCCCTCCGGGGCCGTGTAGAACTCCAGAACAAGGGAGACTATGACAAGATGTTTGTTTTCATCGCAGATGTCCAGGCACTTACGGATAATGCTGACAATCCCGAAAAAGTGCGGCAGAATATCATTGAAGTAGCTCTTGATTATCTTTCCTGCGGGCTCGATCCGGAAAAGGTAACAATCTTTATCCAGTCGATGATTCCGGAGCTCCACGAAATGACCCAGTTCTTTTCGAACCTGGTCACGGTTGCCCGGCTCCAGCGGAATCCGACGGTTAAGACCGAAATCAAAATGCGGGGGTTCTCAGCCGAAGGCGAGGAACTCGCGTTCGGCAGCGGCGTCCCGGTCGGTTTCTTTACCTATCCGATCAGCCAGGCGGCCGACATAACGGCGTTCAAGGCGACGACCGTTCCGGTCGGAGACGATCAGGAGCCGATGATCGAACAGTGTCGGGAAATCGTCCGCAGTTTTAATTCTACCTACGGAGAAGTCCTCGTTGAACCGGAGATCCTCCTTCCGTCCAATCTGGTCTGCCGCAGGCTTCCCGGGACGGACGGTAAGGCTAAGATGTCCAAGTCCCTCGGCAACTGTATCTATCTGAGCGATGATCCGAAGGAGATGGAACGGAAGGTCAAGTCCATGTTTACGGATCCCGGTCATCTCCGGGTGGAAGACCCGGGCAAAGTCGAAGGGAATACGGTCTTTACTTATCTGGACGCATTCTGCGAGGATGCCGATTTCCCGAAGTATTGGCCTGATTACCAAAATCTCCAGGAAGTCAAGGAGCATTATATGCGGGGCGGCCTCGGAGACATGAAATGCAAAAAGTTCCTCATTAATGTCTTGAATGACCGGCTGGAGCCGATCCGGGCCCGCCGGCATGAATACGAAAAGGACATTCCCGCTGTTTTCGAGATCCTCAGGAAAGGCAGCGAGGCGGCCCGCGAGGTGGCTGCGCAGACCCTCCATGAGATGAAAGCGGCGATGAAAATCAATTATTTCGATGATCCCGACCTAATCCAGGAGCAGGTCAATAAGTATCGTGTATGAGTAAGACAGTAAGGAAAAGTTTTCCCGTTCAGGGAATGGGATGTGCGGCTTGCGTAGCCCGGGTTGAGGGCGCCTTGAAAAACCATCAGGGCGTTTCTGCCGTGTCTGTCAGCCTGGCGTCGAATACTGCCCAGGTTGACTTCGATCCTTCCGTTTGTTCTTCCGGCGACCTCAAGAAGGCTGTTCAGGATGCCGGTTACGACCTTATCGTAGAGGAATCCGACGACGACGGTGAGTCAGAGGCGGAACGGTTGCAGGAAGATGCTTACCGGAAACTCCGGCGGGATACGGTCGGAGCGGTAGTGATCGCCTTGCTGGTGATGCTTCTCGGCATGGGTTTCAAGGAGTTCCCTTACAAGGGGATCGTCCTGCTGGTCCTTTCCGGTGCGGCCCTTATCCTCTACGGCCGTCGTTTTTTCAAGTCCGGGTGGAACGCAGTCCGTCACGGGGCGGCCAATATGGATACGCTTGTCGCGCTTTCCGTCCTCATCTCATGGCTTTTCAGCGCCTTCAATCTTTTCTTCCCGCAGGTATGGACCTCACGGGGGTTGGAACCGCACCTCTATTTCGAATCTTCCGTGATGATCATGGCTTTCATTCTCATCGGCCGTCTGCTGGAGGAAAAAGCCAAGCATTCCACAACCGGAGCCATCCGGAAACTCCGTACGCTCCAGCCTGACAAGGTTACGGTCAAACGGGTTGAGGTCGTCGACGGGATTCCGCTTGTGAAGGAAACGGTTCTTCCTGTGGGACAGGTTGTTCCGGGTGATATCGTGATCGTCAAGCCCGGCGAGAAGGTGCCGGTTGACGGGACCGTTTCTTCGGGTGAGTCCTATGTCGATGAGAGCATGCTGACGGGAGAGCCCGTACCCGTGCTCAAGGTCGCCGGCATGAATGTCTATACGGGAACGATCAACCAGAGCGGAACCTTCAATGTCCGTACCGACAGGACCGGCACCGATACGATGCTCTCGTCGATTATCCGGATGGTCCGGGATGCCCAGGGAAGCAAAGCCCCGATCCAAAAGACGGTGGACAAGGTCGCTGCCGTTTTCGTCCCGGTCATCATCGGCATTTCTATCCTGACGCTCCTCTGCTGGATCTTCCTGGCTCCTTCCGACGGAGTGACCATGGGCCTTATCTCCATAGTAGCGGTCCTCGTGATTGCCTGCCCCTGCTCACTCGGTCTGGCAACGCCTACCGCCATCATTGCCGCGGTCGGGAAGGGGGCGGAAAACGGGATTCTGATCAAAGATGCCGCCAGCCTGCAGGTTGCGAAGACCGTCAATACGATCGTACTGGACAAGACCGGTACGATTACGGAGGGGAAGCCCTCTGTTGTCGATTCTGTCTGGGATCCGGGCATTGTGACGGAAGACGACCCCTCTGTCTTGAATATGAGGGATGTGTTCTATTCCCTTGAAAAGAAGTCTTCCCATCCGCTTGCAGAGGCTGTCGTGCAGTCACTCAGGGGATGTGATGAACTGGAGGTGACGGATTTCAAGGCTCTTCTCGGGAAAGGAATCATGGGTGCCGTTTCCGGTCGGACTTACTATGCCGGCAACCGGAAATTGCTGGAAGAGATCCTGCCTGCCGGTATCCCTGCCGGGACTTCTCCTATGGTGACGGAGGCGATCCGCTCCTGGAGCGACGAAGGATATACGATTACGATCCTCTTCGATACTTCTAAAGTATATGCCGTACTGGCCCTGGCGGACGATCTGAAAGAGTCTTCCGTCCTGGCCGTCCGCTCTCTTCAGGACAGTGGACTTGAGGTCCATATGCTGACCGGGGACAATGAGGTCGCTGCGGAGAAAATTGCCCGTGAAACGGGAATCCATACGGTCCGGGCCAATGTCCTCCCGGAAGATAAAGTCGCTTATATCAAGTCTCTGCAGGAATCTGGGCGGAAAGTTGCCATGGTGGGAGACGGAATCAATGACAGTGCCGCTCTGGCCCAGGCCGATCTGGGAATTGCCATGGGGGAGGGCAGCGATATCGCGATCGATTCCGCCATGGTTACGATCGTATCTTCTGACCTCTATAAGATTTCCGATATGTTGAGGCTTTCGAAAAAGACCGTCGGAATTATCCGGGAGAATCTTTTCTGGGCCTTCTTCTATAATCTTCTTGCCGTTCCTGTTGCGGCCGGAGTCCTTTATCCGTTGACCGGCTGGCTGCTCAATCCGATGATTGCGGCGGCCTGTATGGCACTTTCCAGCGTCTGTGTAGTTATGAATTCGCTTCGATTACGTAAATAATTCAGATATGAGACGAACGTTATTGACATTTGCGGCTATCGTCCTGGCGATGATCGGTGCCGCTGCGCAGAATCCCGAAGAGGGACGTCTGCTGCGTTTCCCTGCCACGAACAGCCAGGAGGTTGCATTCTCTTATGCCGGAGATCTCTGGACTGTTCCGATCCAGGGAGGAGAGGCCCGGAAACTGACCTCCCATATCGGTTATGAGATGTTTGCCCGCTTCAGTCCGGACGGCACGAAGATCGCCTTTACGGGTGAGTATGACGGCAACCGGGAGGTTTATCTGATTCCCTCGAAGGGCGGAGAACCGGTTCGGCTGACCTATACCTCGACCAACGGCCGGGATGAACTCGGGGACCGTATGGGCCCGAACAATATCGTCATGGGCTGGACCCCGGACGGGAAGCAGGTCGTCTACCGGAACCGGATCGGAGACGGATTCCCCGGCAAGTTATGGACCGTTTCCCCGAGCGGTGGCATGCCGGAGCAGATTCCCCTTCCGGAAGGCGGTTTCTGCTGCTGGTCTCCGGACGGAAAGAAACTGGCCTATAACCGGGTCATGAGGGAATTCCGTACCTGGAAATACTACCGCGGCGGTATGGCGGACGATATCTGGATCTATGATCCCAAGGCCAAAAAAGTCGAAAACATTACCTCCAATGACGCACAGGATATTTTCCCGATGTGGGTCGGAGACGAGATTTTCTTCGCATCGGACCGGGATATGTTCATGAATATTTTTGTCTACAATACAAAGACCCGTACGACGGAGAAGGTTACCGACTTTAAGGAATATGACGTCAAATTCCCTTCTACGGACGGAAAGACCATCGTTTTTGAAAACGGAGGATGGCTCTACAAACTCGATCCGAAGACGCGCAAATGCGAAAAGATTACCGTGACGATTGCTTCGGACGCCGTTTATGGCCGTACGGAGAATCGTAATGTGGCGGATCGCCGCACGGGTGTCAGTCTTTCCCCGGACGGAAACCGTGCGGTCGTTACGGCCCGCGGCGAAGTCTTCGATGTTCCTGTAGGAAAAGGCGTTACCCGTAATCTGAGCCGGACGCCCGGGGCCAACGACCGCGGCGCCGACTGGAGTCCGGACGGAAAGTCGATCGCCTGGATCGGCGATGGAACCGGCGAGACCGAGATCTATCTCTATGATGTGGCAACGGGTGGAGATCCGAAGCAGATAACCACCGGAACTGATACGTATATCCGCTGGATCCAGTGGAGTCCGGACAGCAGGCATATCCTTTACGGCGACCGCAAGAACCGGCTCGTCGAAGTCGATCCGGCTGCAAAGACCAGCCGTGTCGTGATGCAGAATCCGGAGGCGGAGTTCTACCGTGTCTCCTATTCCCCGGACGGGAAGTGGCTGACCTATACGAAACCGGCACCCAACGAGATGTCGATCGTTTATCTCTATAACCTGGCCTCCGGCAAGGAGTATCCGGTTACGGAAAAGTGGTACAATAGCGGCAGCCCGGCTTTCAGCGCGGACGGCAAGTACTTGATATTCACTTCCGACCGGGATCTTAATCCGCAGTACAGCCGGATTGAGTGGAACTATTCCTTCGGCAATATGAGCGGTGTCTATATGGCGATGCTTGCCGCTGACACGCCTTCTCCGCTGATTGCGAAAGATCCGTCCGTTGGCGACGCTCCGAAACCGGACCGTAAGCCGGCCCCGAAGGATGAATCCGTAAAATCAGGGAAGAAAGGAGGACCGGAAGCCGGAAAGAAGGGGGCTCCCGAGGCTCCGAAGACCGACCTTCCGGACGTGAAGATCGATCCGGAAGGCATTACGGACCGGATCATTAAGCTTCCGATCAATGGCTATGGATTCTATTGCGACGGCAAGAAGATCTGGTACGGCGGCATGCGCGGCACCCGTGTTTTCGACTTGGCGGAGCAGAAAGATGATGAATGCTCGGATGCCCGTTTGAGCTGGCGGATCGGGGACAAGAAGGCGCTCTTCTCCAGAGGACGTGACCTCTATGTCGCCCCGCTCGGCCCGAAGGCCATGCTCAAAGACAAGGTCGATCTGTCGAATCTGGTCGCAACGGTCGACTTCGCGCAGGAATGGCCGCAGATTTATGACGAGGTCTGGCGTGCGTTCCGCGACGGTTATTATCTTGAAAACATGCATGGACGCGACTGGAAGGCGGTCAAGGCCAAATATGAAGTTCTCGTCCCTTACGCCAAGACCCGTCTTGACCTGAATTATGTCATCGGAGAGATGATCTCCGAGGTCGCCAGCGGCCATGCCTATGTCTCCGTCGGAGAGTATCCGAAAGCTCCGCGGACGAAGATGGGCCTTCTGGGTGCTGAACTGAGCAAGGTCAAGGGTGGCTTCCGGATCGACAAGATCCTCGAAGGAGCAACTTACAGTGAGGACCTCCGCTCTCCGCTGACCGAGCCCGGTCTCGGCGTGAAAGAGGGAGATGTCATTACGGCAATCGACGGCGTTTCCCTCCAGGATGTGGACAATATCTACAAGTGCCTGGTCGGGAAGGCAGGCGTCCTGACCGAACTGACGATCGGCGGGAAGAAGGTCGTCGTCAAGCCGATTGAGAACGAGTATCCGCTCTACCACTATGCATGGGTCCAGCATAACATCAAGGTCGTCGAGGAAAAATCCGGCGGCAAAGTAGGTTACATCTACATCCCGGATATGGGCGCCGAGGGGCTCCGTGAATGGGCCCGGTATTACTATCCGCAGCTGGACAAGGAGGCCCTGATCATCGATGACCGCGAGAATGGCGGCGGAAACATTTCCCCGATGATCATTGAACGCCTCCAGCGGGAAGTCTACCGGATGACCATGCGTCGGGGCTCGACCCGTACAGGAACCGTTCCCGAAGGGACCCATACGGGACCGAAGGTCCTGCTTATCAATAAGTATTCCGCTTCCGACGGCGACCTCTTCCCGTGGAGTTTCAAAGCCAATAACCTTGGAACGGTTATCGGAACCCGCACGTGGGGAGGTATCGTAGGTATCAGCGGATCCCTGCCGTATATGGACGGGACGGATGTCCGCGTGCCGTTCTTTACGAACTACGATGCCAAGACCGGGGAATGGATTGTCGAGAACCATGGTGTCGATCCCGACATCCTTCTTGACAACGATCCGATCCGCGAGCAGGCCGGAGAAGACCAGCAGCTCCTGAAAGCTGTCGAGGTCGCTCTCCAGCAGCTGAAAGACCGGAAACCGCTGCCCGGCATTCCGGCTCCGAGAACCTTCAAGGACCTCGGCCTCGAAGAAATCAAGTAATAACCAATCTATATTATGAAAAGATATTTGATAACCTTACTGACAGCGCTTTTCGCCGTCGCCCTCCTGACAACTTCCTGCAAGCAGGAGCCGAAGACAATGCGTCTTCTCTACTGGAACATCCAGAACGGTATGTGGGATGGCCAGAATGACAATTACGACCGTTTTGTCAACTGGGTCAAGGAACAGGATCCGGATGTCTGCGTCTGGTGTGAGGCACAGTCGATCTGGCTTACGGACTCCGACAAGAAGATGCCGGAGGAAGATCGTTACCTCGAGAAGAACTGGGGAGAACTCGCTGCCCGTTACGGCCACAAATACTGGGGCATCGGCGGTCACCGCGACAACTATCCGCAGGTCATTACCTCGAAGTACCCGATTACCTACATCGACAAGATCATCGGTGAAGAGCCGAATCTCGTCGTGTCCCATGGAGCCGGCTGGGCAACCATCGAAGTAAACGGGAAGACCGTCAACATCGTTACGCTCCACACATGGCCGCAGGCCTATGCCTACCGTGCCGAAGACCGCGAGGCTTCAAAGGCCGAGCAGGGCGGTGACAAGTACCGTGCGATGGAGATGCAGTACATCTGCGAGCACACGATCGGAACCGTTCCGGAGGCTAAAGACCAGCTCTGGATGATGATGGGCGATTTCAATGCCCGCTCCCGCGTCGACAATGCCAAGTATGGCTATGCGGATGACGATCCGAAACTTCTTGTCCATGATTACATCCGGGAGAATACGCCGTATATCGACGTAATCAAGGAAAAGTATCCGGACGAGTTCAAGCCTTCGACCGGCGGAAAGGGTGCCCGTATCGACTTCGTATATTGTACGAAGCCGCTCTATGACAGGATTACTTTTGCTGACATTATCTGGGACGATTATACGACTCCGATCCGCGATCCGCAAAACCTGTCCAATTTCTGGCGTCCTTCGGATCACCTTCCGATCATCGTCGATTTCGACATGAAGTAGGAATTGCATTTTGCGTGTAACATTTCTCGTTCCGGATCGTCTTCTTATCGGATGCATCCGGAACGATTAATGTTTAGAATGATGAAAAAGTTTATTTTGACTGTCTGTGCGGCCCTGCTGCTTATCCCGGGACTTCAGGCCGGAGGGAAGAAACTGAATGTCTCCGCTTTGAACGCCCTGGTCTCCGAATACCGGGTCCGGGAAGATTTCGAGGTGACACATTTGGGATTCTTCTCTACGTCTCTCCTCAAGCGAGCCGCCCGGCTTGGCGCCGACGATCCGGATGCGAGAACGGCCGTGTCGCTGATTGAGGGTGTCCGGAACCTGACGGTCGTGGATTTCAGTGGCTCTCCCGCCTCAGTCCGGGCTTCCTTTGCTTCCCGAGTGAACCGGATCCTCCACACTTCAGACGTACTGATGGAGATGAAAGACGAAGATTCTTGCCTGAGGGTTTACGGCTTACTGGACGAGGTCGCCGGAAAACTCCGTGATCTGGTTCTTTTCGACGAGAACGGGACCCTGCTCGTGGCCGGTGGGTCCATCTCCCTGGATGCCTTACAATCACTTTCAGGAAACTTATGACTCGGGCAGGGTTTGAAACAGGTTTTATTTCGCTGAGCGACCGATTCTACCGGGTAGCCTTCTATCTGCTCGAGGACCGGGAGAAAGCGCTGGATGCCGTCCAGGACCTTCTCCTGAGACTTTGGAAAATGCGGGATATGCTGGACGGGGTGCGGAATCCGGAGGCTTTCGGGATCGTGATGATCCGGAACTTGTGCCTGGACCGGATCCGTAAGGAAAGCCGGTCGGAACCTCTCAGAGGCGATTTCCTGGAGGAAAAAGTCCCGGAAGAAGCAGCCTTCGACGCCCGGGAAGATCTAAGAAAGCTCCATTTGGCCCTTGATTCCCTTCCCGATAAACAACGGATAGCTTTCCGGGAGCGGGTCCTGAAGGATAGGAGTTATGAAGAAATAGCCGCTGAAACGGGACTGTCGCCCATCCATGTACGGGTTCTGGTCAGCGGAGCAAGAAAGAGATTAAAAAAACAGTTGGAATATGAAAACGATTGACGAAATAGAAAAAATCAGCCTGGGCGAGCTCCTGAATGTGGCGGGGGACGAGCGGATTGCGGTCCCGACGGAACTCAAGGCTTCCATGCACCGTTCCGTTTTCCCGGCGGGAGCGGGCAGGACGTGGATCCTCGGCGGAATTGCCGCTGCTGCCGCCCTTCTGATCGGCGTCGGTCTCGCGGTCCGCAATTCCGGCCCGAAAGATACTTTCGATGATCCTTATCTCGCCTACGCCGAACTGGAAAAAGCCTTCGGCATGATTTCCGATAAAGCCAACCTGTCCTTAGATATTATAAACAACGCAAAATGAAAAAGATTATCCTGATCCTTGCCGCTCTTTTTGTGGCTCTTGCCGCGTCCGCACAGGATGCCCGCACCCTCTATACCCGATATTCCGATCTTCCCGGCGTCCAGGCTGTCTATATTTCCCCGGCGATGTTCCGGATGATCGGGAAACTTCCGATGCAGGACATGGACCTCGATGTCAAGGAAGCGGTCAAGTCCCTGTCCGGATTCTACCTCCTGAACGTATCCGACCCCGATACCCGCATGAAACTCAAAGCCGAAGCGAACCGTTTTGTGCAGGCCGGGAAGTATGAAATGCTGATGGAGGCGAAGGACGACGGTGAAACAGTCCGTATGTATTCCATCGGAGACGGGGAATATGTCTCAAGTTTCGCGATGATTTCCGAAGACGGGGAAGAGTGCGTCTTCATGGCGATCGAGGGCCTGATCTCCCAGGCTGCGATCGACAAACTCATCGAAAAACAGATGGAATAAGAAGAATATAAGAAGAGAGGTATCTCTCTGAAACTGCCGCTTCGCGGCCCCTCCCCAAGGGCCCCTCCCTCTTATAATGCCGAGGGTGGCATAAGTTTCAGAGAGATACCTCTCTTCTTATTTTAGTTTTGTCCTCTGTTTATTCGGCTTTGCCGTTGGAACCGAGAACGTTGACGATCTTGTGCTCATAGAGCTTCTTCATTTCGTCGCGGGCAGGTCCGAGGTATTTGCGCGGATCGAATTCGCCCGGCTTCTCGACGAAGACCTTACGGATGGCTGCGGTCATCGCAAGACGGCTGTCAGAGTCGATGTTGATCTTGCAGACAGCGCTCTTGGAAGCCTCGCGGAGCTGCTCCTCAGGAATACCTACTGCATCCGGAAGCTTGCCGCCGTGGGTGTTGATGATGTCGACATATTCCTGCGGTACGGAGGAAGAGCCATGGAGAACGATCGGGAAGCCGGGAAGCTTCTTCTCAATCTCGTGGAGAACGTTGAAAGCGAGCGGCGGAGGTACGAGGCGGCCGGTCTTGGGGTCGCGGGTGCACTGCTCGGGTTTGAACTTGTAAGCACCGTGGGAGGTACCGATGGAGATGGCGAGGGAGTCGCAGCCGGTACGGGTGGCGAAGTCGATGACTTCTTCCGGACGGGTATAGTGGGATTCCTCAGCGGAGACTTCGTCTTCAACGCCGGCGAGGACACCGAGTTCAGCCTCGACAGTTACATCGTACTGGTGGGCATAGTCGACGACTTTGCGGGTCAGGGCGATGTTGTCCTCGTAAGGGAGGGAGGAGGCATCGATCATGACGGAAGAGAAGCCCATGTCAACACAGCTCTTGCAGAGTTCGAAGCTGTCGCCGTGATCCAGATGGAGGCAGATCTGCGGATGCTCCCAACCGAGTTCCTTAGCATACTCGACGGCACCTTCGGCCATGTAACGCAGAAGGGTCTGGTTCGCGTAGTTGCGCGCGCCCTTGGAAACCTGGAGGATAACCGGGGATTTCGTCTCGGCAGCGGCCTGGATGATAGCCTGGAGCTGCTCCATATTGTTGAAATTGAATGCGGGGATGGCATATCCGCCTGCGACAGCCTTGGCGAACATCTCTCTGGTGTTCACAAGACCAAGTTCTTTGAATGATACCATAATTGCTATAAAATTTTAGTACAAAAATTCACTACTAATACCAAAGCACGGCAAATTTAGTTAAATTTGCGCGAAATAGAAAGTATATGGATAACAAAGTATTGATATTTTCGGCGCCATCCGGTTCCGGCAAGAGCACAGTCGTGGGACATGTCCTCGGACTGCATCCTGAAATCGAGTTTTCCGTCTCCGCAACATCCCGCCTGCCGCGCGGAGAGGAGAAGGACGGGGTCGAATATCTGTTCTATTCTGCAGAAGCCTTCCGCCAGCTGGTGAAAGATGATAAATTCGTCGAATTCGAGGAGGTCTATCCGGACCGGTTCTACGGAACGCTCAAGTCGGAAGTGAACCGGATCTGGGCGAGAGGCCACGTAATCGTTTTCGATGTGGATGTCAAAGGGGGAGTCAACCTGAAAAAGTATTTCGGGGATAAGGCCTTGTCCGTTTTTATCCAGGCTCCGTCCGTCGAAGAGCTTCGCAGACGGCTGGAACTCCGGGGAACAGACACGCCCGAGGCGATTGACCAGCGGGTTGCAAAGGCGGCCGAAGAGATGACTTATGCGCCGCTTTTCGATCGGATCCTTGTCAATGACGACCTGGCAACCGCCCTCGCCGAGGCCGAGGCCATGGTCACCGGATTCCTGAACAAATGACTTTTCCGGAAGAGGGGGATTCTCTGAAACCGTCGCTTCGCGACCCCTCCCTGAGAGCACCCCAAGAATCAGAGATTCTCGGGGACCCCGCTTAGGGCCCCTCCCTCTTATAGTGCCGAGGGTGGCATAGGTTTCAGAGAATCCCCCTCCTCCGGAAAAAAACTTTGATATGAACATTGCAGTCTATTCGGGGAGCTTCAATCCCCTGCATATCGGACACCAGGCCATCATGGAGCACCTCACCCGGGAGGCCGGCTTCGATTGGGTCTATCTTATTGTGACCCCGCAGAGCCCTTTCAAGGATGCTTCCGGCGTGCTGACGGGCCGGCAGCGGTATGAGGCGGCGATTGAAGCGGTGAAACGCCATCCGGAGATCCATGTCTGGATCGATGATATCGAGCTGTCGATGGACCCGCCTCATTATACGATCCGCACCCTCGATGCCCTCCGGGAGAGGGAACCGGAAAATACCTTTACCCTTGCCATCGGAGCGGACAATCTGGAGAGCTTCCCCAGGTGGAGGGATTACCGGAGGATCTTGCTCGAATACGGGGTTGTGGTCTTTCCGAGAAAAGGATTCCATCGCGGCTATCTGAAGGCCCGCCTTTTGAAAGAGAATCCCCAGTATCGGATCACCCTTCTCAAGGCCCCCCTTGTGACGATATCCTCAACTGAAATCCGTGAAGGGATCGCGGAAGGAAAGAATATGGACAAATACTTGATGTAGTATGGGAAATATGCATATAGAGACTGAGCGTAAGTTCTTGGTACTCAATGATTCATATAAAAGTTTCGAAAACGCGTCCTATCGCATCGCCCAGGGGTATATCGCCCATGACGGCGGCAATACGGTCCGGGTCCGGATCAAGGACGGGACGGGGATCCTGACGATCAAGGGCCCCTCCTTCAATGGCATGAGCCGTGCCGAGTGGGAGAAAGAGATCCCTCTGGAGGATGCAGAAGCGCTCCTGAAACTATGCCACGGGGGAATCATCGATAAGATCCGCCATATCGTTCCGGCGGGGAAGCGGTTTTTCGAAGTGGACGAGTTCAAAGGCGACAATGAAGGGCTGGTCATGGCCGAGATCGAACTCGGTTCGGAAGATGAGGCCTTTGAAAGGCCGGAATGGCTCGGAGCGGAAGTGACCGGGGACCGGCGATACTATAATTCCTACTTGACGAAAGTTCCTTTTAATCAATGGAATCCATGAAAAAGATCCTTTTGGTAATCGTTACATCACTCCTTCTGCTGGCTCCCGATGCCGGAGCGCAGAAGATCCCGGGCGCCCGTCTTCTTGTCGATAAGGGAGCGTTTACCCTTTCTGTGATTTCCGACAAGGGGGATACATTGATGACCTACCCCGTTGCGACCGGGGAAAACGCCGGGCGCAAGCGCAAGTCCGGGGATTGCAAGACCCCGGAAGGAACCTTTACCGTGACCTGGGTGCAGAATACCAAGGGCGTTCTTTATGACTATCACGACGGAAAGGGCAAGGTAGAAGCTTATGGACCTTATTTCATCCATCTTGAGACGCCCGGATTCAAGGCAATCGGGATCCATGGAACCTGCCCCGAGCGCGATGACCGGATCGGAACCCGGGACAGCAAGGGCTGCATCCGGCTCCATAATGCGGATCTGCTGAAAATCCTGCCATACGTCGGTAAGGGAACGAAAGTGACCGTCATCCCCGGTCCGGATGATCTCGAAGTCGACGCGGACCTCCGCTGATCCCTTTGCAAGGTCCGGTTTTTTCCGTATCTTTGTCTGCGAACAATTAATATGGAGAGCGAATGATTACTTTCGATCAGATCAAGGCTCTGCATCAGCGTATGGAAACGCTGGGGAGGTGTCTTTGACATCCCCGGGAAGCGGGAAAAAGTAGCTGAGCAGGAACTTCAGACGCAGGCGGCCGATTTCTGGGGCGACCCCAAGGCTGCCGAAATCTTCTTGAAAAAACTGGCGGGACTCCGGTCCTGGGTAACGGATTTCGATAAGGCTTCTACCCTTGTCGACGATCTTGACGTGCTTTATGAATTTGCGCGGGAAAGCGTTTCCGGCGGCGAAGACGAGGCAGTCGAGACAGACGAAACCCGCGAACTGGATACGGCCTATGCGGCTGCGGAAGAAGCCGTAGAAGCGCTGGAACTGAAAAACATGCTGGGCGGTGAGGGAGACAACCTCGGCGCCGTTCTGACAATCAATTCCGGAGCCGGCGGAACCGAAGCCAACGACTGGTCCGCCATGCTGATGCGGATGTATCTCCGCTGGGGAGAGCGCAACGGGTACAAGATGACCGTTACAGCCTTGCTCGAAGGGGAAGAGGCCGGTATCAAGTCCGCTACGATCGAGGTCGAAGGCGACTACGCCTACGGCTATCTCAAGGCGGAAAACGGTGTCCACCGCCTTGTGAGGATTTCTCCCTTCAACGCCCAGGGAAAGCGCCAGACGACCTTCTCGTCCGTCTTCGTCTATCCGCTCGTCGATGATACGATCCATATCGAAATCAATCCTTCCGACCTGGAGTGGGATACATTCCGTTCCGGCGGTCATGGCGGCCAGAATGTCAATAAGGTCGAGACCGGCGTCCGCGTGAGGCATATCCCGTCCGGGATCATGGTCGAGAATACCGAGACCCGCTCCCAGTTCGACAACCGGGAGAACGCCCTGCGGATCCTCAAATCCCGGCTCTATGACATCGAACTCAAGAAGCGCCAGGAGAAGCAGGCCGAACTCGAAGGTCAGAAAAAGCGGATCGAGTGGGGCTCCCAGATCCGAAACTATGTCCTGCACCCGTATAAGATGGTAAAGGACCTGCGGACCGGCTATTCCACGGCCGATACCCAAGGTGTCTTGGACGGTGACCTGAATGAGTTCATGAAGACCTTCCTCATGGGCAAGGGCGCTGCCGTTACGGACGATGAAATCGATTAAACAATCAATAATTATCAATATGGCTGAATTCAAGTATGCACCGATGTTTCAGTTGGGCCCAGACACAACTGAATATTACAAGATTCCCGGTTCTGAAAAACTCGTCAAGACCGTCAAACTCGGGGGACATTGCGGATGCGGCGGCAAAACCATCCTGGAGGTTTCGCCGGAAGCCCTCACGCTGGTCGCCCAGCAGTCTTTCCATGACTGCCAGTTCATGCTCCGCCGTGCCCACAATGAGCAGGTCGCCGCTATCCTGGGCGATCCAGAGGCCAGCGACAACGACAAATATGTCGCACTTCAGTTCCTCCGCAATGCAGAGACTGCGGTAAAGGGAGTGCTCCCGTTCTGCCAGGATACCGGTACAGCCATCATCCACGGCGAGAAGGGACAGCATGTCTGGACGGATTTTGAAGACGAAGAGGCCTTGAGCCGCGGTGTTTTCAATACCTATACCCAAGAGAATCTCCGCTATAGCCAGAATGCTCCGCTGGATATGTACAATGAGATCAACACCAAGTGCAATCTCCCGGCCCAGATCGACATCGAGGCCACTCAGGGCAGCGAATACCGCTTTATTATGGTGGCAAAGGGCGGCGGCAGCGCGAACAAGACCTATTTCTATCCCATGACCAAGGCTACGATCCAAAACGAGGGAACGCTCCTGCCGTTCCTGGTGGAGAAGATGAAGAGCCTGGGTACAGCGGCCTGCCCTCCTTATCATATCGCCTTTGTCATCGGCGGTACCTCGGCCGAGAAGAACCTTCTCACGGTCAAGCTCGCCAGCATAAAATATTACGACAGCCTTCCCACTACCGGTGATGAAACCGGCCGGGCTTTCCGTGATATCGATCTGGAGGAAAAGCTCCTGAAGGAGGCGCAGAAGATTGGTCTGGGCGCCCAGTTCGGAGGCAAGTACCTCGCACACGATATCCGCGTAGTACGCCTGCCCCGTCACGGAGCCAGCTGCCCCATAGGTATGGGCGTAAGCTGCAGTGCCGACCGCAACATAAAGAGCAAGATCAACGCCGACGGCGTCTGGATTGAGAAGTTGGACAGCAATCCTTCCGAGCTCATTCCTGAAAACCTCCGCCGTCCCGGCGAAGGCACAAAGGGTATTGAAATTGACCTGGACAAGGGTATTGATGCCGTTCGTGCAGAACTCACCAAATATACAGTGGGAACCCGCGTAAACCTCAAAGGAACGATTATCGTGGCCCGTGACATCGCCCATGCGAAATTAAAGGCGCGGCTGGATGCCGGCGAAGAAATGCCGTCCTACTTCAAGGACCACCCCATCCTTTATGCCGGTCCCGCCAAGACTCCTGAAGGCTACCCCTGCGGCAGCATGGGCCCTACGACCGCCAACCGAATGGATCCCTATGTGGATGAGTTCCAGGAGGTCGGTGCTTCGCTGGTGATGATTGCCAAGGGCAATCGTACTAAGGCGGTAACTGACGCATGCCAGAAACACGGCGGTTTCTATCTCGGAACGATCGGCGGCGTGGCCGCAGTGCTCTCCCAGAGCAGCATCCGCAGTATCGAGTGCGTCGAATATCCGGAACTCGGCATGGAAGCCATCTGGAAAATCGAGGTCGAAGACTTCCCGGCGTTCATCCTGGTCGATGACAAGGGGAACGATTTCTTCAAGACGATCGGCCTGTAGAGATGGCTGTCCGCCTTACATTCGAAAAGACGGAAACCAACCTCTTTTGCAGCAGCAAGTGGTGGGGGGATCCTGATATGCCCCCTGCCCTTGATTATCCGACGGTTGAGGTGACGGAGGAGGGGGAGACCTATCCCTATCCGCTGACGTTCCTCTGCCAGATCTGCTGCGAGGATTTCGCCGGTTTCGATCCCGAAGGACGCTGGCCGCACGAGGGCATGTTCTATGTCTTTGCGGCCGTTGATGCCTATGCGGGATACGATTCCCCGATTCCGACAGGGGAAGGGGAGTGGCCGAAGGCCCATGCCGTCGTGCGTTATACCAAGGAAATCAATTTCGAAACGTTCCGCAGCTGCATGCTCGTCGATGACGAGGATGAGCCCTTGACGGAAGAGGCCCTGAAAGTATCCTTCTCTGTCGGAGACGGTACCGGGACCGAACTGTTCGGCGCTCCTTCCGGAGACAGGATCCCTTTCCTGACAGTCACCAGCGGAACCGGCGGACTTGATTTCGGGGAAGGACGCGTTCTAACCCTTTATTATTCTGAATCGGATGTCCGTTTCGGCAATTGGAAACGGATCCACTGCAGCCTGGACCATGTTTGACGATAAGAAACTCTATCCTTTCAAATTCATCCCTGTCTCTTCCGAGAAACCCTGGGGCGGGGATACCCATCTGGTCGCCGATCTCGGATATATCGATTCGATGGTCGACAACGGATGGCTCGGGGGCAATACGATCGCCGAAGTCATGCAGACCTATCTGGAGCGGGTCGTGGGTGAAACGGCCTTTGAGTGGTATGGAACGCAATTTCCGGTCCTCGTCAAGTTCCTGACGGTCCGGGGAAGGACCTCGCTCCATGTCAATCCGGACGATCTGACCGCCGAGCAGCGTTACGATGCTTTCGGGAAAACGGCGCTCTGGTATGTCGCCGACGCCGGGAAAGATGCTATGCTCTGGATGGGTTTCCGGCGGGACGTATCCCCGGCGGAGTTCTACGAGAAGTGTCAGGATGGTTCCGTAGAAGATCTTCTGAACGTTGTCCGCCCCGTAAAAGGGGAGAGTTATCTGATCCCTCCGGGGCTGGTCCATGGTGCATCAGGGGCCCTGTCGCTCGTTGAAATCTCCGAGTGCTCGGATCTGTTCTTCAGGGTCCATGACTGGAATCGGGCTGACCGCGAAACCCATCTCGAAGAAGCGTTCGACCTGGTGGATTTCAAGGCTTGGGATCCTTCTCTCCGTCATGGAGCATCCCGCAAAGAAGGTGTTCTGACAGAGCGTCTTGCCGCGTCCGGCGCTTTCACCGTGACCGAGATAGCCCTGTCCGATCCGATCCATATCTATTCGGAGGAAGAGCAGAGTTTCCAGCTGTATACCTGTGTCCGGGGAGCAGCTGTCATCGAGGTCCCTTCCGAGGAGGGAAAGGCCTCGGAGCGGTTCCCTGTCAAGGCCGGAGAGGTCCTTCTCGTTCCTGCGGAGGTCCATGATTTTTATCTTGTCCCTTCGGATCGGGACACTGTCCTTCTCGAGACCATCCTTGAGCCCCGTACGGAAACCGATTCCTATACGGGAGATCCTGAAACCGCCGCTTCGCGGCCCCTCCCCAAGGGCCCCTCCCTCTTATAGTGCCGAGGGTGGCATAGGTTTCAGGTGTTTACCCTTCCCTTCAGGCAGCTAATTCCGTTCGTATTATGGCCAGTACAGTAAGAATCGATAAGTTTTTGTGGGCGATCCGGGCTTTTAAGACCCGGACCGACGCGACCGACGCCTGTAAAGGCGGCAAAGTCAAGATCGGTGAGGTCAATGCCAAACCGTCCAAATTCATCCAATCCGGTGATATCCTTCAGGTTCGAAAGGGCAGTGTGACCTTTACTTACAGGGTCCTGCAGCCGCTGGAGCACCGCGTCGGGGCGAAACTCGTCCCGGAATTTGCAGAGAACCTGACACCTGCCTCCGAGATGGAAAAACTCCGTGCTCCCGTCGAAACCTTCTTTGTCAAACGGGACCGGGGGGCCGGCCGTCCGACCAAGAAAGACCGCCGGGAGATAGAAGAAATCTGGGATGCCATAGATTTTAACGACATCCCGGATGATGTTGCTCTGCGCTTCGGCCTCTCGGACGAAGATTTTGAGGGGTAATCTTTCTGATAATCATCACCATTTTGAAGAGAAGACGCTGGGAGAGATCGCTAGGGAGAACCAGCCCCAGCGGGCTTGGCGGCTGTCACCTTCCTTCTTCAGACGGGCCATCGTTTCCGTGCCTGACATCTGGGTATACCCTGCGGAGAACGAAATGTCCTTGCTGATAGAATAGGCCAATTTCAGCTCTACACTATGTCCCAGCGTACGTTCCAGGTCTTCCAGATGGGAGGCTACGGCCAGGTAATGGTAGGTGATGCCGCAGGTAAGGGCAGTGGAAGGCTTCCAGGAAGCGCCGATGAAGGCATTCTGGAGTCCGGGAGTGAAACCGTTCGTGTATGCGCTTGCGTAGAAATAGTCCATGATCCCGTAGAATTTGTTGCGGGAACCGTACATCGGCGAAAAACCTCCTTCGACCTCGTGCCGTGGTAACCCGAACTGGCCGCCGTACGTCACAGGCACATAGTCGTCCCCGCTGAGATAATCATAACCCAGTACAAACCCCCATTTGTCACCGGGCTTGACGGTCATCTTCGCACTGGCCATCCAGGCCTTGATGGGCTTGGCTTCCTTTTCCGTGTTTACCACGTTGCCGGTCTGCCTGTAATAGGATGCCTCGAATGTCAGGACTTTGGGATGGTATTTCAAGAAGCCGCCCGTCATCTGTTGATACTCGATATGGGCCGGATGAAGTTCGCTGTCCGGCAGGCCAGCCTGCTGGCCGATGTTCATCAGAAGCAGAGAAATTCCGAGCGGGAACTTGGGGATTTCATAGTGGTACCACAGCGTCTGCATGGACTTATAATACTGGGCTCCGCCATCGTAATAGGTCCCGGAATAAATATTATCTGCATTTTGGTTGTAGGCCAAGATTGCGTGGATCTTGTGGCCATGCCCTTCATAGCCCATGCGGAATACATCGTGGGACAGGGCGGCCGTGGCAAAATCATTGGTTCCGATAATACGTTCGTCATCATAGGAAAGCGCCACCCGGCCGGCCTGGGCGAAAAGACCCTGTTTGGAACGTAACTTGACCCAGCCTTCATATAGGTTGACTCCCTGGTTCCCCTTCATGCCCCAGACTGCCGTATTCTGAAAAACGGTATGGACCTGGAGGGCGGATCGCTCGTAACCGACGATCAGGCTATTTCGTCCGAAAAGAAAACTGGACTTCTCTTCCGTGGAAGCAGAGGCCCTGGGCAAACCACCGCCGCAAACCTCTCCGTGCGTGAGGGACTGCAGACTGACGTTCAGTTTGTTCTCCAGCGTATCCTTCTGGGCGCAGACGCGGCCGGACAGGAGAAAGAAGACCGCGGTAAAAAGAATCAGGGGGATATAACGTTTATTCATGGGATGTGTTCATAGGTAAAATATTACGACCAATAAAGGTACAAAAAGAATTATGAATACACAATTGATCAGTCCGAATGACCGGGAATTTGCAACCGGCATGAAATAATATGGACAGACTTTTGTATATTTGGAGTATGAAAAATTTTCTGAACCAGGTTGCCGGTCACTATGCCGACCAAGGCTCCCTATCCGATATCTGTTTTATCTTTCCGAACCGAAGATCCATGGCCTTCTTTCGGAAGGCTGTCTGTGATGCCGTTGATGCCCGGGTTCGGGAGGATCTGACCCTTCCGGCTCCTTTCATCGCTCCTGCGATGCTGACTATCAACGATTTCTTCTATAAGGTATACAATGTTGATACGACGGACAGAATCCGTCTTTTGGTTGAGCTCCATGCTTGTTACCGGGATGTCTATCCGGACGCAGAACCGCTTGATGAGTTTGTTTTCTGGGGCGATGTCATCCTGTCGGATTTCGATGATATCGATAAATATCTGGCGGATCCGGAGCATGTTTTCGCCAATGTATCGGATTTTAAGGCCATCCAGGACAGTTATTCCTATCTGACGGAGAACCAGAAATCGGCCATCGATAGTTTTCTTTCCCATTTCAGGGACGGCTCGGGACGGCTTACGGTCAATATGGACATGGACGGGAATGTCAAGGTACGGTTTCTCCGGATCTGGAACGTCCTTTATCCCCTGTACCGCCGGTTCAATGCGCATCTGAGAGAGCGAAAGCTGGCCTATGAAGGAATGGTCTACCGGGATCTTGCGACCCGGTTGAAGGATACTTCCGTCCGGGATTTGCTGGAGCCCGTTTTCCCCGCTCAGAAGAAGTTTGTCTTTGTCGGTCTGAATGCCTTGAACGAGTGCGAGAAAGTCCTCATGCGGAAGATGCGGGATGACTCTCTGGCGGAATTCTGCTGGGACTATGTCTCCCGTATGATCCGTCATCCGCTCAATAAGTCTTCGTTTTTCATGGAGACAAATCTCTCCGAGTTTCCGCAGGCCTTCCCGGTCGAAGCGCCCGATACCGTTCCGGATATACGGGTCGTGAGCGTTCCTTCCGCTACCGGCCAGGTTAAACTGGCCCCATCGATTCTGGAGGAAGTACGGGACAGCGCACCGGTCGAAACGGCGTTCGTCCTTCCGGATGAGTCCTTGCTCCTGCCCCTTCTGAATACGATCCCGGAAGAAATCCGTGATGTCAATGTAACGATGGGTTATCCGATGGGCTCCAGTGCCCTTTTCTCCCTGATGCAGGATGTCATTTCCCTCCAGCTCCGCATGCGTTTCCGCTCCGGAGAGTGGCTGTTCTATTATAAGGATGTCCATTCCATTTTCTCCAGCGGAATCCTGCGGCGGATCATGACCCCGGAAGAGGAGGAGACCGTCCGGAAGGTCCGTGCTGCAGCGCAGTACTATATCCCCGCCCGGGACCTTGCCGGCGGTCCGCTCTTCCAAATGCTCTTCCGTCCGGTCGTGACGGACATGACGACGCCCTCCGCGAAGGAAACCGGTTTGTTCGCCGAGTATCTGTCCACGATCGTCAGTGCAGTCGGAAGCCAGCTGCATGCGTCAGGGGATATGGTTCTCGAACTGGATTTCGCCAAACGGTATTATACGGCTCTTGTCCAGTTGAAAGACATCGGGCTGGAAATCCTGCCGCAGACATTTGCCCGCCTGCTGGAGAGGATGCTTTCCGGACTCTCCGTCCCTTTTTCGGGCGAGCCCCTGAAAGGACTTCAGGTGATGGGACCGCTGGAAACCCGCGCCCTGGACTTCCGGAATCTGATTGTTTTTTCGGCCAATGAAGGACTCTTTCCCCGTCGCAGCGTCTCTTCATCGTTTATCCCTCCGGAGCTCCGCAAAGGTTTCGGGCTGCCGACCTACGAGTACCAGGATGCCGTCTGGGCTTATTATTTCTACCGGATGATCCAGCGAGCGCAGCGCGTCTGGCTGATCTATGACAGCCGGACCGAAGGTCTCAAGGGAGGGGAGGAAAGCCGCTATATCAAGCAGTTGGAGTATCACTTCCGGGTTCCTCTGAAACGTTTGGTCGCAACGGCGTCCATGTGTCCCCCGAAGGTTGAAACCGAGATTCCGAAAACGGAAGAGGATATCAGGATTTTGAAGGCATCTGCGCTGTCGGCCTCTTCGATGCAGAATTATCTCGCTTGCCAGGCACGTTTCTATTACCAGCAGGTCAAAGGGCTCAAAGCGGAGGATGAGATTACAGAATCGCTTGACAGCCGAACCCTCGGGAATGTTTTCCATAAGACCATGCAGGCGCTCTACCTCGGCGGAGAAGCGCTCCGGGAGGATTTCCCGATGGATGACAGGGCATATATCCGCCAGCATGTCAGCGCTCCGCTGACGGAGATTACGGACGGGTATATCCGCTCTCTCCTGAAGGACCGTCCGCTTCTCAAACGGCGCATCCGGAGCTTGATCAAGGAAGAAGTCCGCACCGGGGAGGTGACCGGCCGCAATCTGGTCATTGAAGAAGTCCTGCTCGAATACGTTATGAAAACCCTTTCCCGGGATCTGGAACTGATGGAGAAAGAGGGCGTTGGAAGTTTCCGTATCATCGGACTGGAGAAATATCTTCAATGGGAGTTCGGCGGGTTCAAGTTTGTAGGATATGTAGACCGGGTCGACAGTTTCCACGAAGGAGAGATCCGGATTGTCGACTATAAGACCGGAAAGGTAACGGACGAGGATATTAATGTCACGGATGACAATGCCGAAAAAATAGCAAACGCACTGTTCGGAGACAATGCAAAACGTCCTAAAATCGCCCTCCAGCTTTTCCTGTACGATATGTATGCGGCCCATGATCCCCAGCTGAAAGGGAACCGCCAGATGAATTCCATCTATTCGGCCTCCCGTCTTTTTACGCATGAGATCGAGAACATCCCATGCAGCCCGAAGTTCGCTTCGACTGTCAGGGAGCGGCTGGGTGATACGCTCCGGACCCTTGCCGATCCGGCCGTCCCGTTCCGGAGAACGGAAGACCCGAAAACATGCCTGTATTGTGATTTCAAGACGATTTGCGGACGATGATAAAGATTCTGAAAGCTTCTGCGGGGTCCGGGAAGACCTATAACCTCGCACTCGAATATATCCGGCTCCTGCTTCAGAGTCCGGAACTGTACAAGTACCGGAACATTCTCGCCGTTACCTTTACCAATAAAGCTACCGACGAGATGAAGCGGCGTATCCTGAAAGAACTTTTTATCCTCTCGACACGGCCGGAAGACTCTGATTATTATGACGTTTTCGTCCCCGGAACCTTCCCGGACGCAGAGACGCTCCGCAAGAAAGCGGACCATTGCCTGTGCAGCATCCTGCATGATTATTCGGCTTTCGCCGTCAGTACGATCGACCGTTTCTTCCAGCAGACGCTCCGGGCATTCTCGCGCGAAATCGGCCAGTTCTCTTCCTATCAAGTCGAACTGGACCGCAAGGGGCTGGTCGATGAAAGCGTGGACCGCATCCTGGACTCTCTGACCGAGGAAGACAAAGGAATGCTCGGCTGGCTGACGGACAGCGTTATGGCCAGTCTCGATATGGGCAATCGGTTCAACCTTGAGGCTGATCTGAAAAAAATTGCGGGAAGCCTCAAAAGTGAGGATCACCAGGCCCAGATTGAGCGGTATGGCATCGATGAGGAGAAAGCCTATTCGATGGAGCGTCTCAAAGCGCTCGGGAAGATTTGCAGCGAAGTTATGGACTCTTTCGAGAAAGAGCTTCCCTTACGTGCGCAGGCCGTACTGGATGTGTTCTCCGAGGAAGGGATCGATATCAAAGAGACCAATGGCAATTTCCTCAATGTCCTTTACAAATATGTCGATCTATCGCCGGGAAGTAAAATTGAAAAACTGACCCCGACCTTCCTTTACAAAGCGTCGGACAGCGCGAAGTGGTTCGCACAGGGTAAAGATCAGTTCCGGCTCGCCCTTGAGGGGAAACTGGAAGAACCGCTTGGCGCCTTCTGCGCCTTCTTCGGATTGCCGCTCAAAGAATATGAGACGGCAAAACTCATCCGGAAAAAGCTCTATGGACTTGGAATTGCCGGGGCGCTGAGAAAGGCTTTTGCCGATCTTCAGCGAGAAAAAAACATTCTCAGTATCGATGATTCAAACCAGATCCTCCGTCAAATCATAGACGGCAGCGATGCTCCTTTCGTCTATGAAAAACTCGGGGTACGCTTTGAAGATTTTCTCCTGGATGAATTCCAGGATACTTCGGCCGTACAATGGGAAAATTTCCGTCCGCTGCTGAAAAACAGCGAGGCCGGAGGATTCGGGAACCTCGTTGTCGGGGATGTCAAGCAGTCGATCTACCGTTGGAGGGGATCGGACTGGCATCTGTTGCAGGAGGAACTTCAAAAAGATTTCCGGGATGCTTCCCTGAAAGAACTTCGGTCCAATTACAGGACCCTGGGCGGAATCGTCCGGTTCAACAACGGCTTTTTCCCCTTTGCCGCCCGGGCACTGGACAGTCTTCTCGGTGAGGAGCACCTGATCGAGTCGCTTTACAGCGATGTCAGCCAGGAGGTTAAGGTTTCCCGGAGCGAGGAAGGCTCCGTCGAGTTGGTCTTTACTCCTGATGCGGGATCGGAAATCGGAGCGATACGCTCCTCTGTCGACCGTCTGCTGTCCGAAGGGGCCGCTCCCGGCGATATCGCCATCCTCGTCCGGAATAATACGGAAGGATCGTCGATCGCGTCGGAACTGATCGCACACGGCCTGCCGGTCGTATCGGATGATTCCCTCCTGGTCAAGTCTTCCGTGGTCGTGCGCCGCCTGGTCTCGGAACTCTCGCTCGTCGAAGCGCCGCTTTCCGGGGATGAGCGCTCCGTAAAGGGGTACCTCGCCCGTACGCTTGATATTCATATTCCGGAATCCTATCATTCGCTGACCGATCTTGCCGAGTCGCTCCTAAGGGATATGATCCGCACCGATGCGGCAGGCGTCGAAGGAGAAGCCGCTTATATCCATGCGTTTATGGATATCCTTAAAGAGTGGTGCGCTGCTAACGGAAACCATCTTTCCGCCTTCCTCAAATACTGGGAAGGGGAGACGCCGACCCTCTCTTCCCCCCAGCAGGGCGCGTCCATCCGGGTGATGACGATCCATAAGTCCAAAGGGTTGGAGTTCCCGTACGTAATCTTTCCCTATGCCGAAAACGTGGAACTCTCCCGGGCTTCCGAAAGCTGGTGCCGTCCGGAAACGCAGGGAACCCGTCTCTCCGGGGCTGCGGACGGAGTCTATCCGGTTATGCTGAGCGGCGAAAGCAAGGATACTCTTTTCTCGGAAGATTTCCTCCGTGAGAGAAAATTGCAGTATATTGACAATCTCAATATCTTCTATGTCGCCCTGACCCGCGCGAAATACGGTTTGGAGGTCATCGCGGAAATGCCGGCGAAAAAAGTTTTGGAGGCCTTTTCCAAAAAGAAGGGATCGGTTCCTTATACCAATCTTTCCCATGTCCTTTATGGGTATGCGGTCAGTGGCGATTCCGGGATGGAACGCTTCGAAGATGAGTCCGGAGAATTGCATTTCACGAAAGGAACCCGATTCGATTTTTCCACCCTGGAGGAAAAGCCTGCTGTCACCCGGGGGATTCCGCTGGGCTATCCGTCTTTCCCGCTCAATCCCGAGGGCGGGGGATCCCGCGGACGTCTCCGTTACAGCCCCGAAGCAGCCGATTTCTTCGGGCCCGGCGGAGAGGTCGGAAAAGATGCTTCACCCCGGATCCGTGGGTTAGTGCTGCATCGGATCCTTTCGGAAGTGATTGTTCCTGAGGATCTTCCTGCTGCTGTTGACCGTGCTGTCTCCCGCGGCGAGATTTTCCGTGAAGAAGCGCCGCGTATCCTTTCCCTGCTGACCGGAAAGATACAGGCTGCTCCTTCGGACTGGTTCCCGGGGGACCGGTCCGCCCTCCTGAACGAAGTGACTGTTTTCGATCCGGCCTGGCGCAGCCGGGGCGGAAAAGGTCAGTTTGAGAACCGCCCGGACCGGGTCATCCTTAACGGAAACGGCGTCACGGTCGTGGATTACAAGTTCGGCGGCGAGGAGCCGGAGTATCGCGACCAGGTCCGCCGGTACATGAATCTGTTCCGGGAGATGGGACATGATCCCGTGCGGGGCTGGCTTTGGTATATCCGGGAGAACGACGACGACTTTTTTGAGGAAGTTTCCGTCTAATTGATTATCTTTGTACTTTATCAATCAGATCCAGCCCGATATGGACGCAAACGAAAATTCTATCAAGCTTTATTACAATACGGAAGTCGAGAAACTCCAGATGCCGGAGTATGGCCGGAACGTGCTGAAGATGGTCGAGCAGATGAAATCCATCCCGGACCGCGGAAAACGTACCGCCCAGGCCGCCGCCATCGTCAAGGTCATGGAAAGGCTCAATCCCCAGGTCCATCAGCAGGACAATTATTCCCAGAAACTGTGGGACCATCTCTACATGATCGCCGGATATGATCTCGATATCGATTCTCCGTATCCTGCACCTGTCCCGGAGTTCGTGAACAGCCGGCCGGAGCAGATTCCCCTCAATACCAAGCCGATCAAGGCCCGTCACTACGGGCGGAATATAGAAAGTATCCTGAACCTGATCGCTTCAGAACCGGAGGGGGAAATCAAGACGGCGATGATCCGCTCCCTCGCGATCTATATGCGCCAGCAGTACCTGATCTGGAATAAGGATACGGTGGCTGATGAAACGATCTTCCAGGATATCGAACGCCTTTCCGGCGGCCGCGTCAAGGTGCCTGCAGAGGTTGAGCTGACCAAGATCTCTGCGGATTCGACCTTCGCGCGTCCCGGTATGAATCTGAACTATGGAAACCGGAATAATAACCGGAACAACCGGAACCGGAAGAACGGAAAGAAAAAACAGCAATGAGTAAATTCAGGAATCCTGTCTCCTTTTGGACCGGGCTTGATCCGGAAAAACGCTCCCGGATCGTTACGGTAGCGGGCTGGGCCGTTGCGGTCCTGACCGTATATACCCTCCTTGCCATTTGCTCCTACTTCTTTACCTGGAAGCAGGACCAGAGCCTCCTGTCGGACCCGTCTATGATGGATCCGTCCGTCCAGGTCCATAACCTGACGGGCAAGGCCGGGTTCAAATGGGGTCATTTCCTGGTCGGCAACTGTTTCGGCGTCGCTGCACTGGCCGTTGTCGTTTTTCTGGGGTTGCTGGCCTGGCGCCTCATCCGAAGGGACAGAACGGTTCCGCTTCTGAAAAGTTTTATCGCCTGTTTCTCCGGTGCGGTCCTGTTTTCTGTCATTCTCGGGTTCATCGGCCCTCTCGCCGGCCTTCCCCAAGCTTTCGGAAACGGGCTCGGAGGCAGCTGCGGGGCCGCTGTGGCCGGTTGGTCCGTCAATCTGGTCGGAACCATCGTCACTGCCTTGAGCCTGATTCTCCTGACTGCCGGCTGGATATGGTGGCTCTCCAGGGATCTGCTTCCGGCCGTTCGCTTCACAAAGCATGAGGCGGGAGAAGAGCAGCCGGTGGAAGAAGATATCGTCCCCGCGGTAGCTACGGTTATGGCGCCGGTCCCGGAAGCCCGGAAAGAACCTGTTGAAACGCCTCCGACCGGTCCTGTCCACGTTGACGTGGAGGATCCCTTCCCCCAGGACGAAGCAGAGGCTGCCGCCGCTGATACGTCTTTTGAAATTGTAACCGACGATACCCTCAATGCAGAAGTCGAGAAAGAACTGGAACCGATCAACAACCGCGACGACCTGCCGAATTTCCGTTTTCCGTCGCTCGACCTGCTCGGAGACTACGCCTCCGGACGGCATGAGGTCTCACCGGACGAATTGGAACGGAACAATCTCAAGATCCGGACGACGCTCGCAAACTATAAGATCCAGGTCAAGGATGTCAAAGCCATCGTAGGCCCTACGGTTACCCTCTACAAGGTCTATCCGGCTCCGGGGGTAAAGATTGCCGCTATCAAGAGCCTGCAGGAAGATATCGCCATGTCACTCAATGCGCGGGGCGTCCGCGTCGTGACCCTGCCGGATTCAGTCGGCATCGAAGTGGCCAACGACAAGCCCTCGATCGTCCCGCTCAAGTCTCTGCTCAATGATTCCTCTTTCCGGGAGAGCAAGGCGGAACTGCCGATCGCGATCGGCTATACGATTACCCAGCAGGTCAAAGTCTTCGATCTTGCCGATGCCCCGCACCTCCTCGTTGCAGGTGCGACCAAACAGGGAAAGTCCGTCGGCCTGAACGTTATCGTTTCGTCACTGCTCTATTGCAAGCATCCTTCTGAACTGAAGTTTGTCTTCATAGACCCGAAGATGGTCGAGTTTTCGGCGTACAATCAGCTTCTCTACCACTATCTCGCCGTTCTTCCCAGCGCCTCGGGTGAGCAGGAGGAGATGGACCGGGCGATCGTCAAGAACGCCAAGGATGCCGGTGCCGTCCTGAAGTCGCTCTGCGTCGAGATGGACCAGCGGTACGAACTTCTCTCAAAGGCGGGTGTCAATAATCTCAAGCGATACAATGACAAATACAAGGAGCGTCATCTTCTCCCGACCGAGGGGCACCGCTTCCTCCCTTACATCGTGACGATTATCGATGAGTATGCCGACCTGACGATGTCGACGGGTGCCGGTCCCGAATCCAAGGCCCTTGCCCGCAGCATTACCAATTCCGTCGTGCGTCTTGCCCAGAAAGGTCGTGCCGCCGGATTGCATGTCATCCTGGCGACCCAGCGCCCGACCGTTGATGTCGTGACGGGCCTGATCAAGACCAACTTCCCGATGCGGATCGCCTTCCGCGTCACTTCGCGTGTCGATTCCGCCACGATTCTCGACAATCCCGGTGCCGACAAGCTGATCGGTAAGGGTGATATGCTGATTTACAGCGGAATCGAAATGGAACGGGTGCAGTGCGGCTATGTCGACGGGGACGAAGTCCAGGAGATTACTTCTTTCATCGGTTCCCAGCGCGGTTACAAGAAGAGTTACAATACACCTTATTATCTGCCGGAGCCTGAAGCGGAAGGAGGCGACGAAGAGGGCGGCGGCATGATCGATATGAAGAATATCGACGAGCGCTTCGAAGAGGCTGCCAGGATGGTCGTTATGACCCAGAAAGGATCGACCTCCGATATCCAGCGTAAGCTTGGCATGGGTTATGCAAAAGCAGGTAGAGTAATGGATCAGCTTGAGGCGGCCGGTATCGTCGGTCCCCAGCAAGGATCCAAACCCAGGGAAGTGCTGGTCAAGGATTTCAATGAACTTGATGGAATTCTCGCCCACTTCCTGAAATAAAAAGGAAACGCGATGAAAAGACTTCTTCTACTTGCTGCCCTGCTGCTTTCAGCAGCCCTTTCGGCTCAGAATATAGCCGTTCTCGACAAGGTCGGGGACAATCGGGTTTGTTTCGATTACTCCTACTCGCTTTCAAAAAGCGGGGCTCCGATGCAGAAAGTGACGGACGGAAAAGTGACCGTTGAGGGCAATGCCTTTTCCCTGACCGGGCTGGGCCTTCAGGTAATCAGCGACGGAACGACCCGCTGGACGGTCGATACCTCTGCGAAAGAAGTATTGATCGAGACAGTCGAAAATGATGATATCTTTACGAATCCCGCCTTGCTGATCTCCTCCTACAAGAACTATTCGGACAAGATCAAGGTCAATTCCTCATCGGCCAATTCCCTGGACGTGACCCTTGTCCTTGATGAAGAGATGAAGGCTCGTTTCGTCCTGAAAAACATCACTTACCTCGGGGCCGGCGCCGATAAAAAAGAGGTTTTCTCATTCGATGAGAAAACCCTTGATAAATCTTATATCGTCACGGATCTCAGATAGCTTCCGTTTCCCGGACGCAGCGCACTGAAACAGCGAGTGATTTCGTATCAGCCGAGCCGGAGAAAATATCCGGCTTATTGACGTTGATGTAGCGATAGAAAGCCTTGCCCTCACCATCAGGCGTTGCGGTCCAGAACGCTGCATATTCGTTCCCTCCGGAGAAAACCGGAGATTCTCCCGATACGTCCGCATATCCTGCAGGAAGGACGGCAAGTTTCGTCTGGTTGGTAATCTTTACGGCCGGCCAGAATTCCCACATCTTCTCGCCATTGAAATACATGTCCGCCATGAGGGCACCAGCGGCGCCTTCGATCGTTTCGCCGGGTTTTGTATCCTTTCCGGTAATGACCTTGCCGAGAGCGATCCATTCTTCCTCTGTCGGAAGACGCCATCCTTCCGGACAGGCCGCAAGGGCTTCTTCATACGTATAGTAGCGTCCCATCACGTAGGACATGACTTCGCAACGGAGATAAGGATGACCCAGTTCTGTATAGGCAAGATTGTTCCGGAACCAGTCGAGGTTGCCGATTGTCGTATAGTAATACGTGCGCTCGCCGGTCAGTTCGGAGGTCCTGTCGTCGATAATTGCCGCATCGTCCCTGTCGATTCCGCTCCCAGTTATTGACATGCCGATCTCCGGAGAGATGACGGTAACGTCAGCCGACATGGACCGGCTGTAGTATCCGTCAGCCGAGGCGACGCAGTTGAGGACGAAATTGCCGAGGGAATCCGGCATCGTAAAAGTAAAGGAGAGATCGCCTTTGTCGATTTTTCCTTTCGTAACGATAATCGTATCCGGCAGGGCGACCGTGACGGGGCTTGCCCCATAAGCATAGACCTTCATGCTCCCGCCTTCCGGGTGGGAGACTCCGTACGGCCGGATCGTTAATTTCTCTCCCTGCCTTGCATAGTAGGGAATATCGAAAGTCATCGACCCGCTGAGATACGGGGTCGAATCGGTATCATCAGGCTTTTTGCATCCGGTCGGGAACAGTCCCATGACCAGAAGCGACAAAAGGATTGTCCCTATGCTGATTTTCTTCATATCTTTTCTGAACTGACTTGCAAATATCGGTATTTTCATCGAAATCTCCTACCTTTGTGCAAACACTTTGCCAAATGAAGAGGTTCTTGCTGATTATCTTTCTCTTTCCGCTTCTTTTTTCCTGTGGGGAAAAGGGCCGGTATGTCACGTTTCAGGGCTATGCCCAGGGCGGGGTCTATCAGGTGAGGGTCAACCTCCGCGGAACGTGGAAGACGGAAAGAAGAGTTCAACAGGATATTGAATCGATCCTTACGGAAATCGATACGACCCTTTCCGGATATAACAAGACATCGATGCTGAGCCGATTCAATGCCGGAGAGACGGTCCGGCCGAACCGGCTTTTTCTGGACATGTATACCGAAGCATACCGCTGGTTTGAAAAATCGGAGGGGGCTGTCGACTGTGCTGCAGGCCCTCTTTTCGATGCATGGGGGTTCGGATTCCGGACCGATTCCCTGCCTTCTCCGGGGACCGTCGATTCCCTTCGGGCGGGCTGCGGGATGAAGAATCTCCGGCGGGATATGCGGGAAGTCCTCTCTCCGGACGGAACGCTCGCCCCTTCCTCGCTCCTGAAAGATCCCGCCATGCCGCTCCCGGTATTGAACTATAATGCAATTGCCCAGGGTTATTCCGCAGACGAGGTCGCCCGTTATCTCTATCGGATAGGGGCTCGGGATATGCTGGTCAATATCGGAGAGATCTGGTGCGATGGATTGAATGCATCCGGCAAGCCCTGGACCGTCGGGATCGACCGGCCCGTCGACGGGAACAACGCTCCGGGTGTGGACCTCTCCGGGATCATGACTTCCGAAGGGCTTCCATGCGGAATCGTCACGTCGGGGAATTACCGGAAGTTCTATGTCCGGGAGGGAAAGAAATATGCCCATACGATCGACCCCAGGACCGGCTATCCAGCCGAGAATCCGCTCTTGAGCGCGACGGTGCTCGTCCGTTCTCTTTCCGGTGAACCCGCATCCGCCGCTGCGGATGCCTATGCGACCTGGTGCATGGTCCTCGGACCGGAGGGTGCCGCAGCCCTCTCCGGAGGGGATGTCGAAGTCTATCTTGTCTCCGCTGCTCCTGACGGGTCCATGCAGGAGTGGACCAGTCAGGGCTTCCCGCTCTCACATTGATGCAATGATCTGCAGACTGTCCAGCAGGGCATCTGCAAGCAATCCGGTCAGGGAAATCATCACTTCGGGACAGATTCCCGTCCGGAAGAGCAGCAGTGTCAGGATAGACGTCCCGACAAGAAGGGTCGTCAGAGGGATCGCGATCAAATTGGTAATCAAGAAATAGACCGGAAAGCTGCGGAAATACAGCCAGGCAACCGGTGCGGTTGTGATCTGGCAGGAAAGGCTGAGTGAAGCGGTTTCCCAGATTTTCCGGACCGGGTCCGGCCCTTTCCCTGTCCGGGGGTAAAAGGCGGAAAGACGCGGATGGATCAGGAAAATCCCGAGCATGGCCGCGTAAGACAGTTGGAATCCGACAGACCGGATGCTGGACGGGGAGAACGCTAGCTGGAGAACGAGAGCAAGGCAGAGCACTTTCAATGGATCTTTTTTCCGGTGCAGTAATCCTGCGGTTTCATTGATCGCAATAAAGAGTGTTGCCCGCAGGATGGACGGAGAAGCTCCGGTCATGAGCGCGTAAAAGAAAGCGAACAGTACGGTCAGGATGCCTTTGGCGGTCCGGGAAGCGGGGGAATGGCCAAGCGGAGCGAATAGACGGGTGAGCATCAGATAGATGATTCCGATATGAAGGCCTGACAGGGCAAGAAGATGGGAGGCTCCTGCTTCCCTGAAGGTCCTTACGGTATCTCCGGAAAGGGAAGTCCGGTCTCCGCACAGCAGCGCTTTGAGGAGCGCCGGTGTCTCCGGATTCCGGAAAGGGATCGACTCAAGATAGGATTTCAAACCGTTCCCAGCTTCTGAGGCAAGGCGCAGGACCGGGCGTGATGTCATGGGCGCCGGAAAAGCGGCAGTCTCATAACTAAGCATTCCACAAAGGAAAAAACAGAGACAGAGGGCCGGAATCCCGGGTTTTCTCATCGCGGTCAGCAATCCGGCCATCAATGAGGAAAGGAGTGAAAAAGCGATAGGGTATGGAGCGGATCCGTCCTCCGGGAGGAGGCTTCCGGCGAATACTCCGGCTGCGAACAAGGCGGAAAGCGCCTCGATTTTCCTTGAAGTTCCCATTTCATAGTTCTTGCTGATGCGAAAATACGGAATTATTGCTAAATTTGTAGACTTTAATACAATTATTTATGATTATTCTTGTTATCAATTGCGGAAGCTCTTCGATCAAGTATCAGCTTCTCGACATGAAAAATGACGACGTCTACGACATTATCGCAAAGGGTATCGTCGAAAAGATCGGTCTTCCGATGGGAGTCCTCCAATATGCCCCTGCCGGGGGAGAAAAGATCGTCAAGGAGATTCCGATTCCGGACCATAAGGTCGGTATGCAACTGATCCTCGATGCCTTGACAGATAAGGATCATGGCGTTCTCGAATCGCTTGAGGATATTGAGGCCGTCGGTCACCGGATCGTCCAGGGCGGCGATTTCTTCTCCGCCAGCGCCCTTGTCAATGAGGATGTCCTCCGCAAGATAGAATATTGCTCTGAGTTCGCACCGCTTCACAATCCGGCCCATCTTCTCGGCATTCATGCCATCGAACACGTCCTCCCGACGGTTCCGCAGGTTGTGACGTTTGATACGGCATTCCACCAGACCATGCCGCCGTACGCCTATATGTATGCCCTTCCTTATGAGTACTATGACGAGTATCGTGTCCGCCGGTATGGCGCCCATGGAACCTCCCATCAGTTCGTCGCTGCAGAGGGCGCTAAACTGGCCGGCCTCGATCTCGCAGACTCCAAGATCATCACCTGCCATCTGGGTGCCGGCAGCTCCATCTGCGCAATCCAGAACGGCCGCTGTGTCGATACGTCGATGGGTTTCTCTCCGCTCGAGGGCATGATCATGGGAACCCGTGTAGGGAATATCGACGCCAATGCCGTCCTCTTCCTGATGAAGAAACTCGGAACGACCCCGGATGAGATGTCGACGATCCTGAACCGCAAGTCCGGTTTCCTCGGACTGACAGGCAAGACTTCGGATGCCCGGGAAATGAATGACCTCGCCGTAAACGGAGATGTCAAGGCGAAACTGGCCTTCAAGAAATACAACTACGATATCATCAAGAATATCGGTTCTTATGTTGCCGTGATGAACGGAGTAGATCTGATCGTCTTCACCGGAGGCATCGGCGAGCACAACGCCCGGATGCGCCGCCGTGTCCTGGAGAACTTCTCCTATCTGGGCCTTAAGATCGACTATGACGCCAATGTCGAGGCCTATTCGACCAACAAGTTGATTACGGCTCCCGACTCTGCTGTCAAGGCAGCTGTCATCTGCACAGACGAAGAACTCGTCATAGCCCGCGATACCATGCACCTCGTCCTCGAATCCCAAGAATAAGTATCATGATAAAGACTTTCTCCGATCTTTTCGCCGAGCTCAAGGCGAAGAACATCTGCAAAAAGATGGTGGCAGCATGGGCTGTCGATGAGCACACGATTGAAGCCGCATCCAAGGCTACGGACCTCGGATTCGTCAAGGTAACCCTTGTCGGAGATGCCGATCTGATCGCCCAGGTCTGCAAGGACAATGACATCGATGTCGCAAAATTCGAAATCGTTGATGTCAAAGACGAACTCAAGGCAGTCGCTGAAGCTGTCCGGATGGTCCATGACGGGGACGGCGACGTCCTGATGAAAGGCCTCTGCTCGACGGATAAATTCCTTCGTGCCATCCTCAACAAGGAAACCGGCCTCCTCCCTCCGAAGGGCCTCCTGAGCCATGTCGGCGTACTCGAGAATCCGAACTATCACAAGCTCATCTTCATGGGCGATATGGCTGTTATTCCGCTTCCGGATTTCCGTCAGAAGGTCAAAATCGCCGGGTTCATCACTTCCGTAGCCAAGTCATTCGGTATCGCCAAGCCCAAGATCGCCTTCATTGCAGCCTCCGAACAGATGCTGGATTCGATGCCTGCCTGCATGGAAGCTGCCATGCTTGCGAAGATGTGCGACCGCGGACAGATCAAGGGTTGCATCGGCGACGGCCCGCTTGCTCTCGACGTTGCAATCGATAAGGAATCTGTTGAGATCAAGAAACTTGAAAGTCCGGTTGCCGGCGATGCCGACTGCCTGCTCTTCCCGAACATCGAATCCGCCAATGTCTTCTGGAAGACCAATTCCAAGCTCTCCGTCGGTGTTCAGCAGGCCGGAATGCTTGTTGGCACGAAGGTCCCTTGCGTCCTTGCCAGCCGTGCGGATGACGTCCAGACGAAACTCAACTCCATCGCCGAGGCCGTCATGTTTGTGAAATAAGAGAAGGAGGCACCATGCCATTATAAGAAATTGGGCTCTTTAGAAGGGCCCAATTTCTTATAATGTTATGCTAAAATCGATAGTTGCAAGTAAGTCTTAATTCTCTGGGACGCATAAAAAGCTAATCCGGAATTATGGCAGATTTGTCGTAACGATGGATTTTGGCGGAGCCGGAGAGGATGGCGTAGCCGTTTTCAGCAAGGGATTCGAGTTCATTTTCTCCGGCGTAGATTTCTACCGGAGCGATAAAAGCGATCCGTCGGATGATATCATCGGCAATCCGCTTACTGTTGGCAGTTCCTCCTGTCAACAGGATTACATCGATCTTCCCGTCAACGGTTGCCGCCAAGGCGGCAATGTATTTTGCAATGTTGAGGGAATACGCTCGCAGCCAGATCTCACAATCCTTGTCTCCGGTCTCGGCCCGGCGCTCGATCTCTTTGAGGTCATTCGTGCCGAAAAAGGCGACGGCTCCTCCATTCCCGAGGATTTTTTTCTTGACCTCTTTCTCTGTGTAGCGTCCGCTGAAACACATCTCGATAAGCGGGAAGGCAGGACAGGATCCGGCCCTTTCCGGCGTAAAAGGTCCGTCTCCGCCTAGGCCGTTGTTGGTATCGATTACCTTGCCGTTTTGGTGCAGGGTAACGGTAATCCCACCACCGAGATGGGCTACGATAGCCGTAATGTCGTTCGTCTCATGTCCATGTTCCCTTAGATATTTCCGGACGGTCGCCCGGGAGTTCAGGGCATGGAAAAAGGCTCTCCTCGGAAATTCCGGGATCCCGCCGATCCGGGCTTCAGGAAGCATTTCATCCGCCATCGGAGGATCCGCGATATAGGCATGGCAACCTGTATCCGTCCGCCCCTGTGCCGCCCGGGCCTCGTTGACCATCTCGGCGATATCGTCGGCAATGACGGCGCTGAGGTTGCAGGCATGGATCCCGTCCCGGCAGGTCAGGAGAACGTCGCGCATGTCGCGGTTGACCCGGTAGATTCCTGTAATGACCGGGGAAAAAAGACCTCCGCGGGCCATGACAATGTCGATATCCGTCAGATGAATCCCTTTCTCCGTGAGGAACCCCATGATGGCATCCCGCCTCATGTGGTCCTGGTCCATGACGTTGGGGAAACGCGAGATTTCCTCGGCGGAATGCTCCAGCTTTTTTTCAAAAGCGAGGGCTCCGTCGACGAAATACCCTATTTTTGTTGTCGTGGACCCTGTATTGATCGCCAATACCGTTCCTTTCATAGGCTAAAAGGGAAGATCGTCCTCCGGTCCGTCGTTGCCGACCTGGGGAGCGGCTGCCTGGGAAGGAGCCTGGACGGGTTGCTGATAAGACTGCGGGTAGGAAGGTTGGGCCGACTGGCCATAGCCGCCGTCGCTGCCCGGATTATCCTGTCGCCGTCCGAGCATCTGGATGTTGTCGGCCAGGATTTCCGTCGTGTAACGCTTGTTCCCGGACTGGTCGGTCCATGAACGGGTCCTGAGCCGTCCTTCTATATAGATCTGCATGCCCTTTTTGATATATTTCTCGACAAGGTCCGCCGTATTTCTCCAGGCTACGATGTTATGCCACTCCGTGTTTTCGCGGGTTTCACCGCTGCGGTCACGGTACCGTTCGGTCGTTGCAAGGGTGAAGGTCGCAACTTTCGCATTTGCACCTGCATTCTGGGCATTCGGTTCAAGGTAACGTACTTCGGGGTCTCTGCCAACGTTACCGATAAGTAAAACTTTATTCAGTGCCATAATACTTTGGTTTAATAATTATTCTGCAAGTTAGGAAAAAGCGGCGGATTATCCTACTGGACGGGATGGAAAATTTCGTTCCAGGATCGGATCCCGATGGTCTTCAGATAAGGTGCGAATACGCTGTCTTCCGTCGCTGTCCCGGCGGCCTTGTAGACCTCCCATACTGGCTTTGTGGCGCTGTTGTCCGGACTCTCCGGAAACTTGCGGAGACCGATTCGCAGGCCGCCTTCATCCTTATTGTCCCGCCAGTTGTGCCACTGGACGGCATCGATTCCTTCGAGGGAGGAGACCTTTTTCCACATCCAGCAGGCTCCGGCGGCCTGCAGGGCGAGGTCCGTCTCGGAGTAGCTTGGGGAATTGGTCCCGTTTTCAGAGAGGTAGAGGATCCGTTTCTCGCTGCCTTTGTAGCGGTTCTCCGGAGAAAGGACCCAGTCATTGATGACTTCCAGATTCTTGAAGGTGCAATAGTCGGAATCCTTGCTCCATGTCGACTGGGTGTCGTTCTTCCAGAATTCCGGTTTGGTCAGGTCCTGGGGGTAGGGATGGTAGGCGACGCCCCACCGGAAATCTCCTTCGGCGGAGGAGGCAAGGTTCAGGTCGGAGAGCATCTGCTTCGGAGCATACTGCCCGTCGGCCTTTTTCCAGCAGTGGGTCAGGGAAATCAGGGCCGCCGCATGGGGGTCATACTGCCGGGCGATAAGGGAACAGATACGCATGGATTTTATATAAGCATCCATAAAAAGCCATTCCGGCTGGTCTCCCATATTGGTCCATTCCTTCTGGTAGTCGACCTCGTTGTGGAGGATCCAGTGGTTGATCCGTCCGTTCGTCCCTCCGTTGTACCGGGAGGCCAGGTAGTCGAGAACAGCGGCGTAGAGGTTGACGCTTTCCGCCGTCGTAAGGTTCGGCATGCTGTAATAGCCTCCGTCGCATTCCGGGTGCTTCAGAATCCGGGTCGCGGCCGTATTGTCGGAAGAGCGGTTCAGCAGGATCGCGGCCGTCACGATCTTGCGGGAGGCGCATGCCTTGAAGATCCGGTCGAGGCTGCTGACCTGGGAACTGCTTATGTAGTAGGTCTTTCCGGCATAGGTATGAGTCAGGGAGAAGTTCCCGGTCCGCTCCGTATTGATAACGGTATTGATGACGATATTGACGGTCGCGCTCGTAATGCCGAGTGCATCCAGGTCGGAAACCTGCAGGGACTCTCCGAAGAAACCGCCGAGCCCTTTTTTGCCTGCCGGCTTCATTTCGGGAAGGGATTCCGGTTCGGGAAGATCATCGGCGTACCGGGCATGGGAGTCGATGGCGGATCCCTTGACGATGGCCCATTTCCAAAGGAGCCTGTCTTGGGTGAGACCGTCTTTGGAAACCTTCCTCGGGATGGAGACGTTAAATGCTCCGGCGGGAACGGACGTTTTCTCCGGGAAAGACGTCATTGAGGTAAGATCCTCATACGGAGCCAGTCCGACAAGGAAACACCCTTCTCCGGAGGATGTGCCTGTAATGACAACCTCGTTGTCAGAAACGCTTACGCTGCTGATGGAAGAAGCATATTTCTTGCTCAGGTAAGCCTGCAGGGTAGCGGCTTTCTGCTCTTTTGTCTTCTCCTGGGCCTGGGCGTTTTCATAGGCTTTCCGTTCGGCCGCATTCATCGGTCGGATTACGATATCCTTGACCTTGAGGGTGTTGTTTTTGGTATGCCCGAAGTCGACGCGCAGGTAATCGCTTCCGCTCTTACCCCAGGAGAACTTCCCGCGGTCTGCAATCAGGTTGCAGCTGAACTCCTTGAAACTTCCGGTCCGGGACATGGCCCCGAAGTGTCCGGAACGCTCTTCCGAGAGCGGATCGCAGTAATAGAGCTGGAAATCATCGACATTCTGCGAACTCGTATAGCTGAAAGAGAAAACGCAAAGGCTGTCCGGAAGGGGTTTCCCGACAGCTTTTGCAAATACGAAAGGATCCGTCCCCGAGGTCGTGATCGTGTACTCTTTTGATGTCGCGTTATACTCGCAGGTCATTTCATGGGCCGTTGAGGTCCGGAGTTCGATCGCTGTTTCGGCCGGAACGGGCTTTTCCGGGACGACGGGATCTACGACGGGTTCAACGACCGGCTTGACCGGCTCCTCCGGCTTCTTGCACGTAACCGTGCAGGCGCCCAGGATAAAAATGAGGGCAATCTTACTGAGTTTCATGGTTGAGGGCAAATACCATAGCATGTATATCCGGTTCGCGCCCGGTAAAGATCCGGTATCCGGAGACAGCCTGATAAAGCAGCCACCGGCGTCCGGAAATATACTGGGCTCCTGCGCTTTCTATTCTTCCGAGCAAGGATCCTGTAAAAGACGGATCCTTGTAGTTGGCTTCGAGTATGAGCTTTGAAGGCCTTTCGTAGGGGGCCTTGCCGGAAAATACATCTTCTGACAGATCCTGGAGGCCCGCGAGGGCACCGGTAGCCGTATACAGGACAAGATCGGCATCCCGGACTGCTTCCTGCAGCCGGTCGGCATGGACCGCTTCAAAGCCCATCTCCGGCATTTCCCGGCACAGATCGACGGCTTTGAGGTACGTGCGGTTCATGACGCGGACGCGGAATCCCATTTCGACCGCGGCGACGGCTGCTGCCCGACCGGCTCCTCCGCATCCGATCACCAGGGCTTCCGGACGGGTGGGGTAGAGTTCCGGGAGAAGATGCCGGACTTCTTCCAGGACGGTCTCGTCGGAGGCCGGCGCGCAGCCGGGGGCAAGGGCTTCCCGGACCGACAGGATGACTCCGCTGAAGTCAGAGTTGTGGGCTTCCGTCCCTTGCGGGGTCTTGACGATCAGGTTGGCCGCCCCGATCCGGGCGGTGGCGACGGTTGCCATATCGGCTTTCCGGAAAGCGGACGCCTTGAATGGAGCCGTGACATTGATCCCGGCATATTCCTCGAGGAAACGCTTCCAGGACGTTTCGAAATCGGACCCTTCAATCAGTTCGTATGGCCATGCGCCCCCGTAGGCGGCCTTGAAAAGGACGGGGCTCTTGGAGTGGGAGACAGGGTCTCCTATGATACCGAATTTTCTCATGATTCCCGCTGGCGTACTGCTTCGAATAGGAGGATGGCGGCAGAGACGGAGACGTTGAGCGAGTCAAGTTTTCCGAGCATGGGGATTCGTATATGGGCGTCGGCAGCTTCCCGCCAGGGATCTGTCAGACCGGTCGACTCCGTCCCCATCACAAGGGCCGTGGGACCGGTCATCGGCGTGTCATAGTAGGGTCGTGAATCCTGAAGCTGGGCTGTCAGGATCCGGATCCCATGCGCTTTGAGCCAGGAAATCACTTCTTCTCCGGGAGCAGCGACAACCTGGCACGTGAAGACTCCTCCGAGGCTGGCCCGGATGAGATTGGGGTTATAGAGATCCGTCAACGGGTCGCAGATGATGATGGCATCCGCTCCGGCTGCATCGGCGCTTCGGAGGACGGCTCCGAGGTTTCCCGGTTTCTCGACGGATTCCAAAACGATCAGGAGGGGGTTCTCCGGGAGGATCAGGTCGTCCAGTGAGGAATCGCGGCTGGCGATTTCGGCGATAATTCCTTCCGTTCCTTCCCTGTAAGCGACCTTGGCGTACAGGTGGTCCGGAATCCCGATGACAGTCAGCTCCGGGTTGGCTTCCGATGCAGCCTTGAGGAGGCGTTCCTGGTCTTCGGCAGGAAGAATGGACTCGCAGACGAAAAGCGTCTCAGGGATAAAACCCGCTTCCAGGCAGTGACCCAGTTCCCGCCGGCCTTCGACGATAAAAAGACCTTCCTCACGCCTTGTGCGGGACTTTTCCTGCAGCATGAGGAGGCGCCTGATCTTGGCATTGGTCGCGGAGGTGACGGTCTCGTATCGCATCTTAGAAGGCTTCCGGCCTCATTGTCGGGAAGAAGAGGACATCCTGGATAGCCTCCGCACCGGTCATAAACATGGTCAGACGGTCGATGCCGATGCCGATTCCGGAAGTCGGCGGCATGCCGTATTCGAGGGCGCGGACAAAGTCGTAATCGATATACATCGCCTCGTCATCCCCCTTCGATTTGAGGGCAGCCTGCTCCTCGAAGCGTTCGAGCTGGTCGATCGGGTCGTTGAGCTCGGAATAGGCGTTGGCCAGTTCCTTTCCGTTGACAAAGAGTTCAAACCGTTCAGTCAGGGTATCGTCGTAGCGGCAGCGCTTGGTCAGCGGAGACATTTCGACGGGATAGTCGATGATGAAGGTCGGCTGGATCAGGTTCTTTTCGCAGTATTCGCCGAAAATCGCATCGATGAGTTTGCCGACACCCATCGAAGGTTCAACCTCGACGTTCAGTTTCTTGCAGGTTTCGCGGAGCTGTGCCTCGTCCATCCCCTTGACGTCGACTCCGGCATATTCCTGGATCGCGTCGAGGATCCGGAGCCGGCGGAACGGGGCCTTGAAGCTGATCCGGTTGCCGCCTATCGTAACCTCATCGCAACCGTTGACGGCGTTGCAGACCCGCTGGATCATCTTTTCCGTGAAGTCCATCATCCAGATGTAGTCCTTGTAGGCGATATACATCTCGACGCAGGTGAATTCCGGATTGTGGGTCTTGTCCATTCCTTCGTTGCGGAAATTCTTGGCGAATTCGTAGACGCCGGCGAAGCCGCCGACGATAAGGCGCTTGAGGTAGAGCTCGTTGGCGATACGCATGTACATATCGACATCGAGGGCATTGTGGTGCGTGATGAAGGGGCGGGCCGTTGCTCCGCCCGGAATCGGCTGGAGGATCGGGGTCTCAACCTCGAGGCAGCCGACCTCGTTGAAAGCCTCCCGCATGGTATTGATAATGCGGGTGCGCTTGATGAAGACGTCCTTGACCTGCGGATTGACGACGAGATCGACATACCGCTGGCGGTAGCGGAGTTCCGGATCGGCGAAACCGTCGTGGACCGTTCCGTCCGCATCGGTCTTAACGATCGGAAGGACGCGGATGGACTTGGAAAGGACCGTCAGTTCTTTGGCATGGACGGAGAGCTGGCCGGTCTGGGTAAAGAAAGCGAAACCCTTGATACCGATGATATCACCGATGTCGAGGAGTTTCTTGAAGACCGTGTTGTACATCGTCTTGTCCTCTCCGGGGCAGATCTCATCGCGCTTGACATAGACCTGGATCCGGCCGGCGTGGTCCTGCAGTTCCATGAAGGAAGCTGCGCCCATGATCCGGCGGGACATGATCCGGCCGGCGATGCAGACGTCCTGGAAGTTGCCTTCTTCCGGTACGAAGCCTTCCTCGATTTCTTTCGTAGTCGTATTGACGGGGTAGAGCGGTGCCGGATAAGGGTTGATGCCAAGTTCACGCAGTTTTTTCAGGGATTCCCTTCTTCCGAGTTCCTGCTCATTGAGTTCATTCACGTTTGCCATATTCTTTTATAAGTTTGAAATGCAAATTTAATGATTTATGATGACATTTCCCGATTTAATGCGTAACTTTGTTGGGTATGGGCACAGAAAAGAAATGGAATCTGATGGAACCGGCCGATCCGGAAAAAGTCGGGCGGCTGGCGGCGGAACTCGGGATTGACCGGGTTCTGGCGGATCTGCTGGTCAAGCGGGGTATCGAAACCTTCGACCAGGCCCGTTCTTTTTTCCGCCCTTCCCTGTCCGACCTGCATGACCCTTTCCTGATGACGGATATGGACAAGGCGGTCGAGCGCCTGCACAAAGCCATCACTTCGGGAGAAAAGATCCTCGTTTACGGAGACTATGATGTCGACGGAACGACTGCGGTCTCCCTGGTTTATTCTTTTGTCCGCCGTTTTACCCCGAAAGTGGATTTCTATATCCCGGACCGTTATGACGAAGGCTATGGCGTCTCATACAAAGGAATCGACTGGGCATCCGACAACGGATTCTCCCTCCTGATTACCCTCGACTGCGGAATCAAGGCGATCGAGAAAGTCGCCTATGCTCACGGGAAAGGGATTGACGTAATCATTTGTGACCACCATCTTCCGGAAGAAACCCTTCCGGAAGCGGTAGCCGTCCTCGATCCGAAGCGGGAGGACTGCCACTATCCTTTTGACGATCTGTGCGGCTGTGGCGTCGGTTTCAAACTCGTGCAGGCTTATTCGCTTCGGTACAATATCCCTTTTGAGAGTTTGGAGCCCCTGTTGGACCTGCTGGTCGTCAGCATCGCATCGGATCTCGTTACGATGGTGGGCGAAAACCGGATCCTGGCCCATTATGGACTTAAACGTCTGAATGAGAACCCGCGGAAGGGACTGCTCGCCCTGATCAGCCTCGCCAAACTGGAACCCTCCCATGTATCGATTGACGACATCGTCTTCAAGATCGGTCCGCGCATCAATGCGGCCGGACGTATGGAAAGCGGACGTCTGGCGGTCGAACTGCTGACGGCCGGCGATGACCGGACAGCCTTTGCGATCGGGGAGAAGATCAACGACAATAATAACGAGCGCAAGAATATTGACCGGGAAATTACCCAGGAGGCGCTTGAGATGGTCAGTAAAGGGACGGCACTGTCGTCCGAAAACGTGACGATCGTCTACAATCCGACATGGAACAAGGGCGTCGTCGGCATCGTCGCCTCCCGCCTGGTGGAGGCCTTCTACAAGCCGACGGTTGTGCTGACCAAGTCTAACGGGTTCGTGACCGGTTCCGCCCGCAGCGTCCAGGGATTCGATCTGTATATGGCGATCGAGAGCTGTGCAGACCTGCTGGAGAATTTCGGCGGTCATGTCTATGCCGCCGGCTTGACCCTCAAGGAGGAGAATCTCCCCGAATTCTGCCGCCGCATGAACAGCTTTGTCAGCGGTAAGATCATTCCCGAGATGCTCGTGCCGGTCATCGATCTGGACGCGAGACTGGATTTCTCCCAGATCTCTCCCAAGTTCTTCCGGATACTCAAGCAATTCCAGCCGTTCGGACCCGGCAATGCCAATCCGGTCTTTCTGACGGAAGATGTCTATGATGTCGGCAACGGCCGGAAAGTCGGAGCCGGAGGGGTCCATATGAAACTGGATCTGGTCCAGGAGTCGCAGCCTTATCACCAGATTGCTGCAATCGGATTCAATATGTCCGAATTCTATGACTATATCAAATCGGGCAACCCGGTTGATGTCTGCTACTCGATCGTTGAGAATTTCTACCGGGGTAGTTCGACTATCCAGCTTCGCCTCAAGGATATGAGGGAGCGGGAAGAGTTCCTGTAGGCGTTTTTTATCTTTCTTTCACGGCAATCAGAGGCAGCCGATAATGATCTCCTCGGCAATCTCGTCCGCAGACAGTCCGTCGATGTCGATGACAATGTGGGCGGAATGCAGATAGGCGTCGGACCTGATCGAGAGGAGTTCGGATATTCTCTCGCGTAAAGGGGTATCTTTGAGAAGAGGGCGGTTCCCTTCCGAGCCGGAAAGATTGGCCTGGAGTGTATCGACTGTCGCTCTGAGATAGATACAGACGGTCTTTTCGCGAAGAAGATCCCTTGCCGCAGGAATGGTAGGAGTGCCGCCGCCAAGAGAGAGAACCTTGTCTCCGCCGCCCTTTAACACTCTTTGCAAATACTTGATTTCCAGATTTCTGAACCCATCCTCTCCTTCGGAAGAGAATATGTCCGGGATCGTACGCTTCTCTCCTTCGACGATGATTTCGTCGAGGTCGAAGAAGCGGATTCCGAGCATCTCGGCAAGAATCTTTCCTACCGTGCTCTTGCCGCATCCCATGAATCCGGTCAGAGCGATAACCATCTTAAAACAGGGTCAGGTCAATTACTTCCCCGTCGTCGTCGGGGTCCGTGTCCTTGTCTTTGGCGTCCTTCGAGTCCTGCAGCAGGCGTAGCGACTGGGCGCTCTGGTCGATGTCGACCCTTTCGCGGGTCGTTACATCGATGTCGACGTCAATGATGTCCTCTTCTTCCTCGGCCTGGATCCCGGTGTCTTCCGGTTCCTGTTCATCTTCGGGCTTGTGGAGCGGTTCGATGAATTCAACCTTCTTCAGGTCGTATGCGTGGCATTTCTTTCCTTTTGCGGTGAGACCTTTCTTTGCAATGAAGTTCTCCGCATCGATGACTTCCGCCTCGCGGTGCTCATATTTTCCGCCGAAGGTCACAAGTACCTGCGGGTGGAGGTCGTCAGAGATGTCGACGAGATAGGAATTCCGGCCTTCTGCAATAAAGAGGATAGGGGTATTATTGCTTTCCGTGAAGCTGAATCGCTTGATATAGAATGCCTTGGCGGCGGAATCCCAATACAGGGCAGTCCATGTCTTTCCGATGTCGAGTTTCTCGATCCGGATAATATCGCCCTGATATTTGTTGACCGTCTCGTAGTTGGTCGTGTAGTAGGTTCCGTCGCGGAATACGGCAAGGACCTTGTCCTCTCCGCTGAATTCGCCGATATGGACGCCGCGACCGTCTTCGTTGAGCCGCTGGACATCGGTATCGAACCAGATATCCTTTCCTCCGATCGTCGAGACTCCCTTAGATTTCATTACGATTTTTTGGATGGCGGTCTTGGCGACGAGGTTTCCCCGGGAGCCCTTCCCTTTGATCGAGAGGGAGGAGAAGTCGTATTCCAGCTGGGTTTTCTTCAGCTTGGGTTTGGGGCGGAGGTAGATCCGGACGCTCTCCGCTTCGCCGTTGTGGTTGACTGTGAACCAAAGGATCGTCGATCCGTTCGCGCCGGTGGTGATGTCGTATTCTTTATCCCTCGTTACGGAGGTGATAGCAAACCGTTTGGCATAATAAACCGGCTGCTTGCCGTCCCGGTAGATGACATTGTAGATCGTGCGGGCGTCATTGCGGTTGAAAACGCCGACGTAAAGGAGATTCTTGCCGAAGAAGGCCTTGTCGCTGACCTTGGTGATCCGGTACTTTCCATCCTTCCCGATAACGATGATCTCCGAGAGGTCAGAACAGTCGCAGATATAGGTGCCGTTATCGTCTTTTTTCAGGCCGGTTCCGACGAATCCTTCTTCGAGGTTCGCGTAGAGTTTGGCGCTCAGGTTGACAACTTTCGTGGCGGCGATGGTTTCGAAGGATGTGATCTCGGTCAGACGAGGCATATCCTTTCCGTATTTTTTCTTGAGGGAGCGGAACCAATCGATCGTAAAGGCGGTAATGTGCTCGAGATGGTCGCGGACTTCCTTCATCTGGTCTTCCAGGGCATAGATCTTCTCGTCAAGGGCCTTGGTGTCGAACTTGGAGATCTTCCGGACCGGCTTTTCTACGAGCTTGAGGATATCGTCCATGATGATTTCCCGGTGCAGGAGGTCTTCGTATTCTTTCATTTTGGCGAATACGTCGTCCAGCTGCTCTTCCCAGCTCATCTGATTCTGTTCCAGTACTTTGTAGATTCTGTTTTCGAAGAAGATCCGCTCGAGCGAACTGTAATGCCAGTCGTCTTCAAGTTCTCCGAGCTTGATTTCAAGCTGGCGGCGCAGGATGTCGCGGGTATGGAAGGTGTCATACTCGAGAATTTCGTTGACGGACAGGAACTGCGGCTTATCGTCCTTGATGACGCAGGCGTTGGGGTTGATCGTCGTCTCGCAGTCCGTGAAAGCGTAGAGGGCGTCAATCGTCTTGTCCGGGGAGACGTCGTTCGGTAGGTGGATGATGATTTCGACCTTGTCGGTCGTCATATCTTCGATCTTCTTGATCTTGATCTTCCCCTTGTCCTTGGCCTTAAGGATCGAGTCGATCAGGATATGGGAGGTCTTTCCATAGGGGATCTCCGTAATCGTAATGGTATTCTTGTCGATCTTTTCGATCCGGGCACGGACCTTGACCTGGCCGCCGCGTTTGCCTGCATTATATTTTGAGCAGTCGGCGAGTCCTCCGGTAGGGAAGTCCGGCAGAATCTCATACGGCTCGCCCTTGAGGATGGCGACGGAAGCGTCGATGAGCTCGTTGAAGTTGTGGGGGAGAATCTTCGAGGCCATGCCGACGGCGATTCCTTCAGTTCCCTGGGCCAGCAGAAGAGGGAAACGGACCGGAAGTTCGGTCGGCTCCTGGTTACGTCCGTCATAGGAGGTCATCCAGGGGGTGACTTTGGGGTCGAAGATGACTTCTTTGGCGAACTTGGAAAGGCGGGCTTCGATATAACGGGCGGCGGCATTTGAATCACCGGTCAGGATATTTCCCCAGTTTCCCTGGCAGTCGACTGCATAGCCTTTCTGGCCGAGCTGGACAAGGGCGCCGAGGATGGATGCGTCTCCGTGGGGGTGATACTGCATGGCCTGGCCGACGATATTGGCGACTTTGGTGAAACGCCCGTCGTCGATACGGTACATGGCATGGAGCACCCGTCTCTGAACCGGCTTGAGCCCGTCCACGATGTGGGGAACCGCCCGCTGCAGGATTACATAGGACGAGTAGTCGAGGAACCAGTCTTTGAACATGCCGGAGAGTTTGAATTTCCGGCTGTCGCTGCCCAGGAGACGGGAAAACTTTCCGTCCCCGGACGCTTCTTCGTCCATGATCTCTTCCTGGTTTTCTTCTTCCGGCTCTTCCCGGATATCATCCCATTCTTCGCTCATATCTAAATCTCAAATAATCAGTCAGTTCCTCAATGTTATTCTATGTGTTCCAAGGCCTTCCTGGGGAGAGGGCGGATCTCCCGGAACCGTCCTTCGGACCCCTCCCAGGCTGAGCCTGGGTCCCTCCCTCTTACACGGCCGAGGGTGGCCATGGGTTCCGGAAAGATCTGCCCTCTCCCCAGGAAACCTCAGGCCTCGTAGCCGAAACGGCGGAGTTCCTTCCGGCTCTCGCGCCAGTCGGGATCGACCTTGACAAAGGTCGACAAATATACTTTTTTCTGGAAGAATTCTTCCATCTCGATCCGGGCTTCCGTCCCGACTTTCTTCAATGCAGCGCCCTTCTTCCCGATAATAATGCCTTTCTGGCTGTCCCGGAGGACGTAGATGACAGCGGCTATCTCATATCGGTCTTCCCCCTCCTTGAAAGATTCGATCTCAACCTGGCAGCTGTAAGGAATCTCTTCGGAATAGTTCAGGAAGATTTTCTCCCGGAGGATTTCCGATGCAAAGAAGCGAAGATTCTTGTCCGTGAACATATCCTTGTCAAACCAGGCCGGAGCTTCGGGCAGGCGGGAAGAAACCGCTTCGAGGACGCTTTCGAGGTTGAAACGCTCCTGGGCGGAGACAGGGATGATTTCTGCGGAGGGTAGCTGTTCCTTCCACCACTTCATCCGTTCGATGACCTTCTCCTGCGTACTGATGTCGATCTTATTGATTACCAGTACGATCGGGCAGGTGACTTTCTGCAGCTTTTCGATGTAGTCTGCATTCTTATCACCTTTTTCAACCGTATCCGTAACATAGAGTATAATGTCGGCGTCGCCGATGGCGGTGTCGACAAAGTTCATCATGTTTTCCTGCAGGCGGTAGTTCGGCTTGAGGATGCCCGGCGTATCGGAATAGACGATCTGGTAATCTTCTCCGTTGACAATGCCCATGATGCGGTGGCGCGTCGTCTGGGCCTTGGCGGTGACGATGGAAAGTTTCTCACCGACCAGGGCATTCATCAACGTGGATTTCCCTACGTTGGGATTTCCGATGATATTGACAAATCCGGCCCTGTGCATTATACGTATGCCCCCATCTTAAGGATGTTCACCTCACCTTCTGTCAGATAGCGCCAGTCGCTCTTCTTGAGTCCTTTCTTCGTCAGTCCGGCGAAGTAGACACGGTCGAGCGCCTTGACATCGTAGCCGAGAGATTCGAAAATCCGGCGGACTACCCGGTTCTTTCCCGAGTGGATCTCGATGCCGAGTTTGCGGTGGTCCTTCGCGTCGATGTATTCCAGTTCATCTGCCTTGACGACACCGTCATTCAACTCGACACCGGCGAGAATCTTCTCCTTGTCGGCTTCTTCAAGCGGCTGGTCGAGAGTCACCTGATAGATTTTCTTTTTGTTGTAGGACGGGTGAGTCAGTTTTTCAGCCATCTCTCCGTCGTTCGTGAACATCAGGACACCGGTCGTATTCTTATCGAGCCGGCCTACCGGGAAAACCCGCTTCGGACACCCCTTGATGAGGTCCATAACGGTTTTCTCCGCGTGCGGATCCCCGGCCGTCGTAACATAGCCTTTGGGCTTGTTCATGACGATATAGACTTTCTCCTCTCCTTTGAGACGCTGTCCGTTGAAGCGGACCTCATCCATCAGGACATTGACCTTGGATCCGAGTTCGGTAACGACCTCACCGTTGACGGTAACGACGCCGGACTGGATCAGGGTATCGGCTTCGCGTCGGGAGCAGACACCTGAATTTGCAATGAATTTATTGAGACGGATGACTTCCTGGATCGGGGTCTTGACTTGGTCATTGTCGGAATAGGCGTTGCGGTCGACCTGGGGACGACGGCTGATCATCGCCTCGATTCCGGTCTTGGGCGCCTGAGGCTTGCGGGCCGGCTTCCTGGGGGATTGTCCCTGGTGGAAATCCGGACGGCGGTCGCCACGGCTCGAATAGTTTCTTCTTTCACCGTCAAAACTTCTTCTCTCTCCGTCGAAACTTCTTCTTTCCCTGTCAAAGGTTCTCCTTTCTCCGTCGAAAGATCTTCTTTCTCCGTCGAAACTGCGTCTCTCTGAGTCGAATCTCCTGGCAGGGCGGTCTGTCGATTCATAGGAACGGTCAGTCGTGAAGACCCGCTCGGCCCCATTCTCGGAGAATGTCTTTCTGGTTGTCGTGAAATGTTTCCTTCCTGACGGCTTTCCCGCAGGACGCTTGTCGTAATCCCTACGACCCTGGTGGTTGGAATCCCCACCTTTCTTGTTGTATTCCATAAAAAATGTGCCTCTCGGCTGTTAAAAATAATCTGCTCTATAGCAGCTTGAATTTGTAAGTAATCGTACCCATCTGGATGGCAGGAGCCTCTGCGCTCATGTTGAAATGGGCCTTCATGGCGGCGTTACGTGCCGCGGTCCACAGCGCTTTGTCCGTGACGGTCGTCCCTTCTACACCGGGAACGGCTTCCGTTACGTTTCCATACTGGTCGACCTTGATCTGGACGACGACAGTTCCTTCTTTCTGTGCGCTGTATGTAGGTCTGGGAAGGGTTCCTTCCACCCGTCTGCCTTTCAGATGGGCGTTTGCGGAGCCTTCCGTCTTGCCGGACGGGGTATTCCCGTCGGGCTGTCCGGCCTTGAATCCTTCGCCTGCCTCGGCGGCGGCATGAGGTGTCGTAGCCGTGCTTTCTGTCTTGGACATGCCCGGGAATGAAGCCCTGGGATCCAGTTTGGGCTCTTCCTGGACCGGCGTCGGGACTTCCACATCACCGTGGGGGTCCGGTTTTGTCGCCGGAGTCCGGTTCGGCCGGTCGTTGACATAAGGCGATTCCGCCTTCTGGACCAGTTCGACGGGTTTGCTCCTGTCGACCTCTTCCGCCTGCGGCTGCCGTCCGATCCTGGCGGAAATCGGGATTTCCTTTTCCTGGATTTCCTCTTCGAAATCGATCAGGAAGGAAGTCTCGGGCGGAGGGGGATCAAGGTATTTCAGCCCGGTGAAAACGCACAGCAGGAGAATGGCGGCATGAATCGCCAGGGTGAGACCGATTCCGATCACCCGTGAGCGTTTGTCCTGTTCGATTCTGGTGCGTAAGTAGGGCTGCATGGTCTATTCCGGTTGTGTCGCAAGAATGACTTTATAGTGGTTCCTCTTGGCAATGTTCATAATGCCGACAACCTCGCCGACGGGAACGGTCTCATCGGAAAAAATGGAGAAAGTCGGATCTTCCTCGTTTTGGAGCAGGTTGACCAGTTCTTCCTCGACCTGGTCATAGGGAATCGGGGTCTTGTCCCCGTTGATGTGGTAGGTATAGGTATCGTTCTGCCAGTCCTTGATGCTGACGCTTACGGTCGCCTTGGCGCCGATCTGACCGGTACTCTTCGGAAGGAGGAGTTTCAGTGCGTTCGGATTGATGAGCGTCGAGGTCACCAGGAAGAAGATCAGGAGCAGGAACACGATATCCGTCATGGAGGATACCGAGAACGATGCGTCTACCCTTGTATTTCTCTTCAGTGCCATAGATTATTCTTCCTCTCCGGGTTCGTTCAGGACGATGTCGATGAATTCCAGGGTCGAGCTTTCCATCTTGTAAACGAGGTCGGAAACCTTGGAAGTCAGATAGTTATAACCAAAGTAGGCGATAATGCCGACAATCAGACCGCCGACAGTCGTAATCATGGCGGTATAGATACCTCCGGAAAGGAGGGTGATGTCGATGTTGTTTCCTGCCTTGGACATATTGAAGAAGGCCTGGACCATACCGATGACGGTGCCGAGGAAACCGATCATCGGGGCGCCGCCGGCGATTGAAGCGAGGATCGGAAGGCCTTTTTCAAGGCGGGCAACCTCGACGTTGCCGATATTCTCGATAGCCGACTGGATATCGCCCATCGGACGGCCGATCCGGTGGATGCCGGTTTCGATCATCCGCGCTACCGGATTGTCATATTTTCGGCAGAGCGTGACGGCAGACTTGAACTTTCCAGCCGTGACATAGTCCCGGATGTCGTTCATGAAATTGTGGTCGATCTTCGAGGCCTGGCGGAGCATCCACCATTTCTTTCCGATGATGTAGATAGCGAGGATCGAAAGGGCGAGGAGGACCCACATCAGGGCACCGCCCATTTTGAACATGGAGAAAAGGCTTTCGCTCATTTCGACCGGCTGTGCGGCAGGCTGCGTCAGGGCATCCGCTGCGGCCCCTTGGAGTGTGTCTGCCTGTAAAAGGTTGAAAATCATATTGTTGTATTAATTTAATGATCGGTTTTCACTACTATCTTACAAATTTACGAAATTTTATTCGAAAATCTTGCCAAAAATACTTTTCCTGACGGAAAAATACTTAAAGGACGCTGCGAAGATACGGACCGGTTACGGAATCCGGGTTGTCGGCGAGTTCCTCCGGAGTGCCTTCGGCTACGATGAGACCGCCTCCGCGTCCGCCTTCAGGCCCCATGTCGAACAGGTAGTCGACAGATTTGAGGATATCGAGGTTGTGCTCGATAATAATGATCGTATTACCCTGATCAACAAGTTTCTGGAGTACGTTGAGAAGAATCTGGATATCTTCGAAATGAAGGCCGGTCGTCGGCTCGTCAAGGATATAAAGCGTCTTCCCCGTGCTTTGCTTTGAGAGTTCGGCCGCGAGCTTCATCCGCTGGCTCTCGCCTCCGGAAAGGGTTACGGCCGACTGTCCGAGGTGGAGGTATCCCAGGCCGACATCGACGAGCGCTTTAAGTTTGGCGGCGATTTTCGGCACGGGCTTGAAAAACTCGTAAGCTTCGGAAACCGGCATTTCCAACACATCATTGATGTTTTTCCCTTTATACCGGACTGCCAGCGTATCCTCCTTGTACCGACGGCCGCGGCATTCGTCACAAGGGACATGGACGGACGGGAGGAAGTTCATCTCGATAATCTTGATACCCGCTCCCTTGCATTGTTCGCAGCGTCCGCCGGGGACGTTGAAAGAGAACCGCCCCGCCTTGAAACCGCGCACTTTGGCATCCGGGGTTTCCTCAAACAGGGTCCGGATATCGTTGAACACACCGGTGAAGGTCGCCGGGTTGCTCCGGGGTGTCCGGCCGATCGGCGACTGGTCGATTTCGATCAGTTTGTCGATATGCTCGATACCGTAAAGGTTCCGGTAGGGAAGCGGACGCTCCTTGGAGCGGTAGAACTTCTTTTTCAGGATCGGCATCAGCGTCTCGTTGACGAGGGAGGACTTTCCGCTGCCGGACAGGCCCGCTACGCCAATGAAGCAGCCGAGCGGAAACCGGACGTCGATATTCTTGAGATTGTTACCGCTGGCTCCTTCCAGAATGAGGAACTGACCGTTCCCCCTGCGGCGGACCGGGGGAACGCTGATCTCTATCTTTCCTTTTAGGTAATCCAGTGTTTTCGAGGGGGTAACAACGCATCGCGAGAGCGTATCCGCATCCGGTTTCCTGCCTTCCAGCAGGTAAGACAGAGGAGCATTCAGGCAGATCTGTCCGCCTTCCTCGCCGGCCCCGGGCCCGACATCGACCAGCCAGTCCGCACTCATCATCGTCTCGGCATCGTGCTCGACGACCATGACGGAATTCCCTTCATCCCGGAGCTTTTTCAGCGAAGCGATCAGTTTCCGGTTGTCTTTCTGGTGCAGGCCGATTGACGGCTCATCCAGAATATAGAGGACGTTGACCAGTTTCGATCCGATCTGCGTGGCAAGACGGATCCGCTGGCTTTCTCCCCCGGACAGGGTTGCGGTCGCCCGGTCAAGGGACAGGTAATCCAATCCGACGTCCAGCATGAACTGGACCCGGTCGCGAAGCTCTTTCAGGATATCCCGTGCGACGTTTTTCTGCCGTTCGCTGAAGCCGGCGGGAATCTCGTCCAACCAGGCCCTCAGGCGCGTCATTTCCATGGCGGCGACTTCGGAGATGGTCTTGCCGTCGACCCGGAAGCAGGCCGCCTCCGGGTTGAGCCGCGTTCCTCCGCAGACCGGGCAGACAATCTTGTCTTCAATATCGTCGACGATGCCGTCGAAGGATTCCATTTCCGAAAGGTTCCCTTCCCCGACCCGGAACAGTTCTTCGGAACCGAAGATGATATGGGTGAGGGCTTCTTCCGGGACATCCTCGATCGGATCGTAGAGAGAAAAACCGTATTTGCGTGCTATGGCCCTGATAATGTCGAATTTGCGGTTCTCCCGTACCTTTCCGAGCGGGAGGATACCGCCGTCGGCGATGGACCGGCTGCGGTCCGGAATGATCGTGTCCATATTGACATCGACGATCATCCCGAGCCCCTTGCAGTGCGGGCAATACCCCTGGGGAGAATTGAAGGAGAACGAATGCGGCTGCGGCTCCTGCAGGGAAATTCCGCTCCGGGGATCTACAAAGTGCTTGGAATAGTGGCGGATCTCGCCGGTCTGATGGTCCAGTACGGCGACCGAACCTTTACCCGCTCCCAGGGCGGTCATGACGGAGTCCCGGACCCGTTTGAGGTCTCCTTCCTCAGGTTTCAGCCGGTCCACGACAAGTTCGATGAAATGGATCTTGTACCGGTCCAGCGCATCGATCCCGGCCAGGTCGAGGATCTCTCCGTCCACCCTTACCTGGGAATAGCCCCGGCGCCTCAGCTGTTCGAACAGGTCCCGGTAGTGGCCTTTCCGGCCCCGGATCAGCGGGGCGAGCAGGAAGCACTTCCGGCCTGCGTAATCATGCATGATCAGATCGACGATCTGGCTATCGGTATACCGGACCATTTCCTCGCCGGTAACAGGGGAATAAGCCCGGGAGCCCCTGGCGTACAGAAGTCGCAGGAAATCATAGATTTCTGTGATGGTTCCGACGGTAGAGCGGGGATTGTTCCCCGTCGTCTTCTGTTCGATCGCGATGATGGGGCTGAGTCCGTGGATGTCCTCCACTTCCGGTTTTTCCAGAATGCCCATGAAATGCTTGGCATAGGTCGAGAGGGTGTCCATATACCGGCGCTGCCCCTCGGCGTAGATTGTATCGAAGGCAAGGGACGACTTGCCGCTGCCGGAAAGGCCGGTAACGACCACGAATTCATTCCTGGGGATTGAGACGTTGATGTTCTTCAAGTTATTGGCTTTCGCCCCTTCTATTTCGATATATTCCCTTTTCATAAGCAGTCTGCAAATGTACGGATTTTCTTCGGTTTTTCAGTTTTTTTCGATAACTTGCCGGACATTATCGGAAAAGGTATGAAAAGAATTCTCCTTATGCTCCTCGCCCTGCTCGCCGCAGTGCCTTTCTCCTTTGGAGAAGAGCCGGGCTGGAAAGGCAAATGGATTTCGAAAGAAATTTGCCAAAGTACCACGAATACCTGGCTGGCATACCGGAAAGGCGTTACCCTCTCCGAGGTCCCGTCTTCCCTGGAGGCGCGGATTGCCGCCGATTCGAAATACTGGCTTTGGATCAACGGCGAAATGGTCGTCCGGGAGGGAGGCCTGAAGCGGGGCCCGGCCATCGGGGACGGATACTACGACCGGGTTGAAATCGCCCCGTTCCTCCGGAAAGGGGAGAATGTAATCGCTGTCCTGCTCTGGCATTTCGGAAAGTCCGGGTTCAGCCACCAGAACAGCGGTACGGCGGCCCTCCTTTTCGATGCGCAGGCCCCTGGGGTTGAGATCGTTTCCGACGGCTCCTGGCAGGTCGCCCTTTTTACGGCATGCGGGACGGCGGAAGGTCCGGTTCCGAACTACAGGCTTTCAGAGAGCAATATCCGCTATGATGCCCGGAAAGTCGAGCCGGACTGGAATAAAACCCTGTCCGGGAACGGATTCGGCCGGGCACTGGTCCTCGGGTTCGACCCGGGTCAGCCCCCGCTGGGCGGTCTTGTCGAGCGCCCCATCCCCCAATGGAAAGACTATGGACTCAGAACCTATCCGGAGCAGCACCGGGGAGGGGATACCCTCTATTGCAAGCTCCCTTACAACGCTCAGGTGACCCCCTGGCTGCATGTGGAGGCCCCTGCGGGTGAGGTTATCCGGATCGAAACGGACCACCGGATCGTGACGGGAGCGGAATGTGTCCGGGCGGAATATGTTACCCGGGAGGGAGAGCAGACCTTCGAGTGTTTCGGTTGGATGAATGGGGAAGAAGTCCGCTATATCCTTCCTGAAAAGGTCCGTGTCCTCGGCGTCCAATACCGCGAGTCCGGATATGATACGGAGTTTACGGGCCGGTTCTTCTGCGACGATGCTTTCCTGAATGAGTATTGGGAGCGGTCCCGGCGGACGATGTATGTCTGTATGCGGGATACGTACTACGACTGCCCGGACCGGGAGCGTGCCCAGTGGTGGGGAGACGAGGTGAACGAACTGAACGAAGCGTTTTTCCTCTTTGACCGCCAATCGGACCTGTTGGCCCGGAAAGGGATCCTCGAACTGACCCGTTGGGCCCGTTCGGACGGGAGGATGTATGCGCCGGTCCCCTGCTCGAATTATTATAAGGAACTGCCGATGCAGATTCTCGCTTCGGTCGGCTGGTACGGTTTCCATCATTACTGGTTCTATTCCGGAGACGAACGTATCATTCCGGCCGTCTATGATGCGGTCCGAAAATATCTTCATCAGGTGTGGGAACTGGATCGGGACGGACTTCCGGTCTATCGGAAAGGGGAATGGGACTGGCCGGATGCCGGATCCCATCAGGATGCCCTGGGGCAGCTTCCGCTTTGGTATTATCTGGCTTTGAAGGGAGAGCGGGAAATGGCACTCCGGCTGGGGAAAGAGGCGGATGCGGAGCAGATCCGGGCCATGATGGAGCAGATCGCTGCGGTCTTCAATGAGCGCTGGTGGGATGGGACCGCCTACCGGACTCCGGGCCATCCGGATGTCCCCGACGATCGGGTCCTGGCGCTTGCCGTCGTTTCGGGAATTGTCCCCGAGGATCGGTACCCGGCCCTTCTGAAAGATTTCTCCGAGCAGTACCATGCGACAACGTACATGCAGCGCTACGTGCTGGAAGCCTTGTGTATCATGGGACGGGCAGATCTGGCGCAGGAGCGGATGCACAAACTTTATCCGACCGTGATGGCCCCGGGCGGAACAACTCTTTGGGAGCATTGGAATTTTGACGGGACGAACAACCACGCCTGGACGGGAGGGGCCGTAACCGTCATGGGCGAGTATTTCGCCGGTGTCCGGCCGACGGCTCCAGGTTTCAAATCCTTCGTAGTCGATCCCAGGATGGGCCGCCTCCGCCACATTGAAACCGAGATTGATTCGGCCTCCGGCCGGATCTGCGTTGTGCTGGACCGGAAAGGCAGCAGGACCCTTCTGACCCTGACCGTTCCCGAGGGGGCGACGGCCTGCGTCCCGGGCGCATCCGGGAAAACCACTCAATTCCAGGCCGGTACCCATCAAATCAAATTGAAAGACGTACAATGATCAATATCAAGCTATTCCATTTCAATGAACTCGGAACCTGCTGCTCCGTCCTATGGAAAGAAGGAAATACCCGGTGCGCCATCGTCGATCCGGGGATGTCGGACGAGGAAGAATGCCGGCAGCTTTTCGGGTATTTGGAAGAGAACGCCCTCGATCCGGAGGGTATCCTTCTGACCCATGGCCATTTTGACCATACCTGGGGTGTGCGGGCCCTCCTTGCCCGCAAAGCCGTTCCGGTCTATCTCGACCCGGCCGACAAGGACCTCGCCGATCTCGGCATCCGCTATTTCTACAAGAAGCCGGCTACCCCGAAGGAACCGCCGTTCCCTACGGTCGATGTCCACGGCGGGGAAGTCCTGACGGTGGCCGGGATTCCTTTCCAGGTCATTTCGACTCCCGGCCATACGCCCGGCGGGGTCTGCTACTACTGTGAAGAGGAAAAGCTTCTCCTGTCCGGAGATACGCTTTTTGCCGGCAGCATCGGTCGAAGCGATTTCCCCGGCGGGGACTACGATTCATTGATAAAGAGCATAATGGACCGGCTGATGGGCCTTCCGGCTGATGTGGATGTCATTCCCGGACACGGGCCGCGCACGACAATCGGGCGGGAAGCGATGACCAATCCGTTCCTGATACCCTTCAATGAACCCGACGAAGGCATTGACTGGGACAGGGACGGGATCACTTTTGAGAGATAAGGAAAAATCACTATATTTGTTCGTTACGCAGAACTATTGACCCATGCATATAGGAATTGCCGGGAATATCGGCAGCGGAAAAACGACCTTGACAGGCATGCTGGCGGAGCACTACGGGTGGACTCCGAAGTATGAGGCCGTCAGTTACAATCCCTATCTGGAGGATTATTACAAGGATATCGCCCGGTGGTCCTTCAATCTTGAAGTGTATTTCCTTGAACAGCGTTTCAAGGATGTACTTGAAATCGCAAAAACGGACGGGGTTATCATCCAGGACCGGACAATCTTCGAGGGCGTCTATATCTTCGTCGCGAACAATTATGCGATGGGGAATCTCTCAGAGCGTGATTTCAGGACGTATATGGACCTTTTCGAACTGATGATGTCCCTGGTCAAAGCACCGGACCTGATGATCTACCTCAAATCTTCCATCCCACACCTCGTTTCCCAGATCCAGAAGCGGGGCCGTGACTATGAGCAGTCAATCAGCATCGATTATCTCAAAGGCCTGAACGACCGGTATGACAAGTTCATCTCCGAGGATTACAAAGGAAAGGTCCTTGTCATCGATGCGGATAACCTGGATTTCAAGAACCGCCCGGAGGATTTTGCCCTGATTACGGACCGGATTGACGCCGAGCTGTATGGATTGTTCTGATTTATTTGTTATTTTTGCAAGATTTAAATTGATACTATGCACATCGCCGTAGCGGGAAATATCGGTAGCGGGAAGACGACGCTGACCAAGATGCTGGCCTCACATTATGGCTGGACCCCGAAATTCGAGTCTGTTGATTTTAATCCGTATCTAGCTGATTTCTACGAAGATATGGAGCGTTGGTCGTTCAACCTCCAGATCTACTTCCTGAACAAGCGTTTCAAGGATGTCGTCGATATTTCCAAGCAGGATGATATCATTATCCAGGACCGGACGATCTATGAAGATGCTCGGATTTTCGCCCCGAACCTCCATGCGATGGGTCTCATGTCGACGCGTGATTTCGAGAATTACAGCGACCTTTTCGATCTGATGATGTCGCTGGTCAAGGCGCCGGATCTGATGATTTACCTGCGCTCGAGCATCCCGAACCTGATTGCGCAGATCCAAAAGCGCGGACGCGAGTATGAGCGAAGCATCCGGATCGACTACATCACCGGGCTGAACCAGCGTTATGAAGACTGGATTGCCGGCTACAAGAACCGGCTTCTGATCGTCGATGTGGACAATATCAAGTTTGAAAACAAACCGGAGGATTTCCAATATATCACCGATAAGATCGATGCCGAACTGTTCGGACTCTTCCCCGGTGAATAATCATAACCTTATTATTTTATGGCAGAAAGAACAACCATTATCGACTTTGTCGAAAAATATACCCACCAGTTTGCAGACCATGCCTATCTTCGGGAAAAGGTAGACGGAGAATGGAAGGTTATCACCCAGGAGCAGACCCGCGAAACGGCATACCGTATCGGGGCCGGCCTGATGTCGCTCGGTCTCCAGAAAGGGGATAAGATCGCCCTGCTTTCCGAGAGCCGCGCCATGTGGGTCCTCGCTGAACTCGGCGCTTTGTATGCCGGTGCGACCGATGTCCCCCTTTCCGTCAATCTCGGAGAAGGAAAGGACCTGGTTTTCCGGATCAACCATTCCGAGTCGAAATGGATTCTGGTCTCGGGGAACCATCTCCCGAAAATCCGTGCCATCCTTCCGGAGTGCCCTGCCGTCGAGAAAGTAATCGTATTTGACGATACCGCTTTCGATTACAATGAGCTGGAGCCCGGTGAGATCCGGATGTCCGAGATCATGGCCATGGGAGATGAATTCCTGAAGGCGCACCGGGAAGAATTCGTTGCCCGCTTCAAGTCGATCGGACCTGACGATTATGCCAATATCAGCTATACCTCCGGCACGACTGCGGACCCGAAGGGAATCCTTCTGACCCACCGGAACTATACGGCCAATGTGGCACAGGGGAATTCTGTCATCTCCATCGATGAAGGCGATGTCATGCTGATCATCCTGCCGCTGGACCACTGTTTCGCCCATGTCGCCGGTATGTATACGATGATGTACTACGGGGGAAGCATTGCTTTCGTTCCGATCGGGAAGAATGCGCTGGCAACGCTTCGTAATGTGCCGACGGCGATTTCGGAGGTGCGTCCCCATGTGATGCTTTCCGTCCCGGCCCTTGCCCGTAATTTCAAGAAGAATATCGAAAACGGAATCAAGAAAAAAGGACCCAAGGTCGAGAAACTGTTCAATTTCGCTCTCAAGAACGCGATTGCCTACAATAAAGAGTACTATAACCGGGGCGGTTTCGTCAATGCCTGGCGGAAACCCCTTATGGCGCTGTTTGATAAACTGATTTTCAAGAATGTCCGGGAAAGTTTCGGTGGACGGATGAAATTCTTTGTCGGCGGCGGTGCCCTGCTCGATATCGAGCTGCAGCGGTTTTTCTGCGCTGTCGGCATGCCGATGTTCCAGGGTTACGGCCTGACGGAAGCGACCCCGATTATCTGCTCCAATTCGCCGGGACATGCGATTTTCGGATCTTCCGGCCGGCTCGTCAAGCCTATGGATATCAAAATCTGCGATACGGACGGGAATGAGGTACCGATCGGTCAGAAAGGCGAGATCGTCATCCGTGGTGAGAATGTCATGGCAGGGTACTGGAAGAATCCCAAGGCGACGGCGGATACGGTCATTGATGGATGGCTCCATACCGGTGACATGGGGTATATCTGCCCGTTCGACCATGATTTCCTTTATGTCGTCGGCCGTTTCAAGTCCCTGTTGATCTCTTCAGACGGAGAAAAGTATTCTCCGGAAGGATTTGAAGACAGCCTCACAGACGGGTCCAAGTTCATCAATTCCGTCGTCCTCCACAACAATCAGGATCCCTATACCATGGTGCTGATTGTCCCGGACAAGGGTTCGCTGAAGGAATATGTCCAGTCAAAGGGGCTCGATCCCGACAGCCGTGACGGAAAGATCGCCATGCTGGACAAGATCCAGGAAGAAATTGATTCCTACAAGAAGGGCGGAAAGCATGAGGGAATGTTCCCGGAACGCTGGCTCCCGTCCGCCGTTGTCATCTGTGATGAGGAGTTTACGATAGCCAACAAGATGCTCAACTCAACCTCAAAGATCGTTCGCGGCAAGGTAGAGGAGCACTATGCTGACCGGATTGCCTATGCTTATACGGCAGAAGGCAAGTTGCTCCACAACGAGAAGAATATCGCGTCGCTATAGGCTGATCCAGCGGATACGATCATCCCGCCGCCACCAGGTGAGTTGTCGCTTGGCGTAGTGGCGGGAATTTCTTTTGATCAGTTCCACGGCTTTGCCGAGATCGTATTCCCCGTCAAAGTGGCGGAACAATTCCCGGTAGCCGACTGTCTGGAGTGCGGGAAGGTCCCGGTAGGGGAGAAGTCCTCTGGCTTCTTCGACGAGCCCTTGTTCCATCATCCGGTCAACGCGCAGGTTGATCCGCTCGTACAGCTCTTCCCGGGGACGCACCAACCCGATTTTCTCAATCTCGAACGACCGCTGCTTGCTTAGACCTGTCTTGAAGGAGGAGAAAGGTTCTCCCGTGTAGATACAGACTTCCAGTGCCCGGACGACACGCTGGCCGTTGGACCGGTCGATGGACGCGTAGGTCTCGGGATCCAGTTCCTTCAGCTGGGTGGCCAGCGCCTCGACACCTTCGGTATCCAGACAGTTCATCAGCTGCTCCCGGAGCAGAAGGGGGACCTCCGGCAGATTGTCGAGACCGTTGCAGACGGCATCGATATACATCATGGACCCGCCGGTCATGATCAACGTGTCGTGTCCTTCGGAGAAGAGCTGCTCGATCAAGGAGAGGGCATCCCGTTCGTAGTCGCCGGCCGTATAGATATCCCGGATCGAACGGGTCTGGATGAAATAGTGCAGGACGGCAGCAAGCTGCTCCGGTTCGGGAACAGCCGTTCCGATCCGCATTTCCTTGTAAATCTGCCGTGAATCGCAGGAGATGACGGGCGATCCTGCTTCCAGGGCACGGCTGATGCTGTAGTCTGTTTTACCTACCCCTGTCGGGCCCAGGATGACAATCAGTTTTTTCGGCATCCGTCAGATTCCTTCGCTTTCGTCGAAAATTTCTTTTCCGTCCTCATCGTCTCCATCCTCGTCATCTTCATCTTCTTCGTCGAAATCTTCGTCGTCATCGCCCAGATCGAAACCGCCGAGTACGGAGTTCTCCCCGGGAAGGTGACGGTGCTCGTCCGGAAGGTCCTCGAAAGCGACATAGCCGTTCTCGAATTCAATCGGGTTCGGTCCCTTGCTTTCGGTAATGATCGGGAATCCGGTTTTGACACTGCTATCCTGGACTTCGCCTTCGAACAGGATATTTACGCTCTTCCGGTTCGTGACGTCATAGTAATAGATGAAGGTCGTAATGCCGAGTTCGACGGTCTTTTCCATTGTGATCTCATCTACGGTTCCGCTGCCGAGGTCGAAAAGTCCGTAACGGCCGATCACCTCTCCGGAAGGGTCCAGTCCCTTGAACATAATGAGCTGGTCCTGCGGGAATTCCATGTCGGATCGCATCTGCTTGTGGAACGTATAGAGGGTTGTATCCCCAGTTATATGATAAACGCGGAAAAAGCCTTTGATTCCGCTGAGGGTAACTCGATAGCTTAAATTCATTGTCAATCTGTATTGAATCGATTTCCAGAGTTCAAAGATAGCAATATTTTATGATGTGATTGCATAATTTTCCAAAAATGAGTATTTTTGAAATCCATGATTCAGGATTCTTACAAGAGCATTGCCGGCGTCTCCGAAGGACTGTTCAAGGACAATGGTTCGCGCTTTATCGCCAAGGCCTATCCCGTAGAAACGGAAGAAGAGGTCCGGGCGATTGTCTCTGCCCTGAAAAAAGAGTACCACGATGCCCGGCACCACTGTTATGCCTACCGCCTAGGCTATCTCGGGGACCGTTTCCGGGCCAACGATGACGGCGAACCGTCCGGATCGGCCGGCCGGCCGATTCTCGGTCAGATCGATTCTGCCGGGCTCAGCGATATCCTGGTCGTCGTGGTCCGGTATTTCGGAGGGATCAAACTCGGGATTCCCGGTTTGATCCGGGCATACAAGACATCCACCGCCGATGCGCTTGCCTCTGCTGAAATCGTTGAAAAGGTAGCCGGGAAGTTTTTCCGTATCCGGTTCGGATACCTGTCCATGAATGCCGTGATGAAAATCCTCAAAGAGATGGATCTTCCCCAGAAGGATCAGGAGTTCGGTATGGAATGCTGCCTGACGACCCGTGTGCGGCTCTCTTCGGAAGAGTCTTTCCGGGACCGGATCGGTCAGGTGGAAGGTTGCAATTTGGAAGAATTGTTTGAATAATGATTATATCTTATTATCTTTATCCCCGAAACTGATAACATTTTAAATATTTTGTAAATCCATGAAAAAAGTGCATGTCTTTAATGCCGGCCCTTGCCTCCTTCCGCAGGTCGCCATCGACAACACCATCGAAGCGCTGAAGGATTTCAGCGGTACCGGAATATCCCTGATCTCCATTTCCCACCGTACGAAGGAGTGGGATGCCGTAATGGATGAGTGCCGCTCCCTCTGGCGCGAACTGCTCCATATCCCCGATACCCATGAGGTCGTCTTCCTCGGCGGCGGAGCTTCTCTCCAGTTCCTGTATGTCGCCATGAATTACCTGGAGAAGAAGGCCGCCTATCTGGATACCGGCGTGTGGGCCCATAAAGCACTCAAGGAAGCCCAGGGAATCGGCGAGGCGTATGCCATCGCCTGCTCCAAAGATAAGAACTATACCTATATCCCGAAAGGATTTGAAATCCCGTCTGATATTGATTATCTGCATATTACGACGAACAATACCATCTATGGCACCGAAATCCGCGAGGATATGGACTGCCCCGTTCCGCTGATTGCAGATATGTCTTCAGATATCATGTCCCGTCCCGTCGACGTCTCCAAGTATGATCTGATCTACGGTGGTGCGCAGAAGAATGTCGGTCCTGCCGGCGTGATTTTCGCCATTATCCGGAAAGACTCCCTCGGCCGGGTCAGCCGCTATATCCCGACGATGCTGGATTACCGGACCCATATTGATAAGCTCTCGATGTTCAATACGCCTCCGGTCTTCGCCATCTATGTCATGAAAGAGACCCTCAAGTGGCTCAAGGGCATCGGTGGAGTCGAGGCGATTGACAAGATCAATCAGCGTAAGGCGGACCTTCTTTATGGAGAAATCGACCGGAATCCTCTCTTTGTCGGCACCGCTGCCAAGGAAGACCGTTCCCGCATGAATGTCTGCTTCGTGATGGCTCCGGGGTATGAAGACCTTCAGGATGAGTTCTTTGCTTTCGCCAAGGAGCGCGGCATGATCGGCATCAAGGGCCACCGCAGCGTCGGCGGTTTCCGCGCCTCTCTCTATAATGCCTGCTCCGAAGAGGATGTCCAGGCTTTGGTTGACTGCATGAAAGAGTTTGAACAGTTGAAAAAATAAGCCATGAAAGTATTGCTTGCTACCCAGAAACCCTTCGCTGCCAAGGCGGTAGAAGGTATAACGGAAATCCTTACGGCCGCCGGCCATGAGGTTGTCAAACTCGAAAAGTATCCGGATCAGGCAGACCTGGTCGCTGCTGTTTCCGATGTCGAAGCGATGATTATCCGCTCCGATAAGGTAACGGAGGAAGTGATGGCCGCTGCTCCGAAACTCAAGATTGTCGTCCGTGCCGGTGCCGGTTTCGACAATGTCGACCTGGCTGCCGCTACCGCCCGGGGTATTGTTGTCATGAATACCCCCGGCCAGAACTCAAACGCCGTTGCCGAACTGGCTGTCGCCATGATGATTTTCATGGCCCGTACCCAGTTCACCCCCGCGACCGGATCGGAGATCCAGGGTAAGCGCATCGGAATCCAGGCCTTTGGCAATGTGGGCCGTCTGGTCGGACAGAAAGCCAAGGCGCTCGGAATGGAACTCTGCGCCCTCGATCCGTTCCTGACCCCGGAGCAGATCGAGGCCGGCGGTGCAACTCCGGTCTTCTCCGTCGAGGAGCTTTACAGCCGTTCCGATTATGTCTCAATCCATATCCCTGCTCTTCCTGCAACCATCAAGTCAATCAATTACGATTTGATCACCAAGATGCCGAAGGGTGCAACGCTGGTCAATACCGCCCGCAAGGAGGTCATCGATGAAGAGGGACTGATGCGGGCCCTCGAAGACCGTCCGGATCTCAAATACATCACCGATGTCATGCCGGACAATTATGAGGCTCTCCGCGAAAAATTCGGACTCCGTGTTTTTGCAACGCCGAAGAAGATGGGCGCCCAGACCGCTGAGGCCAATATCAATGCCGGTCTCGCTGCCGCCCGACAGATTGTCGATTACTTTGCGACCGGCAATACGCGTTTCCAGGTAAACCGCTAGTATCAATATTTATACGGAAAGACTGGCAGGTTGTCATTCTGAGCATGGCGAAGAATCTCCTGCCAGTCTTTTTCATGCCTACAGTTCAGCGGACACGTCCTCGATCCGGTAGACTTCCCATCCTTCCGGGATGTTGTTCGGACCGAATACCGTTTCCAAGGTTTCCTTCTTGCAGAACTGTCCCTTTTCTGCGACGGCCTTGACCCAGTTCTTCAGGGCTGAGTTGTTCCACGAGGTCGCGCCCAAAGTTATCTTGTTCAACTGCTTACAGTAAAAGAACATTTCCTGGCAGCAGGCGGTCCCTGTAAAAGTCTTTGCGGGAACAACGGCTTCCCGGAGACTGGAGCATTCCTTGAACATGCAGTAATAACTGCGCGTAACGACTTTTTCGGCAGGCAGTTCCGGCATGGTTTTCAGTGAGCGGCAGGCGTTGAACATGCTGCTGTAGCATCCTTCCTTAAGTTCTGTCGCCGGGAGAGCAGGCGGTGTAGTCAGGGCGGATGATCCGAACATATTGGCATAACAGCGGATGGCCAGCGAAACGGAAGGGAGCACGGGAGGTGTCTTGAGTTTCTTGCACCAGGAAAACATTCCTTCATAGCATCCTTCCGCCATTTCGGTCGCCGGCAGTTCCGGTGCCTCGGTTATTGCTGTGGCTCTCAGCATATCGAAATAACAGTTGGCAGCCAGTTCCGTCGACGCCAGGACCGGAGCGACCTTGAGGGAAGAACAGTCCCTGAACATGGCGTAATAGCAGCTTTTTTCCATTTTCGGGGCGGGAAGCAGAGGCGGTGTCTCTACACCGCTGTCTTCGAACATGCGGGTATAACAGGAGGGGAAAAGGACCGTAGCCGGCAGGACAGGGCATTCCTTCATAGACTTGCACCGTCCGAACATACTGTTATAACAACCGTTGGCAAGATGAGTGGAACGCAATTGGGGGGCTTCTTTCAAAGAAGTGCATCCGTCGAACATCCCTTCATAGCAGCAACTGACCATCTGTTCTGCGGGAAGTTCCGGCGCCTGTTTCAGGGCAGGACATTTGAGGAACATGAATTTATAGCATTCTGTGGCGAGGTCCGTGGCCGGAAGATCCGGCGCTTCCTGGAGGGAAGGGCAGTAAGAGAACATGCACTGATAGCAGCGCGGGGAGATATGGAGGGTCGGCAGGGAAGGTCCTCTGAGCAGGTTGTTGCAGTAGCCGAACATCGTATCGAAACAATTCGGAGCCGTCTCGTCCGGCATAATCAGTTCCGATGCGTCGACCAGAGCGTCGTTCCGTTCGAAAAGCGAATGGAAACAAGTCGTCGAAATGCTTCCCCCGTCCCGGCCCAGCAAGGTAACGAGGATTCCGCCTGTCTTCAAACGGCCTGTCCCACCAAACCGGCTGATCCCGTCTCCATAGTAGCCGGTCGAGAACGTTCCGCTTGTCCCGTAGAAATAGACACGGTCTCCCGCATTCGGAAGGATTATCTCGGATTTGTCCCATTCCCGGAACGTTTGTTTGCCATCGGTCGAATAAAAGAGGGTTACCGGGGCCTTTGCCCCTTCGATGAAGGTGACGGTGCTTCCTGCATCCAAGGCTTCGATCCAAAAATAGTCCCGGTTGTCTACCAGACTGGATTCCTTGATACTGATCCGTTTTCCGGATGCACGGGCGAAATCCAGGGTTACATCTTTTTCAAAGTGATCCGTATCTTCCCTGCCGTTGTTGATCGCGAGGGTCAGTTTGCCGTAGGCCCCTGCCGGAACGGGGAGCATCAGTTTGGCTTCGCTGCTTTCCGGCAGGCCGTCGTGAGAAAGCAGGAAGGTTACTTCATCTGCCTCCCCCTCATCTGATACGGTCGTCAGGAAGCCGTCTTTCCCTTCCGAAACGGAGAAATTCCCCGTAATCCGCCTGCCGAGAGAGACCCGTACCGAATGGGCGCCTGCCGGGACGGTAAGATTGATCTGGAGCAGGGCGCCGACGTGATTGAACGAGACTTTCTCCAGCGAAGGATCATTGTCGGCAACCATCGGGAGCGGAGCGAAATCGGACTGCAGATTGCCTGAGATATCGTACGAATCCGGGTAGGAGATCATCAGGTTTCCTGCCTCGGCATGATCGGGCAGAGCCGCTTCGGAGGGATAAACGGCGAATTGGTCGCGGACCAGGCCGTCTTTGATCAGCAGACGGACGTTTCCGGTCTCCGGATCAATTTCATGGACAAGATAGGTCCCGTCAGAGATATGGAAGGCCAGCCGGTCGCCTTCCGTCCAGGCAAAGGCCCCGGTCTCGGCGTCGAAGGACGTGCGGGTCATGTCCGGATAGACGGCCCGGACATTTTCAAGATGGTAACCCTCCGGGATTTCGGACCCGGCAGAGAATGTTTCGGAGTCGGTCGGCTCCACGGTACAGGCGGCAGCGGCGATGGCAGCGCACCCCAAGATCCAATGAAGTTTTCTCATGATAAAAGTGATTATAATTCAATTTCTTCGTCCCAGTCGATCGGTTCCCCTTCCACTCCGGAGAGGATGGGAGATTCGAAGGAGAGGGACAGGATTGTGATGGAGGGGGCAACGTAACGGGCCCCAGTCGTTTTTGTGTCAGTTTTCATAACATAAGATATTGAAGGTTATTACAGTTCAGTCCATCTGGCAAAGCCGCTGGCGAATGGGGGAAGCCATCCCTTCGATTCCGGAAATAGTTCCCCGTAGTCATGAATATGGATAAAATCCGTATCGTACCCGGAGAAACTGTGGAAGGGCGGTACGGCTTCGACAGCTGTCTCCGGAGAATTTCCGAAGCAGTGGATGGCATACATTTGGACCTGGACTCCATTTCCCGAAGGGCTCCCGTAAACATTTGAAGCGGAAATATATACGCTTGTATGTCCATTCTCCCTGGCCACGATTGCCTCTTTCCCGGAAGGCTTGACCAGCGACGAAAGTTTACCGCCGTTACGGAATGGGGAGAGAAGGCTTCTGGCTGCCTCCGGCCAATCTGAGAAACGTTTGGCTTCAGATCCATGGTACTGCGACGCGAAGTCTGCGGCTCCCAGGCAGTAGGAGTGGGCCGCTCCCTTGCGGGAACCGTATTCCCCTTCGGAAAGCCCAAGATTCCTGAATGAAGAACGTACCCCGCCGACGGCAAGATGGAGATGCTTTTCCAAGCTGAAAATCGGGAGAAGCACGGTCTCTCCGGAATTCCGGTTCCTGACCCGGATCCCGATGTGCCCGATTCCGGGATTCCCATCCGAAATGACGGTAAAACGGGATACCGTCCCCGTCTTCCACTCCAGTTCAACTCCATCTGTATCAGGTGGATAGATGATGGAAGAAGGGTCGACGTCGAGCGATGCGGCCTGCCAGCTCCCCTCTAGGGAGGTAATAGGCGTTTCCTCTGAGGACATCGGGCCGGACTCCGGAATCAGTGAATAATCGTGGAGTTCTCCCAGATTTTCAAGAGCGTTTCCCGGAGACTTTATATAAGCCGGGACATCAGCCGACAGCTCTTCATAATCGATAGGGAAAAGCCGTACGGTCGCGGCCTTTTCCCCTGCGGTATATCCTTCGATATGATAGGAGAATACGGCCACTCCGGCATCCGTGCTTTCAGTCTTGACCCGGTTCGCCGGATTGTTCCCTTCCGGTAGAACCGTACTCCGCCCGATTCGGAGGTAGGAGTTGAAAAAGTCCGGATCGAAGCCGTCCAGTTTCTTGTCCGTCTCCGGGTCGATATACCATGCGTCCGGGTATTCGGGCGTCCCGTCGATGGAGAGACGGACGCTGGGATCAGCCGAGAGTGCCGGAAGGGTGGCGTCTCCCGTAAGTATCGTCAGGGACCGCCCGAATGTGGTTTTGACATTCAGGGTTTCCCTCCCTTCCCCTCCCGGAATGAAGACAAAGGTATCGTTTTCGGTAATAATACGGGACTTGGGATGCGTTTTGCTGATAGTGGCAATCTTTTCGTCTTTTTGCATGCCGTCGATCCGGAAGACGGAACGGTAGCCGACGTAGGTTACCTTCTTGGGCCAGCTGCAGGAGAGAACCGTCGGTTCCTTGACGATTACTTTCAGCATGGAAGTGCACCCGCTGCTTCCTCCTTCGACGAGAAACATGTCTCCGTCCTTGGTCTTGTCTGAAACAGATACGACTGCTTTCCCGAGGACAGAAGACCGGACCGTACATTCTTTTCCGTCCGTGCTGAAACGGAGCTGGGAAAGGGAGAAAGTGGTCTTATAGCCGACTTCCTGGGATTCGCCCGGTGCAAGGGTGATCTGTTTCCGGTCCCATGAAAAGTCCGGGTTTTCTGCGGGAATCCGTACTTTGATGGTTTTCAGCATATTCCTTGGAATGTTGAAATCGGAGGTCATGTCTCCTTTTCCAAGATAGACCTGGAAAGTCCGGTTCTCATAGAGTCCCTCCTGATCGAGTACCTTGATTCCGATATCGACATAGGTGCATCGTGAGACTTTCGCTCCGAGATCATTCCGGACGGTCTTCCATGAGCCGGCTCCCTCTATCGTCCCCTGCATATTCTCAAGCACATAGACATAGCTGTCGCCCCCCTCTGCCAGATACCGCAGATCCTCCTCGCTGGCGTAGTCGAGTCCCGTCGTTCCGCCGGCCTTGTCTCCTTCCGTGAACCAATGAACCTTCGTATTGACCTGGTGGGTCGTCAGGTGGAGGGCCTGGAGGGTCAGTCCGGCCGCGTCCAGTTCCTTCGTGTCGAATTCGAAGAAAAAACACGCAAACAGTTTTTTTACGTGGAGGGTAACGGACCGGGTTGACGGGGACAGGCGAAGGCGGTTGATGCCAGCCATCGGCATCCCTCTTTCCAGTTCCCCGATACCGGAAATACTGTACGTCAGTCCGTCAAGGGTTGATGATTTGAGATTCTTTTCATTTAGCGGAAGAGACAGAGATCCGTAGTTGCAGATCGTATAGATTTCGACATCCAGGGGAGAGCCGTCCGGACGGCAGGGGAGTTCCCAGTCAAAGGAACGGGAGGTCTGTTCCGTTGTGAAAGGCCGGCCTGATGAATCGAGGCAGATCGTACCGCTGGAAGCATCGAAGACAAAAAGTGCGACTTTCCGGATATCATCATCGTCAATTTCGATGGCAGACCGGGTCCCGGTGCTGTCCGTTCCGGTTGGATTATCCAAGGAAAGACGTACCGGTATCGAAGCGAACGAACGCGTCTGCTCTTCCCGCAAATCCACCTCCGGAACCGCGCAGCCTGAGAGGGTCAGCGCCGCCAGCAAGAAATTAGTTACTCGTTTTTTCATGTTTATTCCGTTTAGTTGAGGATGACCGTCCCGGATGTGGTCCATCCGGATTCGACATGGATGCCATTGTTTTCCTTGACCGTAACCGTGGACTCGGCGGAAAGGCTCTGGCCGCCTATGCGATACGTCGCCGTAATGACTGTGATTCCGGGAGACAGGCCGGAGATTTCTCCGTTTTCGACGGATGCGACAGCCGGTGCACTGGATTTCCAGCTCAGATCCGCGTTACCCAGTATCTTGCTCTCGGTGCTTTGGAGAGCATCGTTGAAGTACCTGTACGTTGTCAGTGTTGCGATATACTTCCGGGTACTTCCCACGAGGAGGTCCGCCCGCTCCGGTTCAAGACCGAGTTCGTATTCAGACCGCCATCCACGGGTTACATGGAGCTTGGCACTCGCGGTCTCATAGACAAGCTTGCCGCTTTCCCGGAAACGGACCTGGATCGTTGCAGTCCCTTCGTCAAGACCCGTTGCCACGCCGTCCGATACGGTCGCGACCTGGGGGTCGGAAGAAGACCATGTCATCTCGGCATAGTCCGCCGACCGCTCCCTATATCCGGCATAACTGCCATCGATATAACGGAGCGTATAGGCCCGGAGTGAATAGGACTGGGTCTGCCCGGCATCGATCGTCGCTTCGTCCGGTTCCAGTTCATACACATCATGGAATGTTACCTTCCCGCTGGAAGGAAGGATGTTCAGCCTGAGCGTGATCGCGCAGTCCGGCTCATCCTTGTATTGCAGGATCAGGTCATGGACCCCAGGTTTGAAACGGGCATAAGGGTGGAATATTTGGATAACCCCGCAGAGGTTTTCATACTCGTTCCCGTTGATGCAATGATCCTGGTCCGTCCCGAAGTACAGATAATTGCTGACTCCGCTTTTCCCGCCGGTCAGGGAAGCAGGGATGGTGAGATCCAGATACTTGCTCAGGCTTTCATAAGCGTAGATCCGCTTTTTCTGCCAGTACCAGGGACCTTGTCCGTTCCCCATTTCAAATCCTGCGACCAAGACCGGCTCCCCGTCAGAAATCTCCGGTTCTGCTTCACTCAGGGTGATGGTTTTGACCGGGTTGTCGGGCGAGTCTATCCAGCGGATATACCGGGAGTCCGAGACTTTCAGCGTCGTCGTTTTGATAAGGGACGGGATGCAGTTCCGAAGCGGTTTCGCTTCTGCCGTACAAACGGTTCCGTAGGGCGCGTCCGCCCGGATCGTAAACGTCTCCCGGTCTGAGGAGGAGACCATGGCGGCCTTCCCGTCCCCGGAGAGGCTCTTGACGATCTGTCCGGCCGGAATATTGGTGTTGAGGAAATCTTGGTAAGAATAAGTCTTCCCGGCCTGTACCCGGATCGGATTTGCCGTCCATTCCAGAAAACGGCTGTCCGTCAATTCACCGGTATCTGTCTTCCAGTTATTCTCCTGGAGCCCGTCCTCGTGATAATGGATCGTCCACCGGTAATCCACATTTCCTTCAATATCGAAATCGTTCGTGGCATTGTTCCCGAGATAGCTTCTGAAAAGGACGGTTCCGCCATAAGATCCGGACGAGTGAACCTCTGCTTCCAGATAGGTCAAAAGAGCCTCTTTGGCCTTGACTGAGGCGCTTTTGTCCGGTGCTTTCGAGGATGAAGCGGAAATGCCCGGGATCGTGCCCTGCCGGTTTTCCGGGACATAAAAGACGAATGTCCCTTGAGGCCCCGATCCTGTGTCGAGGTCTTCTTCCCCCGCTATATCGGATGCCGAGGTCGCAGCTGCGGCCCCCCAAAGCGGCAGGCGTCCGTTCAATCCCCGGACCTTTACCCGCTCGATCGAAGCGCCGTCCCAGTCGCACCGGAGACTGGCCGTGATCTTTGCGAAGAGGCGCCGGATACGGATCGTTCCTCCGTTCCCGTCTCCGATCCGGAATTTTTCTCCGCACCCGCTCATCGGAAGGCCTGTGCGGTTGATATCCTGATAGGAGGGTACGGCATAGAAGGTCTCTCTCAAATAGTTTTCCTTTCCGGGCAGGGTCGATGTCAGGTCTCCCATATTGACAAATGCATAGATCGAATAGGTCCGGTTCTCACCGAGACGGAGGGTCATGTTCTTTTCCGATGTAAAATGCCGGCATGTCTCGAGGATCCCGTCCCGGTAGGCCGCAAGGGTAATTCCGGTCCGTTTTGTCTCAATATCGCCGGCGGACAGGAGCGAGCGGGTTCCGGATGGATCGTCGACCACCCGGAAAGGTATTTCGTGCATGATGGTCTGCGGCAGGGGGCTTTCCCGTATGCAGGAGGCCAGCAGCAGCGGCAGCAGAATGAGAAGCCGCCCTCGTATGATCCTGAGTCCCATGGCGTCAGATCGTCGTCCCTTCCGAGACGGTTACGACGGTCCATGGCTTGACCGTTATTTCAAAGGTGACATTCTTTCCGGTGATGAGGTCTTCTTCATCCGTGTCGTCATCGCTTGTGGGCTCCCGCCCGTTATCCGGATTACCGGTTCGCGTAATTGTCAGCATTTCAATTTCATAGGAATGGTTAGCCTCAAGGGCGGGGAGTAGGATAGGGTAGTCATAAACGGTCCCGCCGATGCTGGCCTGGATGACCAGTTTTGACCTTCTCGGAGTCCATGGCCCTCCTGCCGCCGGTTCAAAGGCATTGGGCATGGAGTAGAAATAATGGGCCGTATTATAGGTCTGCCCCTGGGATACGGGCGCGTCGACGGCATCGCGGTTGAAAGAGCCCAGACAGTTGGCATGCTGATACCCTCTCCGGTTGTACCAGGTTTGGGCCACGTAATCCGGACTGCATCCGAAGTTGACGTCTCCGGCAACGTTGGTAAGATAGACAGACCGGATCAAGAGCGTTTCCGGATTGTTTTTCAGTCCGTTCCGGATCGATTTCAGCACGACCCGGGCTGCGAGCCGCCCGACGGGAACTGTAACGACTCCGCTGCCCGGCAGCATTTCCGTCTTTTTCCCCGCCATCCGGAAATTCCGGATGTCTTCAACGAGGGTAGAAACGGTGCCGAGCAGTTGCCCGGATGAGGTGATATTCGCCAGGGACGGGGCATTCACGATGGCATAAATGTCCCGGGATCCGGCGGTACAAGAGACGGACAGGGACTTGGTGCTTGTCCCGTGGGCATATCCGTCAAGCTGGTCACCATTGAACACAAAGATTTGGAGATCATTTACTTTTGCTTCGGAAGCCTCAGATCCGGTAACGATTCCGGTCGCGCGGGTGGCCCCCGTTCCTTCGATTCCGATTTCGACGCGGATCCGCCCCTCCTCTATCGGGAGAGGCGGACGGTCGTTTTTGTTGCAGGCATTCATGATCAGGAGGGCGGCCGCGGCAGCGGCGTAGGGAAAGACTGTTTTCATCGTTAAAGTTTTTTAGTTCATGTATCAAAAACGCCGCAAGATACCGTGACTTATCCGTGTTCGCAAAATGAAAACGGATAAATTCAAAAAACCCTCTCCCGGGCCACTGGAATGCGGATCTTGATGGAGAAAATGTACGATTTTTTTGAAAAGTGTCTGGTTTTTCAGCTTCCCTCTTGACGCGCAAGAACAAAATCCGTAACTTTGAAGACTGCATTCCGCAGTCATAACCACATTTTTATAGATTGTATACCTATGGTAAGAGTCAAACCTTTTGCGGCTATCCGTCCGCCGAAAAACCTTGTTACAGAGGTCGCTGCTCCCCCTTATGATGTTTTGAATTCCGAAGAGGCCCTCGCAATGGCAGGGGAGAAATCCCTCCTTCATATTACCAAGCCGGAAATCGATTTCAACCCGATTGCCGACGAACATTCCCAGCCTGTCTATGACAAGGCTGTCGAGAATTTCAAGCTCTGGAAAGAAAGAGGCTGGCTGGTCAGGGATCCCAAACCGCAGTATTATGTCTATGCCCAGACGATGGGAAAGCGCACCCAATATGGTCTTGTGCTCTGTGCCCATACCGATGATTATGCAGAAGGAATTATCAAGAAGCATGAGCTGACCCGCAAGGACAAGGAGGATGACCGTATGGTCCATGTCCGCATCCAGAATGCGAATATCGAGCCGGTTTTCTTTGCCTATAAGGATAATGCCGAACTCAACGAGATCGTTGCCAAGGCTGCGGCCGGAACGCCGGAATATAAGTTTACGGACGAAAATAAATTCGGACATACCTTCTGGGTCATCGACGACGATCAGACCATTGCGCGCATTACCGATATCTTTACCCGCGACGTCGAAGCCTTCTATGTCGCAGACGGACACCACCGTACGGCTGCCGCCGCCCGGGTCGGGGCCGAGAAACGCGCTCAGAACCCGAATCATACCGGAAAGGAAGAATATAATTATTTCATGGCTGTCTGTTTCCCTGAAAGTCAGCTGGCGATCATTGATTATAACCGGGTTGTCAAGGATTTGAACGGAATGACACCGGAGCAGTTCCTTCAGGCCCTGGAGGCTGACTTTGATGTAAAAATGGAAACGAAACCCCGCTGCGGCCGTCCGGCCAAGCCGTATGCCCCGACAGGATTGCACAATTTCTCGATGTATCTCGGAGACAAATGGTATAGCCTCCAGGCGAAGCCCGGACGGTATGACGACAACGACCCGATCGGCGTTCTCGATGTAACGATCCTCTCCAATCTTGTTTTGGATAAACTGCTCGGGATCAAGGATCTCCGTACGGACAAACGAATTGATTTCGTCGGTGGGATCCGCGGACTCGGAGAACTTTCCCGCAGGGTTGACAGCGGCGAGATGAAAGTTGCCTTTGCCCTCTATCCGGTTTCCATGCAGCAACTGATCAATATTGCCGATACGGGCAATATCATGCCGCCGAAAACGACCTGGTTCGAGCCGAAGCTCCGCTCCGGACTCGCCATCCATTCGCTGGATTGACCTTTTATCGAGAGTATACCCTACTCCCAAAGGAGAAACGGAATAAGAAATATCCTCTGGAACCGTGCGGTTTCAGAGGATATTCTTCTAATAAAGCGGACGCCTACAGCTCCCAGGCGAGGGCGGAAGCGCCGAGGATGGCCGCATCGGATTCCTTCAGCTGGGAGTACATCAGTTTGACCTTGTCCCGCCAGAGAGGAAGGACATTCTCGTTCATGGCTTTGCGGATCGGTTCATCGAGGAATTCCTTGGCCCGTGCCAGACCGCCGAAGAGGACGATGGCTTCGGGAGCGGAGAATTCGATGAAATCAGCGAATTTCTCGCCCAGAATCTTTCCGGTATACTCAAACACCCTGAGAGCCAGTTTGTCTCCCTCCTTTGCGGCATCGTAGACCAACTTGGAGGAAATCCGGTCGAGACTTCTGAGTGAAGAGGGCTCATCGGTCATTTCGAGCCATTCGCGTGCCGTACGGGCAACGCCGGTTGCCGAAGCATACGCCTCAAGGCAGCCGAATTTTCCGCAGCCGCACTGGCGTCCGTTATAGCGGACGGCGCAGGTATGGCCCAGCTCACCGGCAAAACCGTCATGTCCGTAGACAACTTCTCCGTTGATGACGATACCGGAGCCTACACCGGTCCCGAGGGTAATCATGATGAAATTCTTCATTCCCCTCGCGACACCGTAGGTCATCTCACCGACCGCTGCCGCATTGGCATCGTTGGTCAGGGAAACGGGGATGCCGTCCATTTTCTTGGAGAGCAGTTTGGCGAATTCGATTACCTTGTTGCCGCCCCATTTGAGGTTCGGAGCGAACTCGATGGTCCCGGTATAATAGTTTCCGTTCGGAGCGCCTACGCCGATACCGCGGACATTGTCGACGACGTCCGCCGCTGCGATCAGCGTATGGAGCGAGTCTGCCAGGGTCGCGATGAATACCTTTTCATCTTCCGTATCATCGGAGCGGATGACTGTTTGGGAAAGGACCTGGCCACGGGCGTCTACGACGCCGCATTTGGTCGTCTGTCCTCCGATGTCTATACCGATTACAAATTCTTTGTTGATGGATTCCATATCAGATAAGTATTAGTTTGCACGCTTGACCTTGGAGCCGGCAACGGCGAAGAAGAGGATGAACGCGAGACCGGCGATGATGATCCAGTAGCTCGGCATATAACCGGCCTTGTCGGCAATGAAATTCTGGATGAGCGGGAGGATTCCGCCGCCGACGACCATAGCCATGAATATTCCGGACGCCTTATTGGTTGCAGCGCCAAGTCCTTCGACGGCGAGGTCGAAGATGGTTCCCCACATGACTGACGTGCAGAGACCGCAAAGAACCAGGAGAAGGGCTGCTACAGGGACTTTGACCATGGCAAAACCGGAACCGGTGAAAGCCGGCATCGAAGTCTGGGCAGATGTCGGGGCGAAGATCGCGCAGAGGACAAGGATGATCGCGACCAGGGATACGCAGGTCAGCTGGGCGCGGGAAGAAACCTTACCGCTGATGAAGCTGGAAACGAGACGTCCGATCAGCATCAGGAACCAGTAAGTTCCGGCTACGAAACCGGCGGTACGGACCGCGATGGACGGATCCAGTCCGGCTCCGTTGACAGAATCGGAGAGATAGAAATTGAGGGTACCCGGGATACCGACCTCGACACCGACATAGAGGAAAATAGCGATTACGCCATAGATGAAATGCTTGAATTTCAGCGGGCTGACAGCGTTCTGCTGGTTCGCTACCTGCTCAGGATCCTCGATCGGGACAAAGAGGAGGATGATGAATGCGAGGGCGAATACACCCATGGCGAGGAAGAGTACCGGATTGACGTCAGAAATGAGGGAATCGGCGGTCAGTGTGCCGATCAGGGCGCCGACGAGCATCGGGGTAAGGGTCGCCATAAGGGAGTTGAATGAACCGCCGATCTGGATATACTGGTTGCTGCGGGTGCCGCCGAGGAGCTTCAGCATCGGGTTTACGACCGTGTTGAGCATACAGACGGAGAAGCCGGAGATGAACGCGCCAAGGAGATAGACGATGAAGTTTCCGGGGAAGGCAGCGACGACGCCGGAAAGGAACTGGACGAATACGCCGATGAAGCCGACCGCGATGGCGATCAGGGCCGTCTTCTTGTATCCGTACTTGGTCAGCATGTTCCCGGCCGGAATGCCCATGATGGCATAAGCGAGGAAGTTCATCATGTTACCCATCATACCGAGGGCGTTGGAGCCTGCGATCTGGGGCTGCATTTTCCAGATGTTGCCGATCGGGGCGGCGAGGTTCGTCACGAATGAAATCATGCCGAACAGGAAGATCATTGCCAGTACTGCAATGATGTTACCGTTTTTCTTTGACATAATGTTATAGATTTTAGTTGATGATTATGCTGGTCTTTAAATTTTTTCAAAAGTAATGAAAAGTTAATAAAATGGCAAGAGTCTATAACCGAAAAACACAGAAAAAGGCCGCAAGAATGCGACCTTCATTTTTGTGAGGACTAGCAGACTTGAACTGCTGACCTCCTGCCTGTCAAGCAGGCGCTCTAAACCAACTGAGCTAAGCCCTCAAAAGTTTTGCAAAGATAGACCTTATTATTGAAAATGCAAAAAAAAGTTGCTTTAATTTGGGATGCCCCTACTCTTTGCCGCGCCAGAGCCCGTATACTTCGCTTACATTTCCGGCCGTTGTGAAGGACTTGATCCCTTCTTCTTTCATGTAGTTCATCAGATTTGAAAACTCCTCCGTTGTAAGAAGGGTCTGGATCTCCAGATTCTTTTCGCCGGAATACCCGCCGATAACTTCATAGAGGCTGCAGCCGCGATGGAGGGTCTCGATGATATACTTGCGGATTTTCTCATGTTCCGACGAGATAACACAGACCCTCTTCCTCCGGTTGAGGCCTGCCGTGAAATAATCAATCGCCAGTCCGTTGATCCAGGTTCCGATCAGACCGATGATAACTAGGCGGAAGGGATTGATGGAGAATGCCGTGCAGCAGATAATCGCACCGGCGACAGTCACCGAGGTCCCGATGTCGAAGTGAAGGTATTTATTGACGATCTTTGCCAGGATATCCAACCCGCCTGTTGAGGCGTTGATCCTAAACAAGATCGTCTGTGAAATGCTGACAATCAGCACAAAACAGAGCAGGTCAAACCAAAGGTCGCCCATTACGGAGGTTTTCCCCGGTTCAAGCAGCTTCTCATAGGGAAGGATCTTTTCCCAGAATTCCAGCATCGGGCCGAGAATCAAGGCTGTATAGACGGTTTTCGCTCCGAATTCCTGTCCGATCAGGAGCCACGCAAGCAACAGCAGGATGGCATTGATGACCGTAATGACGAGGGATACTTTGAGAACGATTCCGAATTTGGCCGCGAGATTGGAGATAACGATAGAAAGGCCGGTAATCGATCCGAGAACAAGTTTTCCCGGAATCATGAAATAATAGACGGCGGCGGAAGCGATCAGCATTCCCAGGGTCATAATGAACAATTCTTTCCAGAACTTCCAGGTTCCCAGGAACTTCAGGTCTAGTTTGAATGTCGGATTCATTGCAGCTTTATGTGGTTACGGAGCACGAAGATAATATAATTCCCGAAAAAGGCAAAGATGTTCTCTGAATTTCCTACATTTGCAGAAACCCCGGATTCCATGAGACCGTTCATTCTTTCCTTTTTAAGCCTATTTCTGGCCTTTTCTCTCCAGGCAGGGAATCGGGCCGTGCGCCTTTCGGGCGCGGATGCCATCGTCCATGAATGGAGGGCCGACTGGATCGGAGCCCCCTGGGATGGGGAATCCTTCGATAAAAACGCAGTGCCCCCCGCCCCTGAATTCCGGAAGGAAATCGTTCTGAACGGCCGTATCTCAAAAGCCGTCCTCCATGTGACGGGACTTGGTTTTTTCGAGTTTTTTATCAATGGGGAAAAAGTCGGAAATGATCTTCTTTGTCCGAACGAGACTTCCTATTCATCCCGTCCGTCGCTCGGGAAGGGAAGTATTCCGATGGACGACAGTCGTTTCCGCGGGTTCCGGGTCCTGTATCTTTCCTATGACGTCACGCGCATGCTGCACAAAGGCAGGAATGTCCTCGGAGCCTTGCTCGGAAACGGGTTTTTCAGTACGGATGCCGCCAGATGGGTCGCATCCTACGGGACGCCGCGCCTTCTCTGCCAACTGGAACTGACCTACCGGGACGGACGGCAGGAGACCATTGTCTCCGGGGAAGACTGGGAAGTCCGGAAAAGCGGTATCCTCCAGAATGACCTTTATTTCGGAGAAACATATGATGCCAGACCCGAGGTTTTGGGACCCTGGGAGCATGCCGTCCTGAAAAAAGCCCCGGACGGTCGCCTGGAATGGCAGGATTCCCCGGCAGACAAGGTCATGGAAGTGCTGAAACCGGTGTCTGTCCGCCATCTGGATGATGGGACGTGGGAGGTCGATTTCGATGATTATGTATCCGGATGGGTCCGTCTCAGGGGAATCCGCGCGGAAGCCGGAACCCGGATTACCCTCTCTTTCCCGACTGAGTCTGCCGGGAATGGAGTGGAGCGATATATCTGTCGGGGAGGCGGGGTTGAGGAGTATGCTCCCCGTTTTACATGGTTCGTGTTCCGGAAAGTACTTGTCGACGGTTGGCCGGGCGAGCTTCGTCCGGACCATGTCCGGGCGGAGGTGATCCGGTCCGATGTCCCGACAACCGGCCGCTTCCGCTGTTCCAATGAATTGATAAACAGAATAGAACAGATCTGGTGGCGCAGCCAGGGGGACAATATGCATCTCGGCGTCGCGACAGATTGTCCGCACCGGGAAAAGGGACCCTATACCGGAGACGGACAGGTCGCCTGCGTGACGGTCATGCACCATTTCGGCGCCCGGGAGTTTTACCGGAAATGGCTCCGGGATATGGTGGATTGCCAGGACCGGGAGACTGGGTATGTCCCGAACGGCGCCCCCTGGCATCCCGGATGCGGGGGAGGGGTTGCCTGGGGAGCGGCTATGAACATCATCCCATGGGAGCATTATCTCCATTATGGAGACCTTTCCGTCCTGGAGGAAAATTTCGAGCCCATGCTTGCACAGCTTCGTTTCATGGAAAGTTGGAGAACGGAAGAAGGGATCATGGAAATGAAGATGCCTTCCCGGGATAAGCCGGTCTATTGGATGAACCTCGGGGAGTGGTGCCCGCCGTATGGGTTCCCCGATGACCGCCTGGTCCATACGTATTTCTTGTGGAAATGCGCAGTATATACCGCCAAGGCGGCCCGTGCCCTCGGAAAAGAAGAAGAGGCCCGGCACTGTGATTCCCTGGCCGGAGATGTCGCCGAGGCGTTCCATCGCGTGTTCTATAACCCTGAAACCCATTCTTACGGGCATAATGACGGATCCAATGTCTTTGCCCTCGCCATCGGACTTCCGGAGCCACGCAGAAGCGAAATCGTGGAAACCCTCCGGAGGGAAATCGAGGGGAACGGCGGCCATCTGAATACCGGCATTTTCGGAACACAGCTCTTTTTCGAGGTCTTATGTGACAACGGTCTCTCCGGACTGGCCTATGAAGCGATGATTAAAGAAGACCAGCCGGGATATGGATGGTGGCTGACGCAGGATGCACGGACAACCTGGGAACGCTGGGACGGAAAGGACTCGCACAATCACCCGATGTTCGGCGGTGGTCTGGTCTGGCTCTACCGAAAGGTTGCAGGCGTCCAGGCGGATGAATCGGATCCGGGTTACCGGCATGTCATTTTCCGTCCGCAACCCGTCGGCGACCTGACATGGGCATCCTATGAAACGGAGACACCGTATGGAAAGGTTTCCGCATCCTGGAAGATTCGCCGAGGAAGATTCATTTATAAGGTCCATATCCCACGCGGGACCCGCGGCTCTGTCTGGATGCCGGGATCGGACACCCCCGTCGAACTCGGTCCCGGAACGCGCCGGCTTGTTGCAAAGCTATGAGTATGAGCGTGTATGGCCCGTTTTCTGCATCCTTTCGTAATATGACCCTTTGGAACCGCATATCACTCACTTGGCGTTATGGGAAAGTATTATTCCTGATCGGCATAGTGTATAATTTGGTATGTGCCCGATTCCAGGTGGGCGGGTTCTCCTATCCCTTCATGGTGGATTCCTTCATCATTAAGGCCGTCGTTACAGCCATCGCCGTGTACCTGACGAATCAGTTCAGAGACAGGGACGCCATTTTCTTCTACATCAACCTGGGGCTTTCACGCAGGAAACTGCTTGTCAGCATTATTCTGGTCGATTTTCTGGTCCTTGCCCTCCTTATGTCTGTCATGCATCTGATCTATGGATAATCACAAACTCATCGTAGACAGCGTGGTGGTCCGCTTTGGAGAGAAAACGGTCCTGAGCGGGGGATATATCACCTCCGAAACGGGGATGGTCACCGGTCTTCTGGGCCGCAACGGCGCCGGTAAATCCTGCATGTTCCGGGCGCTGATGGGCGGTCTCCGGGTAGAAAATGTGATGGTCAGTATCGACGGGAAGCCTGTGGACCGGAGAATCATCGGGAAGTCCATCAAATACTTGCCCCAGGGCCGGTTGATTCCGGAAGGAATGAAACTGCATCGGGCATTCGACCTCTATGGCGTAAACTACTGGTCATTTGTGGACTTCTCGCCTAAGTTTTCCCGACACTATGATTCCCCCGTCTATGAACTTTCCGGCGGGGAAGCCCGGCTCGCCGAACTGTACTTGGTGCTGATGAGCGACACCCCTTTTTATATTCTGGATGAGCCATTTACGCAAGTCGACCCTGTGAATATCGACCAAGTCAAGGCCCTGATCCGGGAAAGGAGTAAGGACCATGGTATCATCGTCACCGACCATAATTACGAGGCCCTTACTTCTGTAGCCGATAACCTGTTCGTAATAGCCGACGGCTATACCAGTCCTGTCCGGTGTCGGGAGGATCTTGTCAGGCATGGTTATCTGCGGTAATACGATGGATATCAGCATAAAAAGAGATTGTTAATCCCAATGATTAACAATCTCTTTTTGTGGAGCATAGGGGACTCTCACCTATGTTTAAGTATGTTTAAGTTTGTTTAATATGGGTCAATAAATCAGTGATATACGGAAATCCTCTTGCAAGTTAAACAATCTAATACTATCTTTGTTTAAACTAATTTGGGTCCAAATTTGGGACCAATAGATTTCAAAGAGCAATGATCATCCGCAGGAATATCCAGTTCTCACTGAAAAGCCGCACATACAAAGGTAAGAAAATTTCCGATAAGTTGCCTATCCGGATGAGGGTCTCCTACAACTCGAAGCGCCTTGACATCATGACCGGGTTCTTCGTCGACACGGACGACTGGGACGCAGCACAGCAGAGGGTTAAAAAGAATGCAACCGGCAAGAATGGAGAGAAGGCGACGACCATCAACGCGTACTTGAACAGGGCTGCCTACGAGATGGACGAAGCGTTCAAGGAGTTCGAGATCCTGGGGCGTTTCCCCACCCCTGCGGAGCTTGAGGCGTCTTTCGACATCAGGATGGCAGAGATAAACCCCAGACCGACCAAGGTCATCAAGACCAGATTCTGGGAGGCGCTGGACCGTTTCGTAGCCGAGGAATCGAGCAAGAACTCCTGGCAATACAGCACAATCCAGAAATTCAGGACCTTCGGCAACCACGTCCGGAACTGGCGTCCCCAGCCCCGCTTCGAGGACTTCTCTGAAAAGGGACTGACGGAGTTCCTGGCTTTCCTGAGGGAGAAGGAAGGCCTGTCGAACGAGACTGCCATGAAGCATCTAAGGTATCTGAAGTGGTTCATGAAGTGGGCGAAGATCAACGGATACCACAAGTCGCTCGCGTACGAGACGTACAGGCCCAAGCTGGCCACCACCCAGAAGAAGATCATCTTCCTTACCATCGACGAGATCCGGATGCTCTTGGCCTATGAGATCCCAGAGAGCAAACAGTACCTGCAGCGGGTGCGTGACGTGTTCGTCTTCTGCTGCTTCACTGGCCTCCGGTACTCCGACGTGTCCAACCTGCGGCGCAGCGACGTTTATGACGACTGCATCCACGTCACCACCGTCAAGACGGCTGACAGCCTTTCGATCGACCTGAACGATGTCGCTAAAGGAATCCTGGACAAGTATAAGAGCGAAACCTTCCCGGGAGACAAGGCCCTGCCTGTAATCTCCAACCAAAAGATGAACGATTATATCAAAGAACTCTGCCAGCTGGCCGGTTTCGACGAGCCTATCCGGATCACCACGTATCACGGCGCAGAGCGGCAGGATATCGTGGTCCCCAAGTATGAACTCATCGGAACTCATCAAGGCAGAAAGTCCTTCATCTGCAATGCCCTCGCAGCCGGCATTCCGGTAAACGTTGTGATGAAGTGGACAGGCCACAGTGACTATTCGGCCATGAAGCCGTACATCGATGTTGCTGACACGATCAGGGCCCGGGAGATGAACAAGATGAATAACCTTCTGTGACTATGGAGAAAATGGGTTTTCTTGACTATTTGAAGAAGTTTCAACCTGGGGAGCCTATTAAGGACGTTAAAGGTTGGATTGATGCGATGGTAAGATTCCATGCGATCCAGATTGTCCGCGAAATACGCATAGACGGCGGAAATAGCATTCTGCGTTTAGAGAGATACGGAAAGACGCTCGAGGAGTGCGTCAATAACCTGGTCCTTGAGTACGAGGAGGTGATCAAGTCTTATCTTCTAGATGAGATACGGCCATGGATTACCCAGTACTCTCAGGACCATCTCGAAGACGATGTCCTGTATCTCTATGACTATTTCTTGGACGAAAACGGGGAGAGGAAGTATCCTGTCGGCATACTGCCTAATCCGTATGACGATTCCTCAATGCAAATGAATCCGAGTGATGAAGAAGTCGTAGTGCTCCCCTTTTCCTCGGAAGAGTTGGAGCTTTTGAAGTCTCTTGATTTTGGGGACGAAGGAGAGATAAATGGCTATATAGATGATTGGATTGACTCTCTTTCTGAGAAGGAATTGATAGATCTTGGCCTTTTCGATGCAAGGGTAATTGCCAACCCATTGAAGGATGAAACCGGGAAAAAGCAGGTGATGGATTTACTTGATGCCATCTACAACAAAGTCAAGGAGGCAAAGAACGAGGTTCTTGACCTTATGAAATGGCATGAAAACCAGCGTTCGGTACTCTCCCTGGCCGAATATGCGGAAGCCATAGCCCGTGTAATCGACGGGGAAGTCTTCAATGAACCCATCGACGGCCGCTTGCTGGAGGACGTGCTTTCGGCCAAGGGGAAGTGCGGTTTCAGTATAAAGGGGAATATGAAGTCGCGTTGGACCCGTATCATTTGGGAGATCTTCCAGCAAGGTCCGGAGGAATGCCAGAGCGAGAAATGGCTTGCAGATATCACCCGAGTCTGGGGTCTCGAGGAAAGCATCAAAAAACGCCCGTATGACGCCCCCTTGAAACGGCCGGATAAAGTCCTGGACAGGGTTTGTGAGGCGATAAGGAATCTCCGTCATTGAAACTATACAAGAGTTAATCATAATAATATATAATTAGTTCAAGACTGCTTTTATGGGCGGTCTTTTTTCGTCTGTTTTAAATCCAATTAAGTTCGCTTAATTCTCATTCTGGAGGTCTGAAATAAAGTATCCCGGAATTATCCCGGAATTTTATAATTGGCAATATTATAACTAATTGATAATCAGCGAATATTGCCGCGTTAAAAAAAGTAGGAATCCCGGATTTTTCCCGGAATAAATAACTCAATTTTGCAAAAAAGAATGAACGGCACAACCAAAGAGAATATGAAAAACAACGAGAACACAAACAGAATCCTTACCCTGATGGGGCTCTCACTCCTGGCGATGGCGAGCGAGGGGAATCCGGGCCAGTACGACGATGCCGTCCGCCTGGCAATGATGAAGGCGACGGGCATCGAGCAGGCGCCGGAGAAGGCTGGCACGAACTCTTCCGCCCCTTCGCCGTCGGACTACTGCTTTGGGGTGCGCCAACTTGCTGACTATTTGGGGATTAGCCCTCCAACTTGTCAGCGGCTGATTAATGAAGGGAAGCTGGATCCGGCGATGAGGAGGGTTGGCCGGAAGTATAGCTTCTTGAAATCCAAGGTCGACGAGATCTTCACGAAGTAAACCATAAGTCCGCCCTTGCCGGGGCGGACTATATGACGATGGGGCTTCGCGACCGATCAGAGTTTCACACAGACAAAAATAGCACAATCTGCTGAAGTCGCCAAAAGTCCCTCGTCCACAATCAATTGATTATGGACAAGAACGATACGAACATATACACAGAGGCTGAGGCTTTCGCCTCCAGTCCACTATCAGACTATTCTGACATTATCTTCGATATTCTTGTCGGCCGTGACGGGCAGGGCTTCGCTGTCCGCAACGAGCTGTCTCTCATTGCCGCACCCAAAAAGTCGGGCAAAAGCCATGTGTGTAGTTTCATCGTAGGAGCAGCACTTGGTGGCCCTCCCGAGGACTGCCTTGGATTCGTCGGGAAAGGGAAACCTCTAAAGGTCGTCTGGCTAGACGCCGAACAGCAGAAGAACAGCATCAACGTCCTGGCCCAGTACTCCCAGCGGGTAGCGGGGATGGACGAGAAGAAGCCTGACATGCATCTGAAAACATTTTCCGGGAGGGGCAAGAAGGCGGATGTGCTGCGCGCCTCGATCCCTCTTCTGCTGAAGAAGTGGGCTCCGGACATACTGCTGATCGATGGTGTGGCCAAGCTTGTGCGAAACATCAACGATTATGACGAGTGTTCATCAGTTGTCGCGGAACTCCTGAAGTATGCTGAAGACCACAAATGCTCAATCATAGTGGTCATTCATTTCAATCCGTCCTCGAACAAGGAGAGAGGACACCTTGGCACCGAGCTCGGCAACGAGACCTACGGATACCTGTCGCTCCGGCGCCAAAACGGCGTCGTGGTGGGCTCTAGCGTGGGGGGTACGCGTGGTGGAGAATTCAAGGATTTCACGATGAAGTGGGATAAGAGCATCAATACTTTCTCGCTGGTACAGGGCTCGGCTGCGCATCTCGGCAGGCCGAGAGATGTTGAGGTTGATCAGACGAAATTGGAATATATCCGGAAACTCTTCATCGACGAAGGGCCTGAGGTCCGGTATAATAGGATTGTGGATGCCATCTGCAAGAAGTTTGACATCGATAAAAAGAACGCAACTGAGGCGAAGCGTGTCGTTACGCTCGCGATAGCCGAGAGTATTATCACCAAGAAGGATACTAGGAAAACGAGTCCCTACATCCTCACGGACAATAACGATGATGACGAAAATGAAGCCGGGACGTTGTTTTAGCAAGAAATGGCCCTGTCAGACCCTTCGTCCCGTCAGCCAGTTTCTCAACCGGATGCACCCTGAAGGGATCCATGTCAGGACGGTCGCCAATAAGCTCGGGATGTCCCCCCAGAGCTTCTCCGCCTATTTCCAGAACGACAATATGCACCTGAGCAAGGCGGAGGCCATTGCGGCCGCCTATGGATGCCGCCTTGTCCTTGAATACCGGTATGAGGGTGAATATCCTGATGCCGGAGGCAAGGCAGAGATCCATGTCCCTGAAGAAGTCGGCAACCTTGCAGGGATCGAGGAGTACCGCCAAAGGATGGGGTTATCAATCAAAGGACTGGCCGACCGATGCGGTTGCAACCGTGCTACGATAACTAATGCTCTTAGGAGAGGAGATATCATGCTTGACATGCTCGCCGACATTACCAACGGGCTGAATCTCAATGTGGACTGGCACTGGACACCTATCTGCAAGTCATGAATTACAGCGAAAAGAAGAAGCTTGCGAAGGAAGTTCCAATCCGACTGCTGCTCGAACACGAGGGCATCCAGGTGCGCAAGAACGTGTGCCTCTCCCCGTTCAGAGAGGAGACGATGCCTTCGTTCCATATCTATCCGAGAACCAATACCTGGTGCGACTATGGCCTGGCAGGAGCCTCCCATATTGCGGGAGACGGAATCAATCTGATCGAGCAGTTGCACCACTGTTCATTCAAGGAAGCTGTGGACTATATCCTGAAAGTAGCGGGTGGGACCGGTCTCGATAATCTGCCGATGGAGAGTCGGAAGATCGCAAAGCACCCCGTCCAGGGAACCGGACATATCATCGACCAGGTGACGGTCATCCGACATCCCGCCCTCGTCCGGTTTCTCCGTAGCCGGCGCATCCCTCTCGACATAGCAAATCGGTATTGCTCTGAGCTCCATTACACCCTTATCACCCAGGGCGAAGGCAGCCTGTCCTACTTTGCGGTCGGTTTCCCCAACGACAATGGGGGATGGGTCGCCAGGTCAGCGCCCAACGGGAAGGGGAAAGGATTCAAGGGCGTACTCCTCTCCCCAGGCATCACGACGATAAGGCTTGCCGATGGTCAGGTCACGGAATCCGCGTATCTGTTCGAAGGATTCTTGAATTTTCTATCCTGGTGTGTACTTTACGGCGATGTGAACAGGGACGTATTTGTGCTGAACTCGGCCAACTACGCGCACTTCCTGAAAGGGTTGTCCGAGTCAGGGACGAAAGAGCTCTATTTCTACAAGGATAACGACAAGCGGGGCGACCAGGCATTCAGGGACGTTCTCGCCGGCTCGGGATGCCAGGTCTATGATTGCTCCGGGCCGTATTCGGATATGGGCCTTGACGACCTTAACGATTATCTCTGCTCACTGTGAGAGGGGAAGAGACAGATAATCCCGTATAGTTGGTCACAATAGTTAGTCACAATTGTGACCAACTATGATTTCTGCCCGTAAGTGATTGACTTTTATTGATTTGCGAAGGCGCATCGGATTAAGTCACAAAATGATTTGAGTTAGTCACAAAGATTGGTCACAAAGTCACAAAAGTAAGTCACAATTTGTGACCAACAAAACATAGACGCGAAGATGTTGATTATTAGATATTTACGGATACGGAAAAACTTTGGTCACAAATTGGTCACAAAAAGTTCGCGGGCTATGGGGCGTTTTGGTCACAAGTCACAGGCACATATATAGGTGCCTGTGACTTGTGACCAATGCCCCCTGACAAAAAAACAAAGGCTCATAGGGAGAGATAGATGTGCTGATAGGAGAGAGGAGATGTTAACTTGCGCAAAACCATCGATGCCGGTCGATGACCGTTAGCGCCGATGGGGACCTGAGGGACCTCCGACGGCGGAGGATGCCCTGGTATGCCCCCTGCACGTGTCCCATTGCGCCCTTTCGCCCATCCTTTTTCTCTCCTATAAGCCAATAATAATTGTTTTACAGAGAAATATGTAAAGAGGTTGACATATGACTAACTCTAATATGTTAAAATCAATTGATTGTAACCATAAGTATTTGATAATCAGTTGATTACTATCGTTTTAGTAGGTATCTTTGCAACAGTAAAAACACTAACTAGAGTAACTATGAGAGAACATCTTTTTTGGGGCGGAAGAACCTTCGAGGGTGGCCCTTTCAAGGGATTCCTCGATGAGCTTGGCAGGGTTAATCCCGACAAATGGAGCGCTCTGGATATCACTAACGTTTCAGCTGGGCACGAAGATGATGGGCACTATCATCTCATGCTCGAATTCGGAGGTGACTTCGAAGGGAAAAGATATGGTGCCTGTATCATCGCAGTTGCCTATGATTATGAAACCGGCAGTGCGATACTCATGAATGCTCGCCAGGAATTCATTGAAGAATCTAACTCCAACATAGACGGCCTTAGCTGGATCTTTCTCGGTTGGATGGACAGAATTAGCACTATGTTGGCCACCCGTGATGTCGACCGGCTGCACCCGTATCGGATGGAATAGTCTGCGACAACGATGATTTGTTTATGAAACACATCAATAAAAACACTGCACCCTATCTTCAATTGCTCACCGTGAAGACGCGGCTTTCTGAGTCTCCGCTGGTTGACAAGATGTTCAGTGCGAGAGATGGCTTCTGCTTTGGGGTAGAAAAGGACGATAAAGCCTATAACCCCGATGTCAGGCTCATCTGGCCGGACATCAACAGTCGCTGGCCGCAGTTGTCTACCGCTTTCTCGCGGCAGGTCGACATGGTCAGTGGCGCTTTCTTCAAGGCCGTTGGGGACTCCTCCAACGCCTTCAAGGCAGACAGGGAGACCGTGAACGGCTATCTCGCGGGCAAGACGTTCAGCGGGACCATCATGGTTGAGTCTCAGGGGGTGACCTTGAGTTATTCCATGTCGTTCGATTCGGATGGGAATCCGGACGATGTCGTTATCCTCATGCTTGATTCGCACGGAACGGTTCTGGCCTATGTCTCTCCGGAAGTGCATTTCGTTGCCCGCTTCATCCAGGATGCGGCCATGGATCTCTACGGTCGCGAGATCGACTTCTTCTCCTACCTGGTCGGCGCTTTCGTCATCACCGACATTACACGCGACTACATCCTGTTCTGCCGTTTTGCGGATGTCCGGGTCAATCAAGTCGCCCGCCCCGGCAGCCGTGAGGCGAAGCGGCAGGCCGGCGACCCGGATGCGTCCGTAAACTACTATCCTTTCGGGATCCGTAAGATTGACATGCGCTACATCACGACCGTTATCCGGGACGAGGAGTTCGGAGTCCGGGGGCACTGGAGGATGCAGCCCTACGGGCCCGGGCGGAAGCAGAGGAGATTGAGGTACATCTCCCCCTTCGTCAAGCACGGCTACCATCGGCGGGCCGGAATCCTCGCCGCAGCCGGAACAACCCGCGGGAGGAGGGCTGGAGTATGATGGTCGTTAACTGGAAAGGCGCGTCCTTTTTCCTGGGGTTTATGCTCGGACTTGTCACGGGATTCTTTGGGGTGATCCTTCTCGGACACATCACGTCTCGGATAGACTCGAAGAAGCGCGCGAAATATAAAGAGTTTAAGTTGGGAGACGACCTCTTCGACGTAGAGATTCCGGACTTCATGCCGAAAGACAAAGAAACCAAAGACTAATGATTCAAAAACCAATTGTTTAGTGATATGATAATCCCAGTAGACACTATCGACCAACTGCAGGTCGAGACACAGAAAAAAGCCACCGAGGAACAGCAGCAGAAAGTTCCAGCTAAGGTGGATGAATCCATCAAGGAGCAGAAACAGGAAGCTCCGGCCAAGGTGGACGAGACCATCGGAGAACAGAAGCTACAGGACAAAGCTGCCTCCAGGAAGAGACCACAGAAAAGGAACCGGAAGAAGGGAAAGGAGAAAGAGGAAGGAGAAGGTGATAATCAGGACAAGGTCATCACCCCCAAGAGCCCGACCATCTACCTGCTCAAGGAGGAGAAGGTGTACCTGGACCGCTTGAAGGCCTTCATCCTGCTCGAAACCGGCGACAAGATGTCCGACCATGAGCTGGTGATGGAAGCCCTGAAGGAATACGTGGGGAAAAACTACAAAGAATTTGCTGCCAAAATCTAGCCATGAAAACGTTTACTTTTTACAACCATAAAGGCGGCACGGGCAAGACCACGCTGCTGCTTCTGCTGGCCGCCTATCTGAGGTACTTCCTCGGTTTCAGGGTCAAGGTGATGGATGCACAGTGTCCTGAATACCCTACGATCCTTTTCCGGGAAAATGACCTGAAGAACGCTCAGGAAGATGGAACATACCTGGCGAACTATCTTCATAAAAGAGAAGCACAGCCTCCTTTCCCGATCGAGATGGTCGGTATGCCTGTCAACGAGTATACCGAGGATGACATCAGGAGGCTGGCCTGGAAAGTGAACGAGGAGATCAAGCGGAACGAATACGACTATTTATTGATAGATTTCCCCGGCGGAGGCTGGTCTTCGAAAACCCCCATCGCGTGCCTGGCGAAGAACCATCTTCTCGGCGGTATCTACGTCCCCTTCTCCCCAGAATTCCAGGAGAGCGCGGATGCCTACCGACTGGCATGCAACTTCCAGAAGATGGGGCAGCCTTACCGGCTCCTCTGGTACAGGCTTCAGGACGAATACCTGAAGCACAAGGCCATGGAGCTGGATGAATGTGAGCGCCAACTCGCCGAACAGGGTATCCAGTGCTCCAAGATCCGCGTGCGCTCCTTCAACAAGGCGACCAAGGCATCCGACGTCCGCTGCTTCGTGCGCAACACCTTGTGCTGGCCCGACCGATACGTGAAGATGGTCTGTCCCGAACTGATCGACCTGTTCGATGAAATAGTGCAGTTCCTGGAGACGGTCTAGGTAGGAGGTCTAGGGTACATCATATATTCTATGATTTCAGTTAGTTAGCATAGGTTGGGCATTACGGTGAATAGATGAAATAGGTGAAATCAGTAGAATCGGTTGATGATGGGATGCAACCTAAATACAACAACTAGAGGAACAAGGGAAGGAGGCGGAGGGCTGGTGCTCGTCCGGTCCTGCAGAGCAGGAGTCACCTCAGGTGACGGCCGGCACCCGCCCATCGAGCTGGCCACAAGACCGGATCTCGACGATGGCTACGCCATTCGCTGCGCGAGCGTCCTCAGGACGCCGTCGGCTCCGCCAAGAGAAGGGCCGCTGCGCGCCCACCGGGGCATCTTTTGAGCCCCTAACTCAGTAGGGCATCCGGGGTTGCCAGAAGGCCCCCAGATGACGCCGTCCACGGCTCCCTACTTCGCCCGGGGGTACCCCGGGACCCCTCGGGGGAGAAAGCGGCAGGCCGGGTCCCCGGCTGCGCCGCCCGCCCTTCTCCTTTCACCCCCGCCCAAGGGCTGCGCCCCTGGACCCCTCGGATGAGCGGAGGTCCGTCCCGGGTCCCCGGCTATGCCGCCCGGCACTCACTCCGCCATCCGACCAAGGGTTAAAAACCCTTTGGAAACCCACGCAAAACAACCAACAATAACCACGCAAAACAACCTTAAAAAACCATATACAACAATCAGAATAACCAATAATAAATGGCACAATTTGCAGTCATACACATAGAAAAACGGAAGGAGATCTCACCCGTTTTAGAACGTCATATCACTCGCAAAGAGGTCACATACGAGAACGGAAAACGCATCGAAAAGACGTGGACACCCGACAATGCGGAGCCTGGGAGGACCCACTTGAACAGGGAACTTATCTCCCGAGAATTCGTCGATCCGGAGACCGACCGGAAGAAGAATCTCACGATCTCCCAGGCCGTCAAGAACCGGATCAGGGAGGCGGGTGTCATGAAGATCCGGAAAAACCAGAACATTGCCCTCGAGGTGATCCTGACAGGGTCTCCCGAGACTATGATCGGCCTGAACGAGGAGCAGATCGACCAGTGGGCCCAGGAGTCGCTGGACTGGGCGGGAAGGCAATGGGGGAAGGAGAATCTCGTTTCGGCTGTACTGCACTTGGACGAGAAGACCCCGCACATCCATCTCGTCGTCGTCCCCATCGTCCAGGGAGTCAGCCGCAGGACCCGGACCCGGGAGAGGGAACTCAAGAAAAAAGGCATCAAGGTCCCAGGCGGTACGAGAAACAGTGATGTCAACCGTCTCTGCGCAAACGACCTTGTCACGCGCCCCCTGCTGTCCTCCTACCATACGAGCTACGCGAAGGAGGTGGGGGCTAAGTACGGCCTGGAGAGGGGCGTGTGGGCGGAGCCCGGGAGCCGGAAGAGGCATCAGTCATCCATCGAATACAATCGGCAGCTCAAGCGTCAGGAACTGGAAGAATGGGACATGCTCGCTTCGCTGGTTGAAGACAATGAGGATATGATGAATCGGCTGGATCAGGCCGATGTAGACCTGCAGAACGCACAGCGGCAGCTCGACATCATCAACGAATCCTTGGCTCAGGCAGAGAAACGGAAGGAGCAGGTCCACAAGGAGTTAGAGGAAGAAGAGAAGTTCCTGAAAGAAGCGAAGGACATCTTGAATGAAGTCATCAGGAGGGGACGTGCTGTCGAGGATGAAATCCAGGAGCGCGAGTCCTATATCCAGTCTATTTCCTCCATGTCTTTCTGGAAACTGCATGAACAGATTCCCGAGATGATGAAGGAAGACCTGACCCGGATCCTGAACAAGCGATACAAAGGGGAGGTTATGGAATTCGAGAGGGTGGAACAGCCAATCGGGGAGAATTCCATCCGTGAACGGTTCATTCAGCTTAAGGTGGCGACTGAAGACGGATCAACGTTTCAGCTGATGGTCCGCGAGAGGGATGCGTCCGTATGGTACAAAGGCAAGCAACTTCTCCTGAAAGACGGCACGGTCAGCACCCTGCCCGAACTCGTCGATTACTTCTACCGCGAGCTTACGCCCGAGGGCAAGGAACTCTTTGAATCGTTCTTCAAGCGCCCTGCAGAGAGAAAGGCGGAAGAGCAGGATCCGGTCATCGGGCAGTTGGAGCAGAAGTTCGGGGAAATCAGCGATGTCACGGTCACGGTGCTGAAGACCTCGGGGAAAGAGACCGGGAAGATGTACAACTTCACAGCCCGCGGGAAAGAGTTCTCCGCCGTTTCCGACTACGCTGCCAAAGAGATCTGCTATTGCGTCGGTCATGCCCGGAAAGGGGCGTTCTCACTTGAGAACTGGTATACACTGTCCGGGAAGCCCGCCATATCCAACCGTAACCGTGTCTACTCCCTGGAGTACAAGCGGAAACATGGCAATGGACAATCAGTTTAAGATAAGGAGGTAACTATGACTAAAGAAGAAATCATCACCCTGATGAATAAACTCGCCAACCAGACTGTCGAAGCGATGGAACTGATTGACAAAATCGACGAATTGTTCGAGCGACTCGCCCAAATATCCCCCGAACTTTTCCGGACAATCACTGTCGCAGGGGGAATCCTGACAGCCTTTGAAAAGAGTCTGAATGACGGGAGACCGAAGAATTAGCGCCTTCCAAATAACCACGGTTTTTCGGACTCTTTTCCGAAGCATGCCAGAAGCATGGTTTGAGGGAGGAAAAGAGTCCAGAAACCCGTCCGGAAATCAAAGTACAGAATAAAACGTTTTTTGAACGATTACGAATATGAATTTTGGCTATGCGCGGGTCTCCACCCTGGACCAGAACCTGAGCCGTCAGTTGGACCAGCTGAAACAGGAAGGGTGCATGCGAATCTACGAGGAGAAGGAAAGCGGCGCGAAGCAGGACAGGCCGGAATTGACTAGGATGCTTGATGCCCTCCGGGAGGGTGACGTCATTGTCGTCACGGAACTGACTCGGCTGAGTCGCTCGGTGAGGGACCTATTCGAGCTTGTGGATAGAATCCATGCGGCAGGAGCCGAAATCAGATCGCTTAAGGAACCGTGGCTCAACACGACGACTCCGCAGGGGCGGCTCCTCTTCACCTTCTTCTCCGGCATCAGTGAGTTCGAGCGGGAATTGATCCGTCAGCGTACCCTTGAAGGGCTCGAATCGGCACGGGCACGTGGGCGGAAGGGCGGACGCCGGAAGACTAGCCGAGACAAAGTGGAGATGGCTCTGAAGATGTACGACGCCAAGACTTTCCCCATCTCTGAGATAGCCAAGACTACCGGACTGAGCAAGAGCACCATCTATTCCTATCTCAAGGCTCGAAAAACGGCTACAAATAAACCTGTTTCGGGCAATATGCAATAGAAGGTTGGAAATGTCATTATCATATCCTATCTTTGCACATGCGAAACGGTCATTTCCGAAATGGTCGTTTCGGAACTTAATCGCATCGATATGAAATTCTACGACAGAGAACAAGAACTCGCATTCCTCAGAGAGACAAGAGATGCGGCGAGGACGGCAGCCAAGTTCACGGTTGTTACGGGAAGACGCCGTATCGGAAAAACGACACTGATAAAAACAGCATACGAAGACACTCCATTCGTCTATTTCTTTGTCGCCAGGAAAGCCGAATCGGAACTCTGCGAGACCTATCTGGAAGAGATTTCCGAGAAACTCGGTATTCCAACCTTGGGCAGCAGCAGGAGTTTCAGCGAGATATTCCGGTACCTGATGCAGTTGTCGCAGACGAAGAGTTTCACGCTCGTCATAGATGAATTCCAGGATTTCTTCCGTGTGAATAAAGCGGTTTTCAGCGAAATGCAGGATATCTGGGACACCTACGAAAAAGAATCCCATATCAATCTCATCGTCTGCGGAAGCATCTATTCCATGATGCAGAAGTTGTTCAAAGACAAGAAGGAACCTTTATACGGGCGCAACACCGGCGAATTGAGGGTAAAACCATTTCGGCCCTCTGTCCTCAAACAAATTATGGCTGACTACAATCCCGGCTATACCAAGGATGACCTACTAGCGCTGTTTACCTTTACCGGTGGTGTTGCGAGATATGTCAACCTATTGGTTGATGCAGGTGCGCTGAATAAAGACGCCATGATCCGCCAGATTATCAGCCCCAACTCCACTTTCTTGACGGAAGGCAAAAACAACCTGATCGAAGAATTCGGCAAAGACTACGGAATCTATTTCTCTATCCTTTCCTGCATTGCGCGGGGAAAGAATACCCGCAGCGAAATTGAGGATGTGATCGGCAAAGAGGTGAGCGGCTATATCACCAACCTGGAAAAGGAATTCGAACTTATCGCCAAACGGCAGCCTATGTTTGAGAAGAGTTCCACCAAAAACGTCCGGTATGAACTGGGCGATGTCTTCTATTCATTCTGGTTCCGGTTTATCTTCAAATACAACTATATCCTGGAGATTGAGAATTATTCCAAGTTGCAGGAAATCATCGAGCGCGACTACGACACTTTCAGCGGCTTGATGCTGGAACGATATTTCCACCGTATAGCCATGGAGACCGGGAAATATACCAGAATCGGCCGCTGGTGGGACCGCAAGGGAGAAAACGAGATAGATATGATTGCGGCTGACGAGCTTTCGGAAAGCGTGACATTCTTCGAGATTAAGCGTCAGCCGGATGAAATCAGTATCGGAGTCTTGAAACAAAAGGCCGAGGCCTTCCTTCGAGCCACATATCAATTCAAAGGCTTCAAGATTTCATATGAGGGATTATCATTGAAGCAGATGTAACCCTGTCCATCGTTGCAGATAACCCATCACAACCTGCGTCGCCTCGGAGCGGAAATGTTCCGACTATACTCCCGATACGATGACGCAATTGGGTCCCCTCGAAGATTCCCGTCCCTATCCATCTTCATCTCTCCGGGTGGTATTGCGGATAGAGCAGATGGAGGATCCTGTCGACAATCTTCCGCGATTCTTCATGGCCCCGTCGATTGAATTCCTGGGCTGACCCGAGGAGGAAGACACGGCCTTTCTCCTCGAGATAGGCATGGTGGATCTTATGGATCTCGTCTCCGCAGATAACGAAGATCCCTTTTTGTGTCCGGAACTTCTCGATGGCTTGCAGAAGCTTATTGTATCCGGTATCGATATGGACGAGGTTCTCAGTGCCAAGTCCGTTCAATCCGGAACGACCGGTCCCCTGGGGATAGTCTTCACCCTGCATGAGGACTAAAGCGTCCTCCAACTCTCTCAGCAGTTCTTGCTTTTTCTCGAAAACCTCCTGATAGATGGCATTCAACTCATCCAGTTTGACCTGTTCCCTATCGATTGCGTTTTGCATCTCTGCTGTTCTCTGACTGACCTCATCTTTGGTCTTGACGAGCCCTTCTTGCTCAAGTTGCATTTTGAACAATTGCCACTTCTCAAATCTGCTGTCCTCCCCCTTGGAGAACTCGAGGAGGGCCGGTAGGTCTTCCATCTTCAGGTTGCCGGCAACAACGCCGTCCAGTAACTCGGACCGGAGAGATTCTTCCGACTTGACTCTGATCGTGCATATCTCAGGAGCACCGCTATTGTTACGGATCGTGATGACTCTCCCATATAGAGAGTTCAAGAGATCGACATCCGTTGCCAGAACGGTTTCTTGTGCGAAATACACGCTGATAAGATCATCATCGGCCATCAACCAGATTATGAGCCAAAGCCTGTTATCTTGGTTCCTCGGCTTGGTACGGGCTTCTACAAGCTTCCCGGTTATCTCGTAGAGTACCGGGAGCCCGGCCCCTTTGGGCGGGTTGAATCTTCTTCCGCTGTTTGCAAAATAGGTGGCTGACATATCAGATACTGTTTTCAAGCTAATGGATCTCATTCAGGGTCCAGACCACGTCGGCATTGAATCTTTCCGCAATCTGGCAAATGAAACTTACCTTAATTCTACCGGCTTTGAAGAAATTATAGTAGGAACGATCAGGATAACCGGACTGTTGGCAGAAAAGAGAGAAAGGAAGTTGAGTGCCGATTATGAAATCGGCCAAGAAACGCATCCTTGAATCACCCGGGCATTCTGATATGATAGCAGGATAGTTCCTTATATACCGTGGGACGGCGACATCTCCGTCGAAGCGGTACCGACGTGAGGGAATCGTCATGTTTCTCCGGGTGACATCTTGGAATCTGAGGGATACCTTTAACGAAACACCTATGGCACCGAGGATCCTCTCGAGGACATCCAGCTGGCAATCATCTTGTACAGAGAAGATCCACCAGAGTCCCTGGGGGGTCATTGGCACACGTTCGGCTATGCTCTGGATTGTGAATCCGCGGCCATATATAAGATTCCTAGCAAAGGCGAGCCTTCGCATCCCGGTCAGTCCCTGCTGCTTCTCCCGTGCCCGCTGCTCCTTGACGGCCTTGAGCCGGGCCTTCTGTGTCCTGTCGTATTCTTCCTTGGTTTTCCTCATTTCAGTGTGCCATTGATACAAAAGTGTGGAGTGATGTCTCTGGCAATCAAGGCTCTGGAAAACCCGCACACACAGAAACAGCTCCACACTCGTATCATGTAGAGCCTTACCGGAATCCGTAAGGCTCTATCGACACATGAGAGAACTGCCTTGCCCTGTGTATTTAAAATTTTCCAGATTTTAGATTGCGGGCTCAGCAAAATATGTCACCGCTTTCGCAGCATCACAAAAGTAAGACTTTTTCTTGAAACCCAAAAACAGATTCTCCAAATTACACAAAATCGCGGAATGATTTGCAAACAAGAACGGAAAGGGGTAGCCGTTTACGCGCCAGCCCCAGAGTCTGGTTTTTCCAAAAGATGAGAACAGTAGCCTCATTTCTAATCGTTGGTTCAATGCTTATTATCTTGAGAAGCTTGATAAGAAGCTATTTGAACAATTTGCCCATAGCATCAATGCACTTGCGCTTCTGCTCCAAGTTGGGGTGTACATATAGGTTTAGGGTGGTGCCGATGTTAGAGTGTCCCAAAAGAACACTGACCGTTTTGTAATCGCACTTGCTTTCAATGCATCGGGTGGCGAAACTGTGGCGTAAGCCGTGAAACCGCATTTTGGGAAGGCTTAGTTGTTGCTGGAGTTTGTTGAAATAGCAGCGGTATGTGCGCGGCTCCGTGGGCGTGGCGGCATTGGTAAGGACATAGAAGTCACCACGTACAATCTTCTTGAGAGGACGGACTAAAGCCAGCAGGTCTCGTGTCATCGGAACCTCCCGGATGGAATTCTTGGTCTTGGGCTTGTCCACAATAAGCTCGGTATACTTCTCTTCCCCGTCCACCAGGTAGATGCGCTGGAGGGTTTTGTTGACGCGGATCACGCCAGAAGCTATGTCAATATCATCCCACTGCAGGGCGCAAACCTCGCCGATACGGAGACCGGCGTTAAGACAGATGTAAATACCAAGATTCAGAAAGGTAAAGTGTTCTTTGACATAGGTCATCAACTGGCGCTGATTGGTGAGTGTCAAGACCTCAATATCATGCTTCTCTCGTTCTGTTGGAAATACGATATCAATCTGGTGATACTCCATCAGTCCATGTTTGGCGCCATAACGCAAGATCATCTTCAGAACGACGAGAATGTCCCGGACGGTCTTTTGGCTGAGACCGACAGATAGTTTCCTGTTTACCAAATCCTGTACATCTTCTTCCAGAACATCTGCCTTATCTCCCAGTTCCGGAAGCAGATGGCTCTGCATGAGAAGGCAGTAAGCTGCATAGGTTGATTTCTTGACATACTGTTTCTTGTCCGCCTTCCAAAGCGCGGCGACAGCGCTGAATGTTGTGTTCTTCTCCATGGTATAATACGGGTTAAAAACACAAAGTTCCGGCTATCGGCCGACATCATCCCTAATGTCCCGAATTTGAGATTCCCGGGATTTGAGGGAGAATGGAAGATGATATCCCTCGGGGAAATCTCTCAGTTAATGTCTGGACAAGATTTGAATCCCGATGATTACTCGGATAGCATTCCGTCAGAGTATCCATATGTGACAGGTGCGAGCTCGCTTTGTGAAGAAGGTATCGTTCTTAATCGCTGGACAAGTAACCCGAAAAGGATAGCTAAAAGGGATGATATCCTCCTTGTCTGCAAAGGATCTGGTGTTGGAAGCCTTGGAAAGCTAGCGAATGTGGAGCAAGCTCATATTGCACGTCAGATAATGGGAATTCGTGCATATAACAATGTGTTCCAACCTTTTTTGTATTATTTGATATCGTCAATAATACCAAATTTGAAACAAAAGGCAACAGGACTCATTCCTGGTATTGATAGAGATGCTTTTCTATCCCTCCACTGTTGTATACCAGCACTACCAGAACAATTCAGAATAAGCTCGCTTCTAGATAACATAGATAAGCGCATCGCCATCCAAAACAAGGTAATTGATCGATATCAATCCTTAATCCGAGCGATTATTCAGCAATCTCAAAGGAACTCTTCTTCGCGTGTTTATTTGAGAGAGATAATGACGGAGCGTAAAGAATTAAATACCTGTGGCTATGATATTTGCTCTGTTTCCGTGAGCAAAGGTGTTATAAACCAGGTGGAATACCTTGGTCGCTCTTTTGCCGCAAAAGAGACTAGTCATTATCATGTCGTTAAAGAAGGGGATATTGTTTATACAAAAAGCCCGACAGGCGCTTTTCCATTTGGAATCATTAAACAGAGTAATATTAAGAAAACAGTAGCGGTTTCTCCTTTGTATGGAGTATATGAACCCAAATCATTAGAGATTGGCACGTACCTACATTATCTCTTCTGTAGTCCCCAGAATGTCCAAAACTATCTGAGAAAACTAATTCAAAAGGGGGCGAAGAACACCATCAACATAACAAATCAGCATTTCTTGGATAATCAAGTGTGCTTGCCGGGACCTAAAGACCTTTCCCGGATAGTTTTTACGATAAACTCTCTGGCAAAGAGAATTGAAATAGAAGAGTTCTATCTGTGTCAAATACTCATACAGAAAGAATACCTGCTTCAGCAGTTATTCATATAAAGAGCTGACTCAAAAGGGCTTGCTTCGCCAGATGGTACCTGACTAAAACTGACTTCTCCAATTCAATCTTTGATTCAATAGCTTCAAGAGCATCTGCTATCTTCTTTTGCTGCTCAAAGGCGGGCATAAAGACTTTTATCTTTGAGAAATTGGGATAAAATAGATATAACCGAACTCCTCCTTCTGCGTAAAGATTATAGTAGTTTATGAGTTGCTCACTCTGCAAGACTTGAATCAGCCATTTTTCACAAACTCCCGGTCTGACTCGAATACAGACATATAAGGAACTTATCATACATGGCTGCTCTTCCTTGTACAAAGCGATGGAGCCCACATTGATTCTTGCGGGATTATAGGCGATTTCTCCTTTCTGAATAATTCTGTAGGCTCCGATATCTTCTCCTACCATTTCACGGTCCTCAAACTGTTCTGACTGTGGAATAAAACCTCTATCATTTGTGACCGAATACATAGGATAGATCGTTCTATTCTTATTTCGCCTAGAGATAACCTCGGTTATCTCACCAAGCGTTACGATTTGTCCAGGTATATCACGAGTATTTAAAAGTCTCTTTGTTGTTGAGCTCTTTATACAGATTAAATCCTCAATTACCTTGTTTTGGATGGAGATTCGTTCGTCTATTAAGTTTAAGAAGCTACTGATTTTTTGCTGCTCTATTAGAGATTTCGGTATAGATGTTTTCAGTTTCATCCATTCTTCAACTGAGATTGATTTACCATCTCTTATCCCGTAAGTAACTATTCTTAATGAGTCTATGAACTTTTGGGACATAAAATACTCCCGTAAAAATCCATAAGAGAGGGCCTCGTGAGGATGAAGTATAGTGTAAGCTGGGCTACAGATACCTATCTTATTGGAAAAAGCGAAACCTCCTTGAAACGAGCGTAAGTGAATGACGTACTCCCCGGGTTTTACAACTTTGTATCCCGAAACGCTCTCTGCCTCAAATTTAATATCGATACCTAAGCTATCTCTCTCAACCATCCCTTCTGTTTGGCTAGCAGAGAGGACAGTGTTGTATTGACGTGTTTTATTCTTTTCCTTTGTGATAGAAAAAAGCTTCTCGTTTACGTATTCTTCCCATTCACCCTCAAACCCCGGGAATCTCAAATTCGGGACATTAGGCTTTGTATGTTTCTGAGTATCACTCATAACGATTGTCTGTCAGTCAAATTCTTGATTAGGGATTAGATGATGCCGAGTTCCTTGAGGTACACATCGATCTGCGCGTCCAGCTCAGCGCGTTTGGCCTCAAGTTCCTTGATCTCACTCATAACAGCCTTGATGTCGATCTCTTCTTCCTCTTCGAAAGTATCCACATAGCGTGGGATGTTAAGATTGTAGTCGTTATCCCTGATTTCCTGCAGAGAGGCGCAGTGGCTGTATTTCTCAATCTCCTTGCGCTCCCGGTAAGTGCTGACAATCTTGTCGATGTGCTCCTGGCGAAGTTTGTTCTGTGTTTTGACCTTCTCAAATTCCTTGCTAGCGTCAATGAACAGGATGTTGTCATCCTCCTTGCGGCATTTCTTCATCACCAGGATACAGGTCGGGATGCTGGTGCCGTAGAAGATATTGGCCGGGAGGCCGATGATTGCGTCGATGTAATTCTTCTTCTCGATGAGGAACTGACGGATCTTACCTTCCGCCGCGCCACGGAACAGGACGCCGTGAGGAGCCACGCAAGCCATTGTACCGCCTTCATTAAGGTGATAAATCATATGGAGGATGAAGGCGTAGTCTGCTTTTGATTTCGGTGCCAGGACACCGGCCTTGCTGAAACGGTCATCGTTGTTAAACTTGGCATCAGCGGACCACTCGGCTGAGAAGGGAGGATTTGCAACCACCGCGTCAAACTGGCGGTCACCAAACTCATCTTTCTCCAGCGTATCGCCATTCTCGATGTCAAAGTCCTTGTATTTGACGCCGTGCAGCAGCATGTTCATCCTGGCCAGGTTAAAGGTGGTAGGGTTCTTTTCCTGACCGAAGATTTCGTCTGCGTTACCGCCACGGGCCGTGCGGAGCAGCAGAGATCCGGAGCCGCAAGTGGGGTCGTACACCGTCTTGAGGCGGGTTTTGCCGGTGATTACAATTTCGGAAAGGATGGTACTCACTTCCTGGGGCGTGTAGAACTCACCCGCCTTTTTGCCGGCGCCGGCAGCAAACTGTCCAATCATATACTCGTAGGCATCACCCAGAATGTCAATATCCTGAGCGTCCTCCAGACCGAAGTCGATACCGTTGAGAGCCACCAGCACGTCACTGATGAGTTTGTTCTTGTCATCCGCCGTCTTGCCCAGCTTCGGTGAGGCCAGGTCGATGTCTGAGAACAGACCCCCGAAATCGTCCCCACTCTCGTGACCAATGGTGCTGTCCTCAATCTTCTTGAGGCTGCGCTCCAGCTGGGGCAGGATGTTCTCCTTGTGGCCGATGCTTTCGATGATGGAAGAATACAGGAACTCCGGCTCGATGAAGTAGCCAAGGTCTTCCATGCAGATGCGCTGGATTTCCGCTTTCAGTTCCTCTTCGTCGGAGGCCCAGGCTTGCTTGAAGGTGAGACCGTCCTCGCTGAGCTGATCGTCGATGTACAGCTCAATCTTCTCGGAAAGGTACTTGTAGAAAATGAAACCGAGGGTGAAATACATGAAGTCACCGGCGGTCATATTTCCCCGGAGTTTATTGGCAACGTCCCAAAGCTGGGTACGGAGTTTCTGTTGCAATTCTTCGCTCATATTACAGTGTAAGCCTTTTATTCCCAACTAAAAAGTTCAATGATTTCACGCATCTTCTCGACGATGCGTCGCACGGTGGCGCTCCTGGCCAGCAGGCCCATCTTTTTCTTGCGGACGGCTTCCTGGATGATTTCCGGCTTCTCACGGCCAAGGTAATCGTATTCGGACATATACTTGCCCAGCGCTTCCGCATCTACGCCCTCGACCATAGCCAAATCTTCGACGGCCTCTGTCTTCTTTTCAATGATATAATCCTTAAGGCGCGTTTCCAAGTCCATGGTGCCGTCTGACTTGGCCCGCTGGAAACCTTCCTTATCGTGGTCCACATTGGCTTTAATGAAGCCGTCAATGAGACGGGTCTTCTTGCGCATGGTGGCATCCTTGATCATGGTGTCCAAAATCTCCTGACGCTTCTGCTCATAGTCTTCATCGGAAGGATTCAGGTTGCTGATGAGGGAAAGAATGTAAGCCACGTTGATGACGTCGCTGTGCAGCAGTTCCAGGCAGAAATCGATATCTTCCAACTTGCCTTCAGGCCCATATTCGACATCAGGTTCTTCAATCAGAGCAGGCTCCTCTGGATTATCTTCCTTTATGAAGCCGACGGTCATATCCAGATACTTGGAGCGGTAGTCGTTGTACTCTTGCTCGGTAAGGATAAGGCCGGGGTCATCTGCGTCGAAATCCTCATAAATCTGGATTTCAGCGCGCTTCTTGATGATATCACGGAAAGCCAGGAGGTATTTCTTCTTGTCGTATTCGCTCTTGAGGGCATCCACGGATTCCATGGTGGGATACTTCTGCAGGAATGCTTCGCTGAGCTCATTCAGTTCACGTTTGACCTGCTTGAACTCCGGACGCTGGACACCCACATTGGGATCGCCGTCGCAGAAGAGCTTCAGGGATTCGTCCACTTTTGCCTTGAGGTCACGGAAACAGAGGATTTTGCCAAAGCGCTTCTTTTCGTTCAGGATGCGGTTGGTGCGGCTGAATGCCTGCAGGAGTCCGTGGTACTCCAGATTCTTGTCTACGTAGAGGGTATTGAGTTTCTTGGCGTCAAAACCGGTCAGGAACATGCCCACCACTAAAAGAAGGTCAATGGGTTCCATACCAGCCTTGCGCTTCTTCATTCGCTCGTTGATGTCGTCGTAATAGGCGCCGAAATTGTCGGTAGTGAACGCCGTTCCGAAATGGGCATTGTAGTCATCCATGATGGCCTGCAGCTCGTCCGCCTGCACAGAATCCGTCTCGAAGCCCTGGTTCATGCCGGTCTTGGCGTCATCCTGACTGACATTGGGGGCGTAGGTGAAGATAGCGGCTATCTTGATGTCCGGCTGAAGGTCCTTGAAGATCTTGTAGTATTTGAGCAGCATCGGGACGGACTGCACGGCAAAGAGTGCGTTGAATTCGCCGTCGAAGGTAGATTTACGGAAGTTATTGACGATGAACTCCGCGATGGTTTTCATCCGGACATCGCTCTGCTCATTTGCATCCAGCTTGCCGTGATAGTATTCCACGAGGAAGCCTAGGACGTTTTCATCCGCAATGGCATCCTTGATCATGTACTTATGGAGACATTCTCCGAAGACCTCGAATGTGGTGATGTCCTGCTTGGCGTTCTCCGGGAAGATGGGCGTGCCAGTGAATCCGAATATCTGAAGGTTCCGGAAGAAGTTCACGATGTTCCGGTGACACTCGCCGAAATGGCTGCGGTGGCACTCGTCAAAAATCATCACAAACTTCTTGTCGCGGAGGTCCTGAATCCGCTTGTTGTAGAAGTCCTTCTTGATGGCGGTGTTCAGCTTCTGGATGGTTGTGAGGATGATTTTCTTGTCGGAGTTAAGGCGCTTTACCAGCTCGTAGGTATCATCGGTGCCGTCCACAGCGCCTGGCTCGAAAGCCTCGTATTCGCTCTTGGTCTGGGTATCCAGATCGTGGCGGTCAACTACAAAGAGGACCTTGTCGATCCCATCCAATTCGGCGACCAGCTGCGCCGCCTTGAAGGAGGTCAGCGTCTTGCCGGCACCGGTAGTGTGCCAGATGTAGCCGTTCTTGTTGGTGTTCTGGACGCGGTCAAGAATCTTCTCCACGGCGTAGTATTGGTACGGGCGGAGTACCATCAGGCATTTGTCTCCCTCGTGCAGGACGATGTATTTGGAAATCATCTTGCCCAGGGTACATTTGTCGAAGAAGTGTGCAGCGAACTGGCTGAGGTCATTGACGGGTTCGTTGTTGGGCAGCGTCCAATTGAAGGTGAACTTGTATCCGCAATTGGGATTATTGGCAAAATAGCGTGTATTGACGCCGTTGGAAATGACAAACAGTTGAATGTAGTCGAACAGGCCGCGGAAAGATGTCTTTTGATAGCGCTGTACTTGGTTATAAGCCTGCTTCAGTTCAACGCCACGTTTCTTGAGCTCAATCTGTACGAGCGGTAGGCCGTTAATAAGGATGGTGACATCGTAACGGCAGGTCTTTCGACCTTCCATGGTAATCTGATTGGATACCTGGAACTCGTTCTGGCACCAGCGATTCTTGTTCAAAAACTCCACCCAAATACGGTGCTGACCGTCCTCGGTCTCCATCGGGAAGAGGTCGCGGAGTTTCTTGGATTTCTCGAAGAGAGTACCACCTTCAAGGTAGATGCAAATCTTTTCAAACTCCTTATCGGTAAACGCCGTGCGACCTATCTCGGCCAGCTTTTTGGCATTATGCTTTTCCAACTGCGTCTTGAAATTACTATACAGGTTGGTCTCCTCCTTGATCTGGACATACTCATAGCTCATGTCCTGCAAGGTCGCAATCAACCCGTTTTCAAGCGCTTGTTCGCTTTGTGCCGTCATTTCGCTTAATGCAATTAATTAGGGATGCTCATTCTTACAAAAATAACGCTTTTTGTACAATTATCCGACAGAGGTACCATTAACTTTGGAACTTGTCTTCAAACTACCCCTCAAGAAGACGCCGAATCATCATTTTGCAGTGATTGCAAGCATCTCCCTAGCTGGATTCTACTCTGAAGTGCAACGCTTTGAAGCATGACAGGATAACTTTACTGTCATAACCAGAAAAGCGACTGAGGATGGGATACAAGCATTTGACAAAGGAGCAGCGATATACGATAGAGGTGTTGCTGCAGACACCGATGAGTTTAAGGGAGATAGGTGAAGTGATAGGTGTCAGTACGGGTACAGTGAGCCGTGAGATTCGCAGGAACTGCGATAGGCGTGGCTACCATCGGTACCGATGGCAACTGGCCCAAAAGAAGTACGAAAGGAGGATGAAGACCCGGCGCCACTACCTGAAGTTCACCGACGAGATGAAGCGGACCGTGAGGAGGTTCATCGTGTATGGCCAGTACAGTCCGGAGCAGATCTGCGGTCGGTTCCGGTTAAAGGGAGAAGAGATGGTATGTGCGGAGACAATCTACCGGTGGATCTGGCAGGAGAAGCGCCGTGGCAACGACGAGATGGCCCGCAACCTCAGGCATCACGGGCGACGTAAACGAAGACGAGACAGCCTGTACAAATCCAGGGGGGGGCATCCAGGACCGGGTTGACATATCGCTGAGGCCGTCGGTTGTAGATGAGAAGAAGCGTTTTGGAGACTTTGAGATAGACACGATGATTGGCAGGAACCACAAGGGTGCCATCATGACGACGAACGACCGGTGCACACATTTGGTGCTGATCCGCAGGCTTGCAGGGAAAGAAGCCACCCCGCTGGCCAGCACGGCAATCGAGGCGCTGCTACCTTATAAGGACAAGATACATACGATAACGGCTGACAACGGAAAGGAATTCGCCCGCCATAAGGAGATTGCGAAGGGACTCGATGCCGATTTCTACTTCGCACGCCCATACCACTCTTGGGAGCGTGGTGCAAACGAGAACACAAACGGGCTGATACGCCAGTACATCCCCAAGGGCACGGACTTCAGCGAGCTGACTGATGAGATGCTTGCCGAGATAGAATGGAAACTGAACCACAGGCCCCGTAAGTCTTTGGGTTACAGGACACCGTTGGAATATTGTAAACAATTATTAAAATTTGACTTTTGAAGTGTGTTGCACTTCTAAATTGAATTCACCTTATGACCAAATAATCAAGTATTTGAATTACGATATCTTTCGTATCTTTGTAATGGACGATGATAGCATGAAAAGAATCTACAAAACGAGCAACTTTACGAAATCGATGGGGCCGGTGGGCATCTTGATTGCTCTGGTTTTCGTCGGTTTGTTCTTTTATGTAAGTAAAGCCCTGTTCAACTCCAATAATGCCCTCCTTGGTATCCTGGTAATTCTCCTTGTGTTTGGCGCAGTTACACTCGGGTTCGTTCTTTTAGCCTATCTCTGTATCGATGAAAGGAATGATACGGTCACGTTGACCGACAACAGGATCAAGTTCCATCTTCACCGTCAAACGTTCCCTTACTCTCTCAAGGCCTTAGATGACGAAATTCGATGGAAGGACATCCAGAATGCCACTTTCGTTTACAAGGAGAAGACTACTGTTTTAATCTTGACGCTCATTTCCGGAGAGGTCAAAGAGTTTGGAATCGGTCATATGGATAAGCGACTGAAAGGGGCTATCGAATCACACTTTGCTCCTGAAGTCTTTCTTGAAGAAAAGGATGCGGAACAAGTTGAAGATGAAGACTTTGTTCCGGGCAGTCCAGGGACACTGGCATGGTCCAAAAAGAGAGCTTTTCTTCGGCTTTGTTTTTCAGCATTGGCTGGGATTCTCGGGACAATTCTCATTGCCCTGGGGAAATGGCCGGTCTTCGGATTTATCCTCGTCTTCTACGGCCTTCTATTCGGTTTTATGTTTCTCTATCTATACCATTTGTACAATACCATGCACATTGACCCTGCGCTTTCCATGAAAGGACGGATTTTCACAATTCTTGGTGGGTTGCTTTTGGTCTTTATTCTCGTCACGGCACTCATTTTCGTTGTGGAATGGTATTCGGCAGGATAAAAATGACGACTTGGCGATAATGAGATAATACCAATTTTCGTCCCCACTATTTTCACAGTTTTCAAGGTCTATTTCTGTGAACCTTCCATTTCTGTCAAATTCACACTTCCTTGATTTTCAACATTTTGCAAGAATCTTTCAACCTTCAGGAGATCTTCCAGAAGGTTCGAGAATTTAAGTGTTTGGTCTCCAAACGCCTCGCAGAAATGACCGGCTTTCTTTTTTTCTTATCTTTGCCAAAGATGCATGTGAAATCCAACAATGAGAATAATGTCTACCAAAACTGTTTTGATTATCCTCCTGGTTTTAGCGGGTGTGGCTCTTTTTATTTATCAACGAAGAGGCAGACCGGATCCAGTCACATTGACGGAATCCCAGCAAGATCCGTTATTCTGGGAAATCCTGTCTCTTTGCCGACCAGTTTCCGAATATGAAGTTGAAAC
>CADANY010000006.1 GCA_902789395.1 uncultured Bacteroidia bacterium | reverse complement strand
GGTCGGCATATCAAAGATACGAAAAAGTGGGCTTTTCCACAATTTCTTGCTACCTTTGCCTACGAAGCAGCCGTTAAAAAGCTGACTTTATATTCGCTATGGTCTGGGAAACTCCGCGAGGAACATTCCCAGACTTTTTTCCATTCATACCCACAATTTAGGAACATTCTAGGAACATTTTATATAGCAAAACCCCTCTCAAATGCATTGAGAGGGGTTTTCCGTGGTGCTGGGAAGAATCGAACTGCCGACACATGGATTTTCAGTCCATTGCTCTACCATCTGAGCTACAGCACCATCGTTTTGGGAATACAAAGATAGCGACTTTTTTTGTTTCCGCAAATATTTTTCTAATCCTTTTTAAAAAAACTTATCGCTGACGGAATAAGTCCATTCTTTTTTCGAGAAATGATTTCATGGCTGTCCAGTCATAGTAAGGACCGGATGCGGGGGCGAGTCCGCTGAACCAGGTCTCTTCCCCATTCAGCAGGACCTGGACCAGGGTCTCCGGCAGTCCGTCGGCCGATGCGGATACTCCTTTCCTGTAGAAAATGAACTGGAGGTTTCCTCCCATCGGTGAACGGAAATTCTGGAATGTCTGGGCGACATCTTCCGGACGGGCGCCGAAATGTCCGAATGCCTCGATATCCGAAATCATCAGGAGGGTAAGTAGAACATGATCGTGTCCGAACCGGAGATCCGCACCTCGCTGTCGGCTTTCCAGATGGGTGTCCGCCCGTTCGATGATGTCTTCAAAGATCGAGCAGCAAGGGGCCAGATACTCATAGTATTCCCTGTACCTGAGGTAGTTGTCCGCCTCCCACATGGTTGCGAATTCTTCTGGCGTGAAAATGCCCGCAACATCAGGAACAATTTCTTCATCAAGGCTTTCCATTCCCGCTACCATCATGTAGAGATAGTCCAGGGCATCTGCAGGCGTGTATTTTCTGAGGGCCGCGGCGGGATCAATGAAAATACGGCCGAGAATTGTCCGCCAGTCGACCATCCTGCCGATAAAGCTCTCCGCACTTTCCTGAGTAGGACACGGTGCCCCTATATATGTATAGGCGTCTTTGTATCCCATGTTGGGGCGGGCCGCCCTAAGGTCATCCCAGGTCTGATGCTCGAATATCCGGACTTCCGGACGGGATTGTCCGATCGCGAGACAGCAGGCTGTCATACTCATGACCGAGCGGATGGACGGAGATACGCAAGCGTCGATTTCCGCCCCGTCCGGGAAAACGGAAGGGAAGAACTCGACCATCCGGCGTCCGATTCCGTAAAGCTGGTCCCATCCTTTCCGGGTGAGTTCTCCGACATGGTTGGAAACGGTCTCGAAGAAAGGGGCCAACTGTTTTTTCAGGCTTATCCCATAGGGGGTCAGATTGCCTTTTTCAGCTCCTTCTTCAAGGGCATCGTGCAGGAAACCGTATGTCCTCGATGAGTAGGCATAGCGGGATCCATGGCGTCCGTAATGGCTGATATAGACGGGCTCATAGCCTTTTGGAGCGGGAGTAAGGGCAGGAACGTCGAAGTTGTAAACCTTGTCCGGCCCCAGGGGAAGCGTCCGGTCCTTCCGAACTTCATCACGGATAGACGTACGTTGTGCAAGGCAAGGTCCCGCCGTCATGACGGCAAGGACGAAGAGGATAAGCATTTTCTTCATAACGCAAATATAATGTTTTCCTTTGATTCCCGGGATGGAAAAATCAAAACTGTTTCTTACATTTGTGTTCATGGAGGAAAAAGGACAATATATTTCGGTCATCCTGCCCCTGAAACTGGAATGGGAGCCTTGTTATAAGACCGTGACTGAAGAGGTGGAGATTGGAGCGCGCGTGGCGGTCACGTTTGCAGGGCGTCGCTATTCCGGGGTTGTTTCCGATGTCCATGTCACGCCGGGGACGAATCCGGAGCGGATCCGTCCCGTCGATTCATTCCTGTCGGATCTTCCTGCCGTTTCAGAGACCGAGATCCGTTTCTGGAGGCGCGTTGCCGAGTATTATCTCTGCACGGTAGGTGAGGTGTTCAAAGCTGCTTATCCTTCTGAAAAGCAGTCCGGCGAGCAAATGGAGCGTCGGCAGGAGGAACGTCTCCGTATACGGCTGGAAGCCTGGCGCTCCAAGTTGGACAAAGCCAGGACGGAAGTAACGCGCAACCGGTACGCCGGAATCGTCGCCATGTTGGAAAGAGAGCTGGAATCGGCCGCTGAAAGCCCGGCTATTTATATCCCTATCCATCTGACTGATTCTCAGATGACTGCCTTGGACCATGTAAAGGAAGTCTTCGCCTTGGGAAAAACGGCGCTTCTTCGTGGCGTGACCGGTTCCGGGAAGACCCAGATCTACATGGCGCTAGCCCAGAAAGCGCTTTCTGAAGGGAAAAGCGTTCTGTATCTGGTCCCTGAAATCGCGCTCAGTCACCAACTGGAGGAACGGATCCGGGAGGTTTTCCCTCAGGTTCAGGTCTTTCACTCGTCCATTACACCTGCCCGGAAACGGAATGTCGCCGTCCATTGCCGAAGCGGGAACCCGTATTTCGTCCTTGGAACCCGTTCCGCCCTTTTCCTGCCACACCGGAATCTGGGTCTGATTGTCGTGGATGAAGAGCATGATACTTCCTATAAGCAGGATGCCCCCTCTCCGCGGTATAATGGTCGCGATGTGGCGATCATGCTTTCCCGTTTCCATGGAGCCCATGTCATCCTGGGCAGTGCAACACCCTCCCTTGAGTCCATCTATAACGCCAGCTCCGGCATCTATGGGCTGGTTACACTTGAAAAAAGGTACTATGAAGGAGAACGTCCCGAAGTCCGGGTAATCGATACCCGTGCCGAGCGTCGGAAACGGGGAATGGTCGGCTGTCTGTCCCGGAAACTGCTGGAGGAGATGGAAAGGACGTTGTCCGTCAAAGGGCAGGTCCTTGTCCTCCGTGCGCGTCGTTCTTTTGCTCCATCCGTGCAATGTTCCGGATGCGGCTCTGTCGTAAAGTGTCCGTGCTGTAACGTCCCCATGAGCCTCCATAAGATAGGGGAAAAAGAGGTGATGATCTGCCATTACTGCGGTCATACAGAACCCTATACGGGACAATGCAAAAAGTGCGGGGGAGAGTTGCAGCCGCTCGGGAGCGGTACGCAACGGGTAGAAGAAGAGCTTCGTGCTCTCTTCCCATCTGCCGTCATCGCCCGCCTTGACGGCGATACAGGCGACGAAGCCGCCGTTGTCCGGGATTTCTCGGAGGGCCGGACCGATATCCTTGTCGGGACGCAGATGGTAACAAAGGGGTTTGATTTCGACCGGCTTGCCCTGGTGGCGGTTATCCATGCGGACGGCTTGTTGGCAAGACCCGATTTCCGGGCGGATGAACGGGCGCTCCAACTCCTCGAGCAGTTCCGGGGACGTTCCGGAAGAAGGGGAGAGAAAGGGCTTCTCGTTATCCAGACCGATGAACCGGACCATCCTGTGATCCAGGCTCTTGAGAAGTCGGATCCGGGGGTTGTCGGAACCATGCTCTCGGAGCGCCGCGCTTTTTCCTATCCTCCCTATACCCGTATGGTTGCGGTTATCGTAAAGGATTCCGATCCAGCCCGGCTTTCATCGATGTCTGCCGCCCTTGCGTCAGAATTGGGGTCAATCCCAGTCTCAGTTACGGGACCGTATGCTCCTTCGGTTGACCGGATCGCCGGTCAGTATATCCGCCATCTGCGGATTCTTCTCCAGAGGGACAGGACATTGAAAAGCAAGAAAAAAGAAATCGGCGCAACCGTATCTTCCTTTGAGAGGAAAAACCGTTACGCCGGGCATATCGTTATAGATGTCGATCCGCTCTAGGCGGCATTCTGCTTGGGAAATAGCTTGTCCAGGACGATTGCGATGGCCCCGTCTCCCGTGACGTTGCAGGCCGTCCCGAAATTGTCCATGGTGATATAAAGGGCAATCATAAGCGCTTGTTCCTCCTGCCCGAACCCGAGCATGGACGAGAGGATGCCGAGGGCTGCCATAATGGCACCGCCGGGAACTCCCGGGGCGGCGACCATCATAATTCCGAGCATCAAAATGAATCCCAGGAACATCCCGAAATCAAAGGGCATTCCCTGCATCAACATCAGGGCGACGGCGCAGGCTGTGATTTTCAAGGTGCTTCCGGAGAGGTGGATCGTTGCGCATAAAGGGATGGAGAATCCTGCGATCTCCTCCCGGACACCGTTTTTGAGTGTCTGATTCAGGGTGACCGGAATGGTTGCCGCGGAGGAAGAAGTGCCGAGGGCCGTAAAGTAGGCGGGCATCATGGTTCCGAGCAGCTTGAACGGATTTTTCTTTGCAATCGCACCGGCGATACAATACTGCAATACTAATAAAAAGATGTGCAGCAGGAAGATAACACCAATTATCGCTATAAATACTTTCAGTATCCGGACGGCTTGCCCGGTATGTGTCATGTTGAGGAAGATGCCGAAAATGTAGATGGGAAGCAGCGGTATGATAACCGTTTCAATTGCCTTGACAACAATATCCTTAAACTCCGTGGCGATATTTTTCAAGTTAGGGGAATTGAAGAAAGCGATTCCGAGTCCAAGTGTGAAAGACAGGATCAGAGCCGTCATGACATCCATCAGGGGAGGGATGGCGATGCTGAAATAAGGTTCTGCTCCGGAAGTCATATCAGCGACATCGATTGCTGTTCCGTTTTCGATCAGTTTCGGGAATACGCTGACACTTGTCGCATAGGAAAGGCAGCCCGAAAAAATGGTATCGATATATGCGATAGCAACTGTAACGAGGAGCAGTTTCCCGGCTCCGTTTCCGATATCGGCGATGGCGGGAGTGACCAGCCCGAGGATGATGATCGGAATGAAGAATCCGAGCAGATTGCTGAAAATACTGTTGAATGTCGAGAAAACCCTCACCAGCGACTGTGGAAAGAAAAGACCGCAGAGGATGCCGAGGAGGATGGCCGTCAGGATACGCGGCAGGAGGCCGAAACGAAAGGCTTTCATGGCTGGGTTTTGTTATAAAGATCGCGGATGACAAGACCTGCAAGGGTAAAGCCGAAAATTCCGGTAATGGTTACGGCAGACCCGTTGACAGTTGCATCGGCAGGTCTTGGAATAACTTCTTCGTCATAGACACAGAGAAATTTCCGGGCAGGGAGGGTATTCTCTCGGCGGAACTTTTTTCGGAGGGCCGCACCGAGAGGACATCCCCTGACATCCCAGAATTCTGCTATCCTTACCTTGGATGGGTCGAGTTTGAGCGCAGCTCCCATCGAGGAAAAGAAAACTCCGGGAGCGGCTGATGCATGGAGAATCAGGGAAGCCTTGTCTTTAAGGGAATCGATGGCGTCGATGATATAATCATACCGGTCGAGGCTGAAGGATTCCCAGTTCTCTTCAGAGTAGGTTCCGTAAATAGTTTCTATTATGGATTCCGGGTTGATTTCCAGTAATCTGGATTTCATTGCTTCAACTTTTACTTCACCTATTGTCCGGGTTGTAGCCATGTCTTGACGGTTGACATTGCTCGGGACGATCCGGTCTCCGTCGACAAGGGTAAGATGGGTAATGCCTGATCGAACGAGTCCTTCGGCGCACCAGCTGCCGACTCCGCCTACACCGAAAAGAATGACCCGGACCTCCCCGAAGCGTTCCATCGGGCGGTCTCCGACAAGGAGGTTGATCCTGTCAAAAATTCCTCTATCGCTGTTCATTTTTCAAGAACCGTTCGAAGTCGGAAGGAAGGGGAGATTCGCAGCGGATGGTCTCCCCGGTGTAAGGGTGACGAAATACGATTGTCGACGCGTGAAGGGCCAGGCGGCGGATCGGGTCGAATTCCGCACCGTATTTGTAATCTCCCGTAACTGGATGTCCGATTGATTGGGCATGGACCCGGATCTGGTTTTTGCGTCCGGTCTCAAGGGAAAACTCCGTCTTGGTGAAAAGGTATTTCTCCAGCTTGACGGTTCCGAGGGTACGGTAGTGGGTTACGGCATGCTGACTGTCTTTCCGCTCAACGGGTGATGAGCTCATTTTCAGAGATTTAGGATTCTCTGTGAGCCACGATTCTATTGTCCCTTCCGGTTCGTTCGGGACACCTTCCAGGTATGCGGTATATTTGCGCTCGTTGACGGATTCCTTCCATTTGCTCTGCAGCAGGTCTTTCGTGCGCTCGTCTTTTGCAAAGAGGACAAGTCCGGAGGTACCCCGGTCGATCCGGTGGACGATCCAGACCTTTTTCGATGTCCTGTCGAGTTCAAGCCCCATCGCTTTTTCTTCTTTCCGCTGGGCTTTTACGGTCGTCCTGACGTAATCGTATAAAATGGAATAAAGAGTGCGCTCCCTTCTTGTCTCTTTCGGAACTTTCTTGTTCCCCTGTCCTTCCTTCCGGCGGTTCCCGGTTGCAATCGTCGCAAGGCCGCTGGGTTTGTCGACGACAAGAAGATGGTCGTCCTCGAATACAATCTGGACGCCGGCGGCTGTAACCGAGGAGAATGCTTCATCCCTGGATTCACGTGCCATAGAGATGACCTTGGGGAGAATGACCAAGCTGTCACCCTTGAAAAGGGGCTTGTCAAATGCGGTTTCGGGGACATTGTTGACCAGAACCTGTCCTTTGGACAGGATGTTCTTGACGCTGGTGCGACTCTGTCCGGGGAGTATCTCGAAAAGGTATTTCAAGAGGGAGGAGTCACGGGTAACCGTGAATGTCTGTCCGATATTTTTCATGACGAAATATTTAGGCTTCAAATTTAAGTAATTATTTGTTAATAACGAAAAATCCGTGTTGTGGTGTAATTAAACTTGGATTTTTATTTTATTTTTCATATATTTGTAACAATTTCAAAATGATGGCTGATAATTATCAACTGGATTCGGGGAAAATCTACTTTTCAGAAGACTACCTGACGCTTGAGACCGGGGAAGGCCCGGTCACGCTTCGCATAGGGGAGTGGCTGAATACAGATCCCGTCCGCATCCATAAGATGATTATGCGCGAAAAAGTGCTCCAGGTCGATCAGATTGAGGTTTTCAATCCCCTGATCAGTAAGTTGAGAAGGGCAGACCTCTCATATTACAAGAAGATCATGGGCCTGAAAGTCATGATTGATTTCCCCGGTTTTTCTTCTGAAATCGCAGCGAAGATCCCTTATGATACGGATCCTGTGGGGTTCTATAAATGGTGGCGGAAAAACAAACATGAAAATGTTGTTTACCTGTCTCCTGCCTATCAATTTAAACTTTTCCAGAAAGTCGCCCAGATAGAACCGAAGATTATCTTGAAGAAAGATCTGGAGTTTTTGAAGGCATTCTGATATGATTGATCTTTCCAGCGTTTTGTCCGTCGATACGGCACCCCGCTTATATGAACTGACTGATGATGAATGGGATGCTGAATACAATTGCAGTTATTCTTCAGACGGACTGCGCCTTGTCGATGCTGAGAATTTCCCCGGTGCCGTCGTTGTGAGAGACGGGTGTCAGATCTTGTGTGACGGGGTATTTGCATTCCAGGATTATATGGCTGAAAACGACCATTTCGGTGAGGAGATCCCTGTCGACGAGCGGGTCTCTTTCCTAGATAAAATTACGTTGCCCTCGTCCTTGACGCATATTGGGAAAGAGGCTTTTATGCTATGTGGCTGGCTTCGAAGCCTCCGTCTCCCCAAAAGTCTTCTTATGATAGGGGAGCGTGCCTTCAAAGATTGCTGGCAGTTAGAAAGTGTAAGTTGTCCGGCGACCTTACTGTCAATTGGAGATCAGGCATTTGAGGATTGTTTCTCGTTGTACCATCTCCGATTGAATAAAAAATTGAAACTGATTGGTGATAATGCATTCCATTGCTGTGAGCAGTTGGAGGAGATTTCGCTTCCTGCCGGACTGGAGTATATCGGTCCTTCTGCATTTAAAGGATGTACGGCGCTGGAGGCGATCTATGTCCCGGCGGGAACGGCCAATCGTTTCCGGAAGATGCTCCCGGCCCGTCTCGGGAGAATCTTGGAAGAAGAATAGGAAATAATTTACAATAAATTTGTTAGAATCTAAATTATTTTCATTATCTTTGGAGTTGGTTGAAAGAAATACATTAACCAATTAATATTCTTCCATATGACCTACAAAATCATCGACATTCAGGGCATCGGCCCCGTTTATGCAGAGAAATTGATTGCTGCCGGTATCGAAACCGTAGATCAGCTCCTTGAAAAGGGCGCCAGCCCGAAAGGCCGTCAGGCGATTGAAGAAGAAACCGGTATTGACCACGGCCGTGTTCTTACATGGGTCAACCATGCAGACCTTTTCCGTATCAAGGGTGTCGGCCCTCAGTTCTCCGAACTGCTTGAGGCTGCCGGTGTTGACACTGTAAAGGAACTTCGTAACCGCAATGCTGCCAATCTGGCTGCCAAGATGCTGGAAGTCAACGAGGAGAAGCACCTGACCAGAAGAGTTCCCGTCGAGGCCGAGATCCAGAAATTCATCGATGCCGCCAAGGCGCTTGAGCCGAAGGTTACTTACTAGTCTGCAACAGACCGATTTGAGTGAACAGCTGCCTGTAGGCGGCTGTTTTTTTGTCCAGGGGAAGAGGATAAGCCCGGGAGGTGGAAGGCATTCGGAAAAAAATGAGATCGCGGTCTCCGATCCGGATAGGTTCCGAAGATCCTATAGATGGCTCCCTGCATCCAAAAGTCTCCGTCAGGACATCCGTGGCTTTCTGTCCGGTCGTTACGAGCGTTCTACAGAGTGGAATCCGTTCCAAAAGGGCTGGCAGGTCGGTCGGTGTCACGACTTCCAGATATTTGTCAGAAGCGTTGTCTTTCAGCCGCCGGATTTCTGTTGCCGTATCATAAAGCGCGATTCCTTTTATGCGGCAGAAATCGATAATGGCTGTCTTGTTGAAACGCTTTTCTCCTTCTTGTATGAAATAGTCTTTATCCCCGAAAAAGGCAAGTCCGCATATGCGCCAGAAATCATTGATGAAGTTCGGATAATAAAAATCCATGCTCCAGCGTTTCGGCTGGGGCGGGAAACTGCCGAGGAACAAAACGGTGGCTTTTTCCGGAAGAAACGGAGGGAATGGGTGTTTCTCCGGCTGAATCATAGCATTTCCTCTTCATTCGGCGGGAGAACGACGGGGGCGATTTTCCGCGGTGAAGATCCCGGTCGGATTTTGCGCCCGAAGACCATATTGACGCCGAAAGTAAGATGCATGTTCAGGTTGTCTCTCGGGATGAGGATCGTATCATTATTCGGATCGAACACAGCTTTCAGACGGACGTCTTCCCCATTCATGTTCGCCGCCAGGTGCAGGGAAGAGGCCTCTGCGCCGATAAATATGGACATGAGCGCCAATCTGAAATTAAGGGCGGAACTCAGTTTGGGTCCGAATGTACCATAGGCTGCTCCGGCCGTAAGTCCCAGACAATGAGTTGGTTCCAGATTAAGGGCTCCTCTGATTTCGGCCCATGAGTATTTCCCCTCTGCCCGGCCGGTCCCAAGGAGGCCTGCCGAGAACCAGGAGCATGGCTGAGCCTTTACTCCGATGTATCCGGTAATCGGGAGCATGTCTGTCGGAGAACCGGTTTCAGCCTTTTGGAATCGGGCGAGGGAATAGACCTTATCCTTCACTTCGTCGATCTGCGCCATGACGGAACCTTCTCCCGAGAGGTCGAGGTCCTTGAATCCGGTATAATCGAAATTCCCTATGGAAGCCATCCTGTTATTGAGGTTCCACCGGATCAGTCCGATATCCAGCAGGGAAGCGGAGAGTTGCAGCCAGGGGAGAACTTGCCAGGTCGCGCCGAGATCGATGGCGGCTCCGTATCCGCTGGGACGGAAATCCTTCCAATTATAATTATCCAGATTGTAGATTTCGTTAATCATTTGTGGTCCAGCCGTTTCCCGAGATGGAATATTGGAAGAAACAAGACTGGCCTCGGATGAAATGGTCCATCTGTCCCTGTCCAGCATGAGGTCCATCCGGGAATAATCCAGATCCATATAGGCGAGGCCGACAAGGGCTTTTATCTTGGCTCCGACGCGGATTTCATCCGTGACGGGAACAGACATTCCATATGCGACCTGGGCATAGGCGCGTGCCCTCCCGCCAAAACCTCCGAGATCATACAGATTGCCGTCTGTCGTCCCTTCTTTCAGGAATCTGAAGAAGTCATAGGGAATATTGCTTCTCTCAGATGCTTTGACGGAAATCGATAAAGTGTGGAACCAGTCCTTTTCCGTCCAGAAACCCAGATGGAACAGATCATACTGGGCATTCAGGTCTTCGAGATTGTTTTTATGGATCTTTCCGAGAAACTGAGCGGAGGAGATCTCATCATTCAGGAACAACTGGGCGTTTCCGCTCGTGGAAGGGGTATAGAAAGTGCTGAGGCCGAGATTGCTCTGGGCTTGGACATCAGCCTTGCCGGTTGCGATACCAAGGTAGCCCCGATTGGCGTACAGGGCGGGATTCATGGTATGTCCATAGAGGTAGCCGTCCATGAAATATGCTCCCCTGAAACCATTCTGTGCCAGAACAGTAAGGGAGATAAAGGAGAAGGCCAGCAGAATAAGTATTCTTTTCATGGTAAAATAATCGTTTCAGGTCAGTCAAACAGCTGAATACCGGAGGGAATGCTGAGGTAGATGTCCTCCAGGCGGATTCCCTGTCCTTTATTGAGCGCTTCCGTCTTTTTGCCGGCAGGCGTCTTTCCCTCCATCATTATCTGGATACTGCCGATCTGCCGGTCTTTCCCGACGGCCAAACTGACCCGGATCCTGCTTACGGAAGGGGACGATATCGAACCGGCCGGAATGTCCGGATTGCTGTCCGATTCGATCCGGACCGGACTGGTCGTGAACGGTTCCCCGTTCGTGTCGGTCACGGAAACCTGGACGGAAATATCCAGCGGAATCGTACTCTTTGCGGTAAAACTGAGCTGGGCCTCTTCGAAAGACAGGTTGGAAAGACTGACATCGACATCTTCAATTCCTGTTGTCATCTGGACAAGATAGGTCCCGTCTTCCCTGGGGGGGATTGTTGCGGGATCTTTGCCGAGCAAGTCTTCAAGGGTAAGTTCCCGTGTATTGCCGACCGGAACCTCCAGGTTCTTGAAAACCCGGCAATGATTGTCCAGCCGGTCGAGGCGGTACTGATCGTCAATACACCCTGACAGCATACCGATAACCGGAATAAGGATCCAAAAGGGTTTCATAGATAATATATTTTTGTAAAAGTACGACTTTTTTTTCAAACAATGAGTTTTTTCTTTAACTTGCAAAAAATCCAAAGGCTATGAAATGGTTCGTCAGATTGTTGATTCTCTTTAGTTTTTGCATCGGATTCGATGCTTTTGCGCAAAGTGATTCCCTCCGTTTCTCGGTCAGAGGAACGGTCCGGGACGCTGAGACCGGCAGGCCGTTGTCAGATGTCGGCGTATCTTTACCCGGGACGCGCTATGCTACGGTCACGAATCAGGATGGTGTTTTTGTCATCAAGTCGGACACACAACCTGTTTCCGTTTCATTCTCACTGCTTGGATACCATTCCGTATCGGAACCGGTACCTTCTGATCCGGAGAAACCGATGGCCGTCCGGATGAAGAAAGGGTCTTTCCTTCTGGAGGCTTCAAGGGTCTATTCCGGCGATCCTGTTTCGCTATTGCTGGAAGCCATTGATTTGATTCCTGAAAACTGTCCTTCGGATCCTGAACTGTTTGACTGTTTCTATCGGGAAACAGTACAGAAGAGACAGCGTTTCATCTATATTTCAGAAGCTGTTACCAAGATGTATAAAAACTCTTTCCGAAAAGGAGCGTGGCGGGACAGAGCGGCTATCGTCAAGAGCCGGATCCTGACCAGTCCGCGTACTTCCGACACGCTTGGCGTCAAGGTCGTGGGAGGCCCCGTGATGGCTGTCGAACTGGATCTTGTCAAGAACCGTCAGTTTATCCTACATCCATCCGAACTGATGCAGTATCGGTTGGAACTCCTTGCACCTGAGGTGATTGATGAGAGGATGCAGTTTGTGATCCGTCTTTCTCCCGCCGTGGAAAGGCCTTATGCGCTCCATTTTGGGAAAATATATCTCGATCAGGAATCCCTGTCGTTTACGAGAATTGAATTGAGTCTTGATGTGTCTGATCCCGTTAAGGCGACAGAGGCCATGCTGGTCAGTAAGCCGACCGGTATCCGCTTCAAACCGAAAGAAATGTCCCTCATCCTTCATTACAGGACCGAAGAAGGGAAGACCCGGCTCTCTTACCAACGTACCGTTTTCAGGTTTAATTGCGACTGGCGGAGGAAGTTGTTCGCTACGGAGTTTACAGCCGTCGCTGAGATGGTTGTCACGAACCGGTATCCTGAAGCATCCCCGGATGCGATCCTTCGCTCTGAAGCGTTTCGCGGGTCTGAAGCCCTGGCCGATAAAGCCGTTTATTTCGACGATCCTGATTTTTGGAAAGACTACAATATTATCGAGCCGACGGAAAGTCTCGAACATGCCATATCACGGCTGAAAAAATAATCGATTTTTCTGTTATCAGGGCGTTAACAAAAATGTTATTACTTGAAACATTTTTGTTAACTGCCTTTTTATTAGGGGTTGCTGATGATTTCTTTCGCTTTCCAAATATAATTCTTATATTTGAAAGATGTTTCAAAGGATGCTGATAACAGATTTTACCGGAGTATACCGGGAAGAGGGTTTTGAAGAGGCTCTTTACCAAAAAGGAACCGATTGCCGGATCCTGGATTTTTCTGCTATGGAGGGAACGAAATGTTACTGCTCTCCGGATGCTGCCGAAGCGATCCGTTCTTCTTTGCTTTCCGTCGAACCGGAGTGCCGGGTCCACTGGATTGACAGCGGAGACTATCACTACATGACCTATTTCTTTTGTGAGCGGCTTCAAGCACCGTTTACGCTTCTCCTTTTCGATCATCATCGAGATGATCAGGAGCCGGCGTTTGACGGAGTACTCAGTTGCGGGGGATGGGTAGCGGCGATGCGCCGGGAAAATCCTTTCTTGAAGGATGTCGTTACGGTAGGGGCGGATGGTTATATCCCGTTTCCCGAGAAGATATCCGGTCCCGTATATGTCTCTTTGGACAAAGACGTCTTTTCGACCGTTTACGCAAGAACGGACTGGAGTCAGGGGACTTCTTCTCCGGATGATGTATTCTGTTTTATCCGTCAAACCCTTTCTTCACCGGAGAATATCGTTGGTTTTGATATCTGTGGGGAACTACCATCCAGGAATGGAGGAAAACCGGAAGACCAGAGAATCAACCTGACGACAAATCTATACATAACCGACCAATTGAAATCTTTATTGATATGAGAATATTTTCCAGAATCCTGATCCCGGCTCTCACAGCCTTGCTTTGGGTATCCTGCCAGGGAAATCATGCCGCTACCGTCGCGGATGTCGCTGACCTTTCTCCCTACCTTTCCGAAGATGGGACCTATGAGTTGACGGCCGGAGGAGTGTCATTCAAGATGGTCCCTGTCGCGCCCGGATTCTATCAGATGGGAGAGACTTTTGAGCAGAAAGTTGTCAAGAATCCCGATATCCATCCGGTTTTCCTGGATGGTTTCGCCATCGGGGAAGAAGAAGTCTCCCAAGAACTCTGGAAGGCGGTAATGGGTTCGAACCCGAGTCCGAAAGAAAAACTGAATGCGCCGGTTACCCGTATTTCATGGGAGGATGCGGTCAAATTCACTGTCAAACTTTCCAAAATGACAGGGCTCCCGCTTCGTCTTCCGACAGAAGCGGAATGGGAATTTGCCGCAAGGGGCGGCAATCGTTCCCTCCGTTACCGCTATAGCGGTAGCAATGACGGCCCCGGTGCTGTCAATGAATTGGGTATTAAGAACATGAGTGGAGGAGTTTGGGAATGGTGCAACGACGTATGGACAGATGATCTCGGGGATGAACCGGGGATCAACCCGGTTGGGCCGGAGTCAGGAGACAGCCGTGTCCTCCGCGGTGGAAGCGCAGCCGATCCCAAAATAGACTGCATCATTTCTTCCCGCAAACAGGCGTTCGCTTCTTCCAAATCCGGAGCTGCCGGATTGCGGCTCGCCATTTCAACCGGTGAGAAATGTCCCCAGGAGATCCTGGATATCCTGACCGGACATGGTAAGCGGGAGACTTCCGATCTGGCAGCGGAAGATTTTACCGTCGGTGATGTTACTTTCCGGATGATGCCGGTAGAGGGGGGAAGTTTTACGATGGGAGCAACGATCGAGCAGCTCGAGCTGGCAAAAGATGATGAAAAACCGGCCCATCAGGTTAAGCTGGATACATTCAAGATAGGACAATATGAGGTTACGTGTGCCCTTTGGAAAGCCGTTATGGGCTATCTTCCGCCCAATATGAAAGCCGATAATCATCCTGTCGGGAATGTTACCTGGTATGATGCTCAGTTGTTCATCCGTAGACTGAATGAGCTGACGGGCAGACAGTTCCGTCTTCCGACAGAAGCGGAATGGGAGTATGCAGCCCGGGGTGGGCAGCGGCACCGGGGATTTGTATTCGCCGGGGCTAACCGTTCTGCCGAGGTCGCCCAGAATGAGAAGGAAGACCTCAAGACCCGTCCTGTCGGCCAGCTTCGTCCGAACGAACTGGGAACGTATGATATGTCAGGAAATGCCTGGGAATGGTGTCAGGATTATTTCGGCCCCTATTCGGCTGAAGATGCCGTCAATCCTTCCGGACCGGAGAAAACAGAGTCCGGTTTGGATTTCCGCGTGATGAGGGGAGGAAGCGCCGCTGCGTTCTGGGATAAATGCCGGACGGCAAACCGTTCGCAGAACCGGGCTTCTTATTTCAAGAGTACGATCGGATTCAGACTTGCGTTGTAACGATGAAATCTGTTCGTCTTCCCAATCCGGTCGCACCGGGGCTCTATGCAGGCGAGAGCGGTGAGCTTTTGGTCTTCTATCTGGCGATGGAAGAGTATCTGGCTGCCCATCTTGCAAAGCTCGTCGCACCCGGTCCGGACGGAAGGCGTGAGGCTTTTTTCGTTTGGCAAGTCCCTCCCACCGTTATTTTCGGGAGGAACCAAGTCATGCAGGCTGAAGTCAACCTGCCGTATTGCCGGCAAAATGGGGTCCGTCTTTTCCGACGTAAAAGCGGGGGAGGGTGCGTTTATTCCGATAATGGGAACGTAATGATCTCATATGTGACCGATGCAACGGATGTGGCCTTTACCTTCGACCGTTATCTGCAGCGGCTCGCACTGGCCCTCAGGCATATCGGCATTCCGGCAGAGCGTTCGGGCCGCAATGATATCCTCATTGACGGGAGGAAGGTATCAGGGAATGCCTTTTTCCATCTGCCGGGAGCCAGCATTGTCCATGGGACGCTCCTTTTTGACAGCGATTTCGACGCGATGGAAGCCGCGATTACCCCTTCTGCCGGAAAGATCCGGTCAAAGGGGGTTTCATCCGTCCGGCAGCACGTTATAAATGTACGGGAATGGCTTGACCGTGCCGGGCATCCGATGGATCTCGAATCGTTCAAACGTCATCTGATCGCCGACCTCAGCGGAGCGGACAAGGAACCGCTCATTCTTTCCGAGAGTGATTGCCGGGAAATCCGGCGGATCGAATCCGCTTATCTGGATCCCGTTTTTCTCGAAGGACGGAATCCGCTCTGTACGGTCGAGGATACGGTCCGTCTTCCCGGCATCGGAGACCTTGTCGTTGCGTCAACGCTTCAGGACGGAAAGATCTTCCAGATATCCCTTTCCGGCGATTTTTTCCTGAAAGAAGGGGTTCCGCTCGGGGACCTGGAATCGGCAGTTTCCTCAGTGCTGGTCGGGAAGGAGTATTCTCAAGATGTTGTAAATAAGCATATTAATAATATTAATCTAAATCAATTCTTCTACACTGAAACACGTTGATTATGTCTGAAGTCATGGAAAATGGACAGTTAAGCAAAACCTGTCTTTACGAGAAACACGTTGCCCTCGGGGCGAAGATGAGCCCGTTCGCCGGGTTTATGATGCCGATCCAGTATTCCTCGATAGTCGAGGAGCACAATGCCGTACGCGGCAAGGTGGGGATGTTTGATGTTTCGCACATGGGCGAGATATTCGTCGAGGGTCCCGAAGCGGAGGCGTTCGTCAATTATATTTTCACCAATGAAATCCGCGGATTCGAACCGGGCAAGGTTCTCTATGGGATGATGTGTTACCCCGATGGCGGAGTCGTTGACGACCTGCTTGTGTACAGGGAGTTCGAACCGGAACATTTCCTGCTTGTCGTCAATGCGGCCAATATCGCCAAGGATTATGAATGGATCCTCTCCAAGGCATCGATGAATCCCGTTACCGGAAAACCTTTCGACTGCCGGATCGACAATGCTTCTGATGGTTGGGGGCAGATCGCCGTCCAAGGGCCTGAGGCTGAAAAGACCGTTGTTGAAGTCCTCGGACTGAAAGAGGCTGCGGAACTCGGTTTCTATACTTTCTATGATACTGAAATCAATGGCAAACGCTTGATTGTCAGCCGGACCGGGTATACCGGAGAGGATGGTTTCGAACTGTATACCACCCCGGAAGAGACGGTCCGTTTATGGGATATCCTTCTTGCTGCGGGAGTTGTTCCCTGTGGTCTCGGTTGCCGGGATACCCTTCGATTTGAGGCGGGACTGCCCCTGTACGGAGATGAACTCAGTCCGGAAATCACGCCGGTCATGGCCGGACTCGGCATGTTCTGCAAGTACGATAAGGATTTTGTCGGAAAAGAGGCCCTGCTTCTTCAGAAGTCCGAGGGAGCGCCGAAGAAATTGGTCGGCATCGAAATAGAAGATAAGGCCATTCCGAGAGCCGGATATCCGGTCGAACTCGAAGACGGGACCGTTGTCGGTGTCGTAACGACCGGCTATCATTCCATCAGTCTTGACAAGAGCATCTGCTTCGCCCTTGTCGAAAGCCGGTATGCAGCCCTGGATACTCCGCTCTCAATCCGGATCCGCAAGAAGGTCTTCCCGGGCAAAGTCGTCAAGAAGAGATTTTATCAGACTAATTATAAAAAGTAACCAAAACAATCAATCATTATGAGTAAAATCATGGAAGGACTCCTCTATTCGGAGTCGCACGAATGGGTAAAAGTGGATGGCGATATCGCCATTATCGGAGTCAGCGATTTCGCGCAGAAAGAAATGGGAGAAATCACCTATGTCGATATGCCGGAAGTCGATGACGAAATCGGTCAGGGTGAAACGTTCGGCGCCCTTGAAAGCGTCAAGGCTGCCAGCGACCTTTATTCTCCTGTATCCGGTGTTGTCGTCGAAGTCAACGAAGAGCTCGAAGATGCTCCGGAGAAGGTCAACGAGGATGCTTTTGAGAACTGGATTATCAAGGTCCGCATGAGCGACAAAGGGGAGCTTGACGGACTGATGGATGCAGCGGCCTACAAGGCGATGATCGAAGAATAAGGGCATGGGACAGTTTGCTTATTTTCCTCATACCGGAGAAGATATCAAGGCGATGCTGGAAAAGGTCTCCCTCCGTAGTTTGGAAGACCTCTACAGTGATGTCCCTGAAGAATTTATCCGGAAGGAAGAATATGATCTTCCCGAGGCTCTTTCCGAGGAAGAGGTCCGTGCACGCTTTGCCGGGCTTGCCGCGAAGAACCGGCCGATGAAGGTCTTTGTCGGAGCCGGGGCGTATGACCATTACGCACCCTCGGTTATTCCGTATCTTCTTTCCCGCTCCGAGTTCCTGACGGCCTATACTCCGTACCAGTGTGAGATTTCCCAGGGAACCCTTCGTTATATCTTTGAGTATCAGAGTATGATCTGCAGCCTGACCGGGATGGACGTGAGCAACGCGTCCATGTACGACGGTCCTACGGCTGCGGCGGAGGCTATGATGATGGCCATGGCGAGCACGCGTAAGAAATCGCGCGTCCTGCTTTCCGGTGCCCTCCTCCCGGGCGTAATCAAAGTCGTATCGACTTATGCGAAGTTCCACGGGGTCGCGATCGGCCTCATCCCTGTCATGGGGGGGCAGACGTGCATCAACTGCCTTAAGGCAGAACTGGCGAAAGGCGATGTCGCCGGCGTGATCGTCCCTTCGGTCAACCGCTACGGAATCGTCGAAGACCATACCGGTTTCGCCGATGCGGTCCATGCTGAAAAAGCGCTTTTCATTGAATATTGCGATCCGTCTGCCCTTGCCGTCGTCAAGACCCCGGCGGAATGGGGTGCCGATATTGCCGTCGGAGACGGACAGTCCCTTGGTATTCCCCTCACGTATGGGGGACCCTATGTCGGCTTTATGGCCGTAAAAAAAGAGCATCTCAGGAAGATGCCGGGCCGTATCGTCGGGCAGACGACCGACAAAGAGGGCAAACGCGCCTATGTGCTGACCCTGCAGGCCCGCGAGCAGCATATCCGTCGTGAAAAAGCGACATCGAACATCTGCTCCAACCAGTCTCTCATGGCACTGTATGTGACCATCTATCTTTCCCTGATGGGAGCGGAAGGACTCCGGGAGGTCAATCAGTTGAGCGCTTCCGGTGCGGCGTATCTCCATGACCGGCTCCTCGAGACCGGCAAGTTTGAAGAGGCGTTCCCCGGGAAACCCTTCTTGAAGGAGTTTGCCCTTCGTCCGCTCGTTCCGGTCGAAAAGCTCCAGGAAAAGCTCCTCGCTGCCGGCTATTTCGCCGCTCTGCAGATTGAGGAGGGAATCGTGACTTTCTGTGTGACGGAAAGACGTACGAAAGAAGAAGTTGACGGTTTGATTTCAATTATCAGGGAGGTTTAGCCATGAAGTATTACGACAAACTTATATTCGAACTTTCAGCAGAAGGCAGGAACGGGTATTCCCTTCCGAAGAACCGTTTCCCCTCCGCTAATCCTCTTCCGAAGAGTCTCACCCGTTCTGAAGCTCCGCTTCTTCCGCAAGTCAGTGAAGTGGATGTTGTCCGGCATTATACGAATCTTTCCCAGATGAACTTCGGTGTCGATACGGGTTTCTATCCGCTCGGCAGCTGTACGATGAAATACAATCCGAAGATCAATGAGGAAATCGCCAATCTTCCTGCGTTCGCCGGGATCCATCCGCTCCAGGATGCCTCGACAGTCCAGGGAGTTCTCGAGGTCTACTATAATATGGAACGGATGCTAGCCGAGATTACAGGCCTGTCAGCCTTTACCTTCAATCCCTGTGCGGGTGCGCATGGAGAGCTGACCGGGCTTATGGTCATGCGGCAGTACCATCTCTGCCGGGGCGATCTTGGACGGACCAAGGTCATTGTCCCCGATAGTGCCCATGGTACGAATCCCGCCTCTGCAGCCGTCTGCGGCCTTGAAGTCGTTGTCGTCAAGTCAAAAGAGAACGGCCGGATCGACGTGAATGATCTCAAACCGCTGCTCGACGATACCGTCGCCGGTATTATGATGACCAATCCGAATACGCTCGGTCTTTTCGAAACGGAAATCAAGGAAATCGCTTCGCTGGTCCACGCCGCAGGCGGTCTTCTCTACTACGACGGGGCGAACATGAACCCGCTGATGGGCGTAGTCCGTCCGGGAGATATGGGCTTTGATATCATGCACCTGAATCTCCATAAGACCTTCTCGACTCCGCATGGCGGAGGCGGTCCCGGGAGTGGCCCCGTCGGCGTCGCTGCGTATCTGGAGCCGTACCTTCCGCTTCCGAAAGTCGTCCGCTGCGACGACGGATCTTTCTCCATCCTGCAGGACAGAGAAACTTCGGCGGGCAAGGTCTCCGGTTTCATGGGCAATTTCGGGGTAATCCTCCGTGCATATACCTATCTGTTGATGCTCGGCAAGGAGAATCTGAGGAAAGTCGGAGAATTCTCCGTCCTGGGTGCCAATTATATCAAAGAAAGTCTCAAGGATCTTTATAAGCTTCCGATCGAAGGGGTTTGCAAACATGAATTCGTCTTTGACGGTCTGGTCAATGACGGAGGGCATGACGAAGTCCATGGAGCCACGACCCTTGATGTCGCCAAACGGCTTCTTGATTTCGGATTCCATGCCCCGACGATCTACTTCCCGCTTCTTTTCCATCAGGCACTGATGATTGAGCCGACGGAGACGGAGTCGAAAGAGACACTGGATGCCTTCATCGCCGTTATGCGTGAAATTGCCCGGGAAGCAGCCGAAGATCCTGCGATCCTTCAGGAAGCTCCGCACAATACGCCGGTCCGTCGTCCTGACGAAACCGCTGCGGCGAGGAATCCTATCCTTAAATATACAGATTCGAAACCATGCGAATAACAATTATCGGCGCTGGCCCGGGCGGTTATGAGACCGCCCTGGCGGCGGCCAATAAAGGAATTGAAGTTACTCTTGTGTCGGCGGGACCCCTTGGAGGGACCTGCCTGAACGAAGGCTGTATCCCGACCAAGGCGCTCTGCCGGACGGCGGAAGTCCTTGAAAACTGCCGGCATGCATCAGATTTCGGGATTCTCACAGAGGAACCCAAGGTGGATTTTCCCCGGGTCATGCAGCGTAAAGATGAAGTCGTCGAACAACTCCGGGGCGGGATTGCCTTCCTGATGAAGCATAAGCTCATTACGCTCCTTTATGGAAAGGCGTCTTTCAAAGATGCCCATACGGTAAGGATCGTTCTTGAAGACGGCACGGAAACGGACGTCGAATCAGACTACATCATCGTTGCGACCGGTTCCCAGCCCGCTTCGCTTCCGATTCCGGGAGCGGATGCAGAAGGGGTCATCACGTCAACGGATATCCTGTCTCTTGGGAGCATCCCCGAGCGCCTCTGTATCATCGGGGCTGGTGTCATCGGACTGGAGTTCGCCTCCGTCTTCCGCTCCTTCGGTAGTGAAGTAACGGTTCTGGAGTATTGCCGGGAAGTCCTTCCGAGATTCGATACCGATCTTGCCAAGCGATTGAAACAAAGTCTTTCAAAGAAGGGAATCTCAATTGAAACTTCAGCTGAAGTCAAAGAGGTGGTTCCTCTGGTTGACGGTTCTTTCGAGGTCCGGTACATGAAAAAAGATAATCTTCAGGGGGTGATTGCAGATAAGGTCCTGATGGCCGTCGGACGTCGTCCCGCTCTGGAGTCGATCAACTTTGCGGATCTCGGAATCGAGACGACCCGCCGGGGGGTCTGCGTCAATGCATACATGCAAACGAATGTTCCGTCAGTATATGCAGTTGGGGATATTACCGGGGGTATGATGCTGGCTCATGCCGCTACTTTCCAGGGTCTCCGTGCCCTGAATCATATCCTGGCAGGCCAGCCGGCTGAAGGCAAAGTCGATGCGATCGATCTTGAACTTGTTCCGGCAGCGGTTTTCACCTCTCCTGAAGCGGCGATGGTCGGTATGACCGAGGATCAGTGCAAGGCAGAGGGACGGGATTGTATCTGCAAGAAATCCTTCTTCCGGGCCAATGGAAAGGCCGTCAGCATGGGAGAGCCGGACGGATACTGCAAGATCGTCGCCGATGCGGCTGACGGAAGAATTCTGGGTTGTCATCTTTTCGGTCCGCATGCTGCAGACCTCATTCATGAGATGACGGCATGGATGAACAAAGGCGCTACGCTCGGGGATATGGCGGCTATGGTCCATGCCCATCCGACCCTGGACGAAGTTCTCCAGGCAGCCGCCCATTCCTGATTCTCCTGACTATGATCAGACATCTGAAAGATATACTGCAACACCTGAAAAAACAGGATCTCGAGTACCTGGGCGATATTTTCGAACAGGATTATCCGAGTCGCATGAAAAAAGCCGAACTCGTCAGCGAACTGGCGGTCTATCTGTCCAGTTCGCCGGCCGAGTGGCTTAACCTCATGCCGGAGCGGGACCTGATGCTCCTGCTCCGTATCCGGGAAGCCGGCCCCGATGTCCGGTTGAATGAATATTATCCCGATTACCCTTCCGTGCTGGAATATGCCGGGATCGTATCGGCATACCCCGTCGATGATCCTGACAGTATCTACCACGAGGTGTGGATGAGCCGTGAAGTTTTCCGGAAGGTAATGCCGTATCTGGATGAAGCGCTGCTAAAAGGCTTTGAATCAGGCCGTTTCCAGGCGGAGAGACGGATGCTGGGTTATCTTAATCTGTACGGTATTATACCATATGGTCTCTTTGTGGACCTGATGGATGATTCCCTGGGCGTCATCCTTCGTAGCCCGCTCCTGAAACTGTGCCGTTGTTTCGCCCAGGACGGTGCGTATTATGTCTGTACCCCCTGTATTGACAGTGTCGAGGATGTACTAAAGGAAAGGTCTGTCTTTGAGGAGATTACGGATTACCGTGCCTTTTCTGACGAAGAAGTGCTGGAAGCGGGAGGGGGAGCGCCGGAATTTGTTTTCGGACTTGCGACGGAAAGCGGCGCGGCCCTGGATGAGATGCTCCGCAGCCTTGGATATGAAGGGGCTGACCTTGCCTGGGAGGAACATGAAATATGGATGTGCGCCCAGGACCCGGAGAGAAACCTGGCCCTTTTTGATGCACTGAGCCGGAAGGGTGATGCCATCCTCTCCCAGGAAGACTATGACCGCTGCGTTGAGATTATTGCGGATTATGCGAACCATCTTCCCAAATGGCGTCTCTGCGGGTACAGTGCCGACGAGACCGGGGCCATGCGGGTATATGTCGATGCTTCCGGGGAGATGGCGGAAGGAACGCCCCATTGGGAAATGCCGCGTCCGTCCATCTCGGAAGGGTATACGGACCTGATCGAAACGACGCCTGAGCTGGATGCGCTTACGGCGATGATGCCTCCCGGTTTCCCATTCGGAATGGCTATTCCCCATGTGGCGGAGAATGATCCCTGTCCATGCGGGAGTGGTTTGAAATACAAGTACTGTCACGGACGGCACAAAAGTTAGTGCTCCGCGCAAGATTTATCAGGTATCCGGATTTAAAGATTGTTATGAAACAGTTATTTCGGATTCTCTTTTTCTCTTTTCTGGCTGCCTGTGTTCTGGCCGGCTGTAGTGATTTTGAGGCTATCGATTTGTCCGATACGGAATTGACTTATAATAATTACGGAAAAGGAGATAAAGGCGAGAAGGGCGTGACGGATTATTATCTGGTTTCGCTCCGGCAGAGCATGGATTCGCTTTATATGGTGCTTTCCAGCGGCAGTAAGGTTCTTATTGCAAATCCGGAGGTATTGTCCGGAACTTTCAAGGGGGAAACCATGGCGACAGCCAGTTTTGGTATTATCGGTCAGGGCAAGGGAGACTATTTATGGAATGTCCGTCTGAATTGGCTGGTTCCCATAGAGGTCTATGATCTGACGCCGTCATCCTTTTCTTTTTCAGATGTCCATTCCGATCCGATTACCGTCAACAGCGGGGAGAAATCCCTTTCCTGCGCCTTCGACGGTTATCTGACGATAGATTATACGATTGATTCTTCCGGGCAGTCCCCGCATGCTTTTTATTTGTACCCGGATCCATCCGGAAGCAGTCCTTACGATTTCATCCTGGTTCATGACAGGCAGAAAGATCCTGCTGGAAGTCTGGTCCGGGGAATCGTCTCATTCCGGCTGGACGGTCTTCCGGATCCCGGGACCTCATCTGTAAGGCTTAACGTACGGTACATGAATCTTGAAGGGTTGGAACGGAGGATAAGTTTTGCGTATCGATACAGGAAATAAGATAGAAGAGAAGGAACTGATCCAGAGGCTGAAGCGTAAAGATCCTTCGGCACAGCGTACGCTTTATGAAGCGTACGCGAGGTATCTTGTCGCCGTCTGTGCACGCTATATTCCTGACGATGACAGGGTGAAAGATGTGCTGCAGGATTCGTTCCTCCAGATTTTCCGGAAAATAGGGGAGTTTCAGTATCGGGGAGAAGGATCCCTGCTCGCATGGATGAGAAGGATTGTTGTCAATAATTCGCTGAAGTGCCTGCGGAAGAAATCATTTCTTCCACTCTTTGAGTCTTTTGATATGGTAGATTCCGATGAGGATCCGGATCCCGGTGTTTCCGGCGTTCCCGTTCCCGACCTCTTGCAGATGATCCGAAGACTTCCTGACGGTTACAGGAAAGTCTTCAATCTTTATGTATTTGAAGAGATGAGCCACAAGGAGATTGCTGCCCTCCTGGGAATCAAGGAGAACAGTTCCTGCTCACAATATTCGAGGGCTAGGGCCATGCTGGCAAAAGAAATAGCCGATTATAAGAAGGAGAAGCAATTATGAATGATTGGAAAAAAGAGTTGAGGAAACGTTTTTCCGAGGCTTCGATGCCTGAGCCGGAGGGGCTTTGGGAGGGTATCGAGGAGGAACTGTCCGGTTCCCGGAAAAAGGTATTCCCTTTCTGGTGGCCGCTTATCGGCGTCGCCGCTGCAGCGGTTGCTGCCATTGTCTGGTTGCCAGGAAGGCCCCAGTCATCCCGTAGTATCGATCCCGTCGCAGTCGTAGAAAAAGCGGCGGCGACGTCTGCTCCGGTTCCTGAAGAGTCTTCTCCTGCCGTAACTCCTGATGAATGGATCCCATCCTCCATTCCTGCCAATCCTCATCCCGCCGCCCTTCCTGCCACCGTTGCTGCTATCCAGGATTCTGCCGACAAGCTGGACGAGCGTGTCCCTTCGGAGTCTGATTCACCGGATAAAGTCCCTGTTCCTTCCGAATCTGCTGAGACCGATCATCCGAAACCGGAAAAAACGTCACCGCAGGCGGAGAAATATCCGGTTTTTCCGTTCGATCATCCTGAGCCTGCCCCTACCTCTGTTCTCCATGGCCTGCAACTTTCTGCGCGTACGTCCGGTTCCGGTTACAACTCGAATTCTACGACCCGATATGGATTCGGGACCCCTGATACGAGAAGCTATTCTTCACCTGCCTACTCAACAGGCCTCCCTTATGCAGCCCTGGCAAATACGGAAAATGAAACGACGGTTTCTCAACGGATACCCGTTCGGATCGGTCTGACTCTATCCCTCCAGATCGGTACCCGCTGGTCGATAGAAAGCGGTATCCTCCGCAGTTTCAGGGATATCGATACCCGTATTACCTCCAATTATATGACAACCTATGAGAGCCGGCGGACCCGTTACTGGGGGATTCCACTGAGTCTCCAATATATGATTACAAAGCCTGAACGTCCTCTTTCTCTCTATGTATCAGCCGGAACGATTTGGGAAAAGGCGGATCGGGAGCGGGTTGTCTCATCTGCTCAGATTGGCACCTATTTACAGCAAAAAGAACAGACGGATAATCATCCGGACGCTTTTCTTTGGTCCGCTGTCGGGTCCCTGGGCCTTCAGTATTCTCCGGTCAGGAGATGGCCGGTCCATATTTTTGCCGAACCCGGTTTGAATTGGATTGTGAAAGAGTGGAAAGACGGGAAGTTCATATCTTCTTCTGAACCGGTCCAGTTTACTTTTTCTGCCGGTCTCAGATTCTCGATTATGCCATGATGGAAGGAAAAACCATATTGTTTGTCCATGGATTCGCTTCTTCCGGAGCGAACGGGACCGTTCGTCATCTGCGTGAATTATTGCCGGACTGCCGCATCGTTGCGCCGGATCTGCCGGTTGCCCCTGAGGAGGCTCTTTCCCTACTGAAAGATCTATGCGGAAAGGAAGCTCCGGATCTGATCATCGGTACATCGATGGGAGGCATGTTTGCCGAGCAACTTTCCGGTTATGATCGGATTCTTGTCAATCCGGCTTTTCATCTTGCAGACACCCTGCTGAAAAACAACGGGTTGGGCCGGCAGGAATTCCATTCTCCGCGCTCCGGGGGCGAGACGTCCTTTATGGTCACGAAGGCTCTTTTGGAAGAGTACAGGACGGTTTCCGCCCGGTGCTTCACAGGAGAACCGGAAACCGGTCGTGTCTGGGGGCTGTTCGGCATCCACGATACCATGGTGGATTGTTTCGATGAATTTTATGCCCACTATCCCCAGGCGCTCCGTTTCGACGGCGAACATTATCTGAATGACCATGCTATCCAGTCGGGGCTTCTTCCGCTGATCCGCCGGATTGATGACCGGCAGGAATCCCGTTCCCGCAAGGTGGTTCTTATCTCCATGGACCATGTCCTTCGCGACACACGCACCGGAGAACCCCTCGGCGAAGCGGTAAAAGCGTTCCGGCATCTGTCCGAGGCGTATGAGACCTATGTTTACTGCAGGGAACGGTATAATGAGCCGGATCGATGGGGAGATACTGTCCGATGGGCGGAACGTTATCTCGGCGTCTATGCATGGGATCGCGTATTGGCCGGAAACCGGCCGGGCCTGCTTCTAGGTGATTATTGGATTGCCCCGCAGGAAGAGGAGGATTTCATGGGAACCGTCATGGTTTTCGGCAGGGAGCCATTCCGGAACTGGAATGAGGTGATGACTTTTTTTGACCGGCTGGGCGGTCAGTGAGCCGGAGTCTTTACGGCTGGATATGATCCCCGATAAACCCGTTGATCTTGAAAACGGGGGCATGTCCGGACAGTCCGTCGAAAATCAGGTACTCCTTGGGATAGTCATGAAGGAGTGCTTTCGTATCGGTTTTTCTCAGTTCCCGTATGAATTTCTTCCCTACGACGGTATTGTCTGTCTGCAGGGTATCCGGAATATCCCTCAGGTGCGGGAAACGGGATGACAGGAGATCGGAATAATTCAGGTCCGGGGAAACCAGGATGATGGCGTTGCAGATCTCCGGCTTTTCCGCAGCCAGGGCTGCCGCGACGACTCCGCCGAATCCTTCTCCGATCAGGAATATATTCTTTTTGTCGACATAGCGGAGCGCCTTGATCCCTTTGATAACCGCTTTCAGGTCCTGAATCTCTGTCGAAAGGGTCATCTCAGAGGGCATGAGCCCGGTGCTGGAAGAAGTCCGACTTCCGCCCCTGAAATCAAAACTGAAACCCACATAACCTTTTCCGGCCGCGCCCCGGCAGAAAGAGTCGCCGTCCTCCATCCCTTTTCCGAGAGAGTGGCAGTAAATTACGGCCGGCATCTTATCGAGGCTGTCCTGGACGGGCCGGTAGATCCGGCCGGAGATTTTGTCTCCCTTGAGGTAGAAGGCCATCTTCTCGATTTCTACTTTGGCTCCGGTATAGGATGTAACGGTATCTCTGGGGTTCTGCTTGCGCAGGATGCCCCAGAGAATGCCGCATAATAGAGCCAGGATCAGTGCCGTGATCCCGGTTATTTTGAGAAACTTCTTCACTATTTTTTTGCCTTGCCCTGGTTGGCGACGGCGTTCATCTTGGCCGCAATCGCTTCCTGGTCGCCAAGGAAGTAGTCCTTGACAAGGTTTCCTTCATCATCGAATTCGAAAACGTACGGAACGGCGGTCGGAAGATTGAGGCTGACGATATCTTCGTCGGAAATGTTCTTCAGATACTTGATGATGCCGCGGAGAGAGTTTCCGTGTGCAACGACAATCAGGCTGTCAGAGGTCTGGAGGTTGGGGAAGATGACTTCTTTCCAGTAAGGAACGGCCCGGGCGATGGCATCTTTGAGAGACTCGGTACGAGGAAGGTCGCTGTCGGCGACACCGGCGTAGCGGGGATCGAATTTGGGATTCCTGGGATCATCTTCGGCGAGCGGAAGGGGAGCGACGTCGAAACTGCGGCGCCAGATCTTGACCTGGGCATCGCCGTACTTTTCTGCGGTCTCCGCTTTGTTCAGTCCCTGGAGGTTGCCGTAATGCTTCTCATTGAGGCGCCAGCTCTTTTCTACGGGGATCCAGTCGAGGTCCATGTTGTCCAGGATGTTGTTCAGGGTCTTTACCGCCCTTTTGAGGTAAGAAGTATAAGCCTTCGTAAAGGTAAAGCCTTCTGCTTTAAGGAGTTTTCCGGCTTCCTTGGCTTCATTCTCTCCCTTCGGAGTCAGGTCAACATCGGTCCAGCCGGTAAAACGGTTTTCGAGGTTCCAGGCGCTTTCGCCATGTCTAACGAGTACGATTCTTTTCATTTTTCAATATGGTTTGTATTGTTTTGGCTTTTTGTGCTGCAAAATTACGCAATTTTCGACAATTATTGCTACATTTGAATTCAATTATCGGGCCATGAAACGGGTATTGACAGGGATTCTGACAGGACTGCTCATGCTGACGGGTTGTCAGCATGGGAACCGGTACGCCTTTGTCGATATCGCCTCTTCCGAGAAGACGCTCTCCCGGCTGACGGAAGGTTTCTGCTCGATTCCTGATTCCTCCAAGCAGGAAAGGTGGAACTTTCTGCTCGGACAGGGACACCAGGTTGCAGATATCCTGCTTTACGGGGATCCGGACCAGGCGATCCCCACCGGGTATGCAGCGGATACGCTCTCGTTTGAGGATTTCATGGACCATCTCCATGTAAGGCATAACCGTCTTTATACCGATGACGGAGCCAATTACCGTATCCTTCTTTTGGGAAAAGATACCCTCTCGACGCAGGAACTGCTGCGCCTTTCCCATCTTTCTTCAGAAGGGGCCTTCATCGGAGGAAAACGTCCGGTCGCCATGCGGAATGCAACCGATTCCGTTTCTTTTTCCCGCACGGTGGACCGGGTTTGGATGAATGGGAATGTCATGTCCGGCAGGACCCCCCGTTCGATTCTCAAAGCGGCTGACGTACTGCAGGACCTGAAAACGCGTGTGGACAGTGTGGAGTATGTCCATCGGCACCTTCCCGATGCGGAGATTTATCATATCCACTATTACGGCTCCTCTCCCGTCCGGGCAAAACTCAAGTTCCGGGTGTCCGGGAGGCGTCCGACCGTCTGGAATCCCGATACGGGAAAGATCAGCGATGTCACCTATAAGATCCGTAAGAAGAAGACGAAGGTCGTCTTGAGGCTGGTTCCCGGCGATGACCTTTTCATTGTGTTCTGCCCTTATGCGGACCACCATAAAATGCGATTCAAATGAGAAAGGCCCTATCCTTGGTTTTTCTTTTTCTGTTGTTTATTCCGCTTGCAGCGCAAAAGAAAGATTCGATATCTGTGGCCGGCAGCGAACGCTTCCGTTGGCCCCAGTTAATCCTTCCAGCAGCGACGATGACCGTCGGGGCCGTCGGCGTAGCGAATCCATGGTTCGAAAGCCATATCAACGATAGGGTACGCTCCTGGTCTGGACAAATCCGGGGCGATCGGTATATCCATGCAGACGATTATATTCAGTATGCCCCTGCCGCCGCCTATATGTTGATCGGTTTGGCCGGGAGACGGGATCATAGTCTGGGGGAGCGGACTCTTATTCTTGCGACATCATGGCTTTCTCTCGGGATCATGGTCAATTCGATCAAATATACCGTCCGGGATTTGCGCCCCGACGAGTCTGCCCGCAATTCGCTCCCTTCCGGTCATACCGCGACGGCTTTCATGGGGGCCGAACTCATCCGGAAAGAGTATGGACCCTGGTGGGGAGCCGGCGCCTATGTAGCCGCCGCAGGAACGGGATTTCTGAGAATCTACAATAACCGTCACTGGTTCAACGATATACTCGGTGGGGCGGCCGTCGGAATCCTGAGCGCAAATATCGGATATTGGCTGCTCCCATACGAAAGAAGGCTGTTTCCGCGCCATGAGGGAACCCTCTCCCTGCTTCCCCGCCTGGAACGGTGTGGAAGACAGTCCGCATACGGTTTTTCCCTGACTTGGGGGTTCTGACCCTTGATGTTTTCGGGGAAAGGTTTTACCTTTGTATATGATCATAGAACCTGTCGCATACTATAGGGGACCGGTCGGGTCCAAATTCGGTCTGCCCCGCCAAAGCGGTCTGGCCGCTTCGCTGGAAGGGCGGATTGTTTTCACGGAAACCTACCGGGATGTCAATGCGGTCAGAGGACTGGAAGGTTTCGACCGGATCTGGCTGATCTGGGGTTTCTCTGCCAACAAGCCGGCCAAGGGAGTGTGGCAGCCGACTGTCCGGCCGCCGAGGCTCGGAGGGAACAGATCCATGGGCGTCTGGGCGACCCGATCCCCATTCCGGCCCAACCCGCTGGGACTGTCTGCCGTCCGGCTGGTCCGCACGGAAATAACGACCGACGAGGGACCTGTCCTGCATGTCTCCGGAGCGGATCTGATGGACGGGACACCGGTCTATGACATCAAGCCCTATATCGCCTATGCAGACGCTTTTCCGGATGCTGCGAAGGGATTTGTAAACGGCGCACCGGAACCGCAGCTGGAGGTTTGTTTCGCAGTCGAAACGCCCTTTCCCCCGGCTCGGAGGGACGCTCTCCGGGAATTGTTGGAATTGGATCCCCGTCCGGCTTACCAGACGGGATCGGACAGGACGTACGGCCTTCTTTTCGATGGCTATAATGTCCGCTTTACCGTTGTCAATCATCTATTAACCGTTACTGATATCGAATACTATGGCTGATACACGACTCGTTATCGGACTGGCCGTCCTGCCTGCGGTCATCCTTCTCTTTTATACTTATCTGCAGGATAAATACCAGCGCGAGCCGCTGGGACAGGTCGTCAAGGCGTTTTTCATCGGCTGGCTTTCCGTTTTCTGTTCGCTGATGATTTCGATCCCACTGCGGAATCTCGGTTTTTTCCCGTCGGAGATATCTTCTTTCGGCGGAGCTTTCGCAACGGCTTTTTTCGGAGCCGCTATTCCGGAGGAGACAGCCAAGTTATTCTGTTTGTGGATGTTCTTGAGAAATAACAAGTATTTTGACGAGCGGATGGACGGCATTGTTTATGCCGTTTCGGTCGGAATGGGATTTGCCGCTTTCGAAAATATCGAATACCTCTTTGCCTCCGGAACGGAATGGGTCACGACCGGTATCGGCCGCTCGCTGACGGCCATTCCCGGTCATTTCGGCTTTGCCGTTATCATGGGATACTATTATTCCCTGCATCATTTCGACCGCTATCGTGCTCCGATGGCAGGAATCCTCATGTGGCTCGTTCCGGTCGTCGGCCACGGGCTCTATGATACGATTGCGATGATGTCCGCCGTTTCTCCTGAACTCAGCGGCTGTATTACAGTCGCAATCCTTCTGCTTTGCTTCAAGATGATCCAGTGGGCGCGGCAGCGGATGAAAGAGCATCTGATTGCGGACTCCTCCGATGCTTCGACCGGAAGTGGAATCGATGAACAGTAACAGATGAAGAAAATCCTGTCCATAGCCGTCCTTTCCGTGATGTACGCGATGCTGCCTGCCCAAACCCGGAGCGGGGTAACGGTCAGCGGATATATTACGGATGAAAGGTCAGGGGAGACCCTGATTGGAGCCGGTGTACTCTCCCTTGCCGGTCCGTCCGGAAAAACGGGGGCTGTAACCAATGTATACGGGTATTACAGCCTGACCCTTCCGGAGGGAAGCACCCGTCTGCAGTACAGCTACGTCGGTTATGGCTCGCATATGGAAGATATTCTTCTTCAAAGGGATACGGTTATAAACGTCTCGCTGGCCCCCGATCTTGTACTGTCTGCGTCTACCGTCGTGGCACAGAAAGATGCCGGGATTGCGTCGACCTATCTCGGAGCGATCGAAGTCCCCCTTGCCCAGATCCGGAATACGCCGGTTATTTTCGGCGAGGCGGATGTGCTGAAGGCGATCCAGATGATGCCGGGCGTCCAGGGAGGAAATGAGGGCTTTACGGGACTCTATGTCCGAGGAGGCGGTCCTGACGAGAACCTGATCCTCCTGGATGGAGTCCCGATCTATAACGTTGACCACATGATGGGTCTTTTCTCTGTTTTCCAGCCGGAAGCCGTCAAGAAGGTTACGCTCTATAAAGGCTCCTTTCCGGCAAGGTATGGAGGCAGGGTATCCAGCATTGTGGACATCCGTACCAATGACGGCAATATGAAAGAGATGCACGGTAATGTGTCCGTCGGAGCCGTCAGTGAGAAATTCCATCTTGAAGGACCTATTATCCGCGACCGCCTCAGTTACTCCATCAGCGGACGTGGAATGCATACAGCCGTTTGGGCCCCGCTCATCCGGAAACTGATGCCGGACGGGGAGTATGTCAATTATTATTTCTACGATCTGAACGGGAAACTCAGCTGGCGTCTCAGCGACAGGGACCGTTTTTTCCTCGGTGCCTACAGCGGGCGCGACCGTTTCCTGCTGGACGCCGACGAGGATTCGGACAAGATGGATGACCCTGGGGACGGCGCGGCATACAGGTCTACCTTCCGGACCGATACGCAGCTTTCCTGGGGCAACGATGTCGTTTCCCTTCGGTGGAATCATATTTTCAGTCAGAAACTTTTTGCCAATACGACGCTAGCCTTCAACCGCTACCGGATGCTGATGGGCTCAGACACTGTAGAGAAGATCTATGACGGGAATTCTTCCACATCAATGAATTATGATGTGTCTTACCGTTCGGGGATCCGGGATCTCAGCGCAAAACTGGATTTTGATTATGTACCCTTGCCGGCCCATCTGGTAAAATTCGGTACCGAGTATATTTACCATACATTCATTCCCGAAACACTGACCCTGCTGAATTCGGAAATCGGACCGGAAGGTGACAAAAAGCAGTTTCAGTACCGATATGGCAACCAGTATACCTATGGAGGACATGATATCTCCCTCTACGCGGAGGATGACATCGCGCTGGGAGAATCACTGACTGTCAATCCCGGAGGCCGCCTGTCCCTTTTTCTGACGGAGGGGCGGGGGTATTGGAACCTGCAGCCGCGTATTTCTCTCAAGTACGTCCTGCCTTTCGGAATGACGGCCAAAGCCGGGTATGCGAGGATGGCCCAGTATGTCCATCTCCTCAGTTCCGCACAGGTTTCCCTGCCGATCGATCTTTGGGTACCGATCACAAAGGACATACGTCCGGTTACTTCAGACCAGTTTTCCGCCGGGCTGTATTATGACCGGCTATCAGGCTGGGAGTTTTCTGTGGAAGGATATTTCAAGGCGATCAACAATATACTGGAATATAAGGACGGGACGCTTGTCATCGCTTCCAGCACAGACTGGGAAAAGAATGTCGAAATGGGCCAGGGAAGGGCTGCGGGACTGGAACTCATGGCCCAGAAAACAGCAGGGAAAGCAACCGGATGGATCGCCTATACGCTTTCCAAGTCAGAGCGCCGTTTCCCGGACGGTACGATCAATATGGGTCGCTGGTTCCCTTATAAGTACGACAGGAGGCATAGTGTGAACATCAATTTCAACTGGACTTTCAGTCCCACGATCGACGCGAATGTAGCCTGGTCCTATGCCTCAGGCGGTACGACGACCCTTTATTCCCGGACGACATCCGTCCTCGATCCCGAAGGCCGGATCCGGGATGCCGATTACGTCAGCGGACGCAACAATTTCCGGCTGCCGGCTTCGCACCGGTTGAGTCTTGGCGTGAATTACCATTTCTTCCATCGGAGAACAGAAGGAATTCTGAATCTGAGCGTCTATAATGTTTACAATCAGATGAATCCGAATTTCGTCTATCTTCGGTATGAAACCCGTTGGGACGAATTACAACGGACTTTCGAGAACTATCTTACGATGGAGAAAGTGACGATACTTCCTATTCTTCCGTCCTTGAGTTATACCCTGACTTTCTGAAACTATGAGAAAATTCTTTATATTGCTGACAATCCTTTCTTTCGGAGCTGTTTCCTGTATCAACACCGTTGAGATCCAGGTAGATGAGATGGAACCCCTCCCGGTTATCAATGCCCATCTCAGGACGGATCAGACAGAACATATTATCTATCTGACGACCAGCCAGCTCAATCGCGTAGATCCTTTCGACAATGCCCATGTCAGCGTTTCTGTCAATGGGGGAGCTCAGATCCAGGCCGAAGAAATTATTCAGGAAGAGTATTATGAATCTTCCATGTATCGTTTCGAGGCATCCTTCAAGGCTGGGGACAGGGTGACCATCCATGTCAGTCGTCCCCCCTATGAGGCCAAGGCAAGTGTCGTATTCCCAGAGGCCGTTGATCCTTTTGACGTCGAGTGGTCTTCGCATACGATCGATCTGTCTTACGGGACGGAAGAATCCTATCGGTTTGATATCCGTTTTTCGGATATAAAAGGGGACGATTCCTTCTACCGGTTGGACCTTGATGTTGATACGGAAGTGACGAGTTATGACGGGAACGATCCTGTCACGAAGCATTTCGTCCAGACGGACCGCAGCATCTTTGATGCCTCTTCGGATCCCGTCATCAACGAAGGACGTTCCGGAGACAGCGGTATCCTGTCTGCCGTCATGCCGGAAAACAGATTCTGCGTTTTTACGGATAATCTCTTCAAAGACAGTTCCTGCGGGGTCAGGGTATGGATTCCGGCGGAGGTCTTCAAGCAGGCTGCCTATGAAGTCACCTCTTCGAAATGGACCCTCAATCCCGTCGTTCTCGTAAAGATTTTCACCCTTGACCTGAGCTACTACCGATATCTCAAGGCGCTTGATAATTTCGAGGCTTTCGGGTATGAGATGGGCCTTCTGGTAGAACCGACAACGCTTCCATCGAATGTTTCCGGCGGGTTGGGATTCGTATCTGCCGAGACCTGTACGGTCGTTCCCGTCCAGATGCCCGCTGTTTCGACTGCTCCCCAGTATAATTGAATCAGAACAGGGCTCTGGCGCCGAAGGTAACCGCCCAGTCCCTTGAAGTCCCCGTCGCAAGGGTCAGCCGCCGGCTTACGTCGATCCGGAAAATGCGGAGAAGACCGTCAATACCGACGGCCGCTTCCACATAAGGCTTATTCAGCGGTGCCGTCCACTCCGGAAGAGAAAGCAAGGCCGTTTCCCCCTGGTTAGACGGTGAGATGCCTCCCCATGCCGCCTTGACCGTGACCATCTCGCGGCATTTCCGGAAAAGCGGGATATGTCTGAAGATGATACCGCCGAAATCATGTTCGTAAAAGATATCTGTCCATCGGTCAGAGGCATATTCGTAATAGGCCATACAGGCGAAGGAAGTACGGTCGTAAAGGAAAGTGTTGTTCGCTTCGTGGAGTTTCAGGATGGGGTAGGGAACTCTCCCGAAAATCCATCCGCTGCTCGTGTGAAGCCGTCCGGTTCCGGCGGCGCCGGCGGCAATCCGCCAGTCGACAGAGACTTCAGGGCGGAGAAAGAAGTGGGATCCGTCCGATCTGCCGGCCCCGACCTGCAGGGTCAGAATCGGAAACCGGGTAGGGAAGACGTACAGGTCGAAGACTCCTCTTGAGACGGCCTCCTCCCATGACAAACGGGCTTGGTACTGGATCTGGTCGACGTCAAAATGATTGACCGGAGTCCCGTCCGGCCGGGTCATAGGGACATATTCATTCCCGTAGATCCGGGAATGTTCGGCAGAAACGGAATGGAAAAAGCCCTCCTTGATTTCATGGTCGTAGGATATCTTGAACTCATCGACCATCGTCAGTCTCCGGCCTTTGCTTCTGGCCAGGACGGAGGCGAAGAATGCATTGTCCCGGAGCTGTGCGGCCGTTCCGAGCTGGGCGAGATCATGGCGTACGCTGAGAGTCAGTTTACGCCAGGGCTCATTTCCGAACATGAATTCCGTTGTCAGTCCGCCTTTCCAGCGGTGGTCTTTGAAACCATAGGCACCGTATGTCGCGACACGGACTGTCCGGCTGATCAGTTTCCCGGTCCGAAGACCGAAGCCGAGTCTGAGTCCTTCGATGTCGTTATATCCGAATGTCTGGTAGTAGGGACCGAAATCCATGCTTCCCGTCTCATAGTATCCGGTTGCAGCCAATGACTCCAGCTTCTGGGCGGAAGCCGGGATGGTAGCGAGCAGAAGGAGAATGAGAGGCAGGAACCGTTTCATTCAATCGCCTTTCTGTACTGACGGTATTTGAGATCGGAATACAGATGCCGTACGGCATTGGACCAATCATATACCGCAATCGGAGCAATCCATGAAAGCAGATAGGCCGCCAGACAGGCCCACCAGGGAGCGAAGAAAAGAGCCGCCAGGCACACGATCAGCATTACGATCGGGTTCAGGACATAGCAGGCCACATAGCGGATCGAATTGATGAACGTGATATCTTTCAGTTTCTTTTTGATGATGCCGGTGAAAACCAGGGCTGGCAGCAGCAGGACGGCTTCCAAAAGTACGAAAGGCGAGTACAGGATCAGAAGCAGGCCGCGAATAACGAGTTCCCACCCTTTTTTCCTGTCAATCCGGCTCCGGAGGCGAATCCCGAATTTTTTCCGACGTTCCGCCTGGCGGCGGGCCCTTTCGATAATATTCGGATGTCGCTTGAGAAGCCGTTCGGCAAGGGACTGGATCCTGCGCTTTCTTTCCAGAAGGTTTCCGCTTGCCGCCGTATCCCTTCCGGACAAGATATTGGCTGCTTCCCAAGCGCCCTCATAGCGCTCATCGTCAGGAAGATAGATAATCGTATCCTTCATCCTTTGGCTCAGGTCGAGAAGCAGGTGACGGTAGAGTTCCTGCTCATTATACTCTGCATGTTCCGCCACGAATTCCTGCAGGTGGAGCGGTTTCCCTACATTGATCAGGAGGCGGGAGCGGAATTCGAAATAATCTTCGTATTCCAGACCGATAGGAACGATATAGATCGGCATCCGGTCCTTGATCTGATCATACGCTTCAAACGCAATCCTTGCAATTCCTTTTTTCAGGGGAAGCAGACTGTGCATCGGCCTGTGCCTTCCTTCCGGAAGAATGCAGAACGGCACGCCGTCACATAGCACATCGACGCATTGTTTCATGATGGCATCATTGGCCGCCAGATTCTCTACACCATCACGTATCCGGTTGATAGGCAACATCTTGAAAAAGTGCAGGATATCCGACATCGTTTTTTTCTTGAAGATATCGGCGCGCGCGACGAATACCTTGGGCTTACCGTCCGTAATCAGGACGGCGAAAGCGTCCATCAGCGTATTGGCATGGTTCGGAGCGAAGATGACGGCTCCGTCCTTGGGAATGGCATCCAGGTTCCGGCGCTCAATTTTCCGATAGGCCATGGGAAAAGTGACCATCAGGTATTTGAGCAGCAGATTGTAGTATCTGTTCTTGTCTTGGATCTTACGCATGGTAGAGTTTCGCTAAAATAGGGATTTTCCATTCTTCCGGGAGGATCCTGACCACGAACCCGACCAGTTTGTAATCGATGCGGGGGATTTTCCGTATGCTCATCCTTCTGCGCCGGAGCTGACGGAGTATGGCTTTTCCGATTACCGCCGGGGCCATCCCGGAATTCTCGTCCTTTTCAATCTGGGCGAGGTTCTTCTCCATCTGCTTCCGATAGGGGCAATCCGGACTCTTTGAATACGCTGTAAATGTGCGCGCGGCGGTAAAACCGGTGGCTACATCCCCAGGGAGAATGCTGCAGCATTGGATCCCGGTCCCCTTAAGTTCCATGGACAGACTTTCCGAAAGGGACATCATGGCCGCTTTGGCGGCTGAATAGAGCCCCTGGTAGGGAAGTTGGAGGATAGCCATGACAGATGTAACCGTGATGATCCGGCCAAACCCCTGCTTCCGCATTACGGGAAGACAGGCCTGGATCGTTTTCAGACCTCCGAACACGCATGTCTCGAATTGATACCGCGCCTCATCATCCGTCGTCCCTTCAATAGGACCATAGATCCCGTTTCCGGCGTTGCAGATTACTGCGTCGAGGCGTCCCTGCTCGCTGACAATCCGGTCTACGGCTTCCCGGCAGGAATTTTCGTCGTTCACATCCAGGCGGATGGGGATAATCCCTTCCCGGGGTTCCCCTGCAGTACCCCTCCGGGAACCGGAATAGACGGTCATTCCGTTTTCCGCCAGCAGCCGGGCCGTTGCCGCTCCGATGCCGCTGCTTCCTCCAGTCAGGAGTACGATCTGAACTTTTCGGGATGATTTCATAGGGCTTGTATATCAATTAGAACGATAATTCGGATCGGGGAATAAAATCCTTTTTGTCAGGCAGTTCCATATCATATACGCTGGATCTGAGAAAGGCTTTGAAAGATTCGGGATTGTCCTTGAAGGTGTTTTGCTTCTCAACAGAAATCGGATTACCTATTGCAAGCCGAACGGTAGATCCAGCCTTGTTGAACATCTCATGGCAGAGACGGATCAGCCGGATCCGGTAGTCAATCAGGCCCAGCGAATAGTAGAACCATGAATTCCGGTCGAAAAAACGGATTGGAATAACCGGGACCTCCGCTTTCCGGATCAGCTTGATGACGGAATCCTGCCATTCGCGGTCCCTGATCCTGGGTTCTCCGGTCAATTTCAGGTCAGAGACCGCACCGGAGGGGAATAAGCAGAGCGGTCCTCCCTCACGAATCTGCAAGAGAGATTGTTTGATGCCGTTGATGCTTTCGGTCGTTGCTCCAGTCTTCTTCTCTCCAGTCGGAATAACGGAAATAAAGTTCGGGACAAGCCCCTTGACATACATCAAAACCTTGTTGACCATGACCTTCATTTCCGGACGGATATGACCGATCAAGTCGACGAGCATGATACCGTCGATGTGGCCGTAAATGTGATTACTGATCGTAATGAAAGGACCGCTTACCATCGAAGCGAGCCGCTCTGCGTGTCCGATCAGATAGTCGATGCCGATTTCCTTCAGGATTTCATCGGCAAAGTCCGGGCCGCTCTGTCCCGTATAGATCCGTTCGTGCAGGTCGATGATTCTTTGTGCGCCGGTAACCCTGAGCAGGTACCTGGCAAAAGCATTCCCCGCTTTTCCTTTGAAAAGTGGGGAGAGCTCTTCCATTTCCTGTATGGTTACGATGGGCATATTGCGGCTTATTCGGCTTTCTTTGGAGGGTCGATCTTTGAAAACTCTCGCGCATCTTTCAAAAGGCTGACCAGGTACATCATCAAGATGACGAAAGCGATGACCAGAGCGACGATATCAAGCATCTGGAGAGACACATTGAATCCGAATAATCTGATGTCGCAGGTGAACTCGCGAATCGGAGCTACGTAAAGAAGGATCAGGTTGACGATAACGGCGATGATCCTGAACTCAGTAGGACCGAGACCGGCATAGGTAAGCTTGAATTCGTTTTTAAGGTGGGCGTTGATATAGACGTAGACGGAGAGAAGGAGGTAGGCGGAAAGGACGAACAGGGCGCTCGTCAGGCTCATAAGGGAGGAAAGGCCTACGCCGATAAACATAATCGACTCATTGATGCAGTCCACGTTATGATCAAGGAAGAATCCGTAAATCGGACGCTGGGCTTTCCGTACCCTGGCGAGCGATCCGTCGAGAGAATCACCGAACCAGTTGACGAAAAAACCGAAACATGCTAGCCAGAGCCAGTTGATATTCCGGTTGGTCAGGGCGTAACCGGTGGCAATGATGAGGGCACCGATGAAACCGATGAATGTAAGCATATCGGATGTCACCCACTTGGGCATCCTTTCGGCAAGCCAGATCAGCAGTTTCCTTTCTGCCGCATTCAAAATAGAGGTCTGTATCCGGACGGATTGTTTTCTTTCCTGCATAGGATTAATCATTTTAATTGTCAAAGATAGCTTATTTTTCGAAGAAATCGTATCCTTTATTCCTAAAAACAATAAATTGCACTTAAATTTTGTTATTTTTGCATTTGTGGAATGGTCGAAAAAAAATAAACTGATCGCTTTCGGGGCAGTCTTCGCTTTGATCCTTTTTTTCTGGATCCATTCCGAAGTGCGCCATTATAGGTGGGTTCACGGCGTGATTGAGAATCATCCCGTCCGGATATATGATGTCAATTATCTCAAGGAGTTCAATGACTTGAACCAGGCTCAACTTGACATTGCCCAGGTCGTAGGAGTCCCTCCCGTAGCGAACCGGGATGAAGCAGGCCGCATGAAAAAGAAACTCGTAGAGATCGAAGACAATGATGTCTACGTAATTGACAATCTGACCCATTCGATTCCGTTCCTGACACCTGCTGCCGCGGAGCTCCTTCAGAGGATCGGCCGGAATTTTCAGGATTCCCTATCATCTAAAGGACTGAATCCCAATAAAATGATCGTTACTTCCGTTCTTCGGACCCAGGATGACGTAGCCCGGCTCCGTAAGTCCGGCAATATCAATGCGGCTGAGAAGTCAACTCATTGCCATGCGACAACATTCGATATCGCCTATGCCCGGTTCGAGGCCGTTCCGGATTTGAAAGGGAGGCCTTATGAGCCGGTCCCGCCGGAGCAGCTTAAAGCGGTTCTCGGTCAGGTCCTTCGGGATTTGCGTAAGGAGGGCCTTTGTTATGTCAAATACGAAAAGAAACAGGCTTGTTTCCATATAACATCACGAAAATGAAAAAGTTACTGATTATTATTGCCTCCCTTTGCTGCTTTGGCGTCCTGGCCATGGCTCAGGAGAGCGTCGATGCTGATGCAAAGTATGCGACGGAAATGATCAAGAAGGGGGCAAAGGTGCCTTCTCTTGTCATGAATGATCCTTCGGGCGTTTCCCACAATTTGAAATCCTATCGGGGAAAATGGGTTGTCCTCGATTTCTGGGCTTCCTGGTGTCCGGACTGCCGGCAGGATATGCCAGCCATGAAACAGTTGTACGAGCAGTATGCCTCAGACAAGATTGCTTTCATCGGTGTCTCTTTTGATACGGAGCGTGAAAAGCTCGTCGGGTATGTTGCCGATAATGACATTCCCTGGCTGCAGCTCTGCGATTACCAGAAGAAAAAGGACAGTACGGTCGGGAAAGCGTTCCAGGTCAAGTGGATTCCTTCCATGTACCTGATCGATCCGAAGGGAAGAGTTGTCATCGGCACGGTCATGATCGAGAAACTCGCCGCCGAACTCTCGAAGATCAAGTAGGATGGCGAAACTGGGGATGATTGCCCGCCGTTTTGCCGGTTTTTCCGCGTCCAGCCTTCTCGGGACGGTCGTGGATATGCTGATTTTGTGGATCTGCTCCGATTTCCTTTTCAGGAGTGATTTCGGTCAGTTTTACCTGTCTCCGTTCATCTCCTTTGAGTTCGCCGTCCTGACCAATTTTTCCTTCGCCTATTATTTTATATGGAAAGACCGGATCTCAAAACGTTCCGTCCGGTCTTTTTTCCGTCATTACGGAGGCTATAATGCTTCATGTACCCTTGTTTTCCTGATCAAGATGGGGTTCCTTACCCTGTTCCATCACTTTTTCCCCTCATGGGACGTCCTTATATGCAATATCGTCGCCCTCTGTTGCTCAGGGACGGCGAATTTTGTGATGAATGAGTGGGTCGTTTTCAGGAAAAAGAAGAACTGATCATTTGACCCGGTTGATCTGGTCATTCAGGATAATCCCTTCTTTCGTTTCCTTGAAGTTGCTCTTGGCATCTTTGATATCTCTCCGGCTGTCTTTGATATTCTTCTTGACGGCCCGAATGTCTTTTTTGACTTCCTTGATGCGCCTGTCGTAGCTCTTGAGATCCTTTTCGCTCCGCTTGATATCGCTCTTGACATCCTTGATGGCGGCCTTCATGGCGCGGATCTCTCTCTTGTCGGGAGCGGCATAACTACCGGATTTTGCCAGTTTTTCAGATCTTTTCAACTGCTCCTGACGGAGTTTCAGTTCTTCTTTTTTCGGAGTAATGATAGAGGTTTTGATCTGGTTCTGAGCCCTTTTCAAGTCTTTTATCTGGTCTTCATACCGGTCGATCATATCCTTGCTCCTGTTGATATCCCGGCGAGCCTGCTTTTCATATGATTTCCGGTTCGCTTCGGCACGGTCGATGGCGATCCGGCTGTCGTTCGAAAGACCGTTCATCTCCCGTGATGAGCGGTTGAAGATACCGCAGGAGGGAAGAAGAACCAGCATGGCACTGATGAGGAGAAGGTACGTACGTTTCATAATCTTCAAAAAAATTGGTTCATCCTTGCAAATATACGTATATTTGTCAAAACCACATCTATTATGGCTGACGAAAAAATCATTTTTTCCATGAACGGGGTCGGGAAAGTCCTGCCTCACAACAATAAGGTTATTCTGAAAGATATCTATCTCTCCTTCTTTTACGGGGCGAAAATCGGCATTATCGGTCTCAACGGATCCGGGAAATCGACTCTGCTGAAGATTATTGCCGGTGTTGAAAAGTCGTATAAAGGAGAGGTCGTATGGGCGCCTGGCTATACGGTGGGGTATCTTGAGCAGGAGCCGCAGATGGACCCCGATAAAACGGTTATCGAGGTGGTTCAGGAAGGGGTCCAGGAGATTATGGATACCCTGGCGGAGTATAATGAGATATCCATGAAATTCATGGAACCGATGAGCGATGAGGAGATGGCCGCCCTGATTGAGCGACAGGGAGAATTGACGGAAAAAATCGAGCATCTAGACGGTTGGGAAGTCGATGCGAAACTGGAACGGGCGATGGATGCGCTTCAGTGTCCGCCCTCCGATGCCCTCGTGAAAACCCTTTCCGGCGGCGAGCGCCGGCGGGTTGCCCTCTGCCGGCTATTGTTGAGCCAACCGGATGTCCTTCTGCTGGACGAGCCTACCAACCATCTGGATACGGAGAGTATCCAGTGGCTCGAGGCTCATCTCCAGCAATATAAGGGTACCGTAATCGCCGTAACCCATGACCGGTATTTCCTCGACAATGTCGCCGGATGGATCCTTGAACTCGACAGGGGAGAAGGCATCCCCTGGAAAGGGAATTACAGCTCATGGCTGGATCAGAAGACCCGCCGGCTTGCCATAGAAGAGAAACAGGAGTCCAAGCGCAGGAAAACCCTCGAGCGGGAATTGGAGTGGGTCCGGATGGCTCCGAAGGCCCGTCAGGCGAAGCAGAAGGCGCGTCTGGGCGCCTATGAGAAACTGGCGGCGGCTGATGCGAAGCAGAAAGAAGCAAACCTGGAAATCTATATCCCGAACGGCCCCCATCTCGGCAACAAAGTCATCGAGTTCCATGATGTCGGAAAGGCCTACGGAGACAAGGTCCTTTTTGAGCACCTGGACTTTGTCCTTCCTCCGGCCGGGATCGTCGGAGTTATCGGTCCCAACGGCGCCGGGAAAACAACCTTGTTCCGACTCATTATGGGTTTGGAAAAACCCGATGCCGGTACGATCGAAATAGGGGAGACGGTCAAGATCGCCTATGTAGACCAGCAGCATCGGAGCATCGACCCTGATAAGACTGTCTATGAGACGATTGCCGGAAATTCCGAGTGGGTTCGTCTCGGAAACCGGGATATCAACGCGCGCTCCTGGGTCTCCCGGTTCAATTTCAGCGGGGCGGACCAGGAGAAGCTCTGCGGCGTCCTCTCCGGCGGCGAGCGGAACCGCCTGCACCTCGCCCTGACGCTCAAGGACGAAGGAAACGTGCTTTTGCTGGACGAACCGACGAATGATGTCGATGTCAATACGATCCGTGCCCTGGAAGAAGGTTTGGACGAATTTGCAGGATGCGCCGTCGTGGTCAGCCATGACCGTTGGTTCCTCGATAGGATTGCGACCCATATCCTGGCCTTCGAAGGGGATTCCAAGGTCGTTTTCTTCGACGGAAACTATTCCGAGTATGAAGAGAACCGGAAAATGCGCCTCGGCAATGTCGAGCCGAAGCGCTTCAAGTACAAGAAACTGATGGATTAGCGGTCCAGGATCATTTTCAGGATGCCGGCGGGATCGTTGGAACTGACGAAGTCGACTCCTTCCCCGACGTACTTCGCAATCACTTCGGGGTTGTTCTCGACGCAGAGATTGGCAAACATTCCTTTGGCGTGGAGGGCTTCCACAAGGCCTGGGTGGGCATCGTAAATAGTTGATTTATAATTGACTCCGGAGATTCCGTCTGCGGCGAGCTCTTCGGGCGTTTTCATCAGATCCTCCTTCATGCAGATATAGATGACGGTCGCTTCCGGGGCTTTTTCCCGGATATACCGGCAGAGATCATAACTGAAGGTCTGCCAGACGATGCGGCGGGTCATGTTTTTCTTGGTGACCATCGCATAGGCCATGTCGAACAGCAGGCGGTCGCGTGCGGGATCTCCATGGCGCTTGAGTTCGCAGATCAGCTTCGTCCGGGGTTGCCGGAGGGTTTGCTCGAGGTAATCATCGAATGTCGGAACCGGTTCCCCGTTCGCGAGGCGGATGTCCGACAAGTCGCCGTACCGGGTATCCTTGATGATTCGGTTTTCAGGATCCGTGGGGAAGGACTTGTCATGGTTGATGACGATAACGCTGTCCGCGGTGAGCCGGATATCGAACTCGCTGCCGTAGACACCGATTCTTTGTGAGGCCTTCAGTGAAGCGATTGAGTTCTCGGGCGTATTGTCTTCAAGGTGGAAACCGCGGTGAGCGATTACCCTTGCCGAAGGCCGTTCCTGGAATTTCCGATCTCTCTTGATGTGGTAACGGGATTCTTTCCCGAGTACCGTTTTCTCCGCCACCGACCGGAGATAGGCGGCGGTTTCAGGATTGAGGCCGCAGCGGTCGACGTTTCCATGAAATCGCAGGCCGGTAATTACCAGGTAGTTCACGCATGCTTTCAGGTAAGAGCCGGCGGGGCCATGATGCTTGTCATCTGCAGAGAGAAGCTTTATGTCGGGGCGATCTTTGCAGACGGTATTGAAAGCGATGCCTATCGGGGACAGCCAGGTATGTGCCTTGGAGGCAAGTTCCTTGTTCCCTTTTTCCAAGTACTTGTCGAGATTCGCGGCGGTGTCAAAGCCTCCGGCCTCTTTCCCGGAATAAGACCAGGTTCTCTCAAGGATGATCTTGCAGTCGGGCGACTTCCGCACGATCCTGGACTTCAATGTCTTGAGGTCTTCCAGTACCTGTTGGTCCCCGTCTCTGGCATACCGGGCCGCATTGACGCTCTGGTCCTGCAGGAAGGCGTAGTCGTATCCTCCGAAATCAACGGCCTGGAGACTCTTCTCCAGCTTCAGATGCTGTCCGAAAGTCTGTCCTCCCTTCAGGAATTTCCCGATCTGCATGCGGACGCCCTGGCTTGCAGCGATATCCTGGAGCATGATGTCGGCATCGTAATAGTAAGTAAATGAATTGCCGATGCAGAGTACCCAGATTTCATTCCGGTCCTTAGGGGAGGCTGGGAGCTGGAATCGCTGGGCGGACAGGAAAGGAGCGGCTGATGCCAACAGGCAGAGAAGCAGTGCGATTCGTTTCATGATGAGTAAAATTTACAACGAAAGCAAATATACGAAGATATTTGGTATCTTTGCACTCCACAAATGAATAACCGACATGAACAAAAACATTGAAATGAACCCCAATCTTGTGGTCGCACACCTGGGAAAACGCCCGGAAGAATTTACAAAAGCGGATATGATCCGTTTCATCCTGGAAAAAGGAATCCGAATGATTGATTTCATGTATCCTGCAGAGGACGGCCGCGTAAAGACCCTGAATTTTGTACTGCACAGCCTGGCCTATACCGAAACGATTCTGTCTGACGGAGAGCGGGTTGACGGATCGAGCCTTTTCCCTTCTTTTATCGAAGCCGGAAACAGTGATCTCTATGTGATCCCGCGGTACCGGACAGCATTCGTCGATCCCTTCACAGAAATCCCTACCCTTTGTTTCCTGTGCAGCTTTTACGACAAAAACGGAAAGCCTTTCGACGGGGCTCCGTACCAGACGCTGCTCCGTGCTGAAGACGCTTTTTTCCGGAAAACCGGCATGACCTTCGAAGCCATGGGAGAGTTGGAGTACTATGTGATTACCGAAGAAGACTCCTTGTTCCCGGCATCTGACCAGAAGGGATACCATGAGTCGGAGCCCTTCGCAAAACTCAATGATTTCCGCCGGTCCTGCATGGATCATATCGCAAAGACGGGAGGCCAGATCAAATACGGCCACAGCGAGGTCGGGAACTTTACCCTTGACGGGAAAGTATATGAACAGAATGAAATTGAATTTCTTCCCTGTCCTGTAGAAACGGCTGCAGATCAGCTGCTCCTCGCGAAATGGGTGATCCGGAATCTCGCATGGCAATATGGGCTGGATGTGACGTTCGCGCCAAAGATCATTGTCGGAGAAGCGGGCTCCGGAATGCATATCCATATGCGGCTGATGCGTGACGGAAGGAACTGTACGCTGGGAGAGGACGGCCGTCTGTCGGGGGAGGCCCGCCGTGCCATCGCCGGACTGATGATGCTCGCCCCGGCCATCACGGCGTTTGGAAATAAGAATCCGACTTCCTATTTCCGTCTTGTCCCGCATCAGGAAGCCCCTACGAATGTCTGCTGGGGAGATTGCAACCGCTCCGCCCTGGTTCGCGTTCCGCTCGGGTGGTCAAGCGGAAAAGATATGGCCTCGCTGGCGAATCCGCTGGAGATCCCTGTCATCCCGCAGGCTAACTCAAAGCAGACGTTCGAGATGCGTTCTCCGGACTGTTCCGCGGATATTTACCAGCTCATGGCCGGCCTCTGCACCGCCGCGAGATATGGACTTGAAATGCCTGAAAAAGAAGCGCTTGCAATCGCAGAGGACAAATATGTCGACGAAGATATCCACAGCCGGGGCGGGGAAGACCGCCTGCAAAGTCTGGATTCTCTTCCGACCTGTTGCGCAGAGTCGGCAGACTGTCTTGAAAAAATGCGTGCCGTATTTGAAGCAGAGAATGTGTTCCGTCCGCGGATGATCGATGGAATCCTCAAGTCTCTCAGGGCGTTCGGTGACAGGGATCTTCACGTCCGTGCCTCAAAGGATCCCGATCTGATGAAGCAATTGGTAGAGACCTATTTTTATTGCGGCTAACGGTTGCATTCAGGGCAGATGCCTTTGATCATGTAATTGGCTGTTTCCGATATGAACCCCTCCGGAAGATCGACCGGAGGGATCGGAGTATGCTCGAGGCAAAACGTCCGGTGGCAGCGTTCGCAGTGGAAATGGACGTGAACATCTTCATCCCGGTCTTCGTGGGAGCTCAGACACAGCTCATATCGCGCACCCTCGCAGCCGTCTTCAATGACGTGGATGAAATGATGCTCCCGGAACATGTTGAGTGATCGGAAGATATTGGAACGGTCGACGGTTTCCAGATCCATCTCCAGTTCTGCGAGAGTTCTGGGACGCTCTTGATGGAGAAGCGCCTCCGCAACGAGAATCCGGTTTGCCGTAGGCTTGATGCCATGGGCCTCCATTCGTTCAATGAGTTCATTTTTTTCCATAACGGGACAAAGTTACGGAATTTGTCCGTAACTTCGCATCCCTAAAAATAGTGATTGAATGAGTCTTCGAACCCTCTCCCTTGCAGTCCTGGCGCTGCTTTTCGTTTCCTGCAAGCCTTCCCTGAAAAACGGTGACCTTCTTTTCCAGATCAACGACTCAGGGGGATTCGTTGATGCGATCGAAACTTCTACAAGGGGAAACTACTCACATGTCGGGATCCTTGAAATAGCGGAAGACGGATCTTTCGTCCTCGAAGCCGATCCCGAAAAAGGGGTTGTCAGGACACCGCTGGCGGAATTCAAGGAGTGCCCCGGGGTCCATGTCTTCAGGATCCGGAACCGCAGGATTGCCCGTGAGGCGGTACGGAACGCCAAAAAATATCTCGGCCGGCCGTACGACTACGGCTTCCTTCCCGGAATGGAAACAGTTTATTGCAGTGAACTTGTGTACGAATCATTCCGGGATCCGGAGGGTAATCCGCTTTTCCATCAGATCCCGATGTCCTTCCATGACGCTGATGGAAAAACGCTGCCTTTTTGGAAAGCGTATTATGATTCGCTGGGTATAGCCATCCCCGAGGGACAACCCGGAACGAACCCCAATGATCTTTCCAAAGAGCGTATCCTAATCCCCGTCTCCGTAGGATTCTGAGAGGCTCTTGGCGACAACATACCCCGTCGTCCAGGCGGCCTGGAGGTTGAACCCTCCTGTAATTGCATCTATATCAAGCGCTTCACCGGCGAAGAAAAGACCAGGATGCTTTTTGCACTCCAACGTTTTGTATGAGATTTCCGATAGGGCAACGCCGCCGCAGGTTACGAATTCTTCCTTGAAAGCGCAGCGCCCTTCGATCCGGTATGGGTCGGCGAACAGGGTTTCGGCGAGTCTGTTCAGCCCCTTGGTCCCGGTTTCCGCCCATCTCTTGTCTTCCCGGATTCCGCTTTTTTCGATGAGATACTCCCATAACCGGCCGGGAAGCTGTGCGGGGTGGGCGGAAGAGACCAGTTTCCTGGCATGTTCGGTCCGGAAGGATTCCAAAAGATCGCGGACGTCTTCAAGATCCATATCGCCCAACCATCGGATTAGGAGGGGCGAGCGGTAATCCATCTCATTCAGGTACCGGGCTGCGAATGAGGAAAGCTTCAAGGTCGCCGGACCGCTGATTCCCCAGTCCGTAATGAGAAGTGTTCCATGTGAGCGGAAATTTGTTCCAGGAATGCCCAGGGACACCACAGGGACGACAAGCCCCATCCTTTTCCGCAGTCCCTCATCGCCGATATTGAATGTAAACAGGGACGGAACAGGGGGGACGATCCCGAGAGCGAGAGGGGAGAGGAAGGGAGAAGAGCCCCCGCCCGTCATCACCGCCGCTTGATCCGTCAGGATATCAGATCCGTCATTTGAGATAATCCGGAAACGAGACCCCTCTTTCCTGATTTCATGGACCCGGCATCCTGTCTTAACCGTAATGCCGAGACGTGTCATCAGGTTGCTGAGGGTCCTTACGATCTGCATGGCATCCTGAGAAGCCGGGAAAATACACCCCTCATCCATTGTGACCAGACGGACCCCTTCCTTCTCAAACCAGGAACGGGTCTCCCTGGGACCGAAGGTGTTGAAAAGGCGGCGCATCAGTTTGTCGCCTCGGGGATAGGCTTCCTTGAGGTCGGATATTCCTTCGAACGTGTTTGTCAGATTGCAGCGGCCACCGCCTGTGATGGCTACTTTTGCCAGTATTTTCCGCCCGGCTTCCAGAACGGTGATATCAGTCTGTGGTGCCATCCTTTTCAGATTCACCGCCGCAAAGCATCCGGCTGCACCGCCGCCGATAATCGTCACCCTCATAAGGAAGTCGTAATGGTAATTGCTGAAGGGGGTTGCCCTTCTGAAACCTATGCCACCCTCGGCACTATAAGAGGGAGGGACCCTTTAGGGAGGGGCCACGAAGTGGCGGTTACAGAAGGGCAACCCCCTTCAGCAGATGATTATTTCTCGAAAATGAAACGGATGTCAGTTGGAATTCCTTCGAGTCGGATGTTATGCTGGTCGAGGGAGAACTCCTTGGAGACGAAAGCATATTCTGTCTCGAAGGCCTTCGCGGCCTGATAGTCACCCGTTGCCTGGATCTTCAGGATTTCTCCGGCAAGATCCGCAATGGCCTGTTCCGCCTTGGGATAATCGATATGGTACTTGCCGGACTCCATGCGGGAGAAGGCACCCTTCTTGTTCAGGTAGTTATAGATCATGATATTCGCACGGCCAAGTGCAGAACCCGTACCGAAACGCTCGGACCGGAGAAGGCTGGCGATATAGGTGGTGATGGCATCTTCCTTCGTAACGATCCCGGAGAGCTGGTGCTCCTGCATCAGGTTGCAAACCAGATAGAGGCCGACGATATTGGCCTTCATTTCTTCAAAGGGAACCGCTTCGGCTCCAAGTGCTTCAGATACAGAACCCTTTCCGTTGACAGTCTCTTTGACACCGAGACCGTGGGCGACCTCGCGGAAGGCGATGTTCCAGAAAAAGGCGTCATCGCTGAGATGGGCGGTCTGGTCGCCTTCGAGCAGAAGCTTTCCGATCGGGAATACGATCCGGTTGAATTTTTCGTTCATTACATTGTGGAGAAGGGCGGTGCGGGTGCCTTTTTCGGACTGGACCTTCGGATCGGACGGGAGATTGACTGCGATGACCTTGATACCTGCATTATAGTTACCGGCATAGTAAAGGGCATCGTAAGCATAGATGTCGGATTCATTTCCGGGAACGAATACCTTGTAGGCTTCGTCGCAGGGAAGGCTCTTCTGAAGCTCGGGGAGCATCTTGGTAAGCTGGTCGATCTGCGCGGTCTTCTCAAGCTGTTTCAGAAGCACGAATGCGCCGAAAGAACGTTTCGCTCCGAAACGCTGGTCATCGTCGGCCTCGTTCGGCCCGATGATGAGATCCATTTTGCTGTCGGTCATGTCCAGCCAGGCCAGGTCGCTCTCATAATAATCATCGCTGCGGAGGGCGTCGATTTTCTTGAGCAGGTAGTTGCGGACGCTTTCCTTGATCGTGATGTCGGCGGCAGCCTGGAGGTAGTTGCAGATCTTGTCGATATTCTCTTTGTATGCTTCGTGGAACCAGACCGTCTTCAGGGCTCCGTTCTCATCCCTTCGGACGAGGGTGTAGGGATTGGTCTTAAGGGAGTCATCAAAAGCGGCGAATTCTTCGTCTGTCATGTCGGCCGGATAGAAGTTGGCGCCGGCAGGGCGGATCTCATATCCTTCGATGAAAGGCTTTCCGTCGATCCGGTCCCATGGACCGTAATTGATCATGGCAAATTCCCGGGCAGATTCGTCCTGGACGGCGTCCATCGTCGCCTTATCTCCGAAATACTGGTCCCAGTAGATCTTGTCAGCCTCATCGGCGGCAAAACGGTAGAGATTGAGGACCTCTTTTCCGTTATCGGTGATGCCTTCCAGGCTGGGAGTCTTGATCGTTACGACTGCATAGTCTTTGATGCTTCTCGTAAGAGGAGTGCTTTTCTTTACGTTGCAGGAGACGGTTAGAATAAGCGCCGCTCCGGCAAGAAGAATCAGATTCTTTTTCATGATATGTTACCTTATTTATTCTTCATATATTCTTGAAGGCGCAAATTTACGTAATTGTCTTGGAAAAAAATAGAATTGTATTTATTTTTGCGTGAATATCAATTCAAAATAATATGAAAAGAATTATGATCCTCATGGCTGCCGCCATGTTTTCCCTGTCTCTTTCGGCACAGGGTCTCCCCGAGTTTTCGAAGATCGAAGACTACCAGCTCCTTCACAAGCAGCCGACAGCCAAGACTGATTTCAGTATGATCAAGTACTTCGGCTGGGGTTTCCATAATGTAATGGGCGATGCTGATTTTGTAGACAATACATCGTTTGGTAAAAACCGAGAGTTTTTCTTAAATATCTTCCAATTCGCCGTCAAGCCGTCACCCAATCATATCTTCTCTCTCGGTGTCGATCTGAACTGGGATACGTACCGCCTGAAGGAGAATTATTGCTGGGTACCGTCTGATCTTCCCAGCGGAAGCGCCGCTTCCCAGTATATGGTCGTTCCCTTCACCAGCGACGGTCATGTCTCTCCCGCTCCTTTCCAGGGAAACGTCAAGAAATCACTCCTCCGTATCCTGAGTTTCGATATTCCGCTTGATTATACGCTCAAGGCCGGAAAGATGTGCCTTACCCTCGGCGCCTCGGCTGAAATCAATCTGCCGGGATGGACCAAGTTCAAGGGTACCGCCAATCCTGAATTCACGAATTTCAACACCGACAAGATGAACGGAAAGGATATCAAGACCAACATTGTAACCTACAACGCCCATGCGAAAATCTCCTACAATGAAGGTTTCGGTATTTTCTTCAAATACAGTCCGATGCCCGTTCTCAAGGAAGGCTTCGGTCCTCAGTTCTCTACCTGGACGGTCGGTTTCTGCCTGTAAGATACTATGGAAATGATTGTCCTCCCTTATTCTCTTGACGCCCTTGCCCCCGTCATCAGCGCCGAGACGCTTTCGTATCATTACGGAAAGCATCTCCAGACGTATGTCAATAACCTGAATGCCGCGCTTCCGGGCAGCGGATTCGAGGATTCTCTCCTGGAGGATATCGTCGTCCGGAGTGAGGGCGGTATCCGGAACAATGCCGGTCAGGTATTGAATCACAATCTCTATTTTACCCAGTTCCGTTCTCCCGTTGAAGGCAATGTGCCGGAAGGCCGGATTGCGGCACTGATAGAGCAGGAATTCGGCAGTTTTGATGAATTCCGGAAACAATTTGAGGCTGCAGGCGCCTCTCTTTTCGGTTCAGGATGGGTCTGGCTTTCCGCTCAGGATGACGGTCATCTCGTGATCACGAAGGAAACCAATGCCGGAAACCCGGTTCAGCGGGGACTGCGTCCGCTTCTGACATTTGATGTCTGGGAGCACGCGTATTATCTTGATTATCAAAACCGCCGTCCGGCTCATCTTTCCGCACTCTGGCAGATCGTAGACTGGAAGGTGGTAGAATCCCGGTTGTGATGAAAAGGATAAAATCGATTTCAAGCGCCCTCTTACTTACCGTCCTCCTTTTGGCCGGATGCAGGAGGGCGCCTGATTTTTCTGCTTTCGAAGCAGAGATGGAGGCGTTCCGCTCCAAAATCGGAAACGTCGGCATGTCAGTCGCCGTCGTAAAAGATAATGAACTGATCTATACCCATTCTTTCGGCGTTTCGGATTTGGAATCGGGAGCCCCCGTCACGGATTCATCCCTGTTCCGGATCGCTTCGATCTCCAAATCTTTCACAGCCGTATCGATCCTGCAGCTGGTAGAAGCGGGAAAACTCAGCCTGGATACCGATGTGAGCGAGCTGGCCGGTTTCCCGATCCGGAATCCGGCTTATCCCGATACGCCGATTACCGTCGCCATGCTTCTCTCGCATACGTCGAGCATCAACGATTCCGAAGGCTATTTTTCTTTCGACGGGATCCGTCCCGACCGGAATCCTGACTGGGCGAAATGTTACAATGATTATGAACCGGGTACCGGTTACCAATACTGCAACCTCAATTTCAACCTGCTGGGTTCCTTCCTTGAGAAAATCTCCGGAGAACGGTTCGACCAGTATGTAGTCTGCCATTTGCTGCACCCCCTTGGCCTGTACGGCGGTTACTGTGTGGATTCCCTGGACGCTTCCCGTTTTGTCAGGCTCTATGCGCTGCAAGACGGAGAATTGACGGAAAGTACGGAGGCTTATGAACCCCGGAGCGAACGGATCCGCGCCTATCGGACAGGGGAGGATACACCGCTCTTTTCCCCGACCGGCGGCATGAAGATTTCCGCCCCGGATCTGGCCCGATGGATGCGCGTCCATATGAATTACGGCACGACACCGGAAGGAGTGCGCCTGATCAGCGAGGCCTCGTCCCGATTGATGCAGACACCCCGCTCCGATGATGAACACTATGGATTCGCTCTCAAAGTCTCAGACGGGGAATATGTCCCGGGTGTCCGTCTGGTTGGCCATACGGGAGGTGCCTATGGTCTCCGCAGTGCCATGTTCTTTGATCCTGAGAAAAAATACGGCTTCGTAATGATCTCCAGCGGATGCAAAAATTCTGCGGAGGAGGGTGATCTTAACGTGATCAGCGGCTCGCTCCGCAGAATGTACGACTATTTTATCCGTGAAAACTAGGTAGACAGGACGGTCAGCACACTGATCAGTTCCTTGTCGATCGGCTTGTCTTTCTTGACGGCCCGGGAGATCGGGACGTAGACGATTTCATCGTTGGATACGCCGATCATGATATTCCGCTGACCCTCCATGAGCGCTTCAATGGAGGCATATCCCATCCGGCTCGCAAGGATCCGGTCGAAAGCGCTGGGGCGCCCGCCACGCTGGAGATGGCCCAGGATAGTGACGCGGACATCATACTGCGGATATTCGTTCCGGACCCTGTCTGCATAATACATGGCTCCGCCGACCCCGTTCTTGCGGGCTTCGGAAACCAGGACGATCGAGCTGCTCTTGCTTTTCCTGATTCCATGGCTGATAAACTGGGCAAGTTGGTCTACGTCAGTCTGGTCTTCGGGAATGATGGCGGCCTCCGCACCGGATGCGATCGCGCTGTTCTGTGCGAGGAAGCCGGCGTCACGCCCCATGACTTCGATGAAGAAAATCCGCTCGTGGGAGGTTGCCGTATCCCTGATCTTGTCGACACATTCGACAATCGTATTGAGGGCCGTATCGTATCCGATCGTGAAATCGGTCCCGTAAAGGTCGTTGTCAATCGTGCCGGGGAGTCCGATAATGGGAATATCGTGCTCGGCTGCAAATTCCTGTGCGCCGTGGAGGGATCCGTTGCCTCCGACGACGATCAGGGCGTCGATCCCGAACCGTTTGAGCGTTTCATAGCCCTCCTGACGGCCTTCCGGGGTAAGGAAGGCTTTACAACGGGCTGTGCGGAGGATGGTTCCGCCGCGCTGGATGGTGTTGCTGACGCTTTCCGTCGTCAACTCTTCCACCTCACCTTTGATCAGTCCTTCGTATCCCCGGTAGATACCGTAAACTTTCATCCCGTTGAAAATTGCCGTGCGGGTGACGGCTCTGATGCAGGCATTCATTCCGGGAGCATCGCCTCCGGAGGTCAGAATGCCGATGGTTTTGATTCTTGCCATTTCCTTTCTTGTATTCTAAACTGATTTGCTAGAATCCCCGTCCATGGGTCATCCAGAATTCTTCTTCCATCCGGGACCAGCGGGCGGCTGCTTCTTCGTATATTTTTGCCGTATAGGCATTCAGGACTGCCGGATCGGCCGTCAGTGTGCCAAGTCCCTCGAAGGCCATATCTTCCATTTCGGCGATATTCTTCTCAATTTTCTTCCGGTCTTTCTGCCAGCCGACCGTGGCGAGACGGTTCGCTCTTCGGAACTGCCAGAGAATGCAGTCGGCCTTGTACTGTTTCTGGCCGCAGAAATCAAAAGCGGCGGGCAGGGATGTATTCCCGCAGAAAATAGGGATTCTGGGGCTTTCTGCCGGATTGTCAACGGAATACCACAGGATGCCGCCGATGCTGTCCGGGAGCCAGTCGCGGAGTTGGAGAACGGTCGAGTAGGAGCACCAGGCGACGGCGAGGGTCCGGCAGAAATCGATCGTCCCAGGGGCGATCGCATTGATTGTATTGCGGGTTGTCGCCGTAGTCCAGTTATGGGCGATGGGACTGATGACCCGTGTCGAATCCTTATCGAGGGTAACGATATTCTTGCTCATGTCATGATCGGTCCCTTCGTATGTACTCCGGAAGAATGCCATGACGTCACGGACGTCGACCGGTTTCTCCGGCTTGACGGAGAAGGGGAGTTCTTCCATATCCATGTTCAGACCGAGCGAGGGCGCCAGGTTGCTGAGGACGAAGTACTCGCGGATTTGGTAGTTGCGCCCTTTTGCCCTGGGAACATTGTAGGCTTTCCAGAAAACGAGTTCCTCTTTTCCGTCCCAGAGTCCATACTCGAGGGCTACGGACTCGACATTGTCAGAGCACATGAAATAATCCTTGTTCTTGCGGTCGATCTTTCCGATGCGGGGAATATTGGCCGAAATGGCGACCTCATCGTCCGGAACGCGCTGGGCAGCCCAGACGGCTCCGGTTTTTCCCTTTCCGACGCCGAGTATCTCAAAAAACCATGCCTCTTTCTTGTCCACAACCGTCAGGCATTCACCGGCATCTCCATACCCATATTTCTCGGCGGTGGAACCCATCAGCCGGACGGCATCACGGGCATTGTCGCAGCGCATGAGGGCGAGCCGGGCCAGTTCTTCGATGAGGAACATGCTGTCGGGATTCTTCAGGGTATCGGGACCGCCAAAGGTCGTTTCGCCGATGGCAAGCTGCTTTTCGTTCAGTGACGGGTATCCGGTATTGACGTAGGCGTAGGTGTGGCGGACTTCCGGAATCTCGCCGACGAGTTTCACGCCGGTCGTATCGCCGCGGAATTTGGTATGGCGGGTACCTTTGTATACTTTGAATGTCTCTCCTTTCTTATGGGAAGCCGCCGGTTCAAGCGAGATCCAGGTGTGAGAGACCCCGTCGCATGTGTGCGACGTGATGACGGATCCGTCAGAGCTGGCAAGCCGGCCGACGACGATGCTGGTGCATTCTTCATGGTTCGAGTCTTCGTACTCCTGGCAAAAGAGGCTTTGAAGAGGAAGCAGGATCAGAAGGAGAGTGACGATTCTTTTCATATCTTTGTGTTTGTATTTTACAAATATAGCGATTTTATTTCTTGCCTGGAATGCAGGAACTCTTTAAATTTGCGACATGAACCGGAATTACGACTTCAGTGAAGTGCTTGAGGTGGCGGCAGCCGCCGGACATATCCTGCTTGAAAACGGTGCGGAGATTTCGCGGGTTGAAGATATCATGACCCGGATCGCTTCGTACTATGGTGTCGATTCGGGAAATTTCTTTGTCCTCAGCAACGGAATCTTCACGACGGGGTCTGCAGGAAAGATGAAAAAGATCGGCTCCCAGGCAGCCAGTTATGCAAATGTCGAATTTATCCCGATCAAGGGGATCCGTCTCGACAAGGTTGTCGCCGTGAATGACCTCAGTTACGAAATCGCCGCCGGAAAGCATACGCTGGAGAGTGCCTCGAAACGGCTGGAAGAGATTCGTGTGATGCGGCCGAAACCGCTCTGGGAGCAAGTCCTCGGCTCCGCGTTCGGCGCGGCAGGGTTCTGTATTGTTTTCGGAGGCGGCTGGATGGATGCCGCGGCTGCCTTTGCCGTGGGCGGTCTGCTGTATCTGTTCATCCTTCTTGTCAGTTCCCGGTACCTTTCGAAAATCGTCGGCGGAATCTGCAATGCGCTTCTCGCTACACTCCTTTGCCTTCTTACCTACCGGATCGGATTCGGACCTCATCTGAGCAATATCATCATCGGTGCGATCATGCCCCTCGTCCCCGGCGTACCCTTTGTCAACGGAGTCAGGGATCTGGCGAATTCGGATTATATCGCAGGTATCACGCGGCTGACGGATGCGATGCTCGGCTTTTTCTGCATTGCGATCGGTGTGAGCGTCGGTTTCCTTTTAGACGGTGTCGCCGCCGGAGGACTGATTCCCCTGACTTATATTACGGCCCAGCCTGAAACGGCCGGTCTTCTTGCGCAGGTGGGGGCCGCTTTTGTCGGAACGGCCGCCTTTGCCGTCCTTTTCGGCGTCCCCGATAAAGAATATGTCACCAGCGGGATCATCGGTGCTTTCGGCTGGCTAGTCTACCTCCTGCTGGTACGCTACGTGGCTTTCACGCCCTCAGTCGCTACGCTTGCAGCGGCTTTTGCCGTTTGCCTGACAGCCCGCAAAATGGCCGTTTTACGACGTTGCCCCGGAACGGTCTACCTGCTGTGCGGCATTTTCCCCCTGGTTCCGGGAGCCGGAATTTTCTGGTTCAGCTATTATCTGATTTCCAGTCAGTTCGTGCTCTCGCAGTCGGCAGGCTTCTCGGCCGCCAAGATTGCGATTGCCATCGTACTCGGTATTATCCTCGCAACGGAACTGCCGCAGCGGCTATTCTCTCCCCTCCGGAAGAAGGGGGACCGGGGCTGATTCCCAGTGGGGGATGAATCCGAAAGCAGAGGGGTCTCTTCCCTGAACGACATAGAGCGGCGTTTCCCGTCCTTTGAGCCGGACGTCAGCCTGTTTCCCGGCAGCTCCCGCCGTCAGTCCGCCGATTGCACCTGATCCCAGGCAGTTGACGATGAGTCCTACCTTCAGGTCCTTGAATGAGGTCAGCATGGCAAAGTCTCCGTTGCTGTCACCTGCGACGAGGGCGGGTCCACGGCCGCCGTGAAGCGGCGCAATATTCTCCAGGATGCATCGGACCTTTCCCTCCCTGTATGGCTGGGCATAGCTGCTGTCGGCGACGGCATGGACGGTTCCTGCCGGCGTAGGGCGGAGCCTGATCCCGAATACACAGGCAGGATCCAGTCCGATCCCATAAGATGGATCGCAAGCCATCGCCTCTACGATCGTTTCAACGGACGCGGAACAGATGTATACGTCAAATCCGTTATCCCGGAGCCCCCGGTATAGTTCTTTTATCTCCGGAGTCAGCGTAAGACCTTTGGGAATCTGAACACTGACCTTCCCGTCCGGCGAGACCCAGTTTTCACGGTACATCTGGGGCTCTTTCATCCAATGGTCGACCGAAGCGCGGGTCAGTTCCGTTACTTCCGGGTAGTTCATTCCGTCCAGGAGGGTTGCAATCCATACGCATGAGAATTCCGATCCCGGATGGGCATCCCCGCTGTGGTAGGAAAGGTACCAGAGTTTCGCCCTGAAATCTTTGTAGGCAGCCAGTCCGCGGTACGACTCCGGATCATTCCGAAGGGGGTAAAGCTCCGTATAGTCGCGCACAAGATCGTCAACGAGGCGCTGCGGCGTGAGGCCGCCGGGATAGACGGTATCCCATCCGTCGAGACCGACGGTAAGCACTTCGCGGATCTTTTCCGGAGTAAAGGCGAAGGCCAGATTTTCAATCTGATAGACCAGGAGCGTCTGGGCTATATCGTTGATCACCGTCGTATTGTCATAATCAAACACGGCATATGGCTTGCAGGATGGATCATATCCTTTGGCGTCTTTTCCGTAAAGGGTGATCATCTGTTCAATCGCCTGCCTGACGCGGGGATTCCAGTTTCCGCTTTCCAGGACAGGTCTTCTGCAGCCCGCTGCAAGGGCCAGCACAAGGAGAATAGGCAGGATTCTTTTCATGGAACAAAAGTAAAAAAATGCCCTGGAAACTGCAATCATTTTCTTGCGGGGGACAGTTTTTTTGCTTAACTTTGTATCCCGGTTAAATCTAATCGGGATTTTTCATGTCTATCCGTCTGAAAGACGCGAATCTGCATTTAGTCGGTTCGCTCGAAGAAACAAATATCTATGAACTCCGTTCCGGCCAGTTCAAAAGCCGGTATTTTATCCTCAGCGGGGCCGGAACCCGGAATCTTCTCGCTTCCCCAGAAGTCGTTGGATATGATTCCTGTCTGTCCATGCTCCCGGAAACTGTCGCCGCCCTCCGTTATTTGCTGTCAAACGGTACGGGCGGCGATTTCGATATCCTGACCATCCTGAGAGGAGGATTGAACTATCCTATTGAAGAAGCGTGCTACCGGAACGGTATCCGCGTAAGGGATATGCATTTCCTCTCATGTGAACGTATCATCGAGAACGATATCATAACCGGTCTTGAGATTAAGTATGAGAAGCTCCGCGTCACCAAAGACCGGACGCTCGTCATCGGTGATATCATCGCGACCGGTGATACCCTCCGGCTCTGTCTGCTCCATGTACTGGACCGTTTCCGCAGGAAGGGAGGAAGTATCCGCAAGATTGTCTTTTTCACGATCGGTGGAACGAGGGCCATTTCACTCATGGAAGAGATGACGGAACGTATCCGGGCGATGTTCCCCGGATTCGAAGGGTTCGAGTGCTTTTTCTATGAAGGAATCTTCACCGTTTATGAAAGTAAAGGTGCGACCGGTATCAACGTGCCGGATATAGATTTCGGATGGAACGGCGGCATTATTTCCCCGGATTTCCGGCGCTATATCCTTGAGCGTCCCGACGCCTTGCTGGAAAAGTGCATTATCTACGACGGGGGAGCCCGAAGGTATGAGATTCCGGTCCATTTCGAGGAGGTCATGGAGTATTGGGAGGGGATCCTTTCCTGGGCAGACCATATCGATCCGGTCGCACTCGTCGGAGAAAAGCTCGGCTACCCCAGGCCGCTTACTTTCGATAAGTGGCTGTCTTTGAATCATTACAAGGAACTGGACCCGCATCCGCTCATGCCGCTTTGGGCTGCGGAACAGAACCTGCTGAAAGATGCGTACTCCCTTTCTCTCTCGGATATTGCAGAGAGACGGATCAAGGCTATCAAATCAATCCAACAACAATATGAGCAGTAATAATCCCGATGTAGACTACACATCGAAGCCGGTGGACCGTGCCGGTCGCAAAAGCAATCTGAGCATGTTTATGGTCATGCTCGGTTTTACCTTCTTCTCTGCGAGCATGTGGGTAGGCCAGCAGCTCGCGGACGGACTGGATTTCAGCGGGTTCCTCTGGGCCCTGCTCCTCGGTGGCCTGATCCTGGCCGCATATACGGGATCCCTGGGTTATATCGGAGCGGAAAGCGGCCTCACCCTGGATATGCTTTCCAGACGCAGCTTCGGAACGAAAGGCAGTTTCCTTCCCAGTGCGATGATCAGTTTCACGCAGATCGGCTGGTTCGGGGTTGGTCTGGCCATGTTTGCCATCCCGGTCGCCAAAGAATTCCTCGGACTGGAAGTGACTCCGGACCACATGCCCTGGCAGGGTTACCTGCTTGTCGCCATCGCCGGCCTTCTGATGACGGCGAGTGCCTATTTTGGGATTAAGAGCCTGACGATCATCAGCTACATTGCCGTCCCGGCCGTTGCGATTCTCGGTACGGTTGCGATGGTCATGGCAATCCGGAACGGTGATACCGGTCTGGTCGAACAGTTCTCCAAAGGGACCAAGGATCTCGGTGTCATTGCCGGTGCAGGCCTTGTGGTCGGCAGTTTCGTTTCCGGCGGTACGGCAACGCCGAACTTTACCCGCTTCGCCAAGAACGGCAAGGTCGGACTGATCACGACCGTCATCGCTTTCTTCATAGGGAACAGCCTGATGTTCCTTTTCGGAGCCGTTTCCAGCATCTATGCGGGGGGCAACGATATTTTCGAGGTTATGTTGAACCTGAATCTATTCTATGCTGCCGTTCTGGTTCTCGGCCTGAATATCTGGACAACCAACGACAATGCGCTTTATTCCGCCGGTTTGGGTCTCTCCAATATTTTCGGCCTTAGCAAGAAAACGATGGTTCTTGTCTCCGGCGTGATCGGCACCCTGACGGCTGTTTGGCTCTACTGGAATTTCTGCGGCTGGCTGAACGTCTTGAACTGTACCCTTCCTCCCGTTGGCATTATATTGATAATCAGCTATTTCATGAATAAAAAGCCGTATCTTGACGGAAGCGAGCCGACCCGGACGGTCGACTGGTCCGCCGTGATCGGCGTTGTCCTTGGAGCGATTATCGCCAATCTGGTCCATTGGGGATTTCCCGCTATCAACGGGATGGCCGTCGCCGCCGTCTGCTACCTGATCGGTCAGCGTTTGCAGCGTTAGCGTTTTTCCGCAAGACATTCAAGCAGGATCTCGACAAGACGGGGTTTTCCCAGTCGGTCGAGGTCCTCTTCCTTTATCCATTCATACCCGTCCGGCAGGGAAGGTCTCGCGGAAGAATCGACAAGGTAGAAATCCGTCAGAAGCGTCCTGTGGGTCAGTTGGTGACGTACTCCTTTCCTGAGAAGGATGGGGGAATGGTCCCGGATCCAGGCAGGCAGATCCTCTGTTTCCTTCTGGTTGGAGAACTCCAGGAGATAGGGTTCCCATAATCCCTGCCAGATATCACCGGCAGGTCGCTTCCTGAAGGCCGTCATCCCGTTGCAGCGAAAATAATAATAGGTAAAGTAGCGGACCGTCGCGGGCTTCTGTTCTTTCCGGACGGGAAGGAGGGGGATTCTCCCGGATAACCTGGCCTGACAGGAGGCGGCCAGCGGGCAGGTCTCGCAACCGGGGGAGGCCGGGGTACACTGAATAGCTCCGAAATCCATCATCCCCTGATTGAAATCCGCTGATTTCCCTTCCGGCAGCAGTTGTTCTGCCAGGGAGGAGAATTCTTTTTTTGCAGCGGCAGTCCCGATCGGAGTGGCGATGCCGTAGTAACGCGACAGGACCCGGTAGACATTGCCGTCCAGAACCGCCGCATGGAGCCCGAAGGCAATCGAACCGATTGCGGCTGCAGTGTAGTCGCCAACTCCTTTCAATGCTCGGATCCCGGCAATCGTATGGGGAAAACTACCTGCGGTGACGATCTGCTTAGCGGCAGCATGCAGATTCCGGGCACGGCTATAGTACCCGAGCCCTTCCCAAAGCCGAAGGACCTCATCCTCACTTGCTTCCGCAAGGGATTCGACATTCGGGAAGCGGCTCATAAACCTTTCCCAGTAGGCTGTTCCCTGGACGATCCGGGTTTGTTGCAGGATGATTTCGCTCAGCCAGATCGCATAGGGATCCCGCGTCCTTCTCCAGGGAAGGTCGCGTCCATTCTCGGCATACCAGCGTAAAATCGCTTCGGAAAAGTGCGGATCTTTCATTATAAGCAGAACAAAGATAGCAACTTTATCGTATATTTGTATGACTAAAGTAACTCCTTGACGATGATTATAAGCAATGCAAAGGTTATTTTTCCCGGCGAAATCCGGGAAGGTCTCTCAGTCGTATGCGAAGACGGAAAGATCGTTGATATCCTGCCCACGGTCCAGCTTGGAGAGAATGTCGCGACACTGGATGCCGGCGGCTTGTATCTCTCTCCCGGATTCGTGGATATCCATGTCCATGGCGGCGGCGGATACGGTTTCATGGATGGAACGCCCGAATCGATAGAAAAGGCTTCCCGTTTCCATCTCGCCCATGGAACTACCTCCATCGTTCCGACGACCCTGACCAGTCCGGACGAGGAACTATACCAGGTTTTCGATGCTTTCAGCCAGGTCCGCTCCTCCCGCCCTCCTTTCACGCTTTTGGGACTGCATCTGGAAGGCCCTTTTCTCAATCCCGTCAAATGCGGTGGGCAGGACCCGGCTTATCTGTCCGTTCCCGATCTGGGACGGGCACGGGAGATCCTGTCCCATTCCCAGGACATTATCCGCTGGAGTATCGCCCCGGAACTGGACAATGCCCTGGAGCTCGGGAAAATGCTGTCCCGGAGAGGCATTGTCGCTTCCGTCGCCCATACGGCAGCCTCGTTTGCCCAGGTTGAAGCCGCGATGTTCTCCGGTTATTCGATGATGACGCATTTCTACTCCGCCATGTCCGCCTGCTATAAGGTCGGTTGCTTCCGGGTGGCCGGCGCCGTAGAGGCCGGCTATCTGCTGGACGGACTGTCCGTCGAAATGATCGCAGACGGAAAACATCTGCCGAAAGAAATCCTCCGGATGGTCTGGAAGTTCAAGGGCGCGGACCGCGTCGCGCTCTGTACGGATGCGCTGGCTCCGGCCGGAATGCCTGAAGGAACAGTGTTTTACAATGGACGCCCGCCGCACGGTGCCCAGTCCGTCATCCACGACGGTGTCGGGATGCTTCTGGACCACTCCGCCCTGGCGGGGAGCGTCGCGACGGCTGATCATCTCGTCCGCGTGATGGTCCGTCAGGCCGGTGTCCCGCTCTACGACGCCGTTGAGATGATGTCTCTGTCGCCTGCAAAGATGGTCCGTGCTCACAGCAAGGGCTCGATCCGCATCGGAAAGGATGCCGATTTTGTCCTTTTCGACGATGATATCCGTGTCCATTCGGTCATCACGGCCGGTCAGATTCTTTCTCTGTAATGATTGCCGTTCTCCTTTCCCTGATCCTGTCAGGCCTTGTTGCCGAAGTGCATAATCCCCGGATTCCGGTGATTGTCGACCGGCCCTATAATGTCGTATCCGAGATACTGATCAAGGCTCCCGAGGCAGCGGAGGTGGAGGGGACGGTCGAAGTTGAACTGGCGGGTCTTCCGCGCAAGGCGGTACGCAGTGTCCGTCTGCTCTATACGGGTACTTCTTCCGCTTTGATATCACGGACGGAGTCCCATCAGTTCCGGACACAGTTCAATCAGTGGGGCGGAGGCTGGGAACTTTGGCATGATCCCGCCTATGCGGAAGAGATTGCAAAGGTGCGGCCTTCCCGGGAAGGAAACTTCTTACTTCCGCTGCACGGTTCTTTGGTCGGAGACCAGAACTACTTCTACCTCAGTCTGGAAATCGATTCCAGGTACGTCGATATGGCCGCTCCCTTTACCTGCCGGATCCGGGAGATTATCCTGAAGGATACGGAAGGGGAGAGAGCATTGGATCTACGCGAAGACGGTCCTGTGCTTCGCAGGATGGGCCGGTCTCTCCGGACCCATGGCGACGACGGGGTCGATTCCTACCGGATTCCCTGCCTGGTCCGTACGAAGAAGGGAACGCTGCTAGCCGCTTACGATATCCGTCATGACTCCTCCTATGACCTGAATGGAGATATTGATATCGGCGTCAGCCGTTCGACGGACGGTGGAAAAACCTGGGAACGCATGCGGGTTGCCATGGACATGGGGCGTTATGGCGGCCTCCCCGAGGGCCAGAACGGGATCGGAGATCCCTGCCTCCTTGTCGATGAGGAATCGGGGGACATCTTCGTGGCCGGAATCTGGGCCCATGGGCGTCATGGCGGTACGGCTATCTTTACGTCCAAAGAGGGCTTGGCTCCCATCGATGTTGCGCAGATGGTAATTGCCCGGAGTTCCGATGACGGAAAGACCTGGTCCGAACCGAGGAATATCACCCAAGAGGTCAAAGACCCCGCCTGGGCGACATGCTTCCAGGGGCCCGGCGCGGGCATTACCATGCAGGACGGAACACTGGTGTTCCCGTTCCAATGGTGGGATGCGGATAAAGTCCCCTCTGCCGGTGTCTTGTACAGTAAAGATCACGGACGCTCCTGGCATTTCGACGGTTCGGCCCTTTCCCATGTCTGTGAGGACCAGGTCGTCGAACTGGAGCCCGGGGTCCTGATGCTGAATATGCGGAATCACGGGACGCCGGACCGGACCCGGAAAGTCTATGTGACCCGGGATCTTGGAAAAACGTGGGAGCCGCATCCGTCCAACGATGTCCTTCCCGAACCCGTTTGCCAGGCGAGTCTCCTGAAGATCGGGGCGGGGGAAAATGTCCTCGGCAGGGATGTCCTGCTGTTTCTCAATCCGGATTCGAAAAAGGCCAGAAACCGTATGACGCTCCGCATCAGTCTTGACCTCGGACGGACTTGGTCGGAGGGAATCCTTCTGGACGAAGAGGCTGGGTGGGGCTATTCCTGTATCGCTCCGATCGATTCCGAAACAGTCGGGGTACTCTATGAAGGAAGTACCGCACAGCTTGTTTTCCAAACTGTGCGGCTCCGTGATCTGATTTCAACCCGATAACGCTACTCTTTGTAATAGCCTTCCCGGGAAAGAAGGTGGTCCAGATTGGCGACTCCATAAAGGACGATCGCATTGACGATGGCGGAGTGTTCCATATACTCCGGAATACACTTGTCATAGCGGTCGAGATCGGTGTGCCAGATTTCCCGGTAATTGAAATTGTATCCTTTGATATCCTGCAGTCCAAGTGAGACGGCGGGGACCCCGTTCATGACAAAATAGGCATGGTCCGAGCCGCGGGCATTCTTCCCGACAGGGCCACCCTGCCGCAGACGGACTTCGAAGGGGAACTCCGGATTGATCGAAGGAATCGGTTCGCAAATCTTGACGAAATCATCGTACATTGCCTGGGGAACGGTGACCGAAGTCGCGACGGTAGGACCGCCGTCCCGGTTGAAGTAGTTTGAGATCTTCTCGAGGGGGACGGTCTTGTTTTCAACGAAGAACTTGGATCCCAGGAGCCCGTATTCTTCTCCTGTCCAGATCGAGAAGATGATACTGCGTTTCGGTTTAGCACCGGAAACCGCGAGAAGGCGCGCACTTTCCATGTTCACGCTGGTTCCCTGTCCGTCATCGACGGCACCGCAGGCGATATCGTACGAGTCGAGGTGGCTCCCGGAAATGACATATTCATTCGGATACTTGCTCCCGCGGAGAATGCCCAGGACGTTGTGGAACTTGACCGGACCCGGGGTAAAATGGTTCCGGATATCGAATTCAAGTTCAACGCGTTCGCGGGCCTTGACTTTCGCGTAGATGACATCAAACTGATTCTTGTCGAGCTTGATGTCGCAGATGGTGGGGAGATTGTCCATCGTGATATCGAAGCAATGCGCGCGGTCGTAATGGATCTGGATCGGGAGTTCGGCGGACTGGATAAAACCAAGCGCACCGGCATCGATCAGTTTGGAAAGCATGACGGAATCCCTGAAACTCAGGGCGAAACCGCGGGATTTACTCTCGAGCAGCACCCAGGCTCCTTTCGCCGTCCCTTTCATCCGGTCAAATTCGCGTTCATCCTTCGGAACGATAATGACATGGCCCCGCTGCGGTCCCTTTGTGCCGGCGGTATAAGTCGGCGTTCCGAAGTGGAGCTGCATCTCACCGCCGCTTACGACGCGGCCGCTCCATGGCCCCCGGTTGAAACTGACCGGAATCTCTCCGACCTCCTGGACCATTACTTCCAGTCCCCAGGAACGGAATTGGTCTGCAACCCATCGCTCCGCATCTTCCAAGGCATGGGAGCCGACCGGACGTCCGCCGATCCGGTTCGCGATGAAATGCTCGATCTCCATCGTCCTGTTGTCGGCCGTGCCTTGTTCGATGATTTTCCTGACGGTCTTGTCCTGTGCGGCGGCGGAGAAGGTAATGCCGCAGAGGACAAGAATCGCACATAATCTAAATAATTTCTTCATGTCGGTTCGTTTTAAATACTGTTGTTCAGTCTATTATCGGACTACGATCTCGTTTCTGTCCGGTCCGACAGAGATAATGCGGACAGGGCAGCCGGTCTCCTGTTCGATAAAGGCGACGTACTGCTTGAACCTATCCGGGAAATCTTCGTACTTGCGTACGCCGGTGATATCCTCTTTCCAGCCCGGGAACTCGCGGTAGACGGGTTCGACATCGTTCGGGCATTCGAAAGGAAAGTCTGTAATCGTCTTATCGCCAATCTTGTATGCGGTAGCGACTTTAATCGTGTCGAAATTGTTCATGACGTCGGCTTTCATCATGATCAGTTCGCTCACGCCGTTCATCATGACCGCATATTTGAGGGCAACGAGATCAAGCCAGCCGCAGCGGCGGGGACGTCCGGTCGTTGCACCGTATTCCCGGCCGATTTGGCGCAGACGCTCGCCGTCCGCGTCGAAGAGTTCAGTAGGGAAGGGACCGCTTCCGACGCGCGTACAATAGGCTTTGAAGATACCCATGACCTTACCGACACGGTTCGGTGCGACACCAAGCCCCGTGCATACTCCGGCTGTCATCGTATTGGACGAGGTAACGAACGGGTACGTTCCGAAATCGATATCCAGCATGGCTCCCTGTGCACCTTCGGCGAGGATCGGGACATCGTTGTCGAGATAACGGTTGACGGCGAATTCACTGTCGATGAAAGTGAAACGTTTCATGTTCTCGACCGCGCTGAACCATTTGACTTCGTAATCGGTGATGTCGAAGGGGAACTTATACTGGGAAAGCAGGCCGAAATGCTTGTATTTGAGCGCTTCATAGCGCTGGATGAACTCGTCCGACAGGATATCGCCGACGCGGAGTCCGTTCCGGCCGGTCTTGTCCATGTAGGTCGGCCCGATACCCTTCAGGGTAGAACCGATCTTACCCTTTCCCTTGGCCGTCTCGCTGGCGGCGTCAAGCATCCGGTGCGTCGGGAGGATCAGATGGGCTTTCTTTGAGATCAGGAGCTTTCCGGTAATATCGACGCCTTTGGCCTCGATGGCCTCGATTTCATCCTGAAGAATCACCGGATCGATCACGACGCCGTTGCCGATGATGTTGACGGAATCTTTCCTGAAAATCCCGGAAGGAACTGTGTGCAGGACGAATCCGTCTCCGTCGAAGACAAGTGAATGTCCGGCATTCGGACCTCCCTGGAAACGGGCGATCACTTTGTAATCCGGGGTCAGGACGTCGACTACTTTTCCTTTACCCTCGTCTCCCCACTGGAGACCGAGGACCACATCAACCTTTTTCATATACCTACTCGTTTAAAAATATAATCTACGTTTTTGAAATAATAATCGAGCGTGAAACAGGCATCGAGGCTCTCTTCGCCAAGCAGCTGCATCACCTTTTCGTTCTCTTTAAGAAGTTTCTGATAATCAAGTCCTTCTGTCCATGCTTTCATTGCGATGGGCTGGACCGTATCGTAGGCTTCCTCACGGGAAAGCCCCTTGCTGATAAGAGCGTTCATAACCCGCTGGGCGAAGATGACACCCCGGGTCCGGTAGATATTCGCCCGCATTGTTTCGGGATAGACGACCAGGTTATCGAGGATTCCCTTGAACCGGCACAGCATATAGTCGAGCAGTTCGGTGGCGTCAGGGAGGATAATCCGCTCGGTAGAGGAATGGGAAATATCCCGCTCATGCCAGAGCGCGACGTTCTCACAGGATGTCGCCATATATCCGCGCATGACGCGCGCACAGCCGCAGATATTCTCGCTGCTGATCGGATTCCGCTTATGGGGCATTGCGCTGGATCCCTTCTGGCCCTTCGAGAAGGCTTCCTCGACTTCCCGGACTTCGGTCCGCTGGAGATTCCTGACTTCGAAGGCCATCTGCTCGAGAGTCGAGGCAATGATGGCAAGGGTTGCGATATAGAAGGCGTGACGGTCTCGCTGGAGCACCTGGGTAGAGATGTCTGCGGACTGGATGCCCAGCTTTTCACATACATAATCCTGGATAGAGGGCGGGATGTTGGCGAAGTTGCCGACGGCACCGCTCATCTTTCCGGCTTCGACCCCGCGTGCGGCAAAACGGAAGCGTTCGATATTGCGCTTCATCTCCTCGAACCACAAGGCCCATTTCAAACCGAAGGAGGTAATGTCCGCGTGGATCCCGTGGGTCCTTCCGATGCAGGGGGTATCCTTGAACTCCACGGCGCGGCGGCGAAGCACTTCCAGGAACTCTTCGAGATCCTTGAGAAGGATGGCATTGGCCTGTTTGATCAGGTAACCGTTTGCCGTATCTACGACATCCGTCGAGGTCAGTCCGTAGTGGACCCATTTCCTTTCAGGCCCCAGGCTCTCGCTGACGGCACGCGTGAAGGCAACGACGTCGTGGCGGGTCTGCGTTTCAATCTCCTGGATGCGGGCGACGTCGAAGGTGGCATTGGCGCGGATTTTCGCCACGTCCTCTTCGGGAATGACACCCAGACGCATCCACGCCTCGCAGGAAAGGATTTCGACTTCGAGATAGGCTCTGAACTTGTTTTCTTCGGTCCAGATATCCCGCATGACTTTTCGGGAGTAACGTTCAATCATAATGTCTGGAGGAAATCATTGATGTTCTTTTCAATCCGGGCGAGGACATTTTCACTTTCGCAACCCTGGAAAGGATGCCCCGTAATCTGGCTGTAGAGTTCGGTATACCGTTCGGTAATGCCTGCGACGACTTCTTCGGTCATTTCCGGGACCTGCTGTCCTTCCTTTCCCTGGAAGCCGTTCTGCATCAGCCATTCGCGGACAAATTCCTTGGAAAGCTGCTTCTGGTGCTCTCCGCGGGCAAGCCGCTCCTCATATCCTTCAGCATAGAAATAACGGGAAGAATCCGGCGTATGGATCTCATCCATCAGGAAGATCCGGCCGTCCTTTTTGCCGAATTCATATTTCGTATCGACCAGGATGAGGCCTTTGCCGGCCGCAATCTCCGTCCCTCTCTTGTAGAGGGCGCGAGTATAGGCTTCAAGCTGCTCGTAATCTTCGCGGGAGACGATGCCGCGGGCGATGATTTCCTCCCGGCTGATATCCTCGTCATGTCCCTCGGCAGCCTTTGTCGTCGGGGTGATGATCGGTTCAGGGAAAGCCTGGTTCTCAACCATCCCTTCAGGGAGCGGAACGCCGCAGAGGAATCGTTTCCCGGCTTTGTATTCACGCCAGGCATGCCCCGTCAGGTAACCGCGGATAACCATCTCGACCTTGAAAGGCTCGCAGCGCCAGCCGACGGTGACCATCGGATCGGGGACGGCAATTTTCCAGTTTGGCAGGATATCGGCGGTCGCATCGAGGAATTCGGATGCAATCTGGTTCAGGACCTGTCCCTTGAAAGGAATGCCCTTCGGAAGGACGACGTCGAAGGCGGAAATCCGGTCGGTAGCGACCATAATCAAATAATCGGAGCTGATGCTGTAGACATCACGGACTTTCCCGGTGTATTTTGAGACTTGACCCGGAAAGTGAAAATCAGTAGAAGTGATTGCGTTCATGACGAATTGATAAATCCGTATGCGAAGATACTAAAAAATCTGGTCTATAAAAAGAAAAATACTAATTAAGAAGGAAGAAAAGGGCAACTCCCGCCATACTCAGGCAGGCGCCGAGGATTTCTTTGCCTGAAACCTTTCGTTTATAGATGAAAACGTAAGGGATAATGATCAGAACCGGTGTTAGAGCCATCAAGGTCGAGGCGATTCCTGCATGGGCGTAACGGACCGCCATCAGCGAGAGAGAAACCCCGATCACGGGACCGAACAGCGTTGTCAGCAAGGCGTATTTCATCCCTTCCGGATTGTGCGCAGCCTCTTTGAGTTTCCCGAGATCTTTCATCAGGGCCATAATGATCAGGAATCCGATACCGCCGACAACGGAGCGGATCATCGTTGATGCAACCGGCAGCATCTGCCCCATCAGGTCGGGAGCATCGGCGGGAAGAGCCGCTTCATATTGCTGCAGGCCGATTTTGCTCAGCACGAGTCCTACGCCCTGTCCCACGCCGGCGCCGATGCCGAGCAGGATTCCTTTCAGAGGGAGATTGAGACGGACATGATGTCCCTGGCCGCGACTGAGGATGGAAATGGCGATACCGGAAAGGGTTACGAGCATCGCCAGGACTGCCTTCCAGCTCATCGTTTCGCCGAGAAGGAAGATCCCGGTTATGGCTGCAACAGGGGGGGCCAGGGTCATGAACAGCTGCCCGAACCGTGCTCCGATGACGATATAGGAATTGAAAAGACAGAAGTCTCCGAATATATATCCTACGGCAGCGGACAGGCCGAGCCAGAACCAGGCGGACCGGTCGGCATAAAGCGGGTACGGAGCCCCGGTCGTGCACCAGAGGACGAATGCGAGGATGACCGCCGAGACGACGAGCCGGATGACGTTTACGGTCATCGCGCCAAGCCGGTGGCTGGCCTCGTCTGCGAAAAGAGCGGTGGCCGTCCATGAGACGGCCACCAGCAAAGAAAGGATTTCTCCCAGATGGTTCATGGCGAGGGGCTTATTCCGCTTCTGCGGTATTGCCGGGCTTCATGACGAACTCGAACAAGTTGCCGGAAGACAGAATCTCGTTCAGGACGGCCTTGACGGCATCCTTGCTGAGGGCGTTGATGGCTCTCTCGCGCTCGGTGTCGCTGTCGGTGCCGTACTCGATATAATTCTCAATCGAGTTCCTCCAGTAGCCGTTGTTGACCCGGTTCTCAGGAATGTTTTTCTTGAGATTCAGGATAGCAGCGTTGATTTCCTCGTCGGTCGGACCTTCTGCGGCCAGTTCCTTGAAGCCGGCCTTTGCGATAGAACGGAGCTTGTCGCACATCGCAGGCTTGCAGTCGAAGTAGACCTGGACGGTTGCTTCCTGCTTCGGTTTGCGGGAAAGGGCCATGCTGGTGCTGGCGCCGTAGGTGCCGCCTTCCTCCTCGCGGAGGGAGTTGACATACCGCATATCGAGGATATACTGGGCGGCATCAAGGGCAGCTTTCTTCTCCGGGGTATAAGCCATGTCAGAATGGTAGACCTGGATGACGGTGCTCTTGGGGGTCTGCATGTCGACCGTGATTTCCTTGGAAACCTCACCGTTTACGAAATTGATCTGGGGATCGGTCCAGGAGAGGGCTTTCTTACCCTTGGGAAGGCTGCCGATATATTTCTCGACGAGCGGCTTGAGCGTTTCGAGATCGACGTCACCGACGATGACCATATTGGCTCCTGCGGCATCATGGAAGAGTTTCCTATAATTCCGCTCGACGGTTTCGAGGCTGGCCTTGTCCATAATCTCAGGGCTGAGCTGCTGGCGGCGGGGATTGTTGCCCCAGAGTTCCTTATAGAGCTCTTTCCCGAAGATGTAGTTCGGCTGGTTCATCATGTTCGGAAGGATGGCCTTGAGCTGGTTGATACCATTGTCCCACTCGCTCTGGTCGAAACGCGGTTCGACGAAGTAGAGATAGAGCAGCTGGAAGGCAGATTCGAGATCCTTGACGGTAGAATTACCGGAAATGCCGTGATTGAGGTTGCCGATATAAGGATGGACATACAGGCTCTTGCCGGTGAGCATTTTGCTGACCTGGGTGCCGGAGAAACCGGCAACGCCCGTATTGTTCTGGAAGAGGCCGAAGATGCTGCTGTCGAAGGAAGCGAGATCTTCAACGGGGATGAGGCTCTGTCCGCCATCCTGATAGAAGTCGAAAACGATCTCGTCCTTGGTATAGTCGGTCGGAAGAACGGTTACCTTGACACCGTTTTTCAGGGTCCATACCGTTGACCCATAGATACCGGGCTTCTTGGCGGCCTTGGCCTTTGCACCCTTGAGGGTAGCAGGATCGAGGAACTCTGAAGCGATTTCCTCACCGGCTTTCGGCTGGATATCGGAGGCCTTGACTTCTGCGATGGCAGCGAGAAGCTGCTCGGCCGTCGGGGTGGCGATGCCTTCTTTCTCCGGTCCGGAATAGATGACGACAAGGTTCTGGTCGCTGATGATCTGAGCGGCTAACTGATTGAGTACCTGTGCGTTCAATTGGGAAAGAATCTGCTTGCCCAGCTCACAGTCCGTTTGGGGATCGAAGATCGGAGTCTTGTCGAAGAAGTTTGACAGGATCGGATAGACGAACTCCGGATTGCGGCGGGTGTCCGCCTGCTTGACGCCATTCTCCAGGTAGTTGATCATGTTGGTCTTCGCCCGTTCGAATTCATCGTCATAGAATCCGAAACGCTTCATGCGTTCGATTTCCGTGTAGAATGCCTTGAATCCTTCAAGGATGTTGTCTTCCTTAAGCGTGACATCGGCCATGCCGGCTTCGACGTTTTCATAGATAACGCTGCCAATGCCGAACGATGCGCTGAGGTATGGGCTGTCGGGGCTGGACGTAATGTCATTGAAGCGCTCATACATGATCTGGCTGATGAGGTTCTTAAGATAGAACTGCATCTGTCCGATGATGGTGGCGTTGTATTCTTCGGGCATCGCCTCGCTTTCCCAGAGCATCTCGACGGAAGGAGAGGTCGTCTCAGGATCGGTCAGGATACCGACGAGCGGATCTTTGTGATCGGGAACCTTGATGACTTCTTTCTGTTTGGGATTCTCTTTCTTGGGAATCTCCGAGAAGATTTCACGGATCTTGGCCTCGGTGCGGTCTACATCGATATCACCGACGACGACGACAGCCTGGTTGCCCGGATGGTACCAGGTATCATAGAAGGTGTGCAGGCTCTCCGGCTTGAAGTTCTCGAGGCTGCTCTGAAGACCGATCAGGGTGCAGGTCGCATACTTGCTGTCACCGAAATAGTAGGGGAGCGAGCGCTCCATGGTCCGCCACTGGGCGTTCCGGCGCTGGCGGCGTTCCTCGATGATGACACCCCTTTCCTTGTCGATCTCGACCGGGTCGTTGACGACGAAATGGGCGTACTCCTTCAGGATCATCAGGCAGGAGTCGACGACGGAAACCCGCTCAACCGGGATGTTGTTCAGCATGTACTGGGTCTCTTCGAAACCGGTCGACGCATTGATGTTGCGGCCGAACTCGGCACCGATGGACCGCAGGTAATTAAGAATGGATTTGTCCGGGAAGTTCTTGGTCCCGTTGAAGCACATGTGCTCCAGGAAGTGGGCGAGGCCGTCCTGGTCGGAAGTTTCCTGAATGGCACCGACATTGGTGGCCAGATAAAACTCTGCGCGGTGGGCCGGAAGGGCATTCTGGCGAATGTAATAGGTAAGACCGTTGTCGAGGTGCCCGATACGGACAGCCGGATCATTCGGCAGCGGACGCATCATAGCCTGCATCGGATCTTCTCCCTGCGCAAAGGCGGTGAAATGGGCAGCCCCTGCAAGGAAAAGGCCTGCGAAGGCGGCAAAGAATAGAATCCTGTTGTTTCTCATTTTGTTGGTAAATTAGATGACTAACTTACAAATGTAATAATAATAATTGATATTGATGCAATTATCTGATTTTCGAGTCACAGTACCAGCAGCGGAGGACTCCGTCGTCTCCCTTGCGGAATTTATGGGGTGCCCGTTCGTTGTTGCAGATGCATTTCAGGTTCGTGCAGCGGCGGGTGTCGTCGAATACGGGCTTCTCCTGGTCCGGCATTCCGTGCTCGGGGTCGTCTTTCCATTCATGGAGTTTGAGAATCAGCGCTTCACGCACGAATTTTCCGTTCTCCACCTGGCGGAAATAGGCGGCCCTGGGGTCGTTGTCGACTTCAGTGAGAATTTCGTTCACGCGAGGAAGCGGGTGCAGGACGGCCATTTTTCCCTTGGCGAGCGACATGCGGGCCGCATCCAGAACGAAACTGTCCTTCACGCGGTCGAACTCGTCCTCATCGAGGAACCGTTCCTTCTGGACCCGTGTCATGTACAGGACGTCGAGTTCCGGCATCACTTCTTCCATTGTCCCGACTTCGCGATACGGAATGCCGGTGCGCTCGCAGACATCGTGTTTGATATAGTCCGGGAGCTTCAGCTCGTCCGGTGTGATGAGGATGACTTTGATGTCACGGTAGCGTGACAGGGCCTTGATCAGGGAATGGACCGTACGTCCGAAGCGGAGGTCGCCGCAGAAGCCGATCGTGATTCCGTCGATATGGCCGAGTTCCCGCTGGATTGTAAGAAGGTCCGTAAGGGTCTGTGTCGGATGACTGTGGGATCCGTCCCCGGCATTGATGATCGGTACGCGGGATACTTCGGTGGCATACAGCTGCGCTCCTTCAATGTGGTGGCGCATGGCGATGACATCGGCGAAGCAGCCGACAACCCGGACGGTGTCCTGGACGGTCTCTCCCTTGCTGACGGAGCTGCTCCTGGCATCTGAGAAGCCGAGCACATTACCGCCCAGTTCCATCATGGCCGAGGTGAAACTCAGCCGGGTCCGCGTGCTGGGTTCATAGAAAAGGGTGGCCAGTTTGCGGTGAGACATGCTTCCCTGGTACCGTTCGCGGTGAGCGATGATATCCTGGGCCAGGGCGATGATTTCGTCGGTCTCCTGCTTGGTGAGATCCATGGGATCGATGAGGTGTTTCATATCCTGTTTCTATTTATTGATCCAACTTTCGTCCGATGGGTTGTCGCGGAAAGAGAGGATGCGCTCCTTCCATTCCGGTGCAATGTACCCTTCCTCTGCCGCCGTTTCTACAAGCGTATCCAGATCGCAGAGGGAATGATTCTCCGTTCCGGCGGCCGCGATCCGCTCCAGTCCCCGTTTCATACCGTAGGTAAAAATGCTGATGATGCCGAGTACTTCTGCACCGGCTTCCCGTAGGGCTTCAACGACGTCGATGGCACTGCCGCCAGTCGAAATAAGGTCTTCTATGACAACGACTTTCGTTCCCGGTTCCATTTTTCCTTCAATCCGGTTCGTCCGGCCATGGGACTTGGCCTCGGAACGGACGTAGCCCATCGGAAGGCCGAGGAGGGTCGCGGTGATGGCGGCATGGGCGATACCGGCTGTCGACGTACCCATCAGCATTTCGCATTCGGGGTAGTATTCGCGGACCAGGGATGCCAGTCCGGCTTCGATCTTTTCCCGGACGGACGGGGCCGAGAGAGTCAGACGGTTGTCACAATAAATGGGGCTCTTGATGCCGCTCGCCCAGGTAAAGGGCTCCTCCGGCCTCAGAAAGACGGCTCCGATCGAGAGGAGCTGTTTTGCAATATCCTTTTTCATAATCCTACAAATTCTTCCAAACATCTGCGATAAGCGGCCACGGGGTCTTCGGCGGCAGTTATCGGTCTGCCTACGACGATGAAATCCGAGCCGATCTCCCGGGCACGGGCAGGCGTCGTAATCCGGACCTGGTCATCAGCGGCCGCATCGGCGAACCGGATGCCCGGGGTAACGGTCATAAAGTCTGTTCCGCAGGCTTGTTTGACCATGCCGGCCTCAAGCGGAGAGCAAACGACCCCGTCGAGTCCCGCCTCGCGGGCATTGCGGGCGTACCGGACAATCGTTTCATTCATACCGGCTCCGATAAGAAGTTCATTCCGCAGGGCCTCATCGCCGGTCGATGTAAGCTGGGTAACGGCGATCAGCAGCGGCCGGGTCCCATCCTCCCGTGTCAGGCCTTCCCGTGCCGCCTTCATCATCGCGATGGTACCGGCGGCATGGACATTGACCATATCCACATCGAGGGCGGACAAGACCTTCATGGCCTTGCGGACCGTGTTGGGAATGTCATGGAGCTTGAGATCCAGGAAGATCCTGTGTCCGCGGGCCTTGATTTCCCGGACGATGGACGGGCCCTCGCTGTAAAACAGTTCCATCCCGATCTTTACGAATGGCTTCTTCTCTCCTTTGAATAGATCGAGGAAGGAGAGGGTTGATTCCATGCTGCTGAAATCGCAGGCTATGATTACATCTCTTTTCATACGGTTCCGATAATTTCTTTAAGAGAGTGGATTCCCAGCCGGTCCATGACGGAGGGCAGGGAGGATATGATTTCCGGACAGGCGAAGGGATTCCGGAGGTTCTCCGCTCCGACCTGGACGGCTGTCGCACCGGCCATCATCATTTCGATGACTTGTTCCGCTGAAGCGACGCCGCCGCATCCCATGACCGGAATCCGGCAGGAGCGGGCGACTTGCCAGACCATCCGCAGCGCGAGAGGGAAGACGGCGCGCCCGGAAAAACCGCCCATCTTGTTGGCCAGGACAGGTTTCCGCCTGTTGATGTCGATCCGCATCCCGAGAAAAGTATTGACAAGGGTCAGTCCGTCGGCACCGGCGTCTTCACAGGCGCGGGCGATGGACACGATGTCGGTTACATTGGGACTCAGTTTGATGAAAACCGGTTTCCGGCAGACTTCCCTGACGGCCCGGGTGACGGCGGCGGCAGAAGCGGGATCGGTTCCGAAGGCCATGCCTCCGTTATGGACGTTCGGGCAGGATACGTTGACCTCGATGAGGTCTATCCCTTCACACCGGTCTGCCAGGAGACAGCAGGTCTTGTATTCTTCTACCGAGAATCCGCTGATATTGGCGATGACGATTCCTCCGTAGCATTTCCGGAGAGCGGGAACCTTTTCATGGACAAGCGCTTCGATGCCGGGATTCTGCAGTCCGACAGAATTGATCATTCCGCTTTCGCATTCGGCTATGCGGGGTGTCGGGTTTCCAAAACGGGGTTCCTGCGTCGTCCCTTTGAGGGAGATGCCTCCGAGGACGTTCAGGTCGAAACTGCCTGAAAGTTCCACGCCGAATCCGAAAGTTCCGCTGGCGGGTATGACCGGGTTCTTCAGCGAGAGACCTGAAAGGGAGACGGACAGATCTTTTACCATAGCAATTCCTCCTTTTTGAAAACGGGACCGTCCTGACAGACCCGTTTCGCTCCCGAAACGGTTTCGCAGGTGCAGCAGTAGCAGAAACCGGCACCGCATCCCATCCTTTCTTCCAGACTTGCTTCGCCGGGGCCGTCCAATGCCTGGCAAACCGCTTTCATCATTACGGCCGGCCCGCAGGTATAGAAATAGTCCCAGGACGGCTGAAGCGCTGCCAGTGCATCCGTGACAAAGCCCCTGGTCCCGGCCGATCCGTCGAGGGTCGCAATGGAAACATGGTCACAAAGGGCTCGGAATTCGTCCTCCAGGACGATCTCATCCGCTTTATTGAAACCGAGGACGGCGATGACCTGTTTCCCCTGAGCCTTCAACTCCTTGCAGAGAAGGTAAAGCGGAGCCGCGCCGAGACCTCCGGCAACAAGGAGAGCGCTTTCCCGGCAGGCATCCGGATCAAATCCTTTCCCGAGACCGGTCAGCACATCGAGAGACGTACCTTCCGGAAGGGAGGCGAGCGCTTTTGTCCCTTCGCCGACCGTCTTGTAAAGGAGTGTTATCCGCCCCGGTTCACGGTCGCAGAGGGAGAGGGGACGCCGAAGATAGAATCCGTCGATGAGAAGATGGACGAATTCGCCTCCGACAAGAAGGTCCGGATCCCCGGCCGCCAGGACAAGTTTGTGGGTCTGCGTGGCGACGGTTCGGTTCGAAACGATTGTAAAGCGGCTTTTTTCCATTATTTCCTGTACTCTTCGTCGATTGTCGAGATGCCGAGGGTAATTTCTTCCAGTACATCGAGCAGCACGCGGACGGTTTCCAGGGCCGTAAATACGGTGACGTTGTTCTCAACCGCTGTCCGGCGGATCTCATAACCGTCGAGGTGGCTGCTCCGCTGATTCAGGTCAATCGTATTGATGACGTATTTGACATGCCCTTTCCGCAGCGCCTGATAGATCTCGTCACTTCCTTCGCTCAGTTTTCTCAGGCATTTCGTACGGATTCCGTTCTTTTTGAGGAAGGCGGCCGTTCCTTTCGTCGCCTCAATATTGAAGCCGAGATTGTAGAAACGGCGGATCAGGGGCAGGGCCTCTTCTTTATCCTTGTCAGCGATCGTCGCGAAGATGGTCCCGTATGCCTTTACGTCCATTCCGGAAGCCTGGAGGGATTTATACAGGGCACGGTTGAGCGTATTGTCATACCCGATCGCTTCTCCGGTCGATTTCATTTCAGGGGAGAGATAGGTATCGATGCCTTTGATCTTTCCGAAGGAGAAAGCCGGGGTCTTGACGAAGTGGCGTTTCCTCTCCGGGAAGTAAACCTCTGTAATTCCCTGTTCCTTCAGGGAGTGTCCGAGCATGACGCGGGTTGCGATCTTTGCCATCGGAATCCCGGTTGATTTCGAGATGAACGGAACGGTACGTGAGGAGCGGGGATTGACTTCAATGACATAGACATTATCGTCCGCGTCGACGATGAACTGGATGTTGAACAGGCCTACGATGCCGATTTCGAGACCGAGCTTGACAGTATCATTGATGATTTCCTGCTTGACTTTGTCGCTCAGGCTGAAGGACGGATAGACACTGATGCTGTCTCCGGAATGGATGCCCGTCTTTTCGACGTGCTCCATGATGGCGGGAATGAAAACGTCTTTTCCGTCGCAGATGGCATCGACTTCGGTCTCTTTTCCCATAATATACTTGTCGACAAGGACCGGAGATTTCTCATTGATTTCCACGGCGTTGCGCAGGTAGTGCCGGAGTGTCTCGTCGTTTCCGACAATCATCATGGCGCGGCCGCCGAGGACAAAGCTCGGGCGTACGAGGACAGGATAACCGATTTCGCGGGCTGCGGCAACTCCTTCTTCGACATCGGTGACGGCGCGTGCCTTCGGCTGCGGGATGCCGGTCCGTCGCATGATCGCTTCAAAGAGTTTGCGGTCTTCGGCATTATCGATGGCTTCCAGTCCGGTTCCGATCAGCGGCACGTCAAACTCCTCCAGGGGACCGGCCAGGTTGATGGCCGTCTGGCCACCGAGGGTTACGATGACTCCTTCCGGCTGTTCCAGCCGGATGACGTTCATGACGTCTTCGGTTGTCAGCGGTTCGAAATAGAGTTTGTCGGAAATGGTGTAGTCCGTGGATACGGTTTCCGGGTTGTTGTTGATGATGATGGCTTCGTAACCGGCTTCCCGGATCGCCCAGATTGCATGGACGGTTGAGTAATCGAATTCGACGCCCTGTCCGATCCGGATCGGTCCGGAACCGAGGACGAGAATTTTCTTGCGGTCACTGCGGACCGATTCGTTCTCTTCCTCGTAGGTGGAGTAGAAATAAGGGACATAGGTCTCGTGCTCCGCACAGCAGGAGTCGATCATCTTGTAGACCGGAAGGATGCCTTCCCGGAAACGGAGCCGGATGATATCGGCTTCGGATACGCCCCAGAGCTGTCCGATGAACTGGTCGCCGAAGCCCATCCGTTTCGCTTCCCGGAGTACGGTAAGATCCTGCGGGGCTGCCTTGACACGGCGTTCCATCCGGATGATGTTGTAGATCTTCTCGAGAAAGAGCATGTCGATCTTGGTCCTGTCGTAGATCCGGGAGAGATCGATCCGCAGGCGGAGAAGCTGGGCGATTGCGTGGAGACGGTCGTCCGTAGGCTTGCTGATATACTCGAGAAGGGCTTCTTCGGTCCAGTCGTCGAATTTCTTTTTGTGGATGTGGCAGCAGCCGGTTTCCAGCGACCGCATGGCTTTGAGAAGGCTCTCTTCGAGTGTCCGTCCGATGCTCATGACCTCACCGGTCGCTTTCATCTGTGTCCCGAGTTCGTTGGAGGCTTCGCTGAATTTGTCGAACGGGAAGCGGGCTACCTTGGTGACGACATAATCGATGGCGGGTTCGCAGCAGGCAGGAGCCCCGGCAATGGTGATCTCGTCGAGAGTCAGTCCTGCCGCGATCTTGGCGGTGACCCGTGCAATCGGGAATCCGCTGGCTTTCGAGGCCAGGGCGGAAGAACGGGAAACGCGGGGATTGACCTCAATGATATAGTATTTGAAAGAGAGCGGATCCAGTGCGAACTGGACGTTGCAGCCTCCTTCGATATCCAGGGCGCGGATCAGTTTCAAGGCGCTGTTCCGGAGCATCTGGTATTCCTTGTCCGTAAGCGTCTGGGCCGGAGCGACGACCATGGAATCGCCGGTATGGATCCCTACAGGGTCGATATTCTCCATGGAACAGATGGCGATAGCCGTGTCATTCTTGTCCCGCATGACCTCGAACTCAATCTCCTTGTATCCCTTGATACTCTTTTCGACCAGTACCTCATGGACAGGGGACAGGAAGAGGGCGTTCCGCATCATGTCACGGAGTTCCTCTTCATTGTCGGCAAAACCGCCGCCGGTTCCACCGAGGGTGAAGGCGGGACGGAGGACGACCGGGTAACCGATCCTTTCGGCAGCGGCGACGCCTTCTTCGACGCTGTAACAGATCTCGGAGGGGATAACCGGCTCGCCGATGGAGATGCAGAGCTCTTTGAAAAGTTCCCGGTCTTCCGCTTTCTCAATATTCTGGAAGGAGGTGCCGAGAATTTCGACGCCGCATTCTTCCAGGATCCCTTTCTTGGCCAGCTGGACGGCCAGATTCAGTCCCGTTTGCCCGCCGAGGCCCGGAACCAGGGCGTCCGGACGTTCGTAGCGGATGATTTTCGCGATATAGTCCAGTTTGAGCGGTTCCATATAAACCTTGTCCGCGATATTGGTATCGGTCATGATGGTCGCGGGGTTGGAGTTGACGAGGATGACCTGGTATCCTTCTTCCTTGAGTGCAAGACAAGCCTGCGTTCCTGCATAGTCGAATTCGGCGGCCTGACCGATGACGATCGGCCCGGAGCCGATGACCATTACTTTCTTGATGTCGGTTCTTTTAGGCATGGATCGTTTCCTCCATCATTTTTATAAACCTGTCAAAGAGATTCCGGTTGTCCTGGGGACCCGGGGCGGATTCCAGATGGAACTGGACGCCGAAAACCCGGTCGGCGGTATTCTCAAATCCTACGATATACCCTTCCGGAACAAGGGCGTGGGTCGGTGTCAGCGCTGTTCCCTCGATGGATTTGAAGGCATAGCTCTGGTTCAATACGGCGATGTTGATCCTGCCGGTGGCAAGATCCCGTACGGGATGGTCCCCGTGGAATCCGCAACCGATCGGAGTAAGGGTCGCCCCGTAGGAAAGACCGATCGCTTCCTGCCCAAGACCGATACCGAGAATGGGGAGTTTTCCTTTCAGCTGGTCAAGCAGGGAAAGGATCTGGGGCACCTCAATGGCGGCGGAGGGTCCGTTGGAAAGAAGGACTCCGTCCGGCTTGAACGCCAGGATGTCGCGGGCGGGGGTGTTGAAGGGAACAATGGTTACATTGCACCCCCTTTCGTTCAGTAACCGGATGATGCTGAACTTGATCCCGCAGTCGACGGCGACGACATGGAACCGGTGGTTCGATGTGCGGGTGACCCATCTTTTCCGGCAACTGACGCGGGCGACGAGATCTTCAGGACGACGGGTCCCGGCAATCAGGGCGAGGGCCTCTTCTTTCGGCATGCCGGCTTCTACGATGGCGCCTCTCGGACGGCCTGTGTCACGGATGATCTTTGTCAGAAGCCGCGTATCGCTCCCGCTCAGTCCGGGGATCCCATGTTCTTCCATCTCTTCCTCCAGGGTTTTCGTGGAGCGGAAATTGCTGGGGGTGTCGCAGCATTCCCGGACGATAAGTCCGCCGATGGCGGGATTCCGGGACTCAAAGTCCTCATCCGTAATGCCATAATTCCCGATAAGCGGATAGGTCATGACGACGATCTGCTCCGCGTACGAAGGGTCGGAGAGGATCTCCTGATATCCGACGACGGACGTGTTGAAAACGATTTCGCAGACCTTGCGACAGTCGGCCCCGAATCCCCATCCATAGAATTCCTGGCCTGTTTCCAATACAAGTTTCTTTTCCGGTCTTTTCATTGTAACCTAATTATCTTTATATACCGTTATCCCGTCCATCAGGGTCAGGATAATTTTTCCATATACATTCCATCCGTCGAACGGCGTGGCTTTTCCCATGGAGAGGAACTGCCTGCTGTCGATGGAGAAGGGGTGAACCGTATCGATGACGGCCAAATCCGCTTTTGCACCGGGAAGAAGTCCCTCTCCCAGACCGAAGATCCTCCGGGGGGCTTCGCTCATCGCCTCGATGAGCCTTTCAAAACGGAGGATTCCCGTCTTGACAAGCCGAGTATAGAGTACCGGGAACGAAGTCTCGAGACCGACAATCCCCATTGCGCTTCCTTCCAGTCCGCGGGCTTTCTCTTCGGCGGAGTGGGGGGCATGGTCCGTTGCGATGACGTCAATCGTCCCGTCGATGAGTCCCTGGATGAGCGCTTCCCGGTCTGCTGCGCTCCGAAGGGGCGGATTCATCTTGAACCGTCCTTCTTCCCTGAGATCATCCTCGCAAAGGGTCAGGTAATGGGGAGCGGTCTCACAGGTAACCGGAATGCCTCGCTTTTTCGCGTTCCTTATAATATCTACGCTTTCTTTCGTCGAAATATGGCAGACATGGTAGTGACACCCGGTCGCGGCCGCGATCTCGATGTCCCTTGCAATCTGGCCCCATTCACTTTCGGAACAGATGCCCCGGTGACCGTGGGAGGCGGCGTAGCGTCCCTGGTGGATATATCCTCCATGCAGCAGGGTGTTGTCTTCACAGTGGGCGGCGATAATGACCCCTTCCCGGGCGGCTTCTTCCATAGCCCTTCGCATCATCTCATCGGACTGGACCCCGCTCCCGTCATCCGAAAAAGCCACGCAACTATTCTTGAGCTTCTTAAAATCAACCGTTTCCAATCCTTTGCGCCCCTTGGTGATGGAGCAGTAGGGAAGGACGCGGATAACGGCGTCGCGGTCGATGATCGCCTGCTCCCTGGCGAGGTTCTCCGGAGAGTCCGGGACGGGATTGAGGTTCGGCATGGCGCATACGACGGTATAGCCTCCGCGGGCTGCGGCCATCGACCCGGTCCGGATGGTCTCTTTATAGGATTGGCCCGGTTCGCGGAGATGGACATGGACATCAGCGAAAGAGGGGACAAGGGTCAGTCCTGTCAGGTCCATGATCCGGACGTCCTCTCCGGCGCTCAGCCCGGGAGCCATGGTCGCAATCCGTCCGTTCCGGATCAGGATGTCTTCCTTCCGGGCGCCGTTCCCTGTCACGACGAAACCGTTTTTCAGCAGCAGATCGTTTGCCATCATTCAAAAAAAAGACAACCCCGAAAGGCTGTCCGAATTAAAAACAAATATCAGATGAAACGAGAACTTCGTCGGAACTTCCGGCGCAGACAGGCTGGATTTTGAAGACTCGGATCATCTGAACGCAATTTTCGCAAAGGTAAGGCTATTTGGAGAAATATTCCAAATTTATTTCTTAAAAAATATGAACAGGCCGGATGTTGATAATTTTCGGGAAAGATTTTGAAATTGATTTGTCCCTGTCGGATATTCGTTGTAAATTTGCACCTCGTCGTTAGTAGATTTTCTTATGAAGGTATCTATCATTATGGGCAGCGCCAGCGACTGGGACGTCATGATGCCGGCCTGCACAACCCTGGAAGAGTTCGGGGTCCCTTATGAAAAAAAGGTTCTCAGCGCACACCGGAATCCCGGCCCTTTGGCTGATTATGTCTCATCCGCACGCGACAGGGGAGTCGATATCATCATAGCAGGTGCCGGCGGCGCAGCCCATCTGCCGGGGGTCATCGCGGCCCTGACGACGCTGCCTGTCATCGGGGTCCCTGTCAAGTCCAAGGCGCTCAACGGTCTGGACTCCCTGCTGTCGATCGTTCAGATGCCTTCCGGAATCCCCGTTGCTACCATGGCGATCGACGGTTCACGCAATGCCGCTCTCTATGCGGTCGCCATCCTGGCCCTCCAGCATCCTGAACTGGCTGATGCGCTGACGGAGTTCCGCAGGAAGCAAAGCGACAAAGTTTTGAATACAGTTATTTAGCATAATGCCCACCTTCGCATCGCGGCCGGTGGGCATCAATTTTATCAAGAATGAACAGCAAGCGGTTATTTGTTGAAAAGAAAGAGCAGTTCCGGGTCGAGGCTGCCAGCCTGCTCTCCGAGTTCAATGAGAATCTTTCTCTCAATCTGACTTTCCTCCGACTGATCAATGTCTATGACTTGTTCGGTTTCTCCGATGCGCTTGCAGAGGAATGCAAGTTCCGTGTCTTCGGAGAGGTCGCTACCGATACGGTGTCGGATTCTATGGACCTTTCCGGACGAAAGTATATTGCGGTGGAGTATATCCCCGGCCAGTTTGACCAGCGGGCCTCCTCCGCTGTCGACTGTGTCCACCTGATCGATCCTTCCGCAGATGTCCGGATCAAGAGTTCCCGGCTTCTGGTTTTCGGAGAGGAAGTTTCCGAAGAAACGCTCTCCAGGATCCGTCATTATTTCATCAATCCGGTCGAGTGCCGCCCGAAGGACCTCTCCGTTCTTGCCTGGGGCGAACGGGCGGATGTCAAGCCGCTTGAGGACCTGACGGGATTTACGGAGATGGACCCGTCCCATTATGCCTCATTCTGCAAGGAACACGGCCTGGCCATGAATACGGATGATCTCAGGGAGGTGGTCCGCTATTTCCGGGAGGAAGGGCGTGATCCATCCGAAACCGAACTCCGCATTCTCGACACCTACTGGAGCGATCATTGCCGTCATACGACCTTTACTTCCGTCCTGGAAGAGATTACGGTTGACGATTCGTTCATGAAAGAAGAGTTCGGCGAATCGCTGGAGATGCTCCGGGCGATGAGGAAAGACCTCGGGCGGGAGTCGAAACCGCTTTGTCTGATGGAACTTGCAACCATCGGCGCCCGCTGGCTCCGCAGCAAGGGAAAACTCGATGACCTCGAACAGAGCGAAGAAAACAACGCCTGCAGCATCTATATCAACGTCGATGTCGACGGAAAGATGGAAAAGTGGCTGCTGCAGTTCAAGAATGAAACCCATAACCACCCGACTGAAATCGAGCCTTTCGGAGGTGCCGCCACCTGCCTGGGCGGTGCGATCCGTGATCCCTTGTCCGGACGCGCCTACGTCTATCAGGCACTCCGCGTTACCGGTGCCGGTGATATCCTGACCCGTGTCTCAGATACGCTCCCCGGGAAACTGCCCCAGCGGATGATCAGCAAAAAGGCCGCCGGCGGTTATTCCAGCTATGGAAACCAGATCGGACTGGCAACGACCCATGTACGCGAAATCTATTCCGACGGATATACCGCCAAGCGGATGGAAATCGGTGCGGTTGTCGGTGCTGTGAAAGCGTCCGATGTCCGCCGTGAAACCCCTGCTCCGGGCGATGTGATCCTTCTTCTCGGAGGACGAACAGGCCGCGATGGTATCGGCGGGGCGACCGGTTCTTCGAAAGAACACACGGAGGCTTCTCTGGAAACCTGCGGCAGCGAGGTCCAGAAGGGCAATCCGCCTGAGGAGCGGCAGCTGCAGCGTCTTTTCCGCCGTCCTGAGGTAACCCGCCTGATCAAAAAATCGAACGACTTCGGTGCGGGCGGTGTCAGTGTCGCCATCGGCGAGCTGGCGGACGGACTGGATATCTACCTGGACCGTGTCCCGACCAAATATTCCGGCCTGAATGCGACGGAACTTGCGATCAGCGAATCCCAGGAGCGGATGGCGGTCGTTGTTGAAGCGGCCGATAAAGACCGGTTCATGGAACTGTGCGGAGCTGATAATATCGAGGTGACCCATGTGGCCGACGTGACCGGTACGGCACGTATGCGGATGTTTTTCGGCGGTCACACGGTCTGCGATCTTTCCCGTAAATTCATCGACAGTGCCGGCGCCCCCCATTTCGCAAAAGCGACGGTTTCTGCCGTTGAAGACAAGGATCCCTTCGTACGGATTCCTTCCGGAGAATCCTTGGAAGAAAAGATGGAGAACCTGATGGGATCTCCCAATGTCGCATCCCAGAAAGGACTCATCGAAATGTTCGATTCCACGATCGGACGGTCTACGGTCCTGATGCCCTTCGGCGGGAAGCGGCAGATGACGGAAACGCAGGTTTCCGTCCAGAAGATACCGACCGGCGGAATGACCCACACGGCCAGTGTGATGGCCTATGGCTATGATCCCGAACTGGCCCTTTGGAGTCCATACCACAGCGCCGCCTATGCCGTTGTCGAGGCCTGCACGAAGGTGGTCTGCTCCGGAGCCGATTTTTCAGGGATGCGTTTTTCCTATCAGGAATATTTCGAACGGATGACGGAAGATCCCCATACGTGGGGCAAACCCTTCTCCGCTCTTCTCGGTGCGCTGAAAATGCAGCGCGATCTCGGTCTTCCTTCCATCGGAGGGAAAGATTCCATGAGCGGAACATTCGAGCATATCCATGTTCCCCCGACCCTCGTTGCCTTCGGCATCACGACGGTTGACGCGCGGAAAGTCATTTCTCCTGAATTCAAACGGGCCGGGAACCGGATCTACCTGCTCCGTCATACCCCGGACGGAAATCACATGCCGGATACGGAACGCCTCATCTCCAATTGGAACTGGCTCCATGACAGGATCGCCTCCGGCGATATCGTATCTGCCTGGTCGGCCGGTGTAGGAGGAGCAGCTGAAGCGTTAGTGAAGATGAGCCTTGGCAACTCCCTTGGTTTTAATGTTAAAATCAATGATAAAGATCTTTTCTCCCTCCCGTATGGATCCATCCTTTTCGAGGCGGGGAAAGAACTGGAATTCCCGGCTGCCGAATACCTGGGCGAGGTGACGGACGGCAAGATGGAAGTCAACGGTTTCAGCTTGGATTCCCGGCGTCTTGAAGAAGCGTATGTATCCCGTTACGCGAAACTGTACCCTGCGAAGGTTAAGCCGGCTTTTGCTGCGCCTGCACCGGAGGTCGTACCTGCCGCAGCGGATGCCTCCGACCTTGTCTATCCGGGCGCTCCGGTGGAAACCCCTATCGTTTGTCTTCCGGTATTCCCCGGTACCAACTGCGATTACGATACGGCGAAAGCCTTCCGTAACGCCGGAGCGGAAGTCCGTCCTTTCATTTTCAGGAACTTGACTCCGGAGGATGTCCTCTCGTCCATACGTGAACTCTCTGAGAGGATTGACCAATGCCACATCCTGGCTTTCTGCGGCGGATTCTCCTCGGGTGACGAACCGGACGGAAGCGGCAAGTTTATCGCCGATGTCATCGGTAACGCTACGGTCGGAGCGGCCATTATCTCCCTTCTGCAGCGCGGGGGGCTTATCCTCGGCATTTGCAACGGTTTCCAGGCCCTTGTCAAGAGCGGCCTGCTCCCTTATGGAAAATTGGGATGCGTTACGCCCGATTCCCCGACGCTGTTCCGGAACGATATCAACCGCCATATTTCGCTGGTCGCGACTACGGAGGTCGCTTCCGTGCATTCTCCCTGGCTCCGTGGCTTCTCACTCGGGCAGCGCCACAGCATCGCTTTCAGCCACGGAGAAGGCAAATTTGTCGTCAATCAGGAAATGGCTGCGAAACTCTTTGCCAACGGACAGGTCGCTTTCCGGTATGTCGACAATCCCAATGGCTCCTATTATGATATCGAGGGTATACTCAGCCCTGACGGGCATATCCTCGGAAAGATGGGCCATAGCGAGCGTTATGAGGAGGATTTATTCAAGAATATCTCCGGTGAACGCCGTCAGCCCCTGTTCGAAAACGCTGTCAATTATTTCAAGAAATAACAACCCATGGTCAAAAACGAACTTATCTTCGAAGGAAACGAAAAACAGGTTTTTTCTACCGACAACCCCGACCGCGTGATTTTCCGTTATAAGGATATCTCCGTTGCTTATAACAACATCAAGCGTGCGCGGTTCATCGGAAAGGGTATCCTGGACAACGGCATTTCCTCTATCCTGCTCGCTTACCTGAACCGGAATGGGATCAAGACCCATTTCATCGAAAAAGTCAGCGACGATGAGCAGTTGTGCCGGAGGATCGAAATCATCCCTCTTGAGGTAATCGTCCGGAACCGGGTCGCCGGGTCTCTGGCCACCCGTCTCGGCGTCGAAGAAGGATTCCGTCAAGGGAATACCATCATCGATCTCCGGTACAACAATGACGAGTTGGAAGATCCGTTGATCAACGAGCATCATGCCGTCGCCCTCGGATTGGCCAGTTACGAAGAACTGCAGTTCATGGTTGCGGAGGCAAGGCGGGCGAATGAGCTCCTGAGCGATGTCTTCCACAGGGCCGGAATCGAACTGGTCGATGTCAAGATCGAATTCGGCCGGGCAACCGACAATGGGGAACTGATTATCTCTGACGAGATCAGCCCGGATACCTGCAGGCTGTGGGACGAAAAGGACGGAAGACGTCTTGACAAAGACCGTTTCCGTCTGGACCTCAGCGATGTCGTCGCCTCTTACAGGGAAGTCCTTGAACGTTTGCAAAACCTTAATTTAGAATCATAACATGGGTGTACTGGGAGTTTATGGCGTCGAGCACGCCTCAACCTTGTTGTATTACGGTCTCCATAACCTTCAGCACCGCGGTCAGGAAGGCGGTGGGATCGTCACATTTGACGAGAATGGAAAATCCTACCGTTATCGGGGGCTGGGACTTCTGAACGAAGTCTTTACCGACGGAAAGATCGATCCGCTGAAAGGCCGGATCGGAATAGGAAGTGTCAAGTACGCCAATGTCTCAAAGGGAGGACTCGATAATGTCGAGCCGCTCTTTTTCCATCACCGGAGCGGAGATTTCGCCGTTGCCGGCGAAGGGAATCTCATCAATGCCCGCCAGCTGGCGGATTTCCTCGAGAAGAGGGGAACGATTTTCCAGACCGATACCGACAGCGAAGTCCTTGCCCATCTGATCAAGAAAAACTCCGGAGAAGACCGAATTGAACGGATTATCAAGGCTCTGAACATGATCGAAGGCGGATTTACCTTCCTGATCATGACGAAGAACCGAATCTATGCCTGCCGGGACAAATACGGGATCAAACCCCTCTGCATCGGCAAACTCGGCGACGGCTATGTCGTCAGCAGCGAGTCCTGTGCCTTCGGGATCATGGGGGCGACCTTTATCCGTGACGTCAATCCGGGTGAGGTCATCTGCCTTGATTCCCATGGGATCCGCAGCAATCTGTATTCCCGTTTTTCCCGCCACCGGATGTGTGCGATGGAGTATATCTATTTTGCCCGGCCGGACAGCGATATAGACGGATGCAACGTCCATGCTTACCGGAAGGAAGCCGGTCGCCGTCTCTACCGTGAGAACCCGGTCGATGCCGATATCGTCGTCGGGGTCCCTGAGTCAAGCCTCAGTGCCGCCATGGGATACAGCGAGGAGAGCGGAATCCCGTACGAGATGGGTCTGGTCAAGCACAAATACGTAGGGAGAACCTTCATCCAGCCGGTCCAGTCCATGCGGGAACTGGGCGTTAAGATGAAACTCTCGCCGGTAGAAAGCATCGTCAGGGGGAAAAGGATTGTCCTTGTCGATGATTCGATCGTCAGGGGAACAACCTGCCTTAAAATCGTCCGTCTCCTCCGGGAGGCCGGGGCGAAGGAGGTCCATGTCCGGATCGCCAGTCCGATGATGCGCTTTACGTGCCACTACGGGGTCGATACTTCTACTCCTGAAGAACTGCTTTGCTCGCACCGGACCCTCGAAGAGGCCCGGGAAGCCATCGGAGCCGACTCGCTCGGCTATCTCAGTCCGGAGTCGACCCGGGATTCCTGTTTCGGCTGTGCGGATCCCTGCCAGGCTTGTTTCACGGGAGAGTACCCGACTTTGCTTTATGACGATGATATTATACAAAACAACTGATATATGGCCAAGACTTATGAAAATGCGGGAGTCAATCTCGAAGCCGGATACGAAGTAGTCCGGAGAATCAAGCAGCACGTCGCTTCGACGGCCCGTACCGGATCGATGGGAAATATCGGTTCTTTCGGCGGTATGTTCGATCTCTCTGCCCTTGGAATCCGTGAACCGGTCCTTGTCAGCGGAACGGACGGAGTCGGTACCAAACTCAAGATTGCTTTCGCGATGGACAAGCATGATACGATCGGTATCGATGCCGTCGCCATGTGCGTCAACGATGTCCTCGCACAGGGGGCTGAACCTCTCTTTTTCCTGGATTATGTCGCTCTCGGAAAGAATGTTCCGGCGAAGGTGGAAGCCATCGTCGCCGGGGTTGCCGAAGGCTGCCGTCAGGCGGGGTGTGCCCTGGTCGGGGGAGAGACGGCTGAAATGCCCGGCATGTATGCCGACGGAGAGTATGACATTGCCGGCTACACCACCGGAGTCGTCGAAAAATCGAAACTCATCGACGGATCGAAAGTAAAGGTCGGGGACGTCCTTGTCGGCGTCGCCTCGACCGGTGTCCATTCCAACGGTTTCAGCCTTGTCCGTAAGATTGTCGCCGATGCCGGCCTTTCCTATACCGATTCGATTCCCGAATTCGGGGGACGGTCCCTCGGCGAAGTGCTTCTGACTCCGACCCGTATCTATGTCCGCCAGATGCTTTCTGTCATCCGGAACTGTGACGTCCACGGAATCTGCCATATTACGGGCGGCGGTTTCGATGAGAATATCCCGCGTGTCCTTCAGGAGGGCCAGGGTCTCGAAATCGAAGAAGGAACCTGGGAGATCCTGCCTGTCTTCCGTATGCTCGAGAAGTGGGGGAATGTCCCTCACCGCGAGATGTTCAATATCTTCAATATGGGTATCGGAATGATTGCCGTCATGGATCCCTCGGAAGCTGACAAAGCCATTTCGATTCTCGCAGACTGCGGGGAGAAAGCATCCGTCATCGGAAAGGTGACAGACGTTCCGGGCGTCCGGATCAACTTGATCAATAAATAATTAAATTCTATAGAAGAAATGAGAGCTTTAGTAAGTGTTAGTGACAAGACCGGACTCGTCGGGTTCGTTCAGGGCCTGGTTGATCTCGGTTGGGAAATCATTGCGACCGGCGGAACGCAGAAACTCCTGGAAAGCCAGGGCGTCAAGACGATCGGCATCAGTGAGGTAACCGGATTCCCGGAGATTTGCGACGGACGGGTCAAGACCCTCCATCCGAAGGTCCATGGCGGTATCCTGGCCCGCCGCGATGTACCGGCCCATATGGAAACCCTGAAAGAGAACGGTATCGAGACGATCGAACTGGTTTGCGTCAATCTCTATCCTTTCCGCCAGACGATTGCGAAAGAGGGCGTCACGCTCGAGGATGCCATCGAAAATATTGATATCGGCGGCCCTTCGATGGTCCGGAGCGCAGCCAAGAACTGGCGCGATGTAACCATCGTCTGCAACCCCGAAGACTACGATGCCGTCCTTGCTGAGATACGCGAAAAAGGGAATACCACTCCTGAAACCCGCCTCAAACTGTCGGCCAAGGCATATACCCATACGGCTGAATATGACTGCTGCATTGCCCAGTACATGCGCCGTCAGGCCGGATTGAGCGAAAAACTTTTCCTTGAGTTCGAGGAGAAGCAGAGTCTTCGGTACGGCGAGAATCCGCACCAGGCCGCGAAGTTCTACAAAACGGTCGGGGAGACCGTCCCTTTCTCTTTGGCTACAGCCGTCCAGCTCAACGGTAAGGAACTCTCCTATAACAATATCCAGGACGCTAACGCTGCGCTGAATATCGTCCGGGAATTCTCGGAACCGTTCTGCGTCGGGCTGAAACATATGAATCCCTGCGGCTCAGCAGTCGGCAAGGATGTCGTCGACGCCTGGCAGAAAACCTACGAAGGGGATAAAACGTCCATTTTCGGCGGCATTGTCGCCTTCAACCGGGAGGTCAATCTGGAAGTCGCACAGCTGCTGAAACCGATTTTCCTTGAAATCATCATGGCTCCGTCTTTCGCTCCCGACGCCCTTGAATTCCTTTCTTCCAAGAAGAATCTCCGTTTGCTTCAGGTCGACATGACCCTGCCCGTTCCTGCTCAGCAGATGTATGTCAGCGTAAACGGCGGACTCCTTGTCCAGAACCAGGATATCGAGACCAAGACCGTCACGGCGGAAATGTGTGTTACAGAGGCGAAACCGACCCCTGCCCAGCTCCGCGATCTGGATTTTGCCTGGCATATCGTCAAGCATGTCAAGTCCAATTCCATCGTCGTCGCAAAAGACGGTATGACCTACGGCGTCGGCGCCGGCCAGATGAACCGGATCGGTTCTGCAGAGATTGCGCTCAAGCAGGCGAGCGCGACCCTCGGGGGTAATATGGAGGGTCTTGTTCTTGCTTCGGACGGTTTCTTCCCCTTTGATGACTGCGTCGCCCTTGCCGCCCAGTATGGAATCAAAGCCATTGTCCAGCCGGGAGGATCCATCCGCGATGAAGACTCTGTCAAGAAAGCCGATGAGAACGGCATTACCATGCTGATGACCGGCGAAAGGCATTTTAAACACTGATTGTCATGGGCCTCGTTTATCCTCTTCCTTCCCAGCAATCCTCCGTCGGAGTCCGGGAAATCAATCTGGAAGACTGTCTCGGGAAAACCGTACTGGTTATCGGTAGCGGCGGACGGGAGCATGCCATTGTGGATGCCCTCAGCCGCAGTCCCCAGGTAGAGAAAATCTACTGTGCCCCCGGAAATGCCGGTATCGGAGAACTGGCTTTCAACGTACCGCTGAAAGACACCGACGTGGAAGGCCTCAAGGCTTTCGCTCAGGAGCATGAAGTAGACCTCACCGTGGTTGGCCCCGAAGCTGCCCTTGCCGCTGGTATCGTAGATGCATTCCGGGAGGCCGGTCTTAAGATTTTCGGCCATACGCAGGCGGCGACGGCCATCGAGAGTTCCAAGGAGTTTGCCAAGGAACTGATGGAAAGCGCGGGAATCCCTACTGCAGCCTACCGCAGTTTCTCCGATTTCGACGATGCGCTGGCCTATGTGCTGTCCCGTCCTTTCCCCGCCGTCCTCAAGTACGATGGACTTGCCGCCGGAAAGGGAGTTGTGATCGCACAGAACGAGTCGGAAGCCCATGACGCACTTTCCGATATGCTACTGGACCATACCTTCGGTAAGGGACGCGTAGTGGTAGAAGATTTCCTTACCGGGCCTGAATTCTCTTTCCTTTGCTTCGTCGACGGGGAACGGGTTTATCCCATGCCTCTGTCGCAGGACCATAAACGGGCCTTTGACGGCGACAAGGGGCCCAATACCGGCGGAATGGGTGCCTATACGGGACTTCCTTTCATTACGGATGAGGACCGTGCATTCGCTTATAAGGAGATCATGTGCAAGGCGGCAGCGGCCATGTGTGCGAAGGGCCTGCCCCTCTCGGGCGTACTCTACGGCGGTCTCATGAAAACGCCGCAAGGAATCAAGGTGATCGAGTTCAATGCGCGCTTCGGCGATCCGGAGACGGAAGTCGTTCTCCCGTTGCTGAAGAGTGACATCTACGATATCTTCGAGGGCGTGGCAACCGGTAAGCCGGTCGCTGAACCTGTCTGGTCCGAAGGCGTGACCCTGGGCGTCGTCCTGGCTTCAAAAGGCTATCCCGGCCACTATGAGAAAGGCTATGAGATCGCCGGACTGGATCAGGTAGAAGCTAAGGTGTACCACATGGGAACCTCCGTACGGGACGGAAAGGTCTCGACCAGCGGCGGCCGCGTCCTGATGGTCGTCTCCGGCGGAACGGACCTCTCCGATGCCCGTGACCGGGTCTATGCCGAGGTGGGGAAGATCTCTTGCGAGAATCTATTTTACAGAAAAGACATTGCACACATAGCATTCGAAAAATAGCTGATTATGGGAAATATTATTGATGGAAAAGCCCTGAGTGCGCTCGTCAAGGACGAGGTCCGTACCGAAGTCGGCGAACTGGAAGCCCGCTATGGACGGAAGCCCTGCCTCTGCGTCATTATCGTAGGGGAGAACCCGGCCAGCCAGGTCTACGTCCGTAACAAGGTCAAAGCGGCTGCCTATACGGGAATGGATTCCCAGTTGATCGAACTACCGGCCGATATCGCCGAGGAGACCTTGCTCGGAAAGATCCGGGACCTCAATGAGGATCCGGGAGTCGATGGGATCCTGGTCCAGCTGCCGCTCCCGAAGCATATCGACGAGGAGAAAGTCATTGATACAATATCACGGGAAAAAGATGTGGATGGGTTCCACCCCGGAAACGTGGCCGGTCTGTGGCTTGGAAAGGACTGCATTGTCCCGTGTACGCCTGCTGGGGTCATGCGCATGCTGGATACGATCGGCTGCGAACTCAAAGGCAAAAATGCCGTTGTTGTCGGCCGCAGCAATATTGTCGGCAAGCCCATGGCCAAGCTTCTGCTGGACCGCCATGCGACGGTGACCATCGCCCATTCCCGCACCGCGGACCTTGGGGCCGTATGCCGGAATGCCGACGTCCTTGTCGTCGCTGTTGGAAAGGCTGGGCTTGTAACGGGTGATATGGTAAAGCCCGGTGCCGTCGTCATCGACGTTGGGATGAACCGGAATGCGGAAGGAAAACTCTGCGGAGACGTCGATTTCGCATCCTGTGAGAAGGTTGCCTCGTGGATTACGCCGGTCCCCGGCGGAGTCGGCCCGATGACGATTGCCATGCTGATGAAAAATACCATCCACTGCTTCCTCGGGAGGATGCAGGGAAGGTAGCGCTACTGCATATTCCTAAACAGTATTTTCTGACCGGGCAGCAGTTCTTGCAGTCCGGTCAGATCCGTATCACTGAAGTGATAAGGGATCAACACCTTCGGACGGATCATCCGGGTTGCGGCCGCACATTGCCCGACCGTCATGGTATAGGGCTGATTGACAGGCAGGAAGGCGATGTCAATATCTTTGAGATTTTCCATTTCAGGAATATCTTCCGTATCTCCGGCGATATAGATTCTCAGTCCGTCCAAGGTCAGGACATAGCCGTTTCCGTTCCCTTTCGGGTGGAATTTCTCCCGCCCCGGCGTCGTATTGTAGGCAGGAACAGCCTCGAGGATGATTCCTTTGGGCAGGGTCCATGTCTCCCCGTTCCCGATAACCTCGCCCCGACCGATCTTCTTCGCACTGGTCCCGTTGAGAATCAGCCGGGTACTCTCTTTGGTAAGAGCCTCCAGGGCCGTTTGATCGAGATGGTCACCGTGTTCATGAGTGACGAGAATGACATCGGCTTTCGGGAATTCCGCCGCATAGTCCGTGGGTCTCCCGAGCCCGGAAACCGGATCGACCTGGATGGAGAGACCATCGTAGGAAATCGCCAGCGAACCGTGCTTGATCAGCGTGATCCAGACGGCTTTGCCGCTATTCGTATGGAACGTCTCAACCTCATAGCGGGTAACGGGCTCGCCGGCTTCTTGCCAGGTGTTGAATCCGCCCTTCAGATTGAGGACCTGATATCCGCTTCGTGTCATTTTGACGGCGGCTGCAAGGCTTCTTTTCCCACTCCGGCAGTACAAAGCGACAGGCTTGTCTTTCGTGCAGACCTGTTCCGCCTTCTGAAGGAAATCGGAACCGTACCAGTCTATGTTGATTGCCCCGGGGATATGCCCGGCCTCGAATTCCTCAGCTGTGCGGACATCGATGAGAACGACCTGATTGTCGATGATTTTTTCTTTGAAGGTAGGAATATCAAGGTTTTGAAATTCCCCTTTTGATGTCAAAAGCAGGAAAAGAGTGATAATCAAAGTCATAATCAACATATTACAAATATTTTCCAGTTATACTTCCAGGGTGGTCTTTTATTTCTGCCGGAGAACCGGATGCAACGATCATGCCGCCGGACTTGCCGCCACCGGGTCCCATGTCGATCACATAATCCGCCTGCCGGATAATGTCGAGGTCATGTTCGATAACAACGACCGTCGCACCGGATGCAATCAGCGTGTGGAATACCTGCATCAGCGTTTCGACATCGAGGGGATGGAGACCGATCGAAGGTTCGTCAAAAACGAAGAGAGAGTCGGTCTGGATGCGCCCCATTTCACTGGATAGTTTGAGACGCTGGGCTTCCCCTCCCGACAGGCTCGGGGTTTGTTCTCCGAGTGTCAGATAGCCGAGTCCGAGCGATTCGAGCACGGAAAGACGATCCCGGACAAGGGGAAGGTCCCGGCAGAAAAGGCGGGCCTTGGCTACATCCATCTCCATCAGAGCGGGAAGTGAGCGGCTTTCCCCTGATTTGTTGGTATACAGGATCCGCTGGGCTGCTTTTCCGTAACGGGAGCCGCGGCATTCCGGGCAGGGGATATCGACATCCGGGAGGAACTGGATATCAAGGCTGATTGTTCCGGTTCCGTCACAAACCGGACATCGGAGATCTCCTGTGTTGTATGAAAAATCACCGGCCTTCCATCCTCCAGTCCTGGCGTCGGGGGTTTTGGCGTAGACTTTCCTGAGCTCATCATGGACGTTGGCATAAGTGGCGACAGTCGAACGGATATTGATCCCGATCGGGGTTGCGTCGATGAGTTTGACATGGGCGATCCCCGGGGCGTCAATCCCGTTCACATGGGTCGGCATCCTGGTCCCTTTGGTCCATGCCTCGAGTGCGGGAACGAGGCTCTCGAGGACCATCGTCGTCTTTCCGGAACCGGAAACGCCGGTGACGACGGTCAGTTTTCCTTTCGGTATATCGACTTCCAGCGGATGGACGGTATGGATCTCTCCCGTCGACAGATGGATCCGCCCCGCCATAAAGAGATCCGGGGATGGACCTTTCGGAGTGAGTACGTCTCCTTTCAGGAAGGGACCGATTTTCGAAGCCGGATTGGCGGCGAGCCCGGGAATCGTACCTTCCGCGATGACGGTTCCGCCATCCGCCCCTGCGGACGGTCCCATCTCGACGATCCAGTCGGCCTCCTTGAGGATCTGCGTATCGTGATCGACCAGAATGACAGAATTCCCGTCTTCAACCAAGTCGTGCATGACACCGCTCAGACCGACAATGTTCGAGGGGTGCAGACCGATCGAGGGCTCATCGAGGACGTACAGAACGCCGGTCGTGCGATTCCTTACCGTACGGGCAAGCTGCATCCGCTGCCGCTCGCCGGTCGACAGGGTAGAGGCAGACCGGTCGAGGGAGAGATAGCCCAGCCCAAGGTCGACAAGCCGACGCGCAACGCCGAGAAATGAATCGCAGATGCTCTCTGCCATCGGCCGCATCTCAGCCGGGAGTGACGCCGGGACTCCCTTGACCCAGAGGATCAGTTCGTCCAGTGTCATCCTGCATGCGTCTGCGAGTGAAATGCCCCGCAGGCGGGGAGCCCTAGCCGCATCGCTCAGGCGGGATCCTCCGCATTCCGGACAAGGATCTTCTTTTAAAAATTTCTCCACCCGTTTCATCCCTTTCTCATCCTTGACCTTCGACAGGGCATTTTCTACGGAATACACGGCGCTGTAGTAGGTGAAATCCATTTCCGCGAATCCGTTTGTCTTCTCGTTCTTATAGATAATGTGCCGTTTTTCCGCAGGTCCGTGGTAGACGATTTCTTTTTCCTCAGGGGTCAGATCTTTGAACGGGACATCCGTCCGGACACCCATTTCCCGTGCAATGTCTTTCATCAGGGACCACATCAGGTATCCCCAGGGAGCGACGGCTCCTTCATCTATTGTCAGATTCTCGTCGGGAACAAGGGTCGATTCATCAACGGTCCGGACGATGCCGGTCCCGCCGCAGCATTTGCAGGCTCCCTGGCTGTTGAAGGCAAGATCCTCGGCGCCCGGAGCGTAGAAATGGGCGCCGCATTCGGGACAGACGATTTCCTGCTCCGCCGCTACGGCAAGGGTAGGGGGAACGTAGTGTCCGTTCGGACAGCGGTGGCTGGACAGGCGTGAGAACATCAGCCTGAGGCTGTTCAGGAGTTCCGTTCCGGTCCCGAAGGTCGAGCGGATCCCGGGGACGCCGGGGCGCTGGTGGAGTGCGATCGAGGCGGGTACATGGAGAATATCATCTACATCCGCCTTGGCCGAAAAGGTCATCCGGCGGCGGGTATAGGTCGAAAGGGAGTCCAGATACCGGCGGGAGCCTTCCGCATAGAGTACCCCGAGTGCAAGGGACGATTTCCCGCTTCCGGATACGCCGGCGATGCCGACGATCTTTCCGAGAGGAATATCCACATCGATGTTTTTGAGATTATGGACACGGGCCCCGCGGATCTGGATGCAGGAAGCGGCAGTCAAGGTATTGAGACACCATGCAAACGCGTCAGCGAGACGCCGTTCTCCATCCTGGAAATGGCCTCCGGCATTCCATACAAGGGTGCACCGGTTCCTTCCGAGCTGTCTTTTCAGGAGCTCATATTCTGCGCGTACGGCATCTCCGACTCCGGCGATCGAACGGTTGCGGACGTGCTCTTCCTGGTCTCCGAGGCTGAGATAGACGGCTCCCGTCCTGACCGGGTGTTCGCGGGCATAGGCCATCCAATCCCGGATCCATAAGGATGGAGATGCGGCAGCAACGGCGGCGAAAAGATCCGTCTGCATCGAAGCCCATAGGGCAAACAATCCGCCGAGGGAGTAGCCGCCGATGATGACGGGAAGCGGGCCGTACATGGATCGTAAACGGGGAAGAAGCTCATTCGTTACGAACCGGAGGGTCAAGGGAGCACCGGATCCCAGCGCCGGATCCCGGTTGATCGCCGGGTCCGGCCAAGGCGTCAGGTCCATATCCCAGTCCAGGATCTGGAATGCGGCAGAGACAAAAGGCACATGTGTCTTTTCCCCGATCATTTCCATCAGGGAAGATATGCCCTCCCGCTCGTGCCTGCCCAGGGTCTGGATCAGGATGAACCGGGGGCTTTCAAGGGCAAATAGCTGACATTCACGGCCGGAGAGTTGAAGCGTATGTTGTTGCATAGTGCATAATCACTTTTAGAAAACGTAAATTTACGAAATCAATCGATTAATTGCTATCTTTGCGTGGACTAAAAGTACCTCAGACATGAAAGAGCAGATTCTTATCCGTATTACAGGCCGCGACCAGACAGGACTGACGGCTTCCGTGATGCAGATCCTTGCCCGCTATGACGCCCAGATCCTGGATATCGGCCAGGCTGATATCCACAGTACACTCTCACTGGGTATCCTGATCCGTATCGAAGATACGCATTCCGGACAGGTAATGAAGGAACTACTTTTCAAGACGACTGAACTCGGGGTCAATATCGGGTTCGAGCCGGTCCCCGATGATGAATATGAACAGTGGGCAGGCCGCCAGGGGAAAAACCGGTATATCCTGACGGTCATCGGCCGGAGCCTGTCCGCCCTCCAGATCCAGCAGGCGGCTGAGGTCGTGGCCGAGCAGGGACTGAATATCGATTCTATCAAACGGCTTACAGGCCGGATGAGCATCAAGAATCCAGAGAAAAACGTCCGGGCATGCATTGAGTTCTCTCTCCGGGGAACGCCGCAGGACCGCTCTGCGATGCAGGCGAGACTGATGGCGATCTCTTCGCAGACCGGGATGGACTTCTCGCTCCAAAGGGATGATATGTATCGCCGGATGCGCCGTCTGATCTGCTTTGATATGGATTCGACGCTGATCCAGACAGAATGCATCGATGAACTGGCAGAACGGGCTGGCGTAGGGGAGGAGGTCCGTGCGATCACGGCCAGTGCCATGCGCGGCGAAATCGATTTCAAAGAGAGTTTTACGCGCCGCGTCGCCCTCCTGAAGGGACTGGACGTCAGCGTAATGCAGGACATTGCCGAGCACCTTCCGATAACCGAGGGAACGGACCGCCTGATGTCCGTACTGAAGACCTGCGGGTATAAGATTGCGATTCTCAGCGGTGGTTTTACCTATTTTGGAGAGTACCTCCAGCGCCGCTATGGCATCGACTATGTCTATGCCAACGAGCTGGAAATCGACGACGATGGGAAACTGACCGGACGCTATGTCGGGGAGGTCGTCGACGGGCGCCGGAAAGCGGACCTGCTGAAACTCATCGCCCAGAGCGAGCATGTCAACCAGGCCCAGACCATTGCCGTCGGTGACGGCGCGAATGACCTGCCGATGATTGCCGAGGCCGGCCTTGGCATCGCTTTCCACGCAAAACCCCGCGTGGTCAAGCACGCGGGGCAGTCCATCAATACGCTCGGGTTGGACGGCATCCTGTATTTCCTTGGATTCAAGGACAGCCATCTCGGCGAGCAGGGAAAAATGTAACGGCTCTATATCTGCCTGTCTTTCAGTTTCCTCACGGGATCACACGTCAAGCCGATCCCGAGTTTTTTGAATGTCTTGCGGTCGACTTCGCTGAGCATGACGGAGGAATGGACCTGCGCACCGGCAAGTTTAGGAAGCTGGTCGAGGGCCAGTTTGCAATTCTCATCGATCAGGCTCATCATGGAAATAGCGACGAGGACCTCGTCCGTGTGGAGACGGGGATTATGGCCGTGGAGATAGGTGACCTTCGTTTTCTGGATCGGCTCAATCATCGTCTGCGGAATGAGTTTAACGTTGTGCGCGATTCCGGCTATATGTTTCAGTGCATTGAGCAGAAGTGCTGCACTCGGTCCCAGGAGGGGACTGGTCTCCGCCGTCAGGATCGTTCCGTCCTCAAGCTCTATTGCCGCGGTGGCGACATGTGATTTTTCCAGTCTTTCCCTTGCTGCGACTGTGGTCTTCCTGTCCGCTGTCGTAATCTTGGCTTTTTTCATCAGGAGGGCAATCTTGTTGACCTCATGTTCGGCCGCTTTCCCGTCTGCAAAGTTGCAGAGGGCCGAATAGTAGCGCCGGATGATTTCCTGGAGGGAGGCTTCCCGGCACACTTCGTCGTCGCTGATGCAGTAGCCGATCATATTGACTCCCATGTCGGTCGGAGACTTGTAGGGCGTATCCCCATAAATGTCATCGAAAAGGGCGTTCATGACCGGGAAGATTTCGACGTCCCGGTTGTAATTGACCGCCATTTGTCCATATGCTTCGAGGTGGAAGGGATCGATCATGTTGACGTCCTCCAGATCGGCTGTGGCCGCTTCGTAAGCCAGGTTGACCGGGTGGTTCAGGGGCAGGTTCCAGATCGGGAACGTCTCGAATTTGGCATACCCGGCCTTGATCCCGCGTTTGTTCTCCTGGTAGAGTTGGCTCAGGCACACGGCCATTTTCCCGCTCCCCGGACCGGGAGCCGTCACGACGACAAGGGGTTTTGTCGTTTCAACATAGTCATTTTTCCCGAATCCTTCATCGGAATCGATGAGCGCTACGTTATTGGGATATCCCTCGATCGTATGGTGGTAATAAACCTTAATGCCCATGTTTTCCAGGCGCTTACGATAAGCATCAGCACTAGACTGGCCGTTGAAATGGGTTACGACAACGCTGTTGACGCTGAACCCGCGTGCGAGGAATTCATCCCTCAGGCGAAGAACGTCGACATCATATGTAATACCGAGGTCGCTGCGGACTTTATTCTTTTCAATATCGATGGCACTGATGACGATGATGATTTCCAGATCGTCTTTCAGTTGAGTCAGCATCTTGAGTTTACTGTCCGGCTCGAAACCCGGGAGAACGCGGCTGGCGTGATAGTCGTCAAAGAGTTTTCCGCCGAACTCCATGTAGAGCTTGTCGCCGAATTGGGCGATGCGGCTTTTGATGTGTTCAGATTGAATTTTGAGGTACTTTTCGTTATCGAATCCGTATTTCATAAGATATAGTGATTGTCTTGAATACGGGTTACAAATGTAGCAATTTACTTCGTAAAAACCAATATCACGGCGAAGAATTTGGAAGAATCCGACAGAATACTTAAATTGCAAAGATTTTTAATAACACATGGAACCAATCAAGATAATTGAAATCAAAAAAAGCATTTTTGCTGATAATAATATAGATGCGGATGAGCTTAGGGATGAATTAAAAAAGAAAGGAGTCTATCTTCTCAACCTGATGTCATCTCCCGGAAGTGGAAAAACGACGACGTTGATCCGTACTATCAATCTTTTAAAGGATAAGATCCGGATCGCCGTAATGGAAGCTGATATCGACAGTGATGTCGATGCCGTCAAAATCAAGGAGGCGACGGGTATTCCGTCCATCCAGCTTCATACCGGGGGGATGTGCCACCTGGATGCCGAGATGACACGGCAGGGTTTGGACAGCGTCCCTATGGAGGATCTCGACCTCGTCATACTGGAGAATGTCGGCAACCTGGTCTGTCCTGCTGAATTCGATACCGGAAGTTGCCGGAACGCCATGATCCTTTCCGTTCCGGAAGGGGATGACAAACCGCTGAAATACCCTCTGATGTTTTCCGTCTGCGACGTCGTAGTCATCAATAAGATCGATGTGCTCCCGTATTTTGATTTCGATATTGACAAATGCCGTGAATATGTCCGGATGCGCAATCCCAAGGCGCAGGTGATTCCGATCTGTGCCAAGACCGGAGAGGGCGTCGACGTCTTTGCCGACTGGATCCTCCGGGAAGTAGAAAATTGGAAAAAATAATCACAACCACATAATTATATGCCTGAAATGTCGACTAAGTTTGTCCCCAAGCATTTGGGAGACAAGAATCCTAATCCGAAGTTGATCAAATTCGTCCGTAAGGTCACGGACCGGATTCCAGGGAAAATCAAGATGACGACCGATGCCCCCGAATACTGGGGACTCGCCTGTATTTTTGAAGATGAGATGGATGCGGTGACCCGCGAAGCCTCGCTCGACCTGCTCCTGGACATGCTTCCGAAAAAAATGCTGAAAGTCCGAGAGCACCGTCCTTATCAGCTTCTCCATCAGTGGAACAGGGAAAAGCACTATACCCCGGATGACAAATCCTTTGATGAACTGCTTGACAAGCTTGCCTATTTCGGGATGCTCGAGTACGACTATGGGGATAAATATACCGATAACGGTCCGGTCCCCGGAACGACCTATAACCGGGAGGACCGCGTCTACTGGGTCCCGATGTTTGTCCCCGGTTCGGCCGAATATACCAATATGAATACCGACCTGATGGACCGCCATCCGGAACTGGCCATGTTCTTCGAGCGGATGACTTTCCTTCCGCTTGAGAAAGTGACCCCGATGGTTCCGATGGGCGGATCCGGAATCGGCATGCATGTCATCCCCGTTGAAAAAGCGATCTCGATGGAGAACCAGTCCGTTGATATTGAGCATATCTCCTACTGGCTCAAAAAGTACGAAGGCCACCTCGGTGTCGGGATCTGCTCCTGCCGTTATGGCCGGAAGAAACTCGACGAAGGCTGTGCCGATGATTATCGGGACTGGTGCATCGGTGTCGGCGACATGGCCGATTATCTGGCGGAAACCGGCCGCGGCCATTATATTACCTACGATGAATGCATGGCTATTCTCAAGAAAGCGGAAGATAACGGCTTCGTCCATCAGATTACCAATATCGACGGGGAAGGGAAGATCTTTGCAATCTGCAACTGTAATGTAAAGATATGCAACGCCTTGCGTACCTCGCAGTTGTTCAATACCCCGAACATGTCCCGTAGCGCTTATGTTGCCGAGGTCGAGCCTTCCAACTGTGTCGCATGCGGCCGCTGCGTCGAGTACTGTCCTGCCGGAGCCGTCAAGCTCGGCCAGAAACTCTGTACTTCCAAAGGCCCTGTCTCCTATCCGAAGCACGAACTGCCGGACGCCACGAAGTGGGGACCGCATAAATGGACCGAAGACTATCGCGACAAGAACCGGATCAATTGCTATCCGACCGGTACCTCGCCGTGCAAGACAGCCTGTCCTGCCCATATCGCAGTCCAGGGCTACCTGAAGAAAGCGGCTGAAGGCAAATACAGGGAGGCACTCGAACTGATCAAGCGCGAGAACCCGTTCCCGGCAGTGTGCGGCCGTATCTGCAACCGCCGCTGCGAAGACGCATGTACCCGCGGGACCATCGACCAGCCGATTGCGATCGACGCCGTAAAGAAATTCATTGCCGAGCAGGATCTCAATGCAGCAACCCGTTTCGTCCCGGAAATCAATATCGCTTCAAGTGTCCGGGAGCGCTGGGATGAGAAGATTGCCATCATCGGTGGCGGTCCCGCCGGCCTGAGTTGTGCTTACTATCTTGCGACGATGGGCTACTGTCCGACCGTATTCGAAAAGAAAGGCGAACCGGGCGGCATGCTCCGCTATGGAATTCCTTCCTATAAATTGGAAAAGGATGTAATCAAGGCGGAAATCGATATCATGCGTGAGATCGGAGTCGAGATCCGTACCGGTGTCGAGGTAGGTAAGGATATTACGATCCAGCAGCTGCGCGATGAGGGATACAAAGGATTCTATGTGGCGATCGGCTGCCAGGGCGGGCGTCTGCCCGGCATTCCAGGGGAGACCCTCTCCGGAACGACGACTGCCATTGACTTCCTGCATGAGGCCAACACCGGCAAGATGAAAGTCAGCGGAAAGGTTGTCGTCGTAGGTGGCGGCAATGTTGCCATCGATGCGGCCCGGGTCGCCAAACGGAGCGGCGCCGAGTCGGTAACGATGCTGTCTCTTGAGACGGAAGATATCATGCCGGCCTCTCCCGAAGAGCGCCGGGAAGCACGGGAGGACGGAGTCGTCATCAATCCCGGCTGGGGACCGAAAGAAGTCCTCGGAGAAGGGAATGTCACGGGAATCGTCTTCAAAAAATGCGTTTCCGTCTTCGACGAAAATCATAAATTCTCTCCGAAATATGATGAGAATGAACTGATTACACTTGATGCTGATTTCGTAATTTTCGCCATCGGTCAGACCGTCATCCTGAAGGACCTTCTCAAGGACACCAAGGTCGAGTTCTTCCGCGGCGTCTATCCCGTTGCTGACAAACTGACATACCAGACGGCGGAGGAAGATATCTTTGTCGGCGGAGACTGTTTCACTGGTCCTAAGTTTGCCATTGATGCGATCGCCGCAGGCAAAGAGGCTGCCGAGTCCCTGCACCGGTTCGTACAGCATGGTCACATGACAATCGGCCGCAACCGCCGCGATTTCATTGAACTCAACAAGTCTGATATCGTCGTTCCTTCGTATGACAATTCTTCCCGTCAGGACCCGGGCGTCGATACCGGAAAGGATCCGTTCCGGGAGTACCACCTTACCCTGACGGAAGAGCAGGTCCGGAAAGAGACGGCCCGCTGCCTGGGCTGCGGTGCCTCCGTCGTGGACGAGAACAAATGCATCGGGTGCGGCGTCTGCACGACCAAATGTGCCTTCGATGCTATCCACCTGCACCGCGTCCATCCCGAGGCCAGTCACCTGATCACATCAGAAGACAAGTTCAGCGGCATCCTTCCGTACATGATCAAACGTACCGGAAAGATCCTCTTCAAATCCGGCAAGTAACCTCACAGCCATTCTGATTCATTGTCATTCTGAGCGAAGCGAAGAATCTATGCACGAACTGGGCATCGTTTTCTATATCATCCGCGACGTCAAAGAAGCCGCCGAAGCAAATCACGTCGACCATGTATCGGGCGTGGTGATGAACATCGGCGAGGTTTCGACTGTCGTCCCGGAATATCTCACCGATTGCTGGCGCTGGGCTGCCGACAAGGAAGAACTTTTGAAGGGATGCGAACTGAAGGTTTGCACCATTCCAGCCGTTTCCTTCTGTGAAGACTGCCGCCAGGAATACGAAACGGTCCGGTATGGCCGGACCTGTCCTCACTGTCACGGAGAGAATACCTACCTGCTCCGCGGGAATGAAGTCGAGATTAAAGAAATCGAGGTCCCGGACTGTCCATTATAGCCAATAAATTAATTTTCAATACTATGTCTTGTTTTATCGTTCCCCTTGTCCAGGCTGTTGCCACGACGGCATACCGGAAGGCTCATGTCAAACCTTTCAAGTCGGTGCTTGGAAAAGAAATCCCTTCTTTGGAGAAGATGCTCTGGGGTGGGACTGTCATGCTGATCGTCGATCATGTCATCAATGGCGAACTGACCTGGAGATTCCCATTTTTTACTGCCCTCAATGAGGCTGGAGGATTGGGTACCATGCTTCATGAAATGCTTACAGTAGGGCTTCCTATCTCGTTGGTACTCACTGCAGTATGGTCTGTTTATGCATTCCTTCGCCGCTATCGTGGATTATCTGTTTCAAATTCATAAATAACTAAAATCAATTTGTATGTTTTTCCATGTTTACGGGGCTAACGCCCTTGCCCAGTGGGGCATGCTGATTGTCGTCCTTATCGGACTGATCCTTCTCAATGAGTTCGCCCGCCGTACCAAGACCGGCGGTGTGATTATGTTCTTCGCCGTTCCGGCTATCCTGACAGCTTATTTCGTCGCCGTCGCGATCGGTGCCGCAACCGGAGCAGAATGGGCCCTGAACAACCAGACCCACCTCTATATGAACGGCTGGTTCCATTATGCGAAACTCTACGCTGCCCTTACCGGATGTATCGGTTTCATGATGATCAAATACAAATGGGGCATCGGTGCCAAGCACTGGTTCAAACCGTTCCCGTTCATCATCGTTGCAATCAACATCCTTATTGCGGTCGCTTCCGATTTCGAGAGCGCTATCAAAGGATGGAACCAGTGGTGGCTTTCCAGTGAAGGCGTTTGGCTTTATGGCGGCTGGCACAATGTCATGAACGGCATTGCCGGTATCCTCAATATCCTCTGTATGACGGCCTGGTGGTCCGTTTATGCCTCCAAGGACAAGAAAGATATGATCTGGCCGGATATGACCTGGGTCTATATCGTCATCTATGATATCTGGAATTTCGCCTATACCTACAATTGCCTCCCGACCCATTCCTGGTACTGCGGTATCGCTCTGCTCCTTGCTCCGACGATTGCTGCAATCTGCTGGAACCGGGGCGGCTGGATCATGAACCGGGCCAATACCCTCGCTATCTGGTGTATGTTCGCCCAGGTATTCCCGCTCTTCCAGGAGGTATTCAAAGATGGATTCCACAAGTTCAGCTGGGTTGTCGTCCCGACACAGTATCCTCAGGGAATCGAGACGGTAGAGGCTCTCGGCAGACTTTCCGAGCAGGGTGGTGACCTCTCGACGATTGCCGCTAATCCGACGGCCATGACGGTTATCAGCGCCCTCGCCCTGATCACGAATATCATCGCGCTCTGCTACATTGTCTACGTCTCTAAGAAACGTCACATCAACCCGTACAAGCAGGACGTTTTCGTCGACCAGAAGTACTACAAGGATGCTTTGGCCCGTGCTGACGTCGACTAACAGACCATTCTAGGATCCGAAAGATCCGACTGATACCTGAAAGAGGCTGACCGAAGTGAAGAATTCCTTCGTTCAGCCCCTTTCTTTTACCTAATACTCGAAAACGATTTCGCTCCCGTTTTTGAAAACGTCATGGGATAGCATAAAACCGGTGACTTCTTTCCCGTCTACCAAGAGGCGCCTCGGAGCCTGTCCGTCATCGTATGAGCGCTTGCTGCGGGTCCTGATCTTTATGGTATGCCCGCCGGTCCGGATGGTAATCTTGTCAAAGAGAGGGGAAAACGCGGCATAACTGTCCGTCCCAACGACGACGGGATAGAATCCCATCTGGGCAAACATATACCAGGCACTCATGGTCCCGTCATCCTCATCCATCTCGGGCGCATAACCGTCCGGCGCGTTCCGGAATGCCCTTCCGATAAAAGGTTCCGGATATTCTGCATTCCCGCCGTACACATGGACCATATCCTCCCGGGTCAGTAGCTGTGCAACGGTCTGGGTCGTCAGATCCGCCCTGCCGAGAAGATTAAACAGGAAAGGCGTATGGATATCAGGCTCGTTCCCTTGGTTGAAATTATGGTCCTTGAAGAAGGTCCAGAGCTCCTCACAGAGCCTTTCTTTCCCTTTCAAAGCGATCATTTTGTCCATGAACTGCGGCGCGGCCCAGCGGTACTGCCAAAGCGTCCCCTGATACATCCCGTTGTCTTTCATCTGCTTGAAAAGGGGAGTGACCGTCATGAAATGTTCCGGCCAGATTCCGGAGAACATCCGCTCAGCCTCTTCCTGGTAGGCAATGGCGAGGGAGTCTTTTCCGAGAATCGAGGCAATTTGTCCCATGGCCCAGAGATCGCAGCTGCTTTCCATCAGATTGTCCAGGGACCTTCGCGGCAAATCTTCTGCCGCCTCCTTGACCATCCCGTCCCAGGCTTTATCGAAATCGAACCCCCGGATTCCCTTTTTCCAGGCATCCAGAAGGGTAATTCCCGTATGTTCTGTCCGGACGGTCGGCGCGCTTTCAAACGGGGTCGCCCAGTTTTGCTTCCCAGTTACATACAGGTCCGTGAGGGATGCGCAGATATCCCGGCTAACCTCCGGTTCCAGCAGGAACAGCATCGGAAATTTTGTCCGGAATGTATCCCACATCGACCAACAGTTGTAATGTCGGCGCCCTTCTTCCGTCCGATATATTTTCCCGTCCGTCGCGAGATACCTTCCGTCCGTGCTGGTGACGTCCATCGGACTCAGATAGATCCGGTAGAGGGAGGTATAGAAAAGGATTATCTGTTCTTTATCGCCGCCTTTTACGCAGATTTTGTCCAGCTTTTCCCGCCAGGCATTCCGCGCTTCACGGACGAGGGTGCGGAATTGTTTGCCGGCGATTTTTTCCAGCGAAGCATCCGCACATTCCGGAGCAACGGAGGAAAGGGCGATCCGGACTTCCGTAGAAGGAGCGGTGAAAGAGAGGGTCGCCTTAGATCCATTCTGCTCAGTAACCTCGAATGGCTCGGAGGAACGAAACGTGAAATAATATTTATATGTTCCTCTTCCACAGACGGTTCCGGATGAAAACCAGCCCCGGATGGTATGATTGTCGATGACGTTGAATTCGCCGTCCGCTGATTTGCGGACAAAGGCAGAAAGGAAATTAATCTGCAGGGTCCTGTCCTCCTTGGCGAATGAATAGCGTTCGACGGCGACATCTTTCGTGGCGGTAAAGCGGCCGGTTGCATGATTGCTGAAAACCGTTTCATAGTAGCCAGGAGATGCTTTTTCCGTGCCTTTTATGATTGCGATGGGATCCTTTCCCGAAGAGGGAAGTATACTGATATTGCCTCCGCCTCCGCTGCAGCCTACGCCTGAAAGACGGTTGACTGAAATGCCGGAAATCTCAGGAACGGCAAAATCATAGCCTCCATGCTGTCTCGGATTACTGTCCGGGCAGACGGAGATCATGCCGAACGGGACGGCAGCACCGGGAGCCATCTGCCCGTGATCTCCCTGCGACCCGAGGAAGAGATTGACATATTTCTCATTCCGCGCTGATACTGTGGCTGCGAAAAGGAAAAAGGGAAGAGCCAGTGAAAGGAGAATGCGGCAGGATAGAGTCAGTCGTTTCATATTAGTTGATAAGTTAGCGGACTTCCTTTCCGAAAGGGAAGATTGAGTTGATGGCCATCCGGAAGTGTTGTACGCCCCAGGGAATACCGACAATCGTAATGCAAAAAAGAATGCCGCATGCGAGATGGATAATGGCAATCTCCCACCAGCCGAGCAGGATCCATATCAGGTTCATTACGATTGAAAGGCATCCGGGTTCGTTCGGCCGGTAGACAAGCTGGTGACCGAACGGCCAGAGGGAATAGGAGCCAAGCTTAATCAACTGCAGACCAAAGGGAATCCCGACGACCGTAATGCACATGAGAATCCCCACAAGAAAATAGATCAACGCAACGAGCAGTCCGCCGAGAATGAGCCAGAGAATGTTTCCAAGTAGTTTCATAATCATGCAAATATAATTGAATTTCCATTACCCTCCATTTTAATACAAATGTAATAAAACGTCGCTACAATCCAATCTTTCGGGAATAGATGTTGCAGGAAATAGGATTGATATAGAATCTAAAGATGGATATTACGACAATTGTAACCTCTCTGCTTACACTCCTTTCCGGAATCGGCGTATTCCTTATTGCATGCCAGATGATGAGCTCCAATCTGGAAGCGGCGAGCTCCGAAAAACTGAAAAAATTATTCTCCAAAGCATCCGGCAGTAAACTGCTGGGCGTAGGAATCGGTGCTTTGGGAACGGCTGCCATCCAGAGTTCCGGTGCCACCACGGTCATGACAATCGGATTCGTCAATGCCGGGATTATCTCGCTTACCCAGGCAGCCAGCATTATATATGGCGCCAATATCGGTACGACCGTAACGGCTCAGATCGTCGCCCTGGGTATGTTCGGGGGGAATTCGGTCTCGACAAGCGTGATCTTTTCCGCTTTTGCCGGACTCGGCGCTTTTCTGACTATTTTTGCCAAGAAAAGCAGCGGAAAGACGCTCGGGGGTATTCTGGCAGGTTTCGGTCTTCTCTTCGTAGGTCTTGAGCTTATGAGCGGTTCCATGGAGTCCTTCGCGGCCCTTGACGGAGTCAAGACTTTTCTCGCCGGAATCAGCAATCCGATCGTGCTCGTTCTTCTCGGGGCTCTTTTCACGGCTATCATCCAAAGTTCTTCGGTCATGACCTCCATCGCCCTGGCGATGGTTGTTACGGGCCTCATCAATATCGATCAGGGTATTTTCCTGACGCTGGGTTCGAATATCGGATCCTGCGTCGTCGCCGTTATTGCAGGCATCACCAGCGGGACCAATGCGAAAAGGACCGCTCTGATCCATCTCCTTTTCAATTGCTCCGGCGTCGTGATTTTCATGCTTGCCGCCATGGGACTCGGCTGGTTTGACGTCTCTTATGGTAGTTTATTCGAAAAACTTTTCCCTTCCGCACCCCAGGTCCAGCTGGCAATGTTCCATACATTTTTCAATACGGTGACCGTCGCCATCATGTTGCCGCTGACGGGCACGCTTGTGGCTACCGTGAAAAAGATCATCCCTGACAAGGCGGTGAAGGAAGATACAGAGTTTACCCTGCGGTATGTTGACGACAATATGCTCAGGACTCCTCCTGTGGCCGTTTCCCAGGTCAAGCGTGAAATCCTTCGGATGGCTGATATCGCCCTTCAGAATGTCGACCGAAGCCTCGAGATGGCGACGCAGCTGGATTTCTCGGCAAAAAAGCTATTTGAGCGTGACGAAAGACAACTGAATTTTATCAACCGCGAACTGATTGCCTTTGTCGTGCGCCTGAGCGGTGCTCGCGGCCTTGGAGAGAAGGACAGGACATATCTTTCGGGGACTTACAGGAATGTCCGTGACCTGGAACGAATCGGAGACTATGCAGAAAACATCGTTGAATACGCTGTCGCCCTGTCTGATTCCGGCCAGCAGTTCTCGGATGATGCGAAGCACGAAATCAGCCAGTTGAAATCGTTGCTTCATGAACTCTATGATAATGCCATGGCTGCTTATCAGAACGAAGATTTTTCTTCCCTGGACAAGGCGAATGTCATTGAAGAGAAGATAGACGATTTTACACGCGGAATGGAAGAAGGCCATATTGCCAGAATGGAGAAAGGCATTTGCACCCCTTCCGTCGGCGCACAGTATCTGGAACTGTCTTCCAATGCTGAACGAATGGCCGATCACTTGATCAACGTAGCCAAATCGATACGGAATCTGCGTTTGTAAGATTAAAACCGTATCTTTGCAGCATGGCTATTTGGATTGTTCTTCCCATATTGACCTTGCTGATGTTCGACCTGGGTCTTTCCCTTCGGATGGAGGACTTTGGGAAAGTGTTCCGTCAGCCCGGGCCGCTCGCCACTGCGCTCATCGGTCAGATTATCTTTCTCCCTGCCATCGCCCTGGGCCTTGCCTGGTTATTCCGCCTTCCGCCCGTTTTTTTCATCGGGCTCATCCTGATCGCCTGCTGTCCGGGAGGCAGTTCATCGAACGTTTTTTCAAAACTGGCAGGGGGAGATGTTGCGCTTTCCGTGACGCTGACAGCGCTCAGCAGTATCATTACGCTCTTTACGATTCCGGTGATTATGAGCTGGGCGACCGCCCTTGTCGGAGAGAATGTCGGCATCTCCCTGCCCGTCGGCAACCTGATTAAACAGAATCTTCTTCTGATGCTGCTGCCGGTCGTTCTGGGGATTGTTTTCCATTATGCCTCTCCCAAGGGAGCGGAAAAGACGGATAAAGTGCTGGGAAAACTGGCTTTTCCGCTGCTTCTCGTACTGATAACCGTTTTCTATGTCCAGAATCACAAGACGATCCTTGCGAATATCGGAATCCTCGGATTCTGCGTCACGGCATTGATCCTTTCGGCAATCGCATGCTCATCACTCCTTTCCAGGCTGATTAAAGTAGGGGAGAAACAGAGGCGGACCGTCGTTATTGAAGTCGGGATGCAGAATGCGGCACAGGCCATCGCCATCGCCTCGTCCCCCTTTATCTTTAATAACGAACAAATTGCGATTCCGGCGATCCTGTATTCATTGATGATGAATATCGTTCTCCTGATCTATGTCGGATGGGTTCGCCGGAACCGCTGTTAACTGTTTTATATGTTTTAGTTCCCTGCTTGGGCATAGTCGGCGTCGGAGACGGCTTCCAGCCACTCGTTGGAAGCTCCTTCCAGAACATCCTTGTGATATGTAAGGTGCTGCATCCAGCTGTCCTTGGCCGCACCATGCCAATGCTTGACTCCTTCCGGAATTTCGATGATTACGCCTGGAACGAGTTGCACGGCAGGTTTTCCCCATTCCTGATACCAGCCGCGGCCCGCAACGCAGATCAGTACCTGAACCTGCTTATGATGGATATGCCAGTTATTGCGGCAACCAGGTTCAAATGTGACATTGGCCATGCCTCCGCCCATTTGAGCCAGATAACTGTCCCCGGTAAAGAACTTGGCGTAAGCCGTATTGGGCTGTCCTTTCGGCCAGATGGAGAAATCTACCGTCTGAACGGCGGTATGCGGGTCGCCGAGGACGCTCTGGAGAGCTCCCCGAAGGCGTTCCGCTTCTGCAAGTCCCACCTTTTGTTCCAGGAGACCGGGAAGGGCTCGGAGTTCCGCGTCGCTGACCCCCATATTCCTCGCACCCGATACATGTGCAATCAGCTGCGGTTCACAGCCGGGCAAGGCGGAAATCGCACTTACAGTAACGATCTCACGATCAGAAAAACTGAGGTTATTACGGGCAAAGATGTCTCCGAAAAGATGGGCCTTCAGATAATAGTCCGTAGCTGGGACAAAGCTATAATTGAATGGCTTTCCCGTCAGTTGTGTCTGGACGGCCGTACCTTGTTTCAATGCATCGTAATCTGCAGGAAGCGGCGCGGCTTCTTCCCCTGGATTGTCCTGGATGCCGGCTCCTTTCCGCTGCTCAAGAACCCTTTGAAGGGTTCCCAGGGCATTCAACGAACGGGGAAATCCGGTATAAGCATACAATTGAGAAAGGGCTTCTTTGGCTTCACTGATGGTAAGCCCCTTGTCAAGCGCTTCCGCGACGGCGGCCTCAAGTCCGGCCTGGTCGCCTTTGGCTTCCAGTGCGGCGATAACGGCCAGCCCCTGCCGGCGGGGAGTAAGCGCGTTCCCGGAGATGCGAGCGATTCCTAAACTCTCCACCCAGGTCTTGATATCAGCCTTCGATGCCCTGTTAAGGGTCTTGCCCGCTTTCCAGTTGATCCCAGGATATTGCGCCTTGAACTCAGTATTCGCCTTGTCGATACTGCTTCCGCCGGAAGTAGCAAAGAAGATGACGGTCTTGCCTTTGAATCCATATGTTTCGATGAACGTATTGATGATGGTCGGGGCCGTATACCACCAGACCGGGAAGCCGATATAGACGACGTCATACCCGTCTGCATCCTTAAGATCCTTGACGATGGCAGGACGGGAACTGCGGTCCTGCATCTCAATGCTGCTTCTGGAGGTTTTGACGGTCCAGTCCAGATCTTTTTCCGTATATTTTACTTCTGGTTTGATTTCATACAGTGTTCCGCCTGTTACGGCAGCGAGGTCTTTTGCGACCCTCTCCGTCGTCCCGGTAGCGGAAAAATAAGCGACGAGTGTTTTCATATCATTTTTGTTTTTGTTTTGTCCGCAGGCAGTTAGGGAAATTGCCAATACAGATAAGGCGAAAAGGATTTTTTTCATTTGATTGCGGTTTTATTCAGTTTTGCCGTGACAAGGGGATCGGTTTCAATCAGTTTGAGAGATTTTACCATGCTCGCCGTCCCTTCCTTGTATTTTTTAAAGTGAGTTGTCTGGAGATGAGCCTGATAAGCGGCTTGATCGGCATAGACTTCCAGGATATAGACTTTGCTTGGATTGCTCTTGTCCTGCATGGAGAAAAGGCCGATCACGCCGGGCTCGCAGCTCATGGACACCGTCCCCACCTCCTTGGCATATGCCAGATAGGTCTCCATTTTTTCTGGAAATACTTCAATCTCTGCCAGGCGCACGATTCTTTCCCCGTATTTTCGGACCGGGATGTCGGCTCCGAAAAGACGGGCAGCATTATGGGTAAATATCTCTTCCGGATCCAGCCCATGGGACGCCAGACGTGCTTTAAGAGACTTTTTCGCCCCGATCAGCGCAGGCGCTGCGACATACGGATAATCGGAGCCGTAGAGGATATGCGTAGATTCAGTAATCGTCAGGAGCGATTCAATGGCGTCATCCGTCGCTGCTCCAGCCAGATCGAAGTAAAGCCGGGAGAGATTTGCCTCCACATCCACATCCTTCATATACCCTTGTTTTACCATCACCGGCAGGAGTCCCTTGAAACGGGGGAGCGAATTGGGAAGGAAAGAACCGCAGTGCGGAACCACGACTTTCAAGTCCGGATAACGGACCAGAACATCATGGGCTACCATGTTCAGGATGGCGCGGGTTGTCTCGGCAAGGTACTCATAAGATGCCAGCGGAACAGCGGCGATCAGTTTGTCATTGACGGCCGAAGGCTTGTGCGGATGGGTGATGATAACGGCTTTGCGGCTGTTCAGATAGGCCATCAAAGGCTCCAATTCCGGATCTCCAAGGTACTGACCATAGCTGTTTGACGCGAGTTTGACACCATCGGCACCCAGCACTTCAAGTGCGTATCGGGCTTCATCCAAAGCCTTATTTACGTCTGGCAAAGGAAGAGCGGCACAGAAAAGGAACCTGCCCGGATACAGGGCCTTCAGTGCAGCGGCTTCTTCGTTGAACCTCCGGCAGATGGACGCCGATTCTGCCCCGTCGCCGAAATAAGGCTGCGGGGCCGGCATGGTCAGCACGGAAGTCTTGATCCCCGCTTCATCCATGAATTTGAGGTGCGCATCGGCGCTCCACGCAGGAATCGGGAATCCTTCGTCCATTTCCATCCCATGGGCCTTCACTGCCTCCAGATAGGAATCAGGAATCATGTGGCTGTGCACATCTGTCTGCGCCAGGGCTACCGTCGCCGTGAGGGTTATCGTCATCATGCCGACTATGATTGCTTTCATCATCTTATTTAACCTTAATACCGGATGATTCAAGCCAGGATTTCAACTGTTCCCGCGTCTTCCCGTTCAGTCTGTCGCCGTTTTTCCATGTGATACCCGCGTAGGCGGATTTTAATTCTGCCGCGGCAGAGGATATTCCGGTCGAACCGGACGTAATGAACGGGACGACCGTCTTTCCTTTGAACGGGTAGGCGTCGAGGAAGGTAAAAATAACCCGTGGTGCCTTTCCATACCAGATAGGGAATCCCAGCAGGATCACATCGTAGTCTCCGGCATTATCAAGTGTTTTCTTAATTGCCGGTCTTACCGATGCAGGGCCATACTGCTCCTGGTAGGCGCGGGTATTTTGATCATAATAAGTGTTGTTCTCGCTGCCATAAGTGGTTTCCGGCTCAATCGAGTACAAGGTTCCACCGGACAGTTCCGCCAGTGTCGTTGCGATAGACTTGGTGGTTCCGGTAAAAGAAAAACTGACGACGAGGACTTTCGCATCCTGTGACGGTGCAGGCGGAGCCGGTGGCGGCGTGACCTGCTGCTGCGTGTCTTGTCTATCCGTTACGGGCTCTTTCTCGCAGCCACAAAAGACTGTCAGAAAGGGGAGAATCAGATAAAGGAGGTGTGTAAAATGCTTCATATTATTCCATTGGATGTTCCCAGTCTCCGCGGGTGTCAATGCCGGCAGTATCGGCAAGGGCTTCAAGATGGGCAATTTCTTCCGGACTGAGTGTGATATCCATCACCTGGGCTGCTTCCAGAACGTGGCGTTCCTTGGTTGCGCCAATGATGGGCATTGTGCCTTTTGACAGCGCCCAGGCAATACCGACCTGCGAGCAGGAAAGGGCGTATTTCCCGCCGATTTCTTTCATGGCATCAGTAAGTGCGGTCAACTGCCCCAGAACGGGATTGTATTTCTGCCCGCGGTCGCTTCCCTCGGGAAGAGGATTTGCGATGTTGTATTTGCCTGAAAGAGCCCCTTGCTCCAGTACCATGTAGGCCCAGAACTGGATCCCGTTCTGCTTGCAATAGTCCAGCACACCACCCTTTTCGGAAGAGCGGTAAAGCAGGCTGAAATGGTTCTGAACGGCGGAAACCTTGAAGCCGGCCTGCCCCAGTATCTCATCCGCCCGGCGGATTTCCTTGATATTGTGGTTTGAAACACCGACTTTCCGAATTTTTCCGGACTTGAGGAGCGGTATCAGACCCGGAGTCCAGCGCTCTACGTCCATGGGATTGTGGATCCAATACATGTCGATATAATCAATGCCCATCCGCTCCATGGAGGCTTCCGCCATCTTGCTGACGCTGTTATCGTATATCTCGGCCAGCTGCGGAGTGAATTTGGTGGATATCAGGACATTCTCTCGCTTATAGTCGGCAGCCAATGAGCCGAGGATACGCTCGGATTCGCCCATGCCATAGGCCGTTGCCGTATCCCAGAGGTTCAAACCGGCGTGCATGGCCGCATCAAAAACCGGTTTTAAGTTCTTCTCATCGGTACTGCTTCCGAAGACCGTATCTCCACCGAACATTCCTGCGCCCCATGCCCAGGTACCGAGTGCTATTTTCGTTTCTTTCATATAGAGTATATTTATCTACAGCAAAGGTCGGGGTTTTCTTCCGGACATTTCTTAACCATTTTACGGATTCCCGTATCATTTTTACGGAATCTGCCTTTTTCTTCTTAACTTTACGCTATGGAAAAAGTCCTTCAGGTAACCAGTGTCAACGATTATGCCCGGCATGTCGGGGCGTCCGTGCTCCATCCGCTCGTCAGTGTCATCCATTACGATGAGCTGGATCATTGCCGTCATGCCTTGTGCGATTATGGCGTTTACGGGCTCTTCCTGATGAAAGAAAGCCCCTATATCGTCTCATACGGCGGGGGGCGCTATCAATTTCAATCGGGCTCTCTGATGTGTGTCGCTCCCGCCCAGCGGGGCGGAGTTACGGACGATGGAATGATCATCCATATAAAGGGATGGGCATTGCTATTCCATCCTGATCTTCTGACCGGTACGCATCTTGAGCGCCGCATTCGGGATTACCATTTTTTCTCCTATTATAGCAATGAAGCGCTGACTTTGTCTTCTGACGAATGGGCTCGGCTGGAGCGTTGCTTCGCTGCGATCCGCAAGGAACTGGAAGAGTTCCCGGATGATAGTCATCTGAAAGCCATCGTGGTTTCCTACCTTTCCTTGTTGCTAGAACTCTCGGCTCGTTTTTATGAGCGGCAGTTCCGTTCCGATAAAACGACGGCTGAAGACTTCGGACGAAAAATCGATAGCGTACTGGAACGGTATTATGCCGAAGGAAGGCACTTGGATGCAGGAGTCCCGACCGTCCGTTACTGCGCCGGCACCCTTTTCCTTTCTCCGAACTACTTCGGCGACCTGGTCCGGGCTAAAACCGGGGAAAGCGCTTCGCTCTATATCCGCCATTACTTGATGAATAAGGCCAGAAACTTGCTTATGGAAGGCATGTCGGTATCGGAAGTCTCCGACGCGCTGGGCTTTGAGTATCCTCAGAATTTCACGCGGATGTTCAAGAAAGAATTCGGAATGGTACCGAGCAGGCTGGCACTGTAGTGTTTTTATAAAGCCTAAAATGAAAGGTCGCTTACTATTTTTTATTTTCTTGTCAGGTCTGTTGTCCCAGACCGGATGTTCAGGATCCGGTCAGCTCCCTGGGAAGGATATTCCGGAATCCACTTCCGGTGAACAGGCTCAACCTCCTCAAAATTTATCCAACAAACTGGCTCCTACACTCGTTATGAACAATGGACTGACCCTTCCGACCGCCGGAATCGGAACTTATTCCCTGCATGGTGAGATATGTTTCAATTCAGTTTATTCTGCCCTGAAAAGCGGAGTCCGGCTCATCGATACGGCCTATATGTACGGCAACGAAAAAGAAGTCGGACAGGCTGTCCGTCAAGCTATTGCGGACGGGATTTGCCATCGTGGGGATATTACCGTCATTACTAAGATTTATCCCGGCGCACAATATCAACATCCGGAGGAGGCCATCGAATCGGCTCTTGCCAAATTGGATATTGGCTATATAGATATCATGCTTCTGCATCATCCCGGGACAAATGATGTAAAAGCATATAAGGCAATGGAAAAGTACCAGGCGGCAGGGAAGATCAAGTCCCTCGGAGTTTCCTGCTTCTATGTCAAGGAATTATCAGAGTTCCTGCCCCAGGTCAGCGTCAAACCGGTCCTGGTGCAGAATGAAATACATCCTTATTATCAAGACACCGAGGTTATTGACTTTATTCACAAAAATAATATTGTCGTACAGGCATGGTATCCGCTTGGCGGGCGTGGCTTTCAAGAAGAACTGCTCAAGGACCCTGTCCTTGCAGGCATCGCAAAAGCCCACGGAAAAACGATTGTACAGGTCATCTTACGCTGGCACTGGCAGCGGAATGTGGTTGCCATCCCTGGCTCCAGCAATCCCGCCCATATCGCCGAGAATCACGATATTTTTGATTTTGTATTAAGCGATGACGAAATGAGCCGGATTGCCTCGCTCGACCGTAATGAAAAACACGATTGGTATTGATTAGGAAAGTATGAAAAAAATGAAATTATGGATGTCGGTCGCTGTTCTGATGCTCTGCGTCACATGCGGATTCTTTAATGCCTGTAACAGCTGCAGTAACGGAGCCGGGTCCGGCTGCCGTTATGTGTCCGGTACGATGGATGGCCCGATGGCGCCTGATTCGCTCCCTGTCAGGGTACAGAAAGCGATGGAGCAGGCCGGGCGCTTCCACAATTATGAAATCATGTGCGATACGGTGCATGCAATCAGTGTGGATGCCATTGCCGAAGTGGATACCACTTCGACTGAGGGCTATGGCATCGTCGTTGTGAAGGGGGCCGTATCCACCACCTTCCCCAGCCTTCGCAATACGCGCTGCCCCATGGCCCGGTATGACGGGAAAAGCGGCACGTTATGGCTCTCATGCAGCGCGATGGAAGGCACAGGGGTCCATGTGGAACGGCTCTATAAGATTCGTTTTGACGGCAACGACAAGGCCTATATCGAGGCCACCGTCGATCCCTACGATCTTCAGCAGCAACTCTGCCGGCGGCTCGGCTATCTCATCAAGGAAGAGGAGATTACTTTTTACGACGGAAAGCGTGAGATTGCCCATGCGACAAACACCGTTAAAGCCATGGGTGGGTTCGATATGGATCAACCTCTCTGGATCGGAGAGCAAATACAGTACGACCTGAGCGGCGATTTCCCATGCCTTCTCGTCACACCCGGGATAAAGTTCGCAACCAGCCCCGTACTTTCCTACGACGACATGCCTGCTTTCACAGCCCCCCTCACTATCGATAAAAACGGAACACCCGGCATAGGTGATATCCTGCCGGTGTCTGTCATGCCGTCGTAGCTGATAGTCAATCCCGCCCCGCGAGGGATCATTATGTGAATTCGATAAATTCTCCGGATAAATTGATAACATAACGTCCGGTAAAAACACCGACCTTTGCATCAGTTAATTGAGATAACCATGGCAAAGACACTTATCGCTTTCTATTCCCGCCGCGGCCAGAACTATGTTGGCGGCAGCATCCGAAACCTGGCAAAAGGCAATAACGAAGTTATCGTTGAGAAGATCAAGGCTCACCTCCCTGATGCCGATGTTTTCCAGATTGATACCGTAAAGAAGTATTCTCCGGACTATATGGTCTGCATTGAGGAAGCCAAAGAGGAGCTCCGTTCCAAAGCCCGTCCGCAACTTACTGAAAAAGTAGAGAATATGGACCAGTACGACACCATCATCCTAGGCTATCCCAATTGGTGGGGGCTCCCTCCGATGGCGGTATTTACTTTCCTGGAGAGTTATGACTTTTCCGGAAAGAAGATTGTCCCCTTCTGCTCCCATGAAGGCAGCGGACTTGGCGGCAGTATCCGTCAGATTAAAAATGCAGTTCCTGATGCCCACCTCACTGCCGGTGTCGCCATCCACGGCGCAACCGCCTCCCATTGCGAACGCGAAGTCGATCTTATCCTCCAGCAAGCGAAATAATTGTTATTCTGTAAGTATCTGTCATTCTGAACGAAGTGAAGAATCTAAAAAACACCCGTCATGAAATACACCACCCTCGGAAAAACCGGGATTGAGGTATCCCGCATCTGTGTAGGCTGCATGTCCTACGGAAAAGCCTCCGAAGATTTTCATCAGTGGACCCTGGGACCTGAAGACACGCAGGCCATGGTGCAGCACGCCATTGACTTGGGAGTCAATTTTTTCGATACAGCCAATGTCTATTCCTTCGGAACCAGTGAGGAATATCTGGGCCGGGCTCTGAAGAATATCGGCGTTCCCCGTGACCAAGTAGTCATCGCTTCCAAGGTGTTTTTCAATGAGGGACAGCTTTCCCGAAAAGCCATTCTCCGTGAGATTGACGGCACCCTTGAGCGCCTGGGTACCGACTATCTGGACTTATATCAGATTCACCGCTTTGACTATGGAACCCCTATCGAGGAGACGATGGAAGCCCTTGACTCACTGGTCAAGGCCGGGAAAGTCCGTGCCATAGGCGCTTCGGCCATGTACGGCTATCAATTCCACAACATGCAGATTTGCGCCGAACGGAACGGATGGACCCTTTTTTCTACCATGCAGAACCACTACAACCTGATGTACAGGGAGGACGAGCGCGAACTGATTCCCGTCTGTGAGCAGTACGGCGTTTCTCGTATCCCGTATTCTCCGCTGGCAGGAGGCCACCTGACGCACCGGGGATGGGAGAGTGGTACGCTCCGTTCCAATACCGACAGGACCATCCGCAAGAAATATGATGCTTCCAAGGAGAATGACCTGGAGATCATCGAAAGAGTGGCCGTTTTAGCCGAACGCCTGGGCGTGACAATGACCGAAGTCGCCCTGGCATGGACGCTGGCCAAGGGCGTTGCCGCTCCGATTGTCGGAGCGACGAAAGTACCTCATTTCGATGCCGCCGTCCGTGCAGTGGATTTGACCCTGTCTAAAGATGATGTCGCCTTTTTGGAGGAGCCTTACAAAGCGCATGAAATTGTAGGGGCACTGGCCAAAACTGATTCCAACGGAATCTAGGATAGTTATTTCAGGAGTTTTTGATCTTCCGTCTGGACCGACTACTGCCGGGATGTTTCTTCCGGTCCCGGAATCTCGACTGCAGGCCAGCCGTAGTCTTTATAGAACTTGACCCCGAGTCTGTTCTTGTATACATATCCGGAGATGGCTGTCTTGCGAATCTTCTCGCGAAGGACATGGTCCGAATTGGCTTTCTGGAAATCCTCGAACCGTTCACCGAAGATGGCTTTCGCAGTAGGCAGAAATTCGCTTCCGTCTCCGACGGCATCGAACCCGGCAGCGACATAGTTCCCTTCGGAGTCCTTTTTGATATGAACCTTCCCGGCATGGTTCCCTCCTGAGACAAACATGAGGGTATCACCGACGATGTTGTAGTTTTCCACCCAGAAGTCACCCAAGACCTGGACCTCGTCCGGATTGCTGTCGTCTATCACGGCATAGTCGTGGTAGGGGATGCAAAGCTCCGCCGAAGCATACTGCGGGGCGATTTCGTTTGTGAAATACCGGTCAATTGCTTGGAAATAACTGTCAGTTAATGTCTGCACTGCTTCCTGTTCAACAGATGCCATATTCCGGTTTCCCTTCTTGTTCCCACAAGAGTACATGATCATGGCCATGAGAACCACGGAAAGAAGAGTTTTGGTTGTTAGTTTCATCTCAAAGGCTGTTATCTAATTTATTATCGTATTCATTTGAAGTATTGCTAAAGATCAAAAGGGATCTCTCCTTTCATGAATAGGACGGCATTTCCGGTAATAAGCACACGGCTTTCTTCCAGTCGTACGCGCAAGACTCCGCCGTCATACCAGGCCTCCCTGGCCAGCCCCCCGGTCGCTGCGAGTATATCCTCCGTGACAGGGATGGCTTTGTATGGACCGACAGGGAAGTACCGCCGCCGGATTACCGGCGAACAGCTTGTCCGTAATAGCATCTGCAATATATTGGATCATAGGAATATATTTTGTCTCTTGAATCAATGTCAGGGGATGCTTTACTGCTCGTCGATGATCCTGCCGAGGTTATCCACCCGCTTCTCGAAACGGTTTACACCTACGACAGCGAGGATGTATGCGAGTCCGTTGGCGATAATGCCGAGGCCGATGATGGTAGAGAGAACACCGGCCGTAACATCTAGGTTCCTAAGGCCGAAGAATCCGAGGACTGCGCCGCCGATCCCCAGGCAAAGAAGTACCCACCAAGTCGGGAAACCGACCTTTCTGTAATCGAAACTCTGTACGGCGATGACAATTCCCTCAATCATAACCCAAATGGCGAATACGACAGGAAGTGAGACCGCCGTTCCGAGGATGTTGAAAAGGAAGAAACAGCCAAAGAAGATGTCCAAAAGGGCGCTCAGGGCACGCGTGCCACTGTTCGGCAGGAACGCCTGCGTCCTGAGAGTGAAGACCAATTTGGTGATACCGGCGAAAAGAGTCAGACAGCCCAATACCCACGCAGCAGAGACGAGGGTGATGTCGGGCTTGGAAATGCAGACAACGCCGAGGATGATGAGGAGAAGGCCTGCGATGCAGAGCCAGATCTTGGTACTTTTATTCATGATTATTATAATTTAAATAAGGGATTTCATTCATTTGTCCTGGCCATCCTCTCCCCGGCTTCCCGGGCTTTCGCCAGATCTTCTTCCCAGTGTGCATCCCTGTATGCCTTTTTGTTCTTGGCTGTACCCTCGGAGAAGTCGAAACGGGAGTAATCATTCACCTGGACTGTATTGCAGGCCATGACGGCCTCTGCTTTGTGGCCAAGGGCAGCCAGGGGAAGACCAGACGCTCCCAGAAGGCACGCAGCTGGGCCGTTACCTCTCCGAAATAGATGGGCGAGGCAAGTACCAGGCCGTCAGCTGTGGCGCACTCGGCAAAAGCCTCGACCATGGCAGCCGTGTTCATATTACGGCGCGGTCCGCCGTCGATAATCATGATCTTCTTCATATCTGTCTGTCATATGACTAAACAATCCGGATGCCCTGGAGGCGGGAGAAAAATTATATCCCGAGTACTTTCCGGGCATGGCAGATAATTCTGTCAGCTTCCTGCAGCAGGTCGTACAGACCATCCTGCGAAAGGACACCCCGCTTGAGGTCCTTGGGAAGCAGCCCCACCTCGTCCGCTTCATAGTCCTCCTTCCACTGTCCGGAATCAAGGTAGTCCTTGAGCGCTGCAAGTCCGTCCTTGATATCTTCGTATTTACCGATAGCTTCATCCAACTCACCCAGTATGCGGGCGACCCCGTCAAAGCGCTCCTCCATCTGGGAGATCCTTTCAATTCTTGCTTGCTTGTCCATCTCAATCAGTTGGTTTAGTTCATTGTCGTGTTGCGTCGTGATTCTATTTCCTTCAGATAATTTGAGAAATCTTCCGCCATCAGTCGAACGTGATGCTTTCGATTCTCAGAAGCAGGGTCCCGGAAGGGACACGGGCCTCGGCAATTTCTCCGACCTTTTTGCCCATCAGGGAGGCACCGATCGGGGATTTAAGCGAAATCTTGCCTGCCTCGAGATCCATCTCATGGGGGCTGACTATCTCGAATTTCATGCGGGTGTTTGTCGAGAGATTCGTGAATTCGACCCGGCTCAGAAGGCAAACCCTGTCTTTGGGAAGGGACTCAGGGGTAATCACGCGTGAATGCTCCAGGACCCTCTGCAGGAAACGGATACGGCTGATGGTCTTCGCTTGGATCCGCCTTGCTTCGCGATATCCGGCATTCTCGCTCAGGTCTCCCTGGGCGCGGGCTTCTGCCAGATCGTCTTTCACCTTAGGGTAAACTTCGCCTATAAGATGTTTCAATTCGGCTGAAATCTCGTCGTATCGTTGCTTTGACAGGTATTCCATGGCTCAAATATACTCATTTTTTAGCGAAACGCATCATCTCCGGGAACAAGATTGGAATCCGCAAAATCATCTTCAGATTGTTTCTTTTGACGCATCGTGCATTTTCATTATATTTGCCACATATTAAGTATCAATGGACATTGACAAATTCCTCCTCGTCGCCAAGCGCCATTTGCTGCTGGCCAACGCCATCGTCTGGGGCGCACCAGGCGTCAAGATCCTTATCACGGGCATCCAGTCATATCTGGCCCTCTGGTCCTCGAAATCCATCCTGTGGCTTTCCATCGGCACCGTCCTGGTGCTTGCCGGGTTCGTGTGGATGTTCAAACGGATTGTCCGCCGGTATTCCGACCGTATTATGGACTTCCCTCAGAAAAAGAAATCCATTCTGGCCTTCCTTCCGTTGCGGGGATGGATCCTTGTCATCTTTATGATGTGCCTTGGAATCAGTCTCAAACACATCCCAGGGGTCCCCACGGAGTTCTTCGCTTCCTTTTACTGCGGGCTGGGGCCGGCGCTGATTGCTGCGGGTGCCCGATTCCTTGCCCAGTGGATCAGAGCCGGGGAAGAGTAGCGGAATCCGTCACTGGCCCGGTTCCGCTTAAGCGGTAACCGGATCCATCAAATTCGTTATCTTTGTATCAGTTTCCAAGAATACCTGCAAAACAATGGCAGATTATATCATACGTGACGCGCATCCGGAAGATGCCCCGTTCCTGGCCAAATGCATCATGGCGGGGATGCATTTTTATGATTTTGAAACAGAAATTCCGGAAGAAACGCGAATCTATGAGCGGCTCATTGAATGCGAACGGCGCGATGATCTTCTCTATAGTTACCGGTACACGCGCATAGCAGAGAAGGATGGCATCCCGGTTGGATCCCTGCTTTCCTATCCGGGAGATATCTATCAGGAACTGCGTCATAAGACATTCAGCGAACTCTGGCCAGACCTGGCTCAGATGGACGCCGAGTCGGAAATGGAGACCGGCCCGGGAGAGTTCTATCTCGATTCACTGGCTGTCCTGCCGCAGTATCGCTGCCTTGGCATCGGCAGGGCATTGCTGATGGATGGAATCCGTAAAGGGACGTGCCTGGGGTTTCCCCAGATTGCACTGGTCGCCGATAGTGATATGCCGCACCTGATCAGATTATACGAATCCATCGGCTTTGTCACGGCAGGCCATCGGCAGGCTTTCGGGGTTGATTTTCAGCGGATGGTTTACAGACCGTCGAAAGGACTGATCCCGAACAGCAAGTAATCCATTTATAACGTCTTTTTCAGGCTCCAGCTACCCCATATTTGTGCCCTTGTTAACCACACCTGTTGCTAATTTACGAAGAATTCTTATTAATCCCATAGGATATTTCCGAAATCGGTAGACCGTTTAGATCTTCCGGATCGTTGCCGGACTCAGAGAATGCGGATTCACGGACCGGATGGTGCTTCCGGCAAGAAGGACCTGTCTTCCTGACACAGGATGCATTTGGAATAGTGTAAACAATTGTTTAATTTTGACTTTAGAAGTACATCTAACTAATACAATAACTATGGGTTTAGACAGATTCGACATCAAGGATAGGGAATCAACCCTCCTTACTGAGGCAATCGTTATCGTAGATAAAGAGACAGGAGTAAATTACCTGTACGTCGGACGTGGTTATGGGGGCGGCTTAACGCCGCTGCTGGATGCAGATGGTAAAGTCGTGGTAACTAAGGCATAATCACATTCTCGCCCGTTCAGGGGCATTGAAGCAATGAAATCGAAGAAGAAACAGAAGAAACTGCGGATTACCGAAGAGGACTTCATGCTCGCCAATCGCAAGGCGGCCCGGTTGGAAGAGATCGCCGAACACGGCCGCCCCGTCTCCTTTCGGAAAGCAGTCCATAAATCCAAGAAGGTCTACGATCGGAAACGTCTGAAGAGGGCGGTGGAGAGCAACGGCAGCGGGATGGACATCATAGGATAGATGGATTATTGTATTTCATGGGAGGAAAACAAGACAACAATGTTCAACAAACACGATATTTCCCGTGACGCCTGTCAGCTCTTCGGCGTACAGGCCCACAAAGGCTACGACTGGTGGTGGCATTCTTTCACCGGATATGATGCCGAGAGCGGCAAGGCCAAACCCTTTTTCATTGAGTTTTTTCTGTGTAATCCAGCCCTCGGCGGGGAGGAACCCGTTTTCGGACAGATTCCGGGGAAACCGCAGAAACCGTCCTACCTGATGGTAAAGGCAGGTGCCTGGGGAGAGGATGCTGCGCAGTTGCACCGATTCTGGGGATGGAAACGCATCAAGGTAGACTGGGGCGTACCGTTCAGTATTGAAGCGGACGACTGTTTCCTCAATGAGACCCTGACCAAGGGACATGTAAAGGTGGAAGACTCTGCCAATCATCCTGAATGGATGTGCCAGGACGGCGAGATGTCATGGAACCTGAAAATCCGCAAGATAACGGCCTTCAATGTGGGATTCGGCGCCGACGAAGTGTTCCGCCACGCGGAAGCCTTCGAGATGTTCTGGCATGCCGAAGGGATGAAGACAGCGTTTGAGGGCGAGGTCATATGGCGCGGGCGTCGCTATGTGGTGAGGCCCGGGAACTGCTACGGATATGCTGACAAGAACTGGGGGAAGGACTTCACTTCACCATGGGTTTGGCTCTCATCGAATAACCTCACCAGCGAGATCACCGGACGGAAACTCGGGGACAGCGTCTTCGATATCGGAGGAGGACGTCCGAAAGTGGGTCCGGTCGCACTCCCTCGCAAGCTCCTTTCTGCATTCTGGTATGAGGGCACTCCATACGAATTCAATTTCTCTAAAGCATGGACAGGCGTCCGCACGGAGTTTGACTGCAGGGAGACAGATACGCAAATCATCTGGCATGTGGAACAGTCGAGCAGTTCCGGGAGAATGATTACTGATGTAACCTGCGAGAAGAAAGACATGCTCCTCGTGAATTACGAGGCGCCTGACGGGAAGAAGCGGCACAATCGCCTCTGGAACGGAGGGAACGGCGTAGGGACTATACAACTCTATGACAGGCATGGCAATCTCATCGACCGGGTCCATGCCGAAAATATCGGGTGTGAGTACGGAGAATATTGCTGATCATCAAGCCGGCTACCTGCCATTCATCATGTACCGTTCGTACGCTTCACAAAGGCGACGTTTTGCCGTCTTGCTCTGCTCCAGCCAGGGGAGGAGCATGTCAAAGGCATGGGTGTTCCCGTGGTAGATGTCAACCTTGGCTTCCACTCCGGCGTCCTGGAGGTTCTTCACAAAGGCGAGCGTCTCGCTGTAGAACGGTTCCCCGTCAGCGACAAAGGTGTAACAGGGAGGAAGGCCCGAATAGTCCGTTTCCCGTGCAGGAGAGGCGTATTTGCTGATATCCTTGCTCCCGTACAGATTGCCCAGGTAATGCTTCCATCCCCAGTGATTGCGTTTGGTGTTCCACACATGTCCGTGGTTGTCGGAAGAGGATTGCGTATCCTCGCAGTCCAGCATCGGATAGAGCGGCAGCTGCAAGGCAATGGGAATATCTCCCTTGTCCCTGGCATACAGGCAGATGGCCGCCGTTAGGCCACCGCCGGCACTCTCACCTCCGACTACGATCCTATCCCGGTCTATGCCCAATTCATCGGCATGCTCATGCATCCACTCGAGCGCGGCGTAGCAATCCTCCAGGGCGGCCGGGTAAGGAGCCTTCCCGGCCAGGCGGTAATTGGGGCAGACCACGACAGCGCCGTACTTCTTTGCCAGCATCTTTCCGCAGGTCATATCCACCATATAGGCCCCACTGATCATGTACCCGCCTCCATGGATCCATAGGATGCCGGTTCATGAATTCGATCATCCGGGTATTGACTTCCTTGGACTCCGGAAGATCCAGGCGGGTGACGTTATGCACATGGCCGACGCGGCGGTCCTGGGATTCGATGTTGATGAAATCGAGCTTGCGTCCCATGGACTCACAGTCCGATTTTATCAGAAGAGCCTGGGAGCGGATGAAGTCGTGGGTGCAGGTGGAAACGAGAAGGGGACCGGAGTAACTGCCGATGAAGGTGCGCGGGGACATGGTTTCCAGGTACTGCCTGTCCTGGTAGCGGGGACCGATGAACCAAGCAAGGGCGCTCTTGGAGAAACCGCTCCCTTCAGCGAATGATGCGAAATCATACGCCGGACAGTTGAGCATCACGCCCTTAGTCTTGAAGGACTTCGGCCGGATGGGCAAGGATGCATCTTCCGATGCCTCGGCCATATAAAGGGCGAGGTGACCACCTGCAGAATCGCCGGTCAGGAACATCTGCTCTCTGTTGAGCTTGAGTTCTTTGGAATGGATTGTCAGATGCGAAGCCACGGTTGTTCTCTCGTTTCCCGGCAACATAGAAACCGCCGTGGATGTCGATGAGAACGGCATTCTTACGCACATCCGGAGCCGCGTAATAGATATCCAATACCTGTCCGCTTGTAGCGTTGTCTGCATAAGGGACGGAGAGTTTCTTCTCCAAAGAGTCGGCATAGGCTGGTTCCGTCGATATCTTGTTGGTCCCGGATAACATCATCTGAATCATAGGGCGTGTAACCTTGAAGCTGCAGCCGGTGAATCCTGAAAAGATGGAAATGGATATGAGGGTTATAGACAGCCGTCTCACCATCCTATTTAGCCGCATCACTGAAGATTTAACCTTTTCCAACTGTTTGCTCATGAAAGGCCAGTTGACGGAGGAAACGCGGGTCGTGATATTGCGCATGTTCTGACTGCGCGAGACCATCTCACTATAGACGGTCGGCAGATCCTTGTAGGAGATATACTTAATTTCCGGGACGAAATAGCGGCGCACCGTGCTGCTGCCGACAGACTGCTCGCTTCGACGGTAGGCAACATAGTCCGCAAGCCCGGGCTCAGAGGTAAGTATATGATTTTCATCACATTTTTGCTAATTCTGACAAATTTAATGAAAAATACTATTCTTCAAAATATTCCGTTAAGTTGAAGCATTGTATTTGTGTGTCGTTTATGCTCTTTCGGACTGAGTCGTAGATTTGGGGAGCGTTTTCTATTTGTCATTTGGCTGATTGTATGTATATTTACACGATAAACCGGATTTGGCAGAAAGAACATGAACAGAGAATCCCTCGATACCACGAAATTGACGGCTGTCGTCCGCTCCCGCCAGCTTCACATCTACCGGAACGGGAAGAAGGTGCTGGTATTAATCGGGATTTATCAGAATACGGAAATATGGCAGCACTTCTTCAAAGAAAGTATCCGTTTGAGTTGAATGGCAATCCTGCAAAAGAGGGTTTGCTCGCTTCTGCCATTGTGTTTCTGATCTTGTTTTTTCTGCAGCCGTTTGGCTTCAGCGAGTATGACGGGAACAAGTTTTTGGTGTCCCTCTCTTTCGGATTGATCACTTTTGTCTGCAGCCTGGTGCTGGACACGTTAATCGTCGTTCCTTTGCAGAAGCGGGCTAAAACCTGGAGAATCTGGCATCATGCCTTGTCGCTTTTTATAGAAGTATTGATAATCGGCCTGTTCAATTTTATCTTGTCATGTATCCTTTTCCAATATCCGATAAAGTTGGGTGCCGGTCTGGAAATGGTATATTGGACGACGCTTATAGGTATTATAGTTGCAGTTCTTTCCACAACGATTTCATATCAGCGGTATATGCGTGGACAGTTGGATTCTCTGCTGAACAAAACTACGCAGGAGCAGAAAGGGATTCAGGTTACGATCCATGACAACAGGGTCAGGGAAAATGACCTGAGGGTTTCTCTCAATGATCTGCTATATGTGGAAGCGCAGAAAAATAACGTTGCGGTTTACTATGCGGACAAAGGGAAGCTGGGGCGGAAAGAGGTCCAAACTACGCTTTCCGCCGTTCTGGATGAACTTGATGGTTATCGCAACATCTTCCAGTGCCACCGCTCCTTCGTTGTGAATCTGAACAGCATCACTTCCGCCAAGGGGAACTCCAACGGCTATGTCCTGGAACTTGGCGGCGGGCTTGCTACCGTACCCGTATCGCGTTCTTTTGTCCCTAAACTAAAGTCGTATATAGCCTAGCGCTTTGTCCTCTCCCTTTGTAATCCGTCCGGGCGTTTAGCTATTCGTCCGGCGTTTTAGCTATCTGTCCCTGGTATTTGGAGAGGACGATTTTCGTGCTCATATTTGCAGCACCAAAAACATTTATCATGAAACGTTTAATCATTACCATTCTCATTGCTTTGTCAGCATTTGCAACAGTTGACGCCCAATACGCAAACAACGCCAAGTACAGGGACCTCAAGGAAGTCTATAACCATAAAGAGTATGTCAAGCAGACAACCGATCCGTATAATGTCGGTTGGTATGAGTGCGCTTCTTTCTTCGTCCCCGGAATAGGTCAACTCTTATCAGGCGAGATATGGCGAGGCCTTGCCTTCATAGGTGGAGAAACCATACTAATGAGTATGATCGTTGATGCCGCATCCACCATTGACAAGATCGCCATTACTGACGAAAAAGGCTTTCTCACAGGCTATACGGATGAAAAGAAGGGAAAGACGAATATGATAGTGCTGCTCAGTTCCCTCGGTGCAGATCTGGGACTGGCCATCTGGTCCAGTATTGATGCCCGGAGAATAGCGAAAGTAAAGAATATGTATTACCAGGATCTCATCGGCCATGAAAAACCGATTGAATTGGGATTCGCTCCTTCTATCTCTTTTGTTCCGTCTCCGACTGGTTCAATCCGGCCGAATGCAGGGATTGCCCTTAATATTATGTTCTAACGTCCCAAGATAATACGGAGTCAGGGTTATCTTTCCCTGATTCTTGCAAGTTGTTTTTTGAGCAGCTTCGGCATATCCCGGTAACAGATGCCAACCATCAGTGTGAAAGTGATGAGAAGAAAGCCAGTCGGAATCCGGCTGGCTTTCTTTGTTTCCTCGGATACGTTGGTTTCGATAAGCGACGATATCAGGTCGATGAATCCGCCCGGATAGGCTCCTTCTTCCCACTCGTGAAGGATAAACAGGGAATTGAATACAACGACAAAAAGTTGAATGTCGGAGAGTCCGTTTATGAAGGATGTCACCACCATGAAGGCCTCGCAAGGATGGTATAGATTTCCAGCGCGTAACGTTTGATGAATTTTCCCATATCTTATGACTATTGTTTTTACAACAAAGGTATGGCGGGAACAGGAAAAGATATGTGCCGATTCCAATGAATAAATGTACGATTCCTACGATTCTTTGTATATTTGCACGGAAGCCCAATCATAAACACGCATTTTCCTATGGATAAAAGATTGTTCATCCAAGCGATGACGAAGTTTTTAGGAGGAGTCGTCCTCGTCGGTCTGCTCCTGTTTCTGTCCGCCGGGTCACTGCGCTATTGGCAGGCCTGGCAGCTGATCGGGATTCTCTTTGTGCCGATGCTTCTTGCCGGTCTGGTGATGATGGGCCGGAATCCGGACCTGCTCAGAAAGCGCTTGGACGCCAGGGAAAAGGAAAGTGAGCAAAAAACCGTAGTTTTTAAGCGGGCTGCTGTTCATTGCATCCTTTGCCGTTGCAGGATTGAACTGGCATTTCAAATGGTGGGTATTGCCGAACTGGACCGTATGGGTGGCTGCCGGACTGTTTCTGCTTTCTTATCTGCTCTATGCTGAAGTCCTCAGGGAGAATACATACCTGTCCCGGACCATCGAGGTGCAGGAGAATCAGAAAGTCATCGATACAGGATTGTATGGAATCGTCCGGCATCCGATGTACATGGCCACGACAGTCCTGTTCCTTACGATGCCGCTGGTTCTCGCATCCCCCATTTCTTTCTTCATCATGCTTGGATATCTTCCTGTGATTGCCAAGCGGATCCGCAATGAGGAAATGGTTTTGGAAGAAGGACTGGAGGGCTATTCTGAGTATAAGAAAAAGGTGAAATACAGGATTATTCCCTTGATCTGGTAGTGTCTGGCTATCTGTATTTATTTGTGATTATCTTTCATTGTCCTTTCAATAGATACATTATTTGTTTTATAGTTTCTGGCATATCTCATAGATGCACGCAAGTCCATACATAACCTTTCTTGGTACAGGAGATGCACTCTCTACCCGCTGCTTCAGCACCTGCTTTACGCTTCATGACCAGGGAAAGGTGCCGCTGATGGTGGATGCCGGAGGCGGGAATGGGATTCTGACCCAGTTGGAACGGGCCGGGATCAGGAAGGAAGAAATCCAAGACCTTTTTGTTACGCACACTCATACGGACCACCTGCTGGGCTGCGTCTGGATGATGCGCATAGCCCTGCAATTCCATTATCCGCTTCGTATTTGGAGTCATCGGAAAGTACTGGACACGCTGACCTATATCTGCCATCAAACCCTGCCACCCAAGGAGGCGGAGAACATTGGAAGCCTTGTTACCATGAACTGCCTGGAGGACGGTGACTGCTTCACGGTGGGCGATATCCGTGTGCAATGTTTCGATATCCATTCCGAAAAGGAAATCCAGTTCGGTTTCACGGCGCAATTGCCGAATGGCCAAAGCATATGCTGCCTGGGCGACGAGCCCTATAGCCCTCTTTGCCGGGAATATGTGGAAGGGGCCGACTGGCTTCTGAGCGAGGCATTTTGCCTGTATGAGGACAGGGAGCGATTCCTGCCTTACGAAAAGAATCACAGTACGGTACTGGATGCCGCTCGGCTTGCAGAGGAACTTAAGGTGAAGAACCTTATTCTTTATCACACCGAGGACAAGACGCTGGAATCGCGCCGCGAGAGATATACCGCAGAAGCAGAATCAGTCTTTCACGGGCGTGTTTTTGTCCCTGATGATTTGGAATGGATAGAACTATAAATCGTAATTGACCTGTCATCCTGAACGAAGTGAAGGATCTGTAATAAATTGATTCACAAATAGATTCTTCGCTTGCGCTCAGAATGACAATATAACTAAATTCCAATTTGTCGGTGAGAAAGAGACGGGAAAAACTGCGGATTACCGAGGCGGACTTCATGCTCGCCAACCGGAAGGCTTCTGGGGAAGGATGATGGTGAATGGGATGAACGGTGGATCCCATGAGGTGAACTCTCATCTTGCCGCCGCCGGATTCCGTGACATAACTGTTCACCGGGACGAAGCCAGGCATTGGCTCGCCGTAACAGCCGTCAAATAGATTCGGTGCGCTCCCACACTTCGCCCTTGCCGGAACCGTACTTGAATCCCAGCGGAATGATTTTCTTCATCACCGGAAGGACGAAGGGGAGGCGGGACATCTTCCGGAACTTCTCCGGCGTGAGCGCCGCCCACATGTGCGTTGAAATCAGCTCAAACGCCTCTTCGGCCGACTTTCCGTTTTTCTGAAGGGCTTCATCAATGGCGATTGTCGGGAGGATGTTGCAGAGATGGCCGTAGTTGCCCTTGTCCTCGTACTCCTTTTCCTCCTCGATGAGTTCGGCCATTTTGGACAGGACGTCCTGCTGCTCTTTCGGCGACAGTTTCCCATAAAGAACGGCGTATCGGCCGTTCATAACCATGTTTAGGGGTTGATAGCGTCTTTTCATATTGACGGCAAAGGTACGAAACCATTTTTGCAACCCGGTTGCAAGGCCGGCGGAAAAAACGAGGATAATCGCCAAAAAGAATTATCTTTGCGTTATATCTTGAATATGATGACAGAGAACAAGACCCTTGACGCCCTCCGTGGGGGCGACATCATCCTCTTCGTTGCGGACCGTGACGAGATTTCCGCGTCCGACGTCCGTTTTCCCGTTGTCTATACCGGCATGGGAAAGATGCGCATGTACAGTGCCCTCGTGAAATGGTATGAGACACGGCAGCCCGAGCAGAAGCCCATCATTCTCAACATTGGCAGTGCCGGATCGGCCAAATACCCGATAGGGGAGATTGTGAACGTGAGGAGCTTTGTCAACGGAGGCAGCGAGCTCATCTACGATCGTATAGACCTTCCTGAGGAGGGGGCCACAGTGTTCTCCGGCGATTACTTCATGAGCACACAGACCTTCCCGCCGGAGCAGGTGAAGGCCCTTTCCGAGCAATACGACCTCTTTGACATGGAGGCCTATGCCGCCGCCCTCTTCTGCCAGGAGAGAGGCCTTCCGTTCCACTGCCTGAAGGCGGTTTCCGACAACCTCGACGGAACGCTCAAGGACTGGCGCGGTATCCTCGGAGACATCCGGGAGAAATTCGTGGAACTGCTCAGAACGCTGTAACGATATAGCGAGGACAGCGCCCTTGGTGCCATATCGGACGGAGCTTGTAAGTGTATGGCGGTTTCGCAAATCATGTTTAACTTGCGTTCGATAAATCGTAATTTACCACCATGAACAATAACTCCAACAGACCCGATCCGAATGCTGCATTCCCGAATGCAAATCTTCCAAGACTCTGCTTCATCAAGAATGTTGTGAAGAATCCACGCATCACCATCGGGGACTACACCTACTATGACGATGTGGACGGGGCGGATCAATTCGAGAAGCACGTCACGCATTTCTACGATTTCATCGGTGACAAACTCATTATCGGGAAGTTCTGCGCCATTGCCAAGGGTATTGAGTTCGTGATGAACGGCGCTAACCATAGAATGGATGGCGTGACTACTTATCCTTTCTACATAATGGGTGGAGATTGGGGTAGCGCGATTGCTCCGGTGAAAGAGGAACTGCCCTTGAAAGGTGACACTGTTATCGGCAATGATGTCTGGATTGGCCAGAACGTGACTGTGATGCCGGGTGTCCATATCGGAGACGG
>CADANY010000005.1 GCA_902789395.1 uncultured Bacteroidia bacterium | reverse complement strand
GGTTACTACTATCCGGCAGAGGACGGCTTCTTCTATTTTGTAGACGCTGAGAACCCGATGCCTGGCAAGAAGACCGACGTCAGCTATATCGCAGCCGGTGCTGTCAGCGCTGTTTGGGCTGACGATGTCCTGACTCTCTACAACGTCGAAGGCGGCGAAGGTGAGAACAAGAAGGTTGTCATTGCGCTCTCCAACGAGCTCAAGGGCCTCGTTTTCATCCCGATGAGCTATGTTGACGGTGTTGAGGCGATGCTCTCCGAGAACTTCGCATATGTTCCGATGACCCTTTCCAACAAGGATCAGATCAACTTCAAGGCCAATGGAAAGCCTGTTGACAAGTATGAGGTCAGCGCTTACAATGTCTATGACAAGGCTACGACAACTGCTACTGGTAATCATAAGAAAGGTGATATCGTTGATCCTATCGTCAAGGTCCCTACGGTTATCGCTCAGTACTATGTGAACCCGGCCAATGCGAAGATCGACCTCAAGGAAGGCGATCCCGTTACCTTCGTTTATCACGATGCTGAATACCTGAAGACCCGTGCCGAGTCTCAGGATCTTGAGGTTGTCGGTACTTTCCGCGGCGTCAAGGACGGTATCATGACTGTCGAGGTCGCTATCGAAGGTCTCCCGGCCGTTGAGGATTCTATTACCGTTGCCGCTCTGCAGATCGTCAAGGAAGACGGCTCTACCGTTACCTCCGATTTCGCAACGATTATTAAGAATAACTACGATGCGCTCCGCATCGCTGAGCCGAATGCTGTTGCCAAGAAGCATTGGGGCAAGGAGATGGACGTTCACTACCGTCGTGCTTACGTCGGTGTCAATAAGGTTGATAATGAGTATGTTACCAACAGAACTGCCACCGCTATCAATGCTACTGCCGATAAGCTTGAGGACGTTATCGCCCTTTGCGATACGACTGTTATGTACAATAAGTCCCTCGACCTCAAGAAGATCGTCGCTGTCCACGGTATCGTTTCTGAAACTGAAGAGACTGATGGTTTCGAGCAGGAGCTTTCTGCTGCCAAGGTTGAGAACATGGGTCTCACCTGGAAGTTCGAGGTTGTAAAGAACTACCTCGTTGGTAAGAACCTGACTCCTCAGGATGAGTTCGTTACCCTCGCCGACGGTATCTTTACCCCGCGCGTATTCGAAGAAGAGGAATATGCCCGTGCAGCTGTAGGCCGTACTCCGATTATCCGCGTTACGCTTCTTGACGGCAAGAACACCATCGAGGTTGCTTACATCAAGGTCTGCATTGTTGATGACGACTATGTTGAGCCGGATGTTGCATACGAGTTCAATGTTCCTGCTATCGGCTTCGATTGCGAGAAGGGTGGCCAGACCGTTACGACCGTCAAGCAGATGAACGAGTTCTACACTTCTCTCAAGGTCTACAAGAACCTCTTCCACGAGGAGTATACGACGCTCGTCAACCTTGCTGAAGATTACAACGACAAACTTGTCGAGCAGCTTAATGCTCTCATCGCCGCTAAGAAGATTACTGAGGATGAGGCCGAAGTTCTCTATATCATGAATGTTGAGATTGGTGAGCTTGAGGAAGTTGCTGACACCGATGATGAAGGTGGCGCTACTCATCTTATCAAGTGGACGATGTCTCCTGATGAGATCTGGCAGCTTGTTGCTCTCGGCCGCGAAGAGATGTGGATCCACGGTATCTACGAGAATGAGAAGGGCAACCAGAAGGGTCTCTTCGTTCTGAAGGCTAAGATTGCTGACCTTGCTCAGGCATACGATGTTACCGAGCCGATGTACATCCCGACATACTGGGCACTTGGCAAGGACAAAGCTTCCTTCAACGTTTCCCAGCCTTGGAATGACGATGCTGAGAATCCGAAGAATGCTGCTACGAACTGCGTCTATGTCAACAACCTGAACTCCCCGTTCCAGACTTGGGGTATTCCGGCTGATAAAGATGCTGCTAAGAAGCAGGGTGTTCCTGGACTTCTGAAACTTGACAAGGCGATTACTTCTATCGATTACACCTTCCATCCGGAGCAGCTCAAGACCATTAAGGTCGGATCTGTTAACGTAATCTTCGAGATCAGCGAGGATGGAACTGAACTCTATGCAACGGCTTATGATAAGGCTCCTTCTAAACTTGGTGCATCTGATCTTAAGGCTACTGCAGATTATTGGAAGGCATCTCGGGTTGCCGTTAAGAAAGGCACGAAGGGTTATACCCTTTATAAAGCTGCTTCCGGCGCCAAGGTTGTCAAGGATGTTGATGGCAATGATATGAAGGATCAGTTGATCGCTACCATTGACAACAGCGCTACTGGTACGACAGCAAATGGCGATACCTATCAGGCTAACTCCATTACTCTCAATAAGGAAAGCTCACTTGCAAAAGTTCTCCTCAATGAGGCAACGACTTCCCTGCATGTCTTTATCGGTGCGACAGGCTATGTCTGCGGCGACGAAGAGAAGAATGTAGCTATTACCTTCAAGGGTAAAGAGTACTACGAGGCTCAGTACATCCGTCCGATCGAGATTACCGATGTCGCTCAGGATCACTTCATCGATGGTGTGAACGGTTCTGCTAAGGGCGCTTGGATCGAGATCGACAAGCTCATCGCTCCTCGTGATTGGCGTAACCACGCCTTCGGCTTCCTCGAGACCCGCAATAAGGTCGTCGACGGTAAGGAGACTGAGGAGACCGAGCAGGTACCTGTTGGCCACTACAGCTACTGGACCTTCTACGGTGAGTTCAATATCACTGTTGACAAGAAGAATGTCCAGAGTGATATCACCGGCAAGAAGGAAACTGCTCCTGTAACCCTGGTTATCGATCAGGTAGATGAGATCGAGGGTGTTACTCCGAAGGCCGAGAATGGCTATGTAACTTACAAGAACAACGGTGACTTCTCGAAGGAAGACTTCAACCTCTACCTGAATGTCCAGGTTAAGTACGGATGGGGTGTTATCAATGTGAAGGATCTCAAGGTTCCTGTATGGGGCACTGAGCACTCTTATGAAAACTAATCTTTAAGATTACGTAATATTCTAATTGAGCGCGACCTTCGGGCCGCGCTCTTTTTCTTTCCTATCTCCGTAATCTACCTGATGTACGTTTATTCTTTATCATTTTCTGATTATTATCATTCTCAACCTCGATTTCCTTACCGTCAGGACCTGTCTCCTTAACCTACTGGACCTCCCAGACGTCGAAGAGACGGTTACGCCAATCCTTAGGAGCAATGAGTTTGTCGATCTCGATCTAAGAGCCCTTCACATTGTGGTCAAAAAAGCGGAAAGCGGGGGATTGCCGAAAACAGCGGGAATGCTTCTCTGTCATGATCTGGGTCAAAATAATCTTATCCGGGATCATCCCATACCAGTGCTGAAACTTTCTGGTTACTTCCGGGTATGTTCGGATATACTGCCTGATATGTCCAATACATCCTTCATAACGCAAGTATAGCATAATTTTGAATAAATAAACAATAATAACTTGATTATCTGTTCTAGATTTGTCTATATTAAATTGTGTGAAGCAATTATGCAAAAGAATGCGGACAGAATGGATTACCTTTGCAAGAGTGCAATAATTGATTGAGTATGGCTACAAGGTTTTTCGTCCGCCTTTCGTCTTTTACGGGGATGTCAAGTATATATGTGCGCGTCAGGTCTCGGAAAACGAATCTGGACGTCAAGATGTCGACAGACTATTTCATTTCTTCTTCTGAAACGAGCCGTTTCTTTAAGGAGGTATCAGAACTCTCGGGGCTCTCAGCTACGGAGGAACCCGGAGGTCAACTACGCAATCTGCGCTATCTGAAATCCCACCTGGATTATCAACTCCTCCATGAGGGAAAGCTGACGAAGGAGAAAATCCGTGAAACGGTCAATTATTATCGTTTCAGCCGCGACTATCCCAGTACGTCTCTTTCCATGACTTCGACCATGACGCTTGGGGAATATATCCGTCAGTATCTCATGGACGTTCGCAGCGGGGGGCGGACAACGTTCCAAGGACGGAATTTCTCGCGAGCTACCGTCGCTTCGATCAAGGTCGCGATGGAAAAATTCCTGCGTTTCCAGGATGCGTGCGGGAAATCCTTCGACTTCCAAGATATAGATATGCAATTCTACCGAGACTATACGGCTTGGCTCAAAAGGAGAAACTACTGTATCAATTATATCGGCAAGATGATCGGATCCCTCAAGACCGTCATCGCGAGCGCGGAGGCGGACGGGCTTCCGGTCAATCCAGCCTACAAGAACCTGGCGTTCAAAGTGACGCGGACGGATGTCGATTCGATCTATCTGACCCGGGAAGAGCTGGACCGGATCAATGCAGTCGACTTGGCGGGAATGCCCCATCACTTTGCCGAGGCAAGGGATATCTTTATGATCGGGGTATGGACGGCGCAGCGGGTCTCGGATTATAATCATATCCAGAAAAAGAATATCTCAACGGAGACGGTCCATGTCGTCTTGAAAGACGGAAGGGCATTGGACAAGGTTGTCCGGACGATCCGTCTGATCCAGCAGAAGACGAAGAAAAAGGTCGTAATTCCCTGTTCGACGGAGCTCTGTCATATTCTGGACCGATATCCGGGAGAGCTGCCGACACTCCCAAAGCAGGTAATCAACAATGATATGAAAGAGATCGGTCGGATGGCGGGGATAACGGACTCGGTCGAGGTGCAGATAACGCGCGGAGGGAATATCTCAAAGGAGTACTACTCGAAATATGAGCTGATCCATACGCATACTGCGCGCCGGACGGGGGCAACGCTGATGTACCTGTCCGGGATGAACGAATATGACATCTGTCGGATTACGGGACACAGCAGTCTCAAGATGCTGGAGAAATACATCAAGGCCGGGGAGCTCGAAACAGTAAGAAAACTCACCGAAGAATACGATTACTTCAAATAGAGGATAGGGATAATGAATGTCATGGGGGAATAATCTTTTCTAATCTGCAAATAATATGATACGTTGACAAAAAAGAGAAGTAAAAAAGAGCGCGGCCCGAAGGTCGCGCTCAATTGAAGTTATAGATAGTCAATGACTATTTGTCAGAAGCCTCTTTGGTTGCCTTTACAGGAACGGTCAGACCGGTCTTGTAGATGGAACCCCAACCATAGTTGACAGTAACGTTGAGATAGATCTCGAAGTCAGACTGAACGGTCGTAGAGTTGTTCTTGTAGGTGAGGAAGCCGTAGGCGCACTCATCCTGATATTTGTTACCATCTGCATCGACCTTTTCAGGACCGTACTTGGTATCAGCAATCTGCTTCAACTCAATCGTAGCCGGGAGATTCTGGATCTTGCCACTCATCTTACAGGTGACATCTTCGGTGTCAACAGTGATGCTGAACGGACCGTAGAAGCCCCAATAATTGGTATGTCCAACATTCTCAACAGACTCAATTTCGACACCAGTCGTAGCATCCTTGACTTTCTTCGTAACGTACTTGTCGAACTCACGATTACGCCAGTCTACAGGAGCAACGAGCTTATCGATAGCGATGTAAGAATGAGCTTCCTTAATATCAACTCCATCGATGAAGTAATCCTTCGCAACATCAGTGATATTAACCGGACGGGTGTACTGAGCCTTGAAGTAAGTCTTGCCATTGAAGGTGATCTTAACTTCTTTATTTTCCTTGTTGCAAACCTGGCCCTTGGCACCAATGAATACGATCAGAGAATACTGGTCAGCATTGAGAAGCTTCTTGGCGAGAGCACTTTCCTTGTTCAGAGTAATCGTATTCGGCTTCGTAGAACCAGTATTGTCAATAGTAGCAATCAGTGCGAGATTTCCATGATAATTGAGGATGTCATCACACTCCTCTCCATACTCATTCTTAATCTTTTCACTGAGTTTATTGAAGGTATAGCCACCATAGACAACCTTATTTCCGTTGATCTCAGTAGCCTCTTCATCACTTGCTTTGTAGCTCTTCATCGTACCGGCATGCTGATAGGCATAGAGTTTCGTGTTATCCTGAGAGAGAACGAACTCTACATAAGTATCACGCTTAAGCTGAGGATCAAAGAGTTTGATAACATTGGAGCTTGCACGGTTCTCCTGTGTGAAGAAGTAGTCAATCTTGGTGATTGCCTCATCTAGCTTGAGGACACCTGGAGTTCCCTTGCCATCCTTAACGGTCCATGTAACGAAGGACGCATTGATATCGTTAACAAATACGCAGTTGGTAGGATCGGTTTCCTCAAGTTCCGGAACAGCGACATTGTAGCGGGTAACATCGCCGACCCAATATTCAGTATAGTAATCTGCAGGGGTCACATCATAGGCCTGCTTGAGGTCAGCGACCTTCGCCGTAAGCTTGACGATAACAACAACCTGCTGACCTGCCGACGAAGTCTTGACATACGCTACATGATGCTCAAGTTCTGTTCTGCCAAGGGAAACAGCTTCCCAGAGATCGTCTGCATCAACAGTCCACTTAAGGAGTTTGGTAGCACCGCCTTCATCATCAGTAGAAGCGACCTCACTGATCTTACCGATTTCTTTATTAGCATTGTAAACATTCTCGCGATCCTTTTCGGCTACGCTAGCTACAATTGCATTCCAAATAGCATTGTTATATGATCCTGCAGTAGTCTTATCACCAGCGAGAGAGATCGCTTTCGTATTCTCGTGGAAGAGGGTCTTGCTGAGCTTGACATAATTGTAGAGGTAGTTCATCTCCTCAACAGTCGTTGTAACAGAAGCGCCTTCGCAAGTGAACTTAAGCGGAGTAGTGAGGTTAATTTCATAAGAAAGATCCTCTTCAGGAATGACAACGTCAGCGATGAAGATCTTAATGTACGCAGCCTGGACAAGAGTCTTTCCGTCCATGAGGCGGACACGGATAATCGGAGTACGGCCGACAGCGGCACGCGCGTAATCTGTCTGCTGGAAGACCTTCGGAGTAAAGATAGAACCGTCAAGTGTTACAAACTCGGCCTGATCGGTGAGGTTCTTACCGACAAGGAAGTTCTTGACGACGTCGAATTCAAAATGAAGACCGATATTTTCGAGAGCTTCAGCAGAAAGTTCTTTGCCGCAGTTTACATCTTTATCATCATTATATGATGTCGATGTTGCATTGAGGACAGAGCCGCCAGTTACGACATGGGCCGCAACGATTGTTGCAAGATCAATTGATCCGTCATAGGCAACAGCGGTATCGCATTGAGCCCTAACGTCCGCGAGTTTGTCATCTGTCGTAGCAAGAGGTGCGAGGTTGATAGCCCCCATGGCTTTGCGAAGATTGTTTGGCTTAGCAGCCTTTTCGTCTTTCTTGTTTACCCCAATGGTAGCACGACGATAATGAACATCGAAAGTCTTCTTTGCTTTTTTATCAGATGCAGTACCCCAGTGTGCAGTTGTTAAGGCCTTCGGTTCAGCAATACGGAACTGATCATAATAGGTCTTCATGATCGTTGCATAATCAGAAGTGATTGTAACGCCTTCTGTGTTAACGATCTGAAGGGCGGCGAGGCTCATATCACCACCGGTTACAATACCATCCTTTACTTCGCGTGTGGCGGGCAGTCCATCAACGGCAACTTCTACAGAGAGAATACCATCCTTAATGCTCGCAACAGTACCGCTTACGGCAAAATTCTTAGAAGCTTCGGCACGGGTTACAATATAATCGGCGTTCGGAATAACATTGAAGACAACCTCATCACCAGGAACAAGATCAAGTTTCGCATTGGAAGGATTGAGCATGTACTTAGCAATGACAGTGGGAGCTTTTCTAACAGGTGCTACAATAGCATTTTTGCTATAATTAACCTTCTTGCCATCAACGATAACCGTCGTCTTGTCAGAATACTGATTGTATGTGGCATTTTCGAACTTTCCTAATGGTTCACCCTTAGCAGTGACGTTAATCTTATCCTTTTCCTTGAGGGTCATCGGAACGTAAGAGTAGTTATCAACAAGCATTGCCTCAACACCGTCAACGATAGCATTCGGAATGAATACGAGGGCTTTGAGTTCATCGGTCAGAGCAATGACAACCTTCTTGATAGTAGTAACCACCGTCCTTGCCATCCTTACCGTTCTGGCCATCCTTACCGTTCTCACCGGGCTTGCCGTCCTTACCCTGGGCAGCGAGGCCGGTATCAACACCGTCACGGAACCAGTTGCCGTTCTCACCGATCGTGACTACGGTACCGGGAGCACCGGGATCGCCCTTGTCGCCCTTGTCACCTTTGTCACCCTTATCGCCCTTGTCACCCTTGGCGCCAGCTACACCATCTTTCCCAGCAGGGATAGTATAGGTCTCACTGGTCACACACGGAAAATATCGCCATAATCATTCAAGTATCAATCTTATACGACTTTTCCATTGCGGGAATAATGCGGGAACAAAATAGGCAGAATATGGGAACTCTCCGGAAATCCTCCGGGTGTAGGATGATTTCAAATAGAGGGGCGCGAAGAGGCGGAAACTTGGACGAAAGACTGGTTGAGGGAATTGTTCTCATTCAGAATCTCGACGAATTTCTGAGCGGCTATCTTGTGGTAAGCGCCTTTTAGGTAGTGGTAGCAGCCGTCCATGCGTCCGTCCGGATGGGCGATGGGAATCGCCTCGAAACCCTGGACCTGCTGGATGGCTTCCTCTGACAGAATCGTTACCAGCGGGCTGTTTGCCACCAGTTCGAGAAGGGATGGAACGCTGTTGATTTCCAGCCGGATATCCAATTCGACGCCTTGTGCGAACAGGACGTCTTCCAGGGTATCCCTTGCCTGAAGGCCCTTGGATGGCAAGGCCAGCGGGAAACGGGACAGGTCCCGGACCGGAACTTCCCTGCCGCATCCTGCAAGTTCACCGATACGCCCGATCAGGCAGAGCCGGCTATGGAACAGCAGGTGCGACTCGAAGCGGTCGTCCTCCAGCGGGGATTTGTATGTCAGGGCCAGATCCAGTTCCCTGTCCAGCATCCTTTTCCTGAGTTCTTCCTGGGATGTGATGACAAGGTTGAGCCGGATATGCGGGAACTGTTTATAGAAGTCCTGGACCGTACGTCGGAGCAGCGGACCGAAAGAATAGGTCGCACCGATACTGAGCGTGCCGACTTTCAGCGCCTTGACATCCCGGATCCGTTCGACCCCGGCCCTGGCCTCTTCGAGAACCTGGACGGCACAGGGATAGAATTGCTGACCGTAATCACTGAGGGAAACATGCCGTGTATCGCGGGTAAGCAGTTCTACTCCCAGTTCTTCCTCCAGCTTCTGGATCTGCTGGGAGATGGTGCTTTGCGTGATGAAAAGGGTCTTGGATGCGAGGGAGAAACTCCCGAGCCGTCCGACCTCTACAAAATACTTCAGCTGACGTAATTCCATACTGTATCTTCTGATACGCAAATATAGGTATATTTATCGGTATTATCTATCAATCTTATTGATATAAACATTATTCATCGATAAAAATAAAACATTATTGCCACTACCTTTGCACATTCTTTTTAATTCACTCAAAATGAAGCGTTTTTTAGCTGTATTGACGATTCTTGTCCTGGTCGCGGTATCCTGCACCCGGAACCGGACCGATGTAGGCAGACTCGTAGAGAATTATGCCCAGGTGACGATCCCTGCTCCGGATCTGACGGGAATCACCGACAATGGAAAAGAAGTCCTGAGACTCTACCGGAAGGCCGCCGACGAGGTCGATAAGATCTACTGGAGACAGTATTTCGGAGATAGCGAGGCCTTCCTGGGTTCCCTGACGGATCCTTCGGAGAAGCTCTATGCCGAGATCAACTATGGTCCATGGGACCGCATCGATGGGAAACCCTTCCTCCCGGGCTACGGAAACAGGCCCGAAGTCGCCTGCTTCTATCCTTCGGACATGACCGACGAGGAGTTCCAGAAATGGGATGACCCGAATAAGAAAAGTCCCTACACGCTCGTGGAACGTGCAGCAGACGGATCCCTGAAGTCCGTTTGGTACCATGATGCCTATGCTGGTCTTATCAGCCAAATTGAGGGGTATCTGCAGCGGGCTGCCGACGTCACGATCAAAGAGAGTGTCCGGCACTATCTCCTTGAGATGATCGAAGGTCTCAAGACGGATGATTATTATAACAGCTATAAAGCCTGGCTGGAGATGGAAGACAGCAAGATGGACCTTGTTATCGGCCCTATCGAAGCGGTCGACGATGCCCTCTACGGAACAAAAGCCTCCTACGGGGCATACGTACTGCTGAAAAATCTCCAGCGTACCGATGAACTCAACGCCCTGTCCGCGCGGATGCCCGAGCTGCAGGCGATGCTCCCCGGCGATCCGGCCGACCATGCATTCGTTCCCGGGGCCCATTCCGACATCTTCTCCTGCAACGTTCTCTATTGCAGCGGCTATACCAATGCGGGCTTCAAGGTTATCGGCATCAACTTCCCTTATGATGCGAAGATCCAGGAAGAGCTGGGTACCCGTACCATCATCTTCGATAACATTATCCGCGAGAAGTTCAACCGCACGGTCCATCCGGTCGGCAACGCGCTGCTGGAAGATGTCCATCAGCCCCATGTCGATGCGAGTGCGTTCTATTGGACCATCGTCTTCCGCGAGATCGCGAAGGGACTGGGTGTGAAAGAAACGGTGAACGGGAAGGGTTCCGTAGCCGAGGCGCTCGCGAACGAGGCGCTGGTTATCGAAAAAGCGAAGTCCAACGTGCTGGGAGCCTGGCTATGTGCCCAGGAAGCTGAGGCGTACCATATCTCCGCCCTTTTCCAGAAGGAAGATGTACTCACTACGTTCGTGACCAATACCATCCGATCCACGCGTTTCGGTGCTGCGGATCCGACAGGCATCGCCAACATCATCGTCTACAACTATCTGCTTGAAAGCAAGGCTATTATCTGGAATCCCTCCGGACGCTACAGCATCGATTACGGAAAGACCTGGCAGGCGCTGGAGACCCTCGGGGCGGAAATCCTCCGTATCCAGGCCCACGGCGACATTGATGCAGCACGCAACTGGATTGACAAGTACGGTGTGGCCGGTCCCGAGAGCCTGTCAGACAAACGGACACTTGAAAGCGCGGGAATTCCCGTCGATATCCGCTTCACCTACGAATAAACGATCAACGCAAGCGTAACGATACCATGTTCAAGAATTTTACTGGTTTCAATCTGGTTGAACAGATGCACAAGCTGCGTCAGAAAAACAGACTCAGCTCCGCCATACTGAAGAAAAAAAGTCTCGGCCTCATCTTTGTGGCCATCACCGTTCTCATCCTCTGGTTCCTCCCTACGGAATCCTTTGGGATTGACGGCCTTACGCAGGTCCAGCAGCGGATCATAGCCATTTTTGTCTATGCCACGCTGATGTGGGTGCTGGAACTGGTCCCCGCCTGGGCGACCTCGGTTTCCATCATGGTCCTGCTCCTGCTCTGTACATCCGATTCCGGCATCAAGTGGATATGCAATCCCGACACGGCAGGGCAGCTCCTGAGCTATAAGCAGGTTATGGCCAGCTTCGCAGATCCTGTTGTGATGCTCTTTATCGGCGGTTTCGTCCTGGCAATCGCCACGACCAAGACCGGACTCGATGTCCATCTTGCCCGGGTACTGCTGACGCCTTTCGGAAAGAAGAGCGAAAACATCCTCCTGGGCTTCATGCTGGTAACGGCCCTCTTCTCCATGTTCATCAGCAACACCGCCACGACGGCCATGATGCTGACCTTTCTCACGCCTGTTTTCAAGCAGCTTCCCGAGGCCGGAAAAGGGCGCACAGCTATGGCACTCAGCATCCCTATCGCCGCGAACCTGGGCGGTATGGGCACCCCGATCGGTACCCCTCCCAATACGATCGCACTGAAGTACCTGAACGATCCGGAAGGACTGAACCTGGGTATCGGATTCGGCCAGTGGATGCTTTTCATGGTGCCGCTGGTGATCATCATGATCCTGATTGCCTGGACGCTGCTCAAGAAGATGTTCCCCTTTACCCAGAAGACCATCGAGCTCAAGATCGACGGTGAGATGAAGCGGGGCAAGGAGACGACCCTGGTAATCGTTACGATGATTATCACGATCCTCCTCTGGATGCTGGATGCCTTCACCGGCATCAATACCTATACGGTCGCGCTCATTCCTTTTGCGGTCTTTGCTCTGGCCGGGATTATCAGCAAATACGACCTGGAGGAAATCAACTGGTCGGTTATCTGGATGGTAGCCGGCGGTTTCGCCCTGGGATATGCCATGAACGGATCCGGACTCGCGGCCCTGGTTGTCCGCGCCATTCCTTTCAGCAATTTCCCTCCGCTTCTGATCGTCATCCTTTCCGGACTGTTGTGCTACGGGTTGTCCAACCTGATCTCCCACTCCGCTACGGCGGCCCTTCTGATGCCGATCCTCGTCGTGGTCTGTACGGCCATGGGAGACAAACTGGCCGCGGTCGGCGGTACTTCTACCGTCCTGATCGGAGTCGCCATTGCTTCCAGCAGCGCGATGATCCTTCCGATCTCCACGCCCCCGAATGCACTGGCCTACGCAACTAACCTCATCCAGCAGAAAGATATGGCCCGGATGGGTATCATTATCGGCTTTATCAGCGTCGTGCTCGGTTATCTGGTGCTGTTCGCAGCGGGTTCGCTGCATATCGTTTAAATGAAATAACATGAGAAAGAACCTGATTCTGGTCATCCCGGCCCTGCTTGCCGCGGTTTCATGCCAGCATACGAAATCTCCTTTCGACCGTGAAGTGGCGAATTACGCCCTCGTGGATATCGCGGTACCCGACCTGAGCGGGATTACCGATAACGGAAAGGAAGTCCTTAACCTCTACCGCTTTGCTGCGGACGAAGTAGATGCCATCTACTGGGAACAGTATTTCGGCGACAAAGAGAGTCTCCTGGGCGGGATAACCGATCCGGTCCAGAAAACTTTCGCTCAGATCAATTACGGCCCTTGGGACCGCATGACCGGCAAATCCTTTGTGGAAGGCTACGCAGACTGCCTTCCCGGCGCGGGTTTCTATCCGGCCGATATGACCCGGGAAGAGTTTGACGCTTGGGACAATCCCGACAAGAACAGCCCCTATACGCTTATCCGCCGTGCCGCTGATGGGTCCCTGGAAACCGTCTGGTTCCACGACGCATACAAGGCGCATATCGACAAGATTGCCGATTATCTGAAGGCTGCAGCCGATATTACGATCAAGCCCAGCGTGGCGAATTATCTCCTCAGCAAGGCGGAAGCCCTCAGAACGGACCATTATTATGAGAGTTCCCTGGCCTGGCTCAACATGGAAGACAGCAAGATGGACCTTGTCATCGGTCCCAATGAGGTAACGGACGACCAGCTGATGGGGATCAAGCGCTCTTACGAAGCTTTCGTCCTGCTGAAGAACGAGGCGCACACACAGGAGCTGATGCAATACGTATCCCGTCTGGGCGAGTTCCAGGAGGACCTTCCCGGCGACCCGGCCTATAAGACCTTCCAGCCGGGAGCGGGATCCAACATCTTTTCCTGCGATGCCCTTTACTATGCCGGTAAGGCCAATGCCGGGGTGAAGGTGATCGCTCTGAACCTGCCCTTTGACAGCGACGTCCAGCGGGATCGCGGAACGCGCACCATCCTTTTGGAGAATATCATCCGCACCAAATACAACCACATCGTCGGTCCCGGCGGCCGTATCCTGCTTGAGTCTGATTATGCCGCCCACCTGTCGGCGGACGCCTTCTTCTGGAACATCGTTTTCCGCGAGGTCGCCCATGGACTCGGAGTAAAGGAAACCGTTACGGGGAAGGGTAGTGTAGAAGAGGCACTGGGCAACACGGCCGTTACCTTGGAAGAAGTGAAGGCCAATACCGCAGGTGTCCTTCTGGTCAGCATGCTCCAGAAACACTTCGACATCCATCACCTTTTCACCAAAGAGGATGCCCTCGCTACGTTCTTTGCCTCGCTGGTTCGTTCGGAGCGTTTTGGTGAGGGGACGGTGCTCGGCCGTGCCAACATCATCATATACAATTACCTGGCAGAAGCCGGTGCCTTCCACCGCAACCCATCAGGACAGTATTCGCTGGACTACAAGAAGATGGAATCCGCCTTGTCCGACCTCACGGCCCTGGTGCTTAAGACGCAGGCGACCGGCGACAGGACCTTTGCCGAGCAGTTCGAAGCCCGCCATGGCAAGCTTAACGCCAATTATGACGCCGACCGGATGAACCTGGGACTGGAAAGGATTCCGGCGGACATCCGATTCAACTTTTTGAATAATTAATCGGTTTTCCTATCTTTGTCTCGTGTAATTGAAGCGAAATGAAGAAGTTTTTGATGATAGTGGCGGCGCTGCTGCTCTGCGCCGTAAGTATAGAAGCCGGGAATCCTTTGAAGAAATCCCGGCTCGTTTTCGACGAATATGTAATCGATGTGGGGGAAACCCCTTATAAGAAAGGCGGTTCCTATACTTTCAAGTTCCCCTATCGGAACCAGGGAGAAGGTGACCTCATTATCTCAGCCATCGTTCCGGGATGTTATTGCATCGTCCCCGAGTATTCGAACGATCCGCTGAAGATGGGGCAGACCGATACGATTACGGTTACTTACAATCCCTATCGGTCCGGGAAATTCCGCCAGATGCTGGCCGTCTGTTCCAACAGCGAGCACGAAGTCCTCTACATTACCGTCAGGGGCGACCTGATAGAAGAATAATTATCCGAGGTACGCTCCCTCTTCCCGCAGTTCTTCCTGCACTTTCTTGACATCGACCTCCGAGGGCTTTACGCCATCGGCGAGAGCGATGCGGGCTGCCGTTCCGGCCGCCTGTCCGAGTCCCATACAGGTCGACATGACGCGCGTTCCGGCCATTGCTTCATGCGTAAAGGAAGAGCAGCGTCCGGCTACCAGCAGGTTCTCGACCTTGGCGGGAACGAGACAGCGGTACGGGATGTCGTGGTTGTCCTTTGCGAAGAGCATCGTGCAGTCGCTGCCGGTCGAGTGGTGGATATCGACAGGGTAGCCGGCAACGGTGATGACATCGTCGAAACGGCGGCTCGTCAGGATATCTTCTGCCGTCAGTACGTATTTCCCGACCATGACCCGGCTTTCGCGGATGCCAAGGAACGGTGCAACTTTCTCTACTTCAAGGTTTTCGAACCCGGGAACATATTTCCTGAGGTACTCATTGATGCGGTATATCTGCTTTCGGGCTTCGATTTCGCCGAAGGTATAGCTTTCGGGAAGGGTCGAGTCGACGCCGCTGACGCGGGACATATTGACCCAGATCTGGTCGTCCTTCAGGCCCGTGATGAGGATCGTCCGTGCCACGGGAATATCAAGTCCGGCCGCGTTGGCCTTTTTGATCTGGTTCCGGAGTCCTACGGTGATGAAGTAACGCTTGGCGAACTGCTCAGGGGGCATGACATCCATGTCGAAAACGTCCCGGTGGTTGACGAGGGCGTCGCGGAACTTGGCCATGTCGACCTTCCGGACGGAGTACATCAGGGTCGGAGGCTGCATGCCGCCGTTTTCGTCGCCCTTGTGCATCTCGACGCCGGCGCGGGTTGCGACGTCACCGTCTCCGGTGCAGTCGATCACCGTCTTGGCGAAGATGACCTCCCGGCCTGCCTTGCTCTCGATAATGACGCCTTTGATCGTATTCCCGTCCATGATGGCGTCTGAGCAGAATACGTACATCAGAACCTCGACGCCCGCTTCTTCCATCATCTCAAGCGCTACGGTCTTGACCTCTTCGGGGTCGATGATCGTCAGGCTCATATGGTTCTTGCAGGGAACATGCGGACCGGCGCAGCCCCGGGCGGCGAGGCGGTCGATCAGGTCCTGGGCATAGCCGCGGATGCACTGTTTTCCATTGATGTCGAGGTAGGCGAGGATCGGAAGGCCGAGCGTAAGGTTGCCTCCGAGGTAGCCCCGGCTTTCGATCAGCATGACTTTGTGCCCTTTCCCGGCGGCGGCGCGGGCCGCCATGATACCGGAGGGACCTCCGCCGACGACCAAAACGTCGACTTCAGCCCTTACGGGGAGTTCCCGCTGCGGTTCGAGATACGTTTTCATCTTATTTTTCAGCTTCTTCGATTTGTTTGAAATACTTGTAGGTGTTGACCTTCAGTTCGCCGGCTGCGAGTTCGTCGATGGCGATGGTGCCGCAGGGGTGGTTCTGAAGGGCTGAAAGAGTCACAACGTGGGTCATAGGGCCTTCTACTGCCTGCTGGATCGCACGGGCCTTCTTGTGGCCGAATGCCAGGATCAGGACTTCCTTGGAATCGAGGACGGTCGCGACACCGACGGACATCGCCTGTTTGGGGACTTTGTTGATATCGTTGTCGAAGAACCGGGAGTTGACAAGGAGGGTGTCGTAGGTCAGGGTCATGACGCGGGTACGGGACTGCAGGGAGGAGAAGGGTTCGTTGAAAGCGAGGTGTCCGTCTTCTCCGACGCCGCCGAGGAAGAGATCGACTCCGCCTGCCGCGGCGATCGCTTTTTCATACGCATCGCACTCGGCCTGCAGGTCTTTGGCGTTGCCGTCGAGGATGTGGATGTTTTCGCGGGGGATGTCGATGTGGTCAAAGAGATACTTGTACATGAAGCTGTGGTAGCTTTCCGGATGCTCGACCGGCAGGGCGACGTATTCGTCCATATTGAAGGTGACGACGTTCTTGAAGGAGATCTCGCCGGCCTTGTACATGCGGATCAGTTCGGCGTAGGTCTCGATCGGAGTCGATCCGGTAGCGAGGCCGAGAACGAACGGCTTATCGGTTACGGCGGCTTTTGCCTTGATCGCGTCTGCGATATGGTGGGCGGCCCAGAGGGAGGCCTCATGCTGGTTGTCTCTGATAATGACTTTCATAATCTAATATAATTTAAGGAATACTTCAATTGCTTGATACTCTGCCATTCCAAGTTCGTCATAGAGCTTGGCGGTATTTTGGGTGCGCTCCTCGGCCCTCTGCCAGAATTCGCGCGGGTCGTCGCCCGGGAAGGGGACAATGTCTTTCTGGGAAAGGTGGCGGAAAATGGCGTGGCGCTTTTTGATCAGTTCGCCCGGGCTGAGCGGAACGGCCATGTCGACCCGTCCCAGTTCCCATTCCATCCAGGCTCCGCGATAGAGCCATACATGGACGTCCTTCGCCCATCCGACATTCTCTTCCCGAAGCTGCTCGAGGGCTTCGAGGGCGGCCTCGGTGCAGATGCGGTGGGTCCCGTGGGGATCTGCAAGGTCTCCGGCCATGAAGATCATGTGAGGCTGGATTTCGTTCATGAGGGCTTTGATGATGTCGATATCGGTCTGGGTGCGGGGGAGTTTCTTGATCCCGCCGGACTCGTAGAAGGGCAGGTTGAGGAAGTGGGCGTTGTGTCGGTCGTCAAGCCCGAAGGAGCGGACGGCGCCGCGGGCTTCGCTCCGGCGGATGGCGCCCTTGATATTGAGAAGCGCCCTCGGTTCGGGCTCTCCCGGAACCTTGGAATCGATGAGGGCCTTGACCTCGTCGAATTTGTCGGCAAAGCCGAGCTGGTAGGCCGCGTCCATATGCTGGAGAACGACGTCGTCATGGACGGCGACGTTGCCGGATGTCTCATAGGCGACATGGACATTGTGCCCCTGTCCGACAAGGCGGATGAACGTTCCGCCCATCGAAATGACATCGTCGTCCGGGTGCGGGGAGAAGATCAGGACCGTCTTCGGGAAAGGGGAAGCCGAGACCGGACGGGTGCTGTCGTCTGCATTCGGTTTTCCGCCCGGCCAGCCCGTAATCGTATGCTGGAGATCGTTGAATACGTCGATATTGATCTTGTCGAAGGGACCGAACTTTTCCAGGAGTTCGCCGAGTGAATTGTCAAGATAGTCCTTTTCGGTCAGTTTGAGAATCGGTTTCCCGACCGTCTGGCAGAGCCATACGACGGCTTTCCGGATAAACTTGGGCGTCCAGTCGCAGGGACCGACGAGCCAGGGGGCGGTTACCCGGGTCAGCAGGCTTCCGGACGTCTCGTCGACGAAGAAAGTAATGTCGTCATGCTGCTGGAGAAGAGAGGCGGGACAGGTGATGTCTTCGCCATTCTCAGCGATTGCCTTGACGGCTTCGGCCTTGTTCTCGCCCCAGGCCATGAGGATGATCTTGCGGGCGGAAAGCATCGTCCCGATGCCGATGGTGATGGCGGCTTCGGGCGTTGCGGTGAGGTCTCCGTTGAAATTCTTGGACTGGCGCTTCCGAGACTTGTAGGAAAGGCGGACGGTCCGGGTCCGGCTTTTTTCCGTGCTGCCCGACTCGTTGAATCCGATCTGACCCTGTTCGCCGACCCCGATGACGAGAAGGTCCATTCCCCTTGCAATCCTGTCGAATCCGGCACAATAAGCGGAGACTCCTTCCTGCGGAACGGTCCCGTCGGGGATGTGCACATTTTCGGGGAGGACGTCGATCTTGTCGAGAAGCGCTTCATGGAGCAGGTTGTTGCGGCTCTGGCGGTCCCGGCGGCTGGAAGGGTAGTACTCGTCGATCGAGATGATCTCCGTGCCTTTGAAGGAAACCTCTCCGGCTTCATACCGGCGGACCAGCTCATTGTAGAGCGGTTCCGGGGTTCTGCCCGTTGTCAGGCCGAGCTTGAAAAGACGGCCTTCCGGAGCCTGCCGGACGGCTTCGACGATCAGGTCGGCAATCGCGGCGGCAGCGTCGGCTGCTTCCGGGAAGATCTCGGTATGGATCTTCTCATAACTATGCAAAATGCCCGAAGGCAGGCCTTTTTCGATCAGTCCTCCTTCGTAGGGCAAGGTGAAATGCTTCATATCGTCGGTTATCTATGTTTCTACAGCTGGTTGTCCTGGAGGGCGAAGGTATTGCCTTGTCTGATATCGCCGGTGGTCATACCCAATTTAAGCCAGCGCATACGCTGCTGGGCAGTTCCGTGGGTGAAGGATTCTTCGACGGCGTAGCCCTGGGCTTTTTTCTGGAGATAGTCATCACCGATGACCGAGGCGCAGCGGATGGCTTCTACAAGGTCTCCGTCCTCAATCGAGTTGAACATCGAGTTCTCGTAGTGGGCCCATATTCCGGAGTAGAAGTCGGCCTGGAGTTCGATCCTTACACTCATCCGGTTGGCGTCCGTCTTGCTCATCCGGGCCATCTGGGAATGGGCCTTTCCGAGGGTTCCGAGGAGGTTTTGGACATGGTGTCCGACCTCATGGGCGATAACGTATGCATAGGCGAAATCCCCATCGGCTCCGAGCTGCTGCCGCATGGTCATGAAGAAACTCAGATCGATATAGAGTTTCTCGTCTGCCGAGCAGTAGAACGGGCCCATGGCGGCCTGCCCGGTTCCGCAGCTGGTTGCGGTCGCATCGGTATAGAGAACCAGGGTCGGATTCCGGTAGGTCCCCAGGTTGTTCTTGGCGAAGTAGGCGCTCCAGACATCCTCCGTACTGGCGAGGATCTGCTTGGAGAACGTGGCCAGTTCTTCTTCCTGGGCTGTGAATTCGCGGGTCTGAGACGTCTGTGTCCCCGAACTGATCCCGCCCATATTGCTGACATTTCTGAGAACGTCACCCAGATTGCCGCCCATCATCAGGGTGATGAGGCCGACGATAACGATGCCTCCGATTCCAAGTCCGGCGGCTGTTCCGCCTCTCATGCCTCTGCGGTCTTCCACATTGCCGCTTTCGCGTCTTCCGTCAAGTTTCATAACTGATGCTTTTATTAAATCTTATTCAAGACTACAAATATAAAAAAATCTGTGGACTAATCCTCTATCCTTTATGGTTTTCTCTTCTTTTGTATATGGAGAATAATGATTAAATTTGTGCGGCAATTGCCGTTGTATTTGATAATTATCTATAATATAAAATGATCAAGGCCATAGTTTTTGATATCGGGGGCGTTCTTGCCGATCTGGATGCCGCTTTATGCCTTCGCACGTTCCGGGAAGAAATCGGCTATACCCGGATGGAAGAAATGCTCGGCCTTTCCGAGCAAAAAGGGATTTTCGGTGAGATGGAAAGAGGCGTCCGGACGGAGCGGGAGTTCTGCGAGGCGATTGTCAAAGAGTCCCGGGAAGGGACCCGGCCCGAGGACGTCGTCCGCTGCCTGCAGACCTTTATTACAGGCGTTCCCAAGGAAAAGACGGATCTTCTCGAATCCCTTTCGCAGAAGTATCCGCTGTATTTTCTCTCCAACAACAATCCGATTGCGATGGATATCACCCACCGGTATTTCGAAGAGAACGGATTCGACTGGCGGAACAGGATCCGCAAAGAATTCCTTTCCTTCGAGATGCATATGATGAAACCGGGAGCCGCGATTTTCCAGGAGGCCATCCGTCAGATCGGCCTGCCACCGGAAGAGATTCTTTATATCGACGATTCGAAAACGAATGTCGAGGCGGCCGCTGGCAACGGGCTGAAAGCGCTCTGGTACGAGCCGGGAACGGACCTGGCCGCCCTGATCCTGCCGGTTCTTTAGCGATGCCATGCGACTCCGGGAACAATACTCGGAAAAAATGCTTATCTTTGCATGTTTTTGGAATCAAGAAGATTACTTATTATGAAGAACAGATTTTTCAAGATCTTTTCCGTATGCGCTGCCGTCAGCCTGCTTCTGGCCGCGGCCGGATGCTCCCGTCTTTCGAAGACGCAATTGCAGGTCCTTCTTCCGGAAGGGAAGGAGTCCGCACGGATTGCCATCAGTGATTTCAGCCTGGATACGACGGTTGCCGCCGTCAATCATACCGTATCCTTTTCAGTCCCTTCAAATCCGGCTGTCGCGGGAACAGTTTCTGTCGGTACCCTGAGCACTCAGTTCGTTCCTGACGGAACCTCCCTGACGATCGACCTGAGGGAAAGGAGACCGAAACTGACCTCCGACAAGCCCGGTTCGGTCAACGACCGGATGCAGGTCAACAAGGATTTCGAGATGAGATCCGCTTCGGATTTCTCGAAGAAAGTCCAGTCCCTTCGTGCCGACGAGTCTATGCCCGCAGAAAAGCGTGACTCCCTTATCGCCGCCGAATCGGTTGCTTTCCAGAAACTCGTTGTCGACGAGTATCTCCGTCGCGCAAAGGAAGAAAAGGATAATTATATCGGTGCTGACGCCGTTGTCAAACTCCGGGGCCGGATTCCCAACCAGCAGCTGGATTCCCTGATTTCGACGCTCGCTCCCGCCGTCCTCGAGACCGGTCTTGTCCAGGAGGTGAAGAATAATGTCAATGCCCTGATGAATACGGAAGAAGGAATGCATTTCAAGGACTTTACAATCCAGGACGGAGATAAGGAAATCCATCTTTCCGACTATGTCGGGAAAGGCAAGTTCGTCCTCGTTGATTTCTGGTCCAGCTGGAGCCGTCCCAGCCTTGCGATGATGTCCTATGTCCGTCAGGTCTATGACCGTTTCGAAGGGGACCATCTGATGGTTCTCGGCATCGGTGCCTGGGATCTTCCTGAAAACACAAAGGCCATGGCAGGGAAACTGGATCTTCCCTGGACCTGTCTCCATGACGGAACCCCGGGAGCCAGGACCTATGGTATTTATGAACTTCCGAACATTATCCTCTTCAGTCCTGACGGAGAGATTCTCCGCCGCGATCTCCGTGGCGAAGATATTGTTAAAGCTGTTGAGCGTTATCTGCAGTAGCCCTATAACTATTGCTTTTTTAATAATTATCATTACCTTTGCGGTAACATGACAGTCAAGCGTTCATATCGCCACCATCACCAGATCTCCCAGATCTGGTAAGTGACGGTATAAGAAGATTCGAGATATACGGGAGGCTTGCCAGAGGTGGTAAGTCTCCCTTTTTGGATTCCCCGTCCTCTGCAGAGTCTTCTCCGGTATCTCCCCACTGCCGGTTCCTTGATTATCAACCATATTATGTATAAACGAACATGGACAATAAAACAATCCGATTGGCAATCCAATCGAAAGGCAGGCTGAATGAGGACAGCCTGAGGCTTCTCAAAGACGCCGGGATCGACGTCGATGATGCAAAAAGAAAGTTTCTCGGCAAAGCCGCGGATTTCCCGCTGGAAGTGCTCTATCTCAGGGATGACGATATTCCGGGTGTCGTTGAGGACGGTGCTGCGGATATCGGGATCGTCGGTTTCAACGAAGTTGCCGAGACCGGCGCGCAGGTAGAAATCCTCAGGAAACTGGGATTCGGCAAGTGCCGCATCTCTCTCGCGATCCCGAAAGCCGTGGATTATACCGGGCTTGACTGGTTCCAGGGGAAATCTATCGCCACTTCCTATCCTTCCGTCCTGCAAGGATTCCTTTCCCGTCGGGGCATCAGTGCCGAGATCCGCGTCATCAAGGGGTCCGTCGAGATTGCACCGGCAGCCGGAATCGCGGATGCGATTTTCGATGTCGTTTCCTCCGGAGGAACGCTGGTCTCCAATGGGCTCCGGGAGGTCGAAATCGTGCTGGAGAGCGAGGCGGTCCTGATTGTGAGGAAAGATCTCCCGGCCGGGAAGAAGTCCCTGCTGGACTCGATCCTTTTCCGCTTCGATGCCATCGGCGAGAGCCGGGGCAAGAAATATATCCTGATGAATATCCCCAACGACCGCCTTTCCGAGGCGTTTGCCTTGCTCCCGTCCATGCGGAGCCCGACGGTCATGCCCCTTGCCGCCCACGGATGGAGTTCAGTCCATTCCGTTGTTTCCGAGAAGTCCCTCTGGGAGACGGTGGAGCGGCTTAAGGCGATCGGCGCCGAAGGAATCCTGATTTTGAATGTGGATAAGGTGATTGACTGATATGATGAATATCTATATAGAGCCGAAACGATCCGAATGGACCGCACTGGTCCGGAGGGTTTCCCGGGAGGACACCGCTGTCGAAGAGCGGGTCCGGGAGATTCTGGGACGTATCCGTGACGGGGGAGATCCGGCGCTTGCGGAGATAATCCTTTCCGTCGAGGGTGTACTGCCGGCCTCCCTGACGGTTTCGGAAGCGGAATTCCGGGAAGCGGAGTCCGCGGTCCCCGATGCTTTGAAGGACGCCATCCGGACAGCGTATGACCGGATCCGGACTTTCCATGAATCCGAACTTCCGAAGGATACGGTCTGGGATGACGGGGCAGGTATCGTGTGCCGTCGCCGTTTTCTCCCGATCCGGCGCGTGGGGCTATATATCCCGGGAGGTACGGCGCCTCTTTTCTCGACGGTGCTGATGCTCGGAATACCCGCTGCAATCGCCGGTTGCCCGGAACGAGTGCTGTGTACGCCCCCCGGAAAAGACGGAAAGATTGCTCCGGCCCTCCTCTATGCTGCCCGCCTCTGCGGCATCGGGACGGTCTATAAGATCGGGGGAGCGCAGGCTGTCGCAGCGATGGCTTATGGGACCGGGTCCATCGGAAAGGTGGACAAGGTATTCGGACCGGGGAACCGTTATGTGCTTGGAGCCAAGCAGCAGATCGCCCGTGAGGGGATTGCGATCGACATGCCGGCCGGACCGTCTGAGGTGATGGTCCTTTCTGACGGCGAGGCCGATCCTCGTTTTATCGCGGCCGATCTTCTCTCACAGGCTGAACATGGTCCTGACAGTCAAGTCTTTCTGGTCTGTCCTGATCAAGGCTTGGCTGAACGGGTCCTTGCGGAAGTGGAGCGTCAGAAAGCCCTTCTTCCCCGGGAGGGAATCGTCGATTCCGCCCTTTCCGAGAGCCGGATTATCGTACTGGCGGATCCGGAGGACCGGATTGATTTCGCCAACCTTTATGCTCCGGAGCATTTGATCTTGTCCGTCAGGAATCCCGAGGAACTTGCGGAGCGGATTACAGCGGCAGGGAGTGTTTTTCTCGGAGCTTATACGCCGGAGAGTGCGGGCGATTATGCCAGTGGGACGAACCATACGCTGCCGACGCTGGGTCTTGCGACGGCATGGAGCGGGCTCGGAGTTGAGCAGTTTATGCACGCGATTACTTATCAGTCGATTACGCAGGACGGTTTGTCCCGAATCGGAGGGACAATCATCGAGATGGCCCGGGCCGAGGGACTGGATGCCCATGCTGAGGCCGTCCGCATCCGCCTGGATGATTGCCCGGCAGAGTGCCGGGGCGAGGTGGAGGACTCGGAACCCATGGCCACCCTCGGCCATGTAAGAGGGAGGGGCCCAGGCTCAGCCTGGGAGGGGTCGGAGCGGAGCGGAGACGGTTCGGGGGCCGATACCCCTTTCCCGGAAGCGGCGTCCCTCTCTCTCGTCCGGGAGAATATCCGGAATCTCGAACCCTATTCGACGGCCCGCGATGAGTATCAGGGCGAACTCGGCATTCTGCTTGATGCCAATGAAAATCCCTTCGGGAAAGACGGTATGAACCGCTATCCCGCCCGGACGCTCAGAAGCAGCCTGCTCAGGCAGATCGCTTCCCTGAAGGGCGTCCCTGCGGAGCGTGTCTTCCTCGGAAACGGCAGCGACGAATCAATCGACTTATGCTATCGGGTATTCTGCCGTCCGGGCGTTGACAATGCCCTGATGATTGCCCCGAGTTACGGAATGTACCGCGTAGCGGCTGATACAAACGATGTCGAGGCCCGGCAGATCCAGCTCAATCCCGACTTTTCCCTGCCCGTCGAGCGGATTCTCGCGGCGGCAGACGAGAACTCGAAGATCCTCTTTATCTGCTCTCCGAACAATCCGACGGCAAATGCCTTCCCCGAGGCGGATATCCGGCAACTGCTGGACCGGTTCTCCGGGATGGTCATCCTTGACGAGGCGTATGCAGACTTTTCTGAAAAAGGTTCCCTTATTTCGCTTCTTGAAGAGTATCAGAACCTGATCGTTCTTCAGACCCTCTCGAAGGCCTGGGGGCTGGCGGGACTCCGGATCGGAATTACCCTGGCGGCGCCCTGGATCATTACGCTTTTCGACCGTGTCCGTTACCCTTATAATATAGGGACCGATACCCTTGCCCTGGCCCTGCAGCGGATGGACCCGCAGCGCACGCGGGAAGAGATCGACCGGATCCGAAGCGAACGCAAGCGTCTTGCAGGACGACTCAGGGAGTTTCCTTTCATTACGGAAATCTTCCCGAGCGATGCGAATTTCCTGCTGATCCGAACCCCTGATCCCAAGGGCCTTTATGCCCATCTTCTCTCGGACGGGATTATCGTCCGGGACCGTTCTGCGACCCGGGGCTGCGGTCCGGCCCTCCGGCTTACTGTCGGCACCCCGGAAGAAAATGAAAAAATCATCCAATCTCTCACTGCATATGGAAGAAATCAATAGAATCCTATTCATCGACCGCGACGGGACGATCCTCCGGGAACCCGCCGACGAGCAGATTGACAGCTTGGATAAGTTCCACTTCGTTCCCGGGGCCATCGGGGCGCTCAGGGCCTTGCGGTCCCTGCCTTTCCGTATGGTCCTGGCTTCCAACCAGGATGGACTCGGGAGCGAAGTTTTTCCGATGGAAACCTTCCTTCCCTGTCATGCTCTGATGAAAGAGATCCTCTCAGGGGAGGGCGTTTCCTTCGATGAAGAGAAAATAGATCCCTCTATGCCGGAGGAGAACTCTCCGAACCGGAAACCCGGGACCGGCATGTTTACAGCCTATATGGACGGGACGTGGGACCTCGCAGGGAGCTATGTGATCGGCGACCGGCTGACGGACGTCCGGTTGGCGGCGAATCTCGGGGCGAAGGCGATCCTGCTTGCCGACCCGGCTGTTGCCGCCCCGCTTCTTGAAGAGGCCGGCCTCTCCTGCGCTCTCGTTACGCCGGACTGGACCGAAATCGCCGAGTATATCCGGCGGGGGGGCCGGCGTGCCGAACGGGAACGGATTACCCGGGAGACCCGGATCCGTGTCGCCGTTGACCTGGACGGCCGGATGGACTCGTCCGTCTCGACCGGACTCCGCTTTTTCGACCACATGCTGGACCAGATTCCCCATCACAGCGGAATCGCCCTGCAGGTCGAGGCCGCCGGAGATCTCGACATAGATGAGCATCATACGATGGAGGACATCGCCATTACCCTCGGAGAGACCCTTTTGGAGGCACTTGGTGAGCGCCGGGGCATCCGGCGGTACGGGTTCGCCCTTCCGATGGACGATTGCGACGCCCTTGTGCTGATGGACCTGGGCGGGCGGACGGATTTCAGCTGGGACGTCCCTTTTTCGAGGGAATATGTCGGAGATACGCCGACGGAAATGTACCGCCATTTCTTCCAGTCCCTTTGTACGGCCCTCCGGTGCAATCTCCACATCAAAGCCCGCGGAGAGAACAACCACCACCTGGCCGAATCCGTTTTCAAGGCGTTCGCCAGGACCCTTGGCTGTGCCGTCAGACAGGATCCTTTCCGGGATGATATTCCGAGCAGCAAGGGGGTCCTATGATCGCAGTCGTCGAATATGAAGCCGGTAATGTGCGTTCCGTGCTGAATGCACTCCGCCGCTGCGGGATCGGGGATCCTGTCCTGACTGCCCGGGAAGATCTGCTCAAGGCGGCGGACAAGGTCATCCTGCCCGGCGTCGGGGATGCCTCGGTGGCTCTGGAAAGCCTTCGCCGTGCCGGACTGGACCGGATCATCCTGGCCCTCGAGCGGCCGGTACTCGGAATCTGTGTCGGCATGCAGATCCTCTGCGAGCGTACGGAGGAGGGGAATGCGGAAGGCCTCGGTATTTTCCGGACGGCCGTCCGCCGTTTCCGGCCTTCCGGGGACCTGAAGATTCCGCACATGGGATGGAATACCCTTTCTGCCCTGCAGAATCCTTTATTCGATGGATTGGAGGAAGGAACCTATGTCTATTATGTCCATTCCTATTACGCCGATATCTGTCCGGACACGATTGCACGGACGGAGCATGGAATTCCTTTCAGCGCCGCACTATGCCGCGGCAATTTCTTCGGCACGCAGTTCCATCCTGAGAAAAGCGGTCCCGCCGGAGCCCGTATCCTGCGGAATTTCCTAAGCTTATGATCCAGATTATCCCAGCCATTGATATTATCGGGGGCCGCTGCGTACGGCTCTCCCAGGGTGATTTTTCCCGCCAGAGCACCTATCCGGAGACACCCTCCGAAATGGCCTCCCTTTTCGCGGATGCCGGTTTGAGACGGATCCATGCCGTCGATCTGGACGGTGCCCGTGAGGGCCGTCCTGTGAATCTGGACATTCTCCGATCACTTTTGGAGAAAGGAGACCTGGATGTCGAATGGGGCGGTGGAATCCAGACCCCGGAGGATCTCGAGGCTGTTTTTGCCTCCGGCGCCGGACATGTCATTCTCGGGACCGTCGCCGCCCGGAACCCATCGTTTGCCCGTGACGCGCTGGTCTCGTTCGGGCCTGAAAAGATTATCCTCGGAGCGGATGTCCGGGGAAGGGCTGTCGCAACCCGGGGATGGACAGAGACGACGGAACTTCCGATCGACGGGCTGATCCGGCTTTTCCTGCCCGGTCTGAGGGAGGCCATCGTGACGCAGATCGCCCGGGACGGGATGTTTACCGGAGCCGACGTTCCCCTTTACCGGGAGCTGATGGACGCTTTTCCCGGAGTGACCTTTACGGCCAGCGGCGGAATCGGGTCCATCGCGGATATCCGGGCCCTGGAAGAAGCGGGCGTTCCGAGGGTCATCGTCGGGAAGGCCTTGTATGAAAAGAAGATAACATTGGAGGAACTTGCCGCATGGTAGCCAAAAGGATTATTCCCTGCCTCGACGTCCGGGATGGGAAAACGGTCAAGGGGGTCCACTTCCTGGACCTTCGGGAGGTCGGTGACGCGGTCGACCTCGGGGCGAAATATGCAGCGGAAGGAGCCGATGAGCTGGTCTATCTCGATATCAGCGCGACCCTTGAGGGCAGAAAGACCTTCACGCGGCTGGTTTCGTCGATATCCGAGCGGATCGATATACCCTTTACGGTAGGCGGAGGGATTTCGTCGCTTGCCGATGCCGCCAGGCTGCTCGAAGCAGGTGCGGACAAGGTCAGCATCAACAGTGCCGCGATCCGGACGCCCGGGTTGATCGACGAGATTGCAGGTCATTTCGGGAACCAGTTCGTCGTTGTGGCGATTGATGCGCGAAAGATAGGGGGCCGGTGGACAGCCACGACCCACGGCGGCAGCCGCCCGACGGACCGGGAACTCTTTTCCTGGGCCCATGAAGCGCAGGAACGCGGGGCCGGGGAGATTCTTTTTACGTCCATGGACCATGACGGGACGAAGCGGGGGTATCCGGTTCCGACGTTCGCGGCGCTGTGCGGGAGCCTGACGATTCCCGTAATCGCCTCCGGCGGGGCGGGCAGTATCGGAGATATCGCGGAGGTCCTGACGGAAGGGAAAGCGGACGCTGCCCTTGCGGCCAGCATCTTCCATTACGGGGAGATCCCGATCCCGACCCTGAAAGCCGCCCTTGCGGCGCGGGGGATAGCTATACGTCAATGAAGAAAGATCGATATGGAAAAACTTGAATTGAATTTTGCGAAAAATGCGGACGGCCTTCTGCCCGCGGTTATCCAGGACGATGCGACCGGAAAGGTCCTGATGCTTGGATACATGAACCCCGAGGCCTATGAGAAGACGCTCGAAACGGGGCTTGTCACCTTCTGGAGCCGCTCCAGAAAGTGTTTATGGACAAAGGGAGAGACCAGCGGAAACTATCTCCATCTCGTTTCCGTCTATCCCGACTGCGATGCGGATACGCTCCTGGTCCGGGTCCGTCCCGACGGGCCGGCCTGCCACCGCGGTACGGCCGCCTGTTTCGACACCCCGCCGGAAGAAGGCTTCCTCGGGACCCTTGAGGGAGTTATCCGGAGCCGGCATGCCGAGATGCCGGAAGGCCACTATACGACCTATCTTTTCGAGAAGGGAATCAAGAAGATTTCCCAGAAGGTCGGGGAGGAGGCGGTCGAAACGATTCTCGAGTCTTCGACCGGCAACCGGGACCGGTATGTCTATGAAGCGTCGGACCTGCTGTACCATCTTCTCGTCCTGAACGAGGCGATGGGGGTGGACCTGAATGAATTGCAGCGGGAACTGCTGTCCCGGCATGGAAAATAAAAACGGTCAGGCAAGAAAGGATTTTGCAGAACCGAAATTTTTTCGTACCTTTGCGACCCCTATAATGTGTAGGGATCGCAATTTTTAGTTATAAACCATTAAAGATCAAGACAGTGGACACACAAAGCTACAAGACAGTATCGCTCAATGCGGCGACTGTGAAGAAAGAGTGGGTGGTCATTGATGCTACAGATCTCGTCCTCGGCCGTCTCGCTTCGAGGGTTGCTCTTGTCCTCCGCGGCAAGAACAAGCCGGGCTTTACGCCCCATGTCGACTGCGGTGACAACGTCATCGTCGTCAACGCCGACAAGGTTCGTCTTCTCGGAAAGAAGATGACCGACAGGGTTTATGTACGCTATACCGGTTATCCGGGCGGACAGCGTTTCACGACCCCGCGCGAGATCCTCGCCAAGAGACCTGCCGAACTCGTCAGGAGATCCGTCAAGGGAATGCTCCCTAAGACCCGTCTTGGTGACAAGCTCATCAACAACCTGTATGTCTATGCAGGCCCTGAGCATCCGCACCAGGCCCAGAACCCCAAACCCATTAAGTTAAACGAAATTTAAACAGAGCAAATGGAACAGAAACACGCCCTTGGAAGACGTAAATCAGCCGTCGCTCGTGTTTATGCAGTGCCGGGCAAAGGCAGTATCGTGATCAACGGCCGGGAACTCGCTGAGTATTTCAAAGAGGCTTCCCTGCAGTATATCGTGAACCAGCCTTTCGAAGTTACCGGTACGGCAGGTCAGTTTGACATCAAGGTTACCCTCGTTGGTGGCGGTACCAAAGGTCAGGCTGAGGCTGTAAGACTCGGAATCGCCCGCGTTCTTTGCGAGATCGACAAAGAGGCTTACCGTCCCGCCCTCAAGGCCGCCGGCTTCCTCACCCGTGATCCTCGTGAGGTTGAGCGTAAGAAACCTGGTCAGCCTGGCGCACGTCGTCGCTTCCAGTTCAGCAAGCGTTAATCGCACGACAGAACTGCTGGATTTACTGAAAAGCACAGTCCGGTTGGAAATCTTCGGACCTCACGGGAGGATGGGAATTCTCCGGAGCTGCTGGATGATTGCCGGAACTGCGGAAAATCCCGGAGACTGACAAGGTCACTGCTCCGGAATTGATGAAAAGAGTCCCCGGAGGGACAAAGGAAACCCTTCAGGGAAAGTAGAATGAACTACAAACAATTACAAAGAAATGTCTAGAACAAATTTCCAAGAATTGCTTGATGCAGGTGCTCATTTCGGACATCTTGCCCGCAAATGGAACCCTAAGATGGCTCCCTATATCTTCATCGAGAGAAACGGGATCCACATCATCGACCTGCACAAGACTGTCGTCAAGATTGACGAGGCCGCCGAGGCCATGAAGGAACTGGCCCGTTCCGGCCGCAAGATCCTCTTCGTGGCGACCAAGAAGCAGGCCAAAGAGGTCGTAGCTGAAAAAGCTCTGTCCGTCAATATGCCTTCCGTTACCGAGCGCTGGCCGGGCGGAATGCTTACCAACTTCCCGACTATCCGCAAGGCTGTCAAGAAGATGAATACCATCGACAAGATGAAAGAAGATGGTACCTTCGACAAACTTGCCAAGAGAGAGCGTCTCCAGGTGGAGCGCCAGAGAGCCAAACTTGAGAAGAACCTCGGTTCGATCAGGGATATGAGCCGTCTCCCTTCCGCACTTTTCGTAGTGGACGTCCAGAAAGAGGCCAATGCCGTCAAAGAGGCAAACCGTCTGAACATCCCGGTTATCGCTATGGTTGATACTTGTTGCGATCCCACTCCGATTGATTACGTGATTCCGGCGAATGACGATGCAACGAAGTCCATCGAACTGATCATGGACGTTCTCTGCAAGGCCATCCAGGAAGGTCTCGACGAGAGGAAGCTCGAAAAGGAGAAGACTGATGCTGAAGCTGAAACCCAGGAGCAGGCTGCCCAGGGTCAGAAGAAGCTCCGCCCGCGCAGAAGCGTAAAGGTGGACGCTGAGGCCGAAGCAGAGGCCGCACCGGCTGAAGAGGCTCCCCAAACAGAAGAATAATCTTATAAAAAAGGAAACATTATGGCTATCGCATTAGCAGATATCAAGAAGCTCCGCGACATGACCAGCGCGGGAATGATGGATTGCAAGAACGCTCTTACCGAGGCAGAAGGCGACTTCAAGCGCGCCGTCGAAATCCTCCGCGAGAAGGGCAAGTCCACTCTTTCCAAGCGTGGTGACAACGAGACGACCCAGGGTGCCGTCCTCTCCCGTATCAACGGTGGGAAGGCCGTCCTCGTCTGCCTCGGTTGCGAGACTGACTTCGTAGCGGCTACGCCTGACTTCAAGGCCCTTGCCGGCAACATCGCCGACGCTGCTATCGCTACGTTCCCGACCGATGTCGAGGCCCTCAAGGCTGTCAAGCTTGCCGATGGTTATACCATTGACGAGGACATCACCAACCAGGCTGGCAAGACCGGTGAGAAGCACGTTCTCGCTTACTATGCCGCCATCGAGGCTCCGTTCGTTTCCGAGTATGTCCACTTCAACGGCAAACTTGGTGCGATCGTCGCTTTCAACAAAGAGGTCCCGACCACTATCGCAAGGGGTATCGCCATGCAGGTCGCTTCCATGAACCCGGTCGCTGTCGACGCCGCTTCGGTTCCTGCCGAGGTCCTCGAGTCCGAGCGCACCATCGCTGTCCAGAAGACCCGCGACGAGCAGGTCCAGAAGGCTGTTGACGCCGCCCTCAAGAAGGCTGGTATCAACCCCGCCCATGTTGACAGCGAGGATCATATCGAGTCCAACACCGCCAAGGGTTGGCTGACTCCCGCCCAGGCTGACCAGGCCCGCGAGATTATCAAGACCGTCTCCGCCGAGAAGGCTGCCAGCCTCCCGGAGCAGATGATCCAGAATATCGCCAACGGCCGTATCGCCAAATTCCTCAAGGAGAATACCCTCGAGGAGCAGGAGTATCAGCTCAGCGACAATAAGGAGACCGTCAAGGCCGCCCTCGCCGCTGTAGACAAGGAAGCCAAAGTCCTTTGCTTCAAGCGCTTCTCCCTCAGTGACTAATTTTCAGTCATTCTGAGCAAAGCGAAGAATTTCCAGGCCGCCCATCCGGGCGGCCTTTTTTGTGTTCCTCTATCGCTGAAAAAATGTAACAAATGTGTAGCATTATTAATTATAATTGTTTTTAGCATGTTACGGCGGCTGTTTGTCTAAATATTTCTTTTTTTATGTTATAATCGTTTATTTTCAGTATGCTGATTTTTACGATTTGTTACTATACGCTTGCTTCCGTCGGTTTGTTTCCTTACTTTTATTTCCTATATTTGCAGCAAAACCCTTTATTAGTAGTGTATTTCGGCTTTTTTTTCTGTTTGGAAAATGGCTTTTGGATGCTTACAATGTTTAACTAAACAACTATTCTCATGAAAAGAATTCTGCTATTGATTTCGATTCTGCTGTTCGCCTTGTCTTCTGCGGCGGTTGCCCAGAACATCACGGTGAAAGGAGTAGTGATTGATGCGCAGACGGGAGATCCCGTCCCCGGCGCCGCAGTCGTCGTTAGCGGCACAGCTAACGGTGTAGTGACTGATTTTGAAGGGAATTACGCGATTACCGCCCCTTCGGACGGCGTTCTCATTTTCTCTTCTATCGGTTTTGAGACCATGCAGGTTCCCATCCGGGGACAACGCACCCTCAACGTTGAACTGTCCCAAAGCGCGGAGTTCCTGGACGAGACGATTGTCGTAGCTTATGGTACTGCGAAGAAGAGTTCCTATGCCGGTTCTGCTACCATGGTCCGATCGGAAGAGCTGAATCAGAAGCCTGTTTCCTCCGTAGAGCAGGCACTTCAAGGCAAAGTCGCAGGTCTGCAGGTGAGCACGGCTTCCGGCCAGCCGGGTGCCGCGTCTACCTTCCGTATCCGCGGTACCGGAACGCTGAATGCTTCTTCGGAGCCGTTATATGTCATTGACGGTGTGGCTACTACGAGTACCAATTATTCGAAGAATGCGAGTGATGCCAATACCACGACCAGTATTCTTTCCAGCATCAATCCGCAGGATATAGAGTCTATTACGGTCCTCAAGGATGCCGCAGGTGCCTCTCTTTACGGGTCCCGGGCCGCGAACGGAGTCGTTATCATTACCACCAAGAACGGCAAGGCGGGCCAGGGGCATGTGAACTTCAATGCCGCCGTGGGAATGTCTTCCGTCCCCAAGCAGTATGAGGTCGCCAGTTCAACCGACTATTACAAGCTTGTCTACGGGAACTATCTGGAGCAGGCTGCTGCAAACGGTAAGGACTATGTCTGGGCCAACCAGCAGACCCAGGGGACCTTCTCATGGAATCCTTTTAACATGGACGTTCCCTTTGACGCCAGCGGAAACCTTGTCTCCGGTGCGAAGAATATTATCAATACGGACTGGCAGAACGAGGTTATGAAAAAGGGCTATTCCCAGGATTACAACATCAGCTATTCCGGTGGAACGGACAAAATCAATTATTTCTTCTCGGCCGGTTATTTCGACCAGACGGGAACCACGCCTACCGCCCGTTATACCCGTTATTCCGGCAAGTCCAATATCGAGGCGCAGGTCAACTCCTGGCTCAAGGGCGGCATGAACGTGGTCTTCTCCTATGCTGTGCAGAATTCTGAAGTTTCCCAGAGCGCCGGAGCGTCTCCGCTCTACAACGCTCTTTCTTTCCCGAATGCCGTTCCTGTCTATATTGTGGATTCTAATGGCAATTATGTCCTTGACGCAGATGGGAACAAGCAGTTTAACTGGACCAACCCGGCCTCCCGGGATTTCAACCCGCTGGCCATTCCGCAGATGAACATCAACAAGGCCAATACGGCCCGCCTGCTGGCTTCTTTCTTCGCGGAGGCCAAACTGATGGACGGTTTGACTGCCAGGACGGTATTCTCTCCGGACTATGTCTCCGTGTATGATATCTATTATTGGAACAAGTATCACGGTGACGGCCCTGCCTATAGCGGCCGCGGCGGACGGACCCAGACTTCCGACCTGATGTTCACCAGTACGACGACGCTTAATTTCAGCCAGTCCTTCGGCGACCATTCCGTCTCTGCACTCGCCGGTTATGAGTACTGGCAGAGCAAAATAACTCGTTTCGACGGGTCGGCAACCGGTTTTGCCTTCGATTTCATGACGGAACTCGCCGGCGCCAGCAAGCCCCAGTCCATCACCTCCTGGTATACCCAGTCAGCCCTTATCTCTTGGCTGGGCCATGCAGAGTACAATTATGCGGAGAAGTATTTCGCGTCTGCCTCTTTCCGCCGGGACGGATCCTCCGTCTTCGGTGAGAACAACAAGTGGGGCAATTTCTTTAGCGTAGGCGCCTCCTGGAGGGCCAAGCAGGAAGACTTCCTGAAGGATGCCGACTGGCTGAGCGATCTCAAGTTCCGGGTCAGCTACGGTACTTCCGGAAACAATGCCGGCGTAGGTCGTTATCAGTCCCTCGGTCTCTGGACGGCCAGCGATTCTTATCAGTATGGCAGTAACTCCGGCCTTGCTCATACTTCTCTCTCCAATCCTGATCTTCGCTGGGAGAAACAGAAAATGTTCAATATCGGTGTCGACTTCGGCCTGCTGAAAAACCGTCTGAGCGGATCCCTCGAATTCTTCCGGAAGACATCGGACGACCTCCTCTATGATTTCCCGCTGCCGGCGGCGCATGGTATCACAAGCGTCATGATGAACCTTGCCAAAGTGAGAAACCAAGGGGTTGAACTGGTCCTGAACGGAACACCTGTCCAGACTTCCGATTTCATCTGGGACGTTAGTTTCAATTTCTCCTATAATGCCGATAAGATTCTTGACCTTGCAGGCGATGACGATATCACCATGGGCGATACCAAAAAGATCTGGAAAGTAGGAGAGAGCCAGTATGAGTTTTACATGCCGACCTGGGTCGGTGTCGATCCCGCCAATGGAGATCCGCTATGGAAGGGAGAAGACGGTACGACCAACAACTACTCTCTTGCAGATTATGAAATGCAGGGAAGGGCTACGCCATGGGGATTCGGATCCATCAATAACAACCTTTCCTGGAAGGGATTCAACTTCTCTTTCATGTTCTACTACAATCTTGGCGGCAAGTTCTATGACAGCCTGTATGCCAACCTGATGCACGAAGGCAACAATTCCGGAAAGAATATCAGTGTGGATGAGATGAATGCATGGACACCGGCCAATACGAAGACCGATGTTCCGAAGTATGTCAACTCGAACGACAATGCCAGCAATTCCCCCAGCACGCGTTTCCTGTATGATGCCACCTATCTGAAACTCAAGAACGTGAATCTGTCCTACAGTCTCCCGAAGAGCCTTCTTCGGAATTCCAAGGTGATTTCCGGAGCCCGGATCTACCTGAATGCCGACAACCTCTTTACCGTCTTTAAGGATAAGCGGTACAAGGGATACGATGATATAGATATTTTCGGCATCGGCGGCTATGACGCATATGCCAACTACATTCCGCTCAGCCGGACTTATACTTTAGGCGTAAACATCACTTTCTAATTTGACCGGTTATGAAAAAGATTATATATATCGCTACCGTCGCCTTTATCGGCCTGACTTCCTGTTCGGAGGACGTGTTGAGCCCCGTGCCTTCCAACGCTATCTCCGATGAGCAGATCTTCTCTGACGTGGCATCCGCCCAGACGGCCCTGAATGCCGGAGTGGCCTATATCTGCAATTATTTGACTTTCACTCTCGGCACCGTCATGTCTGAAGTGATGGGCGAGGATGCCCTCATGACAAACGGCAATTATGGAATCGATACCTATAACTGGAACCTGTATTCCTATACGTATTCGCAGGTTCCGGGAGAAGATCCCTGGTGGTTCGGATATGCCAATTATATCTGGGAATACGATTATAAGGGAATTGATGTAGCCAACAATATCATCGCCTATGCCGAGTCCCTGCCGGACGGTGCCAGCAAGGATAATCTTGTCGCCCAGGCCCATGCTCTCCGGGGATTCATGTATCTGCGTCTTGCCCGTCTATTCGCGACTACCTATACGTCCAACCCGGAGGCTCCTGGGGTTATCCTTCACAAGGAACCGGCGAATGCCGCTTCCGAGCATCTGGGGCGTTCCAGTCTGAAAGATACCTATGCGCTTATTCTGGAGGATCTGGATTATGGAAGGAAAAACTGCAGCGACGCCAACATTTATTATTTTACTCCGAAGAGTTGCGCCCTGTTCATGGCTCGTGCGTACCTTGATATGGCAGATTACACCAATGCGGCGAAGTATGCTTCAGAAGCTGCTTCCGGCACGTTTGACGGCAGTAACCTTATGAGCCAGGCTGAGTATCAGGGAGGTTTCTACGAGCCGAACGGAGAATGGCTGATGGGGTTCGAATTCAACCAGACGACCTCCAACTACTATGCCTCCCTCCCGTCTTTCTATTATTTAGCAAAGAAGGCTTTCAGCGCCGACGAGAACGGAAAGGCGAACCCCGCTGACCTGCAGTATCTGGATACGGAGGAAGAAGTCAATTATTTCGATGAGCCCCTCTACGGATACAGCACGGTCCGCTGGACCAAGCGCTTCCGCGACCGCTTCGAGGACACCGACTGCCGTAAACTCTTCCCCTTCTATTTCTATGAAGAGGACGGCTGGTTTACCAGCAAGTTCAGCCATAAGGATCTGTTTATCGGCGATGCCGATTTCCCGCTGGCCCGCATTGCGGAGGCGTACCTCATCAAGGCAGAGTGCGATGCCCACACGGGCGGCAACGCAAAGAGCGTGCTGAACGCCCTGCAGGTTGCCCGCGGTGCTTCTCCGACCGATGCTTCCCTGGAAAATATCTACCTCGAGCGCCGGAAGGAACTCTACGGCGAAGGCTTCCGCCTGCAGGATATCAAACGTCTGCACCAGGGACTCGACCGCACGCCGGATCCTGAGCACTGGGCTTCCGTGAAGACCCTTCCGGCTGACAGCCCCCGCTTCATGCTTCCGATCCCTGATGTGGAAATGCTCTATAATAAGGCACTTACATCTGCTGATCAGAACGAGTATTGGAGGAAGTAATGAAAAGATGGTTTTTATACGGAATGCTGCTCTTAACGGCAGCATTCTCTTGTTCCCGGAAAGAGGATGGGAACGTGGACTTTCTGGGCCGGAGCGTTCCGGTGCAATCCTTCCTGGAAGGTTTCCCTTATTCCACCTGGGGGTTTTATCTGTCCGATGACGCATCGAAACTGTTTTATGTCCGTCAGACCGGGGGAAATCCGCTGCTGATGCTGGACCTTGACGAGCGTACCGATATCGGGGGAGGAACGGTAATCTCAACGGAAAACTGGGCGGAAAAGAATTTCTGGAACCCGGAGTGGAACGAAAGGGACAGCATGCTGTACTGGATCGGAGATCAGCGGAATGACGAAAAAATCGACCTGTACAGGATGGATCCGGCGACCGGAAAGACAGAATGCTTTACGGATGTTCCCTATATCTACGGCTGGAGTTTCAATGACGACAAGACGCTGGCGGCCTATGTGGCCCGGATATCCCAGACGGAAAATGACCATGTGGATGAGTTCCATGTGCTTGATGTCGTGACGGGCGAGGACCGGCTGATTTGCACGGACAACCCCGATTTCCGGATGACATGGACGGAAATCGCGATGAGTCCCGACAATTCCGGAGCGATGCTCACGGTCCTGAAAAATGCGAACCGGACCTATACCAACATCGCTTATCTGGATTTCGCCACCGGGGAATACAAGGTCGTGACGGACCCCTCGGTCGAAGCCAGCCTCAGCGGTTGTGCGGTCATTTCTCCGTGGTATTCGGACGATGTCGCCTATTTCCTTTCCGACAAGACCGGATTCGCGAACCTGTATTGCTATGACAGAAGCAGCGGAGCCGTCCGGCAGATTACTGATTACAAGCAGGATATAGCCGCCCGGTGGATTGAGGCCGGGGGCGCGAAATACCTTGCCACCGTCTCGACCAGTCCGGAAGGATCCCGGGTCGCCGTACTTACCCCGGACGGGAAAGAAGTCGTGTCGGAGATGTATCCCGCAACCCTGACCTTCCAGACAACGGAGGGCGACGCCATGTACTTTACGGCCGGCGCAACGGATATTCTCTTCCAGATATGGAAAGTCCGTTTTGACGGAAGGGGGCTTGAACAGTCCATCCTTGTCGACCTTCCGGAAGACACCCGCAAGTCCATGATATCATCCCATGCGGAGAAACTGTCCATCCCGACCTTCGATACCGATCCTGCGACCGGCAAGACCCGTATGCTGCACGCATATCTGATGGTCCCGGATAATCCACTCCCGGCCGATGAGGCGCGGCTCATGGTCATGTCTTTCTATGGCGGAGGAAACTCCTACGATATGGAGCACCAGATCTTCACCGCGGCCGGGATGTATGTCCTGAGCGCTTCGCCTCGCGGATCCAGCGGATTCGGCCGCGATTTCGAGGCGCTGAATGACCACGATCTCGGAGGGAACGAAACCATCGATATGATCTATTGCGCCCGCTATGTTTCCGAGATGCTGGGGATCCCTCCGGAAAGGGTGGGCTGTTTCGGAATGAGCCACGGTGGTTACGAGACCATGCGCTTGATGACATTCCCCGGAGAGGTCAATGGTTTCAAGGCTTCTTTCCCTTTCGGTTTCGGCGTTGCTGTGGCCGGTTTCTGTGATATCATCTGGGAGCACTACCATTCCAATATCCCGGACTGGGATTATCTGGAGGCGGGCGATCCCGTGAATGAGAAGGAAAAACTGATGGACCGTTCCCCCATCAATCATGTAGACAAGATCAGCGGACCGCTGCTCCTGATCCATGGCGATCACGATGACCGTGTGCATATCGGTGGCTCGCAAATGTTGTACGATGCGTTGAAAAAGCAGGGATCCCCCGTTGAATTCCTTGTTATGAAAGGTCAGGGACACGGATATAAGGGCATTGAAAACCAGATGCTTTACTATCGCACCATCCTTGAGTTCATAGAAAAGAATTCGTGAGTTTCTGTTGCTTAAGTACCGGGTCGTCCCTCTAGGGACGGCCCGATTTGTTTATCCCGGGGAAAAAGAGTATTTTTGTAAGTTACTAAAACTAAACGGAAACAGAATATGAGTCTGAAAATTGTCGTCCTGGCGAAACAAGTGCCGGACACCCGTAATGTGGGAAAGGATGCGATGACCCCCGAAGGGACGGTCAACCGCGCAGCCCTTCCCGCTATTTTTAATCCTGATGATCTCAATGCGCTCGAACAGGCGCTCCGCCTGAAGGAGCAGCATCCCGGCTCTACGGTCGGCGTGCTGACGATGGGACCTCCCCGGGCAGGGGAGATTATCCGGCAGGGACTCTACCGGGGTGCCGATACGGGCTGGCTGCTGACCGACCGGCTTTTTGCCGGGGCAGATACCCTCGCTACTTCCTATGCTCTTGCGACAGCGATCAAGAAGATCGGCGATGTCGATCTCGTTCTCGGCGGCCGCCAGGCCATCGACGGCGATACCGCCCAGGTCGGTCCCCAGGTCGCCCAGAAACTGGGCCTCAATCAGGTTACCTACGCAGAAGAGATTATTAAGATTGAAAATCGTGTCGCTACGATCCGCCGCCACATTGACGGAGGCGTCGAAACGGTCGAAGTGCCGCTTCCCGTCCTTGTTACCGTCAACGGCAGCGCTGCTCCGTGCCGTCCGCAGAACGTACGCCTCGTCATGAAGTACAAATATGCGACCTGCCCCCTGGAGCGTCCTGCTGACGATCCGCGGGCTGAACTGTATGCTGAGCGCCCGTATCTGACGCTTACGCAGTGGAGCGTCGCCGATGTCGGGGGAGACCCCGCACAGTGCGGCCTTGCCGGTTCGCCGACCAAAGTCAAGAGCGTGCAGAATATTGTTTTCCAGGCGAAGGAAAGCAAGACGCTGACCGCCTCGGATGCCGACATCGAAGGCATGATCAAGGAATTGTTGGACGAAAAGATTATCGGATAGGATCATGAACAACGTATTTGTATATTGCGAGATCGAAGGGACGACCGTAGCGGAGGTCTCCCAGGAATTGCTGACCAAGGGCCGCAAACTGGCCTCCGAACTTGGCGTCGAACTCCATGCCGTCGTCGCCGGTACCGGCATCCGTGGAAAAGTGGAGGAGCAGATCCTTCCGTATGGGGTCGACAATCTTTTCGTTTTTGACGGTGAGGGCCTTTTCCCTTATACTTCGGCTCCCCATACCGATATCCTTGTCAATCTTTTCAAAGAGGAAAAGCCCCAGATCTGCCTGATGGGTGCAACGGTTATCGGCCGCGATCTCGGACCGAGGGTTTCCTCGTCCCTGACGAGCGGATTGACAGCGGACTGCACGCAGCTGGAAATCGGATCCTATACCGATGCCAAGACAAAGCAGACCTATGACAACCTCCTTTATCAGATCCGTCCTGCTTTCGGCGGAAATATTGTCGCAACGATTGTCAATCCGGAGCACCGTCCCCAGATGGCGACCGTCCGTTCCGGGGTCATGCAGAAAGCTGTTTTCAAGGGCAAGGCCCGCGGAGAGGTGGTTTATCCCGAGGTAGGGAAATATGTCTCTCCGGAGGCGTATGTCGTCAAAGTGCTCGACCATCATGTCGAAGCGGCGAAGCATAACCTGAAAGGAGCGGCCATCGTCGTCTCCGGCGGATATGGAATGGGCAGCAAGGAAGGGTTCGATATGCTTTTCGAACTCGCCAAGGTCCTCCATGCCGAGGTCGGCGCTTCCCGTGCGGCGGTCGATGCAGGTTTCTGCGACCATGACCGCCAGATCGGCCAGACCGGCGTTACGGTCCATCCGAAGGTTTATATCGCCTGCGGCATCAGCGGTCAGATCCAGCATATCGCCGGTATGCAGGAAAGCGGTATTATCATCAGTATCAACAGTGATCCTGATGCTCCGATCAACAAGATCGCCGACTATGTCATCGTCGGAACGGTTGAGGAAGTTATTCCGAAACTGATCAAGTACTACAAGCAGAACAGCAAATAAGGAGGATCTATCATGGCAAATTACTATACCGACCATCCGGAAATCGGATTCCATCTCAATCACCCCCTGATGCGCCGCATCGTCGAACTGAAGGAACGCGGCTTCTCTGAAAAGGAAAGCTATGCCGATGCTCCTGTCGATTATGAAGACTGCATCGAAAACTATCGCCGGCTCCTGGAGATTACTGGAGACATCGCTGCGAACGTGATTGCCCCGAACTCGGAGAGCGTGGACCTGGAAGGACCGCATCTCGAGAACGGCCGTATGATCTATGCCTCGAAGACCTTCGAGAATCTCGAAGCGACCCGCAAAGCCGGCCTTTGGGGACTGACCATGCCGCGCCGTTACGGTGGGCTGAACGTCCCGAATGTCGTTTTCAGCATGGCCAGCGAAATCGTTTCGGCAGCCGATTCCAGTTTCCAGAATATCTGGAGCCTGCAGAGCTGCTGCGATACCCTGTATGAGTTCGGATCCGAAGAGCAGCGCCAGCGGTTCATCCCCCGCATCTGCGCCGGTGAGACCATGTCCATGGACCTGACCGAGCCTGATGCCGGATCGGACCTGCAGAGCGTCATGCTCAAGGCAACCTGGAGCGAGGAAGAGGGATGCTGGCTCCTGAACGGAGTCAAACGGTTCATTACCAATGGCGATTCGGACATCCACCTTGTCCTTGCCCGCAGCGAGGAAGGGACCCGGGACGGGCGCGGCCTGTCCATGTTCATCTACGACAAGCGTCAGGGCGGGGTCAATGTCCGTCATATCGAGCACAAACTCGGTATCCATGGATCCCCGACCTGTGAGCTGACCTACAAGAATGCCCGGGCGGAGCTCTGCGGCGAGCGCCGGCTTGGCCTGATCAAGTACGTCATGGCCCTGATGAACGGAGCCCGGCTCGGTATCGGTGCCCAAAGCTCCGGTCTTAGCCAGGAGGCCTACAATGAGGCGGTCCGATATGCCGCCGAACGGGCCCAGTTCGGTCAGACAATCAACCATTTCCCGGGAGTCTATGATATGCTCTCCCGGATGAAAGCGAAACTGGATGCCGGGCGCTCCCTTCTTTACCAGACAGCCCGTTATGTAGATATTTATAAGGCTCTTGAGGATATCCAGCGCGAACGTAAACTCGACCCCGAAGAGCGGGCTGAGATGAAAAAATATACCCGTCTGGCAGATGCGTTTACCCCGCTTTCCAAGGGTATGACCTCCGAGTATGCCAACCAGAATGCCTATGATGCCATCTCGGTCCATGGCGGTTCCGGCTTTATCATGGAGTACAAGTGCCAGCGCCTTTTCCGGGACGCCCGTATCTTCTCCATCTATGAGGGAACGACGCAGCTCCAGGTCGTGGCGGCAATCCGTTATATTACGAACGGAACCTATCTCTCAATCATGAGAGAGATGCTTGAAGAAGCTGTCCTTCCGGAACTTGAGCCGCTCAAGGCCCGGGTCTCCGCAATGGTCGATACGTATGAGAAGAGCGTCGCCGCCGTCAAGGAGGCCGGAGACCAGGAGGTCCAGGATTTCCTTGCCCGGAGACTGTACGACATGACCGGAGAGATTATGATGTCGCTTCTGATCATGGCCGATGCGACCGTCGCACCGGAACTTTTCCTCCGTTCTGCCAAGGTCTACGTGCGTATGGCGGAAGAAACGGTCGCCGGCAAGAGCGCCTATATCTTTGCGTTCAATAAAGAAGAGCTTTCTTCTTTCAGGGCCGTTGAGGCTTAGGTGAAAAGCCCGTTCCCGTATGAAAAAGATTACGCTGAGGGCCATCGCTGACCGGTGCGGTTGTTCCGTAACGACCGTTTCGCGCGTGCTGAACGGTAATGCGGAAAAGTTCCGCATCAGTCCGAAGACGGCCGACGCGGTCATGGCGGAGATTACGAGAACGGGTTATGTTCCCTCCTTCACGGCACAAACTCTCCGAAAGAAAAAGTCCGGCATGATCGGGCTCCTGCTCCCTTCGATCGCGAATCCGTATTTCGCCGACATGGCCTCCCACCTGATATCGGAGCTGCATATTTCCGGTTATTCGGCCATTATTTTCGATACGATGGAGAATGCTGCCCGGCTCGATAGCGGAGCCCGGGAGTTGCTGCTCCGGAGGGTGGAGGGGATTATCGCCGTCCCCTGCGGAAACAATTCCTCTACGCTGGAACTTGTCAGCCGGGAGATTCCCGTCGTCCTTGTTGACCGTTTCTATGAGCATTCCAGCCTGTCTTACGTCACGACCAATAATTTCAAGGGAGGGTATGACGGAACGAAGTCCCTGATCCAGGCAGGACACCGACATATCGCCTGTATCCAGGGGGCCCGGGATTCGATGCCGAATAGAGAAAGGGTCCAGGGATGTCTTAAAGCGATGGAAGAAGCGGGATTGGCCGACTGTCTTACTGTAACCGGAAACGATTTTTCCGTGCAGAACGGGTATCTGTCATCGAAATTGCTTTTGCTTGGGGCGCAGCCTCCGACGGCGATTTTCGCCTTGAGTAATACGATTCTGCTCGGTGCCCTGAAAGCAATCCGTGAGTCGGATCTCCGAGTCCCTGAGGATATTTCCTTAATATCCTTCGATGACAACATGTACATGGATTATCTGACGCCCGCTATCACGCGGATAGAGCAGCCTGTTGAAAATATGGCGAAACTTTCAGTCAAGATTCTATGCGACATGCTGGATTCTTCTCATGAGGCAGATTCCTCTTCTTCACAGATTCGTCTGTTACCCCACATCATAAACGGACAATCTATTGCTAACATTACCCTTTACTAACAAATAGCTATCTAATGGCCCGTTTTTTAGACCCTCCGCCTCCTAAACCGCTTCTCCCGGAAGAGAAGATCCCGAAAGTATATAAATCCATGCGGTTCAAGGTCTTTCTGGGAGCGTTCCTCGGGTACTCGGCTTATTATCTTGTTCGGAAAAACCTCTCCCTGGCTGCTCCCGGCATGATTGGGGAGGGATTGATCACCAAGGCGCAGATCGGAGTCGCCATGTCGGCTGTTTCGATCGCCTATGCGTTCAGCAAGTTCATTCTGGGCAGCATTTCGGATCGTTCCGACGCCCGTAAGTTCCTGGTCCTCGGATTGATCCCTTCTGCTCTTGTGATGATCCTTACCGGTGTCATTCCGTTCAGTCCCGCCCACCCGTCTCTCAATATGGCTATCGTATTCGGCCTGATGCTGATTATCGGATGCCTTTCCGGGATGGGATGGCCTCCATGCGGACGGATCATGGCCCACTGGTTCTCGCAGAATGAGCGGAGTTTCAAGATGTCGGTCTGGAATACGGGACATAATTTCGGAGCCGGCTCCCTGGGGCTTCTGGCTACGGCGGGAATGACCATGATGGTGGCCTTCGGTTTTCCGGAAGCACAGAACTGGCGGGGAGCGTTTATCCTCCCTTCGCTAGTCGCCATCGTCGTTGCGTTGGTCTGCTGGTGGCTGATCCGCGACACGCCGCAGTCCTGCGGGCTCCCTTCAATCAACGATTTCCGGAAAGATTATTCGGGTGTCAAGTCCGATGTCAAGGATACGGACAAGATCCCCTTCAAGACGCTTTTTGTCGATTATATCTTTAAGAACAAACTTCTTTGGGCAGTTGCCGGTGCCAATGTTTTTATCACACTGCTCCGCTATGGGGTAGGGGACTGGGCCCCGACCTATCTCCAGGAGGCCGGGATCATGTCTTCTTCAGAGAGCAATCTGGCTTTTTCTATCCACAATTACGTTGGAATCTTCGGTACGATTATCTGTGGCTGGGTATCCACCAAGTTCTTCAAAGGCCGCTGTGCTCCCCCCAATGTGCTTTTCATGGGGATCGTCCTGATCGGAGCCATCCTGTACTGGCAATCCGGCAATCTCTCGGGCGGCAATCTCGCCATTCAGAAGGTTCTCATTTATATCGCCCTCATCCTGACGGGCTTCTGCATCTACGGCCCTGTCGCCCTGGTCGGTGTCCAGGCGCTTAATGTAGTCCCGAAGAATGCCGCCGGTACGGCTGCCGGATTCGTCGGCCTTTTCGGCTATCTCTTCGGAGATGCGATTATCGCCAAGATCGTGATGGGATCGATTATCCAGAATGCGGGCTGGAATGTCGCTCTGGCCCTTTTCCCGCTAGCCGGCGTGCTTGCCATTATCCTCTGCGCCCTTCCCTGGAAGAGCGAGGTGGCGATGACGGACTAATTGATTTCAATTATTAACAAATTAAGTATCATTATATTATGAAAGCATTCCATTCCAGACTGATTCTCGCAGTCCTTCTTGTTCCGGCTTTTCTTATGACCAGTTGCAAGAGCGAGAAACTCAACTATGATGCCATTGAGGTGCATAGTCACAATGACTATGTCCAGGCAAATCCTTTCTACGGTGCCTACAATGCGAATACGCCGTCGATCGAAGCGGATGTCTATCTCGTTGACGGAGAGTTGTATGTTGCGCATCTGAAGAAGGAACTCGTCATTGTGCCCGAGCGTACGCTCCGCAGCATGTATCTCGAGCCGCTGAAAAAAGAGTGGGACAAGAACGGAGGCAAGCCCTATGCCGATGGAACGCCGCTTTGGCTGATGGTCGATATGAAACGGGACCAGCACGCTTCTGTCTCGAGGCTGGTCGAGATGATTGAGACCGAAGGGTATCTTCCCATGTTCGATGTTGAAAACAATCCGAATGCCGTCAAACTGCTCGTTACCAATCTTCCCGATATTATTCAGAATCACCAGGAAGACTTCCCGGAGTGGCTGTATTACGACGGTATCTCAAATATGACCCTTTCCGAGAAGGAAGCCACTAAGGTGGCGATGATAAGTGATAGAGCGACTATCTATACGCAGTGGAATGGAGAAGGGGAGATGAGCAAGGAAGATCAGGCTGCGATTCGGGCTGCCGTTGCTGCCGCCCACAAGATCGGAACGACCTTCCGTCTTTGGGATTTCCCCGACTGCCCGGCCGCCTGGGAGATGTCCGTCAGGCTCGGTCTCGACTGGATCAATACTGATAAGCCCGCTGAAGCGGTCGCTTGGCTGAAGGAAAAGAGAGCGGGTAAATAGACAATCAACTGATCCGGACCGAATGCCCAAGATGGGCTTCGGCCGTGTGATATGTATTAGAAAAAACCGGGAGCACGCAAAACGTGCTCTCGGTGCGTATATGGGCATATTATGTGCGGAACAAGCCGTTTGAAAACAGTCGGAAGCACGGTGATCAGTACTCAATAGCCGTTATTCATCGAATATCGTGCTCCCGGTATCTGTTTTCTCCTTTTGCCGGCGATTGAGTGAGGTCTACTTGATGCCTTCTGCGGCGAGTCTCTGCTTGACGCGCTGGATGCGGGCTTCGGTATCCGGATGTGAGGAGAATAGCTTGTTGACGAGGGCGCTGGAATTGCCGCTGCCGTTTTCCAGGCTCTGCAGCTTAGTCAGCCCAGCTGCCAGACAGGCGGGACTTTTGCCGGCCGCCTTAAGGAAGGTATAGGCATAATCATCAGCCGCGCTTTCCTGCTTTTTAGAGTACTGGGCGTTGAGAATCGTCTCCCCGATTGCCCCGAGCTGGGACTGGGTCAGGATGGCAACATTCTGGTTGGTCGATGCAAGAACGTCCATTCCGGCAGAGGTCAACATGGCAGCCTGCATTTCTTTCTTTGTATGCTTGAGCGCGACGTGTCCGATTTCATGGCCGATGACCCCGAGCACTTCGTTGTCATTCATCAGGTCCATCAATCCTGAATAGACGCGGACGCTTCCGTCTGCGCAGGCGAAAGCATTGACTTCATTCGTTTTGTAAACCTTGAAGTTGAGAGGAATCCCGTCGACCTGGGTCAGGCCGGATGTGAGTTTGCGGAGGCGCCTTGTATAGGCGTCGTTTTCACCGAGGACGGGACTCTGGGCGTCAAGCTGGGTGACGTACTGATGGACATAGGCCTGGATCTGGGCGTCTGTAAGGGTTGCCGCCTGGAGCGCTTTGACACCGCTCTGGAGGAGGTAGTTGTAGTTCATATTCGCGCATGAGCTAAGGAGCACAGCGCAAAGAACGAGTACAAGTGTCTTTTTCATATGGTCTTACTCTAACGGTCTTTCTGACAAAGATAGGATTTTTTGAAGAATATCCGTATATTTGTTTAAAACGGATGCTATGCGAAAGATACTACTGCCCTTCTTGCTGCTGCCTTTAGCTGTCCTGTCTCTTTCTGCCCAAAGCCTTTCTCTCCGACCGGAGGCGTATCTGGGCGAGTACTCCCAGTACGAAGGAAACATCCCTTCACCGACCCGTCCTCCCAAGGGATTCAAACCTTTTTATATCAGTCATATCGGGCGTCATGGATCCCGTTTTGCCGTCGGGACGGAAATCTATGAAGAGATGAGGGCTGTCCTCTCCGATGCTGCCCGTGACGGGAAGTTGACCCCGGAAGGGGAGCGGCTCCGGGAGAAGTATGAAGCCTTCTATCCATATGTTGCCTACCGGGGAGGAGACCTGACCCGGAAAGGCCAGGAGCAGCATAGGATGATCGCACAGCGGATGGTCCGGGATTATCCGGAGGTTTTCCGGGGGAAAACGTCCGCAACGGTCCGCTCTACTCCAGTTCCGAGGGTAATCCTGAGCATGTTCGCGTTCCTGGACCGGATGAAGGAGATGGACCCGGATATCCGTTATGATGCGGATGCCGGCTATGTCCATGTCACCGTCCTCGACCCGATGGACGAGACCAATCCGGCTTATGTCACCAATAAGCCCATGTCTCCGGAAGCCAAGGCCTCCCATGCGGCCTATTTCCATGCGATGGTCGACCTGGACGGCCTGACCGACCGTTTCTTTACGGACCGGGAGTATCTGGAAAGACGGTACGGACGCTGGCACTTTTTTGAGTACCTGAAAAAGATCGTTATCGATATCCCGAGTCTTGACGAGGTGCCGCCGGAGGCGATGACGGGCGTTTTCTCAGACCGGGAACTGCAGAACCTGTACCGGCACCGGAACTATTATCTGTATTTGAAATACGGACCCTCTCCGCTGACGGACCGGAAGTATATGTATGAGACCTGGTCCACGCTTGAGGACCTGATTCTTTCTGCGGAACGGGACATCGCGGAGGGAACCGCGCTGAACCTCCGCTTCTCCCATGATTCCTGCCTGCTACCGCTTTTCTCCCTGATGGGACTGAATGGCTTCGGTATCGTGACGACCGATCCGGAAGAAGCCAATGCAAATTGGAAAGGTTATGACGTCCCGATGGCTGCAAACCTGCAGTTGGTTTTCTATCGAAACAGGAGGGGAGAGATTCTCGTCAAACCGATGCTTAACGGCCACGACGCAACCCTGCCCTTTCCCCCTGCCGATGGACCTTTTTACAGATGGACCGATTTCCAGGCATTTTACTTGCCCGTCATAGCAGAGAGTAAAAGATTCATGGCTCAGTATGCCGAATAAATCATCAGATATCCAACTGCACATGATCAAGAAGATCTTCTATTTTTCGATGCTCTTTATCCTTCTCGCCGCGTGCAGGAGAGGGGCTTCCGTTGTTCCACGACTCACTCCCGGGACAATCGATGAGGTCATTGCTGCAATGACACTCGAAGAAAAAGCCGGCCTTCTGGTCGGTTACCGCTATTTCTCGACCTTTAAGGTCCCGGTTTCGTTCCCCTTTGGATTCGGCCTTTCCTATACGTCCTTCGCATATTCGGCACCTGAGGTTAAAGCCGGGAAGAAAGGGCAGTTTACCGCTTCCGTTACGGTTACGAATTCAGGAAAAGTCCCCGGTAAGGAGGTCGTCGAACTCTACGTCAGCGCGCCCGAGAGTTCGATGGAAAAACCTGTCCGTGAGTTGAAAGGCTTTGCTAAAACCCGTATTCTCTCTCCGGGTGAAAGCGAGGTGATTTCGATATCCTTTAAGGCCGAAGATCTCGCTTCGTTCAGCGAAGAGCGGAATGCCTGGGTTACGGACAAAGGGATCTATAAGGTCCAGTTCGCCGCCAGTGCGGACGATATCCGCCAGCAGGCCGATCTCAAGCTTAAGAAAGAAATCGTTCGTAATGTATTGACGAAACTGTAATTCTATATGGTAAGAAAGCTTTTTGCCTTTATTCTGGCGGCTGTACTGTCCTTCCCGCTGTCTGCCCAGGAACAACCGCTCCCGCCGAGTCGTCATGCCGTTCCCGGTCACCGCTATCTCAAAGAATACTGGGGCCGCTCCGGGCAGTATCTCGAGCATCAGGCCTACTACATGCTGGATCTTGCGAACCAGGCTTTCAACCGGAATCCGCCGTCTCCAAAGGTCTCCCTGGAACGTGAGATGGGCTTTTTGATGCTGGATGCCGTGGCACACGAGCCGACACCGAAGGAAAACCCCGCCGTCCTTGATTATATCGCAACGCGGATGAACCTTGTCATCGAGGACCTGAACAAGCCGCTGAAAGGGAAAAACAGCCTCCGGATCTATAAACTTTATAATTGCGGAATGATCTTCCGTACGAGGGATATGGTCGTCGCCGTCGACCTGAACGGCCGTCACGGAGCCCTGATCCCCGATGAGATTATGGGACGTATTGTGGATAAGATCGACATCCTGTTCTATACCCACAACCATGGGGACCATTTCGACCGGAACGTCAGGGATCTCTGCCACCAGCGGAATATCCCGATCTATGCAACCGACGAGGTCTTCAAAAATGACGATAAGGTCCATCATGTCTGGTTCGAAGGTCAGATCCGGGATTTTGACATCGACCTTCCGAAAGGGAAGCTCAATGTCTTCGCTCTTCCGGGCCATCAGGACAAGCTCCACAATAACATCTGGGTCATTACCCTGCCCAACAGGAAGGTCGTTGCCGCGACAGGGGACCAGTGGCTGGATGACGGCAGCGACCGGGTCTGGCTGAAGGATATCTATAAGAAACTGCCCAAGATCGATGTCCTGGCGATGGATTGCTGGATCCATGATTATGAGGAGCATCTCGCCGACTTCTCTCCGCGCCTTCTCATTTCTCAGCATGAGAATGAAATCGGCGCCCATGGCATCGATCACCGAGAGGCTTATTGGATGACGCTATACAAAAACGATAAGATCTATCAGATCGGTACTCCTTATGTTCTCATGTCATGGGGAGAGTGGTATGATTACAAATAGAAACCCCTTGAAAACTGTAAGCAAAAACCGGTTCCCCTCCCCAAGGGAACCGGTTCACGGTATATAAAACGAACTTAACAAATAGACATAATTTCTTATGTCCAAGGCAAAGGTAGTACTTAAAAATTAATTTCCAAAAAGAATTTAATGAATTTTAAGTTACTAAATAATTTTACTTTCGAATCGTAAGGTAATCAGTGTGCCCGGTATTCGGATGGTGTCATTCCGGTATGAGATTTGAAAAATTTGTAAAACACTGATTGATTGGGGAAATGGAGTCGGTAAACGATTTCCTTGATGCTGCTGTCCGAGTATTTCAGCATGTTTTTCGCTTCCAGGATGACGAAGGAATCGATCCACTCGGGAGCCGAACGTCCTGAGACTTTCCGGATCAGTTTCGACAGATACTTCGGTGTCAGATTGAGGCGGTTGGCATAGAAAGCCATGTTCCGTTCCGAGGTATGGTACTCCGTGACGAGGGTGATGAAGCGGTCAAAGATCATATTCAGGCGGGCCGTTTTTCCGTCTGGCCTCTCCCCCGCTACCGAGACGTTTGATTTCCATATATCGGCCGTCATATAAGTCAGAGAAGAGAGCAGGGATCCGATAACGTCTGCCCGGTTCGACAGCGGGGAATTGATTATCTTTCGGGCAAGATTGAAATAATCGGTCGCGATCTCGACCTGATGCGGGTTGAGGGTGATGCAGGGAGTGTTCAGGAGCTTGATCGAATCCTGGAACGATTTGTTGAAATCGAACCGGAGATTGGATATGAAATCGCGGGAAACGAAAACAAAGATCAGTTCCAGGTTTCCCAGGGACGACGGATCTTCCAGGGAAAAACTCGTGATGTTTCCCGGAATATTAAGGAAGAACATATTCGGGCCCACTTCGAAGGACTGCAGATTGATATCGAGACGGAAATGTCCTTTCCGGCAGAAGCAGCACATATACCCGTCAAACCGTATCGGGTAGGAGAGCAGGGACATGATGGCACTGCTCTTTTCAATTTCGCTCCCCCTTACCTCGCAGAACAGGATGTCATCTCCGATTCCGAATTCTTTGAAAATGCTCGACCGCTCCCTGAGTTGGGGGATCGAAAAGGTCTGTAAAGATTCGTCCATAATTCCAATCATTTCAACTTCTGCAAAGATAAGAATCGGTTTTCTAAATTGCAAATTTAGGTAATATTTCGACCAAAATATTATTATTTGCCGGTTTATGCTGAAAATAGGGTGCATTTTGGCAACTTTTTTGATAATGAAAGCCTCGAAAATAGGTTATCAAAAAAAAGTCAAAATGGACACAATGAACAAATCAATTCTGATCCTTGCTGCAGCGGTATTGATCCCTGCTGCCGCCGGGGCTCAGCAAACTCTCACCCTTGCCGACTGCCGGGATATGGCCGTTCGGAACGACCGCGCCCTTTCGGAGGCCCGTATGGAAACCGAAATGGCCGGATACGACAGGAAGATTGCCCTGGCGAATTATTTCCCGAATGTCAGCGCGACGGGTACTTATTTATATAACAGCAGGGATATCGCCCTGGTTAATGATGGCCAGTCCGCGATGCTGACTAATATGGGAACCATCGCCCAGGCGGCTCTGGACGGTGCCGCCGCCGGCGCTTCCGCCCAGATCGGCGGGGCAATGACGGGAGCGATGACGCAGCTTATGACGGCCATCCAGTCCAATCCGGCCCTGGCGAAGGAGTATATGAGCAGTCCGATGTGGCAGACGATTCTCGGAATGGTCCAGAAAGCAGATCTCAGCGGGCTCCAGATGCCTTCAATTGCCGATCCTGTCAATGCGATTGGACAGGATATTGACAATGCCCTGCATCCGGACTTGCACAATGTTATCGTCGGTGCCGTTACCTTGCAGCAGCCGGTCTTCGTCGGCGGAAAGATCATCTACTCCAACCAGATGGCCGCCCTTGCCGAGGAACTGTCGGAAGCCAGATACGATATGAAGTATGCAGATATCATCCTCGACGTCGATCAGGCCTACTGGCAAATTGTCAGTATCGCGGCCAAAAAGCAATTGGCGGAAAGCTATGCCGGACTCCTGCATCAACTGGAAAAGGATGTCAACCTTTCCGTAGACGCGGGTATTATGACCGAGTCCGATGCCCTGCAGATCAAAGTCAAGGCCAACGAGGCGGATATGATGAAGACGAAGGCCGGGAATGGGTTGACCCTCGCTAAAATGCTGCTTTGCAAACGGATCGGACTTCCGCTCGATACTGATATCCGACTGGCGGATGAAGGGGCCGAACTGATCACGCTCCCCGAGGCATTGCCGGAAAAACCGATGGAACAGGTACTCGGTGACAGGCCCGAGACGCGGAGCCTCGGCCTGGCAACCCGGATTTATGACAAAAAGGCAAAAATCGCCCGGGCGGATCTGATGCCGCGGGTTGCCCTGACAGCCAATTATCTCGTTTCGAACCCGAATCTCTACAATGGGTTCCAGAAAGAATTCGGAGGGATGTGGAATGCCGGTGTGCTGGTCAATGTTCCGCTTTTCCATGGATTCGAGGCCCAGAACAAATACAGGAAAGCGAAAGCAGAGGAACGGATCTACCAGGAAAAATACGATGATGCCTGCGAGATGATCCGTCTTCAGGTCACTCGCGAGCGCAAACTCTTCGACGAGGCCTGTGAAAAAATCACAATGACGGAAAACAACCTGGCCAGTGCGGAGGAGAACCTGCGGATGGCAACCCTTGGGTTCGAGGCCGGAACGGTTGATACCCATACGGTGCTCGGCGCCCAGACGGCCTGGCTCCAGGCCCATTCCGAGGCGATTGATGCCGGGATTGAACTCCAGATGGCACATACGAATCTTCTCAAGGCCCAAGGCGGCCTTTCCCCAATAATTGAAAAATAAACAATACATATTATGGCAAAGAAAAACTATAATCTCCTGATTGGAGTTGCAGCGCTTATCGCTATCGTACTGACCGTTTCTATTATAGGCTATATTGTCTCCAAACCGAAAGCGATCGTCATCCAGGGCGAGGCCGAAGCTACCGAGTATCGCGTTTCGGGCAAGGTCCCGGGAAGAGTGGAAGAATTCCGTGCGGAAGAGGGACAGCAGGTCTGCAAGGGAGATACCCTCGTCGTAATCGACTCTCCTGAAATCCGGTCCAAGATCGCGGAAGCAAATGCCGCCAGGGCAGCCGCCGTCGCCCAGCGGAACAAAGCCTACAACGGCGCGCAGAAAGAGCAGATTACCGGTGCTTATGAAATGTGGCAGAAAGCCTTGGTCGGGGAGTCCGTCATGAAAAAGTCCTATGACCGAATCAAAACGCTCCACGATCAGAAAGTCGTTTCTGACCAGAAGTTCGATGAAATAGAAGCCCAGTACAATGCGGCAGTTGCAACGGCGAAAGCCGCTAAATCCCAGTATGACATGGCTGTAAAGGGAGCACGCCAGGAAGACAAAGATGCTGCCGTCGCTCTCGTAGAGAGGGCCAATGCGGCAGTCGAACTGGTCAATTCTTATACGGGCGAACTCTATCTGACCTCACCTGCGAACGGAATCATTACCGACCGCTATCCGAAGGTCGGCGAACTTGTCGGACAGGGATCCCCGATTATGACGGTCCAGGATCTGGACGATATGTGGCTGACTTTCAATATCCGTGAAGACCGTCTCCACAGTATGAAAAACGGGGATAAGCTGCATCTGAGAGTGCCCGCGCTTGACAATAAGGAAATCACGGCGACTGTCTACTATATCGCCGCGCGCGAGTCGTACGCTACCTGGCGTGCTACGAAGGAGATCGGCGAATTCGACACCAAGACCTTCGAGGTCCGGGCTCGGCCGGAAGGCCGCGTCGAGGGGCTTCGTCCGGGTATGAGTGTCATCATGATCAGTAACGAAAAATAATGAAACAGAGATTATTCCATAATTTGGATGCGGTCATCCGACGGGAGGTCCACCTGATGAGACGCCGGCCGGTCTACCTGCTCGGCTCCGTAGGGGTCATGACGGTACTGACCGTATTCCTCCTGACTTTCTTCGGAGAAGGGCTGCCTCAGAATCTGCCCATCGGCGTCGTCGATATGGACAATTCTTCGACATCCAGGAACTTCGTCCGGCAGCTGGACGCGACCCAGCTCGGGAGTGTCGTCCGTTTCGGGACCGTAACGGAGGCTCGCAAAGAGATGGAAACCGGGCGCGTATGCAGTTTTATCGTGATTCCGGAGCGGTTCAACGAAGAAATTCTGTCGAACCGCTGCCCGAAAATGGGGATTTATGTCAATACGATGAACCCTGTGATCGGAGGATCGCTGTCCTATAAGGATGTCCTTACGATGGTCAATCTGACCGCCGGTGCCGTCCAGCGGGAAGTCCTGCGGGCAAAAGGCGTCAATGAGCGGGAAATCATGGGCCGGATCCAGCCGATCGTCGTCGATGCACACATGATCGGCAACGCCCCTACAAACTACGGGTATTATCTTAACAACATGGTCCTGGCGACGATTCTGGCGATGAGTATCCTGCTGGTCGTTTCCTACGCGGTCGGTTCCGAGTTGAAATACGGGACATCCCGGCACCTTCTCGCCCGGTCCGGGGATTCCATTGTTACGGCGGTCGCCGGAAAACTGATTCCCTATACGATTCTGTTCACCGTGCTGGGGGTTTCGGTCCAGTTGATTATCTTCGGCTTCATGCATTATCCCATCCGGGGATCGATCGGATGGATGATCCTCGCGATGCTCGCCATGGTCCTTTCGTACGAGGCTGTTGCCGTGTTCATCGTTTCCCTTGTCCCGACCCTCCGGCTTTCGGTTTGTATCAGTGCCTTGTACAGTGTTCTGGGATTCTCGTTCGCGGGGTATACCCTCCCGATCGGGTCCCTGCCGGCCGGTCTTCAGGGACTGTCGATGGTTTTCCCGCTGCGGTATTATTACCAGATCTTCGTCCGCGAAGTGATCTACGGTGCTGGATTCGCAACTTGGTGGCCGTACCTTGTAGCCATGCTGCTTTTCATCTTCCTTCCCTTCATTACGTCAAAGCGGCTTTATGGAGCGTATAAATACCAGAATTATCCCAGAAACTAATCATGAGCAACAATAGAAAAACATACGCGGGACGGTGGCTCCAGGACGGTTTCAACATTTTCGTCAATGAATTGAAACTGATCTTCCATGACAGTGGTGTGCTTCTGATCTTTGGATTTGCAGGTCTCGTCTATCCGCTCTTGTACAATTTTATCTATCGGGACGGTGTCGTCGATGAGATGCCGGTTGCCGTCGTGGATCTCTCACAGGGGTCATACAGCCGACGCTATATCCGGGAATTCGACGCGACGCGGGAATGCGCCGTTGCCTATGACTGCGTGTCCATGGCCGAGGCTGAAAAGCTGATGGCAGACCAGAAGATCCATGGCATCCTTTATTTTCCGCCGGATTTCGATGAGCGCCTCGCCCGGATGGAACAGGCGACAGTCTCGACTTTTGCGGACATGTCAACGTTCCTTTATTATAAGAATATGACCATGGCCTCGAACCTCGTCATGCTGGATGAGATCCATTCTATCCAGGCCGAGCATTATGCGGCGGCGGGTTATACGGGACAGGACGCGGCGGCCCTTATTGAACCCGTCGGCTATGATGCGGAGCTCCTGTTCAACCGCCCGATCTCTTTTACGATGTTCTTTGTCTACATGGCGATGATGCTGATTCTTCAGCAGGTTATGTTCTATGGATCTTCGATGCTCGCCGGAACCCTTCGGGAAGAGCACCGGAGCTTCGCCCGGCTGACGGCAGATCTGAGCGGACACGGGATGGGACGGGTCGTCCTCGGCAGAGGAGCGGCTTACTTCGTCATCTTCCTCTGTCTCGGAATGTACGGGACCTTGCTGATTCCCGGTCTGTTCCATCTTCCGATGCATTGCTCCTGGACGGATGTGCTGGTCCTTTTGCTCTTCTTTGTGACGGATATTATCTTCTTCAGTTTTACCTGGAGTTCCCTGATTACCCGGCGCGAGACTGTCCTCGTGCTTCTGCTGGCGGTTACGCCGATTGCGGCCTTGCTGACAGGATTTACCTGGCCGACGGCCAATTTCCCGGGTTTCTGGAAGGCGGTTTCCTATATCTTCCCGACAACCTTTGGCGTACGGGCCTATATGAATCTCTGTAATGCCGGAACCCTGTCCGCCATCGCCCCCGAAATCATCGGGATGACCGTCCAGATCATTGTCTACTATATACTCGCCAGTATGGCCGTTTATATCGAAGGCAAAGTCATTGAGCGGAAAGATATGAAAAAAGAAGCTGCCCTCTGAGGCAGCTTCTTAGCTTAAAACGGAAGATCGTCTTCAGTTCCCCCTGCGGGGGGCAGGTCTGCGTAGGTCGGAGCCGGCGCCGCTTCGGGAGCGGGAGCCTGCTGGGAGGGAGCAGCGTCCGCTGAGGTGATCCGCCAGATACGGAGATCATTGTACCAGCGGCCGTTGTATTCCCTTCCCCGGATATTGAAGGAGACCTTGACTTTGTCTCCAACCTGGAAACGGTTCAACTCGTTGACCTTGTCATCTCCCCAGGCCGTAAAGCATACGCTGACCGGGAAGGAACCGTCCTGATATTCCAGGACAAATTCCTGGCGGGACCAGGGTCCGCGGGCGGACTGTCCTGACTGGAGGGCGAGTTTGGAAGCGATTCTTCCTTCGATTTCAAGTGCAGCCATGCGTCGGATTACTTCTTGGCTTCTTCTTTCTCGACAAATTTGCCGACCTTGATCAGCTCAACGTCGAAGATAAGGGTAGAGTTCGGCTCGATGCCGCGGTTGCCCTGCATGCCGTATGCGAGTTCGGCCGGGATGAAGAGCTGGGCCTTTCCGCCCTCGCCGAGAAGCTGGATACCTTCGGTCCATCCGGGGATGACGCGGTTGAGGGTGAAGCGGATGTTCTTGTTCTCATCGAAAACGGTACCGTCGATCAGGGTGCCTTTGTAGTTGACCCATACCGTGTCAACCTCGGTCGGGTGGACGTCGTTACCCGGCTCGATGATCTTGTACTGGAGACCGGAAGCAGTCGTGTCGACCCCTTCCTTCACCTTGTTGGCGGCGAGGAACTTCTCACCTTTCTCCCGGTTGAGGGCGGCGGTGTAGTCCGTGCGCTTGTCAAGATAGCCCTGGATGATTTCGTTCATGCCCATCGGGTTGATCTTGAACTGGGCGAGGAAGGTGGAATCCTGGTAGTTCGTACCCTCGGCGTTCATGAAGTCCTTGATACCCTTGACCATCTCGGCGTAATTGAGGTCACCGAAGTTATTGCCCTTGAGGGTCGTCCCGAAGTTGACACCCATCAGGTAGCTGACGGAGTCGATCTGGCCCTTCGTCGGGAAGAGGGCCTGCACGTCTTTCGTGCCTTCTACGGCTTTCGTGCCGCATGCGGCGAACAGCACAGCGGCTGAAGCGATCGCAAAGAATTTGTAGATTTTCATATCCTTACTAATTAGTTTGTTGTCTATTATCCGGTTTAAACCGTACAATTTGCAAATATCGCAAAAATATTCCGAAACCAGTGTGTTTTTTTTATTACAAATAAAATAAAAGTAAAAATTTGGAGGTTATCCGAATAATGATTAAATTAGACAAAATTCAAATTTTATGTCCGTCGATTCGTCTATCCTCCACGCCCGCCTCAAGGAATTTTTTGGATATGATTCCTTCAAAGGCGACCAGGAACGTATTATCAATCACCTGATAAGCGGGAAGGATGCCTTCGTGCTGATGCCTACCGGAGGCGGCAAATCGCTGTGCTACCAGCTGCCGGCTCTCGTGATGGAAGGGACTGCCATCGTCATTTCGCCGCTGATCGCGCTGATGAAAAACCAGGTCGATGCAATCCGGGGATTTGTCTCGCACGAAAAAGACGGGATTGCCCATTTCCTGAATTCCTCCCTCGGCAGGGGACAGATCGCCGAAGTGCGGCGGGATCTCCTCTCCGGCGTGACGAAACTTCTCTATGTCGCTCCCGAATCGCTGACCAAGGAAGAGAATATCGCCCTTCTCCGCGAGATCCGGATTTCTTTCTATGCCATCGACGAAGCTCACTGTATATCCGAGTGGGGCCATGATTTCCGCCCCGAGTACAGGAAAATCCGCTCGATCATCGAGGGCATCCAGAACGCTCCGATCATCGCCCTGACGGCGACGGCCACCCTGAAGGTCCAGAGCGATATACTTAAGAACCTCCGGATCCAGGATGCGACCGTATTCAAGTCCTCGTTCAACCGGCCCAACCTCTATTACGAAATCCGTGACAAGGTCGAGCCCGAAAAGGATATCATCAAGTTCATCCGCCAGAATCCCGGCAAGTCCGGTATTATCTACTGCCTCAGCCGCAAAAAAGTCGAGGAGATGGCCCAGACCTTGAGTATCAACGGGATCAAGGCTCTTCCGTACCATGCCGGACTGGATGCGAAGACCCGGACGGAGAACCAGGACAAGTTCCTGATGGAAGAAATTGACGTCATCGTCGCTACGATCGCTTTCGGGATGGGCATTGACAAACCCGACGTACGCTTTGTCATCCACTACGATATCCCCAAGAGTCTGGAAGGCTATTACCAGGAAACGGGACGCGCCGGCCGGGACGGCCGGGAAGGGATCTGCATTACGTACTATAGCTACAAGGATATCCAGAAACTGGAGAAGTTCATGCAGGGAAAGCCGATTGCCGAACAGGAGATCGGTCGTCAGCTTCTGGCTGAAACGGTCGCCTATGCGGAATCCAGCCAGTGCCGCAGGAAGCTGCTTCTCAATTATTTCAGCGAAGATTATCCGCAGGAGAACTGCGGCTGCTGCGATAACTGCCTGCATCCGAAGGCCCGTTTCGACGGGCGCGAGGAGATGGCCCTTGCCATCGAGCTGATCGAATCCCTGCCCGAGCATTTCAAAATTACCCATATCGCCAATATCCTTGCAGGGGAAACCAACGCCCTGATCAAGTCTTACCGTCACGATAAACTCGAACTTTTCGGAGCCGGACGGGACCATTCCGTCAAATTCTGGTCCGCCGTCCTCCACCAGGGACTCATCCTGCACTTGCTGGACAAGGAGATTGAAACCTATGGACTGATATCCGTCACGCCGGAAGGACGGAATTTCCTGGAACATCCGACCGAACTGATGCTGGTTGAGGACCGGGCTTTCACCAGCGATGCCTATGTCGATGAAGAGGATGATGATATCCCGGCCCATGTCATGAAAGGCGGCGGGGGCGGGGATCCGGTCCTCCTTGCCATGCTGAAAGACCTTAGGAAAGATATTTCCCGCGAGCTGAAACTCCAGCCCTGGATTATTTTCTCGGATCCGTCCCTCGAAGACATGTCGATCCTATATCCTGTTACCTTTGAGGAACTGAAGAACTGCCAGGGCGTCGGTGAGGGCAAGGCCAAGAAATACGGAAAGGACTTTATCGAACTGATCCAGATGTATGTCGACGAGTATGACATTGTCCGTCCGGATGATTTTGTCGTCAAGACGATCGCCCACAAGTCTGTGAACAAGGTCTTTATCATCCAAAGCATCGACCGTCGGATGGACCTTGAGGACATCGCGGCAGCGAAGGGTATGGATATGGATACGCTCCTGACGGAGATCGAAGCGATCGTATCTTCCGGAACGAAACTGAATCTGGACTATTATATCCGCGAAAACCTCGACGACGATGTCGTGGACGAGATTTATGCCTATTTCCATGACGAGGCCCTCTCTGATTCGGTCGCCGACGCCATCCGCGACCTCGGAAGCGACTATGACGAAAAAGAAATCCGTCTCGTACGCATCAAGTTCCTCTGCGAGGTTGCCAATTAGTGCAGAATTGATTAATTTTGCAGGATATGTTTACTTTCGGATATACAAGCAGAAAATCAAGGATCCTGAAGGCCGTCGTCGTTCTCGTCGTCGGACTCCTGCTGATGGGATTGCGCCGTCCCTTCGGAATTATTCTCGGCGGTCTCTTCGTCTTTATCGGGTGCCGCGACCTTATGGTCGTTGCCCGGGAAAAAGAATTGGAAAAAAAGCAGACAGCCCGTGAAGAGCGTGCTGAGCGGCGCCCGTCCGACACGCCGGAGGACGGGAAGATCAAGATCACGGATCTTTCCGATGCGAAGGAAGTCGATTTTACCAAAGAATGATACCGCAGGAGACAGTTCAGCTCATCCTCGATACCGTCAAGATTGAAGATATCGTCGGGGATTTCGTTACCTTGAAACGTCAGGGTAGCAGTTATTGGGCGTGCTGTCCCTTCCACAACGAAAAGACACCCTCGTTCCATGTCGAACCCTCCAGGGGCATCTATAAATGCTTCGGATGTGGAAAAGCCGGCTCAGCAGTCGGCTTTCTGATGGATTATGAGCGGCTTACCTTTTCGGAAGCACTTCGCTACATCGCCAACAAATACCACATCACGATCCAGGAAAAGGAAGAAACGGCCGAGGAGATCGCTGCCAGACAGCGCCATGAAAGCCTTCTGGTCGTGTCCGAATTCGCCGGGAAGTTTTTCAGGGATCAGCTTACGACCCCCGAAGGCAAGGCCGTCGGCCTGGCTTACTTCCATTCCCGTGGACTCGAGGATGAGACGATCGCAAAATACGGCCTAGGCTGGGCGCCGCAGGGGAGGGATACCTTTACAAAAGCGGCCCGCGCGGAGGGGTTCAAGGATGATTATCTTTTTGAGACCGGACTCTGCGCCCGCCGGGACGACGGATCCCTGTACGACCGTTTCTATGAGCGGGTGATGTTCCCGGTCCATTCCGTCAGCGGCCGGATCATCGCCTTCGGCGGGCGGACCCTCAAGACGGACAAGACCGTTGCAAAGTATGTAAATTCCAAGGAATCGGAGATCTACGTCAAGTCCCGTTCCCTTTATGGGATCTACTTTGCCAAGAACGAAATGGCCCGGATGGACAAGGTCTATCTTGTCGAGGGATACCTCGATGTCCTGTCCATGCACCAGCTGGGTATCCTGAATACCGTCGCCTCAAGCGGGACTTCTCTTACGGTCGAGCAGATCCGTCTGATGAAGCGTTTTACCCCGAACGTAACGATCATGTATGACGGGGACTCCGCCGGAATCCACGCCGCCCTCCGGGGGATCAATATGGTCCTGAAAGAGGATATGAACGTCAAGATCGTCCTGCTTCCTGACGGAGATGATCCCGACTCGTTCGCCCGGAAACATACCCTCGCGGAAGTCCGGCAGTTCATTGCCGAAAACGAGCAGGATTTCATCGGATTCAAGACCGATCTGTTGCTGAAAGATGCGGGACGGGATCCCTTGAAACGGGCGACCGTTATCAATGATATCGCCGATACGATTGCCGGGATTCCCGATGCGGTCAAGCGCTCTGTCTATGTCGGCGACTGCGCCCTCAAGTTCGGCATCGAGTCCGATATCCTCTTCGACCGGATCCGTCGTACCCGGGAGAAGGAGTTGGAGGAACGCAGGGCCGAGGCCGTCCGTGCTGAGCGGGAGAAATCGGCTGAGGAGGCGTCGGTTGAAGAGCAGCCCTCCGGCCCTGCTCCGGAAGAGCCGGGAACGCCTGTAGCCCAGGCGGAATCCGCCCTCGTCGAGGAGGATCCCATCGTTGCTCCGAGTGAGCGGGAACTGCTCTCCTTCATCCTTCGTGACGGGACGACCCCACTGGAATTTCCGTCCGATTCTGAGTTCTATAGCGGGGATGAACCCCAGTCCGTCGCGGATTTCATCGATGCGGCGCTCGACGGGGTTCCTTTTGTCAATACTATCTACCGGGTAGTTTATGAGCGGTATTTCCAGCTTTATGACGAAGGGTATGAGCAGAAGCAGATCATCCGTACGCTCCTTGACGGGGAAGACCGGGGAATAGCGACCATAACCGCCCAGCTTTTCGAGGATCGCTACCTTCTCTCGGTAGATGATTTCTCCAGGGCCTTGACGGCCCATTCGTCCTGGCTGACCAATTTCGTCCCCCGTGCGATTCTGGCCTATCATGACAAGATGATGCAGTCCCGCCTGAAAAAGCTGATGAAAGACCTGACGGCGGCGACTCCGGAGCAACAGCCCGGGATCCTGAAAGAAATAGAATCTGTCAATGCAATGAAAAGGAAGATCAATATCCGGCTTGGCAGGGAAAAAATCGAAAGATAAAATATGGAAAAGAAATTCAAGAGAACCCTCGTGACCTGCGCCCTTCCGTACGCGAACGGCCCGGTCCATATCGGCCACCTGGCCGGCGCCTATATCCCCGGCGATATTTTCGTCCGGTACCTCCGGCTCCGGGGTGAAGATGTCGTGTTCGTCTGCGGTTCGGATGAGCATGGGGTGCCGATTACCATCAAAGCCCGTGAGCAGGGCGTCAGCCCACAGGATATCGTCGACAAGTATCACAAAATCATGAAGGATGCCTTCGCGGGACTGGGGATCAATTTCGATATCTATTCCCGTACGACGTCCCGGGTCCATGACGAGAACGCCTCGGAGTTCTTCCGTAAGCTCTATGACGAGGGAAAGTTCATCACCCGCGAGAGCGAGCAATACTATGACGTAGAGGCGGGGACCTTCCTCGCAGACCGGTATATAGAAGGAACCTGTCCGAAATGCGGCAACCCCCATGCCTATGGAGACCAGTGCGAGAAATGCGGCAGTACCCTCAGCCCGGAGGAACTGATCGATCCGCGGTCCCGCCTAAGCGGCGGTGCCCTTGAAAAGAGAAAGACCATGCACTGGTACCTTCCGCTGGACCAGTATGAACCCTGGCTCCGGGATTGGATCCTCGAGCAGCATAAAGAGTGGAAAAGCAACGTCTACGGCCAGTGCAAGAGCTGGCTGGACGGAGGTCTGCAGCCGAGGGCCGTCAGCCGCGACCTTGACTGGGGTGTTCCCGTTCCTGTTGAAGGCGCGGAAGGGAAAGTCCTTTATGTCTGGTTCGACGCCCCAATCGGGTATATTTCCAATACCAAGGAGCTTCTTCCGGAGAGTTGGGAGAAATGGTGGAAGTCGGAAGATACGCGCCTTGTCCATTTTATCGGAAAGGACAACATCGTTTTCCATTGTATTGTCTTCCCGTCCATGATGAAGGCCTATGGAGACTATGTTCTTCCGGATAATGTACCTTCCAATGAATTCCTGAATCTTGAGGGGGACAAGATTTCGACCTCCCGCGGATGGGCCGTATGGGTCGATGAATACCTGCGCGACTTCCCGGGAAAGGAAGATGTGCTCCGCTATGTCCTGACCGCCAATGCTCCGGAGACGAAGGACAATGACTTTACCTGGAAAGACTTCCAGCAGCGGAACAATTCCGAACTCGTCGCCGTTTTCGGCAATTTCGTCAACCGTGCCGTCGTCCTGACACACAAGTATTTCGGAGGAGCCGTTCCGCAGAATCTGAAACCGGAACCGATTGATGCAGAGACGCTTGCGTCGATCATTCCCTGCAAGGAGGCCCTGGAAAAGTATATTGAGACCTATCACTTCAGAGAGGCGTTGAAAGAGGCGATGAATATCGCCCGCATAGGCAATAAGTATATCTCCGATGCCGAACCTTGGAAGGTCGCGAAGACAGACATGGACCGGACGGCTTCGATCCTGTATACCTGCCTCCAGATCTGCGCGGATCTGGCCATCGCTTTCGAGCCCTTTACCCCGTTCTCCGCAGAGAAGCTTCGCGGCATCCTCCGTGTCGCCCTTGATGCAGGGATGGACTACCGTGCGGGTGAGGGACGTCCGACGGAGAATTTCTTTACGGAAGGGGAAGGGGCCGCCCTCCATACCCGCAGGAAGGGTAAAATGCTGATTGTCCCCGGCCTGCCCCTTCTGACCTGGAATCAGCTCGGCGAGAGCGAAATCCTTGCTCCCGGGCATAAGCTTGGGGAAGCGGAACTGCTGTTCCAAAAGATCGAAGATGATGTCGTGGAGGCCCAGATCGCCCGTCTGAATACAATCAAGGCAGAGCGGGAGGCCGCCGAAGCTGCCAAACTGGCTGAGGAGAAAGCCCGGACGATTGAGCCGCAGAAGGAAGAGATCCAGTATGACGATTTCGCCCGGATGGATATCCGGACGGCGACCGTCCTCGAAGCCGAACGGGTCCCTAAGACGGATAAACTCCTGAAACTGACGATCGATACGGGGATCGACCAGCGTACGATCGTGTCCGGTATCGCGGAATATTATACTCCTGAAGAAATGGTTGGCAAGCAGATCTGCATCCTGGCGAATCTGGCTCCCCGGAAAATCCGTGGAATCGAGTCGAAGGGAATGATCCTGATGGCTAAACAGGGAGACGGGAAGATGCGGTTCATTACCCCGCAGGAAGCCCTTGTCAACGGAGCCGTTATCAATTAATTGTCATAGATATGGAACGTCGGATTCTTACTCTTGTCGCAGTATCTTTCCTTCTTCTCCTCTCTTGTGGAAGAAAGCAGGATACTTTGATTGAGACGCCTGTCCCCGCAAGGGCGGCCGGGCAGACGGATATGTTACAGTTCGCCGCTGACCCGATCGCTGACGTGGGGGTCGGGGTCGTGGGTCTCGGGATGCGAGGTTCCGATGCCGTAGAGCGCCTGACCTTTGTCCCCGGGTGCCACGTCGCCGCTGTCTGCGACGTCGAGACAGACCGTGCCGTGAGGAGCCTTTCGTATCTGGAAGAAAAGGGGCTTCCCGCCAAAGGCTATTCCGGCGAGGAAAAGTCTTATGAGGAACTGTGTGCGGATCCTGCCGTCGATCTGGTCTATATCTGTACGGACTGGCTGCATCATTTCCCGGTTGCCATGTGCGCCATGGAACACGGAAAGCATGTCGCCATCGAAGTCCCCTCTGCGATGACCCTGGAAGAGTGCTGGGCCCTGGTCGACAAGTCGGAACAGACCCGGCGCCACTGCATGATCCTTGAGAATTGCTGCTATGATTTCTTTGAACTGAAAATGCTCGCGCTCTCGCAGGCCGGAGTTTTCGGCGAGGTCATCCATGCCGAAGGAGCCTATCTCCACAACCTGGACGAATTCTGGGATGCGTACTGGAAGAACTGGCGTCTGGATTTCAACAGCAAGTACCGGGGCGATCTCTATGCTTCCCATGGACTCGGACCCGTCTGCCAGGTTCTGAACATCCACCGCGGCGACCGGATGAAATCCCTGGTTGCGATGGACACGGATTCTTTCAATGGGAAAAAGCACATGGCCGACCGCGGGCTTCCGTCGGAGACGTTCGTCGACGGGGATGTGACGACGACGATGATCCGGACCGAAAAGGGAAAGAGCATTCTCGTAGAGCACAATGTCATGACCCCGCGTCCGTACAGCCGGATGTACCAGCTGACGGGAACAGAGGGTTATGCTTCGAAATATCCTGTGCAGCAGGTCCTTCTGCGCCCGTCATCCGCACCGGAAGGCGTTCCGGACATCGATAACCTGAATGCCCACCGTCCGATGAAACCGGAACAGCTGGACGCCCTGGTTGCCAAGTTCCCGAATCCGATCCTCAATGAAGAACTGACGACGCTTGCCAAGGAAGTCGGCGGTCACGGCGGCATGGACTTTATCATGGATTATCGCCTGATGTACTGCCTGAACAACGGACTCCCGCTCGATATCGATGTGTATGACCTGGCGGAATGGTCCTGCATCGGAGCGCTCGGCCGCCTTTCTCTCGAACATGGTTCGGCTCCGGTCGCTTTCCCGGATTTTACCCGGGGCGCCTGGAACAAGGTTGACGGATTCCGCTACGCTTTTGCCAAATAGTTATTTCTTCCGGATAAGGGAGAGTCCGTGACGGAGCGGAAGAAGAACCGTTTCGACCCGGGGGTCTGCAGCAACGAGCTCGTTGAAACGGCAGATACCCCGGGTCTGCGCATCCTCCGGGACCGTCTCTGCGTAGGGTTTCCCGTCCCATAGCACATCGTCCGCGAGGATCAGTCCGCCGGGGCGGACGAGGGGAAAAACTTTTGCATAGTATTCCGGGTATTCCCGTTTGTCGGCATCGATGAAGACGAGATCATAAGGATCTTCCCCGGAGAGCCTATCAAGGAGATCGAGGGCATTGCCGATATGGAGGCTGATCCGGCCGGTGACTCCGGCCCGGTCGAATCCTTCCCGTATCAGATCTTCCAGTTCGTCATTGTTTTCCAGGGTGTCGACATGGCCTCCTTCGGAAAGCCCAAGGGCCAGGCAAACGGCGGAATAACCGGTAAAGGTCCCGATATCCAGGACGCGTTTCGCCCCGGTCAGTTCGGTCAGCATCCGGAGCAGGCGGCCCTGGACGGGACCGGAAAGCATCCTCGGATAGTGGGTTCGGATATGGGTCTGGCGCGTAATCCATCGAAGCGCCTCTTCTTCAGGGGTGCTATGCGATAGGATATATTGGTTCTCAGGCGTTTCCATAATTATTTATAGATCAGACGGCAGACTTTTCCTTCCGGGAAAATCTTGCGGGCGGCCTCCCGGAGGTCTTCGGCTGTTATGCTCTCAATGGCCTGACGGCTTTCTTCGGCAGATAGGACCCGTCCGAAAGAAAGAAGGCTTTTCCCTATCGACAGGCACTGGGTCTCGCCGCTTTCGGAACTGATGGCGAGCTGGCCAAGGAGCTGTTTCTTGGCTTCCTTGAGTTTGCGGGGGCCGAGAAGATCCGTGCGGACCTTGCGGAGGATCCTGTCGGTTTCGGCGAGGCAGCGTTCGAGATTCGGCCGGTCGCACCCGAAGGTAATGGCCATGATCCCCGTGTCGGCGTATTGCGTATAGCTGCATTCTACCCCATAGACCCAGCCGTTCTTCTCTCGGAGCACCTGACCCAGCATGGAATTCGAGGCGGGCCCTCCGAGAAGGTTTGCCAGGAGGATAGCCGCCATCCGTTCTTTCTCTCCATACAGGGAGGGAGCGAGGCCTCCGATGACGGCGTTGGTCTCATGGTTTCTCTTCTCGATGCTTTTGTCGAAAAAGACGTCCGGCGCCGGGATGCTTTCCCTCTCTTCCAGAGGCGCGCCTTCCACTCCCGGAAACCACCGTTCCGTGCACCGGCGGATCTCCCTTTCAACTTTCTCTTCCGGCATCGGAGAAACGACGGAAAGAACCATCGAAGAAGGGATAAAGTGCTCTTTGACAAATGATTTCAAGTCATCTGTGCTGATCTTCTTGACGGATTTCAGAGTCCCGAGAATCGGCGTTCCGAGCGGATGGCCCGCAAACAGGGCCTCTTCGAAGCGGTCGTAAATATCATCGGAGGGGCTGTCTTTGTAAGAGATGATTTCTTCCAGAACGACACCCCGTTCCGTCTCGATTTCCTCTTCCGGGAAGGTCGGGGTTGTCGCCAGTTCCAGCAGCAGGTCCATTGCTTTCCGGAGGTCTTCCTTCAGCACGGTCGCATGGATGACGATTTCTTCCTTGGTCGTATAGGCATTGAGTTCGCCGCCGAGCCGGTCCAGGCAGCTGTTGATCTGCGAGGCTGATTTATGCCGGGTGCCGCGGAAGACGGTGTGTTCTGTAAAGTGGGCGATACCGGATGGATACCCCGCTTCGTCCCGGGTCCCGCACCGGATGCTCAGGGCACAATAAGCAGCCGCCCGGCCTCCTTGCCGGACGGCATATCGAACGCCTTCTTTTGTCTGTCCTGTAATCATTTGCGTCCTCTCCCGAGCGTTTTGATATCGGCCGGAAGGAAGCCCGCCGTCTCTGCCCTGGAGACCTTCTGTTTCTTAAAATAATACAACGTGTGGGTATCCGCCTCGACGAGCATCAGATAGCCGACGGATCCTTCCTCCGGCTCTTCCGGAAATACGGTATAGCTGACGAGGGTATTGAACGACCCTTCGAGGAAAGCCTTATCGGCTTCGTCAGAGGAAAGGATGATCATGTCCGAATCCATATTCTTAGCCCGGAAAGGTTCGTTCACCGCAGCTGCGATATCATCTTCCGCAAAAAGAATCCGCTTGATTTTACCGTCTTTACGGTAATTGGCATTGTAGCGGGTCAGGCTGGTATATCCGTTGATTTCCTTCTCCATCGCTTCGCGGGTATATCCCTGCATGATATCGATAAAAGCCGGAAGGAAGACCAGCTCGCGGCCGGAAATGCCGCCGGTATTGCCGATCGGGATGGAAATGACTTGCATGAGGCTGTTGAGGTCGGCTCCTCCGCCCTTGAAGAGAGAGAGGAAACGGATTCCGGCTCCATCTCCTTCTCCGTCCTTTCCTTCCGAAATCATAAGGAAGTAGAAGTCAGAGGATTTCATCAGTTTCTGGAAATCGTTTACGGTGCAGAATTCGAAGGGGGAGAGGGTCCAGCGGTCCATGACGGCCTGTCGGAGTCCTCCGTCGGACATCTCATTGCCGCTGAGGACGACTTTCGTGATTTTGTCAGAAAAATCGGACAGACGGTATTTGCGGGTTGTAATCTGGCCCTGTCCGAAAGCGTAGACGCCCATCAGACAGAAGCATGACAATATGAGAAGAAATTTTTTCATATTTTCGGTCCTCCTTTTATTCCAAAGTTACAAAAAGAATACAAATTTTGTGCACTTTTTCCCTAAAAGTATTTGGATTTTGGTGTTTTCTTCTTACTTTTACGAAAATGTAACAATATGTCATTGGTGGAATTTGCCCATCGATCGTTGTTTTTGACATTTTTCATTAATATCAATATTTATGCGTTCAAAATTCTTAACCTTGATCCTCTGTGTCGCTGCGACCCTTCTCGGAGGGGTATCCTTTGCACAGACGAGGACGGTGAAGGGCCATGTCATCGCATCCGATGACAACCAGCCTGTCATCGGCGCCTACGTCATGGCTGAAGGCTACCAGAAAGTCGGAACGACCACAGACCTCGACGGTAACTTTGTCCTCGACAAAGTGCCCGCCGGAGCCAAGAACATCATCGTTACTTTCATGGGGTATGAAGAAGCCAAAGTACCCGTAAAGGATTTCGTGAATGTGGTCTTGAATCCGGATTCTGAAATGCTGGAGCAGGCGGTCGTTACGGGTATGACCCAGGTTGACCGCCGGATCTTCTCCGGTTCCGCCGTCAAACTTGATGCCGATGACACCAAGATTAGCGGTATGGCTGACATCTCCCGTTCCCTGGAAGGCCGCGTCGCCGGTGTTTCCGTCCAGAACGTTTCCGGTACGTTCGGTACCGCTCCGAAGATCCGTGTCCGTGGTGCAACTTCGATCTATGGTTCCTCGAAACCGCTCTGGGTCGTTGACGGAGTCATCATGGAAGACATCGTTGAAATCGATGCGGAAGACCTTAGCTCAGGTGATGCCAATACGCTGATTTCCTCGGCTATCGCCGGTCTGAACTCCGACGATATCGAGAGCTTTGATATCCTCAAGGACGGTTCCGCAACCTCTATTTATGGTGCGCGTGCGATGGCGGGCGTCATCGTCGTCACGACGAAGAAGGGCCGTACCGGCCACAGTTCGATCAGCTATACCGGGGAATACACCGTCCGCCGCAAGCCGAGCTATTCGACCTTCAACATCATGAACTCCCAGGACCAGATGGGTATCTATCAGGAACTGGAACAGAAGGGATGGCTGAATTACGCTTCTACCGCAAATGCTTCGGCAAGCGGTGTCTATGGAAAGATGTACGAACTCCTCGGAACCTATGATCCGGTAACGGGGCAGTTCGCCATCGCCAATACGAACGAAGCCAAGGCGGCTTATCTCCGTGCAGCCGAGTACCGCAATACGGACTGGTTCGATATCCTCTTCAAGTATAACGTCCAGCATAACCACTCGATCTCCATGAGCGGCGGTACCGACCGGGGCAACTATTACGCCTCCATGTCGGTCATGGACGACCAGGGATGGACCGACCAGAGCTCCGTCCGCCGGTATACGGCGAATATCAATGCGACCTATAAGCTCCTGGAGAACCTCTCCCTCAATATGATCGCGAACGCATCCTACCGCCAGCAGCGGGCTCCGGGAACCCTGGGAAGCACGACGAACGTCGTCAGCGGTGAGGTGACCCGTGCGTTCGATATCAACCCGTATTCCTACGCGCTGAATACTTCCAGGACCCTCGATCCGGAAGTCTTCTATACCCGTAACTACGCTCCCTTCAACATTCTCTATGAGTTGGAGAACAACTATATGGACCTGGATGTTACGAACCTGAGGTTCCAGGGCGAGTTGAAGTGGAAGGTATTCAAGGACCTGGAACTTTCCGCCCTCGTGGCGTCCAAGTACTCCGGCAGCTCCCGCGAGCACTATATCCTGGACGGTTCCAACCAGGCGATGGCATACCGGGCTGACTATACGACGACGATCCGGGACAACAACTCCTATATGTATACCGACCCGGATATCCGTTATGCCCTTCCGGAGTCCGTCCTTCCGAACGGCGGTATCTTCCAGAAGACGGACAACAAGATGAACGGCTGGGACTTCCGTCTTTCCGGAAACTATAACCACACCTTCGCCGGCAAGCATCAGGTCAGTGCCTACGGCGGTATGGAGGTCAACTCCAACGACCGTCACGGAACCTGGTTCCGCGGCTGGGGCATGCAGTACAGCATGGGCGAAGTCCCGAGCTGGTACTATAAGGTCTTCAAGAAAGACGCGGAAAATGGTGCCGATTATTACACCATGGACAATACCCATGAGCGTCGGGCCGCTTTCTTCGGCACGGCCAACTACTCTTATAAGGGCAAGTACAGCCTCAATGGAACGGTACGTTACGAAGGATCCAACCGCCTCGGCCGCTCCCGTACGGCCCGCTGGCTTCCGACCTGGAACGTTTCCGGACGTTGGAACGTTTCCGACGAGCCGTGGATGCGTCCTCTCCAGCCGACCCTCAGCCATGCCGCCCTCAAGGCTTCCTATTCCCTGACTGCGGAAAGCGGACCGTCCTGGGTGACCAACTCTAATGCAGTCTATTCTGCAGGAAATATCTGGCGTCCTGCTGCCGGAGACATGGAAACCGCTATCGAGATCGCCCGTCTCGCCAATCCGGACCTGACCTTTGAGAAGAAACATGAGCTCAACCTCGGTGTCGAACTCGGTTTCCTGGACAACCGGATCAACTTCGTGGCGGACTGGTACAAGCGTAACAACTTCGACCTCATCGGTATCACGAATACGATGGGTCTTGGCGGTGAGGTTACCAAATATGGTAACGTCGCAGCGATGAAATCCGGCGGTTATGAGCTTTCCCTCACGACCCAGAATATCCGTTCGAAGGACTTCAAGTGGACCACGAACTTTATCTGGTCTCACTCCCACAATATGGTTACCAAGCTGATAACCACGATGCGCGTCATCGACCTTGTCAGGGGAAGCGGTTTCGCACAGGAGGGTTATACCAACCACTCGATTTTCTCGATTCCGTTCGCCGGTCTTAACGAGGAAGGTCTTCCGACCTTCTACGGTCCGGACGGCAATGTGACGGTAACCGGTATCAACTTCCAGCTCTCCGATCCGGAGCAGCTCAAGTACCTCCAGTATGAGGGTACGGCCGATCCGACCGGCGTGGGTTCCATCGGTAATACCCTTGAGTGGAAAGGCCTCAGGCTGAATGTGTTCATTACCGGATCCTTCGGTAATGTCATCCGTCTGGACCAGGTCTTCCGTTCGAGCTATTCCGACCTGACTTCCATGCCGAGGGAATATAAGAACCGCTGGACGGTTCCTGGCGATGAGAATATCACTACGATCCCTGTCATCGCATCCCGCATGCAGTCCTACAACTACAGCAACCTCAGCTACGCCTACAACGCCTACAACTATTCAGGCGAGCGTATCGCAAAGGGTGATTTTGTCCGCCTCAAGGAAGTCTCCCTTTCTTACGATCTTCCGAAGAACTTCGTTAAGAAGATGCGGATGAACAGTCTCTCTCTCAAACTGCAGGCGACTAACCTCTGCCTGCTCTATGCCGATAAGAAACTGAACGGTCAGGATCCGGAATTCTTCAATGCCGGCGGTGTCGCCGTCCCTGTTCCGAAGCAGTTTACGCTTACTTTGAAGATAGGTCTCTAATATTTAGCGTGTTATGAAAATGAAAAAATATATTTTCGTCTTTGCATGTGCATTGTTGGGCCTGGTCTCCTGTGAAAAGTATCTGGATACGATGCCGGATAACCGTACCGAAATCGATACGGAGGAAAAGGTAACGGCCCTTCTCCGGTCTGCTTACTCTACGCATTGGTATGTAACGGTGACCGAATATCTTTCCGACCAGCTTGACAACAATGCGGCCGTCGTTTCCGGCTCTCCGACTGAGTTCTTCCATGAACTGTGGGCCTGGAAAGACGTTACGTTGACTAACAACTCTGATCCTGAGCATATATGGTCTGATGGGTGGAGCTGTATCGCAGCTGCGAATCAAGCTCTTGAAGCCATCGAAGAAATGGGCGGTCCTTCCGTCAGCTCACGGATCGCCGAAGCCTATGGCGAGGCGCTGATCTGCCGCGCATATGCGCATTTTATCCTTGTCAATGTCTTCTGTCTGCATTATAATTCCCAGCATAGCGCAACCGATCTCGGCATTCCGTATATGGAATCCCCTGAGAAAGGTCTGAATCCGGCTTACGAGCGCGGAAACGTTGCGGATGTCTATGCGAAGATTGATGCAGACATCCAGGAAGGTCTCAAATATGTCGGAGATAATTACGACGTTCCGAAATGGCATTTTACCCGTCAGGCTGCGAATGCCTTCGCCGCGAAGTTCTATCTCTATTATGAGAAATGGGATCTTGCCCTGAAGTATGCCGACGAGTGCCTGGGTTCTGCACCGAAGAGTCTTCTCCGCGATTATGTTTCCCTGCAGGCCAATTCTCCCAGCATCACGGAAGGAAGAACGCTGTACAACAGCACGGATAACAAGTGCAATCTCCTGATGACCTCCGCTTACAGCAATCTCGGATATACCCTTTACCGGAATACTTCCGGTTCCAACAAGTACTATGGGTACACGAACGAGATTGCGACGACGGAAGACTTGATTGCACCCCTTCCCTGGAAACGGACGGGCGTTACCATGTCCGACATCGTTTTCCGTCCCCGGCGGTATAATTCCGGTTCCTTGAGCTATGTTCTTCTCTGGAAGGTCTTCTATCAGTTCCAGACGACGAATCAGGTGACCGGTACCGGCTATTACCGTGGTATTTTCCCTGCTTTGACGGCAGACGAAACCCTTTTGATCCGGGCCGAGGCCAAGACGCTGCTGAAGCAGTATGACGCAGCCTGCGAGGACCTGAATCTCTGGGCGAACAATTTCTACACGGTTCCTGAAGGAATGGATGAGATTAAGTTGACCCCTGCGGACATTCAGGAGTTTGAAACCAGTATGGACTACTATCTCTGGGATAAACCGACCCAGAAGAAACGTCTGCATCCTGCATTCGCCATCGATTCCGAAGGTTCCATACAGGAGAGTATGCTGCATCTGATCCTTCGTTTCCGCCGTGCCGAAAGGTGGGGCAATGGTGACCGCTGGTTTGATATCAAGCGCTATGGCATTACGATCTACCGTCGTTTTGTCGACTCCAACGGCAATATCGATCATATCGAGGATACAATGGAATACCGGGATCCCCGTCAGGCTGTCCAGGTTCCGCAGAAATGTATCGATGCCGGTCTTCAGCCGAATCCCCGTAACTAAATGAAGGAGGAACGAATATGAAAAAATATATTGTTTTAGCACTGGTATCCGTACTCTTCGGGGCTGTCCTGTCTTCCTGCCGGAAGGATGAACCGCTCGATGAGAACAGTATCATCATGATGGACAACTATGTCCAGAATGATTTTGACAAGTGGCTGGAAGCGAACTACGTCAATCCTTATAACATCAACTTCAAGTACCGTTATCAGATTGACGAATCGAACCGCTCTTACTATACCATCCCTGCCGATTTTGACTGTGCCGTCATCATGGCCCATATTATCAAGTATCTCTGCATCGATTCCTATGATGAGGTGGCAGGCGTGAATTTCACACGCCAGTACTTCCCGAAAATGTTCTTCGTTATCGGGGAATGGGAGTATAACAACAACGGAACCATGATCCTCGGTACGGCCGAAGGCGGCAAGAAGATCTATCTCACGGGTGTAAACTGGATTCCCCAGGTCCTCGCGGGAACCTATTCTTCCAGCTATGACGCCATCGGAGGGTTGAACCACTACTACATCAAGACGATCCACCATGAGTTTACGCATATCCTGAACCAGACCAAGGATTTCCCAGTCGAGTTCAGCCAGATTACGCCGAACGACTATGTGGCCAGCGACTGGAGCAGTTCCCCTTACGATACCGGTTATCTGCAGAGAGGGTTTATTTCTTCTTATGCCCAGCATTCCGACCGGGAGGATTTCGCCGAAATGATGTCTATCTATGTTACCAATACCCAGGAAAGGTGGGATTCATTGATGGAAACGGCGGGCGCCGAAGGCGCGACCCTTATCAAAGCGAAATTGGATCTTGTCAAGTCTTATATGAAAGGGACTTTCGAAATCGACATGGACCAGCTCCGTGCAACCGTCCTGCGTCGCCAGGATGAGGTCAAGGCCGGTCAGGTCGATCTTACTTCTTTAACGATCAACTAAGGTGATTTGCTTATGAAAAGAATACTATCATACCTTTTGATAACGGTCATGGCTTCGATGTCTCTCGTTTCCTGCCTCTATCAGGAAGAGGACCTCTTTGAGAAGTCATCCTCCGTACGGATGGCCGAGACGCTCGTTGACATCCAGAAAGTGTTGACCGGCTCCAGCCAGGGATGGGTGATGTACTATTATCCCAACGGAGGTGCAAGTTTCAGTGCCGGATCCCAGGGAATCGGCGGTTTTGTCATGACGATGACCTTCACGGACACCCAGGTGACCGTATGGAATGAACTTATGGGCAGTGATTCTTCGACATCTCTCTATCGGATGACGAACGATGACGGGCCCGTCATCGCATTTGACAGCTTCAATTACAATTTCCATTATTTCGCCACGCCTTCCGGCTCCAGCAAGAATCTCTATGGAGAGACGGGCAGCTATCAGGCCAGAAAAGGAGATTTCGAATTCCTGGTTCTCAAGCATACCCCCGAGGAGGTCATCCTGAAGGGAAAGCGGTCGCTGAACTATTACAAGATGTATCCCCTTACGGTTTCTCCGGAGCAGTATGTCACAAAGACCGCTGAAACCAGCGACCTTGTATTCATGAGTACTTTCGATGGAACATTCCAGGGCCAGCCCGCGAATGTGAGCCTCGACCTGGTGAACCGTCAGGCTACCATTACCCTCGGCGGGGATGCGGACAAAGCCGGAACGGTCGCTTACAATTTTACACCGGAAGGCATTCGTTTCTACAAAGACGTGTCTATAGGTGACTATACCTTCTCTTCGTTCCTCTTCGACCGTGACAAAGCGACGCTGGTTTCCGTCCAGTATCCTGAGATGGTCCTGCAGGGATCCCTTCCGGAAGGATGGAGCTCCTACTCCTCCTTCCTCGGTAACTGGACCCTTAACTATAACAAAGGCAATACGATCTCCGGTGTACAGTTCAAGGAGGATGTCGAGGGGAAGTCGTACTTGATCAGCGGCCTTCACGACAAGTTGGATATTGTTGCGGAATATGACCTCAGCACCGGTTCGATTTCAATCAAGACCCAGCATATCCTGCAGGATACGGAAACGGGTTACTACATCCTGCTGGGATGCCGTTCCGTCGCCACGGGGTATTACTCCTTCTCCCAAAACTACGGCATGAAGGGTGTCCTTTCCAACATTGACGGAAAAGATACCATCACCATGACCGATAACGGTAATTGGGCCAGGGGAACCGATACTTTTGCCCTGTATTTCCTGAGCCGGAATTCCTATTCCACCAGTGACCGTGTCGGATATGTTACGGATAACTGGTACTGGAAATCCGAAACACATTCCCTGCAGTACATCACTTCATTCGTACGTCAATAAATGAAGCTTATGAAAAAGTATCTATTTATCATATTGGCTGGGGCCGCCCTGTTGGCGGCCGCCTGCCAGGAGGAGCAGCCGACTTACGAAATCAATGACAATATCACCGTCGTAAGTCAGAAACTCGTCTTCTCGCCGCAAGGCGGGTCGGGATCGATTGTCGTTGAGGCGGAATCCTCCGTCTCTGCGACGGCAGACCGCCCCTGGTGCAACGTTTCCGTCAGCGGGATGACAATTACCGTGACCGCCCCTCAGTGGACCGGGAAGGAAAACAGGTATGCCAAGATTACGATCAAGTCCGGGAAGGACGAAATCTCCCTGACCGCACAGCAGTTCGGTGAGGTTTTAGGTGGTTTCAATATGACCGATATTTCCTCTCCTTTCGAAGGTACTGTCCAGGAGTTCTCGTTCGTCTCCAATCTTCCGGTCACGATGACTTCAGACAAGAACTGGATCCATGTCGCAGTCGACGAGGAGAAGCAGACGGTCAAAATCACCATCGACAAGAATACAGAATCCGGGACCCGGACCGGCTTAGTCAATTATTCGATCGGCGGTCATACCGGCTCCTTCAACGTACTTCAGTATCCGGAAACCGTACTGGCCAAGGATGCTTGGAGCGCTTCTGTCGTTGATGGCGGTTACAAATATCCTAATCAGTATGATGTCATCAGTATCCAATCGAAAGTTTCGGGCGAGAAGTATGTCTATACGATTGTCGATAAGTCTAAAGTGGCCGACGTTGAGGATTACGCATTCTCTGTCCTTGCTCTGGAAAAGAGGAATGAGATTCTTGCCAAGGTCGAGAGCGGTCAGTTGCCCTCTTTCGCCGCAGGACTTGCTTCCGGAGACGTAACGGAGACCGTCAACAATCTGGATTTCAACTCTGATGCCTATGCTATCGTGGTCGCCTACGGGGACAATGGATATGTAACGGGCCGCTGGGCATATTACGATTTGTCCATCGAGGACCGTGTCCCTCTGTACTACAAGTGGATGGGAAAATGGAATGTACCACGAGGCAGTTCTGTTGATACATGGACGGTTGAAATGGGCGAACCGGAAAAGAATATGAATGTCTATGGGTTCGGCGGTTTTAGCAATGAAGATTATGCAAAGGGAGCTTTTGTCGCTGTCGTTGAATATGATCCGGAAACAACAGAAATGGTTTTCAAAGTCTACGAAAATACAAAAGTTACGTGGACGGATGCAACTCGCGGAACCATGAATGCTTTGCTCTCTGGTCAGTATACCAATGTGGCCGGAAAGACATATTATAATTCGGGCATTGGAAATGTTATCTGTCGGGCCAGGATGTCCGAAGATGGCAAGACAGCAGAGATAATCCCTGGTTCCGTAACTTCCGGCGGTGCGCCTGCGACCTTCTATAACATCCGTTGGTATGGTCGTTATACGACTTCTTCGGGATCCCGCTCCGGCGTTAGTTGGACTGATACAGACACCGCGATTCCTGCTACAATGACCCGCGTCATTGAGTAACATCCCATATCGAAGTAATCAGTCAGGGCGGCCCGGAAAGGGCCGCCCTCTTTGCATATTTCAATCTTTTTGGCCATCTTTGTGTCCTATGAAATCGGAAAGCAGAACCTATCAGATCGCCGGCCACCGGATCCGCGTTACGCTGGAATCTCCATGGACCTTCAAAGCCCTGACGCCGGAGCAGGAGAAGCTCGTCTCCGTCCTTCGGGAAGGGGGAGACCTCGGCATCCTTCCGGTACCGGCCGACCGGCTGGACCAGCTTGCGCCAAACGCATCCCTGATGGGGAAGCAGCGGATGACCCGTGAGCTTTGGGAGTCCTATTCCGACGAGGACAGGGATGCGTTCAGGCATGCCCTCGATTTTGTACAGTACGCGCCTTTCGAGGTTGATAATGAAGGAGATCCGCTCTTTACGCTGACCGTCCACGGGCACATCCCTGAGGCCTTCCAGGCCGGAGCAGCCGCCTTGGGCGGGGAAAAGGTCGTTTCAGTTGATAACGTCCCTCCCTTTTTCTATGGATACAGGAAAGACGACCGGATCGCTTATGAGTTTTTCCCGGAGAAAGATCTCAGCGCCGGCGTTTTCGTCATGGGTACGGATGCCCGAAGCGGGGAGTATTATCCCCGGGAAGGCGTCGGAGGAAGAATGACGATGATGCAGCTCAATACGAGTCTGATGATTCTCTATACCTTCGCTACGGCCCCTTTGCAGACGATTCTGCTCCATTCTTCCGTGATCCGGTACGAGGATAAGGCCCAGCTCTTTTTCGGCGTCAGCGGGACGGGAAAGAGTACGCACAGCCGTCTCTGGCTGGAGCATGTCCCGGGGTGTGACCTGATGAACGATGACAACCCTGTCATCCGTTTCATCGACGGGCAGGCCCGTGTCTTCGGCTCTCCCTGGAGCGGGAAGACCCTCTGTTACCGCAATGTCTCCGCTCCGGTCCGGGCCCTTGTCCGGCTCGAGCAGGCTCCGGAGAACCGTATCGAACGCCTTTTCGGACTCCAGGCCTATGCGAGTGTCGTTGCGGCCGTATCTACGATCCGCTGGAGTCCCGAGATCATGGACAGCCTCGTCCCGACGATTGAAAAGGCTGCGATGCAGGTCCCTTGCTACCGGCTTTCCTGCCGGCCGGACCGTGAAGCTGTAGAAGTCTGTTTCCGTGGATTGATGAATAAAAACCTCTGATATGAAAATCGGTATTTGCAATGACCATGCAGGCTATGCCTACAAAACAAAGCTTATCCGTCTCCTGCAGTCCAAGGGCTATGAGACCGTCGATTTCGGAACGGATTCCGACGTAAGCGTAGATTATTCTGATTTCGCCCACCCGCTGGCCGCCGCAGTAGAGAGCGGCGCCGTCGATGCCGGGATTGCCCTCTGCGGTACCGGGAACGGGATGGCCATAACGCTCAATAAACACCAGGGAATCCGTGCCGGACTGGCATGGAACAGCGAAATCGGGCGTCTTGTCAAGGCCCATAACAATGCCAATGTCCTCGTCATGCCCGCCCGGTTCATCTCTTACCAGATGGCTGTCCGGATCATGAATACCTGGCTTGAGACCGGTTTCGAGGGCGGACGTCATGCCCGCCGGATCGCGAAGATCCCCTGCAATGGATAAGTTCTCCAGGTCCATCGACGACTATCCGGACGGAATTGTCCTGCCTGTTGACAAGCCGTACCGGTGGACTTCCGCCGACGTAATCCGGAAGGTCAAATACGCTGCCATCCGGCACTTTGGCAAGAAGAACCTGAAAGTCGGCCATGCCGGGACCCTGGATCCGCTCGCAACGGGAATACTGCTCGTCTGCATCGGTAATGCGACCAAACGGGCGGAGGCTCTCCAAGCCCATGACAAAGAGTACGTGGCCGGCATCCGTTTCGGTGCGACGACTCCCTCGTATGATCTTGAGAAAGAGGTGGACCGCCGTTTCCCCTATGAACATATTACAAAGGACTCCGTAGAGGCCGTCCTGCTTTCTTTCCTCGGCGTTCAGGAGCAGGTCGCCCCGCTTTTCAGCGCGAAGTCTGTCGATGGAGTGCGGGCCTATGAGATGGCCCGTAGGATGTACCGGAAGGTGCAGCGGGGCGAATCGGCAGGGGAGGATTTCGATGCCGCCGCCCTGGAGACGCTTCATCGTTCGACAATCGAGATTTCAGCCTTGGAACTGCTCTCCTTCGAAGCAGCCTCTGTTTCCGGAGAGGGGGTCCCTCCTGAAACCCAAGTCCCTCCCAGAATCTCAGATCCGTTGTCCGATAGTGAACTATCGTCCACCTTTCCCTTCGATTCCGGGCCCCTCCCGTTCATGAGGCCACGGGCGGCCACAGGTTTCAGGAGGGACCCCCTCTCCGGAAACATGCCGTCTGAAGGGACTGCATCCTCTCGGATCCATGTCGCGGATACGTCTGATCTTCAGGGCCTTCCTCTCGCGCGGATCCGCATCGCCTGCAGTAAAGGCACTTATATCCGCGCCTTCGCCCGCGATCTCGGCGAAGCCCTAGGCAGCGGAGCGCACCTCGACTCGCTTGTCCGGACCCGCAGCGGAGCCTACTCCATCGATAACGCCCTCTCCCTTGAGGAAGTCCTATTCCTTCTATCCGAATAAAGCACCGGGCCGGAATCTCAACGACTCCGGCCCGGCAAGAAAGAGAGTATTTGTTTGATCATTGGATCCTTCCCAGTCGTTCGGCGGCAAAGCCCATCCTTGCCGCTGTTTCAGCGCGTCCGATGAAAGAGATGATATCTGCGATGCCAAGACCGCTTGACGCACCCGTCAGGGCAAGACGCAGGCAATTCATCGTCTTTCCCATCGGATATTCCCGCATTTTGATGTAGCCCTCCAGGGCTTCCTCTACGGCTGCTTTACCCATCGGGCCCCTATAGTACGGGTCGATGTCATCGTATCCGAATTCTGCCCCGGTAATAAACTGGGCGACTTCGAAGGCACAGTCGTAATTCTCCTGCTTCCAGAATTTGTCGACATCTTTCTGTACGAATTCTTCAGGCGCTTTGAAAAGGCAGGCGGAAGCCGTCCAGAGGTCTTCTACGAATGTCGCTCTCTCCTTGACAAGGGCGACAACCCGCTCGACATAGTCAAGGGTAAAAATATGGTTCTTGAAATCAAATCCTTCGGGAGTGAGTTCCGATCCGGCCGTCAGGGCACATGCAGGGCACTCGACAACCTGGATCCCATGACGCTCAAGCACCGGAACAAAGAGTCGTGCCAGTTCGGCATCGCTCTTCAGCCGCAAATATTCCTTATTGTACCATTTGGCCTTTTCCGCGTTGAAACGGGCGCCGGATTTGACGACGCGTTCGAGCGAGAATACATCAACGAGTTCGTCGATGGTGTAGAGTTCCCGTTCTCCGCCCGGATTCCATCCGAGGAAGGCCAGCATATTCACGAATGCTTCCGGGAAATACCCGTCCTCGCGGTAACCGCGGGAGACTTCACCTTCCGGGCTGACCCATCGCAGCGGGAATACCGGGAAGCCGAGCCGGTCTCCGTCCCGTTTCGAGAGCTTGCCCTTCCCGTCCGGTTTCAGCAGGAGGGAAAGGTGAGCGAAACGGGGCATCGTATCGGTCCATCCGAACGCTTCGTAGAGCAGGTAGTGGAGCGGGAGGGACGGGAGCCATTCTTCGCCGCGGATAACCTCGGAAATCTCCATCAGGTGGTCATCCACGATATTGGCGAGGTGGTAGGTCGGCAGTTCGTCCGCCCGTTTCCAGAGGACCTTGTCATCCAGGGTCCCGGTGTTGACTTCGATGTGTCCGCGGATCAGATCGTCCATCTTGACGATCCGGTTCTCGGGCATTTTGAACCGTACCGTCCATCCGGAAGTCTCTTCCACCAGGCGACGGGTTTCCTCTTCGCTGAGTGTCAGGGAATTCCGGAGGGACTTACGGGTCGTGAGGTTATAAATAAAGGTTGTTCCTTGGGATTCTGCCTCCTTGCGGCGCGCCTCGAGCTCTTCGGGCGTGTCAAAGGCATAATAGGCCCATCCGGCTTCGACCAGCTGTTCGGCATATTTGCGGTAGATGGCCTTCCGTTGGGACTGGCGGTATGGGGCATGGGGATGGCGTGCTGACGGGGTCTCGACGACCTTTCCGTTCTCGTCTACGCCCTCATCAGGTATAATCCCGCACCAGGACAGGGCTTCGATGATATACTTTTCGGCGCCCGGAACGAACCGGTGGGAATCGGTATCTTCGATTCGGATGATGAAATCTCCGCCTTTCTGCTTGGCGTATAGATAGTTATACAGTGCTGTACGGACTCCGCCCATGTGGAGCGGACCGGTCGGCGACGGGGCAAATCTTACTCTTGTTCTTCTTTCCATATCTGTGTTTTATTTTTTTCTTCTGATAGCCGGCGTACTTTCCAGGTCACTGAGGGACTGACCCGGGCTGACATAAAGGCACGGGGGATCCTTCGGATCAAAGCTGAAGGTGCAGGCATTGGTATTGGTCCCGAATCCGATCTTGATCGTAGGAATCTCGGGGAGGTCGATTTCCATCCCTTTTTCAGCGTGGGACGGCGTATAGGTGAAATCCGGATCGAGGATGATCAGATTGCCGAGGTTGACATCGGTGATGTCCCCGAGCCGTCCCATGTCGAAGCCGGTTGCGATGGCTGTTATCTTGACGAGATCTCCGCATTCCGGATCGTCATCATAGATAATACCCCGTTTGAATTTATTGGCACTTCCGGTATACTCGCTGATCATTTTGTTGATCTGGTCGAGATCGCTCATCTTGATTCCTTTCTCATTCCGTGAAGCCGTGATGTTGATCAGGACGTTCTTCGCTGTCTTGAGATCGAAATCGTTGAGGAGCGGGGATTCGAAAGCGCCGCGGACGGCATCCTCGAGGCGGTGTTCTCCGGTTCCCGTCCCGCAGCCCATCAGGGCCATGCCGCTGCTTTTCATCATATTGGTCACGTCCTTGAAGTCGACGTTGATATATCCCGGTTTGCTGATGATCTCGATGATTCCCCTTACGGCTGTCGCCAGCACCTCATCCGCTTTCGGGAAGGCGTCCTGGATCAGTTCGTCGCCGTAGAATTCATAGAGTTTGTCGTTATTGATAATCAGCAGGCTGTCGACATTTTTCTCCAGTTCGCGGACCCCGTCAATGGCCTTGGACTGGAACTCGCTGCCTTCGTTGCTGAAAGGAAGGGTAACGACGGCTACCGTGAGAATGCCCCGTTTCTTGGCCATTTCTGCGATGACCGGAGATGCCCCGGTACCGGTTCCGCCGCCGAGTCCGGCGGTAATGAAAAGCATCTTCGTACCGCTGTCAAGGGCGATCTTTGCAATCGTATCCTGGGATTCGAGGGCGGCGTTCCGGCCGCTTGTCGGATCCGTTCCGGCACCGAGTCCTTCTCCGAGCTGGATCTTGATCGGGACGGTGCTCTTTTGAAGCGCCTGTGAATCCGTATTGCAGACGATGAAACTGCAACCTTCAATCTTCTGGTTGTACATGTAGGTAACAGCGTTGCATCCGCCTCCCCCCACTCCGATCACCTTGATGATCGAATTCTCTATATTCCAGTCTTTGGGAAGGATAAAATCTTTGTCGAATTCCATAATCCTAAATGTTATCGTCCGTAATATCCGTATAGAGCTTGTCAAAACCGTCCCTGAGGCCGCTCAGGCGGTTGTTGATCTTTGTCCAGAAGACGCTTGGCTTTTTCTCTTTCTTCTGTTTCTTTTCTTCCTTGACCGCTTCCCCGAATTCTTCATCCGCAATCAGTTTTCCGGAAGTCCCGTGCCGGTATTCTTCTTCCGACATCTGATGGATGGGTTCGTCGGCCGTTTCTTCTTCTACGACCGTCTCCTGGACAGGGACTTCCGCCCGTGTCGGCTCCGGGGCCAGGGCGCAGTCCGGAAGGTTGTCCCGCTTAGCCGCGAGAAGCATACCGATGGCCGAAGTGGCGGAAGGATCGTATACGCCCATACAACCGGAAGCGGAGAACAGGTGTTTCGGATAGCCGATACGTACGTTGTAACCGCTCATGTCCTTGATAAGGTTCTTCAGGTTGGCGAGGTTTGCTCCGCCTCCGGTCAGTACGATCCCGCTCCGGAGAACTTTTTCAAGTCCGCTGTCCTGGATCCCGAACAGGATCGCATCGATGATTTCGCGGGCTCTCGCATCAATGATTTCGGAGAGGTACTTGACCGGAACCTCCTTGTACGGAGAGTCTTCGTACCGGATCTGGATAATCTTCTCGCTCAGGCTTGAAAGCCGGTTCGGGAGGCAGGCTCCGTAGGCCAGCTTGATGTTTTCGGCCAGTTTTTCGGAAATGGAGCATTCGCTGCGGATATCGGAGGTAATGGACCTGCCGCCGAAAGGAATCGCCGCGTAGTGGCGCATGATTCCGCCATGGTAGATGGCGACGGAGGTTACTCCGGCTCCGAAATCAATCAGGGCGACCCCGTTCTCTTTCTCTTCTTCGCTGAGGACGGTATCAGCCACGACATCCGGGAGGAAGTATTTCTTGGCAATCGCGATGCCGAGGTTGTTGAATATCTTATCAATAGCTGTCGTCGCCCGCCGGCTTCCTACGAAAACCTTGAAACTGCCTTCAAGGGTCGAACTCAGGGTCCCGATTACATCTTCTTCGACAAGCTGGATCTGGTCGTCGATGGAAAAGGACTGCGCGACGGCTCCGAACATGATCTGGGTATCCGGATCGTCCAGCGGATAGGATTCGACGGCGATGGACTTGAGAGCCTCGACCTCTTCGCGGGTGATATATTCGTCCGGGTTGCCCCTCGGGATACTGCCGTTGGCGATTTCCTGGGAGACGCTGTAGCGGGGGAGTCCGATGACAACTTGCATAATCTTGATCATCAGTTCATTCTCCGCTTCATGAATCAACTTTTCGAGCGGTTCGGATGCCTTTTTCGGAATGGCGATATTGCTGTTCCGCATGCCGACGGCAGGGACCTCCCGGTAATAGATGACCTGCACGTCGTCCCCCTTCACTTTGGCGACGCTGAGGGCGAACTTGGCAGTTCCCAGGTCAATGGCGGCTATGTATTTCTCTGTTATCATGGATGGTGTTTTTATTATCTGCAGATGATCTGTTTATCGTATCGGACGTCTACGCTCCTGTAGGTGCCGGGAGCCTTGGCCGGAGCGATGGCCTCGTAATAGGTCCGGATTCGTTCGAATTTTCCGTCGAATCCGCCGGGCTGTCCAAAGTAGAACCGTTCGGAACCGGATCGCGGAATCAGGATCAGTTCCCCGCCGCGGAGGACGGTAATCTGGCTGAAAGCGTCCTTGAAAGTCTTGTCATGGCTGATATAGCGGATCAGGTTCAGTACCTGGTCAAGCCACAACTGCTCCTTCGGATCTTCTGGCCGTCCCTTGAATCCCTTGGGGACTGTGACGGGTACGGCTCCGTCGATGATCGGAACGCGGGCCGTGTATTTGCTCTGGAGCGGGAACAGGAAGCCGGATTCATCGGCATAATACCCGTTTCCGCCCGTATGGAACCGGACGGCAGGTTCCCGCTGCGTAATGTCGATATGGAGTATGCCGTCCCGGGTGACATAGGCTTCGCTCTTTCGGATCGCGCTCCGGCCGTCGAGCAGGTCTTCGACCTTTTTGAGGTTGACGCTGTCAATCCGCTGCCCGATATAGTCTCCGTAGTCAGCCATATACCGTTTGACGTCCTCTGAAGAGACGAACGATCTTTGCAGGCTGTCGAGAATGGTGACTTCCAGCCCTTTGCATGTCGTCAGGTGCCGCTGTCTCGCTGCGGCTCCGGATACCAGGAGCAGGAGCGCCGCAAGTAGCGCGGTGCCGGCGAGGGAGAGGGTAAACCTGAGCGATGCTTTCATATTATCCGATTCGTTTTTCGAGTAGGTTCGTAATGGGTTCGATGAACCTGTCGATATTGCCTGCGCCGAACGTGACGAGGATATCTACGGGCTCTTTTTCGAGGTAATCCATCAGTTCTTCTTTGCGCAGCAGAACTTTTTCCGGAGCCGTTACGTCCTTGAAGATTATTTCCGAGGTGACGCCGGGGATCGGCTCTTCCCGTGCCGGATAGATATCCAGCAGGATGAGCTTGTCTGCGGCGCTCAGCGCCTCGGCGAATTCCGGGGCGAAGTCCCGGGTCCGGGTGTAGAGGTGCGGTTGGAATATAGCCGTTATCTTTCGTCCGGGGAACATCCCGCGGATCGATGAGAGGGCGGTCGAGAGTTCCTTCGGATGGTGGGCGTAGTCGTCTATGTAGGTAATGGTTCCCGTGTTGAGGTGCATCTCCAGACGGCGCTTTACTCCCTGGAAGGTACCGACGGCATGCCGTACTTTCTCTCCGTCGATGCCCCAGGTCAAGGCGATGGCCGCCGCGGCGATGCTGTTCTCGGCATTGACCCAGCCGGGGGTACCGACGCGGACGTTCTCGAGACGTCCCCCCGGATAGACCAGATCGAATACATAGTGACCCAGCGAATCGGGACGGGCGTTTTCGGGATGAAAATCCGCTTCGGGATCGGTATAGCTGTATGTCAGGATCCTGGCCTTTGTATCCTCCGGTCCGACTGGAAGGCCCCTTTTGAGGATGAGGGTCCCGCTGACCTGGGAAGCAAAGGCCCGGAAGGCTTCGAGAACATGGGCATAGTCCCCGTAGATGTCGAGGTGATCCGGGTCGATGGCCGTAATAACTGCTATTTCCGGGAATAGTTGCAGGAATGAGCGGTCGAACTCGTCCGCTTCCGCGACGACGACGGGATGGGCACTGACGAGCAGGTTCGTTCCGTAATTTCTCGAGATACCGCCGAGGAAGGCGGAGCAGCCTTCGCCGCTTTCCGTAAAGATGTGGGCCGCCAGGGTCGATGTCGTCGTTTTCCCATGCGTGCCGGCAACGGCCATACAGGCCTGTCCATGGGCGATTTCGCCCAGCATCCGGGACCTTTTGACGACCCGGTAGCCCTTCTCGCGTACGTAGGTCAGTTCTCCCATGTCGGCCGGTATGGCGGGCGTATAGACGACAAGGGTTTCGGCGATGTCTTTCGGGATGAAGGCGGTATCATCCGTATAATGGACGCCGATTCCTTCCGCCTCGAGACGGGCGGTCAGTTCGGAAGGGGTCCGGTCATAGCCGGAGACCTCATACCCTTTCCCCTTGTAATAGCGGGCAATCGCACTCATGCCGATGCCGCCGATCCCTATGAAATAGACGTTTTTCATTTGAGTCCGAGTATCTTGTATGCTTCGTCGCAGATCACCTGAGCGGCATCCCGCAAGGCGAGTTTGGCGATGTTATGTTCCATGAATGTAATCTTCTCGGGATTATGGAGGAGGGAGATGGCCGTGGGAAGCAGTTTGCTGACCGCATCTGCGTCCTTGACGATCATTGCGGCGTCCTTTTCGACAAGAGCCATGGCATTGTGGGTCTGGTGGTCCTCCGCAACGTTCGGGGAGGGGACGAAAATGGCTGCTTTTTCCATGGCGCAAAGTTCCGAAACAGTGCTGGCGCCGCTCCGGGTTACGACGACATCCGCCGCGGCATAGGCCAGGTCCATCCGCTTGATGAAATCGGACCACTGCAGGTCGGGGATGATCCGTCCTTCCATGAACGAGTCGATGCCGGCTTTGTAGTATTTTCCGCACTGCCAGATAATCTCGACATCTTCTCCTCCGGGACAACCGTCTGTAATCCACTGTTTCATTGCGTTGTTGAGCGTCCGGCTCCCGAGGCTGCCCCCGACGATGAAAAGGTGTTTCTTTTCCGGGTCGAGGCCATAGTAACGGCAGGCTTCTTCCCGCTTTTCGGGCGTTGCCGGCTGGGAAACTTCTTTCCGGATCGGATTTCCGCTCATGACGATTTTTTCGGCCGGGAAGAACTTTTCCATCCCGTCATAGGCAACGCAAATCGATTTGACACGGCTCCCGAGCATCTTGTTGGTCAGCCCGGCAAATCCGTTCTGCTCCTGGATGAGCGAAGGAATCCCCATCGCAGTCGCCGCCCAAAGGAGGGGACCGCTGGCGTAGCCGCCGACGCCGATGGCGATGTCCGGACGGAATCTGCGGATCGTCTGCCTTGCCTTCCGGATGCTTGACAGGACCTTGAACGGAACCTGGACGTCATTCAAGAGGTTTTTCAGGTTCATCTGACGCTGGAGTCCTACGATGGGAAGTCCGACAATCTTGTATCCCGATGCAGGGACCTTTTCCATTTCCATCTTCCCCTCAGCCCCGACGAACAGGATCTCGGTATCCGGGTTGAGTTCCTTCAGTTTGTTCGCGATTGAGATGGCCGGGAAAATATGTCCCCCCGTGCCGCCTCCGCTGATGATAGCCCTGATTGCTTTGTACTCCATAGTGTTATATTTCGTTATACTCCAGTGGTTCTGTCTGTCCGGTCTCTTCCTGGACGGTCTTCTCCTCTTTCCTGGGTGCTTTCGGATTGGCGTGGATGGCCCGGCTGATCGAGAGGATCACCCCGAAGGCGATGCAGAAGGCCAGGAATGACGAGGTTCCGTGGCTGATCAGCGGCAGGGTCTGTCCCGTTTGCGGGACAAGGTGGACATTGATACAGATATGCATGAATGCCTGCAGGGAGATAGTCAGCGTGAGGCCTGCCAGGACGACTTTTCCGTAATAATTATCGCAGTTTTTTGCGAGGAGGGCTCCCCGCGGGATGAGGCTCGAGTAGAGGAGCAGGATCATCAATGCTCCCAACAGCCCGTATTCTTCAACGATGAAACTGAACATATAGTCGCCGAAGATCACCGGGACGACATAGCGCTGAGTGCTTCCTCCAGGGCCTTTCCCGAGGACGCCGCCTTCCTTGATGGCAATCAATGCGCTGACCGGCTGCTTGAGCTGGTCGGCTGCATCCTGGAATTTCTTACTGTTCTTTTTTTCCGTCAGCAGGATTTCCATGTTGGATTTGTCATCATTGTCGAGACGGTGGAGGGCCGTGTGGATTCGTCCGGAGAGGACTACTTTCCCGTCCGTAAGCTTGTCCAGCGCGACTGCGGACCCGAGATACAGGACGGCAAAAAGCCCGAGGATGAGAATTTCTTTCAAGTCTACGCCTCCGACAAAAATGGTCAGGATCATGATTCCGCCGATGAACAGGGCGGACGAGGTTCCGCCGACCAGGATCAGGGCCGTTGTGATAAAGATCGGGAGGTAGATGTAGATGATTTTCTTTGCGAGCGGGGAGGCGAGGAACTCCAGCTTTTTGAAATGCCCCGCAAGGTAGTTGGCGATCCAGAGCCGGTCTTCCTTGAAGGCGTTGACCGCCCAGGCCAGATACATGACCATTGCGACCTTCATGATTTCATAAACGTGAATCTGGAATCCGAACATTTTCAGGATACGCTGGGCGCCGTTGATCTCGGCAGATTTTATGAACCCGAGGTTCAGCTTTCCGACAAGGATGACCAGTAAAGCAAGGGAGAGGATGAATCCGAACTGCGAGAGTGTCTCGAAGAGTCTGATCGAGACGAACCGGTAGCAGACCCAGATGACTCCGAGTCCGAGGGCGACAGTCAAAATCTGTTCTTTCAGTATCGCCAGCCGGTCGGTTTTCATCTGCTGGGCCAGGAGAGAGGTCGAGGAGAAGACCGACAGGAGAGAGAACATCATGAGCATCAAGACAATCATCCAGATTACCTTGTCACCCTTGAAGTTCGCGATCATGGACCAGAATCCCGAACCGGTCTTGCTTCCTGATTCTTCCATATTACAATGCCCTTACGGCTTCCTTGAATTTTTTACCCCTGTCTTCGTAGTTCTTGAAAAGGTCGAAACTGGCACAGCAGGGACTGAGCAGGACGACATCGCCGGCTTCCGCGAACCGGGCGGAAGCTTTGACGGCTTCTTCGGCGGAAAGAGTATCAACGATATGGTCGCTTCCGACGATGGCTTCGAAGGCGGAATGGATCTTCGCGTTGTCGACTCCGAGGCATACGATGGCCTTGACTTTCTCGCGGACCAAATCATTGAGGACGCTGTAGTCGTTGCCCTTGTCGGTCCCGCCGACGATCCATACGACCGGCTTTTTCTGGCATTCGAGTGCGTACCAGGCCGCGTCTACGTTTGTGGCTTTCGAGTCGTTGATATAGAGGACATCCTTGATGCTCAGGACCGGTTCAAGCCGGTGTTCGACCGGCTGGAAGGTCGCCAGGGAATTCCGGATGACGGCATTGTCGATGCCGGTAGCCTTGGCGGCGAGGGCGGCGGCCATGGAATTGTAGATGTTGTGCTTGCCTCCGAGGGCGAGTTCCTTGAGGTAGATGTCGGTTTCTTCCTGTTCAAAGCGGATCGTGATCTTGTCTCCATTGAGGAATGCGCCCTGACGGACCTCCGTCTTCTGGCTGAAGGGAAGTTGCTTGCAGCGGAGGATGATGTCGTCAAGGTGTCCGACCGTAATTTCATCATCGCTGTCGAAGATGAAACAGTCTTCCGGTGTCAGGTTCTTAGCAATCTTGAATTTGGCTGCAATGTAGTTTTCGAACCGGTGGTCATACCGGTCGAGGTGGTCCGGTGTGATATTGGTGATGATCGCGATATCCGGTTTGAAATCGTAGACGTCATCAAGCTGGAAGCTGCTGATTTCCAAGACATAATAATCAAAGTGCTCGGTTGCGACCTGATAGGCGTAGCTCTTCCCGATGTTTCCGCCGAGGCCGACGTTGAGTCCGGCGTTCTGCAGAAGGAAATAGATCAGCGAAGTCGTTGTCGTCTTTCCGTTAGAACCGGTCACGCAGATTTTCTTTGCCGTGTCGTAGCGGCTGGCAAACTCTATTTCGGATATGATATGGGTCCCCTGGTCCCGCAGTTTGCAGACCATCGGCGCTGTGGACGGGATTCCCGGGCTCTTGATAATCTCATCTGCGTTGAGGATGAGGGATTCCGTATGGCCCCCTTCCTCGAATGGAATATCCCACTTGCGGAGCATCTCAAGATACTCCTCCTTGATCTTTCCGCAATCGGAAAGAAATACGTCAAATCCTTTTGTCTTGGCGAGAACTGCGGCTCCGACACCGCTTTCCGCTCCGCCCAATACTACGATTCTCGACATAGAGCTTATCTGATTTTCAATAATGCCAACGTTGATACTGCGAGGATGATTCCGACGATCCAGAAGCGGCTGACGATCTTGGCTTCGTGATGCGGGGGAACCGGTTTATGGAATAGAACTTCACCCGGGAGTTCTTTCTTATCCTGATAGTGGTGATGGAGCGGGGTCATGCTCCAGATTCTGCGGCCGGTGCCGTATTTCTTTTTCGTGAATTTGAAATAGCTTCGCTGCATCAGAACCGATAGGCTCTCGACGAAGAAAATGCCGCAGAGCAGGGGAAGAAGGAGTTCCTTCCGGATCAGCACGGCGCTTACGCCGATGATGCCTCCGATGGCGAGGCTGCCTGTATCGCCCATGAAGACCTGGGCCGGATAGGAGTTGTACCAGAGGAATCCGATCAGGGCTCCGACAAAGGCTGACATGAAGATGGCAATCTCCCCGGTTCCTGGCAGGTACATGATATTCAGGTAGTTCGAATCAATCAGGTTACCGCTGAGCCATGCCAGGATACCGATGACAACGCCAACGATGGCCGAGGTCCCGGCTGCCAGTCCGTCCAGTCCGTCCGTAAGGTTCGTTCCGTTGGAGCAGGCTGTTATGACCAGCACGATCATCAGGACGTAGATCGCCCATTTGGCGTACCAGCCCCAGGTTCCCTTGAAAGGAGAAAGCCAGCGGTAATCGAATTCGTGATTCTTGACGAAAGGAATGGTCGTCTTGGTGCTCTTGACAACGTTTTCGTCTTTGTAGGCGCTGTCTGTAATCAGGGTTTCGGTGTTGATATCTTTCCCCATTCCCTGGGCGACGATTTCGATGGAAGGATCGATGACTTTCTCGCGGACGACGATATCCTTGCTTTGCCAGACGGTGATGCCGATAATGAAGCCGAGGACGATCTGTCCGACGAGTTTGGCTTTTTCGCTGAGTCCGTTCTTGTTGTGCCTGAATACCTTGATATAGTCATCGGCAAAGCCCAGGCCGCCGCACCAGAGGGTGCTGACAATCAATAAGATCACATAGATATTTGTCAGGTCGCAGAAAAGGATGACGCCGGTCAGGATGGACAGGAGGATGATAATACCTCCCATCGTCGGAGTCCCTTTTTTCTCTATCTGACCCTGGAGTCCGAGGTCCCGGACCGTCTCGCCGATCTGCTTCCGCTGAAGCCAGCGGATGATTCCCTTGCCCGCTATGAGAGCGACCAGGACGGCCGTGACACTGGCCATCATGGCGCGGAAAGAGATATAATGCATAAGTCCGCTCCCCGGGATATCGACCCCGGCTTTCTCAAGATATTGGAAAAGGTGGTAGAACATATTATCGGATCAGATTGAAGGTTTCAGTAACAATTTCTTTTTCGTCAAAGTGGTGTTTTTCCCTGCCGATGATCTGGTAGGTCTCGTGACCTTTCCCGGCAAGGAGGATGGTGGCACCGTCAGCGGCCGTCAGGATGGCCGTCCGGATCGCTTCCCTCCTGTCGGAGATGCTGATGGACTTGGCCAGTCCCTTGTTGGTCAGTCCGGTCTTGATTTCTTCGATGATGGCTTCCGGATTCTCGGTCCGGCAGTTGTCGGAAGTAATGACCAGACGGTCGGCCATCTTTTCGGCAATGGCCGCCATCTCGGGACGCTTGGTCCGGTCGCGGTCTCCGCCGCATCCGAACAGGCAGACGAGCTGTTTCTCCGGAGCGATTTCGCGTAGGGTTCCCAGCACATTCTCCAGGGCATCCGGCGTATGGGCGTAATCGATGACGACGGAGAGGTCGCGGGGGCCGCGGAGTGTCTCGAGCCGGCCGGGAGCGGAGGCGAGTTTGCTGATCGCAACAAGGGTTTCGGTCGGATCGGCGCCGAGGCAGACAGCCGTCGTATAAATAGCGAGGATATTATAGGCATTGTGCCGGCCGATCAGCCGGGTCCATGCTTCCTGTCCGTCCAGCCGGAGCAGCATTCCTTCGAAGCTCTCTTCGAGGATCCGTGCGGTGTGGTCCGCAAGGCTCCGGCAGGAGTAGGTCACAATCTTGGCTTTTGTGTTCTGGACCATTACGAGGCCGTTCCGGTCGTCGATATTCGTGATGGCGAAAGCATCCTGCGGGAGATTGTCGAAGAACAGTTTCTTGCAACGCAGGTATTCTGCGAAGGTCTTGTGGTAGTCCAGGTGGTCATGGGTGAGGTTCGAAAAGATTCCGGCGCGGAAGCGCAGTCCGGCGATTCTTTCCTGCTCGACACCGATCGAACTGACTTCCATGAAACAGTATTCGCAGCCGGCTTCGACCATCTCTGCCATGAGCCTGCCCATCGTGATCGGATCGGCAGTCGTGTTCTCCGTCTCCGTCCGTTTCTCACCGACGTAGTTGGCAATGGTCGAGAGGAGTCCGCAGTTGTATCCGAGGCCCATGAAGAGGTGGTAGAGGAGGGTGACGGTCGTGGTCTTTCCGTTGGTACCGGTGATGCCGACGAGGGTGAGTTTGGAGGAGGGGTGGCCGTAGAAATTGTCTGCGGCGATGCCAAGGGCGTGGCGGGAGTGTTCGACCTGAATCCAGGAAGCGCCGGCGGAGGAGGGAGGTAATCCCTCCGAACCGTCACTCTGTGACCCCTCCCGGCCGTCGGCCGGGCCCCTCCCTCTTACATGGCCGAGGGTGGCCATGGGTTCGGAGGAATTACCTCCCTTCGCCGCCGGTAGGGCTTGCGGATCATCGAAGAGGATGGCGGCGGCTCCTTTTTCGAGGGCAGAGGCGATATAGGCATGTCCGTCGCTGGCGAATCCCTTTACGGCGATGAACAGGCAGCCAGGAACGACCTGCCTTGAGTCGGCGGTGATGGAAACGATCTCCCGTTCCAGATCTCCGGTAACCCGGAGAACCCCTGTATTCTCTATAATCTCTCTCAGTTTCATTTCAGTTTCAACGTTATGGTTTCTCCGTTTTTCAAAGCTGCCCCTCCGGAAGGGGACTGTGAGACGACGTGTCCGCTGCCTTCATAGGCGCAGCGGTACCCGCTGTTTTCGATGGCGTAGATGGCGTCGATCAGCCCGAAGCCCTTGACGTCCGGAACTTTGCCTTCCGCCGTTTCGGCTTCCCTGACCTCCATGACGGGAAGGGCTCCGTCCCTTCGGAGCGTTTCACCGCAGGTCGTATCCATCGAATAGATGGCGTCGACGATTTCCCGGACGGTCGCGGCGGGAGCGTCTCCTCCATAGAAACTGCCCAGCGACAGACGGGAATAAACGGTCACGAGGATGGAATATTTCGGGTTGTCGGCGGGGAAGAAGCCGACAAAGGTTCCCTGGTTCTTCTTGCGTCCCCGCTCGTCATGGTACTGATCTCCCTTCCGGGGCTTGTCTTCCGCCTGGAGGGCGACCTGGGCCGTTCCGGTCTTACCGGCAACCTGCAGTTTGGCGCGGCGGAGCTTTTTCGCGGTACCGTACTGCGGAACACCCTTGAGGGCCCGCGTAACGGTATCCGCTGTCGCTTTCGAGCAGATGTTTCCGAGGATCCCCGGACCGTATTTCCGAAGGATCTTTCCGTCTTTCTCTACATCTTCGACCAGATAGGGCCGCATCATCTTCCCGTCGTTGGCGATCGCGTTGTAGAAGGTAATCAGGTGCATGGGGGTAACGGCGATGGAATAGCCGTAACCGGCGGTTGCCAGAGAGGTCTTTTCCCAATAGGGGTTGTCCGGCGTGACGACCTGCGGCGTCCCGAGACCGTCAATGTCGAAATCGAATTTTTCTCCGAGTTTATACCGGTAGATCTTGTCGTAGAAGTTCTTCGGGTGGGATTCGTAGTACTTGGTCGCCAGATAGGCGAATACGTAGTTGGAAGAAATCTCCAGGCCCCGCTTGATCGGAATCTCTTTCCGGTGGGTACTGTCTTCCCAGTCTACGATATGGGGATCGGTCCGGACGCGGGAATAGCCGGGAAGATTGCCCCGGAAGGTCGGGACCGTCTCGTCGACGGAATGGACATATCCGTCCTCGATGACGCTGGTCAGGGTTACCGTCTTGAAGACAGAACCCGGTTCGCCGATCTGGCTGATAGCCAGGTTCATCCGTTCTGAAAGGGGATGGCCTTCCACCGTCGTGTCCCGTTGGAGATTGACCAGCGCGCGGATGGCCCCGGTCTCTACTTCCATCAGGATGGCGCAGGCCCCGCTGATCCGTTCTTCATCCTGGATGTTCTTCCGCAGCGCCCGGTCGGCAATGTCCTGCAGGTCAATATTCAGCGTTGTCCGAACATCGTTGCCGTCAACGGCCTTGACGGCCGTGCTGTCGAAGTTGTGGATCCGGTTGTTTTTCTCTCCCTTCCGGAGCCATGCATGGCCCTCTTTGCCGTGAAGTTCATAATTGAACCGCCCTTCGATGCCGATGAGATTGTTGCCGTTGGAGTTGGAATTGTCCTTTACGTATCCGATCGTCCGGCGGGCGATGGCTCCATAAGGATACTGGCGGCTGTCGAGGGTTTTGTAGATCAGTCCACCTTTGTTGGGCCCTTTCCGGAAAAGAGGCAGGGCCTTGATTTGCTGAAGGGTCGCATGGTCGACCGGTTTCCCGATTTTCTCGTAGTGCTTATCGGCTTCCCGTTTGGCTAGGATGAACTGGTAATACTGCTCGGCGGTCCTGTCCTGGAAGATGGCGGCAAGTCCTTTCGAAAGTTCTTTTGCCTCATCCCTCCATTCCTGCTCTTTCAGCCCGCCCTTCTCAGGATCCTGCCTGAAAACGTCGCGCTGGATAGCGCAGTCCATATAGATCTGGTAGACCGGTGTCGAGATCGCGAGAATCTTTCCGTCCGAAGCCAGGATGGCCCCGCGTTTCGGCATGTCGATCTGTTTGGTCACAGTCGGACGGAAGAGGTTCTCCACCCGGGGATCAACCTTGTAGGTCAGCTGGATATAGATAATCTTGACAAAAATCAGGGCGGACAGCAGAAGAACGAACGCATACGTGGCGTCCAGGATGAATCCCACCCTGTCCTTTCCAAGAAGCGCTTTCTCCTTTACTCTCTTACGCTGTTTTGCCATTCCTACTTTCCTTTTTTCTTAATCACGGTTGCCGGCCGCTCCGGCAGCTGCAGGTCGGATCCGAGGTCCGACAGGTTTTTCTGGATGGTCGAAATCCGGTCCAGTTTGACCAGTTCGCTCTTTCGCTGCGTATACTGGATCTCCAGATCCTCCAGCACGGCCCTGTTCCTTTCCATGACCGTCAGCGAGTTATCGATCTTGTACCCTGCCCAGATCATGAACATCGCCAGGAAGAAGACCCAGATAATATGGACGAAGTACTCGTCTGCATGGATATTCAGAAGAAACTCTCCCTTGTAGAACGAGCGGAACCTTTCCATGAATGTCTTTTTCTTCTTTTCCTTCATGCCTGCTTCCTCCATTCTTTCCTGTCTCCCTGACCGTCAGGGAGGGGTTTCTCCGCAACCCTCAGTTTTGCGCTCCGCGCCCTCGTATTTCCTGCAATTTCCGCCTCGCCCGGGGTGAGCGGCTTCCGAAGAGAAGAAACAAGAGGCGTATGGATACGTCCGAAAAGATCCTTCTCTTCTTTTCCTTCTACGTTGCCGGTACGGATGAAATTCTTGACCATCCGGTCCTCCAGGCTATGATAGGTAATGACGACGAGGCGTCCTCCGGGCTTGAGACACCGGGCTGCTCCGTCGAGGAATTTCTCCAGGGAGCGCATTTCCTGATTGACCTCGATGCGGAGGGCCTGGTAGATCTTTGCGAGCTGTTTGTGCGCTGCCATTTTCGGCAGCGCTTTCTCTATTGCCCTGTCAAGATCACCGGTCGTCCGGATTTCTTCCTTTTCGCGGGCGGCGACGATAAGCCGGGCGATGTTCCGGGCTCCATCCACTTCGCCATAAAGCCGCAGGATACGCTCCAGGTCTTCCTGGGAGCGTGTGTTGACGATATCGGCAGCCGTTATTGACGATTCCCGCCCCATCCGCATGTCAAGCGGAGCGTCGTACCGGAAGGAAAAACCGCGTTCGGCCGTATCGAACTGATGCGAAGAGACCCCCAGATCCGCCAGAATTCCGTCGAATACTTCCGGGGTTCCCGGGAGGAGGGTATTCCCCTCCGAACCGTCTTCGCTTCGCTCCGACCCCTCCCGGCAAACCGGACCCCTCCCTCTTACATGGTCGAGGGTGGCCATGGGTTCGGAGGAGAATACCCTCCTCCCGGGCTCTTCGCGGCGGAAGAGTTCGGCGTAGTTCTCGATAAAGCGGAAGTTATTGTGGACCAGCGTCAGACGGGGATCGTCAGGGGCGTTGGAAAGAGCATCACTGTCACGATCGAAGGCGATGACGCGTCCGCCATCTTGTAAGCGTGAAAGTATCTCAGCGGTGTGCCCACCGCCTCCGAAAGTGCAGTCTGCGTATGTACCTTGTGGATTTGTAATCAGCGCCGTAATGCTTTCATCGAGCATCACCGGAGTATGATATTCCGACATTCCTACCCCTCCTGCTTGTTGCGGGAGATTTCTTTGGCGGTCTGTCTGAACTGCTCCTGGGAGATTAAAGACGATTCACGTTTCTCCTTGTCCCAGATTTCAATCTTATATCCGACCCCTGCAAAAATAACCTCCCTGGTGATACCGGCGGCTCTGAGAAGATCTTCCGGAACGTTGATGCGGCAAAGCTTCCCGTCGGGGACGACGGAATAGACTTCATCATTGTATTTGCTCCAGAAGGCAGCGTGATCGGGATTGAGTTCCGTGTCAAGAGAATCCATGATTTTGTCGGACCTCATTTCCCATTCTTTCAAGGAAAACAGGTCCAGACACTCTCCGTGGACGCTTTTCTTGATAATGAGGGTCATGTCAGTTTCTCCGGCCCTTGCCAGCGCATCACGGAAGACGGCCGGGAACACGAGGCGTCCCTTGTCGTCTACCTTACCGGTCGTTTTGCCGTAGAATCTGACCATAACTCTCTTTGTTAAACTATACTTTCACGCTACGATGGACAAAGATATAAATAATTTTCCATTTTCAACCATTTTCTTCCAAAATTTTCCACAAATATGAAATTCCATTTCCTTCTATCATTTTGCAATCCGGTTGCAAGGATCACTTCCTACCTTTGCATCGTAAAAAAATGCATTATGGAACATGAACATCATCACGAAGGAGGAGAGATCAGGGAAAGTCTGATCAAGATCCTCTCGGCGTCCGTCCTGCTAGCTCTGGCCGTTCTGATAGAAAGGCATACGGATTGGAAAACCTGGCAGTATCTGCTCCTATATCTGGTCCCATACCTGATTGTGGGATGGGAAACCCTCTCTGAAGCGGCGGAGGCCCTCATCCATGGCGAGGCGATGGACGAGAATTTCCTGATGAGCGTGGCGACCCTCGGTGCGCTGGCCATCGGTTTTCTGTCGGATGCTTCCCCTCAGTTCCCGGAAGCCGTTTTCGTCATGCTTTTTTTCCAGGTCGGAGAACTCTTTGAGGGAATTGCCGAAGGCCGTTCCCGAAAGTCCATCGCCCATCTGATGGATATCCGTCCCGACTCGGCGCGGGTCGAGCGGAACGGGACATGGACAGAAGTCGCTCCCGAGGACGTTGTGCCGGGGTCCATGATCCTGATCCGTCCCGGGGAACGGGTGCCCCTTGACGGAACCGTCGTCGAGGGACGCTCTTCGCTGGATACCGTCGCCCTGACCGGGGAAAGTGTACCCCGGGAGGTCTCGGAAGGCGAGGAGATTCTTTCTGGCTGCGTCAACCTATCCGGCGTCCTTCGCGTCAAAACCAGTAAAAGTGCCGGTGAATCAACCGCTTCCAGAATTCTGAAGCTGGTTGGGGAGGCGGCGGAGAATAAGTCCAGAAGCGAGCATTTCATTACCCGGTTTGCCCGGATATACACGCCGGTGGTCGTCCTTCTGGCGGTCCTGCTCGCCATCATACCTTCCCTGATCACCGGGGCATGGGGGACCTGGATCTATCGGGCGCTGATGTTTCTTGTCGTCTCCTGCCCCTGTGCGCTGGTCATCTCCATCCCGCTGACGTTTTTCGGCGGGATCGGAGGCGCTTCGAGGAAGGGTATCCTGATAAAAGGCGCCTCGTTCATGGATACGCTCTCCCGGATCCGGACCGTTGTTTTCGACAAGACCGGGACCCTGACGGAAGGGGTCTTTACCGTGACGGCTGTCCATCCTGAAAAGCTCAGCGAGACGCAGCTTCTCCATCTGGCCGCCCATGTCGAACGCCACTCTTCCCACCCGGTCGCGGCAGCCCTGAGGGAGGCTTATCCTGATGAGCAGGATGACTGCACCATAGCGGATATCGTTGAAATTGCAGGAAAAGGGCTGACCGCTCTTGTCAACGGGAGCCGGGTAGCCGTCGGCAATGATAAACTGATGAACGAAATAGGGGCTGCCTGGCACCCCTGTTCCCAGGTCGGGACGATTGTCCATGTCGCCGTCGATGGGGAATATGCCGGACACATTGTCATTTCCGACCGTATCAAAGACGATGCTGCCGAAGCGATACAGTTCCTCCATGGAACCGGTGTCAGCCGTGTTGTCATGCTGACGGGAGATCAGGAATCCATCGCCGGATCCGTTGCCGGGACGCTGAAACTGGATGCCTATTATGCCGGACTGCTCCCGGAAGATAAGGTCCGCCGGGTCGAATCCCTGCTCGGAGAGGGGCCTTTGGCCTTTGTCGGGGACGGGATCAATGATGCTCCCGTACTCGCACGGGCCGATCTCGGCATCGCGATGGGCGCCCTCGGCTCCGATGCGGCCATCGAAGCGGCGGATGTCGTCCTGATGGATGACAAGCCGTCCAAAGTCGCCCTGGCTATGCGCATCGCGCGCCGGACCCTCCGGATCGCACGGGAAAATATGTGGTTTGCCATCGGGATCAAGTTGCTTGTCCTGGTGCTGGCTGCATGCGGACTCGCAACGCTCGGAATGGCAGTTTTCGCAGACGTCGGCGTCACCGTCCTTGCGGTTCTTAACGCGATGCGCGCTTTACGATAGGGGTTCTCCCCTCAGGAATACGCGATTGATAAAGGGGCTCTGATATAGATAAGGCAGGCGTGTAAGGGTCCATCCGGGGCGGGTCAGAATCAGATCCGCCCTTTTTCCCGCCGTAATGGAACCGGTGTCTTCGCTGAGGCCCATGGCATAAGCTCCGTTCAGCGTCACGGCATTGAAGGCTTCTACGGGCGTAAGGCGCATCTTGATGCAGCCGAGGGCCATGACAAAGCGCATGTCTCCGGAAGGGGAGGAGCCGGGATTATAGTCCGAGGCAAGTGCGATTCCGAGGCCGGCCTGGATGAAGTTCCTGGCGCGCCCGAAAGGAATTCCCAGGAAGAAGGACGAACCGGGCAGCATCGTGGGCATGGTCCCGGAGCCTTTCAGCGTTTCGATTTCGGCGTCGGTAGTCCGTTCCAGGTGGTCTACAGACAGGGCGTCGTGCCGGACGCCAATTTGGACGCCCCCGCTGACCGCCAGCTCGTTCGCATGGATTTTGGGACGGAGGCCGAACGGTTTCGCCGCTGTCAGGATTCGGTCCGTATCGCTCACGGTAAAGAACCCTTCGTCGCAGAAGACGTCGACGAAATCGGCCCATCCCGCCGCTTCGGGGAGAAGGTCTATGACGGCCCGGACATATTCTTCATGGGAATATCCGCGTCCGACGGCATGGGCGCCGAGATAGGTGGCGCGAACATTTGCGGGGATGCTCTCCCGGATGCGCCGGATGACCCGGAGCATTTTCATCTCGCCGGCCGGGCTGAGTCCGTACCCGCTCTTGATCTCGATCGAACCGGTTCCCTTTTCCATCATCTCCCGCGCTCTGGCGATGCTCTGGCGGAACAGGTCCTCTTCGGAGGTCCGGCCGAGCAGATCTGAGGAATTGAGGATGCCGCCGCCCCTTTCAGCGATCTCTTCATAGGAGAGGCCGTTGATCTTGTCCAGGAATTCACCGTCCCGGCTGCCGGCATAGACGATGTGGGTGTGGCTGTCGCAGAAGGCAGGAAGGACCATTCCTCCCTCAGCATCAACTACTTCCCCTTTGTCGGCCGGGCGGGAGTTCATTGGACCGAATCCGGAGATCCGTCCGTCTTCGATGGCGATCCAGGCATCATGCAGGATGCCCGTTTCCGCCATTTCAGTTCCCTGCTTCCGGAGCACGCCTTCCGGCACGATTCCGACAAGTTCGCCGATATTGATGATTGTCTTCATAAGGTCACGTTTTGTTTTTCACTTTTCGGGAGCAGGGGTATTCCCCGAAATCGTCTCCGCTTCGCTCCGACCCCTCCCGGTCTGCCGGCCGGGCCCCTCCCTCTTACATGGCCGAGGGTAGCCATGGATTTCGGGTGAATACCCCCTGTCCCCCGAAATAGCTATATATACTGCTCCTGACGGAGGAATTGGACGGATTTCTCGATCAGGGGATGCATATATGTATCGTTGTCTATGAAGGGAACGACTTTCCGGAAATCCGTGAAGATACGTTCCAGGATGGGTGACGACTTCGCCGGGCGGCGGAATTCGAGCGCCTGGGCCGCATTGAAAAGTTCAATGCCGAGAACGGTCTCAACATTGTCGACTACGCGGACGAGTTTCGTCGCGGAATTCGATCCCATGCTGACATGATCTTCCTGGCCCTGTGATGAAGGAATAGAATCACAGGAAGCCGGCCAGCAAAGGCCCTTGTTCTGGCTGACGATCGAGGCTGCCGTATACTGCGGAATCATGAATCCGCTGTTGAGTCCCGGGTTGGCGACCAGATACTTCGGGAGCCCCCGGAGTCCGTGGATCAGCTGGTAAGTCCGTCGCTCCGAAATGCTGGCCAGTTCGGACATCGCAATGGCGAGTGCGTCCATCGGAATAGCGATCGGTTCGCCATGGAAATTGCCCGCAGAAATGACCATATCCTCGTCCGGGAAGATATTCGGATTATCGGTCGCGGAGTTGATTTCGTTCTCAATAACGGACTTGACATAGAGGATATTGTCCTTTACCGCCCCATGGATCTGGGGAATGCAGCGGAAACTGTACGGGTCCTGGACATGCTCTTTCGGCCGGTTGATCAGTTCGCTTCCTTCCAGGGTTTCCATAAAGACTTTCCCGGTCTCGATCTGCCCGAAATGGGGGCGGAGCTGGTGGGTCAGCGGCAGGAACGGCTCGATACGGCCGTCGTATGCATCCAGGGACATGGCCCCGATCCGGTCGGCCCAGCGGGAAAGCCGCATGCTCTTAAGGATCGACCAAACGGCGTGGGCACTCATGAACTGCGTCCCGTTCAGAAGAGCCAGGCCCTCTTTGGACTGCAGTGTGATCGGTTCCCATCCTTTTTCCGCCCAGACTTCGGCGGAGGGACGGATCCGTCCCCGGTACAGGACTTCTCCGAGGCCGATGAGCGGGAGGCTCATGTGGGCGAGCGGGGCCAGATCGCCTGAGGCGCCGAGCGAGCCCTGCTGGTAGACGACCGGCAGGATGTCCTCGTTGAACATGTCGATCAGGCGCTGGACTGTGATAAGCTGGGCTCCGGAGTGGCCGTAGGAAAGGCTCTGGGCCTTGAGGAAAAGCATGATCTTGACAATTTCCGGGCGAACGGTCTCCCCGGCGCCACAGGCATGCGAAACGACGAGGTTATATTGGAGCTGGGAGAGTTCGTCTGCCGGAATCGTTACGTTGTAGAGTGAGCCGAATCCGGTTGTAATGCCATAGACCGGGCGTCCGATGTCTTCCATCTTGCTGTCCAGGTACTTCCGGCATTTGATGACATCGTTGACCGCTTCTTCCGAGAGGGCGATTTTGGTGTGGGTATCAATGATTTCTTTCAGTTTTTCAAGTGAAAGCCGGTCTTTGGAGATATAGTGTGTCATGCGTTTTCGAGTGTTTTTCGGATTAATGATTCGTCTGCAAGGTTCGGGAGGGTCACTTTCAGTCCCGGAGTGCGGGCCATTTCCCGTTCGATGGCCATGCGGGCTCCCTCATTACGAGCCCACGAACGGCGGGCGATGCCGTTGTTCACATCCCAGAACAGCATTTCCCGGATGTGCCGGGCGGAATCGTCAGAGCCGTCGATGACCATACCGAATCCTCCGTTGATGACCTCGCCCCAGCCTACGCCTCCTCCATTGTGGATCGAGACCCAGGTTGCGCCGCGGAAAGCGTCGCCGATTACGTTCTGGACCGCCATATCGGCGGTAAACTGGGATCCGTCATAGATGTTGGATGTTTCGCGGAACGGCGAATCCGTACCGGATACGTCGTGGTGGTCACGCCCGAGTACAATCGGAGCGGTAATCTCGCCGCTCCGGATCGCTTCATTGAAAGCCAGGGCGATTTTCGTCCGGCCTTCACAGTCGGCGTAGAGGATGCGGGCCTGCGATCCGACGACAAGGTGGTTGCGTCCGGCCTCTTCGATCCAGTGGATATTGTCCCGCATCTGTCCGGCGATTTCTTCCGGAGCGTTCTTGGCGATGTCGGAAAGAACCTGCATGGCCAGGGCGTCCGTTTTCGCCAGATCGGCCGGGTCTTCACTCATGCATACCCAGCGAAACGGTCCGAACCCGTAGTCAAAATAGAGCGGTCCCATGATGTCCTGGACATAGGAAGGGTACCGGAAACGTCCGTCCGGCAGCAGGATATCCGCTCCGGCGCGGGAGCTCTCAAGCAGGAAGGCATTGCCATAGTCGAAGAAGTACATCCCGTTTGCAGCGAGCCGGTTGATCGCGGCGACATGGCGTCGCAGCGAGGCCTGGACCGCCTCCCTGAAACGCTCCGGATCTTCTGCCATCATGCGTTTGGATTCTTCGAGGGAGTATCCGACCGGGTAATAACCGCCTGCCCACGGATTGTGGAGGGAGGTCTGGTCGGAGCCGAGATCGACATGGACCCCTTCGTCCGCGAGGCGCTCCCACAGGTCCACGACGTTCCCGACGTAGGCGAGGGAAACGACTTCTTTTGCAGTGACGGCCTTGCGGATCCGGTCCATAAGGCTGTCGAGATCCCGGTGGAGTTCGTCGACCCATCCCTGGGCGTATCTTTTTTCGGCCGCGAGGGGGTTGATTTCAGCCGTGACGCTGACAACGCCGGCGATATTTCCGGCTTTCGGCTGGGCGCCGGACATGCCGCCGAGTCCGGCGGTGACAAAGAGCAGTCCGCCCCGGTCGTCCCCGCTGAGCCCCTTGGCTCTGAGCTGTTTCCGAGCTGCGTTCATCACCGTGATCGTCGTGCCGTGGACAATGCCTTGTGGGCCGATATACATATAGGATCCGGCCGTCATCTGTCCGTACTGGGAGACGCCGAGGGCGTTGAATTTCTCCCAATGGTCCGGTTTCGAATAATTGGGAATGACCATGCCGTTGGTTACGATGACCCTCGGCGCATCCTTGTGGGAAGGGAAAAGGCCCATCGGATGGCCGGAGTACATGACGAGGGTCTGCTCGTCCGTCATGGTTGCAAGGTATTGCATCGTCAGGCGGTACTGGGCCCAGTTCTGGAAGATGGCGCCGTTGCCGCCGTAGATAATCAGTTCGTGAGGATGCTGGGCAACCCTCGGGTCCAGATTGTTCTGGATCATGGCCATGATGGCGGCTGCCTGGCGGGAGCGGGCCGGATACTGGTCGATCGGTCTTGCATACATTTCGTACGAAGGACGGAACCGGTACATATAGATGCGTCCGTAGGTGCGGAGTTCTTCAGCGAATTCCTGGGCGAGGATCGCATGATGCCGCTGCGGGAAGTACCGGAGGGCGTTTTTCAAGGCGAGGACTTTTTCTTCTTCAGAGAGGATGTCTTTCCGTTTAGGAGCGTGGTTGACTTCGGGGTCGTAGGGTTTTACCTCCGGCAGTTCCGCCGGGATCCCCGTAAGGATTTCTTCGATAAAAGTCATTATCAATTACGTTTTGTACAGGGGAGAGGGGCAGGGACCTGAAACCCATGCCACCCTCGGCACTGTAAGAGGGAGGGGCCCTTCAGGGAGGGGTCACGGAGTGACGGTTTCAGGGCCCTGCCCCTCTCTCCTGTACCGGTTATCGTTATGAGAGGCTTATGTGGTCATTAACGGCATCGAGGACTTTGTCCTGGAGGGAAAGGGCTTCGCGGACGATAGCGTCGGCACGTTCGAGAAGCGGCCTTGCCGGAGCGGGATCCTTCAGTCCTGCGGCATTGATCCGTACGTTGAGGGCGGCTCCGCGGATGCCGGCGACGGCGGCAAGCGCCGCAACGCCCGCATCGGAGGCCGAGGCGGGATTGCCTTTTTCGGCCATCTCAAGTGCGAGCGGAAGGGCCTTCAGGGCAGCTTCCATTGTCCGAAGGGGAACGGAAGCGGCATAAAGCGTTGCTTCTTCGAGGGCGGCTGCCCGGGCGGCTTTCTCTTCTTCCGTTCCTTTCGGCATGGAGAATACATCCATGATCCGGTTGAAGGCTGCCGTGTCTTCGTCTACGAGAGAGAGCAGTTCTCCGACAAGCGCCTGGCCTTTTTCTGCTATGTCTGAAAACTCCTTCCAGCGCTCGTCCCAGCCGCGTTTGTGGGCGGATAGGTTGGCAACCATCGTAGCCAGTGCGGCACCGAGTGCACCCATGCAGGCGGATACGGATCCGCCTCCCGGAGCAGCCGATTCGGAAGCGGTCTCAGCTGTGAAGTCCTTGACACTCATTCGGATCAGTTTCTCCCTGCGTGCGAGTTCCGCTTCGTCTTCCATCAGATATTCAATGACTTTCTCCTTGGGATTGAACGGCTTGAGATCGTCAAGAGACATCGATTTGACGGCGATGCGGATGATTTCTTCTTCGGAAATACCGAGGGAGCGCTGCTGTCTTTCAAGATAGAATCGTCCTGCCTCAATGAGGACTTTTTTCGGAACCAACCCGACGATTTCGGTCCCGGTTACCCGGAGTCCTCTCGCGGCTGCGGCGCGGCAGACCTCTTCGAAAGCGATATGGAGCGGAACGGCATCGATGTCGGTGATGTTCATGGACACCTGAGCAATTCCGTATTCATCAATGAACCAGCCGATGGCCTTGCACCCTTTCAACGTACCGGGAATCCAAAGTTGGTCGCCCTTGTCATCCTTGAGTAGTTTTCCCGTCAGGGAACCGCCCTCACGGGCCTTCCGCCCCTTTTCCCGGACATCGAAAGCAACCGCCATGGCGCGGCGGGTCGAAGTCGTGTTGAGGTTGAAGTTGACGGCAACCAGGAAATTGCGGGCACCGACGTTTGTTGCTCCCGCTTTGGCGGCCACCTCGTCCCAGGCTCCGCCGAAATCCGGTTTCCGGGCAGGATCGGACATCTTTTCGGGAAGCGCTTCGTATTCGCCGGCTCGGCAGACAGCCAGATTCCGGCGCTCGGGGGTAAATGCAGCGGCTTCGTAACAGTAGCAGGGGATGCCGAGCTCCTTATAGAGCCGTTCAGCGAGCCCCCTGGCCAGTATGGCACATTCTTCCAGGGTAATGCCCGAAACGGGAATGAGGGGAAGGACATCAGTTGCACCGCTGCGTGGATGGGCCCCGTGATGGAGTCGCATGTCAATCAGTTCCTTGGCCTTTTCGGCTCCACGGAAAGCGGCTTCGAGAACAGGTTCAGGCTCACCTACGAAAGTAACGACGGTGCGATTGGTCGCTTCTCCCGGGTCCACATCCAAGACCCGGACTCCCTTGACAGAGGAAATCGCCGAGACGATGCGGTCGATAACAGAACGGTCGCGTCCCTCGCTGTAGTTGGGGACGCACTCGATTATTCTTTTCATTCTTGCATGTTTGGTTATCAGTTAAAGCTCTCTCCTTAATCTGGCTTTGGGGATGTCAAGTTGGGAGCGGTATTTGGCAATCGTTCGTCTTGCTACCTTGTAACCCTTCGCATTGAGGGCGTCGACGAGCTCATCGTCGGTTAGTGGATTATGCTTGTCTTCATTGTCCACACATTCCCGGAGAACCTTTTTAATCTCACGGGTCGAGACTTCCTCTCCGTCCTGGTTCTCAAGACCTTCCGAGAAGAAATCCTTGAGCCGGAAGACACCGAAATGAGTCTCGATCCACTTGCTGTTGACCACCCGGGAAATTGTAGAAATATCAAATCCGGTGATTTCCGCGATATCCTTCAGGACCATCGGCCGCAGATGGGATTCATCTCCGTCGATAAAGAAATCGTGCTGGTAGCTGATGATAGCCCGCATGGTACTTTCCAGGGTATTCTGACGCTGCCGGAGCGCTTCGATGAACCATTTCGCGGAATCGATCTTCTGCTTGACGAAGGTTGCCGCTTCTTTCTGGGAGCGCTCTGCAGAGTATCGGCCGGACTCGAGAATGTCTGCATATTCCCGTTTGATCCGCAGTTCCGGGATGGAAAAACGGGGCATGGACAGGATCAGTTCCCCGTTCTCATAATCCAGCCGGAAATCGGGAACGACCTGCTGGATCTTGTCGTCGTAAGAATCGTCGACCTGGCCGCCCGGAGACGGGTTCAGGCGGCGGATCTCGTTCATGGCGTCCTGCATCTCATCCTTGGAAAGGTGGAAACGGGTCATGATTTTCTGGAAATGCCTGCCTGTGAAGTCGTTGAACGAGTCGCGGATAATCCGGAGGGCGTTTTGGACGGAAGGTGTCTGTTTCTTGTCTTCGAGCTGGATCATCAGGCATTCCCGCAGGTCCCGGGCACCGACGCCGGAGGGCTCGAACTGCTGGATGATCCCAAGCATCTTTTCTATCTCTTCCGAAGTCGTTTCTATTCCGGCCCGGAAGGCCATATCATCTACGAGGGCTTCCAAGTCGCGGCGCAGGTATCCCGCGTCGTCCAGGCTGCCGATGATGAATTCCGCCACCTTGCGCTCGTGCTCGCTCAGATTCCTGAATCCGAGCTGCTCCTGGAGGCTTTGGGTGAAACTCTGCTTGACTGAGAAGGTATTGTACTCCGGGCGCTCGTCCTTCCCCCAGTTGTTGACGTGGAGGTTGTAAGAGGGAATATCGTCGTCAGAATAGTCGGAGTAATTGTCCTCCATGCTTCCGCCGCTCTTTTCGTTGTCTTCCATTTCGGAGATCGAGACGTCTTTCGGTCCCTCATCGTCTTTCCCAGCCTGAGGCGTATCGTCCAGAACGGGATTATTGTTCAGCTCTTCACGCACGAACGGTTCCAGGACCTGGATCGGCATTTCGATCAGCTTGATGGTCTGGATCTGCAGCGGAGAAAGCTTCTGCTGGAGGGTCAGTTTGGTCTCGAGTCCCTGTTTCATCGGCTAATTGAAAATGGCATCAGCATCAATCAGGGGATAGTTGATATTCTCCTTTATGATGAATGCCGTCGGATAGAGGATCTTCAGTTCATTGAAAAGCCGCAGCGCCTCATCCTTGGAGCGGAAATCTCCGACGGAGACTTTGAAATTGGGGCTTTCGAAGGTGCGGTAGACCTTGATTCCTGGATAGCGGCCTGCGACAGCGCGGGCAATCGATTCCGATTTGGCCCGTGCCCGCTGCTCGTTGTCATAGTAGACGCGGATCCGGTAACCTGAAATCGTCCGGGAAGCGTTGTTGGACACATACTTCCGGAAAGCATTCCGAACGGCGTCGCTTTGGCGGATATAAACCTCGCCGGAAGAATTCTGGATAATATTGAGGATATCCTTTCCTTTCAGTGTCGAGTCGATGGCCGCCTGGACGCTCAGGCTGTCCGTGAAATCCTGGGCTCCCGCCGCGGCGGCGGAAAGCAGAAGGACCAGTATGACAAAGGCTCTTTTCATGATCTATCGGGTCAGTTGGCTCAGGGCAAGGTCCTTGAACGTAAGGGTTCGGCCCATGCCGTTGTCCAGTTTTACATGGAGGGTAATATCAACAGTCATGCCGTCCAGGCTCATCTGGGCGAGCAGGCCCATGATCCGGACGATTGAAATATTGTCTGCGAGGGTAGCGGTGCAGGGGAGCTCGTAAACCTGGATGCTCTTCCCCTGCAAGGGGAGTTCCCCGGCCGTAAAGAAGCCGAGGACCTCTCCGTCTTTCCGGACTGTCCCGTCTACGTCGGAGAGGGTCAGCCCCATTGCCGGGTTGTCGATTTCGAGAAGCAGGACCGCATCCACCGAGCGGGGGCTCGTTGGGGCGACGTATTTCACGCCGACGGAGGTTACCTGTATCTCCTTAATCTTTTTGATGTTGCCGCATCCGGTGAGGCTCAGGGCCACAACCGCTGCGACGATCCATCCGGCAAGGGTTTTCCAGTACGACATATCGGGGGCAAAGATACGAAAAATCCTTTATTCTCAGAAAAGGATCAGGTAGATTACGGCTGCAAAGGCGCCGCCCGTGAGGGGGCCGAGTACCGGAATCCAGCTGTAGCCCCAGCCGCTGTCACGCTTGCCGCGGATCGGAAGAATCGCGTGGGCGCAGCGCGGGCTCAGGTCGCGGGCCGGGTTCATGGCGTATCCGGTCGTCGCGCCGAGGGACATGCCGAGGGACATGATCAGGGCCGTGACCGGGAAAGCGCCGACAGCACCGAGGCCGACCGGGACGTCTCCGGCCATCGGGGTGTTCCCTTTCGTTCCGATGGCCATGATGACGAAGACCAGAACGAAGGTCGCGATGAATTCACTGAAAAAGTTGACGGTCTTGTGCTCGATGGCGGGCATGGTGCAGAAGCATCCCAGCATACCGTCGGGATTGTCAGAGGTGGCTGCGAAATGGTCTACATAGAAGGCATAGACAAGGACGGCACCGACGAAACCGCCGAGCATCTGGGCGACGATGTACGGAAGGACGCCTGCCCAGGGGAAGAGGCCTGCGAGGGCAAAACCCAGGGTGACGGCAGGATTCAGATGGGCACCGGAAACCGGGCCGGCCACGAAGACGCCGCACATGACGGCAAAGCCCCAGGCAAGGGTAATGACGACCCAGCCGGCTCCCTGGGCTTTGGTCTTATTGAGGGTACATGCGGCGCAGACGCCGTCGCCGAGGAGAACGAGAATCATCGTTCCCAGGAATTCGAAGATAGATTGGGTAAGCATAGTAATTAGCGGTTAATGGTTCTGTTGATGGCATCGGCCCAGCCGGCTTTGAGAGGAGCCGTGTCTGCACCGGAAGGATTGAAGGTCCGTTCGGCCTTCCATTGCTTCTTGACCTCATCGAGGGAGGACCAGAAGCCGACGGCAAGGCCGGCAAGGTAGCAGGCCCCGAGTGCGGTCGTCTCGGTTACTTCGGGACGGATGACCGAGGAACCGAGGATATCGGACTGGAACTGCATCATGAGGTTGTTCCGGGAGGCGCCTCCGTCGACTTTGAGTTCGGAAAGACGTACGCCGGCGTCCTTTTCCATGGCTCCGACGATATCCATCGTCTGGAAAGCGATCCCTTCAAGGGCAGCGCGCGCGATATGGGCCGCGGTCGTTCCGCGGGTAATGCCGCAGATGGTTCCATGGGCATACTGGTCCCAGTACGGAGCGCCCATACCGGTCAGGGCGGGAACGAAATAGACCCCGCCGTTATCGGGAACGGATGCGGCCAGCGCCTCTATTTCGGAGGAGGACTTGATGATTCCGAGGCCGTCGCGCAGCCACTGTACGACGGAACCGCCGACGAAGATCGAGCCCTCGAGGGCATAGTTGACCGTGTCGCCGATTTTCCAGGCGATAGTCGTGAGGAGGTTGTTCCGGGAGAGAATCGGCTTCTCTCCGGTATTCATCAGCAGGAAACAGCCGGTTCCGTAGGTATTCTTGACGGCACCGGGGTCCGTACACATCTGACCGAAGAGGGCGGCCTGCTGGTCGCCGGCGATGCCGGCAATCGGGACGTTGTCTGCGAAAAGACCCGTCTTCGTATAGCCGTAGACCTCGCTGGAAGAGCGGACCTGAGGCATCATCGATGCCGGAACACCCAACAGGTCAAGCAGTTCTTTGTCCCATTCAAGGGTGTGGATGTTGAACAGCATCGTCCGGGAGGCATTGGTGACGTCGGTGACATGGACCTTGCCGCCGGTCAGGTTCCAGACGAGCCAGGAATCGACGGTTCCGAAACGGAGTCGGCCCTCTTCCGCCTTCTGGCGGGCGCCGGGGACGTTTTCCAGAATCCAGCGGATCTTGGTGCCGCTGAAGTATGCATCGATGATCAGACCGGTCTTTTCCCGGATCATCTCCGTCAGGCCGCGCTCTTTGAGGGAGTCGCAGAATGCCGAGGTCCGCCGGTCCTGCCAGACGATGGCATTATGGACCGGTTCGCCGGTCTCCGCGTCCCAGACGATCGTTGTTTCGCGCTGGTTCGTGATGCCGATGGCGGCGATGTCACTGCCGGTAATGCCGATCTCTGCAACGGCTTCCGCGACAACGGCGGCTTCCGAGGACCAGATCTCGCGCGGATCATGTTCGACCCATCCCGGACAGGGGAAGTGCTGGGTAAATTCTTTCTGTGCTACGGAGCGGACATTGCCTTCATGGTCGAAGACAATCGCTCTCGAACTGCTGGTGCCCTGGTCGAGGGCGAGGATGTATTTTCCCATATTGCGTGTTATTGATTATGCCAAAGAGCAAATTAAAGTGGCTGATGTACAAGACTCTACGATAACGTCTACATAGTCGCCGACCTGGTGGCCTCCGGCCGGGAATACGCACATTTTGTTGTTCGATGCCCGTCCGCAGAGATCGTCGGGGTTGCGTTTCGAAGGGCCTTCGACAAGGACGGTCAGCCGCTTGCCGAGGTCTTTCCGGTAACTCTCGAGTCCTTTCCTGTTCTGGAGTTCGATAATTTCGTTCAGTCTCCTTGTCTTTACCTCAGGGGGAACGTCGTCGGGATAGTTCCGTGCGGCAAGCGTTCCCGGCCGTTCGGAATACTGGAACATGAAAGCCCAGTCAAATCCGACTTCTTCCATCAGGGAAAGGGTCTGCCGGTGATCTTCTTCCGTTTCGGAGCAGAATCCGGCGATGACATCGGTCGTCAGGCCGCAGTCGGGCATCACCTCCCGGATTTTGGCGACTCGTTCGAGATACCATTCCCGAGAGTACTTCCGACGCATTTTTTCGAGCATCCGGGTACTGCCGGACTGGACGGGAAGGTGGATGTGGCGGCAGATGTTCGGCATCGAGGCCATGGTTTCGATGACTTCGTCGGAGATATCTTTGGGATGCGACGTAGAGAAACGGACCCTCAGGAGCGGGTTGACGGCGGCTACTCTCCGGAGCAGCTCCGCGAAATTTACGGTTTCCTGCTCGGATTTCCAGAGATAGCTGTCGACATTCTGTCCCAGCAGGGTTACTTCCCGATACCCTTTTTGGAAAACGTCGCAGGCTTCCCTGACGATGGAGTGAGGGTCGCGGGAGCGCTCCGCTCCCCGGGTATACGGGACGACGCAGTAGGAGCAGACATTGTTGCAGCCGCGCATGATCGAGATGAAGGCGGAAACGCCGTTCCGGTCCGTCCGCACGGGGGTGATGTCCGCGTAGGTTTCTTCGTGGGAGAGCAGGACGTTGATGCCCGGATGATCCGGGGTGATTTCCTTCAGAAGGGCCGGCAGGGTACGGTAGGAATCCGGACCGGCGACGAGATCGACTTTTCCCGTGTCCAACAGTTTGTCCTTGAGGCGTTCGGCCATACATCCGACAATTCCTACGATAACTCCTTTCCGGTGTCTTTTCTGGAGATTGAACTGCTCGATCCGGCCCCAGATCCGCTGCTCTGCGTTGTCGCGCACCGAGCAGGTATTGGCGAGGATGACATCCGCCTCGTCCATCGATTCGGTCCGTCCGTAACCTTCTTTGCCGAGAATGGAGAAGATCACTTCCGTATCGCTCACATTCATCTGGCATCCGTATGTTTCAATATATACTTTCTTCATTCTTTCGCTTTTATCGCACTAAGGTAGCAATAATTGCCGGAATAATGAAATTCTTCCTCCTGTCGGGCTAAAAGGTTCCGTCCGCGAAATCGAGGATCCATTCCCAGTCGATCGCGGAAATCCCGTGCGAACCTTCCCTGCGGACATATCCCAGGATAGGACCGATGGCCTGCGTCTCGTATGGTCCAGGCCACTCGACATCGGGCAGGCCTTCCGCTCCGAGGAAGGTCCATACGGGGGATGCCGCCTGCAGGGCCAGGAATTCCCCGCGGGTGTCGAACCAGGGATTGTTGAAACCCTCTACCAGAAGAGGTCGCGGCGCGATACAGGAGAGCAGCATATGCTGGTCGAAGGGCAGGTTCTTTTCAGCCCCGGCATATCGTGCGAACCGTTTGCACCACCAATAGCCGAAGTGGTCGATTTCGGATCCGACGTATTCTCCGAAGTTCCGTTTGGCCAGCGGAACGCCTCCGCCACCCGTCTGGTTGAGGGCGACGACGGCGAAACGCTCGTCGAAGGCACCGGCCAGGAGAGCCGTTTTCCCGAGACGGGAACTTCCTGTCACAAGAACCCTTGCGGCATCGATCCTGCTATCCTTCTCCAACATGTCCATTCCCCTGCAGAGCCCCCATGCCCATGCCATCAGCGTCCCCGTCGTACAGTCTTTGTCCCACAATCCGAAGATGCCCGTTCTTGCGAGAGAAAGCTGCCCGTCCGGATTCTGGAACGTGTCAGGGTCGGGGGAAATGTCTCCATAACAGGCGGTTACGAAAGCATATCCACGGGCAAGGATTTCGTCGACGGGGAAGACCGTTGCCGTATTCCTTCCCGAGAGGGAACCCCGGCCGGCCTCCGTCGCCCGGTTGCCGCTGACCCCGAAAGCTTCGTTGTCTTCCAGCCAGCAGTCTGGGACCAGGACTTCTTTGTCGGTAATCACGGTATGGTTTCCATAATAATTCAGCAGGATGACGGCCGGAACCCGCTCTTTTACATGACCCGGGTAAAGGATAAGCCAGTCAATGTGCGGTCCGCTCCCGTCCTCCCGGAACGTCATCCGGACCTGCCGGCGCAGCGCCGTACCCCCAAGAGTCGTCCCCTCTTCTATGGTTTTCAGGAAGATGGGAGCCTCAGGAGGCATTTCCCCATACATTTCGCGCTGGAACAGACCGAGTATCTCCTTCCGCCTTTCGGACCAACGCTCCGGAGAACCGACAGGCGATCCATCGGCAAATACCAGCGGGTCCGGAAGGGTATAAGGGGCGACCTTGTCTTCGTCCCGGTTGTCGTTCCACCGGAATTTATTTTCCTGGAAATGAAGCCCTTTCAGCATGTATTGCTCCGGAAATTCTGCAATATTCCGGCTCCGGGTGCACCGGACGGTACATTTCTGGACGCGGATGTCCTCTGCAACCGAAACGGGAAGGTCCGTGCGGCCCTTCAGGTCGAAAAACTGGGTCCATGGCTTGATGTAGAGTATATTGCGGGCTTTCCCCGTAACTTCCTCTATCCGGAAGTGAGCATGCCGCTGCGGGGTGTCCGGGCGGAATTTGATCCAAAGGACCTTATCTGTTCCGTCGACGGAACATCTTCTGAGGATAACATTCTCCGCACCGATGCATTCGCTCCCGACGACGAGGGCTCCGGGGCCATGCCCGAAGGAGCAGTCTTCAATCAGGATCCGCGCATTGGTGCCGTTGTCAGGATTCTCATCGGCCCATGGTCCCTTCCCTCCTTTCAGAGCGATGAGGTCATCACCTGTCGCCATCTCGCATCCGGTGATGTGGACATCTTGGCAGGCGTCCAGATCGATACCGTCCGAAGACGGAGCTTTGACGGGCGAGACCGGGGCGAAGATACTTACTCCGCTGATATAGACTTTGTTGCATTTGTAGAGGTGGAGATTCCAAAAAGCGGAATTCCTGAGTTTTATCCCTTCAATAGTTATGTAGGAACTCCGGTTGATGCCAATCAGGCGGGCGCGCCTGACTTCCAGGTTGGTGCAATCGGGGTTTTCCCTGCGCCGGGCCCAGAACGCATCCCAGGACGGGCGGCCGTTTCCGTCAAGCGTTCCGTTTCCGCGGATCGTAAAGCCGTCGCACCCGTCCGCATTGACGAGGGCTGCGGACCAGGGTTGCAAGACTCCTTCTATATGGACTTCCACATCCGGAAAGTCAGCCTGGGCCGGACTGGCTTTCAGGACAGCGCCTTCTTCGAGGTAAAGATGGGTCCTGGGTTTGAAAAACAGGGCACCCGAGAGCCAGGTCCCGCGGGGAATGACGACGGTCCCTCCTTTTACGGAAGCGACATCGATAGCCTTCTGGATCGAGGCGGTCTGAACAGACATGCTGTCGGGAACGGCTCCGAAATCTGTGATATAGAATGATCGGGCCTGTCGTCCTTTTACAGGTCTCGGTTGTTGGCGGAACCACTTGTCGATGGGGCTCCCGTCAGGCCATCTTCCTTCATCCGTCATCCCAAAAGCGGACAAGGAAAGTAAGACAGCGATTGATAATGTGGTCAAACGTCTCATAATTGCCGTCAATTTAGACATTAAAACCATGATTTCAAAAAAGAATTTCCGTTTCTTTCCCTGCCTTTTGGGAAGGAAGCGTACCTTGACGGAAAAAAATGAAAATCAAAGATCTCTGTGCGGACGAGCGTCCGCGTGAAAAAATGGTCTCCAAAGGGCCTGCATCCTTGAGTACGGCCGAATTGCTGGCGGTTCTCCTTCGTTCGGGGACGGACGGAGAAAACGTCCTGGATCTGTCGAGGTCCCTTCTCTCTGCTGCCGAAGGCCGCCTTTCGCTTCTTTCTTCTTTTTCCCTGGAGACATTCTGTTCTTTCAAAGGAATCGGCATGGCGAAGGCCCTCACCCTCCAGGCTGCACTGGAACTGGGACGGCGGACATTGCAGGAACTGTCTTCGCCGCAAAAACGGTGCGTTGCCGATGCCGCTGATATCTATGCCCTGATGATCCCCAGGCTCCGCGGATTGGACCATGAGGAATGCTGGGGTGTCTTCCTGAATGCGTCCGGCTATCTTCTCGGGAAGGAACGGCTGACGAGCGGGACGCTGGACCGGACGGTGATCGATCCCAGGCAGGTGGCCCGGCGTGCCTTGGAAAAAAAGGCCCGCTCCGTCATCCTGGTCCATAATCACCCTTCCGGTAATCCCCGCCCGGGGGAGAGTGATATCCGCCAGACGGACATCGTCCGAAGGGCGCTGTCGACCTTCGATATCCTTCTTTTGGACCATGTCATCGTCGCCGCTGACAGTTATTACAGTTTCTCCGAGGAAAAAATCACGCAGGCAGGAAAAAAATTGCCCGAAATCGAATAAAACATTATATTTGCTTTCGGTCACCAATACGAAAAGCGATATGAAGGTCATTAATCTCGGGGAGAATAATTCCGTCCTCAATTCGTTCATGGCTGAGATGCGCGATATTGCCATCCAGAAAGACAGCCTGCGTTTCCGAACCAATCTCGAGCGTCTCGGGGAGATCTTCGCTTATGAGATCAGCAAGACCCTGGATTACTCCGAGAAGGAGGTTACCACCCCGCTGGGCATCGCTTCTGTCCGTACTCCTGATACGAAAGTCGTCGTTTCGACGATCCTGCGGGCCGGTCTGCCGCTTCAGCGCGGGCTCCAGAATTTCTTTGATCATGCGGAAACGGCTTTTGTGGCGACGTACCGAAAATCCGGGAAGGGAGATTACTTCGAGATCAAAGTCGATTATTGCATCTGTCCGGATATCGCAGGGAAGACCCTGATCCTGGCCGATTCGATGATTGCTACAGGATCCTCGATCGAAGTGGCTTTGAAAGCACTGGAGAAGGAAGGCGGGGAACCCGCCCGGGTCCATCTTGTCTCTCCGATCGCCAGCGCCTATGCCGTCGATCACCTGCGGATGACCTTGCCGGACAATATTACGCTTTGGACGGCTGCCATCGATGAAGAACTGACCAGCCGCAGTCTGATCATCCCGGGTCTCGGCGATGCCGGCGACCTCGCCTTCGGCGGAAAACTCTAGCCGGTCCAACACGGATCCGAAGGAAGCCTTTCCCCTCTGAAACCTATGCCACCCTCGGCACTATAAGAGGGAGGGGCCCTAAGCGGGGGGTCCCCGAGAATCTCTGATTCTTGGGGTGCTCTCAGGGAGGGGCCGCAAAGCGGCGGTTTCAGACGGGGAAGGCTTCCTCCGGATCGGGGGTCAGGCCTTGGCGGCGAGGATGAGTTCTCCGAGCTCGGCAATGTCGCGGACGATAACATCCGGCGGGTAGAATTCCGGGTTGGGGTTGGTCCGTGCGTCTTCTGCGACCTTTTCCGCCGTTTCCAAGGTGGTTTCTCCCGAAAGGACCAGCACGCCGACGGCTCCTGCATTGTGGGCCATCGCCGTATCCGTATAGATCCGGTCACCGATCATCGCAATCTCTTCCGGTTTGATCCCATGCCGGTCCATGATTCCGAAGAGCATGGTCGGATCCGGTTTTCCGAGTACGATGTCCGGTTTCCTCCCTGTCGCATGCTCGATGCAGCGCTGGAGGGAGCCGCAGTCGACAAGGACGATCCGCTGATCGGTCGGGCAGACCCGGTCCGGATTGGTCGCTACGTAGGGAATGCCCTGTGATGCCCACCAGGCAGCCCGGCAAAGCCTCGGATAGACAAGGGTCGTATCGAAGGCGACGACCAGAACGTCCGGAACGTCGTCCGGATCGTCGGCACACGCCTCGAACCCTGCCTTTTCGAACTGGGAGACCATGCTCGGGGTCCCCAGCATGAAGAGACGCCTGGCCTCCGGATAGGTCTTTTTGATATAGTCAATCGCCGCCAGGGAAGTTGTGTACATATTGTCTTCTGTGGCGTGGATGCCCATCCCTTCCAGTTTGTGGAGATAATCGGCGACGGATTTGGTCGGATTGTTGGTCAGGAAAGAGTGTCCGATCCCGGCCTTGTCCATGCTGTCAAGGAAATCGATCGTAAAGGGGAAGAGGTTGGAACCCAGATAGATGGTCCCGTCCATATCCAGGGCGAGGTGCTTGAGTTTGCGGAGTTTTTCTTTCAGCTCCGGGGTCAGTACCTTGTTGTGATTTTCAGTCATATCGTTGTTTATTTGAATGATCCGACTTTGTAGGTAAGGGCTTTCCAGATTTTCTGGTTCTCGTCGTAAAAGTCCATTTTCAGCCGTTTGGCATCCAGGTCGCACTCTAGGAGCGTCTGGTTCCGGTTGCAGACGACCGGGAAGCGGGCATCGGTGGTTCCGATGGGATCGACCCTGTGCTTATGGATATGGGCACAGAGCATGAGATCGATCCCGGCTTCGTTCAGGATCGGGACAAAGAGTTCGGAAACCATCCTGTTTCCATGCCATCCGTTCGGTTCCGGGGGGATGTGTGAGAATACGATCCGGGTCTCGGCGTTGAGAAAATCTTCGCTCCTGACGACTTCTTTCAGCCATTCCGCTTCTTCCCGGACATAAGGCTCGACGGCCATGATCCCGAGATTGCGGATATCGCTGTCCGGTTTGTCCTCACCACTGTCGAGCACGATGAAGAAGAACTTCCCGTATTTGAATGTGTAAAAAGTCTTGCCGCCGGGATTGTCCATGTAATCATACCATTTGAGGGCATCGTTCCCCCGGAATTCATGGTTTCCCCGGACGATATAGAGCGGCGTTTCGGCAGCAAAAAGTTCTCCGGCTGAACTCAGATAATTCGTTACGACATCTTCTTCTTTGTCGATTGAAGAAGTCATGTCTCCGTTGAAAAGTACGAAATCGTATTTTCCCCGGGCGTCCTTGAAGTCGGCACGGAGTACGGAATCGTGCTCGTGCATGTCGTTGACTACGGCGAATTTCAAGTGGTCATAATCCTTTTTCAAGGTCGTGACTTTTGTCGGTTTGTGGTGCAGGATATCCATCCCGTATCCTTCCGTATAGACGATGCTCTTGCGGTTGTCCGCATTCAGTACGCCCTGCATCATGATCCGGTAGCGGTAGGTCGTCCCGGGTTCAAGTCCTGTGACCCTGACTTTATGGAGGCGGCCGATCGGCCGGCGTCCGAGTCCGCGGAGGTCATAGTATTTCGGCCGCACTTCATTGTAGAAATGGGTTCCGTCGTCGGGGGCTATCTCTACCCATGAGACGGCGTCCATGTTGGTTGTCCAGATGACGGTGAACGAGGTCTCCGTCACATGCTGGAGATAGGGGTAGCACTTGTATCTGACGTGCTGGATTTCAATGTTCTGGTTCTCCTGGGCAGATACCGCCCATCCGGTAAGAAGGAATAAAAGAAGTAGAAAACGTTTCATGTATACGGGTTCAGTCTTGCAAAAATAACGATTATTCTTCAAATAATACCTCCATTTTGTTATATTTGCCTCACTAAGCGAATGATATTTTTGCCCCATGAAAACGAATCAGCATCTTGCAGCCGCCCTACTTCCTGTCGCCGCCCTGTCAGGTCTTACCGGATGTTCAAAGCAAAAGAAAGCGGAACGTCCGAATATTATATACCTGATGTTTGACGATCTCGGATATGGAGATCTCGGCTGCTACGGCCAGGATCAGATCGAAACCCCGAATATTGATGCCCTGGCCGAGCGGGGGATTCGCTTTACGGATATGTATACGGCATGCCCCCTTTCAGCCCCGTCCCGTTGCTCGATCATGACCGGAAAGCATACCGGCCACAGCCAGATCCGTTACAACTCCGAAGCGAATAAACGCCTGGCAGATCCGGAAGCCCTTTTCGCCAGGATGCTGGCGGATTCGACCTTTGAGGGACAATACCCGCTTGCCCGGGATACGCCGACCATCGCCCGGATGATGAAAGAGGCGGGGTACAGGACCGCCATGGTCGGGAAATGGGGACTGGGCAATCCCGGGTCCGGCTCCATGCCCCTGGACATGGGGTTTGACTATTTCTATGGATTCGTATGCCAGTTGCTCGCCCACTCATACTACCCGGACATGCTATGGGAAAATGACCACAGGGTACCGACTGGTAACCAATACATGCCGGTAACCCGCAGGCTGGATCCCGGTGCCGACCCCTACGATATCCGTTCCTATGATAAGTTCAACCAGCAGCAGTACTCTCCGGACCTGATGTACGGCAAGATTGAGAAATGGGTTGAGGAGAATGCCGGTCAGCCGTTTATGCTGATGTGGACGACGACGGTTCCCCACAGCACGGTCCAGGCTCCGGAAGATGAGGTTATGTACTATGTGGACAAGCTCGGTGAAGAGAAGACGCCCGTTACGGACGGGGGCTGGTACTATCCTGTCCTCTATCCACATTCTGCGTATGCCGCCATGGTGACCCATATCGATACGCAGGTCGGCAGACTCGTATCGAAACTCAAGGAACTCGGTATCTACGACAATACGATCATTATCGTTACTTCCGACAATGGCCCGGCTAATAATTCCAATTCACCGATGGAATATTTCAAAAGCGGCGGTCCGTTCAAGTGTCGCAAAGGTTGGGGGAAATCTTCTCTCCATGAGGGGGGTATCCGGATGCCCTTCATCGTCGCCTGGGGAGACCGGCTGAAGGGTACCGGCGTCCAGGAAACACCCTTCCCGCTGCCTGCGGGCGGGCGGATCGAGCGCCATGTCGGTCAGTTTACGGACCTGATGCCTACCTTTGCGGAACTTGCGGGGGTCGAAGCACCGGAGAATGACGGTGTTTCGTTCGCTCCCATCCTCCTCGGAAAGAAACAGAAAGAGGAACATGAATCACTCTACTGGGAATTCCCCGGCGGCAAGGGGTGGTTCGCCGTCCGGAACGGTCCCTGGAAGGGACTGATCCAGAAGGCAAAGACAGAGGACGCGAAGATGGAACTCTTCAATCTGGACGAAGACCCGAGGGAATCGAACGATGTCGCCGGCGAGCATCCGGAAATCGTCGCCAAACTCTGGCAGATTATGCAGGACTCCCACACCGTTCCTGAAGGACTCCTTCCCCAGTTCACCATCAACCTCCCTGCCCATCCCTGAATCCGGGAAAGAATGGCTGCGGGACGCTAATTAGCGGATGCCGTATTTGCGGAGAATGCGGAGGATCGGTTTTTCGATGGAACGGGCCCAAAGGTAGTAGCCGTAGTCATCCGGATGGGTGCCGTCTACGGACGATTCGTGGAGGGGAGCCGTTGCATTCGTTTTGATGAAATAGACATCTTTGTATTTCTTGCAGGCAATCCGCATGAGGCTGTCCGCCATGTGCTGCTTCGCTGCTTCGAAATCCTCATTCCCTTCGTTGAAGTTGCGGGATTCCCGGTAGATGGTCTGCTGGAAAATCAGCGGTTTGCCCGGATGGGCGGCCTGCAGGCGTTCGATGAAAGGGAAGAGTCTTTCCTTGATCATGTCAGCGCCCGGGTTGGAGAACGAATCGAAGACGAAGGCGTCAGCATCGACATCGGCCAGTACATCGGCAAAGTACGGCTGCATCTTGCAGTTCCCGCTGCAGCCGAGGGAAAGCATCTGGATTCCCGTGTGGCGGGTAAACTGCATCGGGTAAGACATCCCGGCGCGGGAGGTGCTGATTCCGTGCGTGTAACTCGATCCGAAGATGGCAACACGGTGACGGAACGGATTTGGAATGGCTTCCAGGGTCGATCCTTCCTCGACGCCGATCCGGACGGAACGCATGTCGCAGTAGATCGGGAGATAAAGAAGGCACTCTTTTTCGCCGGGCGCCATATTCTTGATCAGGGTCATCACCGCTCCGGGATTCTTGACGTTCGGAGCCGTCGCTCCGGCCCAGAGCCACCTTCCTCCATCCCTGATATAGAGATCATAACCGTGGGAGGCCAGTCTCATTGTCGAGTTGGAAGACCATGAATAGTCGCCGTCTGCAAGGATTGTAATGGACGAGCTGGTGGTCTTGAATACGACGGCCAGACCGGCAGAGGAGCGGACCTGGTAATTTTCCCCTTTGGTGAATCCCTTATATTTCACGGTATCGACCCGGTGGTAGGGGTTCGGTGTCGGCAGGATTTTTCCGATCAGATTGAGATCGGAAGCCTCGGTATAGACATACTTGGCATTTGCGGGAGTCCGCTGGGCCATAAGGATTTGTCCGGCCAGAAGAACGGCCAGCAGTACGGTGAAAGCCTTTTTCATATTGCGTTATTCTTGGATAAATGCCACGATTTCGCCCTTTGCGACATCTTCGCCCTGTCTCCCGGTTACGGCAACGACGCGGCCGTTGATGGCCGGAATAATCTCCTCCATACCGTAATATGTCTGGACATAGCCCATCGCTTCGCCAGCCTTGACGGCGGTCCCGGCGATCGGAGCGGCTGAAGCATCGTCGACATCATGTTCCCAAAGCAGTTTCCCCTTTGCCGGAGCCTGGACAGGAACGGCGTGGGGATACTTTTCGGCGTATTTGTCAATATCGAATTTCGGCATCTCTACAACGGGACGGACGATCTGGATGGGAGCACCCGCCTTCGCCTTGAGTTCCTGAAGTTCCTTGTTGAAACGTTCTTTTGCAATCCCGCTCCTGTAGTCGCGGTACTGGCGTTCATGCATGGCGAACTCAAAGAGCTCTTCTTCATCCTCGCCGACATCCCAGCCTTCTTCTTCCATCATCTTCCGGAACTTGGGCAGTTCGTCCGGATAGTTGTCCTGCGGGTTGCCGTCAGTGAATTCGAGACCTTTTTCCTTGGCAAGCGTAACGATCTCAGGGGCAAGCTGTCCCGGGAGGCGTCCCATGTGCCCGAGGATCATGCCCCAGGTATCCTTGTCAATCGTTGTCCATCTCGGTTTGTCGTTCAGCATGTTGAACAGGTTCATCAAGGCCGTGTTCTTTACATACTGGCTGAAAGGGGTTACGAGCGGGGGATAGCCGAGACGGGGCCATACGTATTCGACCTCTTCGAACAGTTTGACCATCAGGGTGTCGAGGGACATTTCCGGGCGGCCGTGGGCACGTTGGGCTGCGTTGATCGCACCCTGGAAGCCCTTGAGGTCGGCCATCATGGACCCCATCATGCCGCCAGGCAGGCCGCAGCCTACCAGCAGGGAGGTCATCTTCGAATTGGAGGGATTGATCCAGTAGCCGAGGAAATCATCGATAAATTTCTGGGTCAGGCGACGCACTTCCATATAGGCATCCATATTGAGGTCCTTGACGAGGAAACCGTCGGCACGGAGCATTTCGCGGATCGTAATGACATCCGGATGGACCTTTCCCCAGGAGAGAGGCTCCACAGCGACGTCTAGGTAATCCGCCCCTGCGCGGGCGACCTCCAGCATCGAAGCCGGAGCGAATCCGGGCCCGCTGTGTCCATGGTACTGGACGATGATATGCGGGTATTTGGCCTTGATATCCCGTACGAGTTCGCCCAGGAGATTCGGACGGCCGATTCCGGCCATATCCTTAAGGCAGATCTCATCCGCCCCGTATTCGACGACCTTGTCGACGATGTCCATATAGTAAGCTACCGTGTGGACGGGGGAGTAGGTGATTGAAAGGGCGACCTGGGAGATCATTCCGCCCTTCTTGGCGCCGATGACGGACCCTTTCAGGTTGCGGTGGTCGTTCAGTCCGCAGAAAGAACGGGCGATGTCGGTGCCCTGTTTTTTCTTTACCTTAAACATGAGTTCCCGGACATCAAGAGGTACCGGGTTCATTCTCAGGGCGTTGAGACCGCGCTCGAGCATGTGGGTCTGGATCCCGGCCTTGTGGAAGGGGGCCGTCCATGCCCGGACGGCCTTGTTGGGATTTTCGCCGAAAAGGAGGTTTACCTGTTCGAAAGCACCGCCGTTCGTCTCCACCCGGTCGAAGCAGCCCATGTCGATGATTGCGGGAGCAACTTCAACAAGTTGATCTACCCGGGGAACATACTTCCCCGAACTCTGCCACATATCCCTGTATACGAGGGAAAACTTTATTTCACGCTTTGCCATAAGTCTTTGATCATTTCTACAAAGGTAATACTTTTTGTGCAATAATTCTGAGAAAATCGTTAACTTTAAACCCCGAAAAACAGGTAATATGAAACTGCGCGTCATGATAACTGTCCTGACAGTCTGCTGCATTGCGGCCGGCTGCCATCCCGATCCTTTCCGTTCGGAACTGAAGGAACTGGACCGTATCATCGCCGCTCGGCAGGAATACCGGGACCTGTTTGAACGAAAGGCATCTCCGCTTCGCGCCGGCCTGGATGCCGCCCTGGATGATTCGATACGCTTTGAATTGGAGGACAGTCTCAGGAATTATTATCTGAGTTTCAGCCTTGATTCCGTAGAGCGGTATACCCGCAAGATGGCGGTTTCTGCTTCTACGCCCCGGCAGAGGATGAAGGCAGAGTTATCCGAAATCCGTCTCGTGGCTCTCAAGAACATGGAAATGACGGCACTGGACCTTCTTTCCCAGATCGACACGGCTGCGTATGACCGGGAAGGTCTCCGGCAGATGCGCCTTTGGACCGGTATCCGTCTTCTCGTCGAGGCAAAGCACCACCATACTACGTATCATGGAATTCCGCTGGATTCACTCCTGAAAGCGGCCCGTCTCCGTTACGCTGAGGAAGATACGTCTTCTTATTTCGGCCAGATCAACCGGGCCCATCTCTTTGCCGAAGGAGGGAATACGGAAAAGGGGATTGCGATGATGGAGCGCCTGTACGAAAAGACGGAAAACCCGCGCTGGAAATCGATATTCTCCAATTATGTGGCTTATTTTTCCGGACTGGCAGGCGACAATGCGGCTAAAAAGCATTGGCTGATCCGGTCTACAGTCAATGATTTCCATGCAGCCAACATGAATTATCTCTCGCTCTATCAGCTTTCCCGGATCCTCTACAAGGAAGGGGACTATAAAAGAGCGGAGACCTATATGAGACGATCCCTGACAGATGTTTCGGTCGCCGGATTCAATCAGCGCATGCGCTTTTCCGGTCCGGCTCTGGCCGTTATCGGAGATGCCCTGGACCGCGAGCACGCCCGGAACCGCCGCATCCATCTTTTTCTTTTCCTGATCCTGTCCATTCTTCTGATAACCGTCCTTTTACTCCTGTCCATCCTTTCAAGACGATCCAGGATGCTCTCGAAGATGAACCATAAGTTGCAGGATGCCAATAAGATCCGGGATAATTACATTATTCGGTACATGACACTTGCGACCGAATATCTCGAGGAACCGGAAAAGCAGCGCCGGGAGTTGAAACAAATCCTTCGCTCCGAAGGCCCCGATGCCGTTGTGAAAAAACTCCGTCAGCCTTCCTCCATTCATGCCCGTTATCAAGACTATTTCAAATCTTTTGACGAGACGTTCCTGAAATTGTATCCTGATTTCATATCGAAGGTCAATCGTCTGTTGGAGGAAGAAGCCAGATTTCCCGAGACATCGGGGGACCTGCCGACTGAACTCCGGATCCTGGCCGCTATACGGATCGGGATTACCGAGAGCGGAGAGATCGCCCGATTCCTGAATTGCTCTCCTTCGACCGTCTATACGTACCGTTCCAGAATGAAAGCTGCCGCACGCTGCGAAAAGGAAGATTTTGAAGAGATAATCAAGAATTTCTAGGAAATCAAGACCTTGATTTCAACCTTTTTTATGGGGCGTCTTATCCATCTGATAAGGTTTTAGTTATCAGCTAATTGAAAAGTTTTTTTGCGGTTTTTTGAGTCTTGATTTGGCGTTTGTTTTAAATTATTAAGAAACGGCGCCCGGTTTTTATTGCTAATTTTGTGTGACAATACTAAAATTAAGTCAATGAAAATCTTTCGTCCGTGTTTCATGTTTTTCCTTCTCGGAGCAGTCGCGCTGACATGTAAAAAGCCAGTCCCCGATCCTTCGGGAGAAGACCAGAAGGAATCGAAGAAAGGAACCCCGATCGAGGTCGTAGACGGGAAAGTCCGTTTCTATGCAGAGCGGAGTGGGGATCCCTCGAAACAAATCTTAGCCAAACCCGAAGATTTTACCGGCTGCACCGCCCGCGTCAATGGGAAAGACTATACGCTGCTGAAAGACGCTTCCGGAAACTGGTACTGCGACGTTGAATCGACGGTATCCAATTCCTATTCTGCCGTACTCCTCACGTCAAAATCTTCGGCTTGGTTCGGATCAACAGCGTACAAGGACGTAAAAGTCCCCTATTCGCAGTTCTATCAGTCGACTCTTTCGTCCATGTCATCCTTCCCCCTGTACGCAGAGTATTCCGAATCTACGGGAAACGTCCTCTCGTTTGCGGGAGGATTCAGCCTCCTGGACCTTGCGGTTTCCGGGAATGCAAACCTGACTTCTGTCAAGGTGAAAGCCGTCGGGGGCGAGAGAATTGCCGGAATTGCGGCCTATCTTCCTTCAAAAAGACAGTTCCAAATCTCGGAAGGCCTTGATTTCGTCGTGCTGAACTGCATGGGAGCCGGAGCAGGAACTCCGATCAAGGACAAGAACTTCCACCTTTTCATTCCCGTCATTCCGGGAAATCTTTCCCAGGGTCTCGAGATCACGCTCTGTGACAAGGATCACCGGATGATGACATGGTATTCAGGTCCGGTCGATCTGAAGGCCAATGAGGTTAAATCTTTCCCGATCAGTTACAAGCCGGAAGATGACTTGCTTTGGTTCGAAGGCTTTGACAATTTCGTCTGGGGCGGCGACCCGATGTCCGGGGAGAAAGGAAAAGGTTTTGCCCCTGACGCCCAGAAGATCGGCATAGAAGGTGGCCGGAACCGGAAAGGAACCGCCGATGCCTTTGCCCCCGTCTCATTCGATACGCCCGGAACTGGATTCATCCAGTCCAATACCTGGGCGGATGTCAACGGAAAGACGGTAGGTGCTTCTCATGCCATGGACAATTCCTATGTTCTCGCCAGGAACCTTGAAGACTGGAAATATATGTTCCGGTGCATGGAATGGCAGGGCTATGTCTCCGTCGGAATGGGAAATACGGGTCGCGGAATCCTTCAGACGCCGGCGATCGGGAATCTGGATGGAATGAGTTCCGTTACGGTATCCTTCGATTTCTGTTTCCAGAACGGGGCGACCGACGATCTGCAGTTTGAGATTGCGGGAGGCGGAGTGATCCGTTCCTGCCTTGTGGACGGAAAAGATATAGGTGCGGCTCCGACGTTCTCAAGTGCCTCTTCCAGTGTCGTTATTACCAGGAAAGCCGTTCCGGCTCCTTCTTCGCTTGCTGAAGTGAAGACATGGCATCATGCCGTACTGGAGGTCGACCGTGCGACCGATGGACTGAATCTTTATTTCGCCGGGTGCAGCACCGACAGCGGCGCACATGGCGTCTGGATTGACAACCTGATGGTCCGGAAAGGGCAGTCCGAGGCCCGGAAAGGCAACCTCAGGGTGCTTTATTGGAACATCCAGAACGGTATGTGGGCAGACCAGCACAACAACTACAACAATTTCGTCAAGTGGGTCAAGAAGTATGATCCGGATATTTGTGTTTGGTGCGAGGCGGCCTCTATCTATAAGAACAATACCAACCAGTCCGCTCCGTCTTCGGACCGGTTCCTTCCTGACGGATGGGCGACCCTCGCCGCCCGATATGGACACAGCTACGTAGCCCTGAGCGGGAAACGGGACAACTATCCCCAGGAAACAACCTCCAAATATCCGATCAAAACACTCCTCAGGATTACGGATACGGATGTCTCCGGAAGGCCGGTCGCCCACGGTGCCGCCATCCAGCAGATCGAGGTGAACGGCCGCAAAATCAATATCGTGACATGCCACATGTGGCCGCAGGCATACGGATTCGGCGTTTCCGGAGATGCTGCCCGTGAGGCCAGCAAGGAGGCCCATGAGGGAGATTACTACCGTCAGTTTGAAATGCAGTATATTGTTTCGCATACGGTCAACGATCCGAAGTATGCCAATGAAGACTGGCTCCTGATGGGTGACTTGAATTCCCGTTCCCGGCTTGACAATTGGTATTATAACTATTCGGCCAACGACACGAAACTCATTACCCAGGACGTTATCCTGGAGCAGACCAACCTTGTCGATATCATTGCCGAAACGTGGAAGGGCTCTTTCTGTTCCAGTACATACGGTAATTCCCGGATTGATTTCATGTATGCATCCCCTTCGATGATGGGCCGGGTAGTCGATGCCGGTATCCTGATCGACAAGTGGACCTCCAGCAGGCCGAGTACCTATGTCAGCTCGTTCTATGACCCTTCGGACCACCGTCCGATCCTTGTGGATTTCGATTTAACCAAGTAATTAACCAATAATTAAACTTTTTATTTATGTCCAACCAATCCTTATCCAGGAATCCCGGCAGCATGATCGGCCTTCTGGCCGGGGCTGCGGTGATGCTGGCTATCCCTTTCTTCTCGTCGTGCCGTCATGACGATCCGAATGCGGACAGGCCGGAGTTCATCGAAGTCTATGAGCACCCGGATTCCCTGACGCCGCTGACAGCCGCTAGCGTCAGCGTACGGGCGGGAGAAGCCACGTTGTACGTCAAGAGCAATGTGGAATTCGTTCCAAAATGGCAGGATGCCGAGTCGTCCCCATGGGCAGTCGTTTCCGGAATGGAAAAAATCGGAGATGATCTGTATGAAGTGAAACTCACACATGCCCGCCGGAACAACAACCCGTATTATACCCGAAGGACCGGAACGCTCATGCTGACCGCCCCGGATCTTAAACTCGGTTCTTATCTGACAGTCCATCAAGGACTTGTGGCACGCCTCTCCAGCGATATGTCCTGGAGTAAGTACGGCTCTCCCGATCCCCGTAAACTGGATGGGACCCTCTCTTCCCAGTGGTCCGTCACCGACAAGAACCGCGGCTGGGAATCGACCGTCATCGACGGTCAGAAGGAGGCCTATCTCTACGGTAAGAACGGATACCTGATGCTCGGCAGCGAGGACGGTTACGGCGCTGACGTTTATACGCCCTATGTCGATGAGCTCCACCGTGATACGCTCATTGTACTTTCCTTCCGTGCGGTCGCTTATACGGATCTCGACGGGAACAAGGATGACAACAAACTGACTGTCGAAGTCGTAGGCGGCGGTGTTATCCGCGATTTTGAGAAGCAGGGCACGACTAAACTCGAGCTTGAGGTCCCTTATTATGATCTCAATTCTGACAAATTCCCAGGCGATATGTGGGATGAGGGCCAGTTCCTCGTCGGCATTATCGGTACGGACCGGAATCCGCTGACAAGCGATACCCGAATCCGCTTTACGGCCGGCTCCCTTTCTCCGACCCCCGGCAAGCCCAACCGGATATTCCTGGACAATGTATACCTGAGGAAGATTACCAGCAACGCTCATGTCCAGGATGAGGATCTCTTCCTTCTGAACGGAGGAAAGAGCGGGAAAGACACTGTCTTCCAGAAAGATGAAAATAACGAATAACCGACCATGGAGATGCATGCAATATTGAAAAAACTCGCTTTGCCCTTCGTGGCAACGGTGCTGCTGTTTTGCCTCCATGCAACAGCGGCGGTAACGCTCAATGCACAAGGTTCCCCTGAGTCCATGACTATTACCGGTACGGTCGTCGACAGCGAAGGGAATGTCCTTCCCGGCGCGACGATCCGGATCGAAGGAACGAACCAGGGAACCTCTACCGACGGGAAAGGAGCCTATACCCTCAGGGTCCGTCCCGGCCAGACCCTCGAGGTCCTTTATATGGGTTACGAGACCCAGACCGTCAAGGTGACCCGCAACCGAACCAAATACAACTTTACCCTCGCGGAAGATGAGAATGTCCTGCAGGAAGTCGTCATGATCGGTTACGGCTCCGTCAAGAAAGAAGACCTGACGGGATCCGTCACGAACGTCAAAATGTCCGATATCCAGAGTATTCCTGTTCTGTCCGTCGATAACGCCCTCCAGGGCCGTATCGCAGGTGCCGACTTTATGTCGACCGACGGTGCTCCGGGTTCGACTACGACAGTCCGTATCCGCGGTTCCCGTTCGATTACCGCTTCCAATGAGCCGCTCTACGTTGTAGACGGTATCATCGATGCCATCCACGACCTGAACGATATCAATGCCGACGATATCGCAAATATTTCCGTCCTGAAGGATGCCTCCTCGACCGCTATCTACGGATCCCGCGGTGCGAACGGTGTCATCATCATCACGACGAAACAGGGACAGGGCCAGAAGGATAAGACCAACATTACCTTCAAATCCGACATCGGAATTTCCCACCTGCCGAAAAAGCTCGATATAATGGATGCCCGTGAGCTTCAGATCTACCGTAACGAGGTCGTTGCATTCGGCGGTGACTCCAATGCGACAGCCTCCGGTATCGAATCCGGTCTGGACGTCCCGCTTTACCTGAGCCGGTTCAAAGACCCGCTCTCTGCCGGAAAGGGTACCGACTGGATTGAGGAAGTGACCCGTACGGCCGTTACCCAGAATTATGCGCTTTCCCTCTCCGGAAGGACAGATGCCAGCAGCCGGTACGCTTCCTTCTCTTACAATGATACCCAGGGTATTATCCAGGGAAGCGGCCAGCAGCGTTTCACGGGCCGTATCAACCTCGACCGCCAGCTCTTCAAATGGTTGAAAGTCGGATACAACGGTTCCTATACCTGGCGCCACAACGATGAGCTCAAGGCCAATATCGGCGGCAGCTCCTGGACGAACGGTGCCATCTATCTGAGCCCGCTCATGAAGCCGGGCGATGCAATCAACGACTTTTATTACAGCGGAAGCTGGATCAATTCTCCGCGCGTGCTGATCGATTTGAACACGCACTATCTTGCCCGGCACTCGATGAGCCACAACTTCACGGCCGTCGTGACCCCGATCAAGAACCTGGAAATCCGGAGCGTCGCTTCCTACTATTTCTATCAGCGCCATACCTATCAGTATCAGCCTGGAACGCTTCCGACCCGTATCCGCGGTGACGAAGGCGGCACTGCCTACCGTGCGGAATATGACGAGCACTCGCTTTCTTCTGAAAACACCGCAACCTATAAGGTCAAGGCTGGGAAGCACTCGCTCGATTTCATGGCCGGTCTTTCCTATTATACTTTTGCTTCCAATAGCTTTTCCCTCTCCGGAAAGGGCTATATGGATGATGTCGTCATGTGGAACAACATGAATGCCGTCCAGGACAAGGAAACCTATAGCGCGAGCACCGGCTTCTCGGCGAAAGAGAAGTTCTCCGTCTTCGGCCGTTTTAACTGGAACTACGGTTCCCGTTACTACCTGACCGCGACAGTCCGCCGGGACGGCGCCTCCAACTTCGCCCCGAACAACAAATATGCGACCTTCCCTTCCGGTGCCTTCAAGTGGAGTATTTCCAATGAGCCCTGGATGAAGAATGTCGGCTGGATCGATGACCTGTCCCTCCGAGTGAGTGCCGGTATCTCCGGTAACGATGCGATCAGCGCCTATCGCTCCCATGCGGTCCTCTCCACGACGACGGGCGGTTATCTTTTCGACGGGAAGCAGCCGGTAGCAACCTACCGGAGCCGTCTCGATTCTCCGGATCTGAAGTGGGAAACCACGACGGCCTACAATGCCGCTCTCGACTTCTCCGCTTTCAAGAACCGCGTATCCCTTACCGCCGAAGTCTATTCGTCGCATACCTCTGACCTTCTTCTGAATGTCCAGGTCGCCCAGACTGCCGGTTATTCTTCCAAGTTCGTCAACATCGGCAAGACCTCCAACAAGGGTATCGAGCTGACGGTAGAGACCCGTAACATCGTCAAGAAGAATTTCGGTTGGGAAACGAGTTTCACCATCTCCCATAACGACCAGATGGTCGACGATATCGGCGGCGAAGAATTCGTTTCCGCATACGACAGCTGGGGCAACAACAAATACATGATGTACGGTTATGTCGCCGGCTACCCGCTGAACTCCCTCTGGGGCTTCAAGTATGGCGGAACGTGGAAGAACGATGACGAGAAGGCCCGGAACAAGGTTACGAATACCTATGTCGGCACTTCAACGTCCAACGGTGCCGCCCGTTACTATGATATCAACCATGACGGCGTCCTCAGCCAGGCCGACCTGGTCTATCAGGGCAATGCCGATCCGTTCATCTATGGCGGTATGCAGAATACCTTCCATTACAAGAACCTCCGTCTCGGCGTCTATATGGCCTACTCTCTCGGCGGCAAGATCTACAACTTCTCCGAGATCTATATGGCCGGTTCCATCTTCACGAACCAGTACCGTTACATGCTGAACGCCTGGCATCCGGAAAGGAATCCGGAGTCCGATATCCCGCGTGTAGCAAGTAAGTCGGATGCCGCACTCCCGAGCGACTTTATGGTCCATGACGCTTCTTACCTCCGTCTGAAGAACGTCTCCCTGTCCTACACCCTTCCTTTCAAGAAGACCGCAGGCATCCGTGACGTTACCTTCAGCGTAATCGGAGAGAATCTCTATCTCTGGAAGAATTACAACGGATTCGATCCGGACGTTTCTTCCGAAGGGACCTCTTCGACCCTCCGCCGTGTCGACCTCGGAGCCTATCCGAAGGCCCGCACGATTACGTTCAGTGTTCAGGTAAGATATTAAAATGAAAGATATTATGAAACTGAAACATATCCTCTATACCCTTTCCGGACTGGCGATGATTTCGCTTTCCGCCTGTTCGCTGGACGAAGATCTTTCCGCCCTCTCCACTCCGGACAACTTCTTCCGGAAGACTGCCGAGTGCGAATCTGTCGTCAATAGCTGCTACATCCCGCTGAAAAGTATCTATACATATACTTACATGCTTGCTACCGAGTGTGTTTCCGATATCGCCTACTGCCCTTCCGGAACCCTCGATGCCCGCCTGGATGTCTCTCCGGTTACGCCGCGTCACGGCTCGACCGTATGGACCCAGTGCTATCTGGGCGTACAGCGCTGCAACTTCGCCATCCAGGGGATTGAAAAATCCAAGGCTTTCATGACCGAAGAAGGCGAGATCGATGAAACCAATGCAGACCGGATCCGTCTTCTTTGCGAGGCGAAAACCCTCCGCGCATTCTATTACTATACGCTGACCTGCTTCTTCGGCAATGTGCCCTTCTATTTCGATGATGTGACGGATCTGGAAACCCTCGACCGGATTTCCCAGCTCCCGAGAATGAGCGCTGTCGAAACCCGCAAGGCCTGTATCGCCGACCTGCAGTCGATTGCTCCGCTGGCCCCCCAGATCCGGACTGTCGACAACAAGGAAAACCGTCTCGGAGCCGCCTGCGCCTACATGCTGATCGCAAAGATGGCCATGTGGAACCAGGACTGGAATACCGCCCTCACGGCACTCAAGAGCCTGGAGGACATCTATGGCGACTTCTCCCAGTATGACTATGCCGAGAACGTCATGTTCCGTAACAAGAACACGCCGGAGTCCATCATGGAGATCCAGCATACCTATACGCAGGGCGGTGTCACCTATACGTCCAATGCTGCCTGTATCTGCATGCCGTATCCCCGTACGAACGGCAACATGTATGACGGCGTCGTCGTCGAGGAGCTCGGAAACAATGCGACGGCCTGGGCCGCCATGCGTCCGAATGTCCTCTTCTGCCAGGGTCTCCAGACCAAGATGGGCAAGGACATCCGCAAGAACTACAACATGGCCTGGAGTTATAACGGCCATGACTTCAAGAGTGTCAATACCCGCCCGTGGTGCGGTCCGAAATTCTGGTGCCCGAACATGTATACTTCCAACGACGGAAACAACTATAAGGTATTCCGTTACGCGGACGTAATGCTGATGATGGCCGAGTGCTATAACGAGCTCGGACGCAATGAAGAGTCTGTCGAGTACCTCAACAAGACGCGTGTCCGCGCCGGTCTCGACCCGTATATCTTCCGTACCGCCGCCCGTCTCCAGGATGAGATCCGCAACGAGCGCGCCCGCGAACTCTTCGGTGAGTTCCAGCGCAAGTTCGACCTCGTCCGCTGGGGTATCTTCTACCAGTCGATCCTCGACTACAGTGATTACCAGGCGCTCAAAGACAACGTAAAGCCCTGCCACGAGTATTATCCGATTCCTGACCTCGAGGTCGTCAAATCCAAGTACAACCTCGACAACAAGGAATATGCGAAGTATGGACTTTAATAAACTGACAGGAAAATGAAAAATACCATGAAACATATTTTCAAGACCCTCGCCGCCCTCTTTGTCGGTGCGCTGGCGGTCCTTTCCTGCGATGACAAGCCGTTTGAGATGGACCTCCCGCTTGCGGTCAATTCCCACAAGCTTTCCTTGAAAAAGGATGCCGGTTCTACCCACATCCTTGTCTATGCCAACGGCCCCTGGACCGCTGAATTCGACCGGACTGTCGACTGGGCTTCCCTGAATAAACTCAGCGGAGAGGGGAACCATGACATTGTCCTGACTTTCTCGGCCAACTACGGGATTTCCCGTACCGTCGGTATCATCCTGACCAAGGCCGAACTGAAGGATACGATTATGGTTGTTCAGGACGGCAACCTGACCATCGCAGGTGAATCCGGCCATGATGATGCGGGTCTTTCCTTCAAGGTCCCGGCCATAACCCTTCTCCAAAGCGGAGCTTCTATCCGGACCCCGCTTTCGAGCAACCTCCGTTACAGCCTTGACCAGGTTACTCCGTCTGTCGAGTATTTCGACCTGGAGGGCAACTCCCTCGGTGTCGTGACCGGAGGAGTCGTACCGGATACGCTCAAGACCACTCCCTGGCTTGAGTTCGACAGCCTCACGAGCAGCAATGCCTTCTATACGGTTAGCGACAACAACAGTGCGGAACCCCGTATCGCCGTCCTGACACTCCGGGTCGAAGATGCCAACGGCAATGCCGTCAGCACGACCCAGACTGTTACCCAGACGCTTTCGCAGCCGGAACTTAATCTCGAATCAGCCGAAGGCGAGTATGCCGGTTTCAGCGGTGAATATACTGCTGCAACGACTGTCAATAATGTCTATCCCTATGTCGCCGATTTCCAGTATGATGTTGCCTATGAGGGTGCTGGTGAGCCGTGGATTTCCGATGTACAGATGACTTCCGAAGGACTGGTCTTCAAGGTTACGAAGAACGAAAGCGGCCTTGCCCGCAAGGCGACGATCAACGTGACCTATACCCTTAAGGGAGGTTCGGTCACGACTTCCTATAAAGTATCCCAGAAGTCGTATCCTTCCTCGATTTCCTTCGCTGAGGTCCGTGCGCTCACTCCGGGCGAACTGACTGTCAAGCAGTATATCGAGGGCTATATCGTCAGTGATCCCGGCAGCGCCAATGTATGCCAGAGTCCGCAGACCGCCCAGTTCAAGTACGATTTCGAGGAAAACTACAAGACTGCCTATATCGAAAGTACGGACGGTAAATATGGTTTCCAGCTCAAGTTCGAAACCCGTGCCGACAATACGACCGAACGCTGGCAGAAAGTCCGGATCAACCTGGAGGGCCTGACCCTTGTCAAGGAGACGGATCCCGCTGTCTGCTTTACCCTTGCCGGTCTGACGGCTGAGAGCATCATCGAGGTACTCGGAGAGGATGAATTCCTTGTCCCGGCCAAGAAGAAATCGATCAGCCAGCTGACGGATGACGATATCTTTACGATGGTTACCCTTCAGGATATCGAGATCATGTGCAAGGACGGCGCTTACACGAACTGTACGGACGGCTACTCCCTCAAAGATGCAGCCAAGGGCATCAACCCGATTTCCGGTACGACATCGCCCAGATGGGATGTCGCTCCGCTCCTGATGAGCGACAAAGGCGGCAATGTCATCTATATGCTGACCAATTCGTCCGTTCCCTGGCGTCGTGACGGCTCTTTCTATGGAAACGGAAGCGAAGTCGTAGCGCAGGGATCCGGATCCTACCGGGGTATCGTGGTCGCGGAGGAACTGGTCCGTTACGGCGATCTCGGCCGCTATAAGATCCGCCCGATGGACAGGGCCGATATCCAGCTTGAAAATCCGGCCTTCTCCAAGACGATTGTCGAGTGGAACTGGAACAATAAGCAGGCGGATGTCCTCCCTGAGATCGGCGAAGGCACGCTCAATCTCTACGGCGCTACGATTGCTGCCAATTCCGATTTCAACAGTATGATGAGCCACGAATATACCGTAAAGGGCCAGGCCGGTCTTATCCCGAGCGGCGCCTTGATTGTAACGCGCAAGTGGTGGAACTTTGCCGAGAACAGGGGCGAGTACTTCGACCTCAGTTTCTCTACCAAGGGAATCACCGGTTCCAACATGATCTTCGGTCTGGTCTGGAACCATGGACAGATGAACAACACGACCCTGGATTCTCCGGCTCACTGGAACCTGCTCTATTCCATTGACGGCGGCGCGACCTTCCAGGCCGTTCCGGGGGCTGATATGATCAAGAACCGGTCGATCGTCTGGTGGTCCACGACCTCCCAGGATAGCTGCCCGGGTTTCAAGGACCATCTGAGAAAACTCCCGCAGGAGTGCTTCGACAAGGATCAGGTTATCCTCCGGGTCCAGGTTGCCGACAAGGTGACCGATACCAAGCCGGGAACGGCGGCTGGAACGTACCTGACCAATCTGGGCATCGAGAATGGAACCCTCACCGACAAGGCGACCGGGATCCGTATCGGTACCATCACCGTCCGTTACAATTAACAGATATCGCTTATGAAAAAGAAAATATCACTTATCGGACATGCTTCCGTCCTGCTTGCAGCGGCGGGCCTTCTGGCTGCGTGTAACATCGACGATGCCGCAAAGATCGACCTCGTCGAACTCGGCGCGACCCAGAAAGTCTTTACTGTCAGCGAAGAAGCGGGCAACCTTGAAGTCAGTGTCCTTTCCAATGGCGCTTATCATATCGAGCAGTTGGACGATGCGAACTGGATCGCCTTCGACCGCATGGCCGGCGAAGGCGACGGAACGCTGAATATCTCTTATACGATGAACGAGGAGTTCAAGCGTATGACCCGCTTCGTCCTCTGCAGTGACGTGGACAGCCGCAGGGATACCCTGTCCCTCAAGCAGCAGGGAGCTATCACGGCTCTCCTGACCAAGGAGAATACCTCACTCATCGCTCCCGGAAAGGGTGGGGACCTGGTCGAAACAATCCAGACCAATATCCCGTTCTCCTACATGACCGTCAATACGACCTTCCCGGAGGGGGCGGATACGACGTGGATCAGTTCGATCAAGATCGCAGACGGAGGCGACTCTGCCGACAACCATAATCTTACGATTACAACGACCCCGAACCCCGACAGCTCCAATCCGCGTACCGCGGCGATTGACTTCTCCTATACGGATGGTTGGGGCGATCGGGTCGGTATTACCCTGAACCTTGTCCAGCGCAACTCAAAAGAAGGCCTCGGGCGTTCCGTCGACTTCCGCGAGTTCATGGACAAGTATGCAACCGGAAAACCGATCGATGAGTATATCATCCTCGAAGGAACGGTTGTCAGCAACACCGAACTGGGCAATGCCGGCGAGAATGAGCAGATGACGACCTCTGCGATCGACTATACCGGTTCCGAGCGGACTGTCTATCTGCAGAACAACGACGCCTCTTTGGGCATCATGCTCCTGACGGCGACATCTGCCGACAATGTCTTCAACCAGTTTGACAGGGTCCAGATCCTTATGTACGGGACGACAGCAAATCTGTATTCCGATCCGGACCGCGTCAATGTCAAGGGTATTACCAGCAGCATGGTTGTTTCCAAGGTGGCCGGTTCGAAGTCCGATATCCCGGTCAAGGAGAAGGCAATCAACGAACTGACCGACGCGGACATGTATACCTACGTTACCCTTAAGGATGTCGAGTTCCCGGTCCGCAAGGGCGCGATTACGCCGGTCAATGAAGGCTATGCCATCGGAACGGGTGCCCATCGTCTGTCGAAGTATCCGCTGATGGTCCGTGACCGCAACGCCGACCATCTCTACATGTATACCAACACCGTCTGCCTCTACCGAAATGACGGAACCCGTCTCCCGTATGGATCGGGCAAAATCAGCGGTGTGATTGTCCATGAGCGTTTCTCCCGTTTCGAGTGGCGCAACGGAGCGGATCCGCTCGAGATCGAGGATGATGTGACCCTTGGAAACATCGGCCGTTATCAGATCCGTCACCAGACGAAAGAAGATATCTGGGGCCAGATGAACGACAGTGTAGAGGACAGCTTCAGCGCCCTTCTGACCGAATACCGTTTCTGGAACCCGGATATGGAAAACGAGGTCTGTCTGCCGACTTACGGGACCAACGGCTGGTTTACCCATACATACCAGCAGAAATATACCGGTTCCGAATCGAAAGAATACACGCAGGCGACTTACAACCAGCACATGTGGGGAGCCGGTACTTATGAGTACCTCGGACCTATTGGCAACAGTACGACCCGTCTGTTCGGCGACAACTGGGGCAACATCAACGGCCTCGGTATCGTGCTTGATCCCGCCAAGGAACATTGGAACACCTCGAATGCTACGATGGCATCCCTGCTGAGCCACAATCCTGACGGAACGATTGAGTGGTGCGGACCGAATGCAACCAACAAGGATGCCGTCAATAATTCGGCCAAGGGTGCGGGCGGAATCAACAACCAGTCAACCTCCATGTACGGGAAGGGCAATGCCTACGGCGGCTGCTTTACCGGATGGGCCTCCCATTACTGGTGGGATTACGATACGAACCGTCCGTACGGATGGATGCTGAATTTCTCGACGGAGGGTATCGTCACGGACCACATTTCTCTCCAGATTTCAGTGATGAATACCCAGCAGAACTGGTATTCCCCGCGTTTCTGGAAGGCAGAATGGTCCTTCGTCGACAGCATGGCCGCCAAAGATGACAATCAGTGGCACCTGATCGGGGAATACACGATTCCGGATGTCTCCGTCTGGGCCAATACCCTGTACTCCTCCCTCGTCGGTTACAAGACCCTCGACTGGGAACTCCCGCAGGATATCCTCGGTCAGGCGAATGTCTACATCCGCCTCGTCCCGACGAGCGACCTTTGCAGTGACGGTGCTGACTATGCAAATGCGCATCTGCGCGATCAACCTGCCGGAGAAGCGGCGCATGCCAGCAGCATCGAATATATTGCAATCCGATACAACAAGTAACTACTGTGATGACTTCGCTGAAAGGGGCGGCCTGCTTGGCCGCCCCTTTATTATATCTGTTTCGAATTTGGAATAATTCAAAAATACTGCTAACTTTGTACGATTTCGATTAAAAATGACGAACCAGACCCAACAGAAAACCCCGACCCGGGAAGACTTCCTCCACCAGCTTCGGCGCCATGGCCTGAAAGCGACGCGGCAGCGCATTGCTGTCCATGAAACCATGATGCGGCTAGGCCATGCTTCGGCCGATATGGTTACGGAAGAGATTCAGAAATCCGGGACCAAGATAACCGTAGCCTCCGTTTACAATATTCTGTCCCAACTGGCAGATATCCACATCTATTCCCGGCGCATGAGCAGTAACAGCAAGATGTATTTTGACGTCAACAGTTTCCGCCATGTCCATCTCTACGACCGCGAGAACAATTGTTTCCGTGACGTTTTCGATGATGAACTGATGGACCTGATCTATTCCCGCCTGAAACGTCGGAAATTCAAAGGCTTTACGGTTGAAGATATTGATATACAATTGGTCGCAAGACCGACAAAAAAACATAGAATATCATGAAAAACAAGTTATTCGTATTCGCGGCTGTCCTCTCCCTCCTGGGGCTCTCCTCCTGCATCGAGGATGACGGGGTCCTGTATTACAACCTGACTGAATTCGGAATGGTGAAGGACGCCGGTTCCATCCTTTCTGACGAGGGTGCTGTCCTTACTGTAACGGACAAAATGTGCGAGGAAAACCTTGATACCATGAAGCGGATCCTTTTTGTCTGCGATGTGACAAAAAAACTATCCGATCTTGATTACGAGATTACCCTGAAGGAAGTTTATCCTGTCAAAGAGATTCAGACGGTCCTGCGTTCATCTCCCGAAGCTGCGGCAGTGCAGTATGATGATCCGGTCTATGTCAGCTCATCCTGGTTCTCCGGAGGGTACCTGAACCTTGCGCTCAGCTTTTTCATAAAGAACGAATCAAAGACTCCCCATTCATTCCTGCTTGTCGAGGATGTCCCCGTCTATGATGAAGATCAGGCCAAGCAGGTTGATGTCAATCTCCGTCTCTATCATCAGGGAGGAGGGGAATCCTTTGCCAATCCCGATCTGGAACTTACGGATCTTCATCAGGTCAATGCCTACGTGAGTATCCCGATTGAGCATCTTGATCCCTATCATGGCGGAACACCGGAAAACGGCATGCTACTCAGGCTTGGCCGCCTGTGGCACACGTATGATCTGGATGATGTCGAAAGAACGACGAAGATGTATTATTCCTACGGCGAATTCAATCAGACACAAAATAATTGACTCTAGGTATTGCAACAAAGGATTTTTTTCGTACCTTTGCAATCCTTACATGGTGGATGTAGTTCAGCTGGTAGAGCATCGGATTGTGGTTCCGAGTGTCGTGGGTTCGAGCCCCATCATCCACCCCAAGTGGTTTTGAGAGCGATTTTTTGAGTCGCTCTCTTTTTTATTCCCTTGTAAGTGCTTGGTTTCCTTGAAGATAAGGTTTAGCATTCCGTTGAAGGAGCCCGAGAGCCTGTCCCGTTCCCTCTACGGCCTGCCCCGCATTGACACCATCGAGAAAATAGCAAAGGCCCTTGATGTTTCCATCAAGAGCCTGTTTGAAGATCCCGTCGCCATCGAAGGCTTCGTCTCCGTTGGGGGGCGCAAGGTTCAGCGCTTCAATAGCCGTGAGGAGTTTGAGCAACTTGTCAAGGAGTCTCGTCCGAAGCTGAACTTCACCCTGACCTCAACCGAGGATGAAGATATGGGCGATTTGCCGTTCTGAGGGCTATCTGATGTTCAGAAACTCTTTTTCAATATAGTCCTGCTTGACACCTTCAGTTGTTTTCACGAGGATACCTTTTTCGTCAATGTGATGACAAGTCGGAGTCGTGGTGTCATTGTATAGCCAGTTAAGTATGCCCATGTCTTTATTGAACTCGCTGACAACGCAGAACTCCTGCAAGCCATACTCCTCAATAGCAGCCAGTAGTTCTTCCTTTTCTTCGCAATCCACGACTATCAGCGGAAGGCAGTTAGGCGCTGTTTCTGAAAGAGAATAAAGATACTTCCTCAAAGCGGAGTTGTTCATTCCATGTGTCATGCACCACAGACCGTCGTGGATGAGAAAGACTTTTTTCCCTTTGGCCAGGCCCCAGTCGAAGCGTTCTCCATTAACATTGTAACAGCGGAACTTGCGGAAAGGCTCTCCCTCTCCTCTCTGGCGTTTCTTAATGTATTTGCGCAGGGCCTTGCCGCGGGCAGACCGTTGGATTTCCGGAGAAGATTTCTTCAAAAGGATAGATAGGCTGTCTTTCGAGAATTGTTTGCGCATCCGGAAATAAGGGAACGCATCTTCGAAGACGAGTGCGTACTTGTCCATCAATGCCTGCCGCTCTGCCTGATTGTCGTCCATCTGCTGCTGGAGCGCAGGCATGAGAGCTTGCACGGTCTGCCGTTCCTTGGCTGCTATGGCAAGCAGGGAATCTTTATGTTCGGGATGAGACTCCGCTTCCTTTTCAAGGCGCATCGCTTCCCTGAAATGTGGAGGTATCGTTGCGTTCCATTCCTCGACAAGGGCAGAGCGGACTCTAATCAAGGAATCCATGCAGGATTTATATGCTGCATTACTCGTGATGTTTTGGGCACCAAGGGCAGTCGACATTAAGAGAACACAAAGAGAAAGAAGTAGATGGCTCTTCATAACTAATAGATTATAATCCAATTAATGCAAAGATAAACCATTATACACTCATTTGCAATTAGTACACGGAATTAGAATTCAATTATTCTTTTTGGTCAATGAGATACAGTTTCGGGGGATTTGGCACTTCCGGCAAGATTATTTTGATAGATTTCAAGACTGATACAAGACCCTCCAGACTCCACCTCAGGTTGACCAGGCAAGAGTAGAGACGAAGGTTAGACGGTACAGGAATCCACGGAGCACCCGCATACAGAAGAGGGTGGCCTCATTCAGGGAAACTCTTGCTGGGCTTTCAGGTGGGGCCTCAATCTGGACGAAGGAGAAGATGCTGGAGGTTGTGAGATGATGAACTATCCAGATGAAAAAGCTCAGGTGAGTGTTGTGGGCTAAGAAAAAAGATTACCTTTGTATCAGAAATGTGTTCTCAAAAGTGTTGAGATGTATAACAGGTATCTATCCTCTAAATGGATGTCTGTTTTGTTTTAAGAAGGCCCTTGACCGAGGAAAGGGATTGAATGCAAGCCTTTAATGTTCTCTCACTATCAACTTTTTTAACACATTTGTATTTGACTTAAAGCATTTATTTACTGCCTTATGAGAAGATTTATAGTACTGACCACACTCATTATCTTGATGTCTCATGTGACGCAGGCCCAAGAGCTCCGTCGATTTGAAATCGGAATCAGCGGTGGCGGTCCTGGGTGGATGATAGGCTTTGTCGGAGGTGCTGAAAGTCATTTCTCGCTTATCGGAGAATTCAAATATACTCCGGTGAAGTGGATAAGTCTGGGTCTGATGGGCGGAATACATGACAGGCAGCCAGGGCAGGACGATTATTCTCCTGAAGAACATAAACCTGGGGCTTCAACAACCTATGACTGTAATCTGATGCTGATGCTTTATGGGAATTGGTTCACAAGAGAAGGAATCAATATCTACTCAGGGGTCGGCTACGGAACCATGGGCGGTTACGTCAATGGCGACGGCCGCCCTTCCCACGGCTTTCAGTTCACTCCCATCGGAGTGTCCTATGGAAAACGTTTCTTCGGATTCGCAGAACTGGGTACGGGATGGATGTTCTTCCCGGTAAGGGCTGGAATTGGATATAGATTTTAAGTAAATTGGGATGCTACTACTTTTCCGGAATTATCTTTCGTCTACAATCGTAGCGCCGGGAAATTCATCAGCGCTGAAGGTTACCTTGCTCTCGGGGACTCCGAATTCGAAATCACGCATAGTTACGGTAACGATGGAAACGCTGGCTGTAACGCTCTTAAGACGGAAATCCGGCTTTAGGACAACAAGATCCATCCGTTTGGGATCATCCTTTTTCGCATTGTTCCTATTCTTCGTGCAGCGGATATACCAAGCTTCCGTCGTCTCTTTCTGGATCTTCGGGGTATAGCCGTCCGCAATTCCCTTGAGCATCTTGACATTATCTTCGGCGTCGGAAGATGATTCGCTCTTGACAGTCTTGATGGTTACCGTGTTTTTCTCGGAATCGTAGTCCCAATGCGTCTCTCCGTCCATGTAAGTAACCGATCTCTTGCCGTCCTTGCTTATTTCCATTCTGGTCTTGTCTCCCCGCGAATGGATCTGGGAAGCGACAGCACCGATAATGGGGAATTTCATTTCCATGACCATATAGAGACCGTCGTCAGTCGGTCGGTTCATCTGGGCATCGACCTTGTCAATAATCTCCTGGGCGGTCTGAGCGAAAGAACCGACGGTAAGGAAGATGGCGGCGATAGCAGCAACGAAAAATTTGAATGTCTGTTTCATAAGGCAATAGATTATCTATTATTTAGGTCGCAAATATAATGCTTTTTTACGATTTCTCACTATCTTTGCAAGACGCGCTTTTTTATGTCAAAACATAAAAAGAATAATAAGTTGTGGCTGACAGCCGGGCTCGGGGGGCTCCTTCTGGGCATATCGGCTATGCTTGCTTTTGACGAGGCCATGACAAGGACCTCTACCAGCGAGTATTGCATGAGTTGCCATTACCATACCCAGGCCGATGCCGACTGGAAGAAATCCGAGCATTTCAACAGCCGTTCCGGCGTTGTGACAGACTGTGCCGCCTGCCATCTGCCTCCGAAAGAAGACGGAGCCCTGAAATATTATATGGCGAAAGCGCGGATGGGCGCCAAGGATATATGGGCCAAGATGACGAAGGATCCGGATGAGATCGACTGGTCTGCCAAGCGCGAACTCGGCCATGCACAAAAGATCGTCTACAACGCCTCTTGTCTCAAATGCCACGCCAATCTTTTCCCGGAAGGGATTTCGGATGATGGCATCACCGCCCATCTCTACTACGAGGAAAATGCGGAGAAATTGGATCTGCAGTGCATCAGCTGTCACCTGAATACCGGGCACTTCATGCCGGGCTACCAGCATAAGAAACTGGAAGGAAAAATCGATACGGGTACTGGGGTCGTTTACGAGAGTGCCCCGGAAGTGACCGCTTTCGAGGACTTTACTGAAACAGTTCCCGGAACCGGGGCCGCTATCCGGATGATTGCTGTCCCCGGTGGCGAGTTCCTTCTCGGCAGTCCCGAAGACGAACCCCTCAGGGGAAAGGATGAAGGACCGCAGAAAAGGGTCCGGATCTCTCCGATGTTCATGAGCGAGGTCGAGGTTACATGGAACCAGTACTGGAGTTTCTATAACGAGACCATGTCCGAAGGAAGGACCCCTCCCGAGACGGTCTATGCCAACAATACCCGTCCGGACCTGGATGCCGTGACCGGCCCGACCCCGCCGTTCGGGTTCCCCGATCAGGGATGGGGCATGGGAGACCGTCCGGCCATAACGATGACCCATTACGCTGCCGAGACGTTTTGTCAGTGGCTCTCCCTGAAGACAGGTCGGAAGTACCGTCTTCCGACGGAAGCAGAGTGGGAATATGCGGCCCGCGGCGGGACGGATACCCCTTACTTCTTTGAGGGCAATCCCAAGCGGTTGTCGGCAGGGACCCTCCGGTCGAAACTGTTCGGACAGGATACGACGATGATTGCCCGGTACGTTGTGTACGGAGCGACCAGCGGCGGCCGTACGGCAGAGCCTCAGACCGTTAAAGCCAATCCGTTCGGCCTTAAGAACATGCTGGGAAATGTCATGGAATACTGCGCTGACCGGTATGCCGAAGATGCTTATTCGAGGATTGCTGACGGGACCGTTGATCCGAAGGGTCCGTCAGAAGGAGCTGAATTCGTCGTCAGGGGAGGAGACTTTACCTCAGATGCAGCCGCCGTCCGCAGCGCCAGCCGCGGCAGTACGCACCACGACGACTGGCTTCGTACCGATCCGCAGAATCCCAAGAGCATCTGGTGGTACTCCGATATCCGGAGCATCGGCTTCCGGGTTGTCTGCGAAGTTCCGGAAGGAATTGAAATACAATAATAAATGATCATATTATGAGCGAAAAGAAAATGGACAGAAGATCATTCCTGGGCGTCAGCTCGATGATCGGAGTTGCGGGAGTCGTAGGCGGCAGCGCCCTTCTCTCTTCCTGTGCCGGAAAAGGTGATAAACTCGTTCCTTTGAAAAATCCCGGTGAGTATTATATCCCCGAACTTCCGGACAAGGCCGTCGAAGGCCGCGAACTGAAAGTCGGTCTGATCGGCTGCGGCGGCCGGGGAAACGGTGCCATTATCAACCTTCTGGATGCTGCCGACGGAATTACAGTGGCGGCTCTCGGCGATGTTTTCCCCGACAGGATCGAGTCGACCCGTGCGAAGCTGAAAGAGAAAAAGGGTATTGAAGTACCTGATGACAAGTGCTTTACCGGATTCGACGCCTATCAGAAAGTCATTGACAGCGGTGTCGATATGGTTATCCTGACGACCCCTCCAGTCTTCCGCCCCGTCCACTTCCAATATGCTACCTTGAAGGGAGTCCATTCTTTCCTCGAGAAACCGATCTCTGTCGATGCCAAAGGCTATCGGACGATCATGGCAACTGCCAAGCAGGCCGAAGCCAAGGGACTGAGCGTCGTTACAGGTACCCAGCGCCACCATCAGCGCGCCTATGTCGCTTCCTATCAAAAGATCCAGGAAGGTCTCATCGGCGAAATCACCGGAGGCAATGTCTACTGGAACCAGTCCATGCTCTGGTACCGTGAGCGTCAGAAAGGGTGGAGTGATATGGAGTGGATGATCCGCGACTGGGTCAACTGGAAATGGCTCTCCGGCGACCATATCGTCGAACAGCATGTCCACAATATTGACGTCTTTACCTGGATGATCGGCAAGCATCCTCTCAAAGCGACTGCTTTCGGAAGCCGCCAGCGCCGGATCACGGGTGACCAGTACGATAACTTCAGCGTTGATTTCGAATTCGAAAACGGTGTCCATCTCCACAGCATGTGCCGTCAGATCGACGGTTGCTCCAACAAGGTCAGCGAGTTCGTCCAGGGCACGAAAGGTTCCTGGAATTCCGAGGATTTCGCTATCCGGAACCTCCAGGGCGAGATCATCTGGCAATATGATGAAGAGGCGGCGAAGGCTGAATTCACGCAGCACAACCCCTATGTTCTCGAGCATGTTGACTGGGTCAACCATATCCGCAAGGGCACGACGCATGTCGAGGCTGGCGAAACCGGCATGTCCTCCCTCGCCGGTGCGATGGGCCGTGAGGCTGCCTATACGGGTCAGACCGTCCTCTGGGACGATATCAGCGCTTCCGAACTGGATTATATGCCTGAAAAGCTTGAACTCGGACCCATGGATATGTCCAAGCATACGGTTCCGGTTCCGGGCAGTCCCAAGAAAGCCTAAATCCTTCCCGATATGGACAGAAAAGAATTTTTCAAAACTTCTCTTTTCGGCGCGGCTGCCCTGGCTGCTGCCGGAACCGGTCTGACCGCCTGCGCCCCTTCCGATAAAAAGAAAAGGAGCCAGGTCAAGCTGAACCTTTCCTTCCAGGAGAAAATCGCTCCCGGTGAGACCCTCGCGGAACGTCTGGACTTCATGGAGAATCTCGGGATCGTTGGATTTGAACCATCCGGAAAGAATCTCGTTTCGCGTGTAGATGAGATCAAGAGCGCTCTCAGCGGCCGAAATATCAAGGTTTCCGCTATCTGCGCCGGCTTCCAGGGCTTCATCCTTGCCGAGGATGAGCAGAAGGAACTCTTCGATACGACCATGCGCGAGATTGTCGCCGCAGCCGGAGAACTCGGATCCGTCGGCGTCATCATGGTCCCGGCATTTTCCCGCCAGGCCCCCTGCAAGCCCCATACTCAGGAGACCCGTGACTATCTTTGCGAGCAGCTCCATGATCTCGGAGAATACGCCCTTCAGTGCGGTACGACCGTTATCCTTGAACCCCTGAACCGCAAGGAAGCTTTCTATATGCGCCTCGTTGCGGACGCCGCTGCCATCGCAAGGGATTCCCGGAGCGAAGGTGTCAAGTGTATGGGTGACTTCTGGCACATGCAGGAGGAAACGTCGGATTACGGCGCCCTCATGTCGGCCGGAACGAAATATCTCCAGCACGTCCATATGGCAAGCAGGGGCCGTCGTCTGATGCCGGGAGAAGACGGTGAACTGGATGTCTATACGGACGGTTTCCGTGCCTTGAAGGAAATGGGTTATGATAAGTATGTCAGTTTCGAGTGCGGAACGAAGGGGGAACGCGCCGAGACAGTTACTGCCGCGGTGAATCTGCTTCGTGAGCAGTGGGAACTGGCCTGACTATGAGTTTTCCTTGGAATCTTATCCTTTGCCTGCTGCTGATCTATCTGCTGATAGTTCTCTCTATGTATGCCGGCAAATGGGTTTCCCGCCTGATTGACAGAAAGACAAGCTTCGCGGTTCTTGCCGTGGTGCTTGTCCTTCTGCTTATACAGGGCTTTGCCTCTACGGACCGCCTGCCGCATACCCCGATCTATACCGGGGCCCTGCTTTGCTTTGCGGCCGTTTTGGTCCTTAAAGTTATCGAGAATATCCGTCATTTCAGCCTCAAGCGTCTTCCCCAGGCCCTTTCCCATGGGGCAATCGCATTGGTCCTGCTGGCCGCCATCTTCGGGCGAGGCGACAAGCTGATCCTGACGGCGGCTGTTCCTGAAGGAGAAACAGTCGGGATGGCAACAGATGAGGAAGGAGTGCCCCATGCGCTCCCGTTCCATCTGATGCTGAAGGATTTCTCAATGGAAACGTATCCTTCCGGCATGCCGAAGAAATATCTTTCTGAAGTCGTCATCACCGATGCTTCCGGCAAGGAGCGCCCGTTCGATATTACTGTCAATCATCCGGCTACGGTCGGTTCGTGGAAGATCTACCAGGCTGATTATGATACGGAAGATCCCCAGTGGGGGACGGTCAGTATCCTTGAGTGCGTGCGTGATCCCTGGTATCCGGCGGTCCTGATCGGTCTCTGGATGCTGCTGATCGCGGGAGCGGGGATGATCGTCTTTGCCGGATCTAAAAAGAAGGAGGTGCAGCCATGACCTGGGATTCATTTACCCTGATTGCGGGAATCACTTCCGTGCTTTGGATTGCCGGGGCGCTGCTGTCGGTATTCTCATCGAAACGGGGTCCGGCAATTGTCCTTTCCCTAGCCGGATCGCTGCTCTACCTTGCCTTCGTCATCGGCCTCTGGATCTCACTGGAGCGTCCGCCGATGCGGACGATGGGGGAGACACGGCTATGGTACAGCCTGTTCCTTTCCTTCATCGGTGTTTTCATCTATGCACGGTGGCACTATAAATGGATTCTGCCTTTCAGCGCCCTGATGTCGATCATTTATGCCGGTGTCAATGTCTTGAAACCCCAGCTCCATGAACGGGCTCTCATGCCGGCTCTCCAAAGCGTCTGGTTTGTTCCCCATGTGACGGTTTATATGTTCGCCTATGCCGTTCTCGGTGCCGTAACGGTGTTCGCCGTCTACCTATGGATCCGCTCGGCCCGGAAACCAGTGGTTCAGGAAGAAATGGACCGTTGCGACGCCCTGGTGAGGATCGGTTGGGGCTTTCTGACCCTTGGCATCGTCATGGGAGCGCTCTGGGCAAAACAAGCCTGGGGGGATTACTGGGCCTGGGATCCGAAGGAAACCTGGGCGGCCGTGACCTGGGTCGCTTATCTGCTGTATCTGCATCTTGGGAATCGTATCCGGAATCCCCGGAGGGCTTTCGCCTTGCTGGTTTTCTGTTTTATCCTTTTGCAGATGTGCTGGTGGGGAGTCAATTATCTGCCTTCCGCCACCGGGGGAATGCACACTTATTAGCGCATTTTCGCTTCGCAGAACGTTTTGATGTCTTCCCAGCGGTAGTAGGGACCATATACCGGGGACAAGCCCTCCAGGGTGCGTTCCCGGTCGTTGTATATGAATTTGACGAGGATATCGCTGCCCTTCCGGCAACTCCGGTAGAAGACGATCTGGAAGTTGCTGGCAAAAGGGATCATCACAGGATCTACCCATTTTTCGGGAATCTCTTCGAAGGAAAGACGCTGACCGACTCCGTCAAGGCCGAAAAATCCTGCGAGGCTGAGAAGGGGGAAGTCATGTCCGAATTTGAGGTCGGCAGCCACTGAAGCGCTTTGAATGGCGTCATCGGCTTTCTCTATGATGTCCCTGACTAGCGGATGGACCCGGGGGATCCGCTCGTCGCCGAACTCAACGGAATTGCCGTTCCACATGTAGAACTGCCGGTTGTAATAGTCCCACCAGCGGTAGATCACGTCTTCCGGGAGGTAACGGAAGACATTTTCGCGGATTCCGGAGGCGCGGGCGATCCGGGCGACATCCCAGATTTCTTTCTGGAACTTCTCCGGATCCGGAGCCAGGGCCTTACCCGCCATAGGGTCGGTAAACAACGTCGCGTAGATATGCGTGCTGTCGCAGCGGATCGTCCGGTTCATCGAGTCCAGCATATCAAGCACAGCCCGGCGGTGCTCTTTAGAAGGTTCGTTGCTGATATACCCATATTGTTTTTCCCCGCTGTCCATGGTAAAGCGGAGGGAAGGCTGGATGCGGGCGAGTTCCGTTGTGAAACTGGCCATGCTGACCAGGCATCTCGGAACCGTACTGGATTCGACCCGGATCAGCCTGGAGCCCTTTTTGAAGATGCGCGGGTAGCGGGCATAAAGGCGGTCGGCAAGGATCCTGTGTTCTTCCTCGCCCAGGCGGGTGAGATGGCCGTTCATGCCGTCATGGACACGGATGACAATCCGGGTTTCGCTGAGCAGTGAATCACCCTTCGCACTGAGGAATCCCTCCTGGCGGGCCTCCTCGAGGACCTTTTCGACGTCACGGTAAGAGGAGAGCCCCCATTCCGTCCGGGAACCATGCCTCCCGTAATGGCTCAGATAGAAAGGCGTGTATCCTTTCGGAGCCGCCGTTTCACGGCATTCGCGGAATTCATAGGGATGGGTGCAGACTCCGGCGCGGTCAGGGTCTTCGCGCAGCATCTGGAGCGGGTTGACCGCTTGAAGGATCAGGAAGAGAAGGAGTGTCGCAATCATTTCGTTCGTCCGAGGGTTTTGGGTTCGGAACGTCTAAGTTACAAATAAAAAGTGTATATTTGCAGGTTAAGAGAAAAATGAATATGGAGATAGTCAGATGCCTTATCCTCGGCGGCGGCCCTGCCGGGTTCACGGCGGCAATTTATGCTTCCCGTGCCAACCTTTCTCCGGTCCTGTATGAGGGAATGGAGCCGGGCGGACAGCTAACGACGACAACCGTAGTCGAGAATTATCCCGGATTCAACGGCGGTGTCGATGCCAATACCTTGATGGATACGATGCGCGCCCAGGCGGCGTCCTTCGGAGCGGACATCCGTCCTGGGACGGCAACGGAGGTCGATCTGGAAAACAGGCCCTTCCGCGTCGTTATCGACGGAGAAACGGAAATCTGTGCGGAGAGCCTCATCATTGCGACCGGTGCGACGGCACGTTATCTCGGCCTTCCCTCCGAACAGAAATACCGTGGCATGGGGGTGTCGGCCTGCGCTACCTGCGACGGTTTCTTCTACCGGAAGCGCACGGTGGCAGTCGTCGGTGGCGGTGATACGGCCTGTGAAGAGGCACTCTATCTTTCGACCCTTGCCGCCAAGGTCTATATGATCGTACGCCGCGATGTCTTCCGCGCATCGAAGGCCATGCAGAAAAAAGTTTTCGACAGGGAGAACATCGAGATCCTCTGGAACTGCAATACGCAGGAAGTCCTTGGAGACGGAATGGGGGTGACCGGCGCCCGTCTTTTGCGGAAGGATGGCACTGTCTTTGATATACATATCGACGGGTTTTTCCTTGCCATCGGACACCATCCGAATTCAGAGCTTTTCTCGAAATGGGTGGAGACCGACGCAAATGGTTACATCGTAACCCGCGGAAAGACTTCGGAAACCTCGGTAGAAGGAGTTTTCGCCGCCGGAGACGTCCAGGATCCCCGTTACCGCCAGGCCATTACGGCCGCCGGTTCCGGATGTATGGCCGCCCGGGATGCAGAACGCTTTCTTTTGGAGAATCAGAAATAACTGAATGAGAATGAAATATACCAAATTGATCCTTGCCTCGGCGGCCCTCTTTCTTGCGATTGCATCATGCAAGTCGGAATATGAGGCGCTGCTCAACAGCAATGATGTCGACGCAAAGTTTGCCGCTGCCTTCGATTATTTCAACCAGAAAAAGTATGCAAAGGCTGCCCAGCTTTTCGAGTCGATGTCCGTCCTGACCAGCGGAACGGAACGTGATGATACCGTCCAGTACTACTGGGGGCTTTCCAATTATCGCTATAAGGACTTCTATACGGCGGAGACCAACTTCTCCAAGTTCATCGAGCAGTTCCCCAGGAGCCCCTTCGCCGATGATGCCCGTTTCCTCCGCCTCGACTGCCTGTACCGGTCGACCTATCGCTATGAACTTGACCAGATGCCGACCTATGCCTGCCTGCAGGCGATTGCCGAATATCTTGCGTCTGGGGTAACGGATGAGTCGAAGATTGATATCTGCAACAAGATGTCTGCGGATCTCAATGAACGTCTCGACCGGAAAGCGTATGAGAATGCCCGCCTTTACTACAAGATGGAGGATTACAAAGCAGCCCGCGTGGCCTTCAAGAATGTGCTTAAGGATGATGCGGACAATCTCTACCGCGAGGATATCCTTTACTACACGGCCATGTCGTCCTACAATTATGCCCGTCTCAGCTATGAGTCCAAGCAGAAAGAACGTTATCTGACGTTTGTGGACGATTATCTGAATTTTATCGGAGAGATTCCGGAATCCAAATATCGTCGGGAACTGGATGTCATGTATAAGCGTGCCCAGCGTGCACTTGGCCGATATACCGGTACGGAAGAAGAACTGGATGCCAAAGAGAAGGATTTCGCCCGGGAGCGGAAGGAACTTGAGAAACAGGAAAGTAAAAAAAATGAAACCTCTTCCGGAAAAGCCCGGTAATAATTAAGAAGACTAATTATTTTTGAGATGGAAAACAAGAAGATAATTCCGAACAACACGATTACCCGGGATATCAAGAATCTGGCAGAGCCGACGGGAAATATCTATGAGTCCGTCGTCATTCTCTACAAGAGGGCAAACCAGATAGCCGCTGCCGAGAAAAAAGAACTGATGAAGAAACTCGAAGATTTCCGCAATGAACGCGATACGATGGAGGAAGTCTTTGAAAACAAGGAACAGATCGAAATATCCAAGTATTACGAGCGTCAGCCGAAGCCGGATCTGGTCGCTATCTACGAATTTGAGAACGGGGACCTCTTCTACCGCAAGGCACAGTCAGAGAAGAAATAGGCGATGCTCACATCCCTTCACGTCGGGAATTACGTTTTGATAGACTCCCTGGATATCCGTTTTCCTGGGGGTCTCATCATTATATCCGGACAGACCGGAGCCGGGAAATCGATTCTCTTGGGGGCGCTTTCCCTTGTGATGGGCGCCAAGGCGGATGCCTCCCTGATCGGGGAGCATGGGGATTCCTGCGTGGTCGAGGCCGAGTTCGATGTGGAGGATACGCCCTCTCTGCAATCATTTCTGAATGAAAATGATATCGAACCGGACGGGGGACATCTGATCATTCGCCGGACGATCGCTCCGTCCGGCCGCTCCCGCGCCTTCCTGAATGATTCTCCGGTTACGGCCGCTCTTCTCCAGGACCTCTCACAGCGTCTGATCGATATCCATTCCCAGCATCAGACCCGCCTCCTGACAGACAAGGCATTCCAAATGGATATGCTGGACCATTTCGCCGGCTGCATGTCGCTGCGGGCGGAAACGGCAGCCTTATGGGCCCGTCTCGCTTCCCTTCGGAAAGAAAAAGAATCGCTTGTTGAGAAGAGGCGCACGGCCGCTGAAGAACAGGATTACAATGAAGCTGTTTTCCGCCAGTTGGATGAAGCCCGTCTCCGAAGCGGTGAACTGCAGGAACTGGAGGCCGAGCAGGACCAGCTTGCCCATGCGGAAGAAATCAAACAGGAACTGACGGCCGTCGAGCAGCTTCTGTCACCGGATGATGACCAACTGGTGCCCGTCGATGTCGCCCTGAAAGAATCGGTGCGTCATCTTTCGCGCCTGGCCCGGTTTATCCCCTCTTTGGAGCCCTTGTCCGGTCGGATCGAATCCGCCCGTCTTGAATTGGATGACATTGCTTCGGAAATCACGCAGCTGAATGCCCGTACGGATGTATCGGAAGAGCGTCTTCAGGCAGTTGAAGAGCGGTTGTCGCTCCTTTACGGGCTCATGAAACGGCATCATACCGATACCATCGAAGCCTTGATCGAGCGGCGGGATGCCTTGTCTGAACTTCTTTTTGACAATTCCGAACTGGATGCCAGAATCGCGGCGGTCGAGAATGAAATCAAGGCCGTCACGAAGTCCTATGACAATCTGTCCGACCGGCTCCATGCCGGGCGGCTGAAGGCAGCACCGGCGTTTTCTGCCGCAATCGAGTCCTCCCTTCACTTCCTCGAACTGGAGCAGTCCGTTTTCGAGGTCCAGATCGGCGAATCGGATCCTGGAGCAGCCGGACGGGACCGGATTTCCTTCCTTTTCTCTGCTTCCGGAAAGAATCCGGTTGATGTTGCGAAGTGTGCTTCCGGCGGTGAGATGTCACGTATTATGCTGAGCCTGAAGGCGATGATGGCCCGTTTTGCTGAAATGCCGACCCTTGTTTTCGATGAGATCGATACGGGAGTATCCGGGAGCGCGGCAGATAAAATGGGCTCCATGATTTGCGAAATGGGGAAGGATATGCAGGTCTTTGCGATTACGCACCTCCCTCAGGTCGCGGCAAAAGGCGAGGCCCATTATCTGGTTACCAAAGAAGATTCCGTGACCTCGATCCGCCAGCTGGATGCTGAGGGACGCTTGATGGAAGTCGCCAGAATGCTAAGCGGCTCCCGCATCACGGAAGCCGCCATCGAGAATGCAAGGACGCTTCTGTCCTAAGCGTTACTTTTCCAAGCCTGTCGTAAAATCTTTCCGGTAGACGATACGCCGGACCGCTTTGTTGGTCTGACCGTTGAAATCAAAGTCCGTATGCAGGCCTTTTCCTTCGGTCTCCCCGAGCTTATGTCTCCAGTTCCTTCCGTATTTCGATACGAGCGTAATGAAATACTTTGCCGTATCATATCCCTGGAAAGCGAACTGGGACGGCTCCGTATTGTAGAGAGCGCGGTAGGAGAGAAGGAAATCCTTGACCTTTTTATCTGAGTAATCGACAAAATACGATGAGCAGATGTGCAGCTGGGCCTGATGGTAGCTGGCATTGTCAATATCGAAAGTACGGACTTTCGAAGGAGCATAAAGGGCGATATCATAGCCCTTTCCGACAAGTATGCCGATATTTCTCGTTACATCATTCATGAAAGACTGCCGGTCAGAGGCGACGACGATCCGGTTGGTTCCGTTTTTAGAGAGCATGCCGGACAGACGGGAAGGAATGCTGGTCCCTTCACTGAGCGAATAGCTGAGAAGGGTGGCGCCGAGCGATTTGGCCTGGACCTTGGCGAGCAGGGAATTGCCGGCGGCATTCGTGACATTCTTCTCTGACAGGATGACAATCTTGTCCCCAGGCTCCCGTGTCTCGGCAATCCAGTCTGCAAGCGCTTCGAACTGCCTTTCGGAAGGGCTGGGCGCCTGGATCAGATTCGGGTGCGATTCGATCAGGGAGGCCGCCTTCTGGTCGAGCGGAGAGATAACGGATACGCGTCCTCCGGTCCGGTCGAGGACCAGCGAAAGATCCTTGGAAGAAACAGGCCCCAGCACAAAGTCGCTTGTGGAAAGCGTTTCCTGGGAAGGAATGACACCGTTGGCAACGTCATAGACGTTCAGCCGGGTTCCGATGCCCTCTTTCTCAAGGTCCCGGATGGCCAGGAGAACCCCGGCGTAAAAGTCCATGTTGATGTCGCTCGGACGTCCGGAAGCATTGAGCGGAAGCAGGAGGCTGGCATCTACGATGCTTTTTTGCTCATACGTAAGATCCTCGGCAACGGGCTCGGAAGGGGTCGTAATGTCTTCGATCACTTCTTTGATGACTTCTGCCGGCGTCTGGGTAGCAGGCTCCTCCTGCTTCTTGGATGCCGTGCCGGAACAGAGCGGGATCCGAAGCACCTGCTTTCTGGCGAGTTTTCTGGAAGACAGGCCGTTGAAAGTCATGATATCGTCCACGGTGACCCCGTACTTGCGGGCGATGTCGTCAATCCCTTCGTACCATTTAACGGTATGTTCGATGTAATCCGGGGTCTGGTGGGAAGGGGTTTCCGGCGCCGTGGCCGTTGTATTTGTCGCTTGGGAAGGATGCTCGGACACGGGAACCGTTTCCGTCCGGTTCTCACCCTTGACGGGAATCAGGATAATCGAATTCTTCTGGAGTCCCGTCTCATGCAGGGTCGGATTAGCGGCATAGATTTCTTCCTGGGAGACCTGATAAGCCTTGCTGATCGAGTAGAGGGTCTGTCTCTCCAGTACGACGTGCGAATAGAATACTTTCCCGTTGAAATTGACTTTCTCCTTGGATACGGTTACGGGCGTAGGAACGTATGTGTCCTGTCCGTATGCCGGAGAGGGAGAAACCGCCAGCAAGCATGAGATTGCCAGAAGGATGGTCGCTATTCTCGTATTCATGGTCATCGTTGTTTTAAAGGGTTTGGGCGAAAGCGGTCAGTTCGGAACAGAACCGGGTCCATGAGAGACGTTCTTTTTCTTTCCGGATCGCCTCGATACAGCCTGCCGGAACAGACGGGTCGCTGAAATATCGTTGTATTTCCTGCCGGATCGCTTCCGGCTCAGCCTTGGAAGCGACAATTCCCGTGCCGCGGTCTCCGATCGTACTTTTCAGGCCCCCGACGTCGGTAACGATCATCGGCACTTCAAAATGGTAGGAAATGGAACTGATACCGCTTTGGGTGGCACTCCTGTATGGGAGAACGGTCACATCGGCGGCGGAAAAATAGGTCTTGACTTCCGAGTCCCGGATATAGACGGGGAAAACTTTGATCCGGTCTTTTCCGGGAATCCCGTCGATAATCGTCTGGTACTTGTCAAAGGATCCATACGGCTCGCCGGCGATAATCAGCTGATAGTCTTCCCCAAGGCCCTTGAAAGCTTCGAGCAGGATATCCAGTCCTTTGTAGGAACGGATCAGTCCGAAGAAAAGGAGGTTCTTTTTCCCGGGGAGGAGTCCCAGCCGGCGTTCCGCCTCTTCACGGGGAAGTTTCTCTCCGAAATGGGAATAGAGCGGGTGGGGGAGGAGGACATACCGTGCATCTTCCCGGAGGGAGAGCAGATCGGCCGTTACGCTGTCCGACATGGTGACGAAACCGTTGCAGCCGCCTAAAAAATACTTCGTCAGGGGTTTGTCGAAGAAGTGGGGCTCGTGGGGAATGACGTTGTCGAGGACCGGTACGACCTTGCAGCCGCAGTGGCGGGCGACATATCCCAAGGACGGGGCGAACCAGGACATCCAGTATTTCATGACCAGGAGGTCCGGTTTCCAGGCCCGGATTGCCCGGGCGGTCTTCCCATAAGTAAACGGATTGGCCGTATCCAGCAGAGACAGGCTCTCTACGGGTACGGCCTCATCGTCAGGGGTCACATACTGTGTTTTGCCCGGAAACAGGAACTTGGGGTACTGCCTTTTGAAGTTAAAGGCCTTGACCGTGTGCTCCTTGCCCAGTTCCTGCAACATGCTGGCATTGAACTGGGCGATACCGCCCCTGAGCGGGTAAAAACTGGACAGCAGTGCGATCCGCATCAATTACTTCTTCTCGGCGCTCTTGGTTTTGATATATTCGTCGTTCAGACCCTGGATCAATTCTTCCGTGATGTCGAGGCTCGGGTCGCCGGTAACGATCGGAGCGGGAAGGACTTCGCCGGAGGTCGTCAGGATCATCGCGAACTTCTTTTCCTCATTGTACTTGAGGATGTACTGGTTGATTGCGTCGGCGATCTGGTTGAGCATTACCTGCTGCTCTTCCTGGATCTCCTGGTTCTTCTGCATGGCATACTGCTGGTAGGAGTTCTGCTGCTGCTGGAGCTTCTGGCCCTGCGCCTCGGCTACGGAACGGGTCAGCAGACCCTTATCGATCTTCTGCTGGAAATCGGTGACATCCTTCTCAAGTTTCTTGCCTCTGCGGTCGATTTCGGCCTGGATGCCGTTCACCTTCGTCTCTACGACGCTGCGGAGCTCGTTGGCCATGTCATAGCTGGACATGACTTTGTCAATGTTGAAATAGACAATCGTGCCGGGAGCAGCCTTGGTTTCGGTCTCGGATTCGGCAGGAGCAGCCGTGTTTGCATTATTGGTGCAGCTGGAGAGGGTAAGGGCAAGCGCCATGCTGGCGACGATGCCGAAGAAAAGTGACTTTTTCATTTATAAATCAATAATTTTGGTTTCTTTTTGCGGATAATTGACAAAGATACTCATTTTTTCCTGATTTCGCCAAGATAAGCCTGAATAGTTTTCTCAAGGCCCATATAAAGGGCGTCACTGATCAGGGCATGTCCGATCGATACCTCATCGGTCCAGGGAATGGTTTTGATGAAAAAGGCGAGATTGTCCAGATTCAGGTCGTGACCGGCGTTGAGTCCGAGACCGGCTGTACGGGCCGCCTTGGCCGTTTCGAGATAGCGGGCGACGGCGATTTCAGGATCCAGCGGAAACTCGGCCGCATAGTCAGCCGTATATAGCTCGACCCGGTCTGCACCGCAGCGGGCAGCCCCTTCCGCCATGTCCGGATCGGGATCGATAAAGATCGAAGTCCGGATCCCTGCCTTCTTGAAACGGGCGCAGATGTCAGTGAGGAATTCTCTGTTTTTCAGCGTGTCCCACCCTGCGTTCGAAGTGATGGCATCATGGGCGTCCGGAACGAGGGTAACCTGGTCGGGAAGGACTTCCAGCACGAGGTCCACGAAGGAAGGGATCGGATTCCCTTCGATGTTGAATTCGGTTTTCACGAGGGGACGAATCTCCCGGACGTCCGCGTAACGGATATGCCGTTCGTCCGGTCTCGGATGGACCGTAATCCCTTCCGCGCCGAAACGTTCGCACGCAACGGCGGCCTTGGCTACGTCCGGCAGGTTGCCGCCGCGGGCATTCCGGATCGTAGCGATTTTGTTGATATTGACACTGAGCCGGGTCATGTTAGAAAATATAATTCAAACCAATGTTGATTCCGATATTTCCATCGTTGGGGTCCAGGCACTTGGCAAACTCGAAATTGATGTTGAAGTTCTGGTTCATGATGACATGAAGGCCGATGCCGGCTCCCATGTGGACTTTTTCCTTGTTACCGCTATAGATCAGTTCTGCCAGGCTCAGTTCGGTCGCCTTGGCAACGCCGTCTTCCGGTTCGTTGATGTTGCAAGAGCCGTCTGAATAGAGATAGATCCGTTTGTTCGTCGCGTTTGTTCCGGCCAGTTCCATCTTCTCGATACGGTAGGGCTGGACGACCATGCCGGCGTCGAAGAACGGATTGGTAGCGAGGGTCCAGTTCTGTCCGATCCAGCGGAATCTGGCGAAGCTGTAGCGGAGTTCGAAGTTACCCCAGGCATAGCCATTGCCCATCAGACGGTTCGATGTCGTACCCCGTACCGTGCAGGTCGATCCGAGTCCTTCGGTGTTGATCTGCTTCATGTTGAGGGACTGGATACTCTGGAGCATATAGAACGGAGCTTTTCCGGCGATGAGGCCCTGGTAGGCGAGATGATAGCCGAGCGTAAGACGGTCCTGGACAAGGGGGAAGAACTGTTTGAAGTGGACGGCAAGCTTGAGATAATGGGTCTTGGCCGCATTGTTGTATACTTCGTTGTACTTCTCGCGCCAGTTATTCTGCGGGAGGATATCCGGGGAACCGAACATATAGACCTCCAGGTTGGCGCCCCGGGTCGGGTTGTTCTCATGGTCCCGGGAGTCAAATACGACACCAGCCTTGAGCTCGAGGTGGCGTCCTCCGTACATTTCACCTTCCGGAATAATGTTGTTCCGGATATACTGCTCGAACAGGGAGGTCGCCCCGTTGATCAAGCCTTTGTTCTCGGCGCCGCCGGTCGTGATGTCCCAGTAGGAAAGACCGGTCGCCCAGCCCCATTTGCTGTCCCCGAAGTTGCCTTGGAGGCAGGTCATGACCCGGAAGATGTCACGGCGCATCAGGAACCATCCGAGGCCATCCTCCGTAATCTTGTCGAGTTCGGGAATGTATGTGGAAGAGGCTCCGTTGAAACCGTAGAAATTATAGGTTTTGTTCCCGAAATAGGAAATAGCGGCGGAAACGCGGAGTCCCGGAATCAGGTACTTGGAGTCGAAGAAGCTGTGGAGGACGGTATTGCCCTTGGAATACTGGGAGACTTCGACGTTCGCTTTCCAGACATAGTCGGGATACTTGCTGCCGTCACCGTACCAAAAGATGTCGGACAGAGCTCCGTAGTGCCAGCCGAGGTCGGAGCTGTATCCGATGGCGGGGAGGGGACCGAAATTGAGACCGGTCTTGGCGACTTCCTGGGCCTGCAGGGTCAGCGTTGACATGGCCGCTGCAAGGATAAGGGAAAATATGCTTTTATTCATGATACGATTAATTAAGATAAGAGTTGGCAAATGAGGACGCCGAGGTAGTTGCCGACGGCGTATCCGATGACTCCGATGGAAAGGCCGGGCATCAGGACGCGGCTGTTACGCATCGAAGCGGCAATCATCGGGACGAAGGGCGGGGAATTGATATAGGTGACGGAAGCGATGACGGCGGTATCCGCATCCACTTTGAATAATTTGGCTGTGAGCAATTGCAGGGTCAGGGAGACAATTTCCATGAAAGCCAGGAAACCAAGGATCCAAAGTGCTCCGCTGAAATCCATGTTACGCACATTGGCCATGGAAGCGACGACGATGCTGAACACGTATATGAAATACATGCCGATGTCGTATCCGTATTTGAGGTCATGGATCGGTTTGATGAAGGATGCTGCAATACTCAGCGTCGTGATCCACAGGATGAAGTACATCATGAACGAGCCCGGCAGAATCTTAGTCATGGCGAAGGCCAGGCCGGCTGAGAGCCCGACAACGACAAGGGTAGCGGCCAGCAGCCACATGGCATCCCGCATGCCGGGCTTGGTGAACAAGCCCTTATAAGGGTTCTCCTCGGCTTTCTCCAACTCGGCCCGGATGGCGGAATCGTCGTTTGCAACGGCGTCCAAAGTCTTGACGGGAAGGAACTTGCGGGCCAGTTTGATCCCCGCCGCCATGATAAACATCAGATAGATGAACGAGACGATCATATCGTAGGTGTTCAGCAGGACAAACTGGCTGTCCGGAGAACCGAGACTCTTCGAGACGGAGGCCATATTGACCGTCCCGCCTGTCAGGCAGGCCGTATACATACCGGCCACGCGGGGCGCATCGGGAATATGGGGAGAGAAAATCGGATATCCGGCGATGACTGCGATGACGACGGCGAGAAGGCCGGTGATCATGGCAATCAGCTGGTCCCGGGTCTCACTTTTCCGGTAAGTGAAGGAGAAAAGCATCATCGGGATTGCCAGCGGGATCATCACGTTCGTGAAGAGATTCTGCATCTGGAGCAGTTCATCCGCCGACTCGGTCCCTGATTTCGGGAAGACGCCGAGATTGGCGAGAATGGCACCGATAAAGTATAGCAGAAGGATCGGTCCGATGGACTTGGCCCATTTATACTTCCTGCAGAGCCAGAGGACACCTGCGGGAGCAAGGAGATAAAACAGGCCTAAAACAACGAGCAGCATAAAGGTTAAGTATTTAGAATTCAGTAGCTTAATAGTCCTTCCTTCAGGTGCATCAGACCGGCCAGGAGGCGTTCCTTCGGACAGGCGATGTTCATACGCTCATATCCCTCGGCTTCGGGACCGTAGATCGTCCCGGTAGAGAGGATGAGTTTGGCGTTGAAACGGAGGTGGTCCGCCAGACGGGCGGAGAAGCCTTCTTCCGGCTCATCTTCTTTGCGGAAAGCCCGGCAGTCCAGCCATAGGAGGTAGGTGCCCTCCAGGGGGAGGACCTGCAGCCCGGGGATTTCCTTTGCGATGAAATCCTTGACGATCAGAAAGTTATTGTACAAATAGTCCCGGAGTTCGTCGAGCCATTCTCCGCCTTTCCCGTACGCGGCCATCAGGGCGGTCACGCCGAAGACATTGACGTCGCAGCATTCGTTGTCATTGATGGCACGGTCGATTTTCCGGACCTTTTCCGGGTCTTTTGCGACAATGTTGGCAATCTGGATACCGGCGATGTTGAAGGCCTTGGTAGGGGAGATGCAGGAGGCCGAATTCCAGACATATTCTTCCGGAAGAGAGCCGAAAGGGGTATAATCATGACCGGGGTAGGTCAGCTCGCAATGGATCTCATCCGAGATGACGAAAACGCCGTTGCGAAGGCATATATCCGCAACCCGGAGCAGTTCTTCCCGGGTCCATACGCGTCCGGTCGGATTATGGGGATTGCACAGCAGCAGGACGGTTGCCTGCGGGTCGGCCGCCTTCCGCTCCAGGTCGTCAAAATCGATCCGGCAGCGCCCGTCCTCGATGATCAGGGGATTGTGGCTCTCGATGCATTTGTTGTTCCGGATTGCAGGGAAGAAAGCATTGTAGCAGGGTGTCATGACGATTACCTTCTCTCCGGGCCTCGTAAAAGCCTTGATACAGGCGGAATAGGCGGGAATGACCCCTGTCGTGCATACGATGTTTTCCTTGCTGAATCCGGTCCATCCGTGCCGCTCCCTGAACCAGGAAACGATGGCGGAATAGTATTCGTCCGGCACGAGTTCATAGCCGAAGATCCCGTGGTCCAGACGCCTCTGAAGGGCGTCGATGATCTCCGGGGCGGCCTTGAAATCCATGTCCGCCACCCACATGGGAAGGGCGTCGGACTCGAATTCATCCCACTTTACGCTGTCGGTTCCGCGGCGCGGGACCATTTCATCGAAATCGTATTTCATGATCTGCCGTTTATTTGTTCCAGGTCAGGATCTCGCAGTCTCCCGGTGCCTTGATATTCTTGTCGAGAATGATTTCCCCGTACGAGTTGGCGACGATCCGGCCGCTTTTCGGATTCTTGACGCTGGTGACAGGAGAGAGGATCCGCGCCTGGACGGTCGAATACTCGAAAGCCAGATCGGCGTCTTCGTCGAAGGTGCAGTCTTCCAGGATCAGGTTTTCCGCATAGCAGAGAGGCTGCGTTCCGGAGATCCGGCAGCCGACAAGGCGGAGATTCCTGGAATACCAGCCGAGGTATTCCCCGTTAAGATGGGAGTTGTAGACCGTTACGTTCTCAGACTCCCAGAAAGCGTCCTTTGTATCGAGGATCGAATCCCTGATCTCTACGTTGCGGGCATACTGGAAAGAATAGTTTCCCTGCTGGCGGTAGTCCTTGATCCGGATACCGTCGCAGTGCATGTAGATATAATCGGCACCGGTCACTTCGACCTGCTGGATATCGAGATTGCGGCAGTGCCAGAACGTTTCCTGGGCATTCGGGATCCTGACGTTGCGTAGGATCACCCCATCCATCTCCCGGAACATCTTCGGCGCTTCGACCAGGGTGTCGCTCATCCGGCAGTCTTTGGAATACCACAAAGCGGCGCGGGCTCCTTCGCGGAAGATGCAGTTCTCGACGGTAAAACCGTCTGTGCACCAGAAGGGGTATTTCCCCTTGAATTCGCATCCGACGGCCTCGATCCGAGCTGTCTCCTTTAAGGCGGATTCTCCCGGGTTGATGATTACGTTTTCCAGTCTCAGGTCTTTCTCAGCATATAGCGGGCGTTCTCCGCCGAATTCAGTATCTTTAATTACGCGCATTTTAAATTTATATAATACAAACTGCAAATTTAATATAAATTCCTAAATTTGTAGAAATATGTATCGATTATGAAAGCTACAGCATGGTTGGCGGCAGGACTCCTTCTCCTGGCTGCCTGTACTCCGAAAAAGGCGCCGGTCCTCGTCCCGGCAGATAATTTCAAAGGAACGGTCGACAGTCTTCCGGTCGCCTTGTATACCCTCAAAAACGGGGATATTACCCTGCAGGTAACCAATTACGGCGGTCGGGTCGTATCGCTGTTTACTCCTGACAAACATGGTGATTATGAGGATATTGTAGTTGGCCGCAACTCTTTGGAGGAATATGTCCATCCCGCCGGCGAACGCTTCCTCGGCGCCTGTGTCGGACCGGTTGCGAACCGGATCGGAGGCGCCTCATTCGATGTCTATGGGGAAACCTTCCATACGCCCTGCAACGACAACGGAGTCAATACGCTGCATGGCGGTTTCAAGGGGTTGGACCATGTCGTCTGGGATGTCGTCCAGTCCGGACCCTCTTCGATTACTCTCCGTTATATCCATCCGGACGGCCAGGAAGGCTTCCCCGGCAATCTGGATATCCTGATGAGCTATACCCTGACGGATCACAATGAATTCATCGTCATGTACAAGGCGACTACCGATAAGGCGACACCGGTCAATCTGTCCCACCATCCCTTCTTCAACCTGCGCGGCGAAGGGAATGGATCCGTCGAGGATTATCTGATGCGGATCAATGCCGACCGTTTCATCCCGATCGACTCCCTGAGCATCCCGACAGGAGAAATCCGGGATGTAGAGGGAACCCCCTTCGATTTCCGGAATGAACACCGGATCGGCGACCGGATCGGAGAGACGTCCGACGACCAGATCCGTTTTGCCCGCGGCTATGACCACAACTGGTGCCTCAATACGGATCCCAGCAAAAAGGTCGTTACGGCCTGCACGGTCTATGATCCCGAAACCGGCCGTCAGATCGAGGTCCTGACGGATCAGCCCGGCCTCCAGTTTTACAGCGGGAATTTCTTTGATGGGAACGACAAAGGCAAGAACGGGAAACCACTCGGATTCCGCTCGTCCCTTGCCCTGGAGACCCAGAAATGGCCCGACAGCCCGAACCATGACAATTTTACCGACGTGCTGCTCCTTCCTGCCCAGGTCTATCAGCAGACATGTGTCTACCGTTTTACGGTCAGGAGGTGACATTTTGTCAGTCGTGCCCCGATGGCACACGGCTTGATAGGATAGGGTCTGGAAAACAAACTTAAAAACACGTGATATTATGATCAGACCATTAGCAGACAGAGTCCTCATCGAGCCGAAAGAGGCTGAGACGAAGACGGCCGGCGGACTGTACATTCCGGACACGGCAAAAGAAAAACCGCAGCAGGGCGTCATTATTGCGACCGGCCCCGGCAAGAAGGATGAACCGATGGAAGTTTCCGTCGGAGAGACCGTTCTTTACGGTAAATATGCGGGCACCGAAGTCACCGTCGATGACAAGAAGTACCTGATCGTCAAACAGTCGGATATCTTAGCAATTCTTTAATCATGGCAAAGGAAATCAAATTCAATACAGAAGCCCGCACAGCGATGAAAAACGGCGCTGACGCGCTGGCGAACGCAGTCAAGGTCACCCTCGGTCCGAAAGGCCGTAATGTTGTGATCGCAAAGAAATTCGGTGCACCCCAGGTTACCAAGGACGGCGTGACCGTCGCCAAGGAGATCGAACTCGAAGATGCATACGAGAACATGGGTGCCCAGATGGTCAAGGAAGTCGCTTCAAAGACCAACGACCAGGCCGGTGACGGTACGACTACCGCGACGGTCCTTGCCCAGGCTATCATCAATGTCGGTCTCAAGAACGTGACGGCCGGCGCCAATCCGATGGACCTCAAGCGGGGTATCGACAAGGCAGTCGCCACGGTTGTCAAGAACCTCAAGGAGCAGAGCCAGGAAGTCGGCAACGACTACTCCAAGATCGAGCAGGTCGGTACCGTTTCCGCCAACAATGACAGCTATATCGGCAAGCTGATCGCCGATGCGATGGCCAAGGTCAAGACCGATGGCGTCATTACCGTAGAAGAGGCCAAGGGAACCGAGACGGAAGTCAAGGTCGTAGAAGGCATGCAGTTCGACAGGGGCTATATCTCTCCGTACTTCATGACGAACGGCGACAAGATGGAAGCCGTCCTCGATGATGCCAGCATCCTCCTGACTGACAAGAAGATCTCCTCGATGAAGGATCTCCTTCCGATCCTCGAGCCGATTGCCCGTGAAGGCAAGTCCCTGCTGATCATCGCTGAAGATGTTGAAGGCGAAGCCCTGACGACCCTCGTTGTCAACCGTCTCCGCGGTACGCTGAAGATTGCCGCCGTCAAGGCTCCGGGCTTTGGCGACCGCCGCAAGGAAATGCTCCAGGATATCGCAATCCTGACCGGAGCTACCGTTATCTCAGAGGAACGTGGCTTCACCCTGGAGAATGCAACCCTTCCGATGCTCGGCCACGCAGAAAAGGTGACGATTACGAAAGAGAACACCACCATCGTAGGCGGTGCCGGTTCCAAGGAAGAGATCAAGGACAGGGCAGACCTTATCCGCAAGCAGATCGAGACTACGAAGTCCGATTACGATAAGGAAAAGCTTCAGGAGCGTCTCGGCAAGCTCGCCGGCGGTGTCGCCGTCCTCTATGTCGGTGCTACTACCGAGGTCGAGATGAAGGAGAAAAAGGACCGTGTCGAGGATGCGCTCAATGCGACCCGCGCCGCTGTCGAAGAAGGTTACCTCCCGGGTGGCGGTGTCGCTTACATCCGTGCCGCAGAGGCTCTGAAGGGCCTCAAGGGCGAGAATGAGGATGAGACGACCGGTATCCATATCGTGGCCCGTGCCATCGAGGAGCCGCTCCGCCAGATCGCCGAGAATGCCGGTGTCGAGGCTTCCGTCATTATCAACAAGATCCGTGAGGGCAAGGGTGACTTCGGTTACAACGCCCGTACCGGTGAGTATGTCAACATGTACGAGGCAGGGGTCATCGATCCGACCAAGGTAGCCCGTGTCGCTCTTGAGAACGCTGCTTCCGTCGCCGGTATGTTCCTCACGACCGAATGCGGCATCGTTGACATTCCCGAAAAGGAACCGGCCGCTCCGGCCATGCCTGCCGGTGGAATGATGTAATCCGGTATATTACTGAAAAAGGAGAGGAGTATCTCTCTGAAATCCATGCCACCCTCGGTACTGTGAGAGGGTGGAGCCCTTTAGGGAGGGGTCGCGAAGCGACGGTTTCAGAGAGATACTCCTCTCCTTTTCATTATTTTGTTCCGGAGAGATCTAGAAGGTCGCGCGGCGGTGGATCCGGAAATCGCATTTGATTTTCTGCAATTCTCCGGACAGGACCATCTCGGCAGCGAGCGCCCCCATCTGGGCAAAGTCCGTTGAGACAGTTGTCAGGCCGTTCAGGACGATCTCGCTGAGTGGGGATTCGTTATAAGAGATCATGCCGATGTCTTTGCCGATGACATAGCCCTTGCTGCGGGCCTGGAGGGCGATTACCTTGAGGGCAGTGTCGAGCTGGCTGTTGAGGATCAGGTAGACTTCGCCTTTGCGGATATCCTCGGGGGTCGTTTCCGAAAGATAGTGGGCCTTGATGCCGAAAGTCTTGCAGAACCGCTTTACGGCGGCGCTGATTTCCGAGTGGTAGAGACTGTCCGGGACCATGATGACGTTCAGCATGGAAAAATCCCGCAGCCGGTCAATGCATCCGCTCAGAGCGTCATAAATATCCTGGTTGTAATCCTGATAGACCGCGCCGTAATTGCCGGGAAGGCGGGGCATCTGCCGGTCGATCAGGATGAGTTTCCGGTTCGGGATCCGGCTGAGGAGCCGTATGGCGCTCCGCTGGGTATGCTCGTCGAGCTTGAAATGCGGGGAAACCAGGTAATAGTCGAAGTTGTCCAGACTTTCATCCAGATAATGGCCGAGCAGGTCGACATCCTGGTTGTGGAAGCGGACGGTCAGTTCCGCCTGACCGCTGACTCGGGTCGTAAATGTCTGGAACAAATCCTGTTTGATCGGGCTGAGCTTATCAAATAGGAGTAATATCCTCATTTTGGAGTTATCCCTCGGAGCCGCGATGAAAAAGCCTTTTCCATGGAAAGAATCGACCAACCCCTCTTTCCGCAGGGCGGCATAGGCTTTTTTGACCGTATCCTTTGAGATGCGGAGTTCGTCGGCGAGGTTGTTGATCGAAGGAATCTGTTCACCGCTTTGAAGGGATCCGCTGGTCACGCGGGTGCGGATCTCGCCGATAATCTGCTTGTAGATTGGGGTTGAGGCGGAAACGTCGATATTGATTTTTTCCATAATTGACAAAGTTCCTGTTGCAAATTTAAAAATAATCCCTAAATTTGCAAAAGCATCACAGTACATCACAGTTCACTAAAGCGCGGATAAGTATGGAAATAACCCGAAAATCGACGGCTGGGAATGCCTCAGGTTTTTATAAGTGGGAAGTTCTGGGGTTGCTTTGGATGGCCTATCTGCTCAATCAGGCAGACCGGCAGGTCTTCAACACCGTCCTTCCCCAGATCCGGGACTCGCTGAGTCTGACCGATGTCTCCGTCGGCTGGATAGCGACGATTTTCAATCTTTTCTTCGCCTTGATGGTCCCCATCGGCGGATGGGCGGGCGACCGTTTTTCCAAGAAATGGGTAACGACGATCAGCATTCTTTTCTGGAGTGTCGCCACGATGATGACCGGCTTTGCCGGAGGATTCCTGTCCCTGGTCCTGCTGCGCTCGATTGCAACAGGAGGGGGAGAGGCGATGTTCGCGCCCGCCTGCAATTCTCTCCTATCCCAATACCACACCGAGACCCGGGCGCGGGCCTTCTCGGCCTATGAGGTGCTGGACCGGCTGATCAACCACGAATGGAAGACCTCCTTTACCGAAAAAGCCCCGAAGGACGGCGTAATCCGTTTCAGGGGATTCAAGGGAAAATACCGGATTACCTATAAGAACCGGAATGGAAAGGTCGTTCAGACTGATTTCAAACTGTAAAGATATGAAAATGAATCAATTCCAAGCGATATGAGAAAACAGTTATTCCTTTTTGGCCCAGTCTTTTCACGATCAGCCTGCCCGGGAGACGCCGGAATGGTTCCGAAAGGGAGTGACTTACCAGGTGATGCCCCGCTGCATGAGCGAGGAAGGAACCCTGAAGGGGGCCGAGGCCCATCTGGAACGCCTCCTGGACCTTGGGGTCAACACGGTCTATCTCCTGCCGGTCAATGTCGCCGACACGGATATGGACCGGGCTTACTGGAGCCCGCGCCAGATCAAGTCCGGATTCGACGATCCCCGGAATCCCTATCGGGCCGGGGACTATTTCCATGTCGATCCGGAGTACGGCACCGATCAGGACCTCAAGGACTTTATCAACCATGCCCATCGCATCGGCCAGAAAGTCCTGCTGGATCTCGTGTTCCTCCATTGCGGGCCGGGTGCGGGGGTCGTCAGGGAGCATCCGGAATACTTCCAGCACAACGAGGACGGCAGTGTGAAGAACGGCCCGTGGCGTTTCCCGATTTTTGATTTCTCGCGGCAGGAGACCCGGGAGTTCTTCAAGGGAATCATGCTTTATTATGTCCGGGATTTCGGCGCCGACGGCTTCCGGCTGGATGTCGCCGACGGGATTCCGCTGGATTTCTGGGAGGAGGCCCGAAAGGCGCTTGACGAGTTCCGTCCGGGCATCGTCCTGGTCGCCGAGGGAAGGAAACCGGAGAATACGCTCTATGCCTTTGACGCCAATTACAACTGGCCCGTCTGTCTCGACGCCGTCAACGTCCTGCTGCGGAACAGCGTCGTAGCGCCGGACAAATGCGACGCCTCGCTTATCCGGAAGGCCCATGAGGAGTATTTCGCCCGTTGTCCGAAAGGAACCCTTCTCTGGAACTTCTACGACAACCACGACCGCTCCACGGATTGCATGCATAACCGGTTTGAAAAAATCCGGGGCTATGAGCGCTGCACCCTGGGTCAGGCCTTCGATTTCGCCCTAGACGGAGTTCCGTTCCTTTTCAGCGGGGAAGAGGTCTGTTATGACAAGCGGGTCTCGCTCTTCGGCCACAAGGACTGCTGGATAGACTGGAAGGCCTACCTGGATACGCCCCATGCCGTCGAACGCAAGGCCAATATCAAGGCCTGGGTCGCGATGCGGAAGAACTACAGCGCCCTGACGGACGGGGAAACCATCTGGATCGACAACGACCAGCCGAAGGCGGTCGTCTCGTTCAAGCGTCATGACGGGGTTTCGGAGGACGTCCTCTTTATCGGAAACTTCTCAGGGAAGCTGGTCCGGGTCACCCTCGCCGACGGCACGAAATGTATGCTGAAGCCCTGGGGATTCGTTTTCGGACCCCGGTCCAAGGTCCTGAATGAGGCCGGGAAGGCCCGCGAAACTCCGGATTGGTTCCGGGAGGGCGTTTCCTACCAAATCATCCCCCGTACCATGAGCGAGCAGGGAACCCTGAAAGGCGCCGAGGCCGAACTGGAACGGCTGCGCTCGATCGGGATCAACACCGTCTATCTGCTGCCCGTCAACGAGGCGGATGCCGACATGGACCAGAGCAAATGGGCCCCGTGGCAGGTTAAATCCGGGTTCAACGAGCCCCGGAACCCCTACCGCGCCGCGGATTATTTCCATGTCGACCCCGAGTACGGTACCGACCGGGATCTCAAGGACTTCGTGGAACATGCCCATCAACTGGGGATGCATGTCATCTTGGACCTCGTTTTCGCCCATTGCGGCCCGACCGCCCGGGTCATGAAGCAGCACCCGGAGTACTTCCAGTACAATCCGGACGGCACCATGAAACTGACCCGCTGGAATTTCCCCGTCTTCGATTTCGGTCGCCAGGACACCCGCGCATACATGCGGTCGATCATGTACTATTACATCGCTGATTACAATGTGGACGGCTTCCGGCTGGACGTGGCCGACCAGATACCGCTGGACTTCTGGGAAGAGGCCCGCACGGTGGTCGATGTCATGAACCCGGACTTCGTGATGGTCGCGGAAGGGAGGAATCCCGGGAATACGCTCTATGCCTTCAATGCCGACTACGGCTGGCCGGTCTGCGATTCGGTGCGGAAACTGATGAAACTGAGCGTGCAGAAACCAGAGGAATGTGACGCGTCGACGATCCGGGCGGCCCATGAAAAGTTCACGGACACGTATCCGAAGGGAACCCTCCTCTGGAACATGCTGGACAACCACGACATCGCGACGAAAGCTGCTCCCGAGGACCGGCACGAGAGGCTTTGGGGCTACGAGCGCTGCACCCTGGCCATGGCTTACACCTTCGCCGTCGACGGGGTACCTTTCCTGTTCAACGGGGAAGAGGTCTGCTATGACAAGTACGTCTCGTTCTACCGTCATAAGGACCACTGGATCAACTGGAAGGAAGAAACGGTGAAACCCCGTGCCGCAGAGCGGTCGGCGAACATCAAGGCCTGGTCGGCGATGCGGAAGACCTACAGCGCCCTGACCCGCGGCGAAACGGTCTGGATCGACAATGACCAGCCTAAGTCCGTCATCTCCTTCAAACGCCATGACGGGGTCTCGCAGGATGTGATCTTTGTCGGGAATTTCTCCGATAAGAAGGTAAGGGTCAAACTTGCTGACGGCACCAAATACAAACTGGAACCGTGGGGCTTTGTTTTTGAACCATTGGCCTTCTAATTCTTTCGGAGAATGTTTTAATTTGTAGCCATTATTTTAGCAATCGTATCATTATGACTTCCAAATAGTAGGCCCAGTCTTTTCACGATCAGCCTGCCCGGGAGACGCCGGAATGGTTCCGAAAGGGAGTGACTTACCAGGTGATGCCCCGCTGCATGAGCGAGGAAGGCACTCTGAAGGGGGCCGAAGCCCATTTGGAACGCCTCCTGGACCTGGGGGTCAACACCGTTTATCTTCTCCCGGTCAATGCTGCCGATACGGACATGGATGAGTCCTTCTGGAGTCCCCGTCAGGTCAAGTCCGGATTCAACGATCCCCGGAATCCTTACCGGGCGGGGGATTATTTCCATGTCGATCCGGAATATGGTTCCGACCAGGACCTGAAGGATTTTGTGGACCATGCCCATTCCCTTGGAATGAAAGTCATGCTGGATATGGTCTTTTTCCACTGCGGACCCGGCGCGCAGGTTATCAAGCAGCATCCGGAGTATTTCCAGCTCGATGAGAATGGGAAACCGAAGCCCGGCAGGTGGCGTTTCCCGGTTTTTGATCTTTCGCGCAGCGATGTGCGGGAGTATTTCAAGACGGTCATGTGTTATTATGTGGCCGATTACAATGTAGACGGTTTCCGGCTGGACGTCGCCGACCGGATCGTGCTGGATTTTTGGGAGGAGATGCGCGCGGCGCTGGACCGGTTCCGGCCGGGCATCGTTCTGGCTGCAGAAGGCCAGCGGGCGCCCAACACCCTCTATGCCATGGACGTCAATTATGGCCGTCCCATTACGCTCTGGCCCATCACCAAGTATTTCGATGCCAGCCTGAAATCGATGGAAGACTGCGATGCCCGCCTCATCAGGGAAGCGCACGAAAAGTACACGGCCCAATCCCCGAAGGGGACCCTCTGGTGGAACCACATGGAGAACCATGATACCTCGACGGACAGCTATGACGACCGCCATGAGAAGGTGTGGGGCTATGACCGCTGTACCCTGGCCATGGCCTATTGCTTCGCGATTGACGGGGTCCCGTTCCTCTTTAGCGGCGAGGAGGTCTGCTTTGACAAGCGGGTTTCGCTCTTCGGCCACAAGGACTGCTGGATTGACTGGAAAGCATATCAGGATACCCCTCATGCCCGGGAGCGGGTCGCCAACATAAAAACCTGGGTCGGAATGCGGAAAAACTACAGCGCGTTGACTGACGGGGAAACGATCTGGATCGACAATGACCAGCCGAAGGCAGTCCTTTCTTTCCGGCGTCACGACGGAGCATCGAAGGACGTGATCTTCGTGGGGAATTTCTCTGACAAGAAAGTAAGGGTCAAACTGGCTGACGGTTCCAAGTACAAACTGGAACCGTGGGGATTTGTTTTTGGCCCGTCGGACTTTTAATTCTTTGGGAGAATGATTACATTTGTAGCATAATTATTAGCAATCGTATCATTATGACTACAGGAAACGTTCGTCCGGCAACGATGGAGCGCATTACGACTCCCGAACTGGCCCGGCAATTCATTGAACAGCAGATTAAGGAACTCCGCGAGCAGATTGGCGACAAAAAGGTTTTACTGGCCCTTTCGGGCGGTGTCGATTCCTCCGTCGTCGCTGCTTTGCTGATCAAAGCGGTCGGCCGTCAGTTGGTTTCGGTCCATGTCAATCATGGACTCCTCCGCAAAGGAGAACCCGAGCAGGTTGTCCGTGTCTTTCGTGACGAGCTGAATGCCAATCTGGTCTATGTCGACGCCACAGACCGTTTCCTTGATAAACTGGCCGGCGTGGCCGATCCGGAACAGAAACGGAAAATCATCGGCGCCGAGTTTATCCGCGTATTCGAGGAAGAAGCCCGCAAGCTGGACGGGATCAGTTTCCTGGCCCAGGGAACGATCTATCCCGACATCGTCGAATCCGGCCCGGTCAAGTCCCACCACAATGTGGGCGGTCTTCCGGACGACCTCCAGTTTGAACTGGTCGAGCCGATCAAGCTGCTCTTCAAGGATGAGGTCCGTGTCGTCGGAAAGGAACTCGGGCTCCCCGACAATATGGTCTTCCGCCAGCCGTTCCCGGGTCCGGGACTGGGCGTCCGCTGCACCGGTGCCATCACACGCGACCGGCTCGAGGCGCTTCGCGAAAGCGATGCCATCCTGCGGGAGGAATTTGCCAAGAACGGCCTGGAAGGTAAGGTCTGGCAGTACTTTACGGTAGTCCCTGACTATAAGTCTACGGGGGTCAAGGATAACAAGCGCAGCTGGGACTGGCCTGTCATCATCCGTGCCGTTAATACCCGCGATGCGATGACCGCGACGATCGAGGAGATCCCTTACCCGCTCCTTCACCACATCACGCAGCGGATCGTAACGGAAGTCCCGGGCGTAAACCGTGTTCTCTACGACCTTACGCCGAAGCCGACGGGCACCATCGAGTGGGAATAATCCGGCCCGGCAATCATACAAGCGGGTTCCGTTCCTGAATCAGGATCGGAACCCGCTTTCGGTTTGAGCGGTCTTCCAAGTATTTAAAAACAGTTCAATGAACTATATTTGTTTATTCAGAGCTATTTATTATATTTGCATCACAGTACATCACAGTTGAGTAAATCCTTTGTCAATATAAATCTTAAATATCAATCTTATGAAATCAAAATGGATTCTCTGTGCGGTCAGCTTGCTGATGATGGCGGCCTGCGGTCCGAAACCGGTCAAATTGCTTTCCCTCGAAGGTACCCGCGTCAACGACGTAAGTACCTCGGTCGTCGAACAGACGCCTTCTTCCGTCTTTCTGAAAAACCCTCCCGCTCCCACCGACGCCCGCTACAGCCGGAGCGGTTTCGCGATTTATCCTTCCTTTACGGATTGGACGCCCTTCAATGCCCTCCGCTGGACGGTGGAAAACAAGGGGCCCCGGCCGCTTTCCCTTTGGGTGCGGGTACTGGAACCCGGCATCGGCAATCCCGGCAATGCTACCCATAACGGTGTCCTGCTGGCAAAATACATGATTGACCCGGGATGCACTCGAACGATCACGATGGGTTTACCTGCACCGATGCCCCATCCGGAGGTTTATGAGGACTTCCGGGTCATGCGGAATACCCCGTATGGCCGCCTAACGGGACTCCACAGCACAGTGATTGATTATAAGAACGTTGAGAAGGTCACCTTCTTCGCCAGCCGGCCCGATCCGGAGTCGGAGTGGTCGATTTCCGATGTAGAACTGCTGGAAGGGGAGAAGAATCTGCCCGAGGCCATGTCTTGGGACAAGGACCGGTTCTTCCCGTTCATTGACCGGTACGGCCAGTTCAAGTACGCCGAATGGCCGGGCAAGGTCCATTCTGATGAAGATCTGCAGAAGGCCCTCGAGACTGAAGAGAAGGATCTGGCGGCCAATCCTGGCCCCGGGAGCTGGAGCAAATACGGCGGCTGGGCGGCAGGTCCGAAATTTGAGGCAACCGGCCATTTCCGGGTCGAGAAGATCGACGGAAAGTGGTGGATGATCGATCCCGAAGGGTATCTGTTCTGGTCTCATGGCGTCGTCCGCGTCTCGCATTCCAGCGCGGTAACCCCGCTGGAGGGGAAGAACATCCCGAACCGCTGCCACTATTTCGAGGACCTTCCTGCGGAAGGGACAGAATTCGCTCAGTTCTATCGCACCTACGACGCCCTTCTGAAGCCGTACTATACGGCCCGCGACATCGATTCGACCTATGATTTTTCCTCCGCGAACTTGTACCGGAAGTATGGGAAAAACTATCTGGACGCCTTCGGGGACATCTGCCACCGCCGTCTCCGCAGCTGGGGTATGAACACGATCGCGAATTCTTCCGACAAGGATATCTGCCTGATGGACCGCACTCCGTACACCGACCGTTTCGAAGTGGTCTCCGCCCCGATTGCGGGCACCCGCGGCTGGTGGCCGGTCATGGACCCGTTCGACAAGAGTTTCAACGCTTCGATCGAGAAACAGCTGATTGACAGGAAGAACGAGCTCGAGGATCCCTGGTGCTTGGGTTTCTTCGTGGACAACGAGATCGCCTGGGGCAGCGAGACTCATCTCGCCGAAGTCGTGCTGAAGACCCCCGCCACGCAGGCCGCGAAGAAGCAGTTCGTCTCCGACCTGAAGGCGAAGTACAAGACGATCGCCGCCTTGAACAAGGCGTGGGGTAGCAGTTTCGCTTCCTGGGACGCCCTTCTGAAGAATGACAAGGATATCAAGACAAGCAAGAAGAACAAGGACGATCTCCTCGCATTCAACCGCAGCCTGATCCACAAGTACTACAGCAACATCCGTGCGGCTTTCGACAAGTTGGCCCCGGGCGTGCTGTACATGGGTTGCCGCTTCTCCAACTATACCCCGGATCTGGTGAAGATCGGGGCTGAGTATTGCGATGTGATCAGCTACAACCATTACAATTTCACGACCGACAATGTGATCCTTCCCGAAGGCGTTGACAAGCCGGTCATGATCGGGGAGTTCCATTTCGGCGCGCTGGACCGCGGAATGTTCCATTGCAGCCAGGTTGAAACCGAGACCCAGGAGAAGCGGGGAGAGGCCTATATCCGCTATGTCGAGTCCGCCCTCCGCCACCCGCAGATTATCGGTGTCCACTGGCATCAGTATTCCGACCAGGCGACGACCGGCCGTTTCGACGGAGAGGACTTCCAGGTCGGATTCACGGATGTCTGCGACACCCCTTATCCCGAGACTGTCGCCGCGATCCGCAAGGTCGGCTACAACTTGTATGAATATCGTAAGAATAACTGAAAATGAGATCGTCTTCTATCTTCTTCGCCGCTCTCGCTACCCTTGTCTTCGCGGGACTGGCCGCTTCGTGCACGAAGCCCTATGAACCGGATCTGGATGCTCCCTGGTCCGTCCAGCTGGAATCCCTCGACACTGCAAGAACGCAGGTGAGGATCCATTCTTCTGATGTCGGCGCACCAACCCGGATCGTCCGCTCCGGAAAGAAGGTTGACGTCGTTTATGAAAACGCCGGCGGAAAGGCGGTCGACGTGACGATCAGTTATTTTCCTTCCAAGGACGGTCTTCGGATTGTCCCTTCGCTTACGAACCGGGAGGAGGGCTATGTGGCTTTGGTTTTCCATGGCCCTTTCGTTGAGGACCCGCTTTTGAATCCGGACGAGATGGACCTTCTCGTTCCAGCGGGTGTGGGTGCCCGTTTCCATTTCCCGAAGGCGGAAGCTACCGGCTCCTGGAAGAAGAACGAGAAGCAGGGCTGCCTGAGTGCTACCTGGAGTTATCCCGGGATGAACTGCAACATGCAGTGGGCTGAATTCACCGGGGCCGGGAAGAATCTGTATTTCGCCAGCCATGATCCCCAGTTCCGCTGGAAAGATTTCGTTGTCAAATTCTTTCCCGAGACGAAGAAGGTCCAGTTCGCTTTCGGCCATCATTTTACCTGCTTCCCGGGAGAGACGTATACCTGCCCTGAGATGCAGGTACGCTGGATGGAGGGAGACTGGAAAGCAGGGGCGAAAGAGTACAGCGCCTGGTATCATGAGGCTCATAAGATGCCCGTCAAGCCCGAATGGGTCCGCCGCAGCAACGGCTGGCTTCTGACAATCCTGAAGCAGCAGAATGATATCATTATGTGGGATTACGAGGAGATGGGAACGAAGATGGCCGACATCGCCGAGGCCCGCGGACTCGATATCATCGGTTTCTTCGGATGGACAGTCGGAGGCCATGACCGTTTCTATCCGGAGTATGATCCCGATCCGCGGATGGGTGGAGAGGAAGGCCTTCGCGAGGCCGTCCGGAAGATCCATGAGCGGGGGCTCAAGGCGGTCTTCTATTTCAATGGACAGCTGATCGACCAGAACGGAACGCAGTTCTGGCCGGATACGGGCCGGTTCATTACAACGGTGGCCCCGGACGGATCCTACCGGTTCGAGCGCTGGTGGAAATATGCGAATATAGAGCCCCGGATCCATGGCCTGGCCTGCCAGCGCAGCGAGATCTGGAGGAACCGGCTTCTCAATCTGACGAAACAGGTCTATGATTATGGAGCCGACGGTGTCATCTATGATCAGCTTGGTACCCGCGCCCCGATGCTGTGCTATGCGGATAACCATGGTCACACGTCCCCGGCCGTCGTATATGAGCAGGACCGTGCCGCCTTGCTGGAGTATCTCAATACAGAGATGCGGAAGATCGATCCCGATTTCCTCATCATTACCGAAGGCATTGAGGACTGTGAGGTCAATACGGGAGTGTCCATGTTCCATGGCTGCTCCTCCTCCGTCCGCCACTCGACAGACGTTCCGCAGAATATCCGCAACGCATTTGCGGTCGAGGACCTGCCCTTCTATACCGTATTCCCGGATATGTTCCATTATACCATTCCGGAAGCCGACTTTACGGTACGTACCCCAACTCCTGCCAGTACGCATAATTCATTGAATTTCAGTACGGTTTTCGGGTATAAGCATGAGATTGAGACCCGTTATTATCCCGACAAACTGTACCTGACGGACGACCGGATTCCGGCCTGGTCGGAATATGACGATGTCAAAGGCCGTAAACCGCTGTATTCGACCCTCGAAGAACAGGATCCCAAGGAGGTTGCCGCCTACAGCCATGCGGTTCTTTCCTTCCGGAAAAAGCATGCGGACATCCTCTACGACGGGAACTTCTCCTCGGACGACGGCTTTACCCTTGCCTCCGCCTCACCGAACGTAATTGCCCGTTCTTTTATCAACGGCAAGAAGATGGGCGTCGTCGTCTGGAACATCTCTGACGATCAACCGGTCGATTTCACCGTGACACCGGACAAGGGATGGAAGCTCATCGAAACGGACGCTCCGGAGGGAACACCGGCCGAAGGCGCCCTGCCCGCCCAAACCCTGCGGCTGCTGGTCTTTGAGCGTGATCGGTAATTTTTTGAAACTGAAATGATTATTAGATTCCTCCCCCGTAATTTGGGGGAGGAAGAATTGCGGAAATGGTTGATTGTAAGCGTTTTATAAAACACACCCTTCTTTTCGGAGCCCTGCTGTTTTCGTCGGCGGTCCACGCCCAGCCGTCTCTTCCGCCCGCCCTCGGCTGCTACCGGTCGTTTACACGGGAACCGGAAACGGCGAAGATCTTTGCCCAAGAGCTCGGAGTGAAGACCCGGTGCTTTTTCGCTGCCAATACCATCAACAGCCGCAGCGAGTATTATTGCCAGTACCCGCCGATCTGGGTTGGGGAAGGGAAGTATGAATTTGAGCACTTCGACGAGCAGATGGACGAGATGGTTACGGCCAACCCGGACGGGAATTTCATCTGCATGATCGACCTCAATACGCCTTACTGGCTGACCCGCCGGATCCAGCCCGATTCGTATACGGATCCCGCTTCCGCGGCAGCCAATCCGAATTGGATCAGGATTACGCTCCGGTGGATGAAGGATTTCATTACCTATGCCGAGGCGCACTACGGAGACAGGATCATCGGGTATGTACTCTCCGGCGGGGGAACGTCCGAATGGTATGACGGTGTCCGGGGCCATCCGACCCGCGCCAAGTCCGCCGCCTGGAAAAAGTGGTGTGAGGAGCAGGGAATCGATGACGGGCCGGATCCGCCAGCCATTTCTAAACTGAACCATGCTTCTTTCGAGGAGCATCTGTATGATCCTGTAGAAGACCGGGCACAGGTCAACTACTGGCGTTTCCACAACGGTCTGATCGCCGACGCGATCCTGACATACGCCCGTGAGGCCCGTGCCATGCTTCCGAAAGAGAAGCAGATCGGGGTCTTCTTCGGCTATTATTTCATACAGCCTACCCGTCCCGTTTCATGGGGACACCTCGAGTATGAGCGGGTCTATGCCAGCCCTGATATCAGTTTCTTCATCGCCCCTGGCTCCTATTCCAACCGGGGGATCGGCGGCGGCAGCGGCTCCCAGGCCATGTTCATGACCGCGATGCTCAACGGAAAGCGCTTCATGCATGAGATTGATTTCACCCCGCATGATTACTGGACCCGGCAGGTGGGCTGGAAGACCGTGGAAGACGACATCGCAGGGAATACCCGGGAGTCGTGTTTCGCCCTGATCAATCATTTGGACTACTGGTGGTTCGACATGTGGGGCGGTTTCTATGCCAATCCGAAGCTCCGCGAGCGGATCGGGGAGATGGAAAAAATCCAGGAGCGTTTCCGGGAGGACCTTTCCCCTTCGGTCGCAGAAATTCTTTATGTGGCCGATCCGAAGAGCCTTTACTATGTCCGGGAGGGCGATCCATTCTCCCGGGCCGGTGCCGAGGCGTTCCGGAATCAGCTGTCCCTGATCGGCGCCCCGTACGACTGCTGCTCTTTCTCAGACCTTGAGAAGATGGACCTCTCGCAGTACAAGGTCATCCTGATGCCGCAACAGTTCCTGATTGACGGGGCCAGGGCGGCGTTCCTCCGGGAAAAGGTCTGTACGGACGGGCGGACGGTCCTCTTTGCCTACGCCCCCGGAATCATCGACGGAAAGACCCTCGATCCCTCTCGGGTCAAGGCCTGGGCCGGCGTTCCGTTCGGGAAGAAGGGCGATCCGGTAACAGTGACGCAGATGGAGGGATGGAACGCGGCGTACGCTTACGAGGTTGAGGCGTTTACAACAGATGTCCTCCGGGATCTCTGCGGCAAGGCCGGGGTCCATTTCTATGTCGACCCGGGCATCCCCGTTTTCGCGAATTCGCGCCTCGTCTCCATCCATTGCAAGGAGGGAGGTCCCCGGACGGTCAGCCTTCCGGCCAAGGCAGCCAGGGTCGTCGACCTGCTCTCCGGAGAAGTCGTTGCCAAACGGGCGAAAACCTTCAAGATCGAATGTGCATCGCCGGATACCCGGCTTTTTGAAATTATTTGGAAATGAGAAAATTTGTTTTGCTCTTGATTTCCGTGTTTCTGCTGGCCGCTTGCGCTAGGACGTATCAGCCGGATTTGAATGCAGACTGGTCTCTGACTGTTGAGACCACAGATTCTGTCCGGACGCACCTTGTCATCCCTTCATCGGAAGCGGAAACTCCGGTTGTCCGCAAGGGACTTAGAAAGACGGAGGTAACCTATCCCTCGGTCGGCGGAAAGAATATCGAGGTCTGCTTCACTTATTCGGGCAAAGAGAAGGCCCGGCAGGTCGTCCCGACTGTTACGAACCGTGAAGAAGGCTGGGTTGTTATCCAACTTTCCGGACCCGAGGTACGGGATCTCGGCATCGATGTGGAGAAGATGAAATTGCTCGTTCCGGAAGGAGCGGGACTGCGGTTTGACCTCTCCAAGGCAGAGGCGACGAATGGGTGGACGTATGACAAAGAGAAAAAGTGTTTCAATTACCGCCGTCCCTATCCCTGCCGTCACATGACAATGCAGTGGGCGGAGTTCTTTTCCGGGGAACAGAACCTCTATATCGGGAGTCACGATCCAGAATTCCGCTGGAAGGTATACGATTTCAAGTACTACCCGGAAGAACGGCGGGTGGCTTTCCATCAGGAAAACCGGTTTACCTGTTTTTCAGGTGAAACCTGGTCCGGTCCTCCTACTCTTCTGTCCCGGACGAAAGGTTCCTGGAAAGAAGGCTCGAAAACCTATCGTGACTGGTTCCTCTCTGTCCGTCCGCTCCTCTCCAAGTCCGACTGGATCCGGAAGAATTCAGGCTGGCTGCTGACGATTCTCCGTCAGCAGAATGATGAGTTGATGTGGCCCTATCCGGAAGTCGGTACGACTCTTCTTGAGGCAGCGGAAAAGCGCGGTATCGATATCGTATCCCTCTTCGGCTGGACGGCCGGGGGGCATGACCGCTTTTATCCGGACTATATTCCGGATCCCCGTATGGGAGGGAAAGAGGCCTTGATGGAGTCGATCCGGAAGATCCATGAGCACGGGAAACGGGTGACGGTCTATGCCAACGGTCAGCTTCTCGATAAGGACAGCACGCAGTTTTGGCCGGACACGGGCCGGTTCATCAGTGTGGAACTCCGTAACCATAAGCTGAGAACGTCCAAGTTCTGGAAATACAGGAGTGCCGGCGGCCGCGAGTTCGGTCTCGGATGCTATCAGACCGAAGTCTGGCGGAACCGCCTTCTCCGTCTTGCCCTGCAGGCGCATGAACTCGGTGCGGACGGAATCATCTTCGACCAGCTCGGGGTCCAGGAACCGGAGTACTGCTATGCCGCCGGACACGGCCACACATCCCCGACTGTCGGTTACGAACGTGACAGGACGGAAGTGCTGGAATGGATCTCAGCCGAACTGAAAAAGCGTAATCCGGACTTTCTTGTCATGACGGAGGGTCTTGCAGACTGCGAACTGAACGGTGTCGGGATGTTCCATGGATATTCTACGACCTCTACTCAAGGGCCGGTGGCAGCAAATATCAGGCATACCATTGCTGAAGACAGTTTCTTTGCCGTTTTCCCGGATATGTTTCGGTATACCTTCCCGGAGGGAGACTGCACGATCCGGAAGGGAAATCCGGCATCTACGCGAGCCTGCCTGAATTTCGGCACGGCCTTCGGTTATAAACATGAGATCGAGTGCCGGTATGCTCCGGACAAACGCTATCTGGTCGAGGGAACGATCCCGACCTGGGATGATTACGGCGATGTGATGGGACCTCCTTCCGTTCCGGAAATCCAAAGCCAGGATCCCGCTGAGGTCGTTCGTTACAGCAAGGCGGTGATGGACCTCAGGCGGAAATACGAGGATCTGCTCTATGTCGGAAATTTCATTTCGGATGACGGCTTTACCCTTGATACCCAGGCTCCTTATGTGCTTGCCCGGGCTTTCATCAACGGAAATAAGATGTGCGTCGTCGTCTGGAACGTTTCCGATGAGGCTGCCGCAGACTTTACGGTTACTCCCGACAAGGGCTGGAAACTCTCTGAGACTGCCGCTCCCGAAGGCGAGCCTTCCGAAGGACCGTTGCCAGCCCAGAGCATCAGGGTTATGTTATTTGAGAGGTGAGGTGCCTGGCATGTGTTTCTCTCTCAGGTATTTATTAATAATCGTCCCTCCTTCCCGAAGGGGGAGAATATGTAGGAAATGATTGATTTTAAAGTTATTATACGGCACGCAGCTCTACTCCTCTGTCTGACGGCCCAGGCCCAGGAGACCCTTCCTCCAGCCTTTGGCTGCTATCGTTCGTTCGTGAAACAGCCTGAGATGGGAAAGATTTTTTCCCAGGAGCTCGGCTTGAAGACCCGCTGTTTCTTCGCATCGAATACGATCAACCGTCTCGGGGGCGGATACTGCGAGTATCCGCCGATCTGGACTGGGGAAGGGGAGTACGCATTCGAGCATCTCGATGAGCAGATGGAGGAGATGAAAGCAACGTTCCCGGACGGAAACCTGATCTGCATGGTCGACCTGAATACGCCCTGGTGGCTGTCTCGGAAACTCTTCCGTTTCGATTCCTTCACGGATATCGTTTCGGCTTGCTGCAGTCCCCGGTGGAAGAAGATGACGATGCAGTGGATGAAGGACTTCCTCTCTTATGCCGAGTCCCGATACGGAGACCGGATCGCGGCGTATATCCTCTGTGCTGGCAGCACGACCGAGTGGCTGGACCACCGGCATGGCTATCCGACGATGGAAAAGGAAATGCTCTGGCCGAAATGGTGCAAGGAAAGGGGGGTGGACCACGGCCCGTCCGGTCCTACTTTCGCCGATCTGCATACGGCCGCCTTCGAGAACAGACTCTACGACCCGGCGACCGAGCAGGCGAAGGTCGACTGGTGGGTGTTCTCAAACGACGTGGTCGCGGAGGCCCTTCTGGACTTCGCACACGAGGCCAGGGCCATGCTTCCGGAAGGGAAGCAGATCGGGGCCTTCTTCGGTTATTTCTGGGGCAGCGGCAATACGGTCATCGCCGACGGCCACATGGAGTATGAACGGGTCTACGCCAGTCCCGACCTGGATTTTTTCATCTCGCCGGGGTCCTATACGAACCGGATGATCGGGGGCGGCAGCGGCTCCCAGACGATGTTCGGAACGGCTATGCTGAACGGGAAGCGTTTTCTTCACGAGATTGATTTCCGTCCCCACGATTTCGGACAGAAAATGAAGGGAAAAATGTCCAATGTCAAGGCCTGGAATTCGGCGGAAGAAGATATTGTCGGAAATACGCGTGAGGCTTGTTTCGCCCTGATCAACCACGCCAGTTATTGGTGGTTCGACATGTGGGGTGGTTTCTATGATGATCCGCGCCTCAGGGAGCGGATCGGAGAGATGGAAAAGATTCAGGAGCGTTTCCGGGAAGATCTCTCTCCCTCCGTGGCTGAAATCCTCTTCATCGGCGATCCCCAGAGCATTTATTATCTCCGCGAGCAGGATCCCCTCTGCAATGCGGGAGGGGAAGGGCTGCGGAACCGGCTTTCCGTTTCCGGTGCTCCGATTGACTGCTATTCCTTCAATGATATGGAGAGACTGGACCTTTCGCGGTATAAGGTGATCATGCTGCCGCAGGTATTCCTGATTGACGGGGCCCGTGCCCGATTCCTTCAGGAAAAAGTCTGCAAGGACGGGAGGACGGTGCTCTTCTCATATGCCCCGGGTATCATTGACGGAAAGACCCTGGATCCGGAGCGGGTCAGCGCCTGGGCCGGTGTTCCCTTCGTCAGCGGAGCGACCGGCTTCTCGGAGACACCGATGGGGGAATGGACCTCCGTCTACGCCTATGATCCCAATGTGTTCACGACCGAGGTCCTTCGGGGGATCTGCGAGCGTGCTGGGGTCCATTTCTACACCGAGGACTGCAACCCCGTCTTCGCGAACGGGCGCCTGCTTTCGATCCATTGTAAGGAGGGCGGCCTGAAGACCGTTTCCCTGCCGAGAAAGGCGGCGAAGGTTGTAGACCTGCTTTCCGGAGAAGTCGTAGCCAAGCGGACGAAGTCCTTCAAGACAGAATGTGCATCGCCGGATACCCGGCTTTTTGAAATTATCTGGAAATGAGAAAGATGCTGTATATCTGCCTGGGACTCCTCTGCTGGACCGCTGCCCTGTCGGTCTTTAGCTGCGGCAGTCCCGGAGTCGATCTGGATGATATCCCGGAATTCAAATCTGGTGAGAAACCCTCAATAGTTGACCCGGTTCCTGAATCGGGCACCCTCACCCCCAGGGACGGGTTCCTGGCCATGGGGGTTGTCAAAGACGCTGAGACCGGAAAGGGTATCCCCGATGTCGTTGTCAGCGACGGATGGAACTGCGTCAGGACAGACAGCAAAGGCGTCTACTACCTGCCGGCAGAATCCGGGAAAAGCCGCACTATTTTTGTCGTTACTCCGGGAGACTACGAACCGCCGATGACGGAGGGCATCTTCAGCGGCTACCGGAAACGGGGCCTTAAGGCCACTGCGGCACAGCAGTTCGATTTCACCCTCCGCAAGCGGAGTGCTGATGCCGGACACTTCAAGGCCCTTATGATTGCCGATATCCAGATCAACAAGAACGGCCAGTATTACGATACGGCTAAGGAGTTCTTCCGGGGTGTCAGGCAGATGTATCAGAACGAAGTCCTGCCGACCTATATATTCTCCCTCGGCGATCTCGTCTATTCACAAAGCAACCGTAACGCTGTTTCCCAGTCGATGGACGACTATAAACAGTTTATAGCCTCCTCCGGTCTCCCTTCTTTCCAGGTCATCGGCAACCATGACCACTGGCCCCAGGCCAAAGCTCCCTTTTATGAGGCTACAGACGGCTATTACCAGCGCTTCGGGCCGGTCAATTACGCGGTGAATATCGGGAATATCCATTTCATAGTTCTGGACGATATGGACTGGGGAGAATACACAGATACGGACAAGGCTTTCCATGGCGGACTTAACGAAGAGGCCGTTGCCTTCCTTCAGAATGACCTGGCACTGGTCTCTAAATCGACCCCGGTCATGATCTGCATGCACGTTCCTATGACCTGGTTCAAAGGAGACTCTAACTGGACGACCCTGCACCACAAGGAATTCATGGATGCCCTCGCCGGGCGGGACGTCCATGTCTGGTGCGGTCATGTCCACCAGAACGGCAATTATGTCTATACGTCCGGCCAGTTGGCCCAGTACGGCATCAAGTCGCTGTCCTCCCATGCGGTCGCACGCTCCTGCGGTGGTCTCTATATGGCGGGGCGGATCCTCAGTACGGACGGCATCCCCTGGAATGTCGTGGAAGTGGAATTCAACGGAAATGCCGTCCAATACCACCAGAAGACCTTCCCCTATACCTGTCCCAACACTACGTATAAGGCGGAATTCCCGGATGATGTCTGGGCCATCGGTCCCGACTTGACCGGGGACGGCTATGTCTGGTGCAACCCCTATATGATAGACAACACCTGGCCCCTCCCGGAATGGTGGGAAAACGGAACGAAGGTATCGGATATGGAAGATATGCGCATGCAAGTCCTGATGCACGACCCCTATTATCTTTGGTTATGCCTCAATGTCCACCATCTCACCCCTGACGACGAGCACAAATCGGATCATCTTTTCCGCGTCAAGCCTTCGGAAGGCGTAAAGGAAGGGGAAGTCCATCTGACCGACCGCTTCGGGAATACCTATATCCGGAAAGTCTCCTGGTAGTCTTGAATTATTTAATTCTATAATCCTATGAAGGTATATCTTCGACAGTTTTTATTGCTGGTTTTTCTTTTTCTCCCGACCATAGGCCTGCCCCAAGACAAGGCTCCGGATTATTCGGCCTATATCCTGACGCCTCCGGCTCCTGATACGCCGCGGATCAACGGGCCTAAGGTTTACGGCGCACGGCCGGGTGCTGATTTCCTGTTCCGCATCCCTGCGACAGGTGTACGTCCCATGGCCTTTGAAGCCAAGGGACTTCCCAAGGGGCTTAAACTGGACGGAGATACGGGAATCATTACCGGAATAGCCAGAAAGAGAGGGACTTATGAAGTCGCTTTGAAGGCAACGAACGCCCTCGGTACGGCGGAGCGGACCCTTCGGATCGTCATTGGAGACAAGATTGCCCTGACTCCGCCCATGGGTTGGAGTTCCTGGAACTGCTGGGGAAGCGGGATTACTCAGGAGCACTGCATGGAAACGGCCAGGGCCTTCTTGGAGCATGATCTCATAAATTACGGGTGGACCTACGTCAATATCGACGACGGCTGGCAGAGCGGTCGGCGCGGCGGAAAATACAATGCCATTGTCCCGAACGAGACCTTCCCGGACATGAAGGGTCTGGCGGATTTCCTTCATGCCAACGGCATGAAACTGGGGATCTATTCCGCCCCTTGGGTAGGAACCTATTGCAACCACATTGGCTCTTCGTGTGACGACCCGGAGGGTAAGTACTGGTGGGTAGAGCAGGGCTTTATTGACGAATACGGGCAGATGGACAAGACAAAGGTCAAACGGGATTCGGTCTGGTATTTCGGGGAGTACTCCTTTGCCAGGCAGGATGCCCGGCAGTGGGCTGAGTGGGGTGTGGATTACCTGAAATACGATTGGAACGCCGTCGATGCCTGGTGGCTCAAGGACATGCGTGAGGCCCTTCTTGCCACCGGCAGGGACATCGTCTATTCGATTTCGAATCATATCCATGTCACAATGGGCGAAACCCTGAAGGACAATGCCGAGTGCTGGCGTACGGGCGGAGATATCCGGGACAGCTGGGCCAAATTGCATGGAAACGGATTCTCGGGCCGCAATGCCTGGTGGGCGGGGTATGCCGGTCCGGGAAACTGGCCGGATGCCGACATGCTTGTCATCGGCCGGGTAGGCTGGGGCAAGGAAGGGCGCCGGGACCATGAACTTCATTGGACCCATCTCACTCCGGACGAGCAGTATACGCATATCACACTTTGGGCCATGCTTGCTTCGCCGCTGATGATCGGCTGCGATATGACCCGGCTGGATGACTTTACGCTGAATCTTCTCCGGAACAGCGATGTGATTGACGTCAATCAGGATCCCCTTGGAGTCCAGGCCGTTAAGTATGTCGGCGATGAGACCTATGCGACGTATGTCAAACCCCTGGAAGACGGCTCGCTGGCAGTCGCCATGTTTAACCTGTCGGATCAACCGAAAAAGCTCGGATTCAGGCCGCACAACTTAGATTTGATCGGAACACAGACGGTCCGTGACCTTTGGCGGCAGCAGGATCTCGGTCAGGTTGAGCAGACGAAACGCTGGGAGACGGAAGTAGCACCCCACGGAGTTGTTTTCGTTAAAGTCTATCCCGGGAATACCGGAGAGAAGCTGGTGGGGAGGTATCCTTACAGGTAGGTGCCGCATAAGTGCCTTATCGTGAAATAATTTTAAGAAAACGTTCCTTCCACCGGGAGGGGGAGAATAATAAGGAAATGATTGACTTTAAGCAAATTATCGGGCTCCTGGCCCTCATAGCGGCACTGGGATGCACCACCCCGTACGAACCGGACCTGCACGCCGTCTGGTCGGTCGACCTGGAGTCCACGGACTCGACCCGGCAGCAGATCCATATCGATTCTTCAAAGGATCAGGGACCGACCCGGGTCGTCCGGCACGGAAAAAGCGTCGATGTCGTCTATGAAAACGCAGGCGGGCGGAAGATCGACTTGACTTTTACCTATACTCCGTCGAAGGATGCGCTGGAGATTACCCCTTCTCTGGTAAACAGGGAAGAAGGTTTTGTCGTTCTCAGTCTGACCGGTCCGATGGTTGACAGTCTCGAAACGGATGCGAAGACGATGGACCTGCTGATCCCAAAGGGACAGGGAGTACGGTACAACCTCTCCCGACCGAGAGGGGGACAAGGCTGGAAGAAGGATGAGGAAAACCATTGCCTGATCACATCCTTTAATTATCCGTCGGAATCCGGGACCATGCAGTGGGCGGAACTGACCGGAGAGGGAGGGAATCTGTATCTGGCGAGCCACGACCCTGAATTCCGGTGGAAGGAGTTTGTCTTCAAGTATTTTCCCCGAATCAATAAACTCACTTTCGGTCTTGTGAACCATTTTACCTGTTTCCCTGGTGAGTCTTATGTCTGCCCGACAACCCTGATCGCCCGAAAGGAGGGTGCCTGGAAAGAAGGAGCGAAAACCTACCGGGATTGGTTCCGCAGCGTCCGGAATCTTCCGGAAAAGCCGGAATGGATTTCCCGTACTTCCGGGTGGCTCCTGACAATCCTCAAGCAGCAGAACGACCAGATTTTCTGGACCTATCCCGAGATGGGAACGACGCTTCTGGACCTGGCAGAGGAGCGGGGGATCGATATCGTCGCTTTCTTCGGATGGACGGTAGGTGGCCATGACAGGTTTTATCCCGAGTATGTTCCCGATCCCCTTATGGGAGGAGAGGAAGGTCTCAGGGAGGCGATCCGGCGGATTCATCAGCGGGGCAAAAAAGCTGTCATGTATTTCAACGGCCAGTTGATCGATCAGGACGGGACGCAGTTCTGGCCGGACACGGGTCGGTTCATTACGGCCGTCAAACCTGACGGAAGTTATTATTTCGAGAAATGGATCAAGTACGACAATATTCCGCCGAGGATCCATGGAACGGCCTGTCTTCACAGCGAAGTTTGGCGCGATAAACTGCTGAGTCTTGCGAAGATGGCCCATGGTCTCGGAGCGGACGGACTCCTGTATGACCAGCTCTCGAACGGAAAGAGTCCTCATCTCTGCTACAGTCCGGACCATGGCCATCCGGTCCCGGCGATCGTTCGTGAAAAGAGTGCCGTGGAGCTCCTGGACTATCTCCATGAGCAAATGCGGGAAATCGATCCGGACTTCCTGATTATGACAGAAGGAATCGTCGATTGCCACATGAACAGCGGAGCGGATATGTTCCATGGAAACTCTTCCGTTATCCGTACCTGCGGAGACAATCCGGATCTGATCCGTCAGGCATATGCCGAGAAGAAAAGACCTTTCTATACGGTCTTCCCGGATCTGTTCCAATATACTTTTCCCGAGGCTGACGGTACGGTTCGCTGTCCGACCCCGGCCTCGACGCGTCATAGCCTTAATTTTGGCACCGTTTTCGGATTCAAGCATGAGATCGAGACCCGCTATGAACCGGATAAACGGTATCTGATCGAGAAACGGATTCCGCCGAAATCGGAATATGATATCATCCGGGGCAGTCATCCCAACTATTCAACCCTTGCAGACCAGGATCCGGACGAAGTCATCGCCTACAGCCGTGCCGTCCTGGATTTCCGGAACAAGTATGCGGAGATCCTTTACGACGGAGACTTCTCTTCGGATGACGGTTTCTCTCTCGCGGCGGAAACGCCGGAAGTGATTGCCCGTTCGTTCATTAATGGCAATAAGATGGGCGTTGTGGTCTGGAATGTTTCTGATGGGACGCCATCGAACTTTACTGTTACCCCCGATGCGGGTTGGAAACTGACGGAAACTGCAGCTCCGGAAGGAGAGGCCGCAGAGGGACCTCTGGGAGCCCAGAGCATCCGGCTATTACTATTTGAGCGCTTATGAGACGATTCTTTTTCCTATTTGTATTCTGTCTGGCTCTCCCGGTCGGGAGCCGGGCTGCGGTCCATAATGTTCGGAATTATGGCGCTAAAGGGGACGGAAGAACGATCGATTCCCCTTCCATCAACGCGGCAATCCATGCTGCTGCAAAGGCAGGAGGAGGCACGGTCTATTTTCCTGCAGGGACCTATGCCAGCTATTCGATCCGCCTGGAGAGTCATATTTCACTTTTCCTGGAAAAAGGAGCCGTCCTTCTTGCGGCAAAACCTACGGCGACGGAAGGCTACGATGCTCCGGAACCCTGTCCTTGGGACGATTACCAGGACTTCGGTCACAGTCATTGGAAAAATTCCCTGATATGGGGCATCGGCCTCGAAGATATTACGATCGGGGGCGACGGAATGATTGACGGAGAGGGGCTTCTGGACGGAAACTATGCCGTCCCGGAGGAACTTAGAATAAAAAGTAAACTGGGAGACCTGGCCCTTCCCGCCGGACAGGGGAACAAAGCGATTTCCCTCAAGGACTGCCGCGGAGTCACGATCCGGGATCTTACGTTCTACCGCTGCGGGCATTTCGTCCTTCTAGCGACAGGTGTGGACAACCTCAATGTCCATGACCTTGTCATCGATTCTAACCGGGACGGCCTGGATATCGATGCCTGCAAGAACGTCCGGGTTACCGGTTGCCTTGTCAATACGCCCTGGGACGACGGGATCGTTCTCAAGTCTTCCTATGCGCTCGGATATTACCGCGATGTAGAAAATGTCGTGATTTCGGACTGCGCGTTGAGCGGCTATGAGACCGGAGCCCTTCTGGACGGGTCCCGGCGGCTTCCCGAAGGGCCCAGGGCAGTGAATCGCCTGGACCGCAGGGCAGCGGGCCGTATCAAGTTCGGTACCGAATCGAGCGGCGGCTATAAGAACGTAGCCATTACCAATTGCACCTTTGACTTGAGCGGAGGTGTGCTGCTAGAGTCCATGGACGGGGGAGATCTCGAGGATGTAGTGATCTCAAACCTGACGATGCGGCGTGTTGTCGGAGCTCCGCTCTTCATCCGGCTGGGCGCCCGTATGCGGAGTCCCCAGGGCAGGGAAATCGGCCATATCCGGCGGGTCCGCATCAGCGACATCAACGCAGTCTATGACACTCCGCCCTATTACGGAATCATCATCTCCGGTATTTCCGGCCATCCCGTCGAGGATATCTCGATCCGGGGTCTGCACGTGCATGCTGCGGGTGGTCTCGATCCCGCTGCGGTGCCGGAAACCGTTCCCGAGGGAGAGAAGAAATACCCCGATCCTTGGATGTTCGGGATCATGCCGGCGAAAGGGATGTTCCTCCGCCATGTGGACGGAATTGCCCTCGATGACGTCCGGTTTACCTTCGACACGCCGGATTCCCGGCCGCTCGTCCTGCAGGAGGATGTATTGAACCTGACAGTGAATCAAACTATATTATGAGAACCAGAATCCTTTTTACCGCAGTTTGCGCGGAGGTATTCCTTATAGGATCCGCTTCTGTCCGGGCCCAGGTGATCGTCCTCCCGGAGAATCCGACGCCCATTGAAAAGACGGCTGGCGCCACCCTGCAGGATGAGCTTTTCCGAATCTCCGGAAAGACCCTTCCCATCGTCTCGGAAACCGAAGCCCCGAAGCCCCGCAAGACCCCTTACCTTTTCTATGTAGGCGAGACACGTGCGGCCGCGAAGGTCCATTCCGGCGCCTGGTCCGTGGATGAAATCCTGATCAGTCCCGTGAAGGGAGGGATGGTCCTGACGGGCCATCCGACCCGCGGGCCGCTCTATGCTGTCAATACCCTTATCGAAGAAGGTTACGGCGTCCGCTGGTGGACTTCGACCGAGTCCGATTATCCTTCGCGGCCCGTCCTGCCCGTTCCTGAAATGTACCTGAGTTATGCCCCGCCGCTGAAAATCCGCGAGGCCTCGATCCTGGATGCGTACGATGCCGATTTTCGGGTCCGGCTGCGGGGAAATGCAGTTTCCAGGATCCGCTGGGCGACAGAGAATCCCCGGTATATCCCAGAGGAGAAGGGCGGCTGTCACAGGCTTCTTTTTTTCGAGGGGCGGAAAAGCGCCTTCCATTCCTTCTTCGAGATCCTTCCTCCGAAGGAGCATTTCGAGGCCCATCCCGAGTGGTATTCGATGATTGGTGGAGAGCGGGTTGCGAAACAGCTCTGCCTGACGAACCGGGAAATGGAGGCGGCTTTTATCATGGAGACACTCCGTCTTCTGCGTATGCATCCGGAGGTGGATTTCATCTCGATCAGCCAGAACGACTGGCGGGGAGCGTGCGAGTGTGAGGCCTGCAAGGCGCTGGAAGCCGCTACCGGAGGCGTTCCTTCCGGACCTATGGTCCATTTTGTCAACCATGTCGCCGAGGCCGTAGAGCGGGAATTCCCTCATGTGACTGTCGAGACCTTCGCCTATCAGTATACGAAAGAGGCCCCGAAAAACGTGAAACCGCGCCGCAACGTATTGATCCGGCTCTGCGATATCGAGTGCCCTTTTTCCATGCCGCTCGAGACGGCAGACCATCCGGCTGCAGAGAATTTCCGACAGAACCTCGCCGATTGGACGGCTCTGGCACCGGGTCAGGTATTCGTCTGGGACTATGTGACCGACTTCCGGAATTATCTGCTGCCGCATCCGAACCTGTTGAATCTCGGTCCGAATCTCCGGTTCTTCACCCGAAGCGGGGCGATTGGCGTTTTCCAGCAGGGGGATACCTGCTCAGGAGCCGGGGAACTGGCCCCGCTCCGCCTCTGGCTGCTTTCCCATCTGCTTTGGAATCCTTCGCTCAACGACCGTGTACTTATTGAAGAATTCGTGCGGGGCTATTATGGAGAAGCGGCGGCGAAGGGAATCCTCCGCTATATCTCGCTTGTCAACGAGCCCCCGGCGGCAGGGAATATACCCGTCCGATGCTACCATACGGATTGCTCCGGGTGGATGCAGCCTGCTACGATCGTTGCCGCAGCGCAGGCGCTTGATGCAGCGGCTGAAGCTGCCCTCGCCTCCGGCGAGCCCTTTGCAGCACGGGTCAGGAGAGAAACGTTGTCATCTCGCCATGCAATCCTTCTGCATTGGGATGCCTGCCGCGCTTTTTGCAAAGCACAGAAGATTCCATGGACCTGGGGTGAAACGCGTCAAGACGCTGCAAAGGCGTGGATCGCTGACTGCCGGTCTTTTGGTGTCAGGACCACCCGCGAATCGACGGCAGAAGGCGCACCCGAACGATTCAAAGAACAATGCCGGATCCTGCTGGCAAAAACCGATAATCAATGATGAAAAGTTGTAGTTTTTCTAAGGGAGGAGCCATCCTGCTCCTCATTCTGGCGCTTTCATCCTGCAGCGCTCCCGCCGGTCGGCGGGCTTTCGTACGGATTGCCCGGACGGACGGCACCGTAACGGTCGATACCATCGTCCTCTCCTCCCGGAAGGGGGTATTGGAATACAATCTCCCGCAGGGGAAACTGGAAGGCGTCGACACGATTTCGATCACGCCGGAATTTTCCATCGCATGTGCCGGAGACGAGGGGTTCTATGTCAACTCACAGGGAATCCTCACCCGTTTCCTGGAAGGACGGAGCGGACGCTATTCCGTTTTCCACCGCCACCCGATGCCGATAGCGGGCGCGAAAACACCTCAGGGATGCTGGCTGGCGTATTTCCCGAATTACCGTTTCGATACGGGCGTGACCGTCCGGTGTCGGGACGGGAAGTATTCCCAGACCTTCAGTGTCGTTCCGTTCAATCATGAACCCTATGCGGACCTCCTGTTCCGGTGGTTCCCCTTGAAGGGGAAGGATGCGACTTATGCCGGGATGGGTCGCTTATACAGGAAAATTCGCCTGGCCCAGGGCGGACTTGTCCCTTTGCGTGAGAAGGTCAAGGAGCGTCCGCTCCTGCAATATGCCGTGGATTATCCTGAGATCCGGATCCGTCAGGGGTGGAAACCGGTACCCTGCAGCGTTCCTCACCAGACCCTGGAGAATGAGCCTCCGATGCGGGTGGCCGTAACTTTTGACAAGGTCTGCGAGATCATCGACGAAATGAAGGCCCAGGGGGTTCCGGGAGCGCAGCTGACCCTTGTCGGGTGGAACATCCGGGGCCATGACGGCCGTTTCCCGACAATCTTTCCGCCGGATCCTGAACTCGGCGGGGAAGAGGGGCTGAAGCATCTGATCTCCTATGCCCAGGAAAATGGTTTCCAGATCGTTCCGCATATCTGCACCGGTGATGCCTATGAGATTTCTTCCGACTTCGATCTGGGCGATGTGGCCCTCCTTCCGGACGGAACCCGCTATTCAAAATTCGTATACGGAGGGGGAAAGATGTTCGAACTCTGCTATGAACAGTCCTATAAGAAATTCGTCGTGCCTTTCAGCGATTCCCTCTCCCGAATGGGCTTCAAGGGTATCGCCTATAACGACGTGTATTCAATCGTCGCGCCTCATGCCTGTACGGATCCCAATCACAGGAACAACCCCGAACAGGCGGCGGAATGGGCCCGGAAAACCCTCCGGAAATTAACGGAAACGATGGGCGGAGCTGCCTCGGAGGGAGGCTATGACCACTTGTCATCCGACCTCGATTTCGCCCTCTATATCTCCATGCTGGGCCCGACTACGCTCTCATTCAAGAAACTCTGCGACGAATATGTCCCGATCTGGCACATCGTCTATAACGGCTATATCTATTCCTGTCCGTTCTCCAGGTCAGTGAATTATACCATTAAGGAGCCTGCCTTCGCCATGAAGATGCAGGAGTACGGGGGCCATCCGACCTTTTATTTCTATTCCGCCCACCGCCATGACGACCGGAACTGGATCGGTACCCCGGACTGCGACCTCCTTGCCGCCTCACCCGAAGATGTCACCGCCTCGGTTGATGCCATCCGTAAGGGCTGGGAGTACATGAAAGAATACGGGTATATCCAGTATCTGACGATGGATGACCACGAGCAGATCGCTCCGGACATTTTCAAGACTACCTTCTCAGACGGAACCGTTACCATCTGCAACTATTCGAAGGAGCCCTTCCAGTATCGTACTCTCTCCGTTCCGGCTGAGGACTGGAGAATAATCAAAGGAAAAGATAAAAAATGATTGTTTTTAAGCATTTTTTATTCTGTGTTCCGGCTGCATTGCTCTTTGCCTGGACCGTCTGCTTCGGGCAGGAAAAAATGCCCTTCGAAACAGCTGTCTCTCCGGATGCGGAATGGACCCTTACTGTCGAATCGCTTTCAGACCCGGATAAAGTGCAGACTTTTTCCCGGGAAGAGGCCCGGCTTGCTTCGGTCCGGGAAGACCGGGACGGAAAGACGTTCCGCTTTACGAATGTGGGCGGAATGGGCATCGAGGTAACCCTCCGCTATGCGCGGAATGCTTATGACGGCGGGCTCGACTTAAAGATCAGTGTAAAAAACCGGGCGAAGGGCTGGGTCGTCTCCGATTTTACCGGTCCCGAACTCAAAGGACTCTCCGACAGCTCTGCGAAAGGATATTCTCTTCTGACCTCTACGAGGAAAGGGCTCCGGACCTCACTGGAAGCCCTGAAAGCGGAACCGGCCGGCCGGAAAAAGATAGAGCTGTGGACCCGTTCGGAAGATGGGAGTTTCTTTTCCTGTCCCGCTTACGGGCCGATGAAATACTGCATTTTCGAAGGCCCCGGAGAAGGAGTCTACGCCGCTATCGAGAATGAACGGTACGAATATGTCGGGGGCCAGGCCCGTTATTATCCCGCCGAGGATCAGATCGGAATCCGGAACCGCTTCCTTTTCTTCTGTCGCCCCGGAGAGACCTATGAAACTCCGGTGACCCATCTCTGGCGGTACAAGGGGGACTGGCATACGGCGGCCGAACGGTACAGGGAATGGTTCCTCGCCCACCACGAAATCGCGGCGCATCCTGAATGGCTCCGTCATACGACGGGCTGGATGCTGACTATTCTCAAGCAGCAGAATGCAGAGGTGATCTGGCCCTATGAATCAATTGGCAGGGAGATGTCGGACATCGCAGAGGCCAACGGAATGAACCTTGTCGGGCTTTTCGGAAGGGCCGTAGGGGGACATGACCGCTACTATCCGAACTATGCTTCCGACCCGGCGATGGGCGGAGAAGAAGCCTTGCGGGAGGGACTGAAAGAATTGCATGCGCGCGGCCTTCGGGCCATCGTTTATGTCAACGGACAGCTTCTCGACCGGGACAGCGGAAACGGCTGGTGGGAGTCTACCGGCAAGAGGATCTCCCTTGTCAATAAGAAAGGAGAGGTTTATGGCGAGTCCTTCCAGAAGTTCCATGACGGGCCCAACCGCCAGTTTACTTTCGCCTGCATGCGGTCGAAGCAGTGGCAGGACATGCTCCTCGGATTCGCTATGGACGCTGCCGAATTGGGTGCGGACGGGATCATCTTCGACCAGCAGGGCTCACCCCATTACCGTCGGTGTTACAGCCCTGACCATGGCCACCCTGTCCCGGCCTACAGTTATGGCCCCGATTTGTTGGAAACGCTCGAACATGTTTATAATGAGGTCCATAAGAAGTACCCCGACTTCGTCCTCATGACGGAGGGCTACTGTGATTACGAACTTCCGTCCGTCGGGATCTCCCACAGGGGCCTGTCCGGCAAGGTCTACACGATCACCCAGGAGCGGGTTGAGGCGATGGCAAGGCAGGGGGGCGTCTGCTGCCCATTCCCGCAGTTGTTTCTCTATACCTTCCCGGAGACCGTCACGACAACCGACAATCCGGCTCCGCTCTGCACCCGTCTGTCTGTCAATTATGCAGCCATGTTCAATGAGCGTCCCGAAATCGAGGTCCGTTATGCCCCGGACAAGGCCTTCCTCCAAACCGGGATCAACCGGACGCAGGAAGAATACAGGAATATTAAAGGTCCGGCTTCCGGATCCGGACCCTATCATGAGAAAATGGTCATGGAGGGAGATCTCGCCACCTCGACGGCCTATACCCGTGCTGTGTTGAAGATGCTGAAAGACCATTCCGATGTCCTCTACGACGGACGCTTTACGGATGAGAGGGGTTTCTCTCTCAAAAGTGATAGCCCCCTCGTTTTCGCCCGCTCCTACGAGGGCGACGGGAAGTTGGCCGTTCTCGTGTGGAATATCTCGGACCGCAAGGGAGCCACCTGCGACGTGACGCCCGATAATGGATATGTGCTTACCGGGGTGACAGCTCCGGAAGGAACGCCTTCAGAAGGGGTTCTGCCTCCTCAGAGCCTGCGGCTTATGATTTTTGAGAAGGAACCCAGCGTTACCTTCGCTCCCTTGTTCTCAGAATCGCATGTAGCGAGGGCGGGAGGGTACAATGTCCAGGGGGCTGCCGTCCGTGATGGAAAAATCTTCCAGTTCCATGACGGGAATCCCTGCATCTCAGTGTATGATCTTTCCGACGGGAGCCTGTTGCAAGAGATTCCTTTGGAAAAGACCCCTTCATGGCACAATAACAATGTGAATTTCTCCCATGTCTTTTATGCGAAAGGAGATGTCCTGCCGCTGCTTTATGCCGGGCAGGAACGGATTACCGAGCACAAGGCGGTCGTACACAGGCTGATCAGCATGAAAGACGGGACCTTCCGCTCGGAAATCGTCCAGACAATTGTTTTTCCGGACCCGCTCGAGATGGGCCTGTATTATCCGAATATTGCCCTGGATGCTGAGAAAGGCCGCCTTTTCGTGACCGGATTCAGCCGGAACAGCTGGAAAGACGGATCGAAGGGCAACGGTGTCCAGATCCTGGAGTTCCCGCTTCCGGACCCGCACGACGGAGGCATCGTGACGCTGACGACGAAAGATATCCGGAACCGTTTCTGCTCCGATTTCAAGATTGCAACCCAAGGCGCGGTCATCCGGAACGGGAAGCTGTATCAGTCGTTCGGCGTCCCGAAGCTGGGGGATACCCGCCTGGTCTGCACGGACCTGGAGACGGGAAAGGAACTGTCCGTTTCCGCATTGGGCGGCGTCCCGGGTGAACCGGAAGGATTGGGCTTTGACGGAGACCGGCTGATTCTTGTAACCAGTGAAGGAACTGTCTATAAGAGTGATATAACTATACCGGAGCCATAATGAAAGTAGCTCTTTTTATTCCCTGCTACGTCAGGGCCGTTGCCCCATCGGTCATTGAGGCGTCTTATAAGCTGCTCCGCCACCTTGGCGTCGATGTCTCCATCCCGGAGGGGCAGACCTGCTGCGGCCAGCCGATGGGCAACGCCGGCTACGAGGACGAGGCCGAAAAACTGAAGAAGCGTTTCGAGAAGATTTTCGAGGAGTATGACCTCATCGTGGGACCCTCCTCGAGTTGTGTCGTTTATGTCCGGGAGCATTACGGCGATCTTTTCAAGGGACGGATCTTTGAGATCTGCGAGTATGTCCATGACGTCCTGAAGCCTTCCTCCCTTCCCGGCCGGTTCCCGCACCGGGTCTCCCTGCACAACAGCTGCCACGGCACGCGCCTGGAGGGGCTTGCGGCCCCTTCGGAGCTGAATGTCCCTTATTTCAGCAAACTCAAGGACCTGCTCTCCCTTGTGGAGGGGGTTGAGGTCGTGGAGCCGGAACGTCCGGACGAATGCTGCGGATTCGGAGGGCTCTTTTCCATGGAAGAGAGCGCCGTGTCCGTCAAGATGGGGGAGGACAAGGTCCGGCGCCATCTCGAGACCGGGGCGGAATACGTCACCGCGGCGGACACCTCCTGCCTGATGCATCAGGGCGGGATCATCGCCGCGCGGAAACTGCCGCTCAAAACCATCCATATCGTTGAAATCCTTGCATCTGGACTATGAGTACGGAAAAACATGCAGCCGCCGCGCGGAAGTATCTGAAAGACACGGCAAAAGTGGACTGGCAGGACGAGACCCTCTGGCTCGTGAGGGGCAAACGGGACCGCCTGTCGAAGGAGATTCCCGAGTGGGAGGCGCTCCGGGATGCCGCTTCCCGGATCAAGCTCTACAGCAATTCGCATCTTCCGGAACTATTGGAACAATTTGAATCCCATGCCATTGCAAACGGGGCGATTGTCCATTGGGCCAAGGATGCCGCCGAGTACAGGGAGATTATCGGCGGTCTCCTGACCGGCCACGGCGTCCGGCTTTTTGTCAAGAGCAAGTCCATGCTTTCCGAGGAGTGCGGTCTCGTCCCTTACCTGGAAAGCCTTGGCATCGAGGCGGTTGAGACGGATCTCGGGGAACGGATCATTCAGCTCATGGGTCTCAAACCGAGCCACATTGTCCTCCCCGCCGTCCATATCAAGCGGGAAGAGGTGGGGCGGCTGTTTGAAAAGGAGATGGGTACGGAACCGGGCAACAGCGATCCGACCTATCTGACCCATGCGGCCAGGCGGAACCTGCGGCAGTATTTCCTTAAGGCCGACGCCGCGATGACGGGCGGCAATTTCGCCGTGGCTTCGACCGGCGAAGTCGTCGTCTGCACGAACGAGGGGAATGCCGATATGGGCACCTCCGCGGCTCCGCTGCAGATTGCCGCTTTCGGCATCGACAAGATCGTTCCGGACCGGGAAAGCCTCGGGGTCTTCACCCGCCTGCTTGCCCGGACGGCGACTGGCCAGCCCGTAACGACTTATACGACCCATTATTCCGCGCCCCGGAAAGGGACGGAGTTCCATATCGTCATCGTAGACAACGGCCGGAGCCGGATCCTCGCGGACCGGGATCATTTCCGCCTCCTGAACTGCATCCGCTGCGGCGGCTGCATGAATACCTGTCCGGTCTACCGGCGGAGCGGCGGTTATTCCTATTCGCATTTCATCCCGGGCCCCGTCGGGGTCAACCTCGGCATGGCCTCGGATCCCGACCGGCATAAGGGGAACCTCTCCGCCTGTACGCTCTGCCACTCCTGTGAGATGGTCTGCCCCGTGAAGGTCGATCTGGCAGAGCAGATCTACCGCTGGCGACAGCATTACCATACTTCGGCGGGCAAGAAAGCGATCTCCGACGGGATGGCCTTCCTGATGGGTGGCCCCGGCCGCTTCGGAGCCGGCCTTACCGTAGGCCCGGGTGCGATGAAGGCTCTCAAAGCTGTCGGCGGACACTGGGGGAAGGGCCGGGAATTTCCGGATATCGTTTCATCCAAGAATCTGGAATCACTTGAAAAGCAAAACCATGGGAAGTAAAGAATCGATCATCCAGGCGCTGCGCTCTGCTGCGCCGCAGTTATTCGAGAAGCCGGACCTCTCGGCCCTGAAGGCGGATTCCCTGCGCTGCCCGGATCTTGTGGAAGGCTTCTGCAAGGCCATTGCATCCAGCGGCGGAAAGACCCGTTTCCTGGAGCCGGGGGAGGATCCTGCGACCGTCGCCCGTTCGTTCTTCCCGGATACGGACGATATCGCCGTCGTCCCCGGCCGCTTCGGGGTCGCGGAGAACGGCTGCGTCTATCTGGAAGAGCCTGAAGAGGGCCGCAGGCTGGATTATTTCGTCCATGAGGCGCTCGTTATCGTCCTGGACCGCAAGGAGATCGTCGCCAACATGCACGATGCTTATGACCGGATCGGGGAGACCGTGACGGGCTACGGCATCTTTATCTCGGGTCCGTCGAAGACGGCAGATATCGAGCAGGCCCTTGTTTTCGGGGCCCACGGCGCCCGCGAGGTCGGTATTCTCCTGAAGTAATTACTGGGCGTAACTGAAGCCTTTGACTACATCCCAGTCGCCGCGGGTGAAGTCCGGGAAACGGACCGGCATGGACCCGTTCTCAAGCGAAATCCGGCTGAGTTCCTGGACAGCGGACCACTCGGCGGCGTCATATACGTCCTCATCCAGCGGAAGGCCGTTCCGAAGGCAGTAAATCAGCCGGTAGTCCATGATATAGTCCATTCCGCCGTGGCCGCCGACGGACTTGGCTTTCTCTTCGATCGCCTTGGCGAACTCCGGACGGTATGCCCTGATCAGGGAATCCCGGACTTCGTCGGAAACATAATTATGACCGTTCATCCCCTTGATGGAAATGCCCTGCTGGGGATATTTGTTGGCGAATCCTTCCGTGCCGGTCAGCTGATACATCCTTGAATAGGGCCGGTATGCGTACACGTTGTGCTGGACCTCGATAAGTTTCTTTTTCTCGGTCTGGATCAGGCTGATCGTATGGTCCCCGTCCAGGCAGTAATCCTTGTCCCGGAATTTCTTGGCTGCTACCTTGCCGTTGTAGGACGGGGTGTCCATGGCGACGAGATAGTCCATCCGGTCGCCCCGGTGGATGTTAAGGGCCTGGCAGATGGGGCCGAGTCCATGGGTCGGATAGTTGTCTCCCCGGTGGTCGATGTTGTAGTCTACGCGCCAGGTTTCGCTTCTGTCCCAGGCGTCGGAAAGGAAGTGGATATAAGCTCCTTCTACATGGTAAATCTCTCCGAAAAGGCCCTGCTGGGCCATGTTCAGGGCTGACATCTCGAAGAAATCGTAGCAGCAGTTCTCGAGCATCATGCAGTGGCGCCGGGTCTTTTCGCAAGTGTTGACCAGCTGCCAGCATTCGTCTATCGTCAGGGCCGCCGGAACCTCGATCGCTACATGATGGCCGTGCTCCATGGCACAGAGGGCGATCGGAACATGGTCCAGCCAGTCAGTTGCAATGTATACGAGGTCGATGTCGTCCCGTTCGCAGACCTCCCTATACGCTTCGGATCCGACATAGGTCTCGGCTTCCGGAAGTCCTGCCTTCTTGAGGATCCGGTTGCAATAGTCGACCCGGTCCTGTTTTTCATCACAGACTGCGACGACCTTTACCCCTTCGATGAAGGTATATCTCCGGACGGCGCCGGCTCCTCTTCCGCCGACTCCGACAAAGGCGATCCGCACCGTGTCGATCGGGTCGCATTTGAGCCCGAGGGCGCTCTGCTGTCCGGGCGCCCGCGGCGGGGTCTTGAGTTCAATGACTCCGTTCTTGATGACCGCCGGCACGGAAGCCGGAACTTTCTTTCCACAGGATACCGCTGCCAAAAGGCAGATCAGGAGAAGGTACAGGGACTTTTTCATAAGAATGAACACTTTACACAATTCCAAAGTTACGAAATATTTTCCAGGGCAGCAAATCGATTGATTTTTTTGGACTTTTGAGAGGAAGTCAGTATCTTTACATGATAAGATTTGACTGAATCACAATTTGAAGTTACACTAAACCAATTGATTGATATGGACCCTCTTTCCAGACGCAATTTCATCAAGACCGCAGGGCTGGGGACGGCCGGCGCCATCCTCGGTCTCCAGGGACTGCCCGCGAACGCTGCGAACTTCGCGGGGATGCCGGCTCCGGGCAAGGCCAAGGGCGAAAAAGTCCGCCTGGCCGCGATTGGTATCGCCAACCGCGGTGCCCAGATTATCAAGGAATTCGACAAGACCGGGCTCTGCGAGTTCGTCGCCCTCTGTGATGTGGACCCCAAGAGCGAGGGCAGTCAGAAAACCATCGCCGACCACCCGAAGGCGAAAGTTTTCCAGGACTTCCGGAAACTTTTCGAAGAGTATGCTGACAAGTTCGATGCTGTCTGCATCGCGATTCCGGATTTTGCCCATTTCCCGGTTGCGATGCTGGCGATGCATTGTGGCAAGCACGTCTATGTGGAGAAACCGATGGCGCGGACTTTCTACGAATGCGAACTGTTGATGGATATGGCCCGCCGTCACCCCGAACTGGCGACCCAGGTCGGCAATCAGGGACACTCTGAAGCCAACTATTTCCAGTTCAAAGCTTGGAAAGAGGCCGGTATCATCAAGGACGTATACGCCATTACGGCCCACCACAACGACTGGCGCCGGTGGCATCCTTACGACCCTGCGATTACCCGTTATCCGGAGGCGGAGCCCCTGCCCGAGGGGATGGACTGGGATACCTGGCTCACGACCGCGCAGTGGCATGATTATAATGGGAAATATCATCCCGGCAACTGGCGGGGCTGGTTCGATTTCGGCATGGGCGCGATCGGTGACTGGGCAGCCCACATCATCGACACCTGTCATCAGTTCCTCGATATGGGCCTCCCTTACGAGATCGAACCCCTCAAGCTGACGGGCAAGAACGATTATTTCTTCCCGATGGAAACGACCCTCCGGTTCAAGTTCCCGAGCCGGGGCGAGATGCCTCCGATCGAACTGACCTGGTACGACGGACAGAAGAATTTCCCGCCGCTCCCGGCCGGATACGGTCCGACATACAAGGGAGGTGAAGACGTCCCTGCGACGAACATGGACGGAACTTTCGTCCCCTCCAAGCTCTCCCCGGGCAAGATCATCTACAGCAAGGAACTGACCTTCCGGGGCGGAAGCCATGCGGCGACCCTCGAAATCATTCCGAAGGAGAAGGCCCTCGAAATGGCCTCCCGCCTGCCTGAGGTTCCCAAGAGCCCTTCGAATCACTTTGCGAATTTCCTCCTTGCCTGTCAGGGAAAGGAGCAGACCCGCTCTCCGTTCGAACTCTTCGGCCCGATGTGCCAGACGTTCGCTTTAGGCGTCATTGCGATCCGTACCGGCCACAAGCTGACCTTCGACCGCGGAACCAAGACTATCGTCAATGATCCGTTCGCCAATGCCCTTCTCGTCGGCATGCCGCCGAGAAAGGGATGGGAAGAATACTATACCCTCCGATAATGATGAGAAAATATATCTTGATGCTTGGGATCGCCCTGATGGCGACCCTCGCTCCCGCTTCCGCACAGGAGTGGGAAAACCTTTTCAACGGAAAGAATCTCAAGGGCTGGAAGCAGGTTGCCGGCACCGCTAAATTCACGGCCAAAGACGGAATGATTATCGGTACCGCCACAGACAGCAAGGTCAACTCCTTCCTCGCAACGAAGAAAGAGTATGGTGATTTTATTCTGGAATTCGATTTCATGACGGAAGGAATCAACTCCGGCGTCCAGCTGCGCAGCCATCTCGATACGGAGAAAGGCCGGGTCTATGGCTACCAGTTCGAGATCGATCCTTCGGACCGGGCATGGACAGGAGGAATCTACGACGAGGCCCGTCGCAAGTGGCTCTACCGGCTTTCCAAGAACGAATCTGCGATGGCCGCGTACCGGGACGGATGGAACTCCGCCCGTATCGAGTGTGTCGGAGACCGGATCCGGACCTGGGTCAACGGTGTCCCCTGCGCAAATCTGATCGATGACCTTGACAAGGATGGATTCATCGCCCTTCAGGTCCATAAAGTCAAGGCTGAATTGATCGGCACCCGGGTCTGCTGGAAGAATATCCGGATTCTGACCAAGGACGTGGAGAAATATGCGACGCCGAGCCCCGCACCCGTTGTGAACTGTGTGGCCAATACCCTGACACCCCAGGAGGTCGCCGAAGGATGGACCTTGCTTTTCGACGGGAAAACGGCAAACGGCTGGCAGAGCGCCCGCCCGAAGATGAACGGCAAGTTCCCGCACGAAGGATGGAGCGTCGAGGACGGTGTCCTCTATGTCCATCAGGGAGATGGCGGTGAGAGCGAGAATGGCGGGGATATCATTACGACCCGCAAGTACCGCAATTTTATCCTCAAGGTCGATTTCAAGATTACGGAAGGCGCCAACAGCGGCATCAAGTATTTCGTCGATCCGTTCATGAACACGGGCCCCGGCTCTGCCATCGGCTGCGAATTCCAGATCCTGGACGATGAGCGCCATCCCGATGCGAAACTGGGCGTCAAGGGCAACCGGACCCTCGGCTCGCTGTACGATCTGATCCCGGCTCCGCACGGAGACTGGGAGAAAGATACGATCGACGGGTGGAGCACGGCCATGATCATTGTCGACGGGAATCATGTCGAGCATTGGCTGAATGACCATAAACTGCTTGAGTACGAGCGGAATACACAGATGTGGAACGCCCTTGTCGCCTATAGCAAGTATAAGAACTGGCCGAACTTCGGGAATGCGGAAGAGGGATATATCCTCCTGCAGGACCATGGATTCAAGGTCTCTTACCGGAACATAAAGATTAAGGTTCTTTAGCGATGAAAGACACCCTGATTACCGCCCAAAGGAAAAAGACCGAATTGATTACGGCAGGCGTCTGTTTTTTGCTGGCATTCCTGCTGAACGTAGGTTGTATCCTTTATTACAAGACTCCTTTCTCCGATATTTTTTCCCAGATCGGATATGTGACGGTCATCGCGGTGGCTCTCTATCTTATCTGGACCGGGATCCGGTTAATAATCTGGCTGTTCCGGAAGAAATAGGGGAGGGATGGAGTGGATCTACAGCACCCGGAATCCTGAAATTCCGACCGCCTATTCCCGGATCGATGCGATGCATGCGCGTTGTGAGATCCTCCTTCCGCAGATGGAAGAGCAACCCGCCCGGGAACTGGTTGAAAACGTGTGGAAGGAAGTCCGGGAGGCAGACCGGCGCTATAACCGCTTCAATCCGGAGAGCCTTCTGTCCCGTGTCAACCGGCTCGCCGGGAAAGAAGAGGTGGAGGTCGACGAAGAGATGTTTCTGGTCCTGGAACTGTGCGATACGTTCCGGAAGGCGACGGCAGGGTATTTCGATGTGTCGGCAAATCCCTCCTCCCGGGGGGAGGTGAGGGCCTGGACCCTTGATCCATCCCGCCATACGGTCCGGTTCTCCGAAGACCGCGTGCGGCTGGATCTCGGCGGATTTGCCAAAGGGTACGTCCTTGAGAAAGCGGCACGCATGGTCGCGTCGGAGGCGCGAAGCGCCATTCTTTCGTTCGGGGGGAGTTCGACTGCCGCCATCGGAAGCCATCCGTTAGGAGCGCCCTGGCCCGTATCGGTTGCGCATGCTTATTATGCCGGGAAGACGGCCCATACGTTTCATCTTTCCGGAGCCTGCCTGTCGGTATCCGGACGGGATCCCCGGGGCCGGGGACATATTATCGACCCCTCGACGGGCAATACGCTGGAGAAAGAAGGGATGGTTGCCGTTACGGGACCTTCCGCCATGGTAACGGAAGTCCTCTCTACGGCCCTCTGGGTCGCTCCGGACGGATGTCGGAGGAACATCCTGTCCGCTTTTGACGGATATGAGGCATGGGATATCCTGTGCCGTACCGATGGTAATACAAGAATATTGAAAATATGAATGACCATACCATGACACGCAAAGACTTCCTGTCAAGCCTTGCTATCGGCGGAACCGGGCTTGCCCTGTTTCCCTGGCTGGCGTCCTGTACGCCCGAGGCCCGGAAGCAGACGGCAGGACAGAAGGCCCGCCTCGGCATTATCGGGACAGGATCGCGGGGACGGTTCCACCTGGCCAATCTCTTGGTGGATCCGGCGGCGGAAGTCGTCGCCCTCTGTGATGATTATGAGCCGCATCTGGACGAAGCCGCTGCGATGTGTCCGGGGGCAAAGCGATATGCTGATTATCGGAAACTTCTGGAAGATAAGGAGGTTGAGGGTGTCTTGATCTGCACACCTCTGTCTTTCCATGCCCGGATGACGGTCGATGCCCTTTCCGCCGGGAAACATGTATTCTGCGAGAAAGCCATGGCCCATTCTCCGGAGGAACTCAGGTCCATGCTCGATGCCTGGAAGGCGGGGAACCGGGTTCTGATGGTCGGGCAGCAGCGCCTGTATGATCCCAAGTACGTCCGGGCCATGGAACTGGTCCATGGCGGTGCGATCGGACAGGTCGTCGGAATCCGGAATTATTGGTATCGCAACAACGACTGGCGCCGCGAGGTCCCTTCTCCGGAATTGGAAAGGCGGATCAACTGGCGGTTGTATGATGCGTATTCCAGGGGATTGATGACTGAGCTTGCCTGCCACCAGCTCCAGAACGGGTCCTGGGCGATGGGCGGTATCCAGCCCTCGTTCGTCACCGGAACCGGCAGTATCCAATTCTGGAAGGACGGCCGGGAGGTCTTTGACAGCGTGGCTGCAATCTACCAGTATCCGAACGGCGTCCATATGACGTTTGAGTCGATAATATCGAACAAGCACTACGGAATGGGCGAGCAGATACTGGGATCCGAAGGTACGATCGACCTTGTCCGCGGTATCATGTACAGCGAGGCTGCTGTCCGCCGGTCGGGCATCCGCCAGCTTCTGGATCAGATTGAGCAGGGTGTCCTGTCGAATTCCGCTTTCGCCGGCACTTCCTGGGCAACGGAGGAAGAGTCCCATGACAAAGGTATCCGTTTTGTCGATAACGTGACCGTCAACGACGGTGCCAGTTCCGTCGGCGCTTCCGGAGACGGCTCCGTCGAACTGATGCATGCTTTCTGTCAGGCCGTCATTACCGGGGTCCAGCCGGATCGGATTGTCGAAGAGGCTGCCTGGTCGACCCTGCTCGCCCTTCTCGGCGACCGTGCCACACGGGAAGGACGGCGGATCGACATCCCTGCCTCCCTCTCTGATCTCCCTTCCTATTGTATCTGAAACCATTATGGAACAGACAATTACGATCCGATGCGGATTCTCTTCCGCCGTTCTGGCGCTCCCGGAATCCGATCTCTATACGGGCGTCCGTTTCGATCATGCCGGTGTGTTCCGGGAAATTAGGCGGGGAGAGGATGTCTATTCCGCCCGCTGGCTGGAGGGGCCGGAAGATCCTGGCCGTCATGACAATGTGACCGGTCCTGCGGAAGAGTTTTCTGCGATTGGGTATGAAAGGGCGCTCCCTGGAGAAGTCTTCCTCAAGATCGGAGTCGGCCTGCTTCGCAAGGAAGACGGCGCTCCCTATGATTTTACGAGGTCATACCCGCTGGTCCATGGAGGGAACTGGTCCGTCGAGACGGGGAAGGAGCGTGTCCTTTTCCGTCACCTGATGGACTTTTCTCCATGGAACTATGATTATCGGAAAGAAATCTGCTGGGAGGAGGATGGGGGGCTCTCCATTGACCATCTCCTTTCCAACACGGGACCCGCTTTTTTGGAGGGATCTGTCTACAATCATAATTTCTTTACTTTCAATGGATCCCGGATCGGAAGCGGCACCTTTGCCGGTTTCCCTTTTGTCCCGAAAGGGGATTGGAGAAACTGGAAAGGGGATGCTCCCGTGGGACGCCTGACACCGGGCGGAATCCGTCTCGACCGCGACCTTTCACAAGGTGAAAAAGTCTGTATCGAGCATCTTTCTGCTGCGGATGGGGAGAAGACGCCCTACAACTTCAGTATCGGGAACATGGAGGCCGGCCTTCAAGTTGGCGTCCGGTCCGAAGCTCCCCTCTCACGGATCCAGTTCTGGGCCAATCATAGGGTCGCCTGCCTCGAGCCTTTTACGCCGTTTTCCATCGCTCCCGGAGCGTCTTTCCGGTGGACCCTGCATTATCGATTTGAATAAACTTCATTCTCTTTATGGAACATTACGCTCGTCAGAAAAAACTTCTTGCTTTCGATCTCGACGGAACGCTGACACAGCACAAAACACCGCTATCTCCGGAAGCGACGGCATTGCTGGACGCGCTCGGGAAAAAATATGATCTTGTTATGGTCGGAGCGGGGAACTGTCCCCGTATCTATCACCAGATGAATGATTATCCGATTGCTATTATCGGTAATTACGGTATGCAGGAAAGCCATATCATTGGCGGCGGGTTCCGGATCGTCCGGGAGGATACGGCGCTTCCTGACAGAGCGTTTTTCTTGGAGAAAACAAACTACCTCCGCCAAAAATACGGGTATACGGTTTATAAAGGGGATCCGGTCGAATTCCATGCGAGCGGGATGGTGACCTTCGGCCTTCTCGGGACGAAGGCGGATCAGGCGGACAAACTGGCTTTCGATCCGGACCGTTCCCGTCGCCGGGTCATGTATCCGGAGGTCCTCGAGATATTCAAGGATTACGCGGTCTATATAGGCGGATCCTCTTCATTCGATTTCGCTCCGAAGCAGTATAATAAGTACGATGCCACGGTGAAATACGCTGCGGAGCACGGCTACACCCTTGATGAAATCCTGTTTATCGGAGATGATTTCGACGATGGCGGCGGCGACAGCCACATCCGCATCAAGGGTATGGACTATATCAAGATTGACGACTATACGAGAACTCCTGAGGTCCTTTCTTTCCTGCTGTAGGGGGAGAATTTCCTAAACCTCCGGAGCGATGCGCCAGATGCGGCGGGTGGAGGCGGTGACTTTGACAGAATCGTCGATGCATCCTCCGGCGATTGCGATAATATGGCGGGAATCATCCGCCGCCGAGTCATAAAACAGTACGGAGGTCTTTTTCCCGGGTACGGGGACATGGTGATCGGTAAACCAGTCCTGCAATTTTTTCTTTCCTCTCATTCCGAGCGGCCGGATCCAGTCCCCCGGCTCCCATGACCGTTCGCAAAGTTCGCCATGGACCTGGTCCGCATCGAGGATCAGGATTCCAGCCGGCTGGACGGGGGATTCACTCCCGTCCCAGCATTCTTCTGTAACCCGATACCGGACGGGTTCGGAGACGGGAGGGGCAGGCGCTTCCGGGTGTTCTGCCGTCCAGACGTCCAGAATTTGCTGCGCCGTTTCGAAACGGGCCATATCCCGTCCCAGGGTGCGGATGAAAGAAGGATTGATTTCCCGGAATAGAGGGAAGATCCGGTTTCGGATCAGATTCCGTTTGAAGACATTCTCCCGGTTGGTTCTGTCCTCACGGAAAGGAAGGCTCTTTTCTTCAGCATACCGGGCGATTTCTTCCCGCGTGAATCCGAGCAGCGGTCTCAGGAGCGGAATCCTGACGTCCGGCAGCGGAAGAAATCCGGAGGCCTTCATGCCGCAAAGGCCTTTGACGCCTGTTCCCCGGAGAAGATTCAGGATAAGCGTTTCAGCATTGTCATCAGCCTGATGGGCTACGGCTACGGCGCCATAGCCGTTTTCTGCTGCTGTCTCTGCGTAAAATCGGTATCTCAGTTCCCTCGCAGCCATTTCAATGCTGATCCCTTTTCCGGCTGCGTATTCCTCCGTGTCGAATGTGGCCTGGTGGAAAGGGATGCCGCGTTCGATGGCCCAGTTCCGGACAAAGGCTTCATCCCCGTCGCTGTCCTCTCCGCGAAGGCGGAAATTGCAGTGGGCGATGCCGAAAGGAACTCCGCTGCGGAAAAACAGTTCAGCCATGCTCATGGAATCCATCCCTCCGCTGACGCCGAGAAGGACGGAAATCGGAGCTTCCGAAGTCCTGAGAGGACGGAGAAGCTCCGAGAGAATAGCACTGAACCTGCGTTCCATGGTTATTTTTTCTTTCCGAAGGTATAGGTAAAGCCGAACTGGAGGAACTCCTTGAACTGGATGGCACGGAATCCGTCGGGGTGGGCATCATCCGTGATTCGGATCGTATCATCGTAGATCAGGAAGGTGTTGAAGTTCATCGTAAAGTACTTGGCGAGTTTCCATTCCAGCCGGTTGTCCCAGTTGACCCTCAGGTTCTGCGGATTCTTCAGATAGTTCGAGAAGAGGATGAGCTGCGTCTCGTAGCTGATATTGTTGTTGATCTTCACCTTGGCTTCTGCCGTCACCTTGGCACCGAGCTCGAACCGGGCAGGGCGGTAGTTGCTCCCGTCCGATTTGTCCAGTCCTTCCTCCCGCAATTCCATACCATAGTTTTTACGTAGCCGTTCATCCCGGGCGATAACGAAACCGCCGGTGAGCGGAGAAGCATTGATGGTCAGCCACTTGTTCGGAATCCACTTGATACCGATACCGAGTTGTGAGTTCGCAGGGGAAAGGAATCCGGATTTGAGTTTCCGGGCGTTGAGCCAGTCCTGACGCGTCGGTTCTTCTTCGCCGTCGCTCTTCGGGGTACCATAGGTGTAGTTGTTGTCGAACTGGGTCTTGAAGTCGAAACTGATGGTATAGGTCAGGTTTTTCACCGTCGTCTTGTAGCCATAGTCAGACTTGAAGTAGATCCGGTCGAGATTTTTCTGCACGATGGGCTTGTCCGCTGAATAGAGGAATCCGTAGTCCATCTGGAGCCGGTTGGTCCATGTCGTCTTCTCCTTTGCGTAGTTTGCATTGGCATCGATATAGGTCGCCAGGGTGAACGTGTTGAAACCGCCGGCCGCCCAGTTCGTCAGGCTGGTCTGGGTAAACTTGAGATCGGTCTTGGCCCATTTCGTCCAGTAGACGGGCTTCTCGACGACTTTCGGTGCGTCCGGAGCGGCGGTCAGGGCTGCTGCTGCTTCCGCGGCGGCCTTCTGGGGGTCTTGCGCGAAAGCCTGGATGGCCGCAAGTAGGGCGAGGGTAATGAATAGCAAGCGTTTCATATCTGTTAGCTTCTTCGTTTCATTCAGAATGACAGTTCGTATTCACAATTAGTAGGCGCGGGCGAAGAGGACGCGCTGGTGGGACGGTTTGCCGGAATAGACGCAGGTGCCTTCTTCCATGCAGACCGCGCTGTCGACAGGGATGCAGCGGATGGTTGCCTTGGTTTCTTCCTGGATGCGCTGTTCGGTTTCAGCGGTGCCGTCCCAATGGCAGAGGAGGAAACCGCCCTTCTCGATTTCAACTTTGAACTCTTCCCAAGTGTCGACTTTCCGGATCGAAGCGTCGCGGAAGGCGAGTGCCTTGTTGTAGATTGATTTCTGGATATCGTCGAGGAGGTCGATGATCCGGTCTTCAAGGCCTTCGATCGGTTCCGTGACTTTCTCAAGGGTATCGCGGCGATGGACCTCGACGGTCCCGTTCTGCAGGTCGCGGGGACCCACGGCGAGGCGTACCGGTACGCCCTTGAGTTCCCACTCCGCGAATTTGAAGCCCGGGCGGAGGGTGTCGCGGTCATCGACCTCGACGCTGTGCCCTTTGGCTTCGAGCGTCTTTTTCATGGAGTAGAGTTTGTCGAGGACGGCTTCGCGCTCCTCGTCAGTCTTGTAGATCGGGACCATGACGACCTGGATCGGGGCAAGGGCCGGAGGCAGGACGAGGCCGTTGTCGTCACCGTGGGCCATGATCAATGCGCCCATCAAACGGGTCGATACACCCCAGGAAGAGGCCCATACATATTCCTGCTTGCCTTCCTTGTTGGTGAAGGTTACGTCGAAGGACTTGGCGAAGTTCTGTCCGAGGAAGTGGGACGTACCGGCCTGAAGGGCCTTTCCGTCCTGCATCAAGGCTTCTATGGTCATGGTATCGAGAGCGCCGGCAAAACGCTCGTTGGGGCTTTTGTGACCGACGACAACCGGCAGCGCCATCGTTTCACGGGCGAATTTGGCATAGACCCCGACCATGCGTTCCGCCTCTTCATAGGCTTCCTGGGCGGTAGCGTGGGCCGTATGGCCTTCCTGCCAGAGGAATTCCGCTGTCCTGAGGAACAGACGCGTACGCATTTCCCAGCGGACGACGTTGCACCATTGGTTGCAAAGGATCGGGAGATCCCGCCAGGATTTGATCCAATTTTTATAGGTACTCCAGATAATCGTTTCAGAGGTCGGACGGACGACGAGTTCTTCCTCGAGCTTTGCATCGGGGTCCACGACGACTCCCGGACCGTCCGGATTGGCCATGAGGCGGTGGTGCGTTACGACGGCACACTCCTTCGCGAATCCTTCTACATGCTCGGCCTCGCGGCTGAGGAAGGATTTCGGAATAAAGAGCGGGAAATAGGCATTCTTGACACCGGTTTCCTTGAACATCCCGTCCAGGATGTGCTGCATCTTCTCCCAGATGGCATAGCCATACGGTTTGATGACCATGCATCCGCGAACTGCGGAGCGTTCGGCGAGATCCGCTTTTACGACCAAATTGTCATACCACTGGGAATAATTCTCCTCTCTTTTCGTTACCTCTTTTGCCATATTGTTGAATTTTATCGTTTTTTTTCTAATTTTGCCCTCGTAAAACAAGGTAAAAACGGGACGGTACGGATATTGCATTACTTGCACCAAACCGGTTTTCCGGCACAAAGATACTTATTTTTTTATCAATTATAGGAGATTCGACTTATGAAAAAGAACATTGCACTCTTCCTTGCGGCGCTCATCGCACTGACCTCGTGCGGAACGGGAGCGCAGTTCTCCTCCTCGTCCCAGCAGTTCAAGGACGGAATCTACTATAAGCCTGCAGTTGACAAGGTTGCCGAAGCTGCCTCCCAGGAGGAAATGGACGCCCTTGTTGCAGAGACCTTGAGTTCCGAGTTGTTCCTGACGGACGGCCAGCGCGATACGATCGTCATTCCGAAAGGAAAGACGGCATCGATTTCTTACAATAAAGACAATACCGTGACGTATAATTTCTTCGATACGGATGATCTTTATTGGAACTATTCCTGGGCCTGGTCTCCCTGGTATATGAGAGGCTGGTATGGATATCGTCCCTGGTTCGATCCCTGGTACTATGATCCCTGGTACCGCTCCTTTACGTGGGGCAATCCCTACAGTTATTGGGGCTATTGGGGAGCATGGGGCCCTCATTTCGGCTGGTATTCCGGCTTCTGGGATCCCTGGTATTACGATCCATTCTACTATGATCCCTGGTATGGACCTTACTACGGATGGGGCGGCTATTACGGCTATCACGGCTATTATGGATGGGGCGGACCCCGCCACGGCCACCTCTGGCATGGAGCGAAAGACCCTGCCCACGGCCCCCGTTCCGGTGTCACCCGGATCAGTAACCAGTACTCCCGCGCGGACGGTCTTGTAGGCGGCATGCCCGGCAAGGCGTCTACCGCTACCCGTGCTACGTCCCGTGCGACTTCCTCGATGCCGGTTTCCCGTGCAACGACAATGTCCCGCCGTCCTTCTGCCTCTGCGGTATCCCGCAATTCCGTATCCTCGGTCCGTGGTACTACATCCCGCACCGGCAGCTCCGCAACCCGTGCGGTCAGCAGGGCAACGACCTCTTCGAGGGCGACGACTGCGACCAGCCCTTCCCGCGCCGTCTCCGGTTCCCGCTCTTCCCAGGGAATGTCGACCGGCAGTGTGAACTACAGGATGCCTTCATCCTCTTCGAACGGTGCCGTCCGTTCGGCCGGCGGAAGCGCTCCGACGTCCCGCGGCTCCTATTCGAGCGGTTCTTCATCCCGCTCTTCCGGTTCCTACCGCAGTTACAGTTCCGGCTATTCTTCCGGTTCGAGCGGAAGCTATCGTAGCTCTTCCTCTTCGTCCGGCGGCTATTCCGGAGGCTCTTCTTCCCGTGGCAGCAGCGGTGGCGGTTATTCCGGCGGTGGCGGCAGCAGCCACTCTTCCGGCAGCAGCCATTCATCGGGCGGGAGGCGGTAGAGATTCTTCGCTTCGCTCAGAATGACATGGATAACTTAATGAAAAACGAATTATGAGAAAGAATATTGTCGCCATCGCCTTCCTCTTTTCGGCCGCCCTTGCGGGCGCCCAAAGTATGAACGATGCCTATCTTTTCAGCCAGAACAATTACCTCGGTACGGCTCGTACGGTCGGTATGGGCAATGCCGTTACGGCAGTGGGGGGTGATTTGGGAACGCTGTATTTCAACCCGGCCGGTTCTGCGGTCAACAGCTATTCCCAGTTCTCCGTGACTCCCGGACTGGTCATTACCTCGGCTGATGCACACGGAACTCCGCTTGCTGGACAGACTGATCCATATGGTTTCGAGGATCTGAACATTACGCGTCATACCCGCTTTACCGTACCGAACTACGGTTTCGTCATGAACTTCAAGACGAACCGCAAGTACCGCGGTCTGAAAAGCTGGACCTTCGGCTTTGTCGGTCATACGACCAACAATTTCCTCAATGAGGTCTATGCGAGCGGTTCGAATTACAATACGTCCTTTGCCGGCAGTGTAGCTGCGATGGCGGACGGTACCCCGTCTTCCGTTTTCAGCGGAGAGCATCCCTACGATAACGCTTCATGGCGTCCGGTTGCAGCCTACAATGGCAATATGATCGCTACTTACGGCGGCATGGACGACCGTTATATCGGCGTTACCGAGAAGACGGACGGGGACGTAATCCGCGTGGCTGACGGATTGAACCAGCGGTATGGCTGGCTTCGGACCGGCAGTAAGCAGGACCTGCTCTTCAACTTCGGATTCAATATCTCCGATGTCTTCTACTTCGGTGCGAACATCGGAATCGTTTCCCTGAATATGAACTCGGACGAGTATTGGGCCGAAGAGGCCATGAACCCGAAAAAGTTCGCGATCCAGTACGTCGTCGGAGACGGACAGTTTAAGGAGACCTATTTCGACAATCTCCGCCTGCGCTACTCCTATAATATGGAGGGCAACGGAGCCTATCTCAAGGCCGGTTTCCTGGCAACGCCCGTTGCCGGACTCCGTATCGGAGCGGCCATCACGACTCCGACTGTCATCAATATCAAGGAATTCTATGCGTATGATGCCCAGACGACTTTCCTCGATTCTTCCTTCGACGGTTACTCAAAGTCTCCGGAAGGCGAGTGGGAGTATGATCTCAGGACTCCGATGCGTGTCAATGCGGGTCTCGCCTATACTTTCGGTCAGATCGGTCTTTTGAGCGCGGATTATGAGATGTGCAATTACGGGACCATGTATTTCAGGTCCTTTATGTCCGGAAATGATTCCGATTTCAACGGAGTCAACTCGGATATCGCAAACTTCATGGGCGTTTCCCATCAGGTCCGTGTCGGTACCGAAATCCGTCCGATGCCGCAGTTGGCTATCCGTGCCGGCTATAATCTGACGACGAGTCCGGAAAAGAACGATCAGGGGGGATATATCAAGGCAAACCGTGAGAGTGCCTCTTTCGGTCTCGGCTACAGTTCGAAGAATTCTTTCTTCGCCGATCTCGGCTTTCGGATGAATTTCCTTCCGGATGATTACTTCCTGGCCTACGACGATTATGCATATGACGCCTCCGGGAACCAGATCCTTTCTCCTGAGATTGTCAACAAGGTCACGATGTTCGATGTCCTCCTGACCCTCGGTCTGCGGTTCTAAACCTTATCATTACTGAATCAGAGAGACTGCTCTCTTTGAAACCCATGCCACCCTCGGCATTGTAAGAGGGAGGGGCCCTTCAGGGAGGGGCCGCAAAGCGGCGGTTTCAAAGAGAGCAGTCTCTCTGATTCAGATTATTATTTGATCAGATTGCCGAGGATGCTGCGGGTGAGCTCCCTTGTAATGGTCTTCGTAGCAGCATTCGTGGCTTTCTTGACGGCTGTGCTGGTTGTCGATGTTTTCTTCGTCGATCTCTTCGTCCCGCTTACTTTGCCGGAAACGGTATCGGCTACGCTGGCGGCGACAACGCCCGTCACAGCCGTGATCACAGACTTGAGAACCTTGGATGCGATACTGTTCTTTGCCTTCTTGGCAGCTTCGCGTTCAGCTTTCGCCGCTTCTTTTTCTTCTTTGGCGCGCTGCTTTTCTTCGAGGGCAGCCTGCTTTTCTGCCGCCTCCTGGGCTTCTATTTCTGCTTTCTGCCGCTCGGCCTCTTCTGTCGCCTTGGTCAGGATTTCATAGGCGCTTTCCCGGTCGATCGGATTGTCATACCGGCCGAAGAGACGGGAGCGGTTGATAATCTGTTTGCGCTCGTCTTCCGTAATGGCACCGATCTGGCTGAGCGGGAACAGGATCTTGGCGCGTTCGACGATGGACGGGGCGCCCTTCTCATCCAGGAAGGAAACAAGGGCTTCCCCCGTTTCCAGGCTGAGGATGGCGTCATAGGTGTCGAATGCGGGATTGGCCCGGAATGTCTCGGCCGCTGTCTTGACGGCTTTCTGGTCTTTAGGCGTATAGGCACGAAGGGCATGCTGGACCCGGTTGCCGAGCTGTCCGAGGATATCCTCGGGGATGTCGGTCGGGGATTGGGTGATGAAGTAAATGCCGACGCCCTTGCTCCGGATCAGCCGGATGACCTGTTCAATCTTGGCGGTCAAAGCCTTGGAGGTCCCGTCGAAAAGCATGTGGGCCTCGTCGAAGAAGAAGATCAGTTTGGGAAGGTCCATGTCGCCTACTTCCGGAAGGGTGGCATACAGTTCGGAAAGGAGCCAGAGAAGGAAGGTCGAATAGAGCTTCGGTTTGAGCATCAGTTTATCAGCCGCGAGGACGTTCATGACGCCTTTGCCGCCTTCGCACTGGAGGAGGTCATAGATATCGAATGACGGCTCTCCGAAGAATTTGTCCGCCCCCTGATTCTCCAGGGCGAGGAGCGCGCGCTGGATCGCTCCGACTGAGGCCGGGGAAACATTTCCGTAAGTCGTTGTAAATTCGGCTGCATTCTGCCCGACAAAATTCAGCATCGCTCTCAGATCCTTCAGGTCAATCAGGAGCAGACCGTTCTCATCGGCAATGCGGAATACAATATGGAGAACCCCTGTTTGGGTCTCATTCAGTTCCATCAGCCGGCCGAGCAGGTCAGGCCCCATCCCGGAGATCGTGGCACGCATCGGATGCCCCTGCTCTCCGAATACGTCGAAAAAGCGGACGGGGCAGCTTTGGAACTGGGGATCCTCTATCCCGAATTCAGGCAGCCTTTTCTGGATAAAACCGGAAAGACGGCCGGCCTGGCTGATACCGGACAGATCGCCTTTCATATCGGCCATGAAACAAGGGACGCCGGCCTGGCAGAAGGTCTCGGCGAGAACCTGGAGGGTAACGGTCTTACCTGTACCGGTCGCACCGGCAATGAGTCCGTGGCGGTTTGCCATTTTTCCGCAAATACTGATCGGCCCGTTTGCCGAATGGGCTACGTACAGCCCTCTTTCTTTGTCAAGCATATAGAGATAATCTTTTTAGTTTCAGATAGTTTTGATGCGTCTTTTCAGGATAAAGAATAAGACGAGGGACAGGATGAAGACCGATCCGCCGATCCAGAAGTTCCAGGTCGGAGGGAGGTTGAATCCGATCTTGGCGATGCAGATATACGTCGTACAGACCGAGGTCATGAAACAGGCGGGAAGGAGGGTAATCAGGTACCAAAGCCCCTTTTTGGCTCCGACAAGATAGGCGGTAACCGCCCAAAGGGTAAAGACCGCCAGGGTCTGGTTGGCCCATCCGAAGTAGCGCCATATAATGTTGAATCCATCCTCATTGGCCACGTTGAACCAAAGCAGGCCGACGGCAACGAGGAAGAGCGGAACCGCGATCATCAGGCGGTTCTTCATCGGCCGCTGGTTATACTTGAGAAAGTCGGCGATGATCAGCCGGGAACTGCGGAATGCCGTATCGCCGCTGGTAATCGGTGCGGCGACGACGCCGAGGATTGCCAGGATGCCGCCGAAGACGCCAAGCCAGCTGCCGGCAACTTTCGTGACGACGGTCGGGGCCGCGGCGCTCAGGTCGGAACCGACGGCGGCCGCGCCACCGTCAAAGAAAAAGTAGGAAGAAACGGCTGCCCAGACGAGGGCGACGATTCCTTCGGTAATCATGGACCCATAAAAAATCGGCCGGCCGAGTTTCTCGTTTTCCATGCACCGGGCCATCATCGGGCTCTGCGTGCCATGGAAACCGCTGATCGCACCGCAGGCGATCGTAATGAACAGGCAAGGGAATATCGGGGTCGCAGCGGAGGTCCGGTTGCCGAGCCCGTCCCAGATTTCCGGGATCGACGGCCACTTGACGAACAGGCAGATCATCAGGGCTGCCGCCATGAACAGGAGGGCGAAAGCGAAGAGGGGATAGATCTTACCGATGATCTTGTCGACCGGAAGGAGGGTCGCAATAATATAATAGATGAAGATAATACCGACCCAGATCATGATCGCCGTGCTGCTCCCGTCCCCGGCGATGTCCCCGAGAATGAGGGCAGGGGAGTACACGAAGACGGTGCCGACCAGAAGCAGAAGCAGGATGGAGAAAACAAGCATGACCTTTTTGGTCGTCATTCCCAGGTACTTCCCGATCAGTTCAGGCAGGCCGGCGCCCCCGTTGCGTACGGAGAGCATTCCGCTCATGTAGTCATGGACCGCACCGGCGAAAATGCAGCCGAAAACAATCCACAGATAAGAGGACGGGCCGAATTTCGCACCCATGATTGCGCCGAAAATCGGACCGGTTCCAGCAATGTTGAGAAATTGGATCATAAAGACCTTCCAGGAAGGCATGACGATATAGTCGACGCCGTCCGCCTTGGCAAGGGCGGGCGTTTTCCGGGCCGGGTCGGGTCCGAACACCTTTTCAACAAAAGCCCCATACACAAAATATCCGAGAATGAGGGCCAGGAGACTTAGTGTGAATGAATACATGTTTCTGCGGTTATTTCCTATGCAAAAATAGAAATTTTTTAGTAAGTTTGCGTATGATAATCACGTAATCATTCTTAAAACCTTCAGCTATGCAAAAAAAACTGATTTTGACGTTTTTCGCAGCCCTTGCTCTCTCGGCCTTTACCCTCTCCGCCCAGGAGTATGCTCCTGTCGGGAACAGGATCATGACCCCGTGGGCGAGTGAAGTTTCCCCGGCCCATGTCCACCCTGAATACCCGCGGCCCCAGATGGTGCGCTCCCGCTGGCAGTCGCTGAACGGCCTGTGGAACTATGCCGTTTCCGCCAAGGAGGCCGACAAGCCGGTCATCGGAGATGGACAGATCCTTGTCCCGTTCGCTATCCAGTCCGCTCTCTCGGGTGTCGGTAAAAATGTATCTGAGAAAGATGCTCTGTGGTATGAGACCGAATTTACGGTCCCGAAGAAATGGGGTAAGGACCGGATCATCCTTCATTTTGAAGCTGTCGACTGGGCAGCCGAAGTCTGGGTCAACGGCAAAAAGGCAGGATCCCACACCGGAGGCTACACACCTTTCAGCTTTGATATAACCTCTCTTGTCAAAAAGAACGGGAAGCAGGTCCTGACCTTGAAGGTCACGGATCCGACCGATACGGATACGGACGGGAATCATACCTACGTCCCAAGGGGCAAGCAGGTCTCGAATCCGCACGGAATCTGGTATACGGCTGTGACCGGTATCTGGCAGAGTGTCTGGATCGAGCCGGTTTCCGCCGCCCATGTCGACAGCTATTATGCCGTTTCCGACATCGACGCAAAGACGCTTTCCGTCCGCGTCGCTTCGAGCGGTCTGGCTGCCGGCGATGAAGTCAGGGTAGAACTGCTCGAAGGAAAAGCGGGCCTGGATATGGACAAGGCTGACTTGTCTGCCGCCGGCGTTGTCGCCAGCGCTCCGGTCGTTTCCGGGGAAGCGCTTCTTTCCGTCGCATCACCCCGCCTCTGGTCTCCTGAAGATCCTTATCTCTATCCGCTTCGCATCCGGGTGCTCCGGAAAGGTAAGGCAATCGACGAAGTTTGCGGCTATACCTCGTTCCGAAAGGTCTCTCTCGTTGAGAGCGCCAAAGGATTCAAGGTCCTCGGACTCAATGGAAAGCCTTGTTTCAACTACGGCCCCCTCGACCAGGGTTGGTGGCCCGACGGCCTTTATACGGCACCGACAGACGAAGCGCTTGCCTATGATGTCGTGAAAACCCGTGATTTCGGATTCAATATGATTCGTAAGCATATCAAGGTCGAACCGGCCCGCTGGTACTATCATTGCGACCGCCTCGGGATCATGGTCTGGCAGGACATGCCGTGTACGACCGATTCCCGCCACGGACAGTGGAAATACAGGGACTATCTGCCCTTCCAGGGGAAAGACTCCGATATCAGCGCCTGGACCAAAGAGAACTATTTCAAAGAATGGGCGGAGATCATCGACGCGCTGCGCGTGTTCAACTGCATTACGGTCTGGGTTCCGTTCAACGAGGCGTGGGGCCAGTTCAATACCGCTGAGGCCGTCGCTTTCACCCGGGCGCAGGATCCGACCCGCCTGATCAATCCGGCTTCCGGTGGCAACCACACTGAAAACTGCGGGGATATCCTTGATTGCCATAATTATCCGAATCCCGCCCAGTATCTCTGGAGCCCGACCGTTGCGAATGTCGTCGGCGAGTACGGCGGTATCGGGATGCCGCTTGAGGGACATCTCTGGCAGCCGGACAAGAACTGGGGCTATATCCAGTACAAGAACTCGAAGGATGTAACGGATGCCTATGAGAGGTATGCCTTGCAGCTGAAGGATCTCGTAGGCCGCGGGACCTCCGGTGCTGTTTATACGCAGACGACGGATGTCGAGATCGAGGTCAATGGTCTCATGACTTACGACCGTGCCGTTATCAAGATCGAAGAGAACCGCGTGCGGGCAATCAACCGCAGCATTATTGACGCTCTTAAATAAGTTCGGGCATGGAATGTGCAGGGATGGAGTCAATGTTAAATGATCTAATCATGAAAAAGATAATCATTATTCTTTTGGGCATCTTTGCCCTGACAGGTCCCATCTCTGCACAGAATCCTTCCGAGCGGGTTCTCTTTGACCCTGAGTACCAAGGTCCTGTCGTTGAACAGGACCCTTATTTCTATTGGCAGCCCTTTGACGATGCCGTCGGGTACTCCCTTTATGGCAGCCGATATCGCAAAGCCAAGATGAACCGGGGCTGGGGCATCTTCCTGGCTACGGTCGTCGCACCGGCCAGCGCCCTTCTCGCCGCACAGGGGATAGCTGAAGATTCGACGGGAGCTGCCGTTATCGGTCTTGCCGGCGTCCTGGGCGGATTTGGATGCGGAATCCCGCTCTGGGTCCGGGGACGGCACGAACTGGACTGGATGCTGGATGATTATGTACGCCGGTATGCGCCGAAGCCGCATGCCTCGCTGACGGTCGGTCCGACGAGAAGCGGAATGGGCCTTGCGCTGAATTTCTAAGAGATTGTCTACAGAGGACGGAGGGCCTTCCAGTGAGGCCCGAACCGTTCGAATGCAGCCCTGTCGAGGGCTTCACGATCATCGGGATGGGCGATGCTGATCATCAGCTTCGCCCTTTCTTGTAAGGATTTGCCGAAGAGATCGACAGCGCCGTATTCCGTGACCATCCAATGGGCATCCGCCCGGGGGGTGACGACTCCGGCGCCGGGATTCAGAATCGGGACAATCTTGTTTTTCCCCTTGTTTGTGCGGGACGCAAAAGCCGTGATGGACTTACCGCCTTCCGACAGGTTGGCTCCCTTGACGAAATCCAATTGTCCCCCGGTTCCGGAAAAGATACGCGTCCCGATCGAGTCTGCTGAGATCTGGCCGGTCAGATCGACCTCCGTTGCGGAATTGATGGCGACCATCCGAGGGTTTTTCGCGATGATCCAAGGATCATTGGTATAGGCGATTTCCTTCATCAACACATCCGGATTCCTGTCTACGAACCGATAGACCCTGTCAGAACCGAGAAGGAAGGAGGCGACGATTTTCCCCGTATCAATCTTTTTGCATGCGCCATTGATAACGCCTTTCTCGATCAACCCGAGGATGCCGTCCCCGAACATTTCGGTATGGAGGCCGAGGTTCCGGTGGGTTTCCAGCTGGGGGGCAAGGGCGTTGGTGAGGGAACCGATGCCGACTTGGATGCAAGCGCCGTCGTCGACGAGCTCCGCACAGCGACGTCCTATGATAATCTCTTCGTTTGAAGGAGCAGGGGAGGCTTTGGTGAAAAGGGGCGTTTCGTCGTAGACAAAGAAGTCGAAATCATCGAGGGAAAGCGTGTCACCGTATGCGAAGGGTACGTTCGGATTGACGACGGCAATGGCCGTCCGGGCGACTTCGATCGCTGCGGGAGAGCAGTCGACCGAGGTCCCGAGGGAGACGCGTCCTTCGGAGTCGGGGAGGGAGACCTGGACCATCGCAACATCGCAGCGGAGGGCTCCGCTGCGGTAAAGACGCTGGGAATCATACAGATGGACCGGAAGATAATCCGCATAACCGGCATTGACATTCGCCCGGACATTCGGCCCGACGAAGAATCCCTGATCGAAGAAGATCCCTTCATAGCGGGGTTCGCTGTAAGGAGCGGGACCTTCAGTATGGAAATGGTGGAAGTGGATATCTTCGATTTCTCCTGCATCCGCCCGGCGGCAGAGGGCTTCGATCAAAACGTGGGGAACGCTGGCAACGCTCCCAAGGTGGATATGGTCTCCGGTCCGGACAGAACGGACCGCTTCATCTGCGCTGACGTATCTGAGTTCTTTCATGGGGATCTGACAGATAAGTTCGAATTCACAAAGATAAGGATTTTATTCGTATCTTTGCACACCAAGAATACCAGACATGCATACCAAAGAAGAAAAACTGGCGGCTTTCGGCCGTCTCCTGGATATCATGGAACAGCTCCGGGCAAAGTGCCCGTGGAATGCTGCCCAGACCGTCGATTCCCTCCGTCCGATGACGCTCGAAGAGGTCTATGAGCTGAGCGATGCCGTCCTTAAGAAGGACGACGAGGAACTGAAGAAAGAGCTTGGCGATGTCCTCCTGCATATTGTATTCTACTCGCGCATAGCGGAAGAAGAGGGAAAATATGATATTGCGGACGTTGCAGAGAAGGTATCCGATAAAATGGTCTACCGCCACCCCCATGTCTTCTCAACCGTCGAAGTTGCCGATGCCGATGAGGTCTCCCATAACTGGGAAATGCTGAAAACCAAGGAGAAAGGTGGCAACAAGCGGGTCCTTTCCGGAGTTCCGGATTCGCTGCCTTCGATCCTCAAAGCCTATTTCATGCAGGACAAGGCGCGCGGGGTCGGTTTCGACTGGGAGGAGAAGTCCCAGGTATGGGACAAAGTCAAGGAGGAAATGGGAGAATACCAGGCGGAACTGGACGCGATGGATGCCGAAGACGGTCACGTCGAACCGTCCCAGTTCGCTCCGGCCGAAGGCTCTTCCGAAGGATTCAAAGCCGCTTATCACCGGGCGGAGGAAGAACTCGGGGATTTCCTTTTTGCGGTCATCAATGCGGCTAGGCTCTATGGACTCAATCCCGATACGGCACTCAACCGCGCCTGCGACAAATTCCGGCGCCGTTTTACCTATCTGGAGGAGCAGACGATCCGCAAAGGGCGGATGTTGACAGACATGACCCTCGCCGAAATGGACGAGATCTGGGACGAGGGAAAAGCGAAAGGCCTATAGTTCCTTGAGGTAGCAGCGGCGGCGCATGTAGAGTTCATGCCCGTATTTGTTCCATACGTTGACGGCGGCGCCGTTGGTTTCAATCTGGGGATTGGACAGGGCCCATACCGATCCCGCTGCGATATATTTTTCTGCCATGATGCTGTGATATACGGCTGAGACACCGGTATTCTGCCACTGGGGAACGGCTCCGTTGATCATCAGGTCGACGGTCCTGTAGTCCCACAGAGCCCGCAGCAGGTGGATCCATCCGAAGGGGAAAAGCCGTCCCCGGCATTTCTGGAGAGCCTTCGAGATATCCGGGAATCCGATGCCGAAAGCGACCAGCTCTTCATTTTCATCGAGGATAATGCTGCTGACCTTGTCGGAAAGGAACCGCATGACAGAAGCGGCTTCCTCTTCTATTTCCTCATCCGTGAATGGAATGAAATTGTGGACGGTCTTTGAGAAACTGTCGCTGTAGATCCGGAAGAAATGCCGGACCTGCTCCGGATCTTTTTTCAGGCGGTTGATACTGCCTTCATGGAGATGGTATCTTTCCATCAGCATCCCCGCAATCCGGCGGACCTTCTCCGGGGCTCCCTGGTTGGCAACGATTTTATTCTCTATCCAGTCGCACTCCTTGGCATATCCGAGACGCTGCACGTAGTCGTTGTAATAGGGGTAGTTATAGAGCGTGTTGAAGACGGGAATGTTCTCGAATCCTTCGATGAGCATGCCCTGTTTGCCGAGGGTGTTGTAGTAGAGGGGACCATGGATCTCGGTCATACCCTCACTCCGTGCCCATTCCTCAGCCGTCCCGAGGAGCAAACGGGCGACCTCAAAGTCTTCGATGGTATCGAACCATCCGAAACGGGCCCGCTTCTTTCCATAAAGCTCATTATAGCGGGGATTGATCATCCCGCATATCCGGCCGACAATCTTTCCGTCCTCATCCTGTGCGAGCCAGAGTTTCCTGGAACAGTAGGCGAGCGGAGCCGCCTTGGTAAGGGAGTGCATCTGATCCTGCCGGAGGGCGGGAACGTACTGGGGACAGTTCCGGTAGAGCCTTTCCGGGAACCGGATGAACGCTTTGATGTCTTTCCGTGAAACGACTTCTCGAATCGTATACTTTTTCATGGTTTTTGCATTTCACCTGCAAAAATAGCATTTTATTCAGGAAGAATGCTTATATTTGAAGGTTAAACATATAGAAATGGCAGACGATATTCTCCAAATCCTGTTCGAGACCTATACCGGGCAGAAGCTATCTGAAAAGACTGAGTTGTCGACTTCCGGCAGCAACCGCCGCTATTTCCGTCTCAAAGGCGGAAATATTTCGGTTATCGGCGTCGCCGGAACCAGTTTTGAGGAAAACCGGGCCTTTATCGGGCTTTCCCAGCATTTCAAAGGGAAAGGGCTCCGGGTCCCGACCGTCCTCTCGGTCAGCGAAGACGGCATGTTCTATATCCAGGAAGATCTCGGCGACCAGGTCCTCTACCAGATGCTCTCCCAGGGACGGGAGACCGGAAGCTACAGCTCCTATGAATGCGACCTCCTCTGCCGGACGATCGAACAGCTCCCGAAGATTCAGTTCAAAGGGGCGGAGGGACTGGATTTCAGTATCTGCTATCCCCAGCCTGCCTTTGACGGCCGGATGATCGATTTCGACCTGAACTACTTCAAGTACTGTTTCCTCAAGGCGACCGGGCTGGAGTTCAACGAAGTGACGCTGCAGGAGGATTTCGAGCGCCTCAAGGCTGATCTGCTTCAGGACATGGGCGACACGTTCATGTATCGTGATTTCCAGGCCAGAAACGTCATGTTCCGGGACGGCGTCCCTTATTTCATCGACTATCAGGGGGGACGCAAGGGACCGATCTATTATGACGTCGCCTCTTTTATCTGGCAGGCCCGTTCCCGCTATCCGGAGGACCTGAAAAAGGAACTCGTCCGTACTTATCTGAGAGCCCTGAAGGGGTATATGCCGGTTGATGAAAAGGCTTTCAACGAGCGTCTCAGGCTCTTTGTCCTGTTCCGATCCCTGCAGGTTCTCGGCGCTTACGGTTTCCGCGGCTATTTTGAGAAGAAGCCGCATTTCCTGGCCAGTGTTCCGTATGCGCTGGGCAATCTCCGCCGCCTGCTCCAGAAACCGTTTGACGATTATCCGTACCTCAATGCGATCCTGACCAAGCTTACGACGATGCCGCAGTTCAACGAAATCGTTGAGGATAAGCGCCTTGAGGTCCATATCTATAGCTTTGCCTACAAGAAAGGAATCCCGGTCGACCGTACCGGCAACGGCGGTGGATACGTTTTCGACTGCCGTTCGATCAACAATCCCGGTAAGTATGAGCATTACCGTCAGTTTAACGGAAATGATCCGGAGGTAATCCGTTTCCTGGAAGATGACGGGGAAGTCATGGTTTTCCTGGACAGCGTCTATAAGTTGGTCGATGCCCACGTCAACCGCTTCATTCAGCGGAAGTTTACCCATCTTCAGGTCTGTTTTGGCTGTACCGGCGGTCAGCACCGTTCTGTCTATTGCGCCGAGCATCTGGCCAGCCACCTCTCCGGAAAGTTCGACATAAAGGTCACCCTGACGCATAGGGAACTGGACATCGAAAAGATTCTCTGACGAATGAAAGCGATGGTTTTTGCGGCCGGTCTCGGAACCCGGCTGAAACCCATTACCGATACCCTCCCGAAGGCACTCGTGCCGGTCGGGGGAGAGCCCCTGCTCGCCCATGTTATCCGGAAACTGACCGGTTCCGGTTTTGATGAGATCATCGTCAACGTCCACCATTTTGCCCCCCTCATCCGGGCGTATCTGGAGACGCATGATTTCGGAGTCCCTGTCCGGATTTCAGACGAAACGGACCTTCTCCGGGAAACCGGCGGGGCTGTCCGGCATGCCCGCCCCCTGCTGGAGGGAAAGGAGCCTTTTCTGATCCATAATGTTGATATCCTCTCCGATCTCGATCTGAACTGGTTTTGCTCGGCGGCGCGTCCGGACGCACTGGCCAACATCCTGGTCAGCAAGCGGGAAACCGCCCGGTATTTCCTTTTCGATGACTCGATGCGGCTTGTCGGATGGACCAATGTCAAGACGGGAGAGGTGCGCAGCCCCTATCCGGATCTGGATCTGCAGGCCTGCCGGAAGTTCGCGTTCGCCGGGATCCATCTTCATTCCCAAGACATATTCCAGGCTTTCGACGAGTATGGATTCGGAGAACGGTTCTCTATCGTAGATTTCTATCTCAGGGCCTGTGCCGATCATCCTGTCTACGGGATTGTTCCGGAGGAATTGACCTTGATCGATGTCGGAAAACTGGACACCCTTGCGGAGGCGGAGCGACTTTATTCTTCGATGTAGACATCTTCTCCCGGGGCGGCCATGCGGAAAAGTTCCCGGGCATGTTTTTCAAGGGAATCCTTGTCGTGGGTCAGGTCGTAGATCGTCTTGTCCATCTCTTCGATTCCTTTCCGGTATTCACGGATCATCTTTTCCTGGCGGCGGATCTCGTGGCCGGAGCGGATCCAGTTGATAACACCGTTGCTCCGGAAAAGGAGAAAGAGCAGGACGATAACTGTCGTCACCACGGCAAACTTTACAAAACCGTGGTGCCTGTCATTCCAGAGCGCAGATTGTTTTTTCATTACGGCAAAATTACTAAATTTGCATGATATAATTTGTATTTAAAATCAAGTTTTTCATGAAACCTACACTTCTTGTTCTTGCAGCCGGAATGGGCAGCCGCTACGGAGGCCTCAAACAGATGGACGGTCTTGGTCCCAGCGGAGAGACCATCATTGATTATTCGATCCACGATGCCGTTGAGGCCGGATTCGGGAAAGTCGTCTACATTGTCCGTGAATCCTTCCGCGAGGCGATGGAGGCTGCTGTCAAAGAAAAATATGCCGGAGTGACGACTGTCGACGGTGAGCCGCTCCGTTTCGTTTTCGTTACCCAGGAACTGGACAAGATCCCGGAAGGCTTCACGGTCAATCCGGAGCGTCAGAAGCCTTGGGGAACCGCCCATGCGGTCCTGATGGCCCGCGAGGTGATCCACGAGCCCTTTGTCGTTATCAACGGGGATGATTTCTATGGAAAGGCATCCTTCCATATCGCTGCTGAGTGGTGCCGCGCCCATGAAGAAACGAAAGGACAGTACTGCCTTGTCGGATTCCAGCTCGAGAATACCCTCTCCGAGTCGGGCGGGGTGTCCCGTGGAATCTGCTCCTACGATGAGGAAGGCCATCTGACCGGTATTGTTGAGCACCTGAATATCGCCCTGGAAGAGGACGGTGTCGTCTACGGTGATAATACCGTCAGCGGAGAGACCCATGTCGCCCTGGAGAAGAAGGCGCTTTGTTCGATGAATATGTGGGGCTTCACTCCCGATTATTTCGAAATGAGCGGCGACATTTTTGTCTCTTTCCTGACGGCTTTCGGGAATGAACTGAAAAAAGAATACTATATCCCTTATGCCGTTGACAGCATGATCAACGCGGGAAAGGCAAGTTGCGACCTCGTCTCGACGCCATCTCGCTGGTTCGGCGTAACTTTCAAGGAAGACAGACCGGCCGTCGTTGCCAAACTTGCATCGCTCGTCGCAGACGGCGTTTATCCAACCCCCTTATACAAGTAGCCCATGCCCCCGCTGTTGAGCCCCAAACGTTCTGTCCGGAAGGATTATGACCTCTACAAGGGATACGTCTATTACGCTCCCGACGTAAAGGGCATGTTCGTCCTGTTTGCACTTCTGCTCCTGGGTAACCTGCTCGGGAGTATGCTGACCGCGATCTTCGCGCTTTTCATGACGCCCGGATCCGCCGCGACGTACGGTATGATCTTCGCCTATCCCGCCCAGTTCCTTCCGCCCATGGTCTACTGTGCCTTCAAGAGCCGTCAGAATGCGCTTTTCGAACCTGGGATCTCGCTCGAAAGCTCCCATTTCAAACCTTATTCCGGTTGGATGCTGGGACTTCTTGTCATCGTCATGACGGCGGTTCTCTCCTTTGCCACTGACTGGATCAATTACTGGAACTATCGGCTGACGACCCTGACTCCGGGAATGAAGAGCTTCTATGACGCGATCATGGACCTGATGAAGACAATGACAGGCGGTCCCGTCTGGGTCTCGGTCCTGACGGTCGCCATCATGGCCCCGGTTTTTGAAGAGTGGCTCTGCCGCGGTGAGATTCTGCGCGGTTTGCTGCAGAAGATGAAACCCGGCTGGGCGATCGTGGTCTCCGCCCTTTTCTTCGCCGTAATCCATATGAACCCCTGGCAGGCGCTCAATGCCTTTATCATCGGCTGTGTGCTCGGCTATGTCTATTATAAGACGGGTTCGCTGATCCTGACGATGCTCATGCATGCGACGAATAACGGTCTTGCCGTCTTGATGTCGAATATCGATTCGCTCAAGGATGTAGAGTATTTCAAGGAAATCATGCCGGCACAGGCTTATCTGATCTGTACCGTTGTCAGTCTGGCCATTGTCGCCGGAATCCTCCTTGTGTTCCGGAGTATCCCGCTGGCTGATTCCCGCGGCAACCTGCACCGGATCGAAGAACAGCCTATGGATTGAGTTCCCTGTAAAGCCGGATGACCTGGACTGCTTCCGGGACATCATGGACCCTGAGAATGGAAGCCCCTCCGCGAAGCGCCTCCAGGTGGAGAGCCGAAGTCGCCGGAAGGGCTTTTTCCGGTGTGATTCCGAGCAGTTCCCAGACCATTCGTTTTCGGGAAATCCCGACGAGAAGGGGCCTGCCGAGTTCCTGGAAAGAAGAAAGGTTCCGGAGGAGTTCATAGTTCTGACCGACCGTCTTGGCGAATCCGAATCCGGGATCGAGAATCCAATCGGTAATGCCGGATTGAGCGGCCCGGGTCCCGAAATCCCGGAAGTATTGCAGCACTTCGCCTGTAACGTCGCTGTATTGTGCGAGACTGTCCATGGTCTCGGGCGTGCCCTTTTTGTGCATGGCTATGTAAGAGAGGGAGAGCCGTCCGACGGTTTCCAGCATGGAGGGATCATCTTCGCCGGCGGAAATGTCGTTGACCAGAAAATCCCCGATCAGGGCATGGGCTCTTTTTACGACGGAGGACCGGAACGTATCAATCGAGATCCTGACGCCGGGAAGGGCTTTCCGGACCTCGTCCAGGACGGGAGCCAAACGCTCCCATTCGGTCTCCGGACTGACGGGAACGGATCCCGGACGGGTCGAGCAGGCACCAAAATCAAGGATATCCGCTCCTTCTTCCACCATCTTTATCGCCCGGCGTACGGCTCCGGCCGTATCGGAAGGGCGGATCCGGCTTTCCGGGTAGAAGGAATCATCTGTCAGATTGATGATTCCCATAACGGATATTTTTCTGTTACTCTCCATTTTTCTGTCTTGAACCGCACAAAAATAATTATATTTGTAAACTCTATCAATAAAAAATGCATTATGCTGGTAGTTGTTGAAGGATTGGACGGGTCCGGCAAGTCGACCCAGGTTGCCATGTTGAAACGATATCTGGGGGAGCGTTGCGGAAATCTGGAGTATATCCATTTCCCCCGCTATGATGCGCCTGTCTATGGTAGTCTGATCAGTCGTTTCCTGCGGGGCGATTTCGGGACAAACGAAACGGTCCATCCCCAGCTGGTCGCCCTGTTGTTCGCGGAAGACCGCCATGGTGCAGGTCCATGGATGAAGCAGGTCCTTTCAGAAGGCAAGACCCTGCTTCTTGACCGGTATGTCTATTCCAACATCGCCTATCAGTGCGCCAAGTTGGCCCAGCCGGCCGAACGGGAGGATCTCCGAGAGTGGATCCTCAATACCGAATTCGGGGAGTTCGGCCTCCCTCGTCCCGATTTGAACATCTTCCTCGACGTCCCGATCGGATTCGTCAGGGAGCGTCTCTCAGCCCAGCGCAAAGGCCATGACCGCGACTACCTTTCCGGTGCGTCGGATATCCATGAAGCCGATATCTCATTCCAGGAAACCGTCCGGAGCCTGTATATGCGGCAGGTGTCGCTCGATCCGAAGTTCATCCGGATCGACTGCTCCTCCGAGAGCGGAAACATGCTCCCTCCCGAAGTGATTTTCGAAAAGATCCGCGCCGTAGTCGACCCCATGATAAAAGAAAAGGAGTATGAATAAATTCAGACGTTTTGCCGCTATCCTATGCGGGTTCGTTTTCCTCGCTTCCGGTCTGTTGAAATTACTGGATCCGGTCGGGACCGGCTTGATCGTTTCGGCGTATTATCAGTTTTTGGGCCTGTCCTTCCTGGGCGGGACGGCAAAAATGGCCGGCCTTTCCCTTGCCCTGCTGGAAACCCTGCTCGGCACTGCGCTCATTACCGGGGTCTGGCGGAAGGTGACTGCCATTGTCTCCGGGGTATTGACGGTTTTCTTTACGGCCCTTACCCTTCTTCTCCTTATCCGGAATCCGGAGATGGACTGCGGTTGCTTCGGCGAGGCTGTCCATCTGACCCACCTCCAGAGTTTTCTCAAGAATCTGATTCTTCTCGCCCTTCTGGCGGCGGCCTTTCTTCCGTTGAAGAACCTGGGAGAAGCGAATAAGAAGAGAAAAGTTGCTTTCTGGGCTGTTGCGGCAGGACTGCTGATTGCGGCCGTATACAATCAGTTCCATCTCCCGACGGTCGACTTTACGGATTTTGCCCCCGGCAACGAGCTGCTTGCTTCCCTCGACAACGACTATGAAGAAAATGACGACAAGGTCCGCGTCCATGTATACCGGCGCGACAGCCAGGAGGGGTTCTTTACGGAAAACCGGCTCCCGGACTCGACATGGACCTTCGTACGCATCGATACCCTGGACCGGAACGGAATCCGGTTTGAGGAGAAAACCCCGTCCCTTTCTTTCAGGGATGACATGGGTGAGTACCAGGATGAACTGGCCGTTCTCGGGAAGGTGCTCCTGATTTCTGTGTATGACTTCGGGAAGATCTCTGAAGGGGAGTGGGACCGGCTTGTTTCGCTGAAAGAAGACGCAGAGCGGGTCGGGATCAATCCGCTTCTTCTCGTTACGGACGGAACGCCAGTCGAAACGGTTGTCCCAGCATTGCTCCGGCCGTATGCCTATTTCTCTGATTATAAGACGCTTATTACCCTGAATCGGAGTAATGGCGGGGCTACGTATCTCGACAACGGGATGATTGTCAGGAAGTGGCATTTCCGTGAATCCCCTGACCGGGCCGCGCTCGACAAACTGTTCGGTACGGATCCGGTCGATGCGACGGTTTCGTCTGTTACCCGCGGGCGGCTCAGGGCGCAGGGATTCCTGCTATATCTGGTTGCGTCCCTGATTATCCTGTAAGTTCTTCAGCCAGAGGATTGAATCGGGGCCTTCATTGAACAGAAGATCCATGACGGAAAGTCCTCCGGTAAATCCGTATTTCCCGGAAAAAACTTGATAGTAAGGCCTTTCGAGAGAAAGGTCGCGAAGGATTGTGTTGCTCCGCTTCGGGTGGATCACATACCTGAAATCGTCAGCGGCCGATCCCTCTCTGACAAAGGTCGTTGTCGGGAGAAGCCGGCATGCGATTCCCGTTTTGTCCAAGAAGAAACGGGTCAGGGATAGGTTCAGTTCGAAGAGGGTTTCCGTCCGACGTCCGAGGAGCTCGAAGAGTTCGTCCCGGTAGTATTCAAAGTAGGGAGAAGAATAATAGGCGGAGTCAATGGCGCGGCAGGTCTGCAGGACCCAGGGGACGGAATAGTCGACCCGGATGGATGTAATCAGCCGGTCGGGGCCATGGACAATCGGAACGGAGAGTTCTTCGACTCCGCCAGCAGCCGCGATCCGGCAGCGGGTCCGGTACGATTGTTTCTGGTAATTCTCACAGGCCTCAATATGGACCATAGACGGAATTACCCTGTCCGGGGACAGGGTAAAATCCTTTGCCAGTAAGGCAAAATATTCCACAGGGGGAAAGTATGCCGTACTCAGGAGCACTAATCTACATCGGCCTTTTCGCCCGGTTTGATCGCACGGATGATGCCGCGCTTGGAGTTCCGGATAAAGTTGACGATGACATCCCGTTCTTCGCTCGGCGGGAACCCCTGCTCGACCTTGGCAAGCCCATCGGAGATATTCATGCCCTGGAAGTAGATCGTATCATAGATATCCTTGATGTTGTGGATCTGGTCCGTTGAGAAGCCGCGGCGGCGCAGGCCGACAAGATTGATTCCGACATAGCAGACCGGATCACGGCCGACGAGGGCGTAGGGAGGAATATCTTTGTTGATTTTAGAGCCACCGCCGATCATCGCGTGGGCGCCGATACGGGAGAACTGGTGGACGACGGATCCGCCGCCGATGATCGCCCAGTCATCGACATCGGTTTCGCCGGCGATGCCGACATAGCTGACGAGGATGCAGTGATTGCCGACCCGGCAGTCATGGGCGACGTGGGTATAGGACATCAGAAGGGTATCGTTGCCGATGCGGGTCACGCCCTTGCCGCTGGCCTTGGTGCCCCGGTTGATGGTTGCGCACTCACGGATATTGACGCGGTCTCCGATTTCGACCCATGTGACTTCTCCTTCGAATTTGAGGTCCTGCGGAATGGCGCCGACGACGGCTCCGGGAAAGACCGTGCAGTCTTTTCCCATTTTGACATAGGAGAAGATCGTAGCATGGGGGAGGATCTTGCACCCGTCCCCGATTTCAACATTGTCATCGATGAAAGCGAAAGGTCCTACTTCGACATTCTCGCCGAGCTTGGCGTTCGGACTGACGGTAGCGAGCGGATGGATTTTAGCCATAATTCAGTTTATTTCAGCAGCTGCCTGAGGGCTTTGGCTGCCTGGGTGTTAATCGTATGTCCCGGCTTGTATGCAGTGATCCGCGCGTTGAGCCAGCCGCCGGAAAGCCGCATGTCGCCGATCAGGTCGAGGAGCTTGTGCCTTCCGCATTCGTTGTCAAAGTGCAGTTTGAGATTGTTGAGGTAGCCGTTCCCGACGACCTGGAGCTCTTCATGACCGAAAAGACGGGACAGTTCGCCCAATTGCTCCGGGCTGACCGGGTGCTCCACAATCACAATTGCATTATCGACATCGCCGCCTTTGATGAGATTGTTCTTGAAAAGGAATTCAATCTCATGGAAAAACACGAACGTCCTGCAGATACCGATTTCATCTGCATAATTTATGCCATCGGCCCAACTCGCCTTCTGGATGCCGAGCACGCGGGAATTGAAATCGACGGTAACTTCATAAGAAGGCGCCTCCGCGGGTTCGATCCGGACCCAGGATCCGCTTTTCTCGTCTTTGACCTCGACCGGTTCGGAAAGTGAAAGAAACTTCCGGGGAACGCCTTGGTCTGCAAGTCCGTCTTCGCGGAATGCTTCTACATAGTATCGGGCGCTTCCGTCGAGGATCGGTACTTCTGCGTTATCTATTTCTATGAGGGCGTTGTCGATGCCCATGCCCGTCAGGGCGGACATCAGGTGCTCTACCGTTGCTACTGAGGCATTTCCGGAGGAGATCGTCGTGCTTCTTGCCGTGTTCGAAACGTTTTCCGCCAGGGCGTCGATGAAAGCGTCCTTTCCGAGATCGGTCCGGAGAAAACGGATTCCCGTGTCCGCAGGAGCCGGTCCTACGGTCATTCGCGAGCAGACGCCCGTATGCAGGCTCTTGCCTTCAAAGGTATGGGTCTTGGCGAGCGTGTGTTGGGTACAATACATGCTTCTATCTTTGTTAAGGGCTGCAAAGATAGTAAATTAAATTGGGATTCAAAATTATTCCTATTCCTCGGCCGCCTGTTTGAATTTGGCGTAGGCTTTCATGTACTGGCGTACGGGAATAACCGGGGATCCGATCAGGACTTCGCCGCTCTTCCGGATATTTCCGATGACCCCTGCCTGGGCTCCGAGGGTCGTATGGTCGGCAATCTTGATATGGCCGGCAATTCCGACCTGTCCGCCGAAAATGCAGTTCTTGCCGATGATGGTCGAACCGGCAATGCCACACTGGGCGGCCATGACCGTATTGTCTCCGATCTGGACATTGTGCGCGATCTGGCAAAGGTTGTCGATCTTGACGCCGTTTCCGATAATCGTCGACTCCATCTGGGCGCGGTCGATTGTCGTGTTGGCCCCGATTTCGACGTTGTCGCCGATAATGACGTTCCCCAGATGCTCGATCTTTTCCCAGGTTCCGTCAGGCTGGGGAGCATTCCCGAAACCATCCGACCCGATGACGGCATTGGCATGGATGATGACATTGTCCCCGATGACCATCCCGGGGTAGATCCTTACGCCCGGATAGAAGATGCAGTTCTTACCGATCTTGCAGTCGTCGCCGACGTAGACATGCTCATAGATGAGGGTATTGTCTCCGACGGTCGTATGATGTCCGACATAGGCGTAGGCGCCCACATAAACGTCCTTCCCGAATCGGGTGGTCCGGAAGAAACGGGCGCGGAGGCTGCGGTGCCGTCCGGTTTTGCGCTTTTTGGAGGAAACGTATTTAAGGAGATCGGCGATTGCTGTGTAGGCGTTATCAACGCGGACGAGGGTGGCAGATACGGATTCCTTAGGCTGGAAGTCGTTGTTTACCAGTATGATCGTCGCCTTAGAAGAGTAGACGTATTGTTCGTATTTGGGATTGGCGAAAAAGCAGAGGGATCCGGGCTTCCCGTGCTCGATCTTTGAAAAGCGGGTTGCCGTTGCGTCCTCATTCCCTTCAACCGTTCCTTTTAATATCTGGGCAAGCTGTTTTGCTGTAAATTCCATGGCATTTTTCATTTTCGCTTGCAAAGATAAGTAATTTTTCTTACCTTTGCACGTGCGATGAGATAGAGGACGGCGGGTCCCCTATCTTTTTTATATGGACCATGGACAGAAAAGAAATCATACAGGCCGTAGAACCGGCCATCCTTGAGCGGGGGTGCTTCCTGGTGGATGTTACCGTTTCCGCTGCGAACGACATTGAAATCGTCATCGAAAAGGAAGAGGGCAGCGTCGATTGGGACGACTGCGCTGCGGTCGATGCCTTTTTCCATGCCCGTTTCGACCAGGATGTGGAAGATTATTCCCTGACCGTTTCTTCCGCCGGTCTCGACCGTCCGTTCAAGGTCCTGAAGCAATACCGGAAGGCTGTCGGTTCGAAAGTGGACGTTAAATTCCGCGGCGGCCGCCGCCTGGTCGCCCTTCTGACCGGAGCCGGGGAGGGCACCGTTACCCTGCAGTATACAACCCTGGAGGCGGTCGAAGGAAAGAAGAAAAAAGAGAAAGTCACCCATGAAGAGACCTTCTCCCTCGGAGAGATCAATTCCGTGACGCCCTACATTGAATTTGATAAATAAAAATACATAAGAAATGGCAAAAGAAAAAGAAAACGTGATCACCCTGATCGATGCGTTCAAGGATTTCAAGAGTGAGAAGAACATCGACAGACCGGTCATGATGGGTGTGCTCAAGGATGTTTTCCTGACCCAGATCGCTAAGACGTACGGAAGTTCGGACAATTTCGACGTTATCATCAATGTCGACAAGGGCGACTGCGAAATCTATCAGAATTTCGAGGTGGTCGAAGAAGTTGAAAATCCCGCGACGGAGATTACCGTGGAAGAAATTGCCAAAGAGACGGGCGATGATGATTACGAGATCGGGGATACGTATACCCGCAAGCTCAGCCTGGCCTCCTTCGGCCGGCGCGGCATCCTGAATATCCGCCAGAACCTGCAGGGACGTATCATGGATATTGAAAAAGCCAATGTTTTCAAGAAATATTCCGAGAAAGTCGGTGAAATCTTCTCCGGCGAGGTCTACCAGACCTGGAAGAACGAGGTGCTCATCCTCGACGAGGACGGCAATGAACTCCGCCTGCCCAAGAACGAGCAGATTCCCGGCGAGCGCTTCAAGAAGAACGAGACCGTCAGGGCTATTATCAAGAGCGTGGAGATGAAAAACAACACGACTCCTTATATTATTCTCTCCCGTACGTCCGACGAGTTCCTCGAGAAACTCTTTGAGATGGAGGTCCCGGAGATCTATGATGGCTTGATTACGATCAAGAAAGTTGTCCGCGTCCCGGGTGAGCGGGCCAAGGTGGCCGTCGAATCCTATGATGAGCGCATCGATCCGATCGGCGCCTGTATCGGTGTCAAGGGATCCCGTATCATGGGCATTGTCCGCGAACTGCGCAATGAGAATATCGATGTCCTCCAGTGGACCTCGAATACGTCCCTGCTGATCCAGCGCGCCCTCAATCCGGCCCGCATCTCCTCGATCGACCTCGGTGATTCCCCGGAGGAGAAGATCAAGGTCTACATGCAGTCCGAGGAGGTCAAGAAAGGCATTGGCAAGGGAGGATGCAACATCAAACTCGCCGGTATGCTGGTCGGCCGTGAAATCGAAGTCTGGAGGGAGCTCCCGAAGGATGAGGCGAATGAGGAGGATGTCCTGCTGAGTGAGTTCTCCAATGAAATCGACCAGTGGATCATCGACCGCCTCGAGTCCATCGGCTGCGATACGGCGAAGAGCGTGCTCGCCCTTTCTCCCGCCGATATCGCCCGCCGGGCCGATCTCGAGGACGAGACCGTAGCGGAAGTGATGGATATCCTCCGCTCCGAATTTGAAGAAGAATAATTGAACATTGAAAAGGGGTTAATATGGCAGAAATAAGACTGAGTAAAATTATCAAGCAATACAATATCGGACTCGGGACTCTCGTGGATTTCCTGAATTCGCTCGGCGCCGGTATCGGTGAGGATGCGAATCCGAACATGAAAGTCTCGGACGAATATATGGGTAAGATCCAGAATAAATTCGGGGTCGATCTGAAACACAAGGAAGAGGCGGACAAGGTTGACGTCAAGATGACAGAGATCCTGGACAAGGCTTCCCGCAGGCAGCGTGAAGAGGCGGAAGAAGATGATTTCGAACCGGTCAGGGAAACAATCATCAAGAATAACAATCTTTCCCGTACTGCTCCTGTCCAGAGCGAGCCGGTACCCGCTCCCGCGCCCGCGCCCCAGAGGGAACCGGTTCCCGAACCGGAACCCGAACCCGCTCCGGAACCGGAGCCTGTTCCGGAACCCGCTCCAGCGCCCGCTCCGGAGCCGCAGCCGGTACCGGAACCCGAACCGGAACCGATCCCGGAACCCGAACCCGAACCTCAGCCCGAACCTGTTTCCGAGCCGGAACCGGCCCCTGCTGCCGCAGAGGAGCCTGCCGTAACCGAGCCGTCGACTGTTCCTGTCCAGGAAGCCGCCCCGACCCCAGCGGCAGAACCGGAAAAGCCCGCCGACGCTCCCGCGGCCTCTACGGGCGGTACCGGAGAACTGAAGATTGTCGGTAAGATCGATCTCTCCCAGTTCGAGCATAAGAAGCCGAACAAGAAACGTGAACGGATCAAGGGCTCCCAGAAAGTAGACGTCAATAAAGTAGGTACGGAAACAAAGAATAACCCGGCCAAAAAGGGAGACGCCGCCAAGAAGGACGCCCGCAAAGATGTATCGAAGAAAGATTCCGGCAAGGGCAAGCGCCAGAAAGGAAACGACCGGTTCAAACCGGCTATGACCGAAGCCGAGCAGGAAGAAATGCAGAAGGAGATCCAGAAGCAGGTCAAGGAGACGTACGCCAAGATGAACGAGTCGAAGAATAACTTCGGCGCGAAGCACCGCAAAGAAAAGCGTGAGCTGGCGTCCATCCGCTCCCAGGAGGAGATGGAGGCTGCGATGGCTGAGAACAAGGTGCTGAAAGTCACGGAGTTCGTTACTGTCAATGACTTGGCGACTCTAATGAACAATACGCCCGTCGTCAAGGTAATCGGAGCCTGCATGAGCCTCGGTCTGATGGTTTCGATCAACCAGCGTCTCGATGCCGAGACCCTGGTCCTTGTCGCTGAGGAGTTCGGCTACAAGGTCGAGTTCGTTACGGCGGAACTGACCGAAGAGATCAACCAGAATCAGGAGGAAGACGATGAGAGCATGCTCGTCGAGCGGCCGCCGGTCATTACGGTCATGGGCCACGTCGACCACGGAAAGACCTCTCTTCTCGACAATATCCGTAATACCAATGTCATCGCCGGTGAAGCGGGCGGCATTACCCAGCATATCGGTGCGTACAACGTCACCCTCCACAACGGACGCCATATTACGTTCCTGGATACCCCTGGACATGAGGCCTTTACCGCCATGCGTGCCCGTGGAGCCCAGATGACAGACCTTGCGATTATCATCGTCGCCGCGGACGATGCCGTCATGCCCCAGACCAAGGAGGCCATCAGCCATGCCCAGGCAGCCGGCGTTCCGATGGTCTTTGCCATCAACAAGATTGACAAGCCCGGAGCCCAGCCGGATACGATCCGCCGTCAGCTTTCCGAGATGAATATCCTTGTAGAGGACTGGGGAGGCAAGTACCAGTGCCAGGAAATCTCCGCAAAGAAGGGAATCAATGTGGATAAACTCCTCGATAAGGTTCTCTTTGAGACGGACCTTCTCGAGCTGAAAGCGAATCCGCATAAGCTCGGAAGCGGTGCGGTCATCGAGTCCTCCCTCGACAAGGGACGCGGCTATCTTGCAACCGTACTGGTCCAGGACGGAACGGTCCATGTCGGTGATGTCATCATCAGCGGATGCTATTACGGCAGGGTCAAGGCTATGTTCAACGAACGTGGCCAGAAGGTCCAGGAGGCTGGCCCGTCGACGCCGGTGTCTATGCTCGGACTGAACGGAGCCCCATCAGCCGGTGAGAAATTCAATGTCATGACCGATGAGAAGGAAGCGAAGTCGATTGCCAACCGTCGCGAGCAGCTGATCCGTATCCAGGGCATCAAGACCCAGAAGCACCTGACCCTCGAGGAAATCGGCCGTCGTATTGCGATCGGAAACTTCAAGGAACTCAATGTCATCGTCAAGGGTGATGTCGACGGCTCCGTCGAAGCCCTTTCCGACTCCCTTATCAAGCTTTCTACCGAGCAGGTTCGCGTCAATGTTATCCACAAGGCTGTCGGAGCGATCTCCGAGTCGGATATCCTTCTCGCAGAAGCTTCCGATGCCGTTATCATCGGATTCCAGGTCCGTCCTTCGACCGAAGCCCGCAAATCCGCTGAGAAGGAAGGGATCGAAATCCGTCTGTACTCCGTCATCTACGACGCTATCAACGATGTCAAGGAAGGTATTGAAGGTATGCTCGAACCGGAGAAGAAGGAAGAAGTTACCGCTACGGCGGAAGTCAAGCAGACCTTTAAGATATCCAAGGTCGGTACCGTCGCCGGCTGCCTCGTCAAGGAAGGCAAGTTGACGAACAAAGCCCAGGTCCGTCTTATCCGTGACGGCATCGTGGTCTATACCGGCGCCCTGGCCTCGCTCCAGCGGGGCAAGGATGATGCGAAGGAAGTTCCTGCCGGCATGGAATGCGGCTGCAGCCTTGAAAAGTACAACGATATTCATCCCGGAGATATCATCGAGGCCTTCACGATCATTGAGATCAAACAGTCCTTATAATAAATATATGATGAAGCGACTATTCGTCCTTATCTCTACTGTCAGCCTGGTTCTTTCCGGGCTGACAGTTTTGGCTCAGACCCCACCGGATTATTCATCCCATATCCTGACGCCACCCGCCCCCGATACGCCCCGTATCAATGGACCCAAGGTCTATGGAGCCCGTCCCGGAGCCGATTTCCTTTTCCGGATACCGACGACCGGTCTCCGGCCCATGACATGGACGGCAGAAGGACTTCCCAAGGGGCTCTCTCTTAACCGGGAAACCGGGATTATTACCGGCAGGGCCCGGAAGGCCGGATCCTATCGGGTTATTCTCCGGGCTGAAAACGCCTTGGGGACGGACCGGAGGGAGTTGCGGATTGAGATCGGCGACAAGATCGCCCTGACCCCACCGATGGGATGGAATTCATGGAACTGCTGGGGAAATACCGTTACCCAGGAACTTGTCCTTGCCTCTGCAAAGGCTATGATCGAGAAGGGTCTGGCGGATTATGGGTGGACCTACGTCAATATCGATGATGGTTGGCAGGGAATCCGGGGTGGAAAGTATAATGCAATCCAGCCGAACCGTAAATTCCCTGATATGAAGGGCCTGGCGGATTTCCTCCATCGGCAGGGACTCAAGCTGGGGATCTATTCCGCGCCTTGGGTGTCGACGTACGCCTCCCATATCGGATCCTCCTGCGACGATCCGGACGGCAAGTACTGGTGGGTTGAGCAGGGGCTCGTCGATTCGGTCTATAAACTGGACCGGTCTAAGCTCGGAAAAGAAGAGATCCGCAATTTCGGCAAGTATTCCTTTGCCCGTCAGGACGCGCTGCAATGGGCTGACTGGGGAGTCGATTACCTGAAATATGACTGGAATCTGAATGATACCTGGTGGATGAAAGATATGCATGACGCCATCGCGGCTACCGGGCGAGACATCGTCTACAGTATCTCGAACAAGGCAAGGGTCTCCCTCGGTCCCGCCCTGTCCCGGTACGCCGAGTGCTGGCGGACATCGACGGATATCCGGGATACCTGGGAGAGCATCTCATCGATCGGATTCGGTGTCCAGGACCGCTGGGCTGGCTATAAGGAACCCGGCCGCTGGCCGGACGCAGATATGCTCGTCGTCGGAAAAGTCGGGTGGGGAAGGAAGATCCATTGGACCAAGCTGACGCCGGATGAACAGTATACCCATATTACGCTCTGGTCCATCCTTGCCTCTCCGATGCTGATCGGATGCGATATGGCGGAGCTGGATGATTTTACGCTCAGTCTCCTTTGCAATTCCGAGGTGATAGATGTCAATCAGGATCCGCTCGGCCTGCAGGGCGTAAAGCAGGATTCGGACGAGAACGGGGCCATCTATGTCAAGCCGCTAGAAGACGGATCCCTCGCCGTCGCCCTGTTCAATTATACGGAGACGCCGAGGAAGATGGGTTTTATCTGTCATAAACTCGGCTTGATCGGGGAGCAGACGATCCGTGATCTTTGGCGGCAGCGGGATATCGCGAAGGTCGCCCAGAAAGAACCTTGGGAGACTGAAGTCGCCCCGCATGGAACAGTGTTTCTCCGGATCTATCCCGGTCATACCGGGGAGCGGCTGACGGGCTTTTACCGGTAATTTTGTTAAGTATTTGATTCATACCCACTTGTCAAATGGGGTTAGAAGAATCGCGAAAATAAATGCAAAAAAGTTCGAAAAAAATTTGGAGATTGAGAAAAAAGGCGTACCTTTGCAATCCCGTTCGGAAACGACGGGATTTTT
>CADANY010000004.1 GCA_902789395.1 uncultured Bacteroidia bacterium | reverse complement strand
GTCCGTCTCTCTCCGGAGTAAGAAAGGACGGGAAAGGGGTGTGCCCCGAGCGGAGATTGAGAGGAGCGGGAACAAGCGGAACCGAGGGAGGGTGCGTGCCCGAAGGGACGACGGCGTGTGTCTGAAGGACGTTACAGGACGACGAAGGAGGACTGTAAAAGGACTGAGTTAGCCGTCGAACACCCGGACGACAGTGACGCCCCGCTCCGAACCATGAAGCTCGGAGCACACCCCTTCCCGGATAATTTTCTTCTACGGAAAAGATGGTAACTGTAAGCTATTCCGCCAGGTGCTCGCGGGCGTAGGCGACGGTAAGGGTAAAGGTTTTTTTGCGGGATGAGGGGGCTTCGAACATGGCATCATTCATGAGCTGCTCACAGATGGAACGGAGTCCCCGTGCTCCCAGTTTGCGGCTGATCGACGTATCGACAATCAGATCAAGCACTTCCGGCTCGATAACGAGTTTCATGCCATCCATCTCGAAAAGCTTCTCATACTGCCTGATAATCGCATTCTTTGGCTCTGTAAGAATCCGTTTCAGGGAATCCCGGTCCAGATTGTCGAGATACGTTACGACAGGAAGACGGCCGATAATCTCGGGGATCAGGCCATAGGCACGAAGATCCTGGGCATCCACGTATTGCAGCAGATTATCCTTATCGACCCGCTGCTTTTCCTCAGCGCCGAAGCCGATGATCTGCGTATTCTTCCGCTGGGCGATGTGCCGTTCGATTCCCTCGAACGCTCCGCCGCAGATAAAGAGAATATTCTGCGTATTGACATGGATGAACTCCTGCTCAGGATGTTTGCGCCCGCCTTTCGGGGGGACATTGACGACATTCCCCTCCAGCAGTTTCAGCATCGCCTGCTGCACTCCCTCACCGGAGACATCGCGGGTAATCGAGGGATTGTCGCTCTTGCGCGCAATCTTATCGATCTCATCGATGAAAACGATGCCCCGCTCTGCCTTCTGGAGGTCAAAATCAGCTTCCTGCAAAAGACGGGTCAGGATACTCTCGACATCTTCACCGACGTATCCGGCTTCCGTCAGGACTGTCGCATCGACAATCGTGAACGGGACATCCAGCATCTTCGCAATCGTCTTTGCAAGAAGCGTTTTCCCTGTTCCGGTCGGACCGACCAGCAGAATATTCGATTTCTCCAGTTCTACTCCGTCATCCGGTTTTTCAACCAGATTGTGGCTGATTCTTTTATAGTGATTATAAACCGCGACGGAAAGAACCACCTTCGCCCGATCCTGTCCAATCACATACTGATCCAGGAACGCCTTGATTTCCTTCGGCTTGGGAGCTTGCGAGACAGGGGCAGGAGCCTTCTTGGCCGACGGGGCTCCGTCTATCTCATCCAGATAGTCGGCCGCAAGCCGGACACAATCGCTGCAGATAAACCCGTCCAGTCCCTGCAGAAGGAGTGAAACCTCGTTATCCCCCCTTCCGCAAAACATACAGTGATTCCTTGTCGTCTGTTTTTTTGCCATTATTTCTTCGTAAGGATTTCGTCGATCATGCCGTATTCCTTCGCCTCCGCCGCGCTCATCCAATAATCACGGTCACCATCAGCGGCTACCTTCTCATACGGCTGACCGCTGTGGGACGCGATAATCCGGAACAGTTCCTCGCGAAGTTTCTCAATCTCCTTGGCCGCGATCAAGATATCACTGGCCTGTCCCTGGGCACCGCCGAGCGGCTGATGGATCAGGACACGGGAATGCGGAAGAGCGGAACGCTTGCCCGGAGCCCCCGCACAAAGGAGGACAGACCCCATGGACGCTGCCATCCCGGTGCAGATCGTCGCCACATCCGGCTGGACAAGCTGCATCGTATCATAAATCCCGAGACCGGAAGAAACCTGTCCGCCAGGGGTATTCAGATACAGGGAGATGTCTGCATGACTGTCCACGGAAGAGAGGAACAGGAGCTGGGCCTGGATGATATTGGCGACATCATCGTCGATCGGGACGCCGAGGAAAATGATCCGGTCCATCATCAAGCGACTGAATACGTCCATCTGGGCGACATTCATCTTCCGCTCTTCGGTAATCGTCGGATTGATATAGGCGCCATAGACCGATTCATAGCGATGAAGGGTCATGGAACTGATTCCGCACTCTTTCGAGGCGAATTTGTCAAATTCTTTCTTATCCATTTTTATTTCAACTCGCGGAACTTATCCTCGGAGATTTTCTTATGCTGAAGCGTAACATGCTCGCGGATCGCGGCCATGGTCTTGTTATCCTCGACCTGCTCCTCGATCTGGCGGGACTGGCGCTCGTCTGCAAGGACGGAAGAAGCGGCGTTCTTGATGATATCCTCAGGAACATTCCCCATTCCGTACATGGCATACTGATAGGCGGCGAACGCCTCAGCAGCCTCCTGCTTGTCTTTTTCCTCAACCTTGAGATCGAACTTACGCATGATATAACCGCGGACGAGCTGCCAGCGGAAATCAGCGAGGAAGGCATCAAACTCGGCATCTACCTGCTCCGCCGTGAATTTGCCTTCATTGACATAGACAAGCCACCTCTTCAGGAAAGCCTCCGGAAGAGCGATATCCGCTTTCTTCAGGAAATAGTCACGGGCATCCTTGGAGAAACGATAGTCGGCTTCCTGCTTGTGGTTGGACTCAATCCGCTCAACAATCTTCGCCTCGAACTCTTCCGAAGACTTGACGACACCCTCGCCGAACATCTTATCATAGGTATCCTGATTTTCTTCAGCGGGAACAAAAGTCTTGACATTGACGACAGTGATATTGAACTCGGGATTGATCCCTGCCAGTTCTTCCTTCTTGACCTTCAGCATGGCAGCACGGTCCGTCTCGTTCTGGAAAGCCTCGTTGACATTGACCTGGAAAGTCTCGCCGGCCTTGCGGGCGACAAATACGTTCCGGTGGTCCTCGGCGACATTGCGGAGAGAGATGTAAACTCCCTCAGCCTTGATCTCGCCATTGTCCAGATCGGCCACGATATAATCATCCTCCTTCGTCGATTCTGCCTCCTGGAGGGAACCCAGCTGCTGGAGCATGTTCTTCTTCATCTCCTTCTTCGCAGCCTCGGTAACATTGATGTCATAGTACGGAATCTTGTCATCGGCAGAGACCTCAAATGTCAGCTCGGGAGTCTGGGCGATGTCGAACTTGAAGGAGAAGTCATTACCGGATTTCCACTCAAGTTCCGGCTGGTCAGCGCTGGAAAGGGGTTCGCCGACAATACGGATCTTCTCATCCCGGATAAAATTGTTCAGGGCATCGGAAAGAACGGTATTGACGCTTTCATAAAGAACCTGGTCTCCATACAGGCGCTGGATCAGCGAAAGCGGAGCCATTCCCTTGCGGAATCCTTTGATGTCTGCGCGACGCTTGTAATCATTCAGTTTCTTCCTTTCGTTTTCCGCATAATCGTCCTTGGAGATCTCGATGGTTACCTGGTAATTCAGATCATCGATCTGGTTTTTAATAATGTTCATTTGTATTTGATTTTAATATTTTTCGTTTCGGGGGCGCAAAGATAGATAAAATATCTCACATTACCAATCCGTTATCCCTTTACGCGATTGGGGTACTCAATCCTCTCGTGATAGAGCTGCCCGAGATAGGATTTCAGGACCGACTTGACCTTTTCCAGTTCACAGATGGAAATCTCCGCCTGGTCAAACTGCCCGTCGTTCATCTTGCCGGCGACGATCCGTTCGACAAAGGCGTCGAAGGCTTCCGGAGTAAACTCTTTCAGGGTACGGGAAGCGGCCTCGAGGGAATCGCACAGCATCAGGATGACCTGCTCCTTCGAAACCGGTTTCTTGCCGGGATAGAAGAAATCAGCCACATCATTGGGGTCACCGCCTTCATTGAGGTATTTGTTATAGAAATAACCCGTACTGGCCGTGCCGTGGTGGGTCAGGATAAAATCAGTGATCACATCGGGCAGGCCATGCTCTTTGGCAATTTCCATTCCGTCAGAGACATGGCGGATAATCGCCTGGGCACTCTGCTTGGGCGTCAGACCGTCATGGAAACGACGGGCTCCCGGGACACCGCTTTCATTCTCGATAAAGCAGAGCGGGTTGGCCATCTTTCCAAGGTCATGATACAAAGCGCCTGCACGCACCAAAAGCACATTCCCTCCGATCGCACGGACAGCGGCATCGGCCATATTCATCACCTGCAAGCTGTGCTGGAAGGTCCCGGGGGCCTTGGATGAGAGCTCCTGGAGAACCTTGTTGTTCGTATCGGCAAGTTCCTGCAGACGCGTATTGGAAACAAGATTGAATGTCTTTTCGAAAAGGAAGATCAAAGGATAGAAGGCAACGGTCAGCATGGAGCCGAAGAAAAGGTTGAGTATCGTCCGCCACACTTCGCTGCTGCCCGGATCGATCAGCCGGAACCCGAAATAGACGGTCACCAGGACCAGGAAGATAATCAGGGCATTGATAAACTGGAGCCAGCCCCGGTTGAAATAATTGAACGTATAGAGCGTAACGACTCCGGCCGCAAGGAACATCACAAACAGTTCGACCCCGCTGCCCGCGAAAATCAGGAGGGGAAGCAGGGAAACGATATAAACCGGCAGGACAACCCGGCGGCGGAAGAAAGCCTGCAGATAAAGCGCCGTAACGGCAAAAGGCACCGCATAGACGGCATGGGTGGAAATCTTTCCCGTAAAGAAACCGGCGAGCGCCGTCAGCAGGAAAATGGCCAGGAGATAATAGAACCGGTTATTTTCCTTAAAGATGTCGCGGTTCGTATAATAGATGCTCAGGTACAGGATCACGACCAGGGCAAGGGCAATCAGGATATTGCCCAGCCAGATCAGGATTCGGGGACCGTCGTACCCGTACATCTTGTTGTATTCTTCCTTGTAGGAATCCAGAATCTGCGCAATCTCGGCCGTAACAATCTCGCCTTTCGATACAATCTTCTGGTCGGCATTGACATAACCAGAGGTCGGAGAGATATAGTCAGCGGACTCGGCGTGGGAGAGTTCGGTCATAGACCGGTCGAACTCCAGGTTCGGGATAATCAGGCCATAGACACCGGATTTGTCCAGCAGGGAATCCACATTGACCGACGGATAGGCCTTGGAAACTTCCGCCAGGAGCTTATTCTGCGCATCGGAGACTTTATAGACTTCAGAAACCGGAAACTTCTGGGCCCGTTTCCCACTCTGGACGAAAATCACCTCGCGGGAAAGGGCGGCCGAGCCTTTGTCAAGCTTGATTTTCGCATCCGACAGGACTCCGGTTTCATAGATATCCCGCACCCGGGACAGGATCGGCTGCTTGAGGGAAGCATGCCGGCCGAAATCCAGTGTCTCGATACCCTTAATGACAGTATTGGTACGTTCCTGCGACTTCCTGTAGTACGGGACGACGCTCGTCCCGGCATTTTCCCGCTCTTCTTCTATCTGCTCCGCCGTCTTGAGAATCGGGAAATCGAACTGGGCTACCAACGTTTCGTAAGGCCACGGGGTCCCTTTCTTGTAGTCATAGCCGAACTTGGCCGTCCTCGGCATAATCAGAACGAGAATGACGAAGACGATAGACATCGCGACGAAACGGCGGTCGAACTTGGGAAGATTTAGATTCATAACAAACGCTGTATCATTTGAGAGGGCTGTCTTTTTCTTTCGCGATGAAACGATAAGTCAGCCGGTCGGTAAGCCGGGGAAAGAGCCGGTGGAAAGCGATCGTCAGTCTCCCGAGCGGAGTCAGGATCACTTCGGAGCGGCGTCTGGCAAGGGCGCGGGCGAGGTGATCCGCACACTTTTCCGCCGACATGAGTTTTCCCTCATCGAGCGGAGTCTCACCCTGCGGGGATCCGTCCGCAAGAAGGGCCGCATTTCGGACGTTGGAAGCCGTATAACCCGGAGCGAAAACAAGAACGCCCAGACCGTCCCGGAGGTGTTCCATCCGGAGCGTGTCCATGAATCCGCGGACGGCATGCTTGGAAGAGGAATAACCGCTGCGGGCCGGGAGAGAAGAATAACCGGCGATCGAGACGACGCCGACAAGCTGCCCTTTCGTTTCCAACAGGTATGGGAGCGCATATTTCGTGCAGTAGACGGTTCCCCAATAATTGACATCCATGAGCCTGCGGAGCACATCCAGGTCCAGGTCCCTGAACAGAGCCCGCATGGAGATGCCTGCGTTGTTGACAAGGATATCGATCCGCCCGAAACGGGCAACCGTCTCATCGACAAGGCGGCGGCAGTCCGCTTCAACAGACACGTCGCAACGGACACAAAGGACCTTTTCCGGATCAGAAGATACCTCGGATGCAAGAGAAAGCATCTTCTCCAAGGACCTGGCGGCCATCACGACACGGGCGCCAGCCCTGCCGAACAGTTTCGCAGCGGCGAGTCCGATACCCGAACTCGCCCCTGTCACGATAATAACCTTGTCTTTGAAATGACGCTGGTAATCCATTATTTAACCGTCATGGCAGCAATATCGTCACCGTCATACGCACCGGCATCGAGTTTTGCCTTGATTTCCTTGAAAGCTTTCAGCGTATAATCCACATCTTCCATCGTATGGGCTGCCGTCGAGACAATCCGGAAAATGATCATGCCCTTCGGAATGACAGGATAAATCACCATCGAGCAGAAAATCCTGTAGTTCTCCCTCAGGTCCTTGGCCATCTTGGTCGCCTGGGCGACTCCGCCTTTGATATGGACCGGAGTGACACAGGCTTCCGCCTCACCGATGTCGAATCCTTCCGCCTTGAAACCATCCTGGATGGCGTGGGTAATCTGCCAGCACTTACGGCGCAGCTCATCTCCTTCCGGAGAATCGATGATCTCCATCCGTTTGATATTACCGATTACGAGCGGCATCGGAAGGGACTTGGCGTACATCTGCGAACGCATGTTCATCCGCAGGTAATTGATAATGGCGTGGGGACCGGCGATAAAGCCGCCGATCGAGGCCATACTCTTCGCAAAGGCTCCGATATAGAGGTCGATTTCGTCCATGACGCCGAAATGCTCGGAAGTGCCGCGTCCATGCTCGCCCAGCAGGCCGAAACCATGGGCGTCATCGATCAGGATACGGAACGGGTATTTTTTCTTGAGTTCAACAATCTTGTCGAGTTTGCCGAGAGCTCCGGTCATACCATATACGCCTTCGGTAATAAGCAGGACACCGCCGCCGTTTTCTTCCGCCTTCGCACAGGCACGGGCGAGAATCTTCTCGCAGTCGGCCATATTGTTGTGGCGGTATTTATACTTTTCTCCGATATGCAGACGGATACCGTCAAGCAGGCAGGCATGGCACTCGGCATCATATACGATCACATCGTGCCGGGCGACCAGGGCGTCGATCGCGGAGACGATTCCCTGGTATCCGAAGTTAAACAGGAAGGCATCCTCCTTCTTCTCGAAATCAGCGAAAATCTTCTCGAGCTTCTCATGGTACCGGGTATGTCCGGACATCATGCGGGAGCCCATCGGATAGGCAAGTCCCCACTCGGCGGCCGCATCGGCATCAGCCTTGCGGACAGCGGGATGATTGGCCAGGCCAAGATAATTGTTCAGGCTCCAGTTCAGGACCGGAATGCCGTTGAAGAACATATGAGGTCCGAGCTCTCCTTCGAGACGCGGATACATATAATAGCCGAAACCTTGTTCGAAATACTGCCCGATCGGGCCGCCGGAATCCCGGGCGATTCTGTCAAAAATATCCAACATAATGATTAAGCGTCAATATTTGCGTAATGTGCGTTTTCTTCAATAAACTGCCGGCGTGGCGGGACATCATCTCCCATCAGCATGGAGAAAGTCCTCTCGGCCTGGGCCGCATTTTCAATCGTGATCTGGCGGAGAAGCCGGCGGGACGGATCCATCGTCGTCTCCCACAGCTGCTCGTCGGACATCTCGCCGAGACCCTTGTACCGCTGGACCGTCACGCCCTTGTCCGTACCGCGGCCGAGCCGGGCTGTCGCTTCCTCCCGCTGGGCATCCGTCCAGCAGTAGACCTCTTCCTTGCCCTTCTTGACCAGATAGAGCGGCGGGGTCGCAAGATAGACATACCCGTTCTTGATCAGGTCGAACATATACCGGAAGAAGAACGTCAGGATCAGGCAGGCGATATGGCTGCCGTCGACATCGGCATCGGTCATGATGATAACCTTGTGATAGCGGAGTTTAGAAAGGTCCATCCGCTTCTCTCCGGTTTCATCCTCCTGGGCGACGGAAACGCCGAGGGCCGTATAGATATTCCGGACTTCCTGGCTTTCAAACGCCCGGTCTCCGGCTGCTTTCTCGACATTGAGGATCTTGCCCCGGAGCGGAAGGATTGCCTGGATCCTGCGGTCACGGCCTTGCTTGGCGGTACCGCCTGCGGAGTCACCCTCTACGAGGAAAAGCTCGCACTTTTCCGGGTCGCGCTCGGAGCAGTCGGCCAGTTTACCGGGCATGCCGGCGCCGGTCATGACCGTCTTTCGCTGGACCATCTCGCGGGCACGCCGGGCCGCTGCCCTCGCCGTAGCGGCAAGGACAATCTTCTCAACGATCAGTTTCGCTTCCTTCGGGTGCTCTTCCAGATACATATCGACAGCCGCCGCCGTCGCCTGGGAAACAGCGGATGTGACCTCACTGTTGCCGAGTTTGGTCTTGGTCTGTCCCTCGAACTGGGGTTCCGCCACCTTGACGGAAATGACGGCCGTCAGACCTTCCCGGAAGTCTTCCGGAGAGAGGTCTCCCTTGAATTTGGCAAGGAGGTTGTTCTTTTCCGCATAGTTCTTCAAGGTACGGGAAAGTCCCATCTTGAAGCCCTGCAGGTGCGTTCCTCCTTCAATCGTATTGATGTTGTTGACGTAGGAATAGATCTTTTCGGAATAGCCCGTATTGTAGCTCAGGGCGATATCGATCGGAATGATCTTGTCCGAATTGACGCAGATCGGCTCCGGGATAAGCTGGGAAGCGCCAGCATCCAAATACTCGATGAACTGCTTGAGGCCTTCGGTCGAATAAAAGACATTGCTCTTCTTGACCATCTTCCCGGTCGCCTTGAGTTCACCGGCGGCGTCCTCTACCATTTCCTCGACTTCTTCACGAAGATCGGTCAGGCTGATACGGATGCCCTTGTTCAGGAAGGCCAGTTCCCTCAGGCGGTTCGCCAGGGTGTCATACTTGTAGACGGTCGTCTGCTGGAAGATCGTCGGGTCAGGATGGAAGGTAATGATCGTACCGGTATCGTCAGACTCCCCTACGACCTGCACCTCGGTAATCGGCTTTCCCTTGGAATACTTCTGGACAAAGATCTTTCCCTCGCGGTGGATTTCCGCAACAAGCAAGTCTGAGAGCGCGTTCACGCAGGATACGCCGACACCGTGCAGACCGCCGGAAACCTTGTAGCTGTTCTTATCGAACTTTCCACCCGCATGAAGGACTGTCAGAACGACCTCGAGGGCACTGCGGTGCTCCTTTTCATGCATGCCGGTCGGAATACCGCGGCCGTTGTCCTGGACACGGATGGAGTTGTCTTCGTTGATGGTAACTTCAATCTCATTGCAGAATCCGGCCATCGCCTCGTCGATACAGTTGTCGACGACCTCATAGACGAGGTGATGGAGTCCCCTTTCTCCAATATCGCCGATATACATCGACGGTCTTTTCCGGACGGCCTCAAGGCCTTCGAGGACCTGGATACTACTGGCGGAATACTGCTCTTCCGCTTTCTTAATCTCTTCGTTTTCAATCATATATATGTACGTTTATTTCATGGTTCCTATAAACGTACAAATATACGAAAAATTAGCGAATAGTCAAGCAGATTCCGGCGGTAAAATAAGCCCCGTCTTCAGCATAGAACGGAACCCGCTGAATCGTCTGGTTAAGCAGGTTCCCAGCCTTGGCCCAAACGGCCCACCGGCGGTTGAACGTATACTCTCCGAAAAGGCCGAGATCCACATACCCCGGAAGCCTGACAATCTGGGTGACGGAAGATCCTCCCGTCCCCTGGACAGTATAGACAGCCTCACGCGAAGTAGAGAAATTCCCCGTCAGTCCGGCTTTGATCCGCCCCTTCCAGTCATAGGCGGCACGGACGTCGCCCGTCAGCATGGCAGGGGCGAAAGCATTGTTCTCCACCGAAGCCGCATGCTTGAAAGAAAGGATTCCGTCAACATCGACAGACTGCGAATCGAAGAGGAATTTCAAGTCCGCATAAGCGAGTTTCATGTCGGAATAGCAATACGGGGAAGAGACGAAAAGCGATTCCATGAGGGCATGGTCCCAAACGGCGTATCCTCCGCTGATATCCCACTGGAAACGCTTCTTCACATTCCCTTTCAAACCCGCCGAGAGATTGACTTTTTCGATGGAATGGTCGAAGACGAAAGCGTGCTGGGAAGGCTGACCGAGGGAAAAATAACGGTTCTTTTCCAGAATATTCCCATAAGAATGGAGTTTCGGGCCGCCGGTCACAGAAGCATAGGCGGCAAGCGTCTCTTCAAGGATCTTGTAAGAAACATGGACATCAGGGAAGATCCGCTGCCCGCGGTGGGCGAACGGGACCGGTTCAGCAGCCTCGTTTTCCCCGTTGAAGAGGAAGGCAAGACGGACACCGGCGCTCCAATCCAGGCGTTCGCCCGCATAAGTGTATTTCGGGGTCAGGAGTATCTGTCCGCCGGAGAAAGTACCGTACCGGGCGGTCCCATCCATGCCGACGAACGTCGGGAATCCGACCTTGTCCGAGATGAGCGAAAGATCCAGAAGGATCTTCCGGGAACGGTCAAGAACCGGCCCCACAGTCGCATTAAAGGCCGAATAATGCTCGTCGGAAGGGTCCAAGGCCATGACGCGGTCCCGGCCGAACCGGTATTTCAGGGACGCCTCGTAATATAGGGTCGCTTCAGGATCCGTCGAACGGACGGAAGGATTAAAGACGAAACCGTCATAATTCCTCTTGAAGGGATAACCGTCCATCTGCTTGACATAATCCAGGGAAAGCGAAGCCTCTCCCGTCCGCCACACATACCCGAAATCCGTTCCGAGCCCGCCGCGGGCATACCATCCCTTCTCCTTGGTCCCGTCGAATTTCAGAAGGACGGCATCTTCGCCGCGGTCCATGTCAATATGGCGGTAATTTCCGATAAAAGAGTTCGCATCCGCATGGACATTCACACTGAATCCATTCTTCAGGCGCGGGGTCCATATGAAGGTCAGTTCCGGACGGAGGGTATAACCGGCGCCGGCTTTAAGGTAGAACCGTGCCGACTCGTCAGGAGCCGCCTCCGGCTTCATGGCGATCAGATAGGGTGAGAACTCATACGCTCCCTTATACGGCTTCTCGAATACGGAATAATCGAAATCCAGCTTGAAACGGGTCACGGAATCCGGAATATTGAGAAGCTGGTCAGGTTTGTGGATATCCGAGAGCCGGCCCTCATACGTATTGGTGACCTCAACGACCGGGTTGAGATTCTGGGCAAAAGCGGACACGGAAACCAAAAGTGCCGCGGATATGGTGGAAAAGAATCGTTTCATACTCATTTGCTCTTTGCAAGTTTATCAAGTCTGACCTGGACCTGGTCCAGGACATCGTCTGAAGGATCCGAAGCCGTATAGCCGCTGCGGACGCTTTCGTAGGTTGCCTGGGCCTGGGCGGCATTGCCCTTTTCCATAAAGGCGTCACCCAGAATGATAAAGGCCTTTGCCAGCCAGTAATTCTGACCGCCGGCTTTGGCAGAGAAGTCATAGACCATCTTTTCGATTTCATCAAAGCGTCCGCGGTCGAAACGGTCCTGGATAAGAAGAGCCGTCGCCTCGGCGCCTTCCGGCGTGGACGGATAGGCTTTCAGTTTCTCAAGAATGGTGAGGGCCTCGTTTCTGCGGCTTGATGCGAGGCAGGATTTGGCCTTGATATAATCCGCCTCGCGGACAAGATCCTTCCCGGAGCGGGAATCCTTGGCGACCGCCTCAGCCGCGTCGATCGCCTTCGCATACTCATGGGCCTTGTAAGCGGAACGCATCATACCGGCCTTCGCTGCCGAACGGTTCTCTTCGAAGCCGGCATTGTCCAAAAGGGCGGAATAGCCGCCATAGGCATCATGATACCGGCCGAGGGAATAGGACAGGGATGAGAAATTCAGCATGGAAAGCTCTTTGAAAGAGCCCTCGGCGCCGTCTTCGACGGCCTTGTTGTAGAAGTCCACCGCCTTTTCCTTCTGCCCGAGGTTCCGGCAGCATTCGCCGATATAGTACTCAGCCTGGGCGAGATGCGTCCCGGAGGGATATTTAGCCAAATAATTTTCGAAAGTCGTCAGCGCCTTGGAATAATTGCCGGAAAGGAAAATCTGTTCGGCCGTATTGTAGTACATATTATCCTTCTGCCCCTCGTCGCGGCTGGCTTTGTCTCCGAGGCTTTCGACGTAAGCCAGATAGGCATCGGGTTCCTGGCGGATCTGGTAAAGAGACTCGATCGCGACAAGGGCATCCTCTGCATAATCGGAACCGGCCATCGTCTCGACGACCTGCTTATAGTAGTCCAGCGAGCGGTCGTACTGTCCCTGATTCCTCGCAATCATACCCAGTTCGATCAGGGAGCGGGCTGCGTAATTATTATCCGACGTATTGGCCTTCAACGTTTTGAAAGCCCGCGAAGCATCATCATCATTTCCGACGGCGACATAGGCGCGACCGAGTTCATACAGGGCTTCGCTATAATAAGGAGCGTTCGGAGAAGCATTCTTCACATTCTCGAGCAGGGCAACCTTCCGGTCCTTACTGCCGATCAGCCCGGCAGCGACCCCGGCCCTGAAATACGGATAGATATCGTCCGCATCGGGATAGTCCGCCATCTTTTTCTCAAAAGCAGTCACTGCCTTCGCGTAGTCCTTACTGAAGAAATAGCAGTCACCGATCCGGGTCTCCGCATCCGCCCCGAACTGGTCGTGACGGCCGTCCAGGTAGTTCCGGAACCACTTCTGGGCAGAGTCGAAATCTTCTTCCTCGAAATAGGTATACGCTATATTGTAGGAGATCAGATCTCCCTCAGGCTTTCCGTCCAGAGCGGAAAGATTGTACAGATCCAGATAGATATCCCGGGCGGATTTGTTGTCCCCGTTGCGGAAGTAGGATTCGGCGAGCCAGTATCGGGAAAGCTGATTGAAGCGATCCTGCCGCGGGACGTAATAAGCAGCGGCTTTCAGGCACGGAACGGCATCCCGCCATGCACCGTTTCCGATCAACTGGGCTCCGCGGAGGAAATAGGCCTTCATATAATTGCCTTTCATCCCTTCGTCCAGTTCGTCGATGTTGTCATACGCAGCGACGGCACCTTCATAATCATGATTGTGGAGAGCGGCCATCGCCATGTAACTGTAGATCTTGTCACCCTTGCTCCGGGTACCGTACTTTTTCAAATATTCTTCGAAGACGGAGGTATCGTTGTTCAGGTCGAAAGCCAGTTTCGCGTAGTTGAAATAGGCATCCTCCTGGATCGCCGGATCGAAAGCGACCTTCGCGGCATCGGCGAATGCACCGAGGGCGGAAACTTTGTCACGGGTCTCGATCAGGCTGTAGGCCATCTGGTAATTGGCGACCTGTCCGAGAGAATCGGTCCGGTCGGGCATCATGGAATAATTGTCGATCGCTCCCTGCCAGTCCTCAACGGCATAGAGGACGGAACCGGCATAGAAATAATCGGAACGGTTCTTAACCGCTTTGTTCAGGAGATTCTTCTCATAATATTCTTTCGCCTTGGCAACATCGCCTTTGACGAGATAGGCCTCCGAAATCATACGGGCCAGGCGGGGCTGACGGTCCTCCGGGACGGAGGAAAAGAAGTCCGTTCCTTTGCTGATGACGTAATCATAGTCCTTCTGCATGAACCGGCACTCGATCATATAATAATGAGAGATATCCGCGAACCGGGGATCCTTGGCCGCTTCCGAGAACCAGTCATACGCTTGGGCAAAATCTTTTGCGGAATACCGGATATAGGCAATGCTGTATCGGGAAGGAGCGGTATAATCGCTCAAGGCCGCAGATTCAACATAGCGGAATGACGGTTCCGCCGTCTCATACCGACCGAGTACAAAGTCGCAATAAGCACGCTTGTAGACATATTCCGTCAGTTCATCACGCTGCATCTCATCGGAGAGGATCCGGCCGAAACGGAAGGAGGCATTTTCATAATCGCCCTCGTCGAAGAGACGCTTCCCCCATGCCCAGTTGATCTGGGGACAAAGAACTGATTCCGGGCTGGCGTCCAGATAGGCCTGGGCCTGCTTCTCAAAGCCTTTCGCCCCTGCCTTGACGGCACACAGGGCGGCATAACCGCGGGAAAGGTCGTCATCCAACTTGCCGAACAGTTCAGCGGCGCGGTCGAAGGAACCTTTCTGATAGAGTTGAAGCGCCTCCCGGAACGGGGCCGACGGAGTCTCCTGGGCCTTCGCGGAAAAACCCGCGGACAGGAGCAGGGCGGCACAGGCCGCGACGAAATATCTCATTTTCATGTTTATTCGTTTAATTTTACAAAAATAACAATTTTTTCGGTATCTTTGTATAAACAACCCAACTTAATGATGGACAAAGCGAAACCGATCATTTCCTTCCGGAAGGCGGACATCCTCAACGGCGAGTCGACCGTCATCTACGGACTCGACATGGATATCTACCCGGGCGACTTCGCCTATATCGTCGGCAAGGTCGGCACCGGCAAAACCTCGATCATCCGGACCGTCACGGCAGAGAATCCCCTGCACAAGGGCGAGGGAACCGTCTGCGGTTATGACCTGCGCAAAATACGTTCAAAAGACATACCATTCCTTCGCCGACGTCTCGGCGTCGTCTTCCAGGACTTCCAGCTGCTGATGGACAGGACCGTCGACCGGAACCTCGAATTCGTGCTCCGCTCGACCGGATGGAAGGACAAGGAAAAGATCGATGAACGCATCAACCGGGTTCTCGCGGACGTGGGAATGGAAACCAAGGCGCACAAGATGCCCCACCAGCTATCCGGCGGCGAGCAGCAGCGGATCGCCATCGCGCGCGCCCTGCTCAACGCTCCGGAGGTCATCCTGGCCGACGAGCCGACCGGAAACCTTGACGCCGAGACGGCCGACAGCATCCTCCGGCTCCTGCGGAAACTCAACGAAGAAGGGACCGCCGTCGTCATGGTCACCCATAACCGGACGATTTTCGAGAATTACCCGGGACGGGTCTTTTCCTGCACCGACGAGAAATGCGAGGAACTGCCGAATACGGAAGTGGTGGACTTCGACATTACGATCTGATGAACCGGAAACAACGCTTTGAAGGGATTGTCGGCTGGTTCGCCGAAAACCGGCCCGTTGCGGAGACGGAGCTCCACTATCAGGATGTATTCCAGCTCCTTGTCGCCGTCATCCTCTCCGCCCAGTGCACGGACAAGCGGGTCAATCTGGTTACGCCCGCCCTTTTCGAACGGTTCCCGGATGCCGCCTCTCTCGCAACCGCGACGCAGGATGAGGTTCTTCCTTATGTCAAGAGCGTATCCTATCCGAACAGTAAGGCGGCCCATCTGGTCTCCATGGCCCGGAAACTCCTGTCGGATTTCGGCGGAAAGGTTCCTTCCGACATCGACGCGCTGATGAGCCTTCCCGGCGTCGGAAGAAAGACGGCTAACGTCATCGCCTCCGTCGTCTACGACCAGCCCGTCATCGCTGTCGACACCCATGTTTTCAGGGTATCCCACCGGCTCGGCCTCTCTGACGGGAAAACGCCCGAAGCCGTTGAGAAAGACCTGGAAAGATATATTCCCGTCGATAAAAGAGCTGTATCCCACCACTGGCTGATCCTCCATGGACGCTATATCTGTACGGCCCGCAATCCCAAGTGCTCCGAATGCCCCCTGACTCCCTGGTGCCGGGAATTCGCCCATAAGCAACAGCCATGAAAAAGGTCTCCCCCGCCCTTATCGCTACGCTGATGCTCTGCTACTTTACCGAAGGGTTCGTAGACCTTGTCGGCATTACGGCCAATATGGTCCAGAAAGACCTCGGGCAGAGTCACGCGCAGGCCAGCCTGATGCCCTCGATGGTGTTTATCTGGTTCCTGCTGCTGTCTATTCCGTTCGGGATCGTCACGAACCGGACGGGACGGAAAAGGATGGTCCTTGCCAGCATCGCAATCAGCCTCCTCTCCCTGCTGCTGCCTCTGCTGGGGTATTCCTTCCCCGTCGTCCTGCTGTCCATGGCCCTTCTCGGCATCAGCCATGTCGCCCTCCAGGTTTCTTTCAAGCCGATGATTACAAATCTCATCGACAGGGACCACGTCACGGGGGGCATGAGCCTGGGACAGTTTACCAAAGCGATCGCTTCCCTCTCCGGTCCGCTCATCGTCTCCTGGGGAGCCATCCACCTGGCCGGCAGCATCGGCTGGCGCGTTGTTTATCCGGTGTTCATGCTGATCGGGATCTTGGCCTGGTTCATTCTCCGACGTACGACCGTCGAGGAGCCTTCCCTGGCGGAAAACCGCAGTCTGCGCCTTTCCGATTCGTTTTCGGAGAGCCTCTCGCTATTGAAAAATCCCGTTCTCCTGCTGACTTTTATCGGCATTCTCTGCCACGTCGGAGTCAATGTCGGGATGAACCTGACCGCTCCGAAACTGCTTGTGGAACGTTGCGGCATGTCGCTGGAAAAAGCCGCCTTTGCCAGCAGCCTCTACTTTGCCATGCGAACGGTCAGCAGTTTCTGCGCTCCGTTCCTGCTCCCTCGCTTCAGCCGGAAAACCAGTCTCGCATTCTGTCTGGGGCTCATGACGGCAGGCCTGCTTCTGATGGCTTTCGGCGGTGACAGAATCCTTCTCTGTACAGGAATTGCATTGGTCGGACTCGGCGGCGTCAATGTCTATCCGATCATTTTCTCCGAAGCCATCCTTTCCGTCGACGACCGGCGCAGGAATGCCTTCTCCAGCCTTCTGGCCATGGCCTTTATCGGAGGCGCGGTTTTCCCCACCCTCATGGGATTCGCCGGCGACCGTTTCGGCCAGGGCGGTGCCGTCACCCTCATGATGCTCGGAGTCGCCTACCTCTTCTTCTATCTCTCCCGCATGAAAGGCCGGTCCGCCTAAGTACTGATTACTTTGGAAATCAGGAGTTTGTTCTCAGATGGAGCCGATTGGAAATCAAAGTGAAGGCCGAAAATATGGATGTCTCCCCCGGAAGAACAGCCGAGTTTTTTCCGAAGCGCTTCCGATGTGACCGGTACGTTCCGGGCCGTAACTTCGGCACGGGGGTAGTCCCGGCCGGTCTCCTTGAAGGAACGGTTTCCGAAGAGACGGACCTCCCGGATTGAGAAGATCTTCCCGAGGGATTTCAATTCCGGAGGGACCTCTTGGCAAAGATACAGATGTGTATGCTCCCCCGCCTTGACCATTCCGAAACGCCCGGAGAGGAGCCGGAATGCACCGGCTTTGAGAAGGGACTTTCCAGGTTCATATAGGAAACGGTAACCGGAAAGGGATTCAGGAGTGTCCGGAAAAAGCGGGGATGCCGCCTTCTCCTCAGAAGGGGAAAAACGTAATGAGGCTCCCGATTCAGCTGCGATGAGCGTATACCCCCCCTCCCATTCCCGGTCGAGCAACAGAAGCAATTCCTTGCATTCTCCTCCGGAAGAGACGACATGGACCTCGCGCACATGCGAGAGACGTTCGGCGACCATCGAGATATCCGCCATCGGAGAAAGTTTCAAGAGGACGAAACGGCATTCCGCAAACAAGTCCGGAAGAAGGTGCAACACATCGGGCCGGCAGTCTTCGATCAGGAAAACTTTTCTTCCGTCAGAAGCGCGCCTTGCCGGATCAAGGAAGAGGATATCCGGCCGGAAACCGCCGAGGATTTTCCCGACAGGAAGCCCCTCCCCGCCACACGGAGAAAGGCAGCAGCTACGGACTTCTATATTATTGATTCCGAGAGACTTGAAATTATGTTCCGCGGCTTTTGCGAGGGCGGGGTCCATCTCGTTGTAAAGTACCTTGGAGAAGACCTCCGAAAACGCCCAGCTGTCGACCCCGAGTCCTCCCGTCAGATCCGCGATGCCAAGGCCTCCTGCGCCTTCCCTTTCGTCGTGGGAGGGTGTTCCCTCCTGAACCGTCGCTTCGCGACCCCTCCCAAAGGGTCCCTCCCTCTTACACGGCCGAGGGTGGCCATGGGTTCCGGAGGGAACACCCTCCCACAACCGGGCGGCTAGAGAGGCCTTGTAACGGGCAGTCTCAGAGGAGGAACACTGCTCAGCAGAAAGAACCTTGGGATAAATAAGCGAAGGGACGGCATACCACTCCGGAACCTTGGTCCGGAGCTTCCGCCGTGACTCTATCGTCGATACGGCAAGGTCCATATCCACGTCCGGAAACCGTCCGCGTGAAAGCAGCAGCCGGACCGGATCATCTCCCTCATGAGCAAGAATAAAGTCTTCGAATGTTCCCACGGCACAAAAATACGCATTTTTCCTGAGGAAGAGGCAGAAGTCCATTTTCATTTTTCCCGGGAATTCCGTATCTTCGTAGAATCGTATGACTATATAAAATATATCAACCAATATGAAAGATTATCAAGAAGTTGCCAAGGGGTGGATTGAAGGGAATTTCGACCCCGAAACCAAGTGTAAGGTCATTGAACTGAGGAACAGCGATCCCGTCGCATTCGAAGACGCATTCTACCGCAATCTCGAATTCGGGACAGGCGGGCTCCGCGGGATCATGGGCGTCGGGACAAACCGGATGAACAAATACACAGTCGGAATGGCAACCCAGGGCCTCGCCAACTATATCAAGGCCCATGTCGATGGACCCCAAAGCGTCTGTATTTCATACGACAGCCGGAACAACAGCAAACTCTTCGCCAAGATTTCCGCTGAGGTCCTCTCCAACAACGGTATCCATGTCTATCTGTTCGACAACATCCGGCCTACGCCGGAATTGAGCTACAGCATCCGCTCGAAGGGAGCGACCGCCGGCATCATGATTACGGCCAGCCACAATCCGAAAGAATACAATGGATACAAGGTATTTTGGAGCGACGGCGGACAGATTACAGCTCCAGTCGACAAGGATATAGTCGCGGAAGTCGGGAAGATTTCCGATCCGTCCGAGGTCCGTTTCGAGGAAGGCGATGAAATCGGAGGCATCGAACTGATGGGCAAGGAGATGGACGAGATGTACCTGCGGGATATCCTGTCCCTGACGCTCACGCCGGAGGCCGTTGCGAAGCATCCGGATATCAAGATCGTCTACACTCCCCTTCACGGCTGCGGCGTCCGCCTCGTCCCCGAAGCCCTTCACCGGCTTGGGTTCAAGAACGTCATCCACGTTCCCGATCAGGATATCAGCGACGGCGATTTCCCGACGGTCGTTTCCCCCAATCCGGAGGAACCCGCCGCGATGAAGATGGCCCTCGACAAGGCTGACGAGACCGGTGCGGATATCGTCATGGCGACGGACCCGGATGCGGACCGGCTCGGCATCGCCGTCCGGAATGACGAAGGAAAGATGGTCCAGCTGAACGGCAACCAGACCGCCTCGATGCTGACCTATTACATCCTCACCCGCTGGAAAGAGCTCGGGAAACTTGACAGCACGAAATACTGCGTCAAGACAATCGTCACGACAGAGCTGATCGCTGCGATCTGCGAATCATTCGGAGTCAAGTGCTACAATGTTCTGACGGGATTCAAGTACATCGCCGAGGTGGTCAAGTCCCACGAGAAGGACGGGGAGTTCATCTGCGGCGGAGAGGAAAGCTACGGCTTCAATGTCGGTCAGTTCGTCCGTGACAAGTGCGCCCAGGTTTCCTGCGCAATGGTCGCTGAATGCGCGGCATGGGCTGCGGAACAGGGGCTGACCCTTTACCAGCTTCTGCAAAAGATCTACAGGGAGTACGGCCTCTACCTCGAAAAGATGGTCTATATCGTCCGTAAGGGAAAGACCGGAGCTGAGGAAATTGCGCAGATCATGACCGATTACCGCACGACCCCGCCTGTCGAAATCGCCGGCCGCAAGGTCGTCAAGGTTATCGATTATCTCGAGCCGGAGAAGACCGGCCTGCCGAAATCCAATGTCCTGCAGTTCTTCAACGAAGACGGCGACGTCGTCTCCGTCCGCCCGTCCGGAACCGAACCGAAGATCAAGTTCTACTTCGGTGCCCACGGCTCCGATGCTCCCGAAAAGATCGAACTTCTGAAGAAACAGTTCGTAGGATAGACCTCGCGGTTGCATCCGGATATAAAAACCTATGAAAAAGATACTTATCATTGCCGCTCTGATTTCCGTTTCTTGGAGCGCCCGGTCACAGGACTGGAGGAATGAGATCGCGTTGTCTTACGGACAATTGTCCGTCGGAGAGTTCGTCTATGTCCTCGGAGGAGTCTTCACCGGCGTTTTCAGTCTCGGCCACGTGACGATGGAGAATCCCAGGTTCACGGGTGTCGTCTCTCTGGAGTACTACCACAGCCTGAGCAAAGTTTTCTCCGTCGGCGGAATTATTGCCGCGGAAAGTATTTGGGGAAATATGATAAGCACATCAAAAGAACCGGATGATCCGGAACGGATCAACGGCCGGTATGATATGATGTTTCTTTCCGTCATGCCGGCCGTCAGGGCCAGATGGTTCGGGAAACCGCGATTCAGTATGTACAGCAAGGTCGCGGTCGGACTCTGCGCATGTTTCAACGGCGAAACCAGTTTCCTTCCCGGGGTCCAGCTCTCCCCGATATGTCTTGAGTTCGGAAATCCATCCATACGGGGATTCCTTGAAATCGGGGCGGGCATGCAAGGAGTCGTCGACCTCGGAATCCGGCACAGATTTTAATATTCTCCGCCCATGTTTGAAAAGATCGCCAATACCGTAAACAGCATCGTTTGGAGTCCGGCGCTGGTCGTGCTTCTGGTTTGCGCTGGAATCTATTTCACGATCCGGACGCGTTTTGTTCAGCTCAGGCGGATCGGCCTGATGGGCCGTCTCCTTTTCCGGAAACATGATAAAGATGCTGAAAAAAAGGGGGTCTCTTCTTTCGAGGCCTTCTGCATCGCTCTTTCCGGGCGGGTCGGGACGGGGAATATCGTCGGAGTCGCAACGGCCATCGCCCTAGGCGGGCCGGGAGCGGTATTCTGGATGTGGATCATTGCCTTCTTCGGCGCCTCGACCGCTTTCGTCGAATCGACTCTTGCCCAACTTTTCAAATTCTCCCATTCGACGGGATTCCGGGGCGGCCCGGCCTGTTATATTGAAAAAGGGCTCCGCTCCCGTTTCCTCGCCATTCTTTACGCCGTCTTTACGATCATCGGCTGCGGGCTGCTCCTTCCGACCGTCCAGGCGAACGGGATGTCGACGGCTGCGATGAATTCTTTTGGGATCGATCCGCTCATCTCGGGTCTTTTCCTCGCTTTCCTGATGGGCCTTGTCATTATCGGCGGCATCAAGCGTGTTGCCAAGGCCGCATCCCTGATAACGCCTCTTATGGCCGTCATCTATGTCATCATCTCGCTGGTTATCCTGGCGATGAACTGGCGGGCGATTCCGGGACTTCTCAAGATGATTGTGGACAATGCCTTCGGCATCAACCCCTTATGCGGCGGGATCCTCGGAACGACGATCATGATGGGCGTCAAGCGCGGACTCTTCTCCAACGAGGCCGGTCAGGGAACTGGAGCGATACCTTCCGCCTCCGCCGACGTCCGTCATCCGGCGGAACAGGGACTGGTCCAGGCCTTCTCCGTCTATGTCGATACGCTTCTTGTCTGTACGGCGACGGCCTTGATGATCCTCTCTGCCGGGACCTTTAATATCCTGGACGCCAAGACCGGAGAAATGCTCGTTGCAAAAGCCCCTGAACTGGGAGCGAACTATGTCGGTTATACCCAGGCGGCTGTCGATTCGGTCATCGGCGGATTCGGGAGCGCCTTTGTCAGTATCGCCCTGGCCTTCTTCGTCTTTACTACGGTCATGGCGTATTACGTCTACTCGGAATCCAGCGTGATGTACCTTTGCGAAATCCGGGGAAAAGGCTCTTCCCGGACTGAAAAGATCCTGGTCCGTATCCTCCAGGGCACCCTTCTCGCTTCCGTCGTCTTCGGAGCAGTCAAGGAGGCCAATCTCGTATGGACCCTCGGGGATATCGGGATCGGCATCATGGCATGGGTCAATGTGATCGCCATCATCATCCTTGCTCCGAAAGCGACAGGAGCCCTCCGGGAATATGAATCGATGATAAGCCGGCGCCGGGACAAATAGGGCGTCAGCGTTTCACGAAAAGTATTCCGTCCGCATGGACCCCGGGTTCGCCTGAGGAAAGCCGGATCGTACCTCCCACCCCTTTCGACAGGCGGTACTCCCCGAGCGGAACCCATTCTCCCTTAGTCTGTCCCTCAACGAGGAGGTCTTTCCGGTTGAAAACCACGGAATTCGTATTGTCCCCGATATCAATCCGGAAAAGGGTCTCAGCACAACCGTCCTTCTGCTGGAAAGCATAAATACCATACAATCCGTCCAGTTGGTCAGGGATCCTATAGACGAGCCGGTTATCGGATGGATTTCCGTCAAAAAGGAGGTAGGTCTTTCCATAGGCGCCTTTTCCCTTGACCCGTGTCCACCCCTCCCGTCCCTCGATCAGAGGTGAGTCCTCATCGATCAGGGTATCCGGTTCCCGGCCGTCGAGACAGGGATCATGGGCATAAACCGCCTGGATCCTGGTGGCATCGACGTCCTGGACCGGACCCTTTCCGGCAAAGGAAGCGGCCAGACCGGCACTCTGCCCCATGCAGAGGAAAACAGGTTCCATCCGGATCGACCCGTAGGCGATGTGCGAGGCAGAGAGGCAGACCGGAACAAGCAGATTCTCACACTCTTCCCGCTTCGGAGTCAGACTCCGGTAAGATATGGGATAGGGCATCCCTACGCCTTTTTCAACATTCCCTTCATTCTTTACCATCCGTTTTCCGTCCTTTTCGATAACGATACGCTGGCAGTTATGGGAGTCCATCCCATAGGCGGCATAACCGATCCCGTCCGGGATCTCCGCCCGTCCCTCACAGTCGGCCTGCGTAGCGACATAAGCCCCGATCATGCGACGGGACTCCCGGATATACAGCTGATGCGTCCAGTGTCCGGTCCGGACATACTCATCCTTCGGAAGGCCCCAGCGGCGGATTTCTTCCTGCAGGACGGCCGGCACCCGGGGATCCGTCTGATAGAAATAAAGCAAGCCGAGGGTATAATCCTTATGGGCCCTGAGGATGGAATCCCGCTCCTCCCAGTCAGCCTCCGGATAGCGGTGATTCATTCCGATCATATCGGTAGAGAACGGGCCGCGGTTGTTGATATCCGTCTTTCGGCCGGGCATCCGGCTCCAGATAAAGTATTGGTTCAACTTGGGATTCGGATCCGCTTCGAAAACACGGACAAGGAGTTCATACCTGAGGGGGTCATAGTTATCCGGCTTTTCGATTGGGATCAGGTTATCGGGATCGTCCGTCAGGCAGATACGGTAATTATAAGCCTGGACAAGACGATCACCCATTCCTTCTTCACGGGGCTCCGCATCAGATATCCCCCAGAGAAGACCGCTCTGAGGATCACCGGGAACGACATACGGGTCAATTCCGTCCGGGAACTGATGTCCTTCCAACATGTGATACCCGTTCCACGATTCCCCGTAGACACGGGCGTCCTCTCTTCCGACGGTATAACTGACGCCGGCCATGGCCATCAGGTCGCCTTCATAGGTAGCATCGATAAACTGATCCGCCCGGACCGTAACCGATTTTCCTGCCCGGTCGGTACAGGATATCGAAACGATACGGGAGCCTTTTTTCTCAACCGATTCCAGATACCACCCCTGCATGACCTTGATCCGCGGATGGTCCAGATACTCCATCAGGATTTCCTCGGCCACATGGGGTTCGAAAAGCCACTGTTCCAGTTTGCCGTAATGCCGTCCCAGCTTGCGGTAAAACTCCCTGGCCAGTCCGATGACGGCCTGTTTGTTCCCGATATCGGTCTGACCCAGGCCGCCCGTCGTCATACCGCCGATCGTCACGTCCGGACAGATCAGCGTTACGCGGCTGCCCATCCTGGCGGCCGAATACGCCGCTGTTACACTGGCGGAGGTTCCTCCGTAAATGCAGACCTCATTGCCCTTTGAACAAGAGATCAGTATGGACAAGAGAGATAAAAGGATTGCGATTCTTTTCATCTGTCGATTTTATTTTGCCTGCATTACCAGGCGGAAACCGTTGATATCCAAATTACTTTCAGGAGCGTCAAAACTACGGTAGGTCACCCTGCAGCTGTTGGTTCCCCCGAAAATCCCACCGCCGCGGACGACGGCATAAGCCCCTTCCGAAGGTCCATGCGGATCCGTCGCCGACTCAGCCGTATAAGGTCCGTACCGATCCTCACAGAGTTCCCAAACATTGCCGCTCATATCGTAGATTCCCAGTTCATTCGGGAGTTTCGTCCCGACCGGATGTGTTACACCTCCGGATGTGCGGTTGATCCAGGCGACATCCGCCCAGTCGTCGCTGCCGCTGTAGAGATACCCCTTCGAGTATTTTCCTCCCCTGGCCGCAAACTCCCACTCCGCCTCCGTCGGGAGACGGAAATCGCGTCCCGTCAATTTCTTAAGTTTTGCGCAGAAAAGGGCGATTTCCGAGCGGGTCCGCCGCTGCACGGGAAGCAGTTCTTCTTCCTGAGGGACACTGACCCGGGATTCCGGTCCCATGATATACATCCAAAGCCGGTTTGTTACTTCATACCGGCCGATATAGTAATCCGAGAGGGTAACGTCATGGGCCGGGAGTTCATCCTGGTGGGTAAACTCGGCACGGCCGTCCGCCCCCATCCTGAAAGAGCCACCCTCAACATACACCATATCAATCACTTCCTTTCCTGCAGGAACCCGGAAGGCGGGAGGGACCGTATGGGCCGGAGTCTCCCGGATGACCAGCGGCTTTTCAAAAAAGTGATGGGCATTCCGGCCGACATTGGTCATCTGCAGGTTCGGTGCCGCCGGATCACCGGCTCCCCGCTCCATAAGCGCCTGCAATTCACCAAAATAATCCGTATAGACTCCGCGGGGATCACAGCTATGGTCCTTACATACCTTCGCGGCAAGTCCCACGACCTCTCCCATCATCGCACAGGTGCGCATGACTCGCACCGAAGCCAGGGCAACATGGGAAACGCTGATATCACGGCCGGCCATGAAGAGATTCTCCACATTCCGGGAATAGAAGCAGCGGTACGGGATCGGACTGACCGGCGTTTCTTCCTGGTCACAGACGCTCTTGAACTCGCGTCCCGGGAAAAACTTCGAATTATCGGGTTCCGGATAATGGATATCGATCGACCAGGAAGTCGAGGCCGTGGCGTCGGGGAACTGGACATTCCTGAGAATATCATTCCCTGTCAGGATATAATCGCCGACGAGACGTCTTGATTCGCGCTTGCCGTTATTGTAGGAGACCCAATCGAGGGAGCGGTCTGCAAATTCCGCGCGGCATGCGGCCTTGTTCTTCAGGTAGGACCAATTGGCATAGATCGCCAGCATGCCGTAGTCCCGGATCTGCTCCGCTTCGCGGATCTGGTCCGAGAACATACCTGTCTCCCAAGTCCATGAACCTTTGGTCATTTTCTGATAACTTTCTTCCGTAAGGTCGATTCCATAGGAGAATTCCGGGAAATCCGAGGGAGCGTCATCCTTTTTCGAACTCCACTGCAACGAAGCTCCAAGCACCATATTGTCCGCCGTTTCCGGAGCCTGTTCTTCCCCGAATTCGCTCCGGGACTCGCGCCCGGTCCGGTATTCCGCCCCGGCGAGGACCCCGACCGTGCCGTCTCCGGTACAGTCGGCAAAAAGAGGCGAACGGAAACGGAGCCGCTCCCCTGTAACGACATTCTGGCCGATGACGGAGAGGATCCGGCCGCCCTTTTTCTCGACTTCTACGACCCGGGTCAGGGTATAAAGCTTTATTCCGGGTTCATCAGTCACGATCTTCATCTTGGCATCGTCCCCGTAGTAGGACGGAGGCATCGCATTGCCTTTCCGGGTCGGAGCGAACTCCTTGAGCAGGTTCCCGAGATTCGGATAGGGCTGACAGTCCATCGAGCCGCCGAGTTGGACCCGGATCTCGGTCGAATTGTTTCCGCCCAGGACGGCCCGGTCCTGGACAAGGGCAACGTTCAGACCCCCACGGGCGGCGGCCACGGCAGCACAGATACCGGAATAGCCTCCGCCAATAACGACAAAATGGAACTCACCAGCGTCCACAACAGGTTTTTCAGGAATCCGGAAGGGGCGGATCCTACTGAGACGGAAGGACGGGATCCGGCGGGGCGAAAGGAAGACCGCGTCGCATCGTCCTTCGAGTCCGGTCAGATCCTCCAGGGAAAGGGACACAGGTCCTTCCGGAAGCGTGATGGTGCCGGCTTTCTGCCACTCCCAGCCGGTCCCGGTACAGCCCACCGGCTCCAGCCGGGTTTCCCCGATCTGTACCCGGAATTTGCCGGGGCCCTCCCCTTCGGAGAACGGAGCCGTCCAGTTATAGGTCCTTACATAGACATAGTACCGTCCGCTTCGGGGAATGGAGACCTTGGTCCGGGCCGCCTCTACGGGGACTCCGGCCCCATGGGCGAGGAGGTAGGACGAGCCCATCTGATCGATAAACTGCTGGTCCAGCGACCATCCGCCATAACTGTCAAACCGTTCCGCCTCGACAAGAATGCCGCCGGAGCATCCCAGAAGCGGGAGAGCCGCCAGCAGAAGAAGGAGCAACCGTTTCATCGTTTCTTCGTTTTGAAGTGCATGACGCTTCGGACGATCATATCCTCGTCCGAAGCGCCGAGATACGTCATGGAGTATTTCTTCCCGCCCTTTTCCACGCACAAGACCATGTGGCCGGCGTCGAAAGAGGATTTGTTGATATCTGAAAGCCAGGGGCTTCCTGCATCTTCGGTACGCCGCTCAACCGGGAAGACGCCCGGGCAGATTATCCGCTGGTCCGGGTAGATGGACCGGTCTGCGAGAAGGGCCATTACATGGGGGAGATTATGTAACTGGTCCCATACGCAGCTGACCCAGACCCGGCTCCGGAGCGCTCCGACAAGTTTCGCAGTCATGGAATTGTGCCCGTGGTGATTGATCTTAGCGACATCGGCTTCACCGCAAACCTCGGCCATCGCATCCTCGATCATGAACGTCGATCCGTCTTCCCGTTTCCACTTGTCCGAGAAATCACCGGCCGTATAGAAACGGAACGGACCGTAGCTGAAAACAACGCCCAGGCTCATGCCGTTCTCATTGAACTTCTTCGGCAGGTTTTTCTTCCGTTCTGCATAGAGATCGACGATCCGTCCGTCCGGATAGGCAATCCTTCCGTTGGCGGAGATGTTCCGGACAGAGAAACCGGGTACAGCCCCGCGGAGCGGAACAATCTGGTCGGTTGCACCGAGACGGAATTTTTCCATCTCCATACCCCGTTCTCTCTGCATGTAATCGTAGAACTTCTGCATGTGGGTTTTCTGCAGCGACGCGTCATCGAGAAGGGGAATCGGATCGTCATAAGTCGGCCAGCAGCGGTCGATAGCTTTTCCAAAGTCCAGAAATTCAGCTGCCTGCGAAAAACCGCTGAGCATATACTCCTTCCCGTCCCGTATCACTTTGTCGGCATAGAAGACTTCGCTTCCGCCATGGTCACAATGATAGTGGGACAGCATCATGTAATCGACCTTGTTTCCGTGGGGATTGACCCGCCGGACATACCGGGCGATCCATTCTCCGGCATGACGGGTAGCGTCCGGAAGGACCGGCACCGCCAGTTTCCCCCGCCCTATGGCATTATGGTCCCCGCAGTCGAGTAACATCGTCGTTCCGTCAGGAAAGATGAGGAACATCGACTCACCGACCCCGGTATAGATGAAATGGACCTGGAACTGGCCCTTTTTCCATCCCGCCCAGGGCTTTCCGACCGCATGGTCGGCAGTTCCGCGCGCAAAAGCATGTTCCCAGTCGATGAGCAGTCCCGCTCCCGCCAGGGTTGAAGCTTTGAGAAAATCTCTTCTGTCCATAATCGATTCAGAATTATACCTTCAGGAATATCCTTTTTTTCATCATCAGGTACAGCAGGCCGTAAACCAGCAGACCATGGACCGTACAGCGCAGCAGGCGGAACCAGTGAGGATCGGAGAAATAGGGTTCCAATCCACGGGTAAGGCGGTCCGTAACGGTGTAAAAATCACAGATATATCCTATAAAATAGATAAATATCGCATTCAGTCCGAAAGGGAGCAGCCAGTCAAGGCCCTTCCAGTGGCGGCCATCCACAATCCAGTAGATAATTCCGAGGAGAATGAAACTGATTCCGCTAGTCACCAAGGTCATCGTACTGCTCCAGATGTGCTTGTTGACAGGCATCTGAAGTCCCCAGAGCTTTCCTACGGCATACATCGCGACGCCGAGGACAAGGAGCATCGCCGTTTTCTGCTGACAAGTTCCCCGTTTTTCTTTCAGCAGCTCGCCGGCCAGCATGCCCGTCATGACGGTTACGATAAAATTGAGACTGCTCAGCAGCCAGGTATAGCCTGCTTTCTTGAACGTGTAGGTTCCGTCTTCGCTGAGGACGGCATGGTCGCAATGACTTCCAAGGACCGTTCTGTCTACCCATTCACACAGGTTATGCTGCCCGAAGTCACCGCCGCCGAACCCGTCGGAAGTACGGACGAACATCATCAGGGCCCAATAAGCCAAAAGCAATCCCGCAGCGATGCCGATCTGCGTACGGGGCTTGAAATGGAGGAAGAAGAGAGCGGAAAAGGCATAACCTACTGCGATGGCCTGCAAGGTGTTGCTGAACCATTTCAACTGGGCGAAGTCGTATTTCAGCAGGTTTCCCTGGCAGATCATACCCATCACCCACAGGACTGTGACACGGCGGAAAATGCGCCAGTACATCTGTCCGCGGCTGTGTCCCATCGCTTTGTACTTGGAAAAGGCAAACGGAATGGCCGTTCCGCTGCAGAACAGGAAAAGCGGCATGATCCAGTCGTGCAGGGTCAGGGTCGTCGTACCGAACGGAGGATGATGCCACTGCGGCTGAAGCCAATCCAGCCCCGGAACGACATGACAGAATTCGATCATCCAGGCTGTAAAGACCGTCAGGAAAAACATATTGAGTCCCCGAAGGACATCCAGTGATTTAAGCCGACCTTCCATGGAAAAATGATTGGTTTTCAAATATACGAAAAAAAATCCCGGCTTGTGTCATTCCCCGTTTTTTTGTACTTTTGGAGAAAATCATTCCATGATATGAAAAGAATCCACCCATCTCTATGTGCTGCAGCGCTCTGCCTCATTTGCTCCGCCTGTGTCAGTCACAGTTACCGGATTGACGGAACGTATGCGAAAAATGATAACACGGAAGTTTACCTGATCTCCCTGAAAGACAGCGACACATTGGCTGTCACGGCCGTCCAGGATGGCAAATTCTCTTTTTCCGGTGAGATCGACGAGCCCGCTTACGTCTCTGTCGGGCGTGGGAAGGAACGGGTCCGCTTCATTCTGGAGCCGGGCAGCGCAGCTGTCGATCTCGGGGAACGTACCGTTGCGGGACTGCCGATGGTTGAATCTATCAACGCTTACAACGATAAGTTCTATGGCTTCGACAAAGTACGCCGGGAGGCGCGCGAAACCCTTACAAAGGATAAAGACCAGCTCACTCCCACCGAGTTCAATGCCTCCTGGGACCGTCTCAATGCCGATTGCAAGGAAGGTAAGATCGCATTGTGCGATTCTATGGTCCGAGCCAACCGGGACAACCTTGTCGGTGCCATCGTCATGAACGACCTGGCGATGGTCGACGGAGAGGCCTTCCTGGGCCTGTATGATGTCCTTTCCGAGCCTATCCGCGATCACTTCCTTGTCAGCGTCCCCTACAAGAGAGCCAAGGCACTGGCAGAGACGGCGCCGGGGATGCCTTTCAAGGACTACACGATTCCCGGAGGCAATCCGGACGGTACGGACGTGAAACTGTCCGATTATGTAGGCAAGGGCAAGTATATCCTGCTTGATCACTGGGCATCCTGGTGTGGTCCCTGCAAGGCTGAAATGCCCTATATCCGGAAAGCTTATGACACTTTCCACGGGGATCGTTTCGACGTCGTCAGCATCGCAGTTTCGGATAAGCGCGAAGATACGGAAGCGGCGCTTGCAAAACTGGATATGCCCTGGAACCAGATCCTGGACGCAGGGAAAATCGCCAATGAGATCTACGGCATCAATGCCATCCCCCATCTGATCCTTTTCGCTCCCGACGGGACCATCATCCGCCGCGACCTGCGCGGTGAACAGATCTGTACCGCCCTGGAAGAGATCCTGAAATAGAAAACCAAGATGATATGAAAAGAATCCACTCATTCCTTTGCGCTGCGGCGCTCCTCCTTCTCGCCGCCCTGCCGTCAGAAGCCCAGCTTGTCCAAGGACGCCACGGATCCGAAGATTTCAAGATCGGCGTCGCCGGCTATACCTACCGCAAGTTCACCCTCGACCAGACCCTCTCCTACCTTCAGAGCATGGACGTCAAGTATCTTTCCGTCAAGGACTGGTGGCTGCCGCTCTCCTCGACGAAGGAAGAGATGGACGCATTCAAGGCCAAATGTGCCGGTTACGGTGTTGAGGGATATATCCTGGGACCGATCTATATGCACTCCAAGGAAGAAGTCGACAAGACCTTCGCCTATGCGCAGCGGTACGGAGCCAACGTTTTCATCGGGGTTCCGGACTATGAACTGATCGACTATGTGATCGGGAAGGTCGCCGAGACCGGGATCCGGGTCGCGATCCATACCCATGGGCCCGACGGGGCCGCTTTCCCGAGCATCTACAAGATTATGGAACTGGTCAAGGATCCTTCCCTCGGGGTCGGCTGCTGCCTCGATATGGGCCATTCCGTCCGGAGCGGCGAGGATATCGCCAAGATCGTCCGGAAGTATCATGAATGGATCTACGATATCCATATCAAGGACGAAACGGCTCCCTCCAAGGCTGGAAAAACCTGGGAGATGGGACGGGGCGTCATTGATTTCAAGCCCATCGTCAAGGCACTCCGGAAGGTTGGGTACACCGGAGTCATCTCCGTCGAATTCGAAAAAAACGGCGACAACCCGCACCCGGGCGTCGCCGAATCAATTGGCTACCTGAGAGGCGTTCTCGACGCCACCAAGTAATTAGAGTTCAACCGGTTTGTACTTCGGAACCAGAGACTTCATGATCACCCACGCGATCAGGTAGGCAAGTCCGCAGAAGCAGAACATGATGAAATAGCCGGCCGGCTTCCCCTCGAATCCGAGGAAATGGAAGGCGGATCCGGCATTTTCCGCATAGGTAAAGAGCTTGCCGGCGATCTTCTGGATGAACATCGAGCCGACACCACCCGCCATGGCTCCGATTCCGGTCACGGTTGCAATGGCGCCTTTCGGGAACATATCACCGATCGTGGAGAAGAGGTTCGCGCTCCAGGCCTGATGCCCGGCGGCGGCGAGACCGATCAGGATGGCAGGGATCCAGGCGGAATTGAAACGCATGCCGAGCGGCTGCGCCAGCAGGGCGCAAAGCGGGAAGAATGCGAAAATCAGCATGGCGAGCATACGGCCCGGATACGGGTGCATTCCCTTCTTTTCCACAAAAATCTTCGGCAGGTATCCGCCTCCGATCGAAACAACCGTTACAATAAGGTACAGGGTAAAGATCAGCCACTGGCCAAGCGGCGTCGTAACCGGCGCATTGAACTGGTTGCTGAAGTAGGACGGAGCCCAGAACAGGAAAAACCACCAGACGCCGTCTGTAAAGAACTTGCCGGTGATGAACTGCCAGGTCTGCTTGAAAGTGAAGCACTTCCAGAGAGAAACCTGCTTCTCTTCCGCGGCCGCGGGGGCCGCGTTCCCGGCCTCTTCGATATCGTCCTGGTGGATATAGGCCAGCTCGGCATCGTTGACATGTTTGCTCTTTTCGGGCTTGTCATACATGAAGGCCCAGAAGAACATCCAGATGAAACCCAAGGCACCGATGATGATAAAGGCCATTTCCCAGCCGAACTTCATGGCGAGCGGCGGAATACAGAGCGGGGCGGCAAGCGCTCCGACGGAGGCACCGGCGTTGAAGATTGACGTTGCAAAGGCACGGTCTTTCTTCGGGAAATACTCGGCGGTCACTTTGATGGCCGCCGGGAAGTTGCCGGCCTCTCCCAGCGCCAGGATGCCCCGGCAGAGCAGGAACAGGTAGACGGATGTCGTCGAGATGGCCAGGGCGGCGTTGGAAGCTATTTCAACACCGCGGAGGGCGATAAGATCCTCTCCGACGATCAGACCCGTAGCCCAGCCGCAGGCTGCATGGAGGCAGGCGCCTGCGGACCAGACGCCGATTGCGATGAGGTATCCTTTCTTCGTGCCCATCCAGTCTACGAACTTACCCGCAAACAGGCAGGCGATGGCATAGAAAATAGAGAAGAATGCCGTGATGGTACCGTAGTTGTCATCATTCCAATGGAATTCCGGTTTGATGAAATTCTCATAGGTCAGGGACAGGACCTGACGGTCGAGATAGTTAACTGTCGTCGCAACGAAAAGCAGGCTGCACAGCCACCATCTCCAATTGGTCATAAGTTTTTTCTGTGTCGACATAACTTATTTAAGGGATTGAATGATTGCAAGCGCTTCTGCACACAGGGCCGAGATCTTCTCCCACTCCCCTGCTGCGATTACGTCCTTCGGGAACAGATTCGAGCCCATTCCGACGCAGGTTACGCCGGCCTTGAACCAGCCTTCCAGGTTCTCCCGGGTCGGTTTTACACCGCCGGTTACCATAATCTGGCTCCAGGGCATCGGAGCACGGAGTCCTTTGACAAAGGCCGGTCCGAGCACGTCACCGGGAAATACCTTGCAGACATCGCATCCGGCTTCCTGGGCCGCGCCGACCTCGCTGACCGAGCCGCAGCCCGGGCAATAGGGTATCACCCGGCGGTTGCAGACCGGTGCGATGGCAGGATTGAAAAGAGGACCGACGACAAAGTTGGCACCCAGCTGGATATAGAGGGCCGCCGTACCGGGATCGACAACGGATCCGATGCCGACGATCATGCCGGGCAGTTCTTTATTGGCATACTTGACGAGTTCGCCGAATACTTCCTGGGCGAAGTCGCCCCGGTTGGTGAATTCAAAGGCGCGGACGCCGCCGTCATAGCAGGCCTTGAGGACATTCTTTGCAATTTGAAGGTCCGCATTGTAGAAGACCGGGACCATGCCGGTCTGTTTCATCGTCTGGATGACTTCGAGTTTACTGTATTTTGCCATAATTCTTATCCTTTCCGCCGGAACCCTTCCGCTCCGACAGTCAACCCTAATTTATCTGGATACGCGGCCGGAGCCGTCCCCTTTCATGAGATTCTCCACTTCCGCGACGGTTACCTGGTTATAATCTCCGAAGATCGTATGCTTGAGGCAGGAAGCCGCAACTGCGAAATTCAGCGCCTTCTGGTCATCGCCCACATAGGTCAGCAGGCCATAGATCAGTCCGCCCATGAAACTGTCGCCTCCGCCGACACGGTCGACGATGTGGGTAATGTCATAGCGCGGGGACTGATAGAGGGTCTTTCCGTCCCAGAGGACGCCTCCCCAGGTGTTGTGGTTGGCGTTGATCGAGCCGCGGAGGGTAATGATGACCTTCCGGGCACGCGGGAACTTCTTCATCAGCTGCTCGCCGACGCTCTGGAAGCGCTTCTGGTCGATCGCCCCGGCCGTAGCCGTTACGTCAAAGCCTTCCGGTTTGATTCCGAAAACCTTATCTGCATCTTCCTCGTTTCCGAGAATAATGTCGCAGCCTTCGACGAGGGCCGGCATGATCTCTCCGGCCTTCTTGCCGTATTTCCAAAGATTCTTGCGGTAATTCAGATCGCAGGAGACGGTGATTCCCAGCCGGTTGGCCGCTTTGATCGCTTCGAGGCAGACATCGGCCGCACCCTGGCTGAGGGCCGGGGTGATTCCCGTCCAATGGAACCAGTCTGCGCCTTCGAATACCTTGTCCCAGTCGATCATTCCGGTCTCAATCGTCGAGATGGAAGAATGGGCCCGGTCATAGACGACTTTGCTCGGGCGGGCGACGGCACCGGTCTCAAGGAAATAGATACCGAGGCGGTCTCCGCCGAAAATACAGAAGTCCGTTCCGACGCCGTAGGAATGGAGGTCCCGGATACAGCTCTTCGCGATATCATTGTCCGGGAATCGGGTAACGAACTGGGCGTCAATCCCATAATTGGCCAGGGAGACGGCGACGTTGGCCTCGCCGCCACCGAAGGTGGCATCGAACTGCTTCGCTTGGGAAAACCGGAGATATCCCGGTGTAGAAAGGCGGAGCATGATTTCTCCGAAAGTAATGACTCTGGGCATGGCTTTATCCGATTATTGATTCAACAGCTTTTCTCATACCTTCCGCCTGGATCAGGGCCAGGTCGGCAGCGAGCATGTCCGTCAGGCCGGGGACGGCATTCAGGTCCTCGCCCCAGATAAACTCTGCCGCCAGGACGCCCTTGGCCACCGCTGCGGTATCACCGCCGGCCCAGAGTTCCTTGAGCAGGTCCATGATCTTCGGATCATCGTTCGGAACGATTTCATCCTCACCGCGTTTGCCGCCTTTGTAGTAGGTGCAGATACCGGCAAGGCCGAGAACGATTCCCTTCGGGAGCTCACCCTTGCGCTCGAGATAGGTCTTCAGGCCGGGCAGATCACGGGTCTTGAATTTCGGGAAGGAATTGAGCATGATACTCGTCACGAAATGCTTGACGAACGGATTGCGGAAACGGTCCATGACATCTCCTGCGAACTGAAGGAGCTCATTCTCAGGAAGATTCAGCGTCGGGAGGAGTTCCTCGTACATGACCTTTTTCACAAACGGTCCGACGACAGGATCCTCGCAGCACTCTTTGACCGTATTCAGGCCGCTGAGATAGCCGACCGGGGAAAGAACGGTATGGGGACCGTTGAGCAGGGTCACCTTGCGCTCATGATAGGGCGCTTCCGAAGGGACGAAGAGAACGTTCAGTCCGGCCTTGTCGGCGGGGAATTCGGCGGCGACTTCCTTCGGGGCCTCGATGACCCAGAGGTGGAAGATCTCGGCCTTGTCGAGGAGATTGTCCTGATAACCGACCCGCTCGCAAAGGGCGGGCGCATTGTCTCTCGGGTAGCCCGGAACGATCCGGTCGACGAGGGTGCTGTAGACGCCGCAAGCCGTCTCAAACCACGCTGAGAAGCCCTCTCCGAGCTGCCAGAGGTCGATATACTGACGGATGCATTCTTTCAGGTGCTTGCCGTTCTCGAAAATAAGCTCGCAAGGGAAAATGATGAAACCTTTCGTCTTGTCACCCTTGAAGTACTCATACCGGTGGTACAGAAGCTGGGTCAGTTTTCCGGGATAGGAAAGGGCGGGCTTATCCGTAAACTTGCAGGACGGATCGAAAGCAATGCCGGCCTCGGTCGTATTCGAGATGATGAAACGCATCTGGGGCTGCTCGGCCAGACGGAGATAGTCTTCGAAATCACGATAGGGATTGATTCCGCGGCTGATGACGTCAATCATGTCGATGCTGTCGACGGGCTCTCCCTTGTCGAGTCCCTGGAGATTGAGGTGATAGAGGCAGTCCTGCTCGTTGAGCATGTCGATCATTCCCCTGTCGATCGGCTGGACAACCACCACAGACGCATTGAAATCCGTCTTCTGGTTGGTTTTCCAGATGATCCATTCGATAAACGCCCGGAGGAAATTCCCTTCTCCGAACTGGATGACCTTCTCAGTATAGCTCTTTGCCTGAGGGGCCGATTGTCTGTTTAATCTTTCCATATAAGCAATTGATAATTATTTTCTTACAAAGTAACACCTGATTTGAATATAGCGATCTCGCGGTATCCGCTCTCTTCGCTCCGGACCTGTTTCCCACCGGCTGTCTCGAGCACGAACTCGATAAAACGGGCAGATACGGACTCCATCGGCTCGTCCTGCGCAAGGACGCCCGCATTGAAATCGATCCAGTTCCCCTTGCGTTCAAAGAGCGGGGTATTGGTCGAGATCTTCATGGTCGGGACAAACGTTCCGAATGGAGTACCGCGGCCTGTCGTAAAGAGAACGATCTGGCAACCCGAAGCGGCAAGGGCGGTCGAAGCTACGAGGTCATTACCCGGAGCACTCAACAGGTTGAGTCCCTTGACGGAGAGGCGCTCGCCGTAGCTGAGGACACCCCGCACAATGCTTTTGCCGCATTTCTGGGTGCAGCCCAGAGACTTTTCCTCGAGGGTCGAAATACCGCCGGCCTTGTTGCCCGGCGAAGGGTTTTCGTAGACGGGCTGATCGTTTTTCATGAAATAAGACTTGAAATCATTGATCAGCCGGACTGTCTTTTCGAACGTCTCCTCATCCTGGCAGCGATTCATCAAAAGGGTCTCTGCACCAAACATCTCTGGGACTTCTGTCAGTACCGTCGTGCCTCCCTGGGAAACGATCCAGTCGGAGAAAACGCCGAGGAGCGGATTGGCGGTGATGCCGCTGAGCCCATCGGAGCCGCCGCACTTCAGACCGACCCGGAGTTCGCTGACGGGGACATCTTCACGCCGGTCCTTCGAACAGACGGCATAAATCTCACGGAGCTGCTGCAATCCATATTCTATCTCATCTTCAACATCCTGGGTCCGGTACATCCGCACCCTGGCGGGGTCGACGGGGCCGACCAGATCACGGAAAGCGTCCAGTTGGTTGTTCTCGCAGCCTAGGCTGATGACAAGGACGCCCCCTGCGTTGGGATGATGGACCATATCCGATAGCAGGACCCGCGTATTCTCATGGTCATTTCCCAGCTGGGAACAGCCGTAATTGTGCGGGAAAGCGACGATGGCGTCAACGGAAGATTCTTCGCTTCGCTCAGAATGACCGGAGATCTCCGCCCGGAAACGTTCGGCAATCCGGGACGCGATCCCGTTGACGCATCCGACCGTCGGGATAATCCATATCTGGTTCCGGATACCGACCTGTCCGTCGCTGCGGCGGAACCCCTTGAAGGTCCGAAGAACCTTGGCGGGAGCAATTTCCACCTTGGACGGACGATAGGAATAATCCAATAGTCCTTCGAGATTGGTCTTGATACACGTATGGTCGATCATCTCCCCCGCCCCGACGGAACGGGTCACATGACCGATCGGGAAACCGTACTTAATGACGTTCTCCCCTTCTGCAAGAGGACAGAGAGTAATCTTATGCCCGCGCGGAACGTCTGTCTTCAGGGTAACGCCTTCAACGAGGCTCCCCGCTTTCAGGTCAGACAGGGCAACGGCCACGTTGTCAGTCGGATTGATCCGAATATAATCCATATCAGAAATTGAAATAACGATTTGCGTTGTTGTAGCAGATATCCTCAATCATCTGTCCGATCCGTTCCATCTCCGAAGCCGGCAGGCGTCCGCTCTCGACGTCGGATCCAACGACATCGCAAAGGATGCGGCGGAAGTACTCGTGCCGCGGGTAGCTGATGAAGCTCCGGCTATCAGTCAGCATGCCAACGAAACGGCTGAAGAGTCCAAGGGTCGAAAGGGCGTTCATCTGTTTGCGCATGCCGTCTTCCTGATCCAGGAACCACCAGCCCGAACCGAACTGCATCTTGCCCGGGAAGGTTCCGTCGTTGAAGGTATAGGCCATCGTCATCATGACCTCGTTGTCCTTCGGATTGAGGCAATAGAGGATCGTCTTGGCCAGCTTATCTTCGGCAGCCAGACGGTCGAAGAAGCGGTGGCCAGCCGCAGCTGTCGGCAGGTCGTGGATCGCATCGTACCCCGTATCCGGACCGATGAGATTGAACATCTTCGAGTTGTTGTTCCGGATCGCTCCGACATGGAACTGCTGGGCCCATCCGGCCTCGGCGTCCATGACGGCCATGTCGTGCAGGAAGGCGCTGCGGAATTTGTCGAGCTCGGCACCTGTCGGAGCCTTGCCGAGAAGGACTTTCTTGAAGATCAGTTCGATCTCGATCTCCTTGTAGGGCGCTGCGTAGAAGGTCTCAAGTCCATGGTCGGAGAGCTTACAGCCCATCGACGCGAAAAAGTCGTGACGGATCTTCAGCGCATCGACAAGGTCGGTATAGGAATCGATGTTCTTTCCGGCCGCCTCCCCAAGTTTGAGGAGGTATTCCTTGTAAGACTTGGGATCCTCGATCGCCATGGCCTTGTCGGGACGCCAGGCCGGGATGACGCGGGTGCCGAAAGGCTTTTCGGCAATCATTTTGTGCCACCGCAGGTCATCGGCCGGGTCGTCCGTCGTGCAGACAACCTTGACATTGAACTTGCGGATCAGAGCCTGCCCGCGGAATTCTTCCGTAGCCAGTTTGGCATTGCACTCTTCGAATATTTCCCGTGCAGTGGCAGGGCTGAGAAGCTTATCGATTCCGAAAACGCGGCTGAGTTCGAGATGGGTCCAGTGGTAGAGCGGGTTCCGCATGGTATACGGGACGGTCTCCGCCCATTTCTCGAAAGTTTCCCAGGAAGACTTGGTTCCGCCGGTAAGGTAGGTTTCGTCAACGCCGTTCGCCCGCATCGCGCGCCACTTGTAGTGGTCCCCATAGTGGCCGTCCACCAGCCAGAGCTGGGTAATATCCCGGAACTGGATGTTCTCGGCAATCTGCTGGGGCACGAGGTGGCAGTGATAGTCGATAATCGGCATCTTCTCAGCATGCTCGTGATAAAGCTTCCGGGCCGTTTCGGTCTGAAGCATGAAATCTTTGTGGATAAAAGTCATATGAATCAGTTATTTGACATTGGAAAGGAGTCGGGCGGTCAGGCCCGGCTCCCTTAGGAATTAATTGGACCGGTATTCGATTGCATAGAAGCGAAGGGAATTCCCGATCGGATAGATCAGGAGTTCGCCGGCCTCAACATCGAAATTCAGAACCGTCTGCGGATCGCTCGTCTTCGTGCCGCCGGGCTGGGTCTGCTCTTTCCCATCCTGGGATACAGCCACCATACGGGTCATATCCTCATTGTCGCCGGTATTGGAGACATAGACCGTCAGCGTGCCGGCAGCGGGCGCCGTAAACACAAACTGACGCTGGGTAGCACTTCCCTTTCCACCAGGCTGGATGAAATAGATATCTCCCGCCATGTTGTACTTCATCGAACTGCCGCCTCCGTTGACCCTCAGGTCGTCGAAGGTAAAGTCGATATCGCTCTGGTTGGTGTTGATTGCCGCGAAGTGGCTCTCGAACTGGGCGACCCACTCAGGGGTGGAGAAGTTCCATACTTTCTCAACCTTTGCGGGAGCGCCACCGCCCTGGCCCTGGAAATGGATCCGGTAGAAACGGAGGGAATTACCTGTCGGATAGATCAGGACATCACCGGCCTCAATCTCGAAGGAGACGATCGTTTGGGGCGCGCTCGTCTTCGTACCGCCGGGCTGGGACTGTTCCTTGCCATCCTGCAGAACGGTGACCATACGGGTCAAATCTTCATTGTCACCCGTATTGGAAACATACACGGTCAGCGTACCGGCTGAAGGAGCCGTAAACTGGAACTGACGCTGCGTAGCGCTTCCCTTTCCGCCGGGCTGGATGAAATAGATATCACCGGCAACGTTGTACTTCATCGAACCGCCGCCACCATTGATGCGAAGGCCGTTGAAGGTAAAGTCGATATCGCTCTGGTTCGCATTGACCGCCGTGAAGTGGCTCTCGAACTGGGCGACCCATTCCGGTGCGGAGAAATCCCAGTCATACTCGACCGCGGGGGCTCCGCCTCCCTGGTAGGTAAATTCCAACTTGTAGAATCTCAGTCCGTTACCGGTCGGATAGACCAGAACATCACCTGCCTCGATATCGAAGGAAGCAACCGTCTGGGGATCGCTCGTCTTCGTACCGCCGGGGAGAGATTTCTCGACACCGCCCTGATTGACGGTTACCATGCGGGTCAGGTCCTCATTGTCTCCGGTATTGGAAACCCAGACCTTGAGCGTACCGGCAGCGGGTGCCGTGAACTGGAACTGGCGCTGCGTAGCGCTTCCCTTTCCGCCGGGCTGGATGAAATAGATATCACCGGCAACGTTGTACTTCATCGAACCGCCGCCGCCGTTGACACGGAGACCGTTGAACGTAAAGTCGATATCGCTCTGGTTCGCATTGATCGCCTTGAATTGGCTCTCGAACTGGGCGACCCATTCCGGTGCGGAGAAGTCCCACGTAAGGGTTACTTCACCGCCGGCAGGCTGGACCTTGTTGATCTTGAAGGAAGTTTCTGCGGTTTCCGACTCTGCGTACTTGGATGATGTTCCGACCGGGCGGGCCTTGACGGTAACGGTATACTCTCCGACGGGGAGTTCCGCGACCTCGGCTGCGGGAATCGTGAAGGACGGATCCGACACGATCGTCTCCGCGCCCCTGAAGATCACGACATAATCGGCCGCATTCTCGACGGCGGGCCAGGAGATAACGATATCCGCTGCGGTACCCTGATCGAGTTTTGCAGGAGCGGCCGTTACCTTCGGAGTCGAAAGGACAATCAGGGTTTCCTCCGGAGTCAGATCCTTGGTCCATACGATCTTTTTCAAGGTGACGGCGGAGTTCGCAAGCACGAAGATGCTGTTCTCTCCGGTCAGGTCACCGAGGACGACCGTATGCTCCTTGCCGTCTGCAAGAACCGGATATCGGTCTCCGCCGACCAGTACCTGAAGCGTTCCGAGTCCGTCATCGCTGGTTGCCGTTACTTTAACGGAACCATACCCTGAAGTCAGGACCTCAACGGCTGAGTAAGTCGGGACTCCGGCAGGGCTGACGGAAGCCGTCGCAGAGAAGTTGATACCCTTGGACATGACAACCTGGGCGGGGACCGTCGAGGTTGCATAGATCCGGGCGTTGCCGATGATGGTCGGAGCCGTCAGCTCTTCCGTGTCATAGATGGTCTTTTCCGTGAAATCCCAGGTATACTCGTCAGGCGCAACCGTCAGTTCCTTCTCGCGGATGATGACAGGCTGGACAGCATCCCACCAGCGCGGGTCACCGGCCTTGAGGGTCCTGATCTGTTCTCCTGCCGTTCCGGCAAGGTACATCTTGCCGGCGATGGAATTCACACAGGGATCAGCCGTCAGAACGGTTGCTTCCGTCATGGAAACTTCTTCGAAACTCTTCTCACCCTGCGTATCCGTTTCGGTCGCCACAGCGTTGGAGACGAAGAAAGCCGCTCCGAGATTATAATAGACATTTCCGGTGCTTTCGACCCGGTAGGAATCGGTAGAGTTACGATTCAGACGGACAAAGCACTTCGCCGGGTCCGACTGGTCCTCTCCCTCGCTGAACTCATTCAGGAATACATTCTTGACGGCCCTGAGGCTCTTGGCTCCCGTCACGACGCGGACGGCGAAGATACCGGCATTATTGGAAGATGAGTTCGTTGCGGTAACGAGATTGAACGTACAGTTCTCGACCAGGACGCTCTCAGCCTTCGCGCTGTCGGAGATCCGGAAGAAAGTACGGGCACAGGCATAGAATGTCGAATTGCGGACGATGAACGCACCGTTGACTCCGTTTCGGACATCGATAAAATCTCCGCCTTCGGTTCCGTGGGCATTGATATCATGGACATAGCAGCCATCGACGAGGAAATTCGCCACATTGGCTCCTGCAGCGGAACCGGCAACCGAATAGATGGCCTTGGCATAGCCGGTGATCTCGGAATTGACATACTCGACGGCAGTCATGTCGGCGCCGAGGTTCTCCGTCAGGGCACCCGTACCGTTTCCGTCAAGGATGAGGTCTTCGACATGGAGGACCTTGGAGCCGGCTGTCAGATTGAAGACGAGGGTCGAAATGGCGGGTTTTTTGCCATCTTCCGTCGCATTGCCGTAGAGATAGACGTCCCCGACAACGGTCACCAGTTTTTTGGCAGGATCCGGATAGGCATCCATCATGTCGATTCCGGCATCCGAGTATTCCACGAGGAGCTTGATTTCCCCTGCCTGCTCATTGATCGCCTGATAGATTTCAGCAGCCGTATAGACTTTGTTGACCCCCTGCAGGGAAGGACGGGTAAAGGCGGTAACGGAGCCGCGTTTGCCGGCCTTGCCGAAAAGGAGCGTAAAGCGATACTCACGGGCGGGATCCAGTCCGCTGATCGTCTTGGATGCAGCAGCGATTTCCTCGGCCGAAACATCGGCTTTCACGCTGGTGCCGTCCCCGATGACGGTCTCGACCTGGACCGAAGTCAGGTCATCTTTGTCAGAGGCATTGTCCCAGGCAATCGTAACAGAATTATCCGTACGGGCAACCACATACGGGTTCAGGGAAGCACGGACGGCCGAAGTGGAGAAAGTCGTCTCCAGATAGGCCCAGTTGGAGGGAGAGAGCTTGGTATTCGTTCCGCGGAGGCGGGCATAATAGGATTTGTCCACATCAAGACCGTAAACGGTATAAGGGACTTCGTCCGCTCCCAGGATATAGGTTTCGCCGACTTTGATTCCGGTATTCTCCTTGGAGACCTCCTTGGAATCCCCGGTCTGCTCATAGATTTCGAGCTCATATCCTTCGGCATTCTTGATCTTCTGCCAAGTCAGTACGACATCGGTACCGGTCGAGGCAACCACCTCGGCATCGAATTTCAGCGGCGTCAGGACGCGGGAGTAGTCGATCTCATCGATCAGCTCGGCCGGCGTTTCACAGGCGGTCAGCAGGGCTCCGATACCCAGGATGCATAAGAGGGATTTATAGATTTTATTCATGATAGCTTGGATTACTGGATCTGTGCATAACCATAGTCATTGCGGAGGACACCCTGCATGGCGCTCATGGTCAGGTTGTACATGGGCCATACGGAACGGGGCCATGGATCATCGTACGCATTGCGGTAGAGGTGCTCATACGTATACCGGCCGGTCGTGGCATTGCGGAAAGCCTCGGTGCTGATATAACGCTCCTGGACATTCCATCCGTTGGGTTCGGTAACCGAATAATCGGCAGGAGTCTTTCCGATCTCATCTGCATCGAGTCCGAAGAAGATAATGCGCTGGTTGGCTTTATCCTCTTTCCAATAGAGCGGGTAGGTCCGGAACTGGCGGCCATCCGTCTCACGGTCCGTAGCATAAGCCGCATAGGCGGAATAAGCGCCCTGCATCTTGGCAAGGTCCTCCAGATCGGCACATTCCTCATCGAGGGCAGTCTTGAGAAGTCCCCAGCGGATCAGATCCTGCTTGCGGACAAATTCGCCGGCAAGTTCAAGCGCGCGTTCGGAGAAGATCGCGCCGAGAATCGTCGAAGGATTGGCGTGGTCGGCGATCATACCGGAACCGTCAGTGGAAGCGGAACCGAGCGAGAGGGATCCGACAGGGGTATACTTGGTCGCTTGTTTTCCGGCCATCGCGCGGTTTCGGACCTCTCCGAGCCAACTCTGTGCCGTCGCGAGGTCTCCCGTATAGGCAGCCAGTTCGGCACCCATCAGCAGTACGTCGGAATAGCGCATGACAATCGGCTTGACTCCGTCGTCATTACCGCCGTTATACGGGTTGGTCGTCATCCATTCATAACGATACTTACCCCAGAACCAATAGTTGACGGCTCCACGAAGTTCCCAGCCCTGGGTTTCGCCGTTCCAGCGCATATTGACAACCGTCAGATCGCGGCGGGAGTCATTCTCATCGTACTTGAACCAAAGGTTGGCCGTAGGGAGGGTGCTGCCGCCACGGGCGCTCTTGTTGGTAATCCAGGGACCGCCGGCAGAATGGGGATAAGCATGGGTATAGTTCCAGCGTCCGCGGCCATCGCTGAACGGGATGACCCACAGGACCTCGGGAACGCCGCTCATGTGGGTGGAGTTGTTGAATTTCTTCCAGAGCGCGGTATAATCGCTCTCCAGGGAGGCCGTTCCGGAATTGTGGATATCCTTCAGGTGCTGAAGCGCTTTCGGATAGAGGACGGAGGCCTGCAGCTCCGGATCATTGGTTTGGCGGAGGGAGCCAAGGTTGCCTTTCCCCACCTGACCTTCGTCAGGACGGAAGGCCCATCCGGCTGCGGAGAGGGCGACACGTGCGTAGAGACCTTTCGCAAAGGCTTTGTTCATCCGGTCGGCACGGGTCGTCTGAGGAGCCTCATTCGGCCAGTAGAGACGCTCTGCGGCCTCATCGAGGTCTGCCAGGATGACTTTGTAGATTTCATCGCGGTCGACCTTATTGAGATAGATCGTCTCCGTGGTAACCGGTTCGGTGCGGAGAGGAACCTCTCCCCACATCTTGATGAGCTCAAAATAGAAGAAGGCCCGATAGGTCAGCGCCTCACCGAGGAGATAGGACATATTCCGGTCCGAATCGACATTGCCGTAAGTACGGAGACCGGTAATGCAAAGGTTGGCCCTTTCAATGCCCGCTACGATTTCATTGTACGCATTCGTGGCAGTATTGTTCTGGGTATCGTTGATCGTCGCATTGTATTCAGCCATGCGGATACGGTCGTCGGCAGCGTCGAGTCCGGCGTCTTCAATGCCGGCGGAATTAGAGCTGTACGTCTCGATATCCGTATTGGTGCCATAGAAGAGATGGACACGTCCGCGGTAAGAATTCGTATGTCCGCAAACCTCGCCGATTCCGAAGATATTGTACTCGGCCAGGGTGTAATTGGAGAACACCACGTCATCGGCGTAGGAGGATTGCGAAGGAGAATCCAGGGGCTTGTCAAGCACGTTGCAGGAAACGGCTGCAATCAGGACGGCAAGGATGGAAATATATTTTTTCATTTTCATTTTCCTCCATTGTTAAAAAGTGATATTGACGCCAAAAACCCAGCTGCGGCTCTTCGGGTAGGCCGAGTAGTCCACATTCGGGGTAAGCGGAGTCTGGGTACGGGTATCTACTTCCGGATCGTAGCCGGAATAAGGAGTGAGGACAAAAAGATTGTTTCCCGTAACGTAGAAACGCACCTTCTGGAGATTGACTTTCTGGGTCAGGGTCTCCGGAAGGGTATATCCGAGAACGACCGTCGAAAGACGCAGGAAAGAAGCATCCTCGAGTGCGTAGGACTGGCAGATACGGCGGGTATTGTAAGGCGCCCACATTTCTTTGCCCTGGTTCAGTGCGCGGAGCTGGTTGAGATCGGTGACGAATTCACCGGTATTCCAGTCTACGTTTGTCCAGCGGTTGTCCGGAGAAGAGGTCTCGACGACATTCTGGCCGTATACGCCGCGGATCGTACTGAAGTCGACCTTGTTGGCATTGTAGACCTTGTTTCCGTAGCTGTAAGTGAAATTCGCGGAAAGGTCGAAGTTATAGAGATAACCGGAAAGGGAGAAACCGCCGATAAACAGAGGCTGCACATTGCCGAGGAGGGAGATATCGTCGTTGGTGATCTGGCCGTCCTTATTCGTATCCTTGAGTTTCATCGAACCCGGGCGGGCAGCGTAACCGGTAACGCCGGAAGCATCCGGAATTCCTTCCTTGAGGGTCCATGTACCAGCGACTGCATCGTAATTGAAGTCGTCGATAAGATACATTCCGTCATTGTAGAAGCCGTAGACGTCTCCGAGGGGACGGCCTTCGGTTACTTTGAAGTCGTACCCGATCTCGGAAGAGAACATGCCGGCATTGGCCGTAATCTCCGGAAGACCGCCGAGTTTCATGACCCGGTTCTGGTTGAAGGAGATGTTCGCATCGATATTGAGACCGTAATGACGGCTCTGGATGGGAGCTCCGCCGATCGTGAACTCGAAACCGCGGTTGCGGATCTCGCCGAGATTACGGTACTGGTATTCATAACCGGAACCATTGACCGGGAAGCGGATGAGGAGGTCCTTCGTATTCGACTGGTAGACTTCGGCGCTGCCGTAGAGACGGCTGCGGAACATACTCCAATCGACACCGAGGTTATGGGAATAAGTGGTTTCCCACTTCAGGTCGGCGTTCGGCATATCCGTGGTTCCGCCCCACCAGACACTGCCCTGGCTGATCCAGGAGGTAGAATGGGCAAGATACTCCATCAGGATCTTGCCGGCCGGGATGTTGTTGTTACCGGCCGTACCGAAACTGTACCGGAGTTTCAGGTTGTCGAGCCAGTTCTTGGAATTCTCCATGAATTCCTCATCCGAGATACGCCAGGATGCGGCGAATGAGGGGAAGTAGCCCCAGCGGTTGCCCGGGGCGAACTTGGACGAACCGTCGGCACGCATCGTTGCGGAAATCTGGTAGCGCCCCTTGTAGGTATAACCGACACGCGTAAAGAACGAGAGGATCTTGTCATCGTTCGCAAAGGTGTTGGAGATCGTATGGGGAGCTTCGCCGGAAGCCATGAAACGCCATGCCATGTCAGCATTGAAGAAATCCGGAAGGCCGTCGAGTACGGTATTGAACGTGTTGGACTTCGTGATGATATACTCCATACCGACAAGCGCATCGAACGCATGGTCGGACGGAAGAATATCCTTGAAGTTATAGGAAAGCGTATTGGTACTGCGCAGTTTGCGACGGGTCTGGTCCCGATACTCCGTGGCGGGATTGACATTGAATCCGGCAAGGGTATTGTTGCGGACATAGTACGAGGTCAGGCCATAGAAACGGTCGTCCGTGCGGCGGTACTCGTCCAGACCGCCTTCGAGGCGGAGCTTGAGGTTATCGATGATCGTCCACTGGAAAGCCCCGTTGGTGGTCCACTGGGAACGGTTCTGACGGGAATCATTGTCGGCGATGGCAACCAGCGGATTGACCGAGGAGTTGTAGTCTTCCTCAACATCCGTATCGCTCATCACGGACTCGGCCGGAATCGGAGAATAGACGATCGAGTTCTTCAGACGGGACTGGGAAGTAGAGCCGCGGTCATTGATCGCATTCGCGCCGGAACCGCTGACCTTGGTATTGGCATAACGGACATTGACGTCGAAGAGGATCTTCTTGTTCGGGGTAAACTGTCCCTTGAAATTGAGGTTGTTACGGGAGAAGTCCGAACCGACCATGATGGCGGTTTCGTCGAAGTGGGCATAGCCGACGGTCCATTTGAACTGGTCCGATCCGCCGGAAACCGAAAGGTTCGCGGAGGTATTGTGACCGGAACGGCCGAATACCTGGTCGACCCAGTCATTGCCCGCCATGTTCTGATAGAGATCTATATCAGAGAAGGCACCGTAACGGGACTCGTAACTGGAGATCTGGTCACGGAAAAGGGCATACTCATACTGCGTACGGACGAAATCATAGGGTTTCTGGGAAATGAATGCTCCCTTGTTCGCCATGTTCTTGATACCGGCGTATGCATTGAAGGTCACCGATACTTTCCCGGACTTACCGCTCTTGGTCGTTACGATGACGACTCCATTGGCACCCCGGCTACCGTAGATAGCCGTCGAGAATGCATCTTTCAGGACGTCAATGCTTTGGATATCGGAGGCAGGGATATCAGAGATGGATTCCATCGGGAAACCGTCCACGATATAGAGCGGGCTGCTGTCCTGGGTAATGGAACCGGCACCACGGACCCGGATCTTGACATCCGCATCCGGATCACCTTCAGTCGCGGTAACCTGGACACCGGCCATCTTACCGGCCATGGCTTCCGTAACGGAAGCAACCGGAACCTGATTGAGGGCTTCTGAATTCACGGACGCCACAGAGCCCACGACATCGCGGCGGGAAACGGTCGCATAACCGACGACCACCACTTCGTCAAGAAATGTTTGATCCGCCTTCAGGACGACATCGATCCGGGTTTTTCCTTCGATCGCAATGACCTGGTCGGACAGTCCGATGAAGGAGAACACCAGGTGAGTCGCATCGGCGGGCACGGTAAGTGTATAGTCACCGTCGATTCCGGTTACCGTCCCGATGGTCGTTCCCTGTATGAGAACGCCGGCACCGATCAACGGTTCTCCTTCCTCATCCGTCACGACACCAGTGATCGTGGTTTGTGCGGAGAGCGACCAACCCATGCCCAGGCAGAGCAACGCAAGAATGAGTTTCTTTGCTAGACTTTTCATTGGTTTTAATCTTAAATATGTTAATACTAGAGTTTATTATAGGATCCGCCGGCATTGCCTCCGGCTACAATTACCTTGACCAGATAGTGGAGGTACATCTCCAGATTCGTGTAACGGCCGTTCTTGTCCAGCCAGATGTCGGCACCGTCGGAAGCTTTGGCCTTGTCGAGTCCGAATTCCTCTTCAAACCAGTCCGGCATGCCATCTCCGTCCGTGTCTTTCGTTTTGGACAGTTCCCCGGAGGTAGCGGTATAGGTCTGCCAGGCCGCACCGTACTTTGCCTTGACGTCTTCGATATTGTCGACAAGGGTTCCCTTGCCTTCTTTTACATGGCTGACGACACGTGTATCAACGTTGTCCCGCTTGAGGGAGGCTCCGCCCCAGGAGCAGACGGCATTCAGTGCCTCGGCAGCGGTGTGGACGGTCGAATAGGCAGCGGCCTGATCTTTTCCGACGATCGGCAGCGCCGAGGAGCGGGTGCTGTTGTAGTGGTTATGTCCGGCTCCGTTATGCCAGTAGATACCCGCCTTGTTGTCCGAAGAGATATCCTGGTATGCCGTATGGACATTTCCGCTCATATAGAGTTCGGGATACCCTTCGTCGATGTTGGATTTACCGCAGGTCGAGCAGCTGCTGTAGACGGAATAGGCATCGACAAAATACTTCCGGTCTTTCGAGGAGGGACCCGGCTTATAATAATTGTTGACGATATTGAACCAGCCGCCTTCTCCGCCGTAGGTGCTGTTGTTGCCCCAGTTGTAAATCACATTATTCCGGAATTCCACATTCCCTCGACGGGCGGGATTGGTATGGCTCTCGTAGATATGAGGATGGTCGATCCGGGCGTTCCGGCTGTCGTGATGGGCCAGGATATTGTGGTGGAAACTGGCGTTCTTTCCGCCCCAGATACCGCCGTAGCCATGGCTCCCCTTCGAATGGATCGTACTGCGGAGGGATTCGGCGATGATGCACCACTGCATCGTAAAGAATTCATTCGCGTAGAAAGAGGCGCATTCGTCGATGGACCAGCTCATCGAGCAGTGGTCGATGACGATATGATTGTGGTAGCGGCCCCAGATACAATCCTCGCCGTCACCGGCATTCGCGCCCTCATCTCCGAGCCGGAAATGGAGGAAACGGATGATGACATTGTCGGCGGCGATATTGAAAGTATAGTTCTTCAGGCAGATTCCGTCCCCGGGAGCCGTCTGGCCTGCGATGGTCAGGTTACCGTTCTTGATCTGGATAGAAGACTGCAGTTCAATGACACCGGCGACATCGAAAACGATCGTACGGGCACCGCTTTGCCCGACCGCCCAGCGAAGGGAACCTTCACCGGAATCATTCAGGGTCGTTACATGGAGGACCTTGCCTCCGCGGCCGCCGGTCGTGTACATGCCGCCGCCTTCTGCACCCGGAAAAGCACGCGGCGTACCGTCTTCCTCGGCTTCAGGGATGGAGAAACCGGCATAAACCGCATCTGTAACAGGATCCTTTCCGGGCTGGGGATCAGGATCAGTCCCCGGAGACGGCGTATCCGGAACACCGCCGGGAATTCCTTCAACATAAGCCGACCACGCAGAAGCAGATTCTCCGGATTCGGCCCGGACGGCAAACTGGTACGTAGTGCCCTTGACCAGCGCATCGATGATGGCATTGGTATTCCGGGTCTGCCCGGTCTGGACTTCAGCCGATCCCTGAAGGAGTTTCCAGGAATAGACCTCCGCATTCTCGACGGCATCCCATTGGAAAATCAGGGAGTGGTCAGTCTGCCGGTTCAGCTTGACCCCGGCAGGAGCGGAGAGGGATACAGGCTTCACGGGATCCGGTTCCTTCTCCCCGCAGGCTACGCCCAGAACGAGGATAACTGCCAGAAGGCTTATGTTTCTCATCTTTCTCATTTGCATGCTTCCATTTCAAGTGCGGCCCAGATGGCGGGACCGATGCCCTTCGGATCGTTGGCACGCACGCGTTCATTAATATAATAATCATAATCGCCCCGGCGGTTGTCCTTGCCGCCGAGACCAGCCACCTCGCAGCAGCGCTCCAGGCTGACAAGACCCCCGTCCCGGGTCACAAAAGTCCGGACAAAAGCGTCATACTTTTCCCGGGCGGTCTTCAGAGGGATTTCAAGGATACCGAGGCGGATTCCTTTCAGCATCGAATAGACGAACATCGCGCTGCAGGTCGCTTCGACATAGTTCCCTTCCCTTCCGGGGCTGTCCAGCACCTGATACCACATCCCGCTGGCCGAATCGGCATATTCCGGAAGCTTGTCGAAAATCCCCTGCAGGATCCGGACAAGGTCACCGCGGCCGGAAACCGTTTCAGGAAGAAGTTCCAGAACATCGACAAGGGCCATCGCATACCACCCGAGGGCCCTTCCCCAGGCATGGTCGGACTGCCCCGTCTCGGAGTTAGCCCAGAACATTTCATGGGAAGAATCCCAGGCATGGCGGTACAGGCCGGTCGCGGGATCGAAGGTATGCTCCGCCACCGTTTTGAATTGACGGACGATATCATCGAAATTCCGGGCCTGCAGGCTGTCCGGGACGAAACGCAGGGTATACTCCGCATAGAAAGGCTGGGCCATGTAAAGTCCGTCCAGCCACATCTGCTGCGGATAGACCTTCTTGTGCCAGAAACCGCCTTCCGGAGTGCGGGGCTGGCCCTGGATCTGATGGTAAAGCGTATCCATCGCCATACGGTACTTCTCTTTCCCGGTCAGTTCATAGAGGCGGAAAAGGGTCCGGCCCGGACAGATATGGTCCGTAGAATAATTCGAAACTTTGTATTTGTAGATCAGGCCGGTAGAGTCGATGATCGCATCATACCAGGCGTCAACGTAATCCAGGAGAGATTCTTCGCTTCGCTCGGAAAGACCGGCTGCGTACCGGTCATAGACGTCGAGGAAGGCCTTGAGTTCCAGGCCGGTGGTATAGTTCCATTTGAGTTTTCCTTCCTGGCCGTCGATCCAGGAGGCTTCGGGATTCCGCGCGATTTCGCTCCGGACAAGCCGGACGGAGAGGGGCTGCTTCCCTGCACAGGAAGCCAGAAGGGCGGCGACGGCCGCTATGATCCATCCCTTTTTCATCGGTTGTCGTACGGATTCCAGACGATGCCGTCCTGTTTCTGGTACATCACGTTTTCAAAAGTATATTCCGCTGCCTGCCGGTCCGTCAGTTGCCGGGACCACTTCACCCGCTCCTTCTTTGAAGCTGCACCGGGTCCATAGTTCTTATACTCAGCATAATACGAATTCTTCTTCGTATCGGGTTTGCCAGGCTTCTCCCAGTCATGCCACCCGTCGGGGAGGATATGGGATCCAAGTTCGCACTCGATGAAAACCGTCTTGGCATACGCGCCCCAGGGACGTCCGAGATAGCACTTGTCTATCCCGGGGGCGGCCGTCAGACGGCACTTGTGGAAGACATACCCCCACTTCTGTCCTTCGAATGTCGAGGCGGCTGTCACATAACTGTTTTTCTTCGAATGGATATGACAGTTTTCGAACCACGCGACAGAGGGTCCGAAAATAAAATCCGTCGTACCTTCTATATAGCAGTCGAGGAAGTAGTTGCGCTTGACTCCGCCGTCCTTTCCGTAGCGTCCGTAGGTATAGACCGTATCCTGGTTGCCGATGAAACGGCAGCGGTTGAAGAAGAGGAAATCGCCGTCGGTAAAAAGAGCGACCGCCTGGCCGATGGCCTTCCCTTCCCCGGCGCTGTTCTCAACGGTCATATCTTCCATCGTCACATAGCTCGAGTGCATATAAAGGGTTGCACTTCCTGACGTTCCGGTCGGAAGGCCGTTCAGTTCCCAAGGCTGTGTCGCATATTTTCCGTAAGTCAGAATCGTATCTTCTGCGCCCTGCCCTTTGATATGGATCCGGAATTTGTTATGCGGGATCGTAACCATTTCATGGTACACGCCTTTCTTGACAAGTATCGTCGTAATCGCCTCATGGCTGTAATCCGGGACAGCATTGATGGCTTCCTGGATGGTGAAATAATCCCCGAAGCCGTTCGGATCCACGACGATATCATAATAGACCAGGTGCTCCGCAATCTCGGGGAGCTGCTCCCGGATGCAGTCGCAAACCAGCTTCGCGACCTTCCGGGCGCCGGCTGCTTTGGTGTGGGTATTGTCCACCTTCCCTTCCGGGGCACAGGCATAGCGACCGGGTTCGAGATGCATGAAATAAGGCCGGGACGCCTCATCGCCGAGACCTTCGATCCAATCCAGGGTCCGCGTCGTCATGTCCAGAAGCGGAATGCCGAATTCCGCAGCGACCTGTTTCATGGCCTCAGGATAATCCGTATGGCAGTTCCGGTCCAGTTTTCCGTCCTTGAACCAGCGACGGGCAACCGGGGTCAGCAGAACCGGATGGGCTCCTGCTTGAAGGGCCGTGCGGACAAAAAGTCGGAGATTGTCCTGGTAGGCTCCGAAAGGAGCGGCATAACGCTCGGGGTCGCTTTCCTTGGCGTCATTGTGGCCGAACTGGATGAAGACCCAGTCGCCGGCTTTGAGGTTCGCTTTGACCTTATCCCACAGACCGCGGTCGATGAAACTCTTGGTACTCCGCCCGTTCTGGGCATAGTTGATCACCTCCATCCCTTCGACGAAGTTCGGAAACATCATGCCCCAGCCCCGTTCAGGATTTCCGTTGGAAAGGTCTTTGTCCGCCATGGTGGAATCTCCCATCAGATGGATGGTAGAGGAAGAGCAGACAAGAACGGCGGCAAGCGCCAGGAACGTAAAAAAGAATCTTCTCATCGGGTCGTTGTTTCAGTAATGTTCTCAAAAACAAGATCTTCGGCATAATGGACCTCTCTTTCCTTTTCGGAGGAGAAGGTACAATCCCTGAACCGGAGTCCGCGGACAGGCATCTCAGGAAGACCGTTCACATAGACGGACTGGCGGGCGCCGGCGCAGATGATCCGGTCAAAGGTTACATCCCGGAATACCGGTGTCGTTTCGTCAACCGGCTGGATATCTTCTTTCGTTTCACCGTTAATATCCGTCGCGGCAACGCCGGCATAATAGAGGTTGAAAATGACGCCATACGTCACGATATCTTTCATGTAAATATCTCTGCACCAGATCTTTTCGACCAGCCCTCCCCGTCCGCGGGTACTTTTGAAACGAAGTCCCACGTCGGTCCCGATGAAACGGCATTTTTCGACGAGGATATGGTCGACTCCCCCGCTCATTTCACTGCCGATGACAAAGCCGCCGTGGCCGTGATAGACCGTACAGCCGGAGATCAGGAGGTTGCGGCAGGCTTTCCCGTGCCGGCGTCCGTCGGCGTCTTTTCCGGATTTGATACAGATGGCGTCATCACCGACGTCAAAGGATGAGTTCGTCAGGATAACGTTCTCGCAGGCATCGATGTCAATCCCGTCTCCGTTCGCGGAATAATGCGGATTACGAACAGTGATATGATTGATAATCATGTTCTTGCAATAGATCGGATGGATATTCCAACAAGGGGAATTCTGGAAGGTGCAGTCTTCAATCAGAATATGGTCGCATTCCCGGAGGGAGACCATGACAGGACGGAGGAAGGTCTTAATTTCCTGTTCATCGAGCGACGGGTCCGGGTAATTCAGGGATCCGGCCGTCAGGCGGGCTTTCATGTACCCCTCGTCCGGATACCAGACGGAACCGTCTTCGCTGAGGATTCCGCCCCGGCCGAGGATCGCCTTCCACTGGTCGGAAGAGACCTTGCGTTTTTTGACCTCCCGCCAATATTCGCCGCTTCCGTCTATGATACCGCCGCCCGTGATAGAAATGTGTTCAGCCCCTTGGGCGTTGATCGGAGAAAGGCAGCGGCGCACGTCGAGGCCCTCAAAGTTGGTATCAATGATCGGATAGAGATCCTGATCGGGAGAAAAGACAAGAATGGCATTCTCGGTGACATGGAGATCGATATGGCTTTCCAGCGAAATCGGACCGGTCAGCCAGATACCCTCCGGGACAATAAGATGGCCCCCGCCTTTGCCGGAGAGGTCGGCTAACGCCCTCCCGAAAGCCTCTGTATTGAGCGTCCGTCCATCCCCGACGCCGCCGAAATCACGGATGTCAACCTGGCGGGAAGGGATCTCCGGCCGCGAAACGACCGGCATGGAAAAAGGAAGGTCCTCATATAATGCAGCAAACTCACTCTCGTTTCCGGTACAGGAGAGAGCGAGCAGACAGCTGGCTGCAAAAAGGATGAATGGGTTATAGTGTATCTTCATGCGGTAGGGATTGGTCATTTAAGGAAACGGTCGGCAAAGGAAATGAATTGCTGCCAGTCATAGAGGAGGATATTGTGCTTGCCTTGCCGAATATGGTAACCGGTCCGGCCGCGCACGACGGGATGCCCGATTTCCGGGGACTCCGGGTCCGTCAGCGTATCATACCCATATAATGCATAGACCTTTGAGGCCTCATAAAGAGAGAGGTACTCGCCGCGGGGGTCAGCCCAGAGATCCTCGCTGGCGCTGTCGACATAGAGGGGACGCGGGGCGATCAGGGCAAGCAGCTCATGCTGGTCGACCGGAAGGTCCGCCTCATGGTCACTGTATTGGTGGAAATTCGAACAGAACCAGTGCGGGAAACTGGAATTGATCCGGCCGACGGTCTCCCCAAAGCACCTTCTGGAAAGGGCCGCACCGCCGCAGCCTGAGCAGTTTGATATGACAAGAGCGAAACGCGGATCCTGCGCGCCGGCCCAGAGGGCGGTCTTCCCGAGGCGGGAATGGCCGAAAACGGCGACCCGGGAGGCATCGATATCCGGATCCGCATTCAGATAGTCGAGTGCACGTGAGAGACTCCAGGCCCACGCAGCGATCGTTCCCCAGGAAGTCCCGGTTCGCGGGGTATCTCCGTCCATAAGCCGGTGGACCCCGTTTCGGAACCCGTCGTCAAAATCCGGATCGATATCTTCCCGGCAGTATGTTACGACAGCGTAACCCTGATCCAGTATATACTGGAACGGCCAGCGTTCGGCATTGAACGCACGGGGGTGGTCGGTCACTGCCTTTCCGCTGTAGGCCCCTTTCCATCCGTCCGGGATGGTTACATTGGGATCATCGGTAGTCGTATGGTTTCCCCAGAAATTCATTCCGAGAAAGGCCGGAACAGGTCCCGCGGCATTTTTAGGGACGGCGATCAGGAGATGGACCGGATAGGTTTCCGCGGGGTCGAGGAACAAGGTGACTTCCTTGAGCGTTCCGGCTCCCCCGAACGCATCCTCCACCACTTTTTCGACGCGTGCATGCATCCCCGCCGGTGCGGCCGGGGAAATCCCGTAGACCTGCGTTTCGAAAAGATGCAGAATCTCGGGACGGCGGATTCTCTCCCATCTGCGCGCCGTTCGGACCGGTTTTCCCTTCTCCGTCACGAATAGATCCGGAAGCGAATAGGAAGGGACCTTGGACTCATCGTAGTTGAACCCGCTCTTCTGGGCGGAAAGCGGCAGTAGAAGCGAAAGCAACAGGATGGAGACAATCATTTTTTTCATAAGATGCCGATATGGTTTCTGGATGAGGATTCGCGGATAATCAGTTCCATAGGAACCGAGACTTCCCCGACATGGGCGCCGGGTTTGAGGGAGGTCAGGAACGCTTGGGCGGCACGTCGCCCCATTTCATAGGGATGCTGGGCCATCGAACTCAGGGAGGGGGTCATCAGGCCCGTAAACTGCTCATTGGCGGTGCCGACAATGCCGAATTCGTCGGGAATGCGCAGTCCGGCCTCGCGGACTGCATCGATGACCCCGAGCGCAGAATAGTCACCGGCACTGTATACGGCGTCACAACCGCGCTCAATGGCCAGTTTTCCGGCCTGATAGCCGGTTTCCCGGACGATGGAATCATAGAAAATGATCTCTTCATCGACTTCCATTCCCATATCGAGCAACGCCTGCTTATATCCTTGAAGCCGCTGGACATACGCTTCCGAGGAAAGATAGCCTGCAATATTCCCGATCCGGCGGTAACCGTTCTCGATCAAATGCCGGGTCCCCTCATAGGCACCCTTATAATTCTCGCTGACGATCCGTGGGCCTGGGAGGTCACTGAATACACGGTCAAACTGGACAAGGACCGCATTGGGATCGATATTTTCAAGGATATGATTTCCATTTTCAGACGGAATGGCATGGGATATAAGGACTCCGGCGACCCGGTTGCTGCGGAGCATCTTGAGGGCTTTGACCTCATCCTCGATCTTTTCGTGGCTCTGGCAGATAATGACGGAGTAACCGTGTTCATCCAAAACGGATTCTGCACCTCCGATGACATTGCTGAAGAAAGCGCGGTTGATCCGCGGCACGACGATACCGACCGCATTGATCTTTCCCCTCCGCAGGCTGGAGGCGGCTTCATTGCGTTCATAACCCAATTGCTCTGCCATCCGTTCAACCGCCTCACGGGTCGAATTTTTCACTCTCGGACTTCCCGAGAGAGCCCGGGATACGGTCGACGGCGTAATGCCGAGCTTTTTGGCGATGTCAGAAATCGTTACCATTCCAACCGCAAAAATACAAACGTTTGCACAAAATCCAAATTTTTTTTCAATTTTTCGCCAAAATCCTGTAATTTTTTTGTAAAATTCTTTAAAATTAATTTGATTTCTGCGCAAACGTTTGTATCTTTGCGAAGATACGAAACTAACTCATAAACGATATGGCTAATTTATTTTCTCTCGAAGGCAAAAACGCCTGGATCACCGGAGCTTCCTACGGCATCGGTTTCAACATCGCCAAGGCTTTCGTCGCCGCCGGCGTCAAGAACATCATTTTCAATGACATCAACGAAGCGGCCCTGGAACGGGGACTCAACAACTACCGGGAAGCCGGCATCACGAATGTCCACGGATACGTGTGTGACGTAACCGATGAAAAGGCTGTAAAGGCCCTTGTGGAGAAGATCCATCAGGAAGTCGGACAGATCGATATTCTCGTCAACAATGCCGGGATTATCAAGCGGATTCCGATGCATGAAATGAAGAGGGAGGAATTCCAGCAGGTGATTGACGTGGACCTGGTGGCACCCTTTATCGTTTCCTCCGCCGTACTTCCGGAAATGATGGAACGCCGCGAAGGAAAAATCATCAATATCTGCTCCATGATGTCTGAACTCGGCCGGGAAACGGTCTCCGCCTACGCTGCCGCAAAGGGTGGCCTGAAAATGCTGACACGGAATATCTGTTCCGAATACGGCGAGTACAACATCCAGTGCAATGGGATCGGCCCCGGTTATATCGCGACGCCCCAGACCGCTCCCCTGCGCGAGAGACAGCCTGACGGCAGCCGCCATCCCTTCGATTTGTTCATCTGCGCCAAAACGCCGGCAGGCCGCTGGCTCGAACCTTCCGAACTCGGCGGACCGGCCGTTTTCCTGGCTTCCCACGCTTCCGACGCCGTAAACGGCCATATTCTCTATGTGGACGGCGGTATCCTTGCATATATCGGAAAACAGCCGAAGTAGATTCTTCACTTCGTTCAGAATGACGTTATAAAGAATGCCTTTGTTATGAAAATCAATTGTCAAGTACGCCAGGCGTCGGGTAATCTCGATGCGAAGCACTACGATACGGACAGGCTCAGAAAGGAGTATCTCGTTGAGAATGTAATGGTTCCGAATGAGATCAATATGGTCTATTCAATGTTCGACAGGATCATCACCGGGGGCGCCGTCCCCGCCGGGGAGGATCTGCTTCTTTCCGCTCCTGAAATCCTCAGGGCCGATTATTTCACGCAGCGGCGCGAAATCGGCATCATCAATGTCGGGGGTGCCGGCAGCGTTGTCGTCGGAGAAGAAGTCTACCACCTCGATTATAAGGAGGCCCTCTATATCGGACGTGGGAACCGCCATGTAACCTTCCGCAGTGATGATCCTGCCTCCCCCGCCCGCTTTTATTTCTGCTCGGCGACCGCCCACCGCGAGACCGGAGTCAAGAAAGTGACGAAGAAGGACGCCGTTGTCATGCATCTCGGATCGCTCGAAGAGTCCAATGAACGGACGATCAACCGCCTGTTGGTCAAAGAAGTCGTTCCCTGCTGCCAGCTCCAGATGGGCATGACCGAACTGGCTCCCGGCAGCACCTGGAATACCATGCCTGCCCATACCCACGACCGCCGCATGGAGGTATACTTCTATTTTGAGGTACCGGATGACGCCGCCGTCTGCCATTTCATGGGCGAGCCCCAGGAAACCCGGCATATCTGGATGCACAACGAACAAGCCGTGATCTCTCCCCAGTGGAGCATCCACTCTGCCTGCGCAACCCGGAACTACACGTTCATCTGGGGCATGTGCGGAGAAAACGACGACTACAACGATATGGACTGGTGCGCCACGAAAGATTTAAGATAGCCCCATGAAAAGAGTATTACTCGCGATCCTTGTCATCGCAGCCGCCGGCCTGACAGCCTGCCGGCAGAAAACGCAGGAACAGAAAGTCATGGCCCGGCCCGTACCCGAGCGGGCGGATGATTTCGTTTTCGAGAACAACCTCATCGCCGGCCGTTTCTATGGAAAAGCCCTTGAGGGGAACCCGACATCGCCGGGCCTGGACATCTGGGTCAAACTTCCGGGAGCCCTCGTTGCCGACTCCTGGTATGCCGGTGCGATGGAAGACGGTTCCTATTACCATCACGACCACGGCGGCAAGGACTGCTACAAGGTAGCCGTCAGCCTCGGCGGAGGCGCTTCCGTTCCGATGATCGGCGGAAAGCTTTGCTATCCCGCTACGAACTACCGGTCCTGCGAAGTGCTGGAGACGACGCCGGATAAGGTTGTCTTCGCATTGCATTATCCTGAATGGGAAGCGGCGGAAGGCATTCGTGTATCGCTAGATAAAAAGGTGACGATCTGCGCCGATTCTTATTTCGGGCAGGTGGAGGATGTCTATACCTTTACCGGAACCGACACGCTTGCCATCGCGGCAGGGATCAAGCGGCACGGAGCACAGCAAACGATTGTGGAAGAGTGTTGCGAGAGCGACCGCTATGCAATCTGGGAACATGCATCGGACCAGAGCGTCGAGCCGGAGGACGGAATGCTCGGGGTTGCCATCGTACTTCCGGGGGCAGAAGATGTGATTGTATCAGAGGAACTTGACCATGGCCTTCTGATCCGCCGCATCACTTCCGGGCAGCCTGTAGCCTACAGCTTCGGCTCCTGCTGGTCAAAAGCGGACCTCAAGACCTCTGCCGATTGGTTCGCCCTCGTAAAAGCACAGTAGTTACCTATTTCCGCAGGGGGTGCTCCTCCTAAAACCTATGCCACCCTCGGCATTATCAGAGGGAGGGGCCCCTTGGGGAGGGGCCGCAAAGCGGCGGTTTCAGGAGGAGCACCCCCTACGGGAAAAATGTTTTACAGGGCTTTGGCGGCGGAAATGCCGGCGAGATAGCCGGTACAAAAAGCTGTCTGGAGATTATAACCGCCTGTGTCTGAATCCATATCAAGGACCTCACCACAGAAATACAGACCCTCGGATTTCTTGGATTCGAGGGTTTTTGCTACCACCTCATCCGTCGAAATGCCACCGGCGGTAATAACGGAACGCTCAAAGCCGACAAATCCAACGATCTCAAAACGCCAGTTCTTCAGACGCTCTGCCAGCGAATCAACACTTACTTTCGGATTCGTCCTGAGAAAAGCGAGCGTAAGGTTCCACGGGATCAGTTTGCCGAGCAGAATACGGAAAAGCCGCTTGAAATCCTGCCCGCTGCTTCTCGGATCCGCCAGGATTTCTTCCCATTTCTGGTGGATATCCTCGCTGAGTTTTTCAGTCTCAACAGCCGGTTTCATGTCGAGGACGGCGGAAACCTTGGATCCGTTCATGATCGCCTTGACCGCTTTCCGGCTTACCTGGAAGCCGATCGGACCTTCGATTCCTCCATCCGTAAACTCGAGATCTCCAAACTCGCTTTGGGCTTCATTTCCGTCAATATAAAGCGTGAGCCGGACATTTTCCAAAGCATTGCCGTTGAACAGTTCTCCGATTTCAGACATCGGGGTAATCCGCTCGATGTGTCCCTGCAGCTTCGGGTAATAAGACGGAAGCGGATTGATCCGGGCTTCCCTGCGGTTGCCGAAAACCGTTCTCCGCTGACCGCGGAAGGCCACCTTGATCTCTTCCGCGAGCGGATTCTTTTCAGATTTGTAACCGGCCGGAACGAGTGCCGTCAATGAAGGGAAGCAGGGAGTAACCGTATGGCCGATTTCCTCCGCCCACATATATCCGTCGCCGGTCGAACCGGTCCCGGGATAAGAAAGACCACCCGTAGCAACAATCAGTTTCCGACAGGAATACTCTTCCGGTTCAATCGTCGTTTCCTTGCGGACAGGCGCATTTCTCCGGTCATAATCCCGGTCGTCGTCCGTTCGCTGGCGGAACTCCTTGACCGTCGTCCGGATACAATCAAGAGAGTAGCCGCGGGCCGTTTTGTCTATTGTCTTCACCTCGCAGCCTGTAACGATCTTCACGCCGAGCAGGGTGCAGGCTCTCACAAGGGTATCGACAACATCTCCTGCATTATGGGACTGCGGGAATGCCCGGTCCCCCCGCTCCACGACAGAACGGAGGCCGTTGGACCGCAGTAACTCGATGAGTTTCTCCGGAGGAAGATTATGCCAGGACGGGCTGACGAAATTCACATCGGTCCGGATATGATCCGAGAATCCGGCCCAGTCCTTGACGTTCGTGAAGTTGCACCGGCCCTTACCGGTAATCATGATTTTCCGTCCGGTTTTAGGCATTTTTTCGAGGACGGTCACCGTTCCTCCATTCTCAGTCCGCGCAAGGGTTTCCGCAGCACCGACGGCAGCCAGCAGTCCAGCGGCGCCTCCTCCGATCACTATAATATCCGATCTCATTGCGTTGAAGATTACATTTTGCGCGCAAAGTTAACAAAAAATGTTAAATTTGTAGGGTATTAACCCTCATGTGGACATGACGACCCTGTTTCTGATCCTTATTGCCTTCGTTATCCTGACCTGTATCGGTCTCAACAATGTCTCATCGAGAATCGGCGTTCCGACCCTCCTGGCATTCCTCCTGTTGGGACTCGTCTTCAGCAACAATGCGATATCTCCCATTACTTTCCATAACCAGGAATTTGCGAAAGAAGCCTGTACCGTCGCCTTGATCTTCATCATGTTCTACGGTGGTTTCGGGACACGGTGGGAATCAGCCAAACCGGTCATCCGGGAATCCATCCTGCTCGCCTCGGTCGGTGTCATTCTGACGGCCGGACTGGTCGGTGTATTCTGTCACTACGTCCTTCGTTGGGGATGGATCGAAAGCCTGCTGCTCGGCTCCGTCATCAGTTCAACGGACGCGGCTTCCGTCTTTTCTATATTGAGAGCGAAGAAACTGGGCCTGAAGAACAATACCGCCCCGATGCTGGAAGTTGAAAGCGGCAGCAACGACCCCTGTTCCTATATGCTGACCGCCATCATGCTTTCCGTCATGAACGGAACGGCCAGCACCGGCCATATCGTCTGGTCCGTCATCGCCCAGATCGCCTTCGGTCTCGCCGGGGGCTTCGGCATCGCCAAACTGGCCACGATGGCACTGGACCAGATCCATTTCAGGGGATCCGGATTCGACTCTCTGTTCATCTTCGCCGTCGCCATCGCTTCCTATGCGCTCCCGGACCTGGTCGGAGGAAACGGATACCTCAGCACCTATATCGTCGGGATCATCCTCGGCAACCATGAATTCAAGAATAAGAAAAACCTGGTCCATTTCTTTGACGGGATTACCGGCCTGATGCAAGTGCTGATCTTCTTCCTCCTCGGCTTCCTGGCCTCCCCTTCCAATTTACCCAAGTCAATTCTTCCCGCCATTGCCATCTTTTTATTCCTGACATTCCTGGCTCGCCCTGCCGCCGTCGTCTCGATCCTCGCTCCTTTCAGGAAGTATCCCTTCCGGCAGCAAATGCTGATTTCATTCGTCGGTCTTCGGGGAGCGGCTTCTATCGTATTCGCCATCATGGCTTCGGCCGGCATAGAATTCCTGCAACATGACTTTTTCAATATCGTCTTCTGCCTTGTTCTGATCTCCATTTTGATTCAGGGTTCCCTGATCCCCTCGGTCGCCAAGGGCTTGCGGATGATCGACACGAAGAATGATGTCATGAAGACATTCAATGACTACAACGAAAATTCGGAAATGCAATTCGGTCGCGTCGATATCAGTTCCGACAGTATTTGGAACGGGAAAGCTATCAAAGATATCGATATCCCGGAAGGCATGTTGATCGTTATGGTCAAGCGCGGGAAAGACAGGATCCTGCCACGCGGCCATACCGTTCTCCAGGAAGGGGATCAGGTCATCTCCATCATGAAGCATTTCGAAGACGACAATACCCATCTGGTCGAGAAAACGGTCAAGAAGGGCAGCCGCCGGGACGGCCACAAACTCAGCGAATATGCCGGTAACGGTTTGGTAGTTATGATCCAACGCGGGGAGGAATCCATCATTCCGAATGGAGACACCGTCCTCTATGCCGGAGACCGTCTGATCCTTTTCGACATGACCCGGACCGGGGAAAATGTCCTGAATGGTTGACGGATAAGGAAATAATCGTATCTTTGTAGTCTATATGGCAGACTGATGGGAACTCTTCTCATATTTCTTCTCGGAGCGATGGGCGTATCGTTCTTGTGTTCGTTGTTGGAATCTGTCCTGATGACGACTCCGATTTCGTATATCACAATGCGGGAAGACGAAGGGGATAAGCATGCCTCACTCTTCATGAAGATGAAGACAGATACGGACCGCCCCCTTGCGGCCATCCTGTCTCTCAATACCATTGCCAATACGATCGGCGCCGCCGGCGTAGGCCGGCAGGCGACCCTCCTGTTCGGCAACGAATGGTTCGGACTCGTTTCCGCCATCATGACGATCCTGATCCTCGTTTTCTCGGAGATTATTCCCAAGAGCATCGGAACCTCCCACTGGAAAGGGATGCTCTGGCTCGCCGTGATCATGAACGCCCTGATTTATCTCCTCTATCCGGTCGTGTGGCTTGTGAAACTGCTGAGCCATGCCGTTTCCGCCGATGAGCCCGATACGACGATCAGCCGCGAGGAAGTTTCTGCCATGGCCAATATCGGAGAAGAGGAAGGTGTCCTGGACGACAATGAGAACAAGGTCATCCAGAATATCATGAAACTGGACGACATCAAGGCTTACGATGTGATGACACCGCGCGTAGTGGCGGCCATCGCTCCGGAAAGCATGACCCTGAAACGCTTTTACAGAGCGGATGAACTTTCTCACAATTCGCGGATCCCGGTTTATGGGGAATCCCCTGAGTTCATCACCGGATACATCCTCCGGTACGATGCCCTGGAACTCCTTGCCGAGGATAAGTTCGATACCCGGCTTTCTTCGATCAAACGCCCGATCGCTGCATTCAATGAAGAGACCTCTGTCAGCGACATCTGGGAATCCCTCCTCAAATCCAAGGACCAGATCGCACTCATCATCGACGATTACGGTGCTTTCCAGGGTATTATCACCCTCGAAGACATTATCGAGACCATCCTCGGGATGGAAATCATCGATGAGAACGACACCATTACGGACATGCAGCAGTACGCCCGTGACCGGTGGTTGAAACGCAAGAACCAATACAAGCAGATCGACCTCCCCGACGAGGACGACCCCGAATCATGAAAAGAAGCAAGGCTCTCCCCCGCATCACCGCGGCAGTTCTCCTGCTGACGGTATTCCTGCCCGTATCCGCCCAGAAGCGGCTCCGGGACTACGGCATCACCCCCGGCGTCCTCTCCCCAGGTAAGGAGAATGCGATCACGGACGTTCCCGGCGTCAAGGTCGGGCAGGTCACGAAAATCGAAGGGGATGATATGCGGACCGGTGTCACGGCCATTCTGCCCCACGACGGGAATCTCTTCCGGAAAAAGGTTCCTGCCGCCATTTACGTCGGCAACGGATTCGGGAAACTGGCCGGGGGGACCCAGGTAATGGAACTGGGCAATATCGAAGCTCCGATTATCCTGACCAACACCCTCAACGTCGCAGAAGGGATCATCGGCGGCATTGAATATACCCTGTCGCAACCCGGGAATGAGTCCGTCGGATCGGTCAACGTCGTTGTCGGGGAGACAAATGACGGAGGACTCAACAACATCCGCGCACGCTATGTCACGAAGGGGGATGTTCTCAGCGCCATCCGGAATGCCCGGAGCGGACCGGTAGCGGAAGGGAATGTCGGCGCGGGGACTGGCACCGTCGCTTTCGGACTTAAAGGCGGGATCGGGACCTCTTCACGGGTCCTTCCCGTGTCCATGGGCGGTTATACCGTCGGCGTCCTCGTACAAAGCAATTATGGAGGTACGCTGGAAATCGACGGCTACCCCGTCGGAAAACGGAGCGGACACTATCCGTACCGGGATCAGATCCTTCACGATACGGACGGATCCTGCATGATCGTAGTGGCGACGGATGCACCCGTCGATGCCCGAAACCTCGAAAGAATGGCCAAACGGGCGATCATGGGGCTGGCCAAAACCGGCGGCATCGCCTCGAACGGAAGCGGAGATTATGTAATCGCTTTTTCCGTCAGTCCGGAGAACCTCATCGAAGCAAAACCGCGTTATACGCCGACCCTGCTGCAAAATGACGACATGTCGGGACTTTTCATGGCGACCATCGAAGCGACCGAAGAAGCGCTATGGAATTCCCTATTCGCGGCAGAAACGATGACCGGAATAGGCGGTCGGACCGTGCCGGCCCTCGACCGCGACGCCGTTGCAAAGGAAATCCTGCGGTCTCAGTCGAGCGAGTCCAGATAAGATTTCATCTCTCCGGTTTTGGAGAGCGCCTCTTTGAACAATTTGATCTGTGCACGGGTCCGGACGAGGTTATGTTCCGGATACTTGATCTTGTAATAGGTATCCCCGTTGATATAATCGGCGAAGAAACGGACCGCCTGCATATAGGGGAACAGACACGCGGCATACGGCAGGTTTTCCCGCTCGACAGGGGTGAGGAAGACGGATGTCGATTCGATATAACCCTTGGCAAAAGCCTTGAAAATATCCATCCTGAAAGCGATTTTATCCGTATCGGGCTCATCCTCAGGCGCCGTATTGGCCGCCGTCCGGAGAAAATCACCGAAATCGGAGAATACGAAACTCGGCATGACCGTATCCAGATCGATGACGCAAAGCACGTTGCCGTCCGCGTCGAACATCATATTATTGACCTTGGTATCGCAGTGGCAGATGCGTTTCGGAAGCGTTCCTTCGCGATACATCCGTTCCGCCTTGCACATCTGATGGGAATAGGCCGCCAGGTACTCCGCGATCTCCCGGACTTCAGGGTCGGACATCCTTCCGACCGGATCCGCAGCGATCGCCTCCTTGAGCTGCCTGTCCCGCAGTTCCATGTTATGGAAATCCGGGATGGTTTCTCCGAGCGGCTCGTCCAGATCGGCGAGGTCAGCCTCGAAACGGCCGAAAGCCTTCCCCGCATAGTAGGAAAACTCCGGATCGACCGTCTCATACGTATAGGCGTCCGGAATGAATACGGATATCCGCCAATACGCATCCCCGTCCTTGAGATAAGTCTTCGGGCTGTCGGAAAGCGGGATGAAACGAAGGACCTTCCTGTCTATATCCGCCTCGCCGGCCGACTCGAGTTTCCTGCGGAGGTGGGCGGTTACGACCTCAATGTTATGCTGGAGAAGATCGACGTCGGTAAAGATCAAATGATTGATCCGCTGGAGGACATACTGTTCGTCTCCGTCCATGCAAACCTTGAAGGTATCGTTGATCAGTCCGTTTCCCAGCGGTTCGACGCTGCGAACATGTCCTTTGACGGCGAATCGGCCGACAATGGAGAAGAGTTCTTCCTGTGATTTCATCATACTCCGTTTTCTTACAAAAATATCATTTTCGAAGGGTGAATGCAAATATATTTTCCTATTTTTGCATGTAAAAAACCATGTTATCATGAAATTCCTTCGTCTCCTTTCACTGGCTCTGATCCTGTGTTCCACCGCCCTGCAGGCCGCAGAACTTCCCAATCATCCTGACACGCTTCGGATTCTCGCTGTCGGCAACAGTTTTTCAGATGATGCCACGACCTGGCTGCCCGATCTGTTGGAAGGAGCCGGCATCCATAATGTAATCGTCGCCCGTCTTTTCATCGGTGGTTGCAACCTGGAGCGCCACTGCCGGGAATATGAGAACAGGACGCCCAATTACAAGTACTACAAGTCAACAGGGAACGAATGGGTCACGGTTTCCAAACAGGCGACCATCCTGGATGGGATCGAAGATGAGCCCTGGGATATCATCACGATGCAGCAGAGCTCTCCCCTCTGCGGGGTCCCGGATTCCTATGATCCATGGACAGAACGTCTTGCCGGCATTATCCGCAAGCATTGCTCCAATCCCGATGTCGTGCTCGTATGGCACCAGACATGGGCCTATTCCCGCAGTTCAACCCACCGGGCCTACCCTACCTACGGGAACAACCAGATGATTATGTACAATAAGATCCTCGAATGTACCGACAATCTCTGCGGGCGCTTTGATTTTGCGACCGTCATCCCGTCCGGGACAGCGGTCCAGAACGCCCGCTGGAGCCATGTCATCTTCGACGGAAAGGATCTGACGCGGGACGGATACCACCTCAACAAAGGCTATACCCGCTACCTTGCCGCCTGTACCTGGTTTGAAGCCTTGATCCGCCCGATCATCGGGAAAGGCGTCATGGGGAATCCGTTCCGGATGCAGGAGACCGAATACGAGATCGATGCAAAGACTGCCCGGAGACTCCAGCGCATCGCCGTCAAAACCGTCAGGGAAAACAGGTGGAAATAATGGACGATAATGAGGTCCAGCTCCGCTGGTACGCCCTTAAAGTATTCTATAACAAAGTCTTCGAAATCGAAGACGAATTAATTCGTGCCGGACTTGAAACCTATATTCCGGTACGGAAAGATGAGCTCAAGGGAGACGAATTCCACCGGATCCGGAAACGGCTTGCGACACCGGACGAATCCCGGAACGACCGCCGGTACGAGCAGGCCGGCCCGAAGATCTATAAGCGTGTGACGATTGTCGCATCCCTGCTTTTCGTCCGCTGCCCCGATGAGAGTCTTCCGTGGATCGAATCCATCCTTTACGACAGAGGCTTTATCTACAAAACGGCGGACCGGAAAAAACCGTCCGTCATTCCGGACCGGCAGATGGACATGTTCCGTCTCGTAACCGCTTCGGGAGACGAGAACCTGGAGTTCTTCAGCGATGAAAGCATTACCCGCTACGCGCAGGGGGATAAGGTCCGGGTCAAGGCCGGGCCGCTGAAAGGAGCGGAAGGATATATCAAGCGGATACGCCGCGACCGGAGGCTTCTTGTCGCCATTGAAGGGTTCATCGCCGTCGCCACATCCTATATTCCTCCGCAACTCCTCGAAAAAGTATCCGACTGAGACGAAGCCTGGTTTATTTCCTGAGGCGCGCCCAGGGGATGACCCCGGCGGGAGCTTCTTCCTTGTTGAGCAGGTCCTTCATGAAATCCATGTACGGAGCGACATGGGAAAAGAATTTACGATATCCCGCACAGAGGGCATTCAATCCCGTCTCCCCCGCCTCGGTCGTATTGAAACGGTGTTTGGGACACTCCCCGTTGCAGGCAAACGCCCATTCGCAGCGGCGGCAGCGTCCCGGGAGCGTATTCCGTTTGTCGATCCCGAATTTGATCTGGGCATCGGAAGTCATCATCTCCTTGATCGGATGCTCCGCAATATTACCGAGCAGGTATTTCCCATAGACGAAATGGTCACAGGGATACAGGTCGCCATTGTGTTCGATAACCGCATTCCCGCCGCACGTCTGGGCGTAAACGCAGGTCCCCGGCTGGGTTCCGTACCAGTTGGCGAGGGTCGCGTCAAACTGATTCACATAATACCGGCCGACATCATTCCGCACCCAATAATCGAAGATATCGCACAGGAACTTTCCGAATCCGATATCTGAAACGGACCAGGGAGCGATCATCGCATCGGGCTCTTTCGGGTCCACGATAAACGGGCGTGCACCCTTGACGGGCTTTCCGGCGGCGCTGCGGGGATACTTCACATGCTCGACGACCGGCATGAACTGCATATACCTGCTGCCGATGGACTTCAGAAACTGATAGACTTCCAATCCCCGTCCTTCGGAGGCCTTGTTCACAGTCGACATCGTATTGAACTCCACCCCCCCGCTATACAGAAGGCCGACCCCGCGGAGGACCTTGTCGAAAGTCGGCTGTCCGCCCTTGTCCTTGCGGTAGCGGTCATGGACATCTTTCGGCCCGTCCAGCGAGATTCCTACCAGGAAATTGTATTTCCTGAAAAACTCGGTCCAGTTTCGGTCCAACAGGGTTCCGTTCGTCTGGAGGGTATTATGGATGATTTTCCCGTCGGCATACTTTTCCTCAAATTCCATCGCCTTCCGATAGAAATCAAGACCCAGCACGAGCGGCTCGCCGCCATGCCAGTTGAAGGTTACTTCGGGGACATCATTGGCCAGGATATACTCCCGGACCACTTTTTCCAGCATCTCTTCCGACATGACGGGCTCCCGCCCGCCGTAAATTTCGGCCTTGTCGAGATAATAGCAGTAATTGCAGTCGAGATTGCAAAGCGAACCCGCCGGCTTCAACATGATGTTGAAGGCAAGCGGGCCGCTGATCCTCATGGCATCCTGCAGGGACAGGGTGCTGGAAAAAGTATCATTCCTCATATTAGAGCCGGGCCTGGATCGCAGCGCTTTCCGCCTCGTATCCGGGCTTGTTCAGAAGAGCGAACATGTTCTTCTTATAAGCCTCGACGCCAGGCTGGTTGAACGGATTGACTCCCAAGACATACGCGCTGATACCGCACGCATACTCAAAGAAATAGAAGAGACCGCCGAGATTCTTCTCATCAATCTTCTCGATACTGACCTCCAGCTGGGGAACGCCGCCGTCGATATGGGCAAGCTTCGTCCCGAGCTGGGCCATCGCGTTGCAATGCTCGACATGGGATCCGGCCAGGTAATTCAGCTGGTCGAGATTCTGGGGATCGGTTCCGATTACGACGCTGCGGTTGCTTTTTTCGATATTGACGACGGTCTCGAACATAACGCGGTCGCCGTCCTGGATGAACTGTCCCATCGAATGCAGGTCGGTCGTGCAGATGACGGAAGCCGGGAAGATGCCCTTCTTATCCTTGCCCTCGGATTCGCCGTAGAGCTGCTTCCACCACTCTCCGAGATACTGGAACTTCGGATTATAACTGACAAGGACTTCAACCTTCTTTCCATACTCGCTGTAGAGGAGGTTCCGCATGGCCGCATACACGACAGCCGGATTCTTTTCGCTGCGGACGGAGAGTGATTTTTCCATTTCAGCAGCCCCTGCAAGCATGGCCCTGACATCGAAACCGGCCAGGACGATCGGCAGGAGACCGACCGGAGTCAGGACGGAGAAACGGCCGCCGACATTGTCCGGAACGACAAACGTGCGGTAACCTTCCTGGGTCGCCAGGGTCTTGAGGGCACCTTTCTTCGCATCGGTAATGGCGACGATACGTGCAGCCGCTTCATCCCGGCCGTATTTTTCTTCCAGATAAGCCTTGACGATACGGAAAGCCACAGCAGGTTCGGTCGTCGTGCCGGACTTGGAAATCACGACACATGCCGCATTCCGCTCAGCGACAAGGTCCATCAGTTCGCTGACATATTCCTCGGAAAGATTGTTGCCGGCAAAGACCACCTCAGGAGCATCACCCTTATCCTTGAGCTGCTTGGCGAAATTGTGGCTGAGCGCTTCGATGGCGCATCGGGCTCCGAGATAGGATCCGCCGATACCGATGACGACGACAAGGTCTACCTTTCTGTTTTTCCAGTCGTCACGGACAGCCTCACATGCTGCGATCAGGTTTTCATCCGTTTCGGTGGGAAGGGTTTTCCACCCCAGGAAATCATTCCCCTCTCCGGTTCCGGAGACAAGGGTATCAAAAGCCGTGAGGGCTTTCCCGACATACTTTTCATACTGGGCGGCATCAACGAAGGATGCGCAGCCCTTAACATCTACTTTAACCATATTTGTTGTATCTACATTTTCAAACAAGTCTGCAAAGTTACTACTTTTCATTGAATTGTCACTCTCCGAACATGCGAAAAGCGAGACGGCCGACGCAAGAGCGGCCAGGATCCGGGTAAGATGATTCATGCAATACGTGATTTAGGTTTTGTAAAAATAGGCAAAACGGAAGGATTTTCACACAAATTTCTTAATTTTGTAAAAACAAAACACAACCAATATGTCGACCACATTCAGAAAAATGATCTTTACGGCAGCTCTTCTCGCCGCATGTACCTGTGTTTCCGCCCAGCATAAAGTCGCCATCACCGCCCACCGCGGCGTATGGCAGTCCGAAGAAGCGAACGGAGCGCAAAATTCCCTCGCTGCGCTCAAGAAAGCCCAGGATATGGGCCTTTGGGGCAGTGAGTTCGACCTTCACCTGACCAGTGACGGACAGGTCCTTGTCCATCATGACCGTTCGCATGAAGGCATTGATATCCAGACGAATCCACTCAGCGCATTCGCTGCTTTCCGGCTTCAGGACGGCGAAGCGATCCCTACGATCGACGCTTACCTTGACCAGGGTAAGCTCAATGACAAGACCGTCCTTGTCGTCGAGTTGAAAAAACAATACAGCCCTGAGCGCGAAGACGAGATGACCGACAAGGTCATCGCCGCCCTTCAGAAAAGGGGTCTTTTCATTCCTGAACGATGCATTTTCATTTCTTTCAGCCTCCATATCTGCCAGACCCTGGTAACGAAAGCTCCCGGCTTTACGAACCAGTATCTCAACGGAGATATCGCTCCGGCAGAACTGAAAAAGATGGGCATCAATGGTATCGACTACCACATGAAGCATTTCTATGCCCACCCGGAATGGGTCAAGGAGGCCCACGATCTCGGGATGAGCGTCAACGTCTGGACGGTCAATAAGGAAGAGGATATCCGGGCGATGATTGATTGCGGCGTCGACTGCATTACGACCAATGAGCCCGAACTCGTCCGGCAGATCCTCGGCGAGCGCGAACTCCGCAACTAAGCTCCCGTTCCATCCCGGATAAGGGTATCCCCTCTGAAACCGCCGCTTCGCGGCCCTTCCCTAAAGGGCCCCTCCCTCTTATAGTGCCGAGGGTGGCATAGGTTTCAGAGGGGATACCCTTATCCGGTAGAAAGAGAGATCAGTCGGAATAGGGCGGGACGGCTCCGCGGTCGATCAGTTCGCGGAGGATCCGGAGAAAGTCCGAATCGTTTTCCGCCGCGGGATTCCCGAAGGTTGCGGTCAGGTCACGAAGGGTATAGGCTCCTCCCTTTCCATGGACCCAGGCGACGATGCGCTCTTCCGTCTCTTTCCGGGTGCGGACCCGGCTCCGGCAGACGTCGCAGTGCCCGCAGTCCGAACCCGACTCCTGGCCGAAATACCGCAGCAGGAAGCGCTCCCGACACTCTTCATCTTCCGTCACATACGAGACCATCGCTTCCTTCCGGGCCCGATAGGCATCCCGCAGCATGGCATGCCGTTTCGGGGAAAGTTGGACATTGCCCGGCCGGAGGCGGTCATGATGGAGATAGACAACATCCGCCCGGTCGGCGGGAATATACTTGATGAGATGCTCCAGGGCGAGATTGTACAGGACCTGCCGGAGGGCAGGGATCGAAAGGCCGGCCCGCTCGGCGACGTAATCCTCCTCAACCGGAACGGGAAAAGAGAAGAGCCCCGTATAGCGCCGCATCAGGATCTCCAGGACGACCGGCATTTTCGGATCCGGAAGTTCAACTTCGTAGAGCACCCGTCTGTCGACGATAATCTGGACCCGCGTCTTGATATCCAGGTCCTCGGTAAAGGTCCAGTGACCCTCCTGGCCGATATAGCGGATGGCATGGAAAGCAGGCGATTCCTGCAGGTTGAACCGGCGGCAGAAGGCCCCGAAATCCAGTTTCAGCTGACGGCCGGTCCCGGTGTCATAAGGGATCTCGAAGAAAAGGTGCATCTTCTGATAGATGTCTTCTATATACTCCAGGGAAGGGAACGAGACCGATTCAATCTGATTGAGCCGTTTCAGATCCGTTCCGTTCCATAAAAGAACGGCATAACTGCGTTTTCCGTCCCGGCCGCCGCGGCCCGCCTCCTGGAAATACGCCTCCGGCGAGTCGGGGAGGTCGTAATGGACCACGGTCCGCACGTCCGGCTTGTCGATTCCCATCCCGAAAGCATTGGTACAGACCATGATCCGCGTCTTTCCGGAAATCCAGTCTTCCTGGCGGGAGGAACGGACATCCGCCGAAAGCCCGGCATGGTAGAAGGATGAGGAAAAACCGGCGGAGGTCAGGAAGGCCGACAGCTCTTCCGTCTTTTTCCGGTTTCTCACGTACACGATTCCCGTACCGGGGACGCCGTTGAAAACGGAAAGGAGCTGGCCGTTCTTATCCTCGCACTCCCGGACGATATAGGAAAGGTTCGGACGCTCGAAACCGCTTCGGAGCAGATTCTTCTCCCGGAATCCCAGCCGGTCCATGATATCCTCCGCCACAACCGGCGTAGCCGTCGCCGTCAAGGCAAGCAGCGGCGCGTCAACAACTTTCCGGAGTTCTCCGATCCGAAGATAATCCGGCCGGAAATCATAGCCCCACTGAGAAATACAATGCGCCTCGTCGACAACCAGATAGGCAACTTTCATCACCCGGATATAATTCAGGAAAAGAGGGGTCGACAGACGCTCCGGAGAAAGATAGAGGAATTTATAATCGCCGTAAGCCGCATTGTTCAGGGCAAGGTCCACTTCTTTCCGGGACATCCCGGCATGGACACAAAGCGCCCGGATCCCCCGCTGCGAGAGGTTCCTCACCTGATCCCGCATCAGGGCGATGAGCGGGGTAATGACCAGCGTAATCCCATCGCGGAGCAGGGACGGCACCTGGAAGCATACGGACTTCCCGCCTCCTGTCGGGAGGATGGCGAGAAGATCCTTCCCGGACAAGGCTTCCGCGATGATTTCTTCCTGCATCGGCCGGAAACGCTCATACCCCCAATAGTGCTTCAGGACCTCATTCGGCGTCATTTGACATTGTTTTTCAAAAATTTAAAAAATTTGCTTCCGGCAGGATTCCGGTGGCAAGTAATTTGCAGCAGATTCCGCGATCATAAAAAAATGGGAAATCCCTATTTTTTATGATTGCAAAAGTAGCAATAATTCAGTATTTTTGCACCGCTTTTTAGAAGAATGATATTTTAGTCAAACTTTTTAAATAAATCACACATCATGGCAAACATCGATTTGACCAAGTACGGAATCAAGGGCGTGAAGGAAATCCTCTACAACCCGACCTACGAAGTTCTTTACAACGAGGAGACGAAACCCGGTCTCGAAGGCTACGACAAAGGCCAGGTAACCGAGCTCGGCGCGATCAACGTAATGACCGGCATCTATACCGGCCGCTCCCCGAAAGACAAATACATCGTCTATGACAAAACGACCAAGGAAGGCGCTCCCGGAGAGATCTGGTGGACAACGGAAGAATATCCGAACGACAACCACAAAATGACCGAGAAGACCTGGAAAGAGGTCAAGAAACTTGCCCAGAAGCAGCTCAGCGGCAAGCGTCTGTTCGTCGTCGACGGTTTCTGCGGAACCCACGCTGATACCCGCATGAAGGTCCGTTTCATCATGGAAGTTGCATGGCAGGCCCACTTCGTCACCAACATGTTCATCCGTCCGAAGAACCAGAAGGAATTCGACCAGGAGCCTGATTTCGTCGTATACTGCGCCTCCAAGGCCAAAGTCGACAACTATGCCGAACTCGGCCTCCGCAGCGACACCTGCGTTGCCTTCAACGTTACCTCCCGCGAACAGGTTATCCTCAACACCTGGTACGGCGGTGAGATGAAGAAGGGTATGTTCTCCATGATGAACTACTACCTCCCGCTCAAGGGCATCGCCGCGATGCACTGCTCCGCCAACACGGACATGAACGGTGAGAATACCGCTATCTTCTTCGGTCTCTCCGGAACCGGCAAGACGACCCTCTCCACGGATCCGAAGCGTCTCCTCATCGGCGACGACGAGCACGGCTGGGACAACAAGGGCGTCTTCAACTTCGAAGGCGGCTGCTATGCCAAGGTCATCAAACTCGACAAGGAATCTGAGCCGGATATCTACAACGCCATCCACCGCGACGCTCTCCTTGAGAACGTAACCGTCGATGCCAACGGCAAGATTGATTTCAATGACAAGTCCGTCACCGAGAATACCCGCGTCAGCTATCCGATCTATCATATTGAGAAGATCGTCCGTCCGGAAAGCCACGGACCCGCAGCGAAGCAGGTTATCTTCCTCAGCGCCGATGCATTCGGTGTCCTTCCTCCGGTAAGCATCCTGACCCCTGAGCAGACGAAGTATTACTTCCTCTCCGGTTTCACGGCCAAACTTGCCGGTACGGAACGCGGTATCACCGAGCCGACTCCGACCTTCTCCGCCTGCTTCGGCCAGGCCTTCCTTGAGCTCCATCCGACCAAGTACGCCGAGGAACTCGTCAAGAAGATGAAGAAGAGCGGCGCCAAGGCTTACCTCGTCAATACCGGCTGGAACGGTACCGGAAAGCGTATCTCCATCCGTGACACCCGCGGCATCATCGACGCGATCCTCAACGGTTCGATCGACAAGGCTCCGACCAAGATGATCCCTTACTTCAATTTCGAAGTTCCGACCGTCCTCGAAGGCGTCGACACCGGCATCCTCGATCCGCGCGACACCTATAAGAACGCGAAAGACTGGGACGACAAGGCAAAGGATCTCGCCGGACGTTTCATCAAGAACTTCCACAAATACGAATCCAACCGCGCCGGAAAGGCCCTCGTCAAGGCTGGCCCGCAGCTCTAGGATCGTATCTCAATTGATTGAAAAAAGATGCCTGGCAATTGAGCCAGGCATCTTTTTTTAGAATCTGAGCGCTACTATTATCCGAATAAACGGATACGCTCTCTGCCTTTCGGAGAATTCATTTGGGGCTAAAGGTACGGTATCTGCCGTTAAAATGCAAGAAAAGTCGCTTTCCTTGGAAAAGTGCGTATAATTCATTATCTTTGTAAGAATATTGAAACGTATTTATGGCGAAAGCTTATATATTCCCCGGCCAGGGATCCCAGTTCCCGGGAATGGCCAAGTCCATATATGAAACTTCCGAGAGAGGCCGCTCCCTGCTGGAGCAGGCCAACGACATCCTCGGGTTCCGCATTACGGACGTGATGTTCGACGGAACCGCCGAGGACCTGAAGGAGACGAAGGTTACCCAGCCTGCCGTTTTCCTGCACAGTGTCGTTCTCGCCCTTTGCAGGGGCATCGGGCAGCCGGATATGGTAGCGGGACACAGTCTCGGCGAGTTTTCCGCACTGGCGGTCGCCGGAGCCATGTCTTTCGAAGATGCCCTCAGGCTTGTCGCCATCCGCGCATCCGCCATGCAGAAATGCTGCGAGAAAGTCCCCGGAACCATGGCCGCTATCATCGGTCTTCCCGACGACACGGTCGAACTGATCTGTCAGGGCTGCGGCGGAATCGTCATCCCTGCCAATTACAACAGCGATGGCCAAGTTGTCATCTCCGGCGAGCGCCCGGCCGTCGAAGAAGCCTGCGCGAAACTGAAAGAAGCCGGTGCCAAGCGAGCCCTCCCGCTGAGCGTCAGCGGCGCCTTCCACTCCCCGCTCATGGAGCCCGCACGGGTCGAACTCGGAAAGGCCATCGAACAGACGCCTTTCCTTGCCCCCTCCTGCCCGGTCTACCAGAATGTGACGGCCGCTCCGACCAAGGACCCGGCTACAATCAAGCATAACCTCCTCCTCCAGCTGACCTCTCCCGTCCTTTGGACACAGACCGTCCGGAACATGATTGCGGACGGGGCCGGCGAATTCCTCGAAATCGGTCCTGGAACCGTCCTTCAGGGGCTCGTCAAGCGGATTTCCGGAGGAAGTGTCACCATCGAAGGACTATCCGAATAATTAATAACAACATTAATAATTTTTTTTATGGCTAACGAAAAGAAATTCATTACCTGTGACGGTAACTACGCGGCTTCCAACATCGCTTATCTGTTCAGCGAGCATGCCGCTATCTACCCTATCACGCCTTCCTCCACCATGGCCGAGAACATCGACGAATGGGCCGCCCACGGAAAGAAGAACCTTTGGGGCGAAACGGTCAAAGTGACTGAAATGCAGAGTGAGGGAGGCGCCTCCGGTGCCGTTCACGGTTCCCTCCAGGCGGGTGTCCTGACCTCGACCTTCACGGCTTCCCAGGGGCTTCTCCTGATGATTCCGAATATGTACAAAATCGCCGGCGAGATGCTCCCGACCGTTTTCCATGTATCGGCCCGCGCCCTGGCATCCCACGCCCTCTCGATCTTCGGCGATCACCAGGACGTCATGGCCTGCCGCCAGACGGGATTCGCGATGATCGCCTCCGGCTCAGTCCAGGAAGCCCAGGATATCGCAGCCGTCGCCCACCTGTCCGCCATCAAGTCGAGCATTCCGTTCCTCCATTTCTTCGATGGATTCCGTACATCCCATGAAATCCAGAAGATCGAGGCCCTCGACGAGGACAAGCTCCGCGACATGGTTTCCACCAAGGCACTCGCCGCATTCCGCGCCAAGGCCCTCAACCCGGACGCTCCCGTCACCCGCGGTACCGCCCAGAACGGAGACGTCTATTTCCAGGCTGCCGAGACCCGCAACCAGTACTATGAGGCAGTTCCGGACATTGTTGCCCGCTACATGGGCGAAATCAGCGAGCTGACCGGCCGCTGCTACCGTCCCTTCGAATATTACGGCGACCCGACGGCCGAGAAGATCATCGTTGCGATGGGCTCCGTAACCGAAACCATCAAGGAAACGATTGATTATCTCGCGACCCGCGGCCGCAAATACGGTCTCGTTACCGTCCATCTCTACCGTCCGTTCTCCGAGAAATACTTCTTCAGCGTCCTTCCGAAGAGTGTCCGCCGCATCGCCGTTCTCGACCGTACGAAAGAGCCCGGTGCCCTCGGAGAGCCTCTCTTCCAGGATGTCAAGACCCTTTTCCAGGGCAAGGACAACGTCCAAATCTTCGGCGGCCGCTACGGCCTTTCTTCCAAGGATACCACGCCGGCCCAGATCATCGCCGTCTATGACAACCTTGAGATGAAGGAGCCCAAGGCCGGTTTCACCATCGGCATCGTCGACGACGTTACCTTCAAGTCCCTCCCGATCAAGAGCGAAATCTCCATCGTCAAGCCCGGAACGACCGAATGCAAGTTCTACGGACTCGGCAGCGACGGAACCGTCGGTGCCAACAAGAACACCATCAAGATCATCGGTTCCCATACCGAGAAATACTGCCAGGCATACTTCGACTACGATTCCAAGAAGTCCGGCGGCTATACCTGTTCTCACCTCCGTTTCGGCGATCAGCCGATCAAGGCGCCGTATCTGGTCAACACGCCTGACTTCGTCGCCTGCCACGTTCCTTCCTATCTCCGCAAGTATGACGTACTGAAGGGCATCAAGGAAGGCGGCACCCTCCTTCTGAACAGCCTTTGGGACGAAGAAGAGACGATCAAGAACATTCCTGATAACGTCAAGGGCATCATCGGACGCAAGCACATCCGCGTCTTCATCATCAACGCGACCAAGATCGCTGCCGAAATCGGACTCGGCAACCGCACGAATACGATTCTCCAGAGCGCTTTCTTCAAGATCACCGGCATCATTCCTTACGAGGACGCCGTCAAGTATATGAAGGATGCTATCGTCAAGAGCTACGGAAAGAAGGGCGAAAACGTCGTCAATATGAACTACGCCGCCGTCGACCGTGGCGGTGAGTATACCGAAATCCATGTTCCCGCCGAGTGGGCTGAGATTACAGCGAAATTCGAGACTCCGGGCAAGAACCGCCTGGCTCCGGCTTTCGTCAAGGACGTCGCTGATATCGTCAACGCCCAGGCCGGCGACACCCTCCCGGTCAGCGCACTCTTCCCGTATGCAGACGGAACGATGCCTGCCGGAACCGCCGCTTATGAAAAGCGCGGAGTGGCCGTCAACGTCCCGAGCTGGGATGCAGAGAAGTGTATCCAGTGCAACACCTGCGCCTTCGTCTGCCCTCATGCTGCCATCCGTCCGTTCCTTCTTACCGACGAAGAGGCTGCGAACGCTCCCGAAGGCCTCAAGACGGCCCAGGGCAAGGCTGTCCTGAAAGAGTACAAATACGCCCTCGCCGTTTCCGTCGATGACTGTACAGGTTGCGGCAACTGCGTAGACGTCTGTCTTGCCAAGCCGGAGAAGGCCCTCAAGATGGTTTCCTATATCGACCACAAGGACGAACAGGAATACTTTGACTATCTCCACAAGAAGATCGGCTACCGCAGCGATGTCGTCAACAAGTTCGCCAACCTGAAGAACTCCCAGTTCGCACAGCCGCTCTTCGAGTTCTCCGGTGCCTGCGCCGGCTGCGGCGAGACCCCGAACATCAAGACCATCACCCAGCTCTTCGGCGACCATATGATGATCGCGAATGCGACCGGTTGCTCTTCGATCTACGGTGCCTCCTTCCCGGCTTCTCCGTACTGCACGGACGCCCAGGGTCATGGACCGGCATGGGCCAATTCCCTCTTCGAGGACTTCTGCGAGTTCGGTCTCGGTATGAAACTCGGTTCCGACAGGGCCCGCGAGACCGTCGCCCTGACGATGGAGAAAGGCCTCGCCTGCGATTGCGCTTCGGATGCAGCGAAGGAACTCTTCCGCCTCTGGCTTGACAACCGCAACGACGCCAAGATCACCCGCGAGGTTGCTGACAAGCTCGAACCGATCCTCGGCGAGTGCGACTGCGAGGTCTACGCCAAACTCCGCGAGTACAAGCACTTCATTCCTGCCCGCAGCCAGTGGATCTTCGGTGGTGACGGAGCCTCCTACGATATCGGTTTCGGCGGTCTGGACCATGTCCTCGCCAGCGGAGAGAACGTAAACGTCCTCGTACTGGATACGGAGGTCTATTCCAACACCGGCGGTCAGTCCTCCAAGGCCACTCCGGCCGGAGCGATCGCCAAGTTCGCCGCTTCCGGCAAGAAGATCCGCAAGAAAGACCTCGGTATGATGGCGATGAGCTATGGCTACGTCTATGTCGCACAGGTTGCGATGGGCGCCAGCCCGGCCCAGTACTTCAATGCGATCAAGGAAGCCGAAGCTTATGACGGACCGTCCCTGATCATCGCCTACTCCCCGTGTATCAACCATGGTTTGAAGGCGGGCATGGGCCTGAGCCAGAAGGAAGAGAAACTCGCCGTCGACTGCGGTTACTGGCATCTCTACCGCTATAATCCGGCTCTCGAAGGAACGGACAAGAACCCGTTCTCGCTCGACTCCAAGGAGCCTGACTGGACGAAGTTCCAGGACTTCCTCAAGGGTGAGGTCCGCTTCGCTTCCCTCTATAAGCTCTTCCCCGACAGGGCACAGGAGTTGCTCGACAAGACCGAAGAGTTCGCGAAGATCCGCCTCGAGACTTACAAGCGCCTCGCCGGCAAATAAGTTTTAATTTGAGAGAGAGGTATCCACGCCTCTCTCTCTTTATCAAGACACGATACCATGAAAACGAAACTGATCCTTTTGGCGGCCCTCGCCACGATTGGCATCGCCGCTGCGGCCCAAAAGCCCGGTTCCAAACTCCGTCCGGACGAGACGGTCTACCTTTATGCCTCTTCGGACAAGGGCAATACGGTCGATCCGGTCCAGGGCAAAAAGAGCATTTACGCCCATTTCCAGATGAAAGAAGCCAACGGTTTCTCCGGACCGGAGGAAATTTCCGAAACCGGCAACCTCGGCCATATTTCCGACCTTGCCCGCTTCGACCTCTACTTCCCGAAAAAGCCGAACGGCCAGATGGTTATCGTTTGCCCTGGCGGCGGCTACAAGTATACGTCTTCCTGGAACGAAGGCCTGTATGTCGCGAAATGGATGCTGGAGCGGAATATTACAGTCGCCGTAGTCAAATACAGGATGCCGAACTCTCATTTCACCGTCCCGCTCGATGACGTCCAGAATACCTTCCGTTACTGCCGGGAACATGCAGCCCAGTGGAAGGTCAGCCAGATCGGTGTCATGGGCTTTTCAGCCGGCGGCCACCTGGCAGCAACGACCGAGACGATGTATGTTGACGATGCGACCAAGCCCGACTTCGCAGTCCTGATCTACCCGGTCATCAACCTCGAGCAGGATACCCACCGGGGCACCCGGGTCAACCTCATCGGCAAGGAAGAAGAAGTCGCCGTCCGCGACGGAAAATCCCTGGATGAATACCGGGCTGAACTGCGGGAAGGAATGCGACGCAACCACGACCTTGCCCGCAAGTACTCCCTGCATCTGAACGTAACCTCCTCTACACCGGAGACGTATATCGCCCTTTGCACGGATGACAAGACCGTCCCGGCAATCAACAGTATCCTGATGTACAAGGCGCTCCTGGAAAACCAGGTTCCTGCTGAAATGCATATCTGGCCGACCGGCGGCCACGGATGGGGATTTACCACCAAGGAATTCGGAAAAGACAAAATCGAATACTGCCGGCAGGACTTCTTCGACAGCCTCGAAAACTTCCTGGAAAGACAGCGGATGAAATAGATTATTCCGTAAGAAGGCTTCTGATGAGTTCGCCTGGCTCCGTCCGGGCGAACTTTTCGTTTATCCGGCAGCGGATTTCGAGTACCGGTAAGGAAGAAGGTGGGGGAAGTGTCCGGAAACCGTACGTATCCGGAATGGATGGCAGCAGAGCTACGGCTCCGGCTGTTTTCCGGAGATGCTCCAGAAGAAAGGAAGGATCGTCCGATTCCATGATAACGCGCCCGAGGATACCGGAATCGCAGCTCTCCCGCAGCGGCGACCAGAGAAGTACCGGAGCAGAAGAAAGGGAAAGGTCCGGCTCCGCTGTCAGGCAGACGGAACGGACGGGCTCAAGAGAAACGGAACCGAAGTCCAGGGCATCCCGGTAAGGAGCGGAGTAGAAAGAAAGGTCTGCATCGCCGGGATCCTGCATTCCCTCCGGCTGCGTACGGACGGTTATGCGCATCGGCAGACGGGAGGCCAAACGGTCCAGCAGGGACGGGATATAGGAATGAAGAAGATAGGGTGTAGCCGCGATGGAAACGGCCGGAAGGGACGCGACGGAAAAAGCCGTGTCGAGAGCGGCGTGCTCCCGAAGAATGCGATCGGCATGGACACGGAAGCGCTCACCGTCCGGAGTCAGGGTAACGGCTCCCTTTCCCCTCTCGAAGAGTATCCGTCCCGTTTCCCGCTCAAGTTCAGCGATATTCTGGCTGACGGCCGGCTGGGTAATACCCATTAAATAAGCGGCGCGGGTGAAGCTTCCTTCATCCGCGACCGCCATAAAAATCTTAAGCCGGGTATCTTCCAGCATGGGTGAATTACTCCTCAGGAGCGATAGCGCCCATCGGGCAAACGTCCGCGCAGGTTCCGCAACCGATGCAGACAGCCGGATCGATTACATAGAAATCTCCCTCGGAGATCGCACCCTGCGGGCACTCTCCGATGCAGGTACCGCATGCAATGCAGGTATTCTCATCAATTTTGTAAGCCATTTCTATCCTTATTTATTGTTATAAATTTTAGTTCCAGTCCGCAAATTTAGGTATTTTATTTGATTTTCAAACAATCGGAACTAACTTTGCCTCATGAAACGTTTTATTCTGGTCATCGCGACCGTAGCAATACTTATGCCATCCTGCACGGGGCGACGCTCCTCCAAGGGAGCGGCGGTTCCGGTTCCCGTAGCGGAGGAGACCCCGGACACGGCCGTCGCTGCAGAAAGCGCCGCTTCTCCTCTTCCCGATATCGTTGAAACACCCCTCGTTGCCGAAGAGCCGGATCATTCAACGAATGAACCCGTCAAAACCGGGGAATCGATCGAATGGGACCATACGGTCCATGATTTCGGGGACATCCTGGTCGATGACGGCCCCGTTTCCTGCTCTTTTGTCCTGAAAAATACCGGAAAAGAGCCGGTTACGATCCTGGAGGTCGTCACTTCCTGCGGATGCACGGATGCAGAATGGACCCGGGAGGATATCCAGCCCGGAAAGACCGGAACGATTTCCGCGACCTATAAAAATGAAGACGGGCCCAATTATTTCGACAAGAACCTCACGGTCTGGCTTTCTGTCCAGAAGAAACCGATCCTGCTGCATCTGCGGGGCCAGGTCCATGCCCGTAAGCAGCCCCTGGAGGAACTCTACGGCAATGTCCGCTATGGGATGCTCGGTCTGAAGTCGGACCGATATAAGATCGGCAACCTCGAGCAGGGCGAATCCAGAAGCGAGCAGACGACGGTGGCAAACCTCGGGAAAACGCCTCTCACCGTTTCTTTCAAAGACGTATCCGAACAGTTGACTCTTTCCATCGATCCGAATCCCATCCCGCCGGGATCAACGGCAACTCTCAGTGCGACAGTCCGTTCCGACCAAAACGTCTGGGGCCGGCATGACTACACGGCGACCCCGGTCATGGACGGAAAATCCTACGGAAAACTCACATTCTGGGCAATCACAAAGGAGAATTTCTCCTCATGGACCCGGGAGCAGAAAGAAAACGCTTCCCAGCCGATCTTTACCGAGAGTACGGCTTCCATCGGGATTGTCGGGAAAGGACAGGACTGCGAAGTGACCTTCCACCTCTCCAACAAAGGCAAATCGACCTTCCACTGCCACAGCATCGAAGCGGACCACAAGGTCTCGATCGACCCTGTTCCGGATCTCGGGCCCGGTGAGAGCGGTTCTTTCAAGGTCCGGCTCAATACCGCCGACCTTCCCGAGGGAGAGGTGACAGTCTACCTGACCCTCATCACGAACTCTCCCCTGCGGCCCATCGTGAACCTGTTTATCGTCGGGGAAGTAAAATGAACGGAGACCTCCGTCCCATAGCCGGAATCCTCGGCGAGACCCTGAAAGAATCACTGGAAGTAACCCTGCTGGTTCTTTTGATGATGTCGCTCGTCGAAGCTTTCGACGTTTTCTCCGGAGGGCGTATCTTCCGGAGGCTCAAGCGCAGCGGACGAGGCCAGATCCTCCTTTCTGCCCTTCTGGGATCCATCCCGGGCTGTGCCGGAGGATTTGCGGCCGTGTCCCTCTATACGCATAGGATGGTCTCTTTCGGAGCCCTGCTGGCCATGATGGTTGCGACGGCAGGCGACGAAGCCTTCCTGATGCTGGCCATGTTTCCGCGGAAAGCGCTTCTCCTTCTCGGCATCCTGCTCGGTCTCGGGCTGATTCTGGGCTGGGCGGCGGACCGTCTCGGCATCGGCCGGAATCTCGCTACGGAAAAATGCGGGGAACCTTTCTGCGCCGAAGAAGAGGCGGAAGAGGAAAAGCCTGAATCCGTCCGGGCGTTTTTCACGGACCATCTCTGGCACCACATCATCCTGAAGCACCTCCCGGGGATTTTCGGATGGACCTTCGGGATCATGCTTCTCTTCGGTCTCCTCAGCCATTATTTCGATCTTGAAACCTGGATCGGGGAGAACCCGGTCCTGATGGTCCTTTTCGCCACGGCAGTCGGGTTCATTCCCGAATCGGGCCCCCACATCGCCTTCGTCACCCTATTTGCCGGCGGCGTCATCCCTTTCCCGGTCCTGCTGGCCAATTCGATCTCCCAAGACGGCCATGCCTCCCTTCCGCTTCTTGCGGAATCCCGCAAGGCCTTCTTCCTCGCCAAGGCGGTGAAGGCCGTCCCGGCCGTCCTGATTCCCCTCGCAATGCTTCTCTTTTGATATCTCGGCAAAATTTGTTATTTTTGTATCTTATAGGTGAAAAATGGCTATGGCTGAGCAGAAGACGAATACAAGTTACAATGACGAAAGCATCCAGACCCTGGAATGGAACGAGCATATCCGGCGGAGAGCGGGTATGTACATCGGCCGTCTCGGGAATGGAGACAGGCAGGGAGACGGAATCTATGTCCTTCTGAAAGAGATTATTGACAACTCTATCGATGAGTTCTCGATGGGATTCGGGAACCGGATTGTCATAACGATCGAGGGACGGGAAGTGACCGTCCGGGATTTCGGGCGCGGCATTCCCCTTAATAAAGTGATCGATGCGACCTCAAAGCTGAATACCGGCGGAAAGTTCGACGACACCAATTTCAAGAAGTCCGTCGGTATGAACGGCGTCGGAACGAAAGCGGTCAACGCCATGTCTTCCGAATTCTATGTCGAGTCCTTCCGCGACGGGCAGCACTCCTTTGCCCTCTTCTCCCGGGGGATCCTCAAGGACAGCGGCATCGGGGCCTCTTCAGAAAAGAACGGAACCTTCATCCGCTTTATCCCGGACTATGAAATGTTCGGCGATTTTGCCTTCAATATGGACTTTGTGGAGTCCATGGTCAAGAATTACTCCTATCTCAAAAAAGGGCTCACCCTGGTCCTGAACGGCGTTCCCTACAAATCTGAAAACGGTCTGCTGGACCTTGTTTCGGAGAACATGTCCGAGACTCCTTTGTATCCCCTGATCCATCTTGAGGGAGAGGACATCGAAATCGTCCTGACCCACGGGAACAGCTACGGGGAGAATATCGCAACCTTCGTCAACGGACAGAATACCCGTGACGGCGGTACGCATCTCGCGGCGTACCGGGAAGCGATCGCCAAGACATTCAAGGACTTCTTCAAGAAAGACTACAAACCGGAAGACGTCCGTCAAGGCGTTGTCGGGGCTATCTCGATCCAGATCCAGGAGCCGATTTTCGAAGGCCAGACCAAAACAAAGCTCGGTTCGACCTACATGTGGGAAAAGCAGGAGAAGAACAAGGACGGTTCCGTCCGGCGCGGTGATGACGGAGCGGCCCTGATCGACCGCGGACCGACCATCCGGAGTTTCGTGAACGATTTCGTCACGAAGAACCTGGACAACTACCTCCACATGCATATGGACATTGTCCCTGTCATCGAGGAAAAGATCAAGGCCTCCCAGGCGGAGCGCGAAGAGATTTCCGGAATCCAGAAAAAAACCCGCGAGCGGAACAAGAAGGCCAATGTCTACAACCGGAAATTGCGCGACTGCCGCTACCACTATTCCGACAAACTGCCGAAAGGCAAGGAGGAAGAGGGCGAGAAGTCCAGCATCTTCATCACAGAGGGCGACTCTGCAAGCGGAACGATCACCAAGGTCCGCAATGCCAACAACCAGGCCGTGTTCAGCCTGAGGGGCAAGCCGATCAACTGCTACAAGGAGAGCCGGAAGAAAGTGGCCGAAAACGAAGAACTGAACCTGCTGATCTCCGCTCTCGGCGTCGAAGACGACCTCGACAACCTCCGCTACAACAACATCATCGTCGCGACCGATGCCGATGACGACGGCATGCATATCAGGATGCTGGTCCTGACTTTCTTCATGAAGTACTATCCGGACCTGATCCGACGGGGGCATGTCCATATTCTCCAGACTCCCCTTTTCCGGGTCCGCAACAAGAAAGAAACCCGCTACTGCTACTCCATCGACGAGAAGGAGGATGCCATCAAAAAGCTCAAGACCGGCGTCGAGATTACCCGTTTCAAAGGCCTCGGCGAGATCTCTTCCAGCGAATTCGTGGATTTCATCGGGGAGAACATGCGGCTCGATCCCGTCAAACTGGCGGAAGAAGAGTCCATCCCGGATATCATGGAATTCTACATGGGAGACAACACGGGCGAACGCCAGCATTTCATTATGGAGAACCTCCGGAGCGAGGAAGAACTAGAAGACGTAAACATTTAAACGAATGGAAAAAATCAAAAGAACCGTCAGTCCCCGATGGGCTAAGTTCTGCGGCTGGCTGCTGAAAAAAATGGGATGGACCAGCGACAGCGGACCGATGGAAGAAAAGAAAGCCATCGTCCTCGGGGTGCCGCATACGTCCGTCTGGGATTTCCTGATCTGCTATCTTTTCTATACGCAGTTCGGGAAGGTGGCCCATATCATGATCAAGAAGGAATTTTTCTTCTGGCCGGTCGGTCCGCTGCTTCGTGCCTGCGGGGCCGTCCCCGTTGACCGGAACAACGCAACAGCCATGCTCAAGAGCATCATCGACGCGATGGAAGATGAAGAAGAGTTCCATCTCGCCATCGCTCCTGAAGGCACCCGAAAAGCCGTAAAACGCTGGAAGACAGGTTACTATACAATTGCAAAAGCGACGGGCGCCCAGGTCTATGTCGGTTACTATGACTGGGGACGCAAACGGATCGGGGTCGGCGAAAGATGGGACCTCCGGGAAGATGCGAAGACCGACATCCGGGATGTCCAGGCCCACTATGCACCGATGGGACTCGTCGGGAAAAATAAAGAAGGATTCACAACCTAAAACTGAGATATGGCAAGAAGAATGAAAAGTCCTTACAAAGCGAAGTTGAAATACCGGGAGATGCACTGTACAACCCTGTACAAGGTCTACGAGTATTCAACCAGCAAATACTGGAAGCGTCAGGCAACTCAGTTTGTCGACGGCGGGCAGGCATATACCTATGGATCTTTCAAACAGACATGCGACCGGCTTTCAACCCGCATGTCCCGGTTCGGCATCAGCGCCGGAGACAAGGTCGCCATCCTGTCCCAGAACATGCCGAATTACCTTATCGCATTCTTCAGTGCGACGGCATTCGGACGGATCGCCGTTCCAATCCTGCCTGACAGCTCGGAAAACGAAGTCACGAATATCCTAACCCATTCCGAATCGAAGGTCATCTTTATCTCGAAGCGCCTTCGCTCCAAGCTCAGCGAAGATTGTTTCAACCGGATGACCCTTGTCATCGATATCGAGACCTTCGAATTTCTCAAGAAAGACAAGGAAGATTTCCAGTGTGACGGATGGGTGAAAGAGCCCCAGCCCGACGATCTGGCGACCATCATCTACACCTCAGGGACCACCGGAAAGGCGAAAGGCGTCATGCTGTCCCACCGGAATCTCTGCCACAATCTGGTCGCGGCCTTCAAGGCCCAGCCTTGCTTCAAGAAAGACCGCTTCCTCTCGATTCTTCCGATCGCCCATACCTACGAGATGGGGGTTTCGTCGGTCTATTCCTTCTACGTCGGCGCCTGTGTTTATTACCTCCAGAAGCCCGCGGCACCTGCCGTATTGATTCCGGCCATGAAAAAGGTCCGCCCGACCATCATGCTGGCCGTTCCGCTGGTCATCGAGAAGGTTATCAAAAATAGCGTTTTTCCTACAATCCGGAAGAGCCGCATCCTGTCCTGGTTAGATAAGAACATGCCGTGGCTCCTCCATTGGATGATCGGGAACAAGCTCCGGAAGACCTTTGGCGGAAAAATCCGCTTCTTCGGCGTCGGCGGAGCCAAGATGGACACGACGGTGGAACAATTCCTCAAAGACTGCCACTTCCCCTACGCCGTCGGTTACGGCCTGACCGAGACGTCTCCGCTCGTCTGTAACGTCCTTGTCAACAAAAGGAAACGCGTCGGATCGATTGGCTATGCGACCTGGGGGGTCGATATCCGCCTCGACAACATGAATCCGGAAACCGGGGAAGGCGAAATCGTATGCCGGGGTAACAATGTCATGCTCGGATACTACAAGGATCCCGAGCGGACGATGCAGGTCCTCGACGATGAAGGCTGGTTCCACACCAACGATGTCGCCTGCTGTGACAAAGACGGAATCTACTACATCAAAGGGCGTCTCAACAATACGATCCTCGGTCCGTCCGGCGAAAATATCTATCCGGAAGAGATCGAAATGGTCATCAATGACATAGAGGGCGTAAACGAGTCCCTCGTCATTGAGCGGGACGGTAAACTGGTAGCCCTTGTCAAGTTCGACGACAACGTCCTCGACTGGAACCAGGCGGATGAAGACAAATTCTTCGAGAACCTGGAGAATCGCAAGAAAGCCGTTCTGGAGTGGGTCAACAAGACCGTCGGAAAAAACTCCAAGATCGGAGAGGTCGACGCGATGAAGGAGCCATTCGAAAAGACGGCGACCTCAAAGATCCGGCGTTTCAAATACAAGAACGCCCACGGTGATGAGCCGGAGCGTTCGGATGAGCAGAAACCGAAGGACAACAATTAGTCCTCCAGCAGGAATTTTTTCCAGAAGGCCTGGTTTTCCGCACGGAAATGTGCCCCCTGATATCCGCGGTATCCATGCATGCCGTCCGGATAGATCATGAAATCGAAATCTTTCCCTCCCTTGTGCAGCACGTCGATCAGTTGGAGCGTGTTCTGGAAATGCACGTTGTCATCACCGGTTCCATGGGTAATCTTGAGCATCACGCTCCCATCGGCCGATCCGGCCTGGACAGGGTATCGGTCCGCATGGGACAGGACTTTTGAGGCGGCATAACCCTCGGGATTGTCCTGCGGAGTCGACATGAAGCGCTCGGTATAATGCGTATCGTAAAGAGCCCAGTCATAGACGCCTCCGCCGGCGATGCCGTAGTGATAGGAGTCCGGGGCCGTACAGAGAAGCATGGTCGTCATCGTTCCTCCGAAAGAAAAGCCCTCAACACCGATTTTATCGCCCTTGACATACGGGAGGGATTTCAGATAGTCGGCCCATGCAATGAAGTCTTTGACTTCCAGATCGTTCAGGTGTTTGTAGATCTGGTCCAGCCCTTCCCTTCCGTTGTGGCCGGCCGCCCGGCAGTCTGCAACGACCTGGATAATCCCGTTCTCATAGAACCAGCGGTCCCGTCCATAACGCGGTGCCCAGGTATCGGAGACCAGAGGGGTATCCGGCCCCCCGTACAGGTCGACATGGACCGGATATTTCCGGGACGGATCGAACCCGGAGGGATAAGTGATGGTCGCCGGCAGTTCAAGCCCGTCCGAAACGATCGTTACGAGCTGGGGAATCATCTCGGATTCCGCTTCCAGCTGCGCACACTTGAAACCATATTTCGCAAAACGATTCTCGCTGCGGGCCCGCACGGCTTTATCAGTCTGGAAGACCCAGACCTGGGTCGGGGTATCCAGGGCAGAAAGAGAAGCCGCAAAGAACTTTGTATCGGGAGAGAGGGCAACGGAACCGACATTCAGGGACGGATCCGTCAACGCAGTAACCGTACCGGTGCGGTCAACTTTGTAGAAAGCCTTCCGGACGCGGGAATCGCGCTGGGCGGTAAAATAGACCGACCCGTCCGGTCCGAGGCCGATCAGCGTAGACTTCCAGTTCGGTCCGTCGGTAAGACGCCGGAGGGTCTTCCCGTCATAAGAGAGGAAATAGATCTGCTCCCAGCCGGTCTCGAAGCTGCGGACCATATAGAGACCGTCTTTTCCGAACAACATGCCCTCGATCCAGTCCAGCCAGGTCGGATAGGACTCATGGTAGATGGAGCGCTTGGTTCCGTCCTCGGAGGATACCGCATACAGATCCAGCGTATTCTGGATTCTGGGCTCCCGGGGGACATAGAGACTGCGGGAGTCGTCGCTCCAGAACGGCGTTCCGAAATACTGGTCCTCGGAGGGATCGAAATCGGCCCAGACCGTCCGGGCAGGACCTCCTGAAAGGATCTCATCGACATGGACAAAACCAATCCGGACTTCCGGGTTCCGCTCCCCGGCTTTCGGATAATGCGTCTCCCGAAGGGTGCCGTCCTGGCCGAAGGGAGAATAGATCGGGAACATCGGAACTTCCGAATCGTCGAAGCGATAATAGGCAAGGCAGCGGCTGTCCGGACTCCACCAGAACGCTTTATACCGGGAAGCCCGCCCGAAGATCTCTTCATAATAGACCCAGGAAGCATAGCCGTTCAGAATCACCGGAGAACCGTCCGTTGTCAGCCGTGCTTCCTTTCCGGAAGCGATATCGACCACATACAGATCGTTATCCCGCGTATAGGCCAGGCGGGTCGAATCCGGCGAATACGTCAGGTTGACAGCCCCTTCCGGCTGAATCGGGAATGACGCGTAGCGCGGTTTCATCAATTCGCCCGGGCTGACCTTCCAACGTCCCGGAGCAGCGGTCAGGCGGGCAGCCTGACGTCCGTCTGAGAGATAGAGTTCATGGTCACCCGTCCACTGGAAACGGAGCGGGAAAAAGGACATCTCCTGCGCCGGAAGAGCGGTGCAGAACAGATAAAAGCTGCCGAGCAGCAGGATAAGTTTCTTACGCATCGGTTTTGAATAAGGCATCTTTGAAATTGACCAGATATACTTTTTCAACAGCGCGGGTCAACGCCGTATATAACCATTTCAAATCATCGGCAACCAGGAAATCCTGCCAGAAAGCATTGTCGATGAATACACATTTCCACTGTCCACCCTGCGATTTATGACAGGTGATGGCATTGGCATATTTCAGCTGGAGCGCATTGAAATACGGATCCTCCCGAACCGCCTCATACCGCTTCTTTTTCGAGGAAATATGGGAATAATCCGCATCGACCCCCTGATAGAGCTGGTGGGCGAGCTCATAGGTAAGGGACGGGCTTTCGGACTCCAAGGTATCCAGAAGGACCTTGGCCGTCATTTCCTGGTCTCCGTAATCCGGAAGCGAGAGCCGGGCATCGGCGAAATTCAGACCGTACCGTTCCTCGAAATGACTGATTCTAAGAAGCTTTGCAATATCTCCATTCGCGATATAATCCAGACCCTCGACGTCATCGACAAAGTGATAGCAGTTCTTGACGATCATCAGTTTGTCTCCCCGTACGAGCCGGTCTTCCTTGTACTGGACCTGGGCACGGATGCCCGCATTATAGCGGATGGCGCGTTTGTTCGAGCGGCAAAGCACGATCGTTTCGTCCTCTCCATACCGGGAATAGGCATCGGAAAGAGCTTCGAGAAGTTCTCCTCCCCCGATCCGGCAGACATCGTCGAACCCCTCCACACAGAGCCCCAGATCCTCCAGGGCCATATCTTCGAAGAGCGGATCCTCCAGGATGGACCTGAGCCGGGTCGCATTGCGCAGGATCCCACTTTCTTTCTGCTGGCGGACAACCGTCGTCAGGGTCGTATACCGGACGCCCCCGAATTCTCCGTCCATGTATTCCTGTGACAGTGCCGGAGAGGCATCCAGTCCGATGGGTGGGAGCTGGGCGGAATCTCCGATCAGGATCAGCCGGCATTCCGCGCCGGACCGGACGAACTGGATCAGATCCCCCAGCACGTTGCCATTTCCGAAGATGGCGCCCTGCGACCGGTCTTCAATCGTGAGCAGGGAGACCTCATCTACGATAAACAACGTATTCTTCGCCTTATTGAAGCCCAGTCCGAATTGTCCGAAACCGTCATCCCCATGGGATTTCTGCCGATAGATATGCTTATGGACCGTAAAGGCGGGAAGGCCCGTATAAGAGGAAAGGACCTTGGCGGAACGGCCGGTCGGCGCCAGAAGGACGCAAGGGGTCTGGAGGGAGCGCATCGTACGGATCACAGCCGAAACAGCCGTCGTCTTTCCTGTTCCCGCATACCCGTTCACGATCAGGATATCGGCGTCGTCCCCGGTAAGGAACGCGGCCGTCTCCCGGAACAGGCGGTCCTGGCAGGAAGTTGCTTCATGGGAAAGGTTCTTCAGGAAGGAACCGTATAGGAATTCGGCTCGGTCCATATTATTTCCGGCTCCGGTGGAACATCATGCTGATCACGGCGAAAACCGGGAAGATTTCGACACGGCCGAGGAACATGTCCAGGGTAAAAATCAATTTCATGGAGACCGGTTCCGCGTTATAATTCCCCAGGGATCCGATGGTCCCGAGGGAAGGGCCGACCGTACCCAGGGAAGAAATGGTCCCCGTGAAGGCATGACCATTGGGGTCCCCGGTCATCAGGCAGACAATGACGGATAGTCCCATGACGAGGAAATAAAGGGCGATATAGAGTATGTGCGGATAGACATCCTCTTCGCGCAGGATCTGGTCGCCGAAACGGATTTCAGAGACAGATGACGGCGAGAGGATCTTCCGGACATTCCGTTCCGTCGCCTTGCCCAGCACAACGGCCCGGTCGATCTTGAGACCGCCGGTCGTCGACCCGGCACAGCCGCAGAACATACTGACGACCAGCAGAAGGAAACTGGGCAGCATCGGCCAGGTCGAATTATCTCCGATAGCGAAACCGGTCGTCGACGCATAACTGACGACATGGAAGGTACTCTGCAGGAAAGCCGTTCCGACCGACAAGTCCGGACTCTGCAGTTTCAGGGATATGCCGGAAGCGATCGAGATGAGGACCAAGGTCACGACATAGAAAACCAGGACCGGATTGCGGAGCGGTTTCAAAGTATGCTGTACGATGACGATATAGATCAGGCCGAAATGGATCGAAGAAAGGAACATGAAGACTATCGTGATCAAGTCGACGGCCACGGAATTGAAAGCTCCGATAGACAGGTTCTTCGTACTGAAGCCTCCCGTTGCACTGACGCTGAACGCATGATTGACGGCATCGAAGGGGCTCATTCCGGCGATCAGATAACAGAGGAAAGAAGCCACGAAGATGCCCAGATAGACCGACGTGAAGATAAAGATAATCTTGTTCGAGCGGGTTTTGTAACCATCTTTGGTCAGGGAGGAAAGTTCCATGCTCGTCAGACGGAACTTGACCGGACTGGAAGAAGGGATGATCAGAAGAAGGAAAACCACGACTCCCAGACCGCCGATAAAGTGGGTTGAAGAACGCCAGAAAAGCAGACTGGGGGGCAGGGCCTCCACATCTTCCAGAATGGTCGCCCCGGTCGTCGTAAAACCGGACACGCTCTCGAACCAGGCGTTCGCGACCGTAAACGGGCCGCCCCAAAGGGCATAGGGAAGCATTCCGAAAATAAAAGACAGGGTCCATGACAGGAAAATGATCATATACCCGTCTTTCAGGGAGATCGCCGGGGCCTTACGGACGAAGATAAAGGGGAAGATACCGACGGTAAAGGTTATCGAAAAACTGATCAGCAGGGCGGCCAGGGCACTGTCATTGCCATGCGCTACCGAAACGAAGACGGACAGCAGCATGAACAGGGCACTGACCAGAAGGGCCAAGCCGACATTCCGCGAAATAACCTTAAGATTCATCCTGAGCGTTTTTCAGATCTTTAATCCGGCGCCGTAGCTGCCTGTTTTCGTCAATCAGCTCGGAAATTCCGGCATTCAATTCGGAAAGCTGGTCGTCGCCGTCAAAGGTATAATTGTACTTCCGGTTATAAGACAGATAATTGTCTATCCCGTCAAGCATCTTGTAAAGAGGCTTTACATAGTAGACCATAATGAAAAAGAGGAGCAGGAAAACCAGCAGGATCCCCACGAGGACCGCAACCATCCCGGGAATGATGCTCCGGTAGAAACCACGTTCGAAAGTGGCCGAATTCTTCTTCAAATCATTATAGATCGCGAGGCTCAGCTTGTCAATATCTGCGCTCAGGCGGCCGAATACCGGCTGGAGCCGTTCGAAATACCAAGTCCGCGAATCGATAAAATCGGACAGCAGGACTTCGTTCAGTTCCAACGACGTCAGCATATAGGCAGAATAGGAATACAGTACGGAGTCGGCGAGCGGGGTCAGCCGTTTTTCCGTCATGACGCTCTTGAGAGAGTCGCAGGAGGCGACAAATCTTTTCTGGTCGAAATCGGGCAGGCTGGAAACCGACTCATCCCCGATCACCGTCAGAATATCCAGATTATAGGAGTCTACCACATTGGCAAGCTTCTGCGCAACATTGATGCTATTGATATTGTCAGCAATCAGTTCGGAGACATAATTGCTCATCTTCCGGTACTCAAGAATCGAGATGATACTCGATATCAGCAGCACGACGGCGATCGCACTGAGACCGAGGCTCAGCTTCATCTTGAGCGAGAGGTGGATGCCACCCAGCCGGTTTCTTATTCTTGTAAACATTCCGTTATCTTCTATAACATTTTACAAATATAAATATTTTTCACTGAATGTCTATTTCTGTTCCGACCGCGTGAGAAAGATTATGACAAATTAGCAAATCAGGAAATAATTTTTTAATTTTCTTTGAAAACAGTTTGATATTTAATATAATTGTTTGTAAATTCGCGAACACTAAATAAAACAGCCCACCCATGCGCGAAACTTTCCTGGCCCAAAAAGAGAATAAGAATATCCTGATGAAGAAAACAATCCTGCGCCTTTGCATCAACTCGGGAGAGTATAGCATTGCAGGATTGAGCAAAGAACTGAATGCCAGTGTCCCTACCGTAACGAAACTGATTACGGAACTGATGGACGACGGATTCATGGTCGACCTGGGCAAGCACGGCACCTCCGGTGGCCGTCGGCCCAGCATCTACGGTCTGAACCCCTCCGCCGGCTACTTCGTCGGACTCGACATCCGCCACTCCCATGTCGGACTCGCCGTTACCGACTTCAAGGGAAACCTGGTTTCATTCCAGGATAATCATCCCTTCGTCTTCGAGCACTCTGAAGAAAGCGTACGGAAGATCGGCCGTTCCGTCAAGACTTATTTCGAGGTAAACGGGCTGGAATGGGAGAAGGTTCTCGGAATGGGGATCAGTATTACCGGGCGCGTCAATCCGACGACCGGCGAAAGTTTCTCATACAACTTCCCGGAAGGAATGACGATCAGCAGCATTCTTTCCGAAGACCTCGATCTGCCGGTTACCGTCGAGAACGATTCCCGTGCCATGACTTACGGGGAGTACCTCTCCGGCGTCGTCAAGAAAGAGAAAAATGTGCTGTTCGTAAATATCAGCTGGGGACTCGGGATGGGGATCATCATGGACGGTAGGCTTTACTATGGGAAGTCCGGTTTCTCCGGTGAAATCGGCCACGTACCCCTCCTCAACAATGATACAATCTGCCGCTGCGGTAAACGGGGATGCCTGGAAACGGGGGCTTCGGGTTCCGCCCTGCACCGTATGGTGCTCGAAGAATTGCGCAACGGCAGGGCTTCCTCCCTGTCCGCCCGGTTCAAGAATGGGGAAAAGATTACGATCAACGATATCTATAAGGCGATCCACGAGGAAGATGTCCTGGCAATCGAAATCGTGGAAGAAGTGGGAGATACGCTCGGACGCGGCATTGCCGGACTGATCAATATTTTCAATCCGGAACTGGTCGTCATCGGCGGTAAGATGGCTGTCGCCGGCGATTACCTGATGCTGCCGGTCCGCAGTGCCGTCAAGAAATATGCCCAGAATTTCGTCGGCAAAGACACCTCGATCAAATTCTCCAAACTGGGACGGGAAGCAGCTCCGATCGGCGCCTGCATGCTCTCCCGGAGCAAACTTCTGGGAGTTCTCTGACGGGAATCCTTTATTCCATATTGTATTTCAGCAGCATCCGGCGGACGTTGTCAGCGATTCTTTTGCCCGAGTCCGTCGCTTTTTCAAAGAGTTCCGCCAGATTCTTGTACTTCGTCATCTCGCGGAGATCCGGCTCATTGGTAAAAATATAGCCTACATACTCTTCATACAGTTCGTCTGCAGAGTGCTCCAATTCTGTAATCCGGTCGCACTGCAGCTGGATTTCGGAGAACTTATGCTTGATATCCCAAAGCATCGGCACCAGGGTCCGGACAGCCTCTGCTTCGGCCTTGATTATCTGTGAGAGATCCTGCAGGGTCGAGTCAATCTTTTTCGGATGATAGATCAGGACTGCCTTTGAGGCATCCTTGATGACATCGAGAAAATCATCCATCGACATCGCGACATTCTGGAGTTCCACCCGGTTTACCGTCCCGATCAGCCGCCCCAGGATCTGTTCCTGGAATTCTGTCAAGAGAGCATCTCCCTGGACCTCATAAGACTTGATCTCCTTCTCATACCGGTGCCATTCGAGCGGATCGGTACTGACGGTCATTTTCTCAAGGGCGGTGGAAGACTGGACCAAATACGCCGATTGACGGGCAAAAATAGGGACCAGATCCCCTTTGGGACTGGACAGGGAACGGAGCCATCTGGATAAATTCATACAAAAAACAAATATTGAAACACACTGGTTCTAACTCTTTCCGTATCAAAAACAGAAAATAAGGATAAAAAACAGAAAAAACTGCCTCGTAATTCCTTCCCGGCCGCTTTTTCACCTTCTTCCAAGCGTAGCTTTGCAGAAAAAACCGCATTGTCATGTCCGAAAGATTCCATATCTGCACTACGAGAAGAAAAGGCCGGTCCAACCGCCTGACTTACTATGATTCTCTCGAACTTCCCGCCTTACGTTCTGTTTGGTTGCTTTCAATCGTTCCGGCCTTTGTCTTCTCGTGTTCTCCTTCCGAAAAACCCGTTCCGGAACGAACGGAAACGCAAATATATATAACGAAAGCTGAAAAAACAACCGTAGGGGGCATGGATTTGTTCTTTTTTTATGCCGAAGAGCCACAGAAACTGGATGCTTACCAGCATTTCAGCGCCTTTGAATCCCCTGCGGTCCTCCTGCATGCCGGATCGACGACCGGAGAGCGCCGGATCGCCCTTATCGCCAACCGGGCGGAGACGGATTATCCATGGACCGAAATCCTCTCCTTCCGAAATTTGTCCGCCCAATGCGTCCGATTCGGGGATGAACGGCCCTCTGCTCCCATTATGACAGGGACGACCGTCGTCCGGGCAGGGAGCGAGTCGCAATGCGAGGTATCACTTACGCCTCTTCTCGTCTGCATCAGGATCCATTCCCTGTGCTGCGACTTTCACGGCCGGCCTTACGAAGGGGCGGCACTGAAAAAAGTCCGGATCTATCTGACTTATGCAAAAGCGTCGACGCCCCTTTTCGGAGGGAAGGGGGATGGAGAATGGATCAATGCAGGCAGGCTTTCGGAAAACGATATGGGACGGCTGAAATTTCCGGAGATGATCTGCCGCAGCCTGGAAGATCCTGTCGGAGAGGCCGTGATAAATCCGGGTATGACCTTGTATTGCTACCCGAACAGCGGAGAGGAAGAAGATCTCGCCAACCGGTGGACGCGGCTTGTTATAGAAGGAGAGCTGGAAGGTGAGACCTGCTACTACGCGGTTTCGCTGGGACCGCTGGAATCGGGGACGGAACATATCTTCGACTTTGTCATAACCCGGCGGGGAACCCCCGATCCGGACACCCTGGCGGACAGTGGGATGATCCAGTTCCGCAGCAGCCTGGTTCCATGGCGTGAAACGGATTATCAAACAGAAACTTATTGAAGATGAGACCGACCCGATTCCTACTCTTTCTTTTGGCGCTTCTGCCCTCCTGTACGGCTGTCCCCTTCGGGACGGATGTCCAGATCCGTGCAACCCTTCCGCCCCGGACGCGGGCACAGAATCCGGACGAGACGCTGATCAGTGACCTTAATGTATTTATATTCAGCGAATCCGGTCAGCTGGAAGAAAAACGATTCATCCCCAGCCGGAGATTGGAAAAAGAAGGGGACGATGCGGTCTTCCGAACCCGCCTCTTCGAGGAAGGACGATACAGTATCTACGTGTGTGCCAATCTGGGTTATGATCCCCGCATCAAGAACCTGGATGAACTGCTTTCTTTCCGGTACCATTTTACCTATCCCGATGAATACGGGAAGGGCATGCCGATGACGGGATGTCTTCTCCGGGTCAGACCGTCCGATCACGGCGGTACGCTGACCGTTCCGCTGGAAAGACTGATGGCCAAGATAACGCTTCGTCTCGACCGCTCCGCACTAAGGAAGGATGTCCGGATGCGGGTCCACCGGGTACGGATCGGAGCCTGTCCTTCTTCGGCTCTCCTTTTCGGGGAGAGCCGGGCGGAAAAGGAAGACGATCTGTTCCTGAATGGTTTTTCAAGGGAAGGGCGGGAGACGGACGCACTGAACCGGAATTTGTCGGGGGAACTCAGCATGGAATCGGATCTGTACCTGCTGGAGAACCTCCAGGGCACGGAACGGTCCGGCCTCTGCTCCTACATAGAGCTGGAAATTGAGTACCATTCCGACATGTTCCATTCCCCCCCGGGAGAATACCTGATCTACCGGTTCTTCTGCGGACCGGAAGACAGAGACTTCGACCTTCGCAGGAATACATGGTACCGATATACCGTCCGTCCTGTCGGAGACGGGCTGGACGGCGACGGATGGCGGATCGACCGGAGCCGCCTCGAACCGGAGGGGGAAACATTTTTCGACCTGCATCCTGCCGCATTCAATAAAATATATGAAAAAAAGCCCTTTCACCTCTGGTGTGAGATATGGCCGGAAAATGCTCCCGTCGAAATCGATCCCCTGGCGTATGACGACACCGAATCTGTTTCAGAAGTCTATGATTACCAAATAGATGTCGATGGGAAAGGAATTGTCCTGACGCCCAGAAAAGCCGGAACGGCCTTGGTTTATTTCAAGGCGGGTCCGCCGGTCGGAAAAGATACGCTCGCAATGGTAGTATTCAATTTGTAATGATTATTTCCTATTTTTGCAACCCAAAAACAGGAATGATGAGATCTTACGTTTTTCCAGGCGATATCGACCCCCGCATCATGGCGATCGGATCGGAACCGATCCCCTATATGAGGACCCAGGAATTTTCCGACATCAATCTGGAGTCGGAACGGATCCTGCTGGATCTGATCCATTGCACCGGAGGCCGCTGCATTATCTATACGGGTTCCGGGACTGGGGCCATGAGCGCCGTCGTCGAGAACTACGTCTCTACCCGCAGGAAAGCCCTCGTGATCGACGGCGGATCGTTCGGTCACCGGTGGTACGACCTATGCCGGTACTACGATGTCCCGGTCGTCCATTTCGAGGTACCCTTCGCCAGGGATATCGATTACGACGAACTCGAAAACAGAATCCGCCTGGAACGGCCCGATACGCTTTTGTGCCAGCACCATGAGACTTCCTCCGGCGCTCTCTTCGACCTGGAAAGGATTTCCGCGATCTGCCACCGCTGGGACGTATCCGTCGTTGCGGATGTCATCAGTTCTTTCCTGGCTGAAGAGTTGGATATGGACCGGCTGGATCTCGACATCTGCATTACCAGCACGCAGAAAGGCCTGAATATACCTCCGGGACTGTCGATTCTGTTTTTCAGCAGAAAGCTCGACAACTACCCATTCGCTCACCGGGGCTATTACTGGGATTTCGAAGAAAATTTCTCCAATCTCAGACGGGGGCAGACGCCATTCTCCCCTGCCACGACATTGTATCTCCAGCTCCATGAGCGTCTCCTGCAACTGCAGGAGCAAGGCGGCCCTGACCTGAATATAGCCGAGGTCCGGCACCGCTGCCGCGTCTTCCGCGCTTTATGTAAAGAATACGGATGGGGCATTCCGGCGGAAGTCCCCTCCTCCGCGATTACCGGCTTCCAGACCGGCGATGGGGAACGGAAGGTCTTCCGCGGCCTGATCGATCAGTTCCAAACCTTCATCATGCCAGGTTCCCGGCCCGGCTTCTACCGGGTTTCCCATATGGGCCTCCAGTCAGACCGGGACCTCCGGGAACTGGCGGAACGGATCCATCAACTGGAGGTGCACGCATGAAAAAGGTAATTACATACGGGACGTTCGACCTGCTTCACGAAGGCCATGTCAACCTGCTCCGCAGGGCAAAGGCCCTCGGCGATTACCTGATCGTCGGGGTAACAACGGATCATTTCGACCTGGAGCGGGGGAAGATGAACACGAGCGACAATGTCATGGAACGCATCGAGGCGGTCAAATCGACCGGCTACGCTGACCAGATCATCATTGAGGAATACCGCGGCCAGAAAATTGACGACATCCAGAAATACGGCATTGACATCTTTGCCATCGGATCCGACTGGGAAGGCTATTTCGACTATCTGAAAGAGTATTGCGAAGTTGTCTATCTTCCCAGGACGGAAGGGATTTCCAGCACCTTGCTCCGGGAGGAGCGCCCTTCCGTGCGCATCGGGATCATCGGGACCGGCAGTATCGCCAGCCGTTTCATCCCCGAAGCCGCCTTTGTCGACAATGTAGAAATTACCGCTGCCTACAATCCGGATTTCTCCGAGTGTCAGTCTTTCTGTGAGAAAAATGGGATCCAGCGGGCCGCCGGATCGGTTGAAGAACTGTTGGCGGCATGCAATGCCGTTTACATCGCTTCTCCGCATTATACCCACTACACCTATGCCAAGGCAGCCCTCGAGGCCGGAAAGCACGTCTTGTGCGAGACGCCGCTGGTATTCCGAAGGCAAGAGGCCGCCGATCTTTTCTCCCTAGCCGACAAAGCAGGCCGTATTCTCATGCCTGCCCACAAAACGGCCTTCTGCCCAGCCTTCCGCCATCTGGTTTCCCTGCTGAAATCCGGGGTGATCGGGGAGGTTGCCGACGTCAGCGCATCCGTAACGACCCTTACCGATGAGACGTCTGAAAAACTTGACAGCACACGCTTCGGAGGCAGCATGAACGAGAATGCGTGCTTCCCCCTTCTTCCGATTTTCAAATTCCTCGGGACCGATTTCAAGAATATCAACTTTTATTCGAAGATGAGGAACGGGGTGGACATTTTCACCAAGGCCGTTTTCCGTTACGACCATGCCGTTGCCTCATTCCAGGTCGGTCTCGGTGTCAAATCGGAAGGGAATCTCGTTATCTCCGGGACCAAGGGATACGCCTACGTACCTGCGCCCTGGTGGAGAACCGACTATTTCGAGATCCGGTTCGAAGATCAGAACCAGAATAAAAAGTACTTCTATCCCTTCGCCGGAGAAGGGCTCCGCTATGAGATCAAGGAATTCGCCTCCGCCATCCTGCAGGGAAGCTATCCCAAACTGACCCGGGATGAAATATTAAAGATGGCGGAAGTCCAGGAGCGATACTTGCAAGAAATCAATGTATTCAGGATTTAATGAATATGGAACGATTGGATCTGTCCGGAATTCACACCTACCTTCTCGGCATTCTTAAGGATGTCGACCGGTTCTGCCGTGATAACGGACTCCGCTACTCGCTCGCATACGGGACCCTGCTCGGTGCCGTACGCCACAAGGGGTTCATCCCATGGGACGATGATGCGGACCTGATGATGCCCCGGGAAGACTTCAACGTTTTCATCCGGACCTATAACCGGGAAGGTCACCGTTACCGCGTCCTCTACAATACCGATAACGGGCAGGACCGTTTCATCAATGCGTTCGCCAAGGTCGAAGACACTTGGACGGTCAGCATCGAGAAGAAAAGAAAGGGCATCTTCTCTTTCGGACTGAATCTCGACATCTTTCCCGTCGACGGAGCCGGAAATGATTATTGTGACGCCTGCCGGTTCTCCCGCCGCTGCGCGCGTCTGAGGCACAGGATCCTGTTCAGCCAGAAGCCCTGGTTCCCTTTATCGTTCCATAACCCGCTGATTCCGATGATCCAGGCCCACTCCCACAGTACCGCCTGGTGGTTCCGGACCTGCGAAGAGACCCTGACATCCCGCCCGCTGGAGCAAAGCGCCTACGGCGGTCCGATCTCCGGCGGGATGCGTGATATGGAAATCTATCCCGCCGAAATGTTCCGTTATTATACCGAACTCCCCTTTGAAGGAGAATCCTTTCTGGGCATATCCGACTGGGACACCTTCCTCCGGCAGCAGTACAATGATTATATGACGCCCCCGAAGGGCCATGGACGGATCGACCATGGACTCGAAGTATACGTAAAATGAGAATTGCCTATATCATCCATTCCCTCAACAACTGCGGCGGCATCGAAAGGGTGCTGACCGTCAAGGCCAACTACTTTGCGGAGCAGATGGGATACGAGGTTTGGATCATAACGGGAAGGATGAAAGGGAGGGCCCCGGCATTCCCGCTCAGTGAAAAGATTAAACGGAAGGACCTAGGCATCAATGACCGCCTGCTGATCAATCTCGGACGGCTCCGCCGATCGCTGGACAGGGCTTTGGAACAGATTCATCCCGATATTGCGGTTTCAGTCGGAGGGAACGACCTTTTCGTCCTTCCGAAATGCAGGGACGGAAGCATCAAAGTGGCGGAATTCCATTTCTCACATGACAAGTTCCGCCTGAAGTACGGAAAGAACCTCTATGCCGCGATGCGGACGCGCGGACTCGAAAAAGCAGCGGCCCGTTTCAAGGCATTCATCGTACTGACAAAAGAAGATCAGGCCCGCTGGATCCAATGCGTACCCCGAACGCAGCAAATCTATAATCCACTGACTTTTATCCCGGAGGACTGCGCGGCACTGGAAAACCGTTCGTGCATGGCGGCAGGCCGGCTGGAGCCTCAGAAAAATTTTTCAGACCTGATCAGTGCCTGGAAAAAGGTAGACAGCCGCCACCCCGGCTGGACACTCGATATCTTCGGGGACGGAGCCGAAAAGGAAAAACTCTCCTCCCAGATCCATCAGGCGGGATTGGACGGAAAGGTCCGGCTCCGCGGCCATTCTGACCGGATCCGGGAAGAATTGATGGGACATTCCTGCCTTGTCATGAGCTCCCGGTTCGAAGGTTTTCCGATGATTCTGCTGGAAGCGGCGTCCTGCGGCGTACCGATGGTCAGCTATGACTGCTCCAGCGGGCCGTCGGAACTGATTGTGGACGGGAAGGATGGTTTCCTGGTCCGCTGCGGGGATACCGAAGCACTCTCGGAAGCGATCTGCCGGGTCATTGAAATGCCCCGCCGGCCGCTCGGCCTGGCCGCGCGTGCAAAGGCAGAGGATTTCCGCATCGAAAAGATCATGCAGCAGTGGGACGATCTTTTCCGCAACCTGCTATAATTCGAAACGGGATTTCCGGGGAAAAGCCTTCTCAAACGCCTCCAGCATCCGTTTACGGTATGTCTGGAACTTCGCCTCGTCCATATGGACATCATTGATGCACACCAGATCGCAGGTCGGATTTGCCAGGAAAGAACAAATCTGATCGATAGAGGCGGTAGCAAGGGATAAGTGCTTATTGGAAAGACGACGGTTGACGGCCTGCCCGGAGTAATACAGATAATCCAGGAAGAGATACTGGTTCAGGTTCTTCGGCTCCCGGATGCGGGTAACAGAATCCAGGATTTCCTTTTCAACTTTCCGGTATAGTGCCTCAGATGCACTCCGGATCATCGGAGAGCAGGTATGCTGCGGCCGCATGAAGGTAAGCCCGGGACGACGTCCGAGGGCTTTCCGGGAGAGGACATCGGAATTGCGGGACTGCTTCTTGTAGAGATTGGCGTAGAACAGGCTTCTGGAAAAGCCCATGGCACATTTCCCGTCCATATAGAAGGATTCTTCCCTACAGTCGCGGACCGGGAACATATCATCGTTGAAATAGAGGAAATGCTCGTCCAGGCCCGGAATCCGGTGCAGGAACATCTCAATGGCCGTACTGTTGAAAACGGGAAGGAAACGATCCGGAATGATATCCTTATGGCAGACAATCTTCAGATTCTCCGAGACCCATTCAGGGACCTGGCTGTCCCGTGAGACGACCAGCCAGACATTCTGTACGAAAGGAAGATGGACCTCGATTCCGCGGAGCAGATACTTCAGCGTACCCCAATCCCGGAAACGTTTGGCCATAGCCGAACCGCCCATACTGTCCAGATAATCTTTCTGCCAGAGGGGATCAAGTCCGTCAACATATGTAATCACCGCATCCATTCCGCCGTGCTTACTTCAGATATTGTGCCGTAAACGTATCTCCGCGCACAGCCAGGTCTTCCGGCGTCCCTTCGAAGACGACCTCTCCACCCCGGTCACCGGCATCGGGGCCAAGTTCGATCACCCAGTCTGCATTCCGGATCACGTCCAGGTTATGCTCGACGACAACCAGGGAATGCCCCTTGGCGAGGAGCACATCGAAAGCCTTGAGCAGTTTCTCGACATCATGGAAATGGAGTCCGGTCGTCGGCTCGTCGAAAATAAAGAGAATCCGGTCCTTTCTCGGACGGTCATCGCCGATTGAGAGGAAATACGCCAGTTTGATACGCTGGCTCTCTCCGCCGGAAAGGGAGCTGGAAGGCTGCCCGAGCTTAATATAGGAGAGTCCGACATCTACGAGCGGCTGCAGTTTCGCAGCGATCGTACGGGCTTCCTCTTCCTTCTGGGCGGAGAAGAAAGCGATCGCCTCTTCAACGCTCATGTTCAGGATATCATCGATATTCTTCCCCTGGTAACGCACTTCCAGGATGTCGGGTTTAAACCGTTTTCCCCCGCATGCTTCGCAGACCATCGTTACGTCCGCCATGAACTGCATCCCGATTTTCACGAAACCGTCTCCCTGGCATTCCGGACACCGGCCGCCGTCCTGATTGAAAGAGAAGAAGGACGGCGTATAACCGTTGATCTTCGCATATTGCTGCGAGGAAAGAAGTTTACGGATGTCATCATAGACCTTCAGGTACGTAACGGCATTGGAGCGGGAACTCTTTCCGATCGGGTTCTGGTCGACGAACTCGACCCGGGTAATCCGGTCGACATTGCCGCCCAGGCCCCTGAACAGGCCGGGCAGATCTCCCGTCTCATTGATCCGACGGTTCAGGGCAGGATACAGGATATCGCCGACCAGGGAAGACTTGCCGCTCCCGCTGACTCCGGAGACAACGGTCAGAACCCCGAGGGGGAAACGGACATCGCCCCCTTTCAGGTTATGTTCCATGGCCCCTTCGACGGTAATGGAATAGTTCCATGTCCTCTTTTCACGGCGGTAACGTTCTTTCTCTCCGGAAAGATAGCGAAGCGTCAGGGACTCGCCTGGAGCCTGGCCGTCTCCGATCGTACCCTGGAATACGATGCGTCCGCCCTCCCCTCCTGCCTTCGGGCCCATATCGATCAGCAGGTCCGCGGCACGGATGATTTCCTCATCGTGTTCCACGACAATGACCGTATTCCCGATATCCCGCAGCCGCCGCAATACGGCGATCAGCCGGTCGGTATCCCGCGGATGGAGCCCGATCGACGGCTCATCGAGGATATACATGGACCCGACCAGGGAACTGCCGAGTGCCGTCACGAGATTGATCCGCTGGCTCTCTCCGCCGGAAAGGGTATTGCAGGGACGGTCCAGCGTCAGGTAGGAAAGACCGACATCCTTGATATAACGAAGCCGCGAGGTAATCTCCCCGATCGCCTTGTCTGCGACCTTCCGCTGATAATCGGTCAGCGGCGCTTCCTCAAAGAAAGCAAGCAACTCATCGATATTCATCCGGAGCAAGTCGTGGATCGTCTTCCCCCCGACCCGCACATACAGGGCCTCCTTCCGGAGCCGGCTTCCGCCGCACGCATGGCAGACGGTCCGCCCGGAATAACGGCTCAGCATATATTTATACTGGATCTTATAGCGGTTGGCCTCGACCCAATGGAAGAATTCATTGATTCCGATGATGGAATCCTCATCTCCCTCAACGCTGTGACCATTCCAGATCACCTCTTTGACCTCGGAAGACAGGTTGCAATACGGCTCGAATACCGGAATCCCATAACGGCCGGCGACCTGGATCAGATGGTCCTTGAACCAGCCCATCTTTTCCCCGCGCCAGCAGGCGATTGCGCCGTCATATATACTCTTGGTTTTGTCCGGAATGACGAGATCCTCGCTGATGCCGATGATCTTTCCCAAACCGCCGCAGACCGGACAGGCGCCGAGCGGGCTGTTGAAACTGAAAAGATATTCATCCGGCTCGCGAAAGACCATACCGTCCGCTTCCATCCGGGTACTGAACGGTTCCAGGGTCCCGTCTTTCCAGACGGAGAGCCGTCCGTCACCGCGGGAGAAAGCGGTCTCGACCGAACTGTGGAGGCGGGTCCTCAGATCCATATCCGGCGTATCTCCGATTTTCGCCCGGTCGATCATGAGACAGAGGAGTCCGGGATAGTTCCCGTCCATCTGCAAAACCTCTTCAATCCGGTAGGTAATTCCTTCCGAAGGATCAAAAAGACGGCTGTATCCCTCTTCCTTGAGTGAGAGCATCAGTTCGACCTTATCGTCACGGGTGTTCCAGCCGATATCCGAAAGGATATAAACCGTGCCGGGAGACGACGTAATGAAATCCATGACATCCCCTACGGAATCGACCCGGACTTCTTTTCCGGAGACGGGGGAATATGTCTTGCCGATCCGTGCGAAGAGAATACGCAGATAATCATAGATTTCCGTCGTTGTCGCTACCGTAGAACGGGGATTTCTCGTATTGACCTTCTGCTCGATTGCAATGGCCGGCGGAATACCGTCTATCGACTCGACATCCGGCTTGGACATCCGGCCGAGGAATTGCCGGGCATAGGAAGAAAGGCTTTCGGCAAAACGACGCTGCCCTTCGGCGAAAAGGGTATCGAATGCCAGGGATGATTTGCCGCTCCCGGATATGCCGGTAATGACCACGAAACGGTTTCGCGGAATCTCTACGGTAATATCCTTGAGGTTGTTGACTTTGGCACCCCTGATAACGATGTTTCCTTCCTGAGGCATACAAGCTTTCTTTGGGAAAAGTCTGCAAATTTACACATTTTTCATTATATTTGGGTCAATGTTCCAAAATCGGTAACCATGAAAAAATATTTACTGCTCCTCGCTACGGCCGTAGCCGCCCTCCTTTCCTGTCAGGAATCCGAAAAAGCACTGACCGACCGGGTATTCGCCGTTGCGGCCCGCCAATACGCCGATATGGAAGCGTCCCTGAGCGAAACGACGCTGCCCCGTACGATCGAAGCCGACACGCTGCGGACATCCAATCCCACGTGGTGGTGCGCCGGTTTCTATCCCGGCAGCCTCTGGTATATCTATCTCCGGACCGGAGACGGAAATATCCGCGCAATGGCAGAGAAAAACACCCGGAAAGTCTATGCCGAAACCCAGAAAGCCCGGAGCCATGACATAGGTTTCGTGACCAACTGCAGCTACGGAAATGCCTTCCGGATCACGGGAGATACAACCTGGAGACAACCGATCATCGATGCCGCCCATGCCCTTGCCACCCGCTTCAATCCGAATGTAGGAGCGACCCGGAGCTGGAATTTCTCTGCCAAGAGAAAAAAGTGGCTCTTCCCGGTCATCATCGACAATATGATGAACCTCGAACTGCTGATGGAAGCCCATAAACTCTGCGGTGTCGATTCGCTGCGGGACATCGCCCTTACCCATGCCAATACGACGATAAAGAATCATTTCCGGGATGACTACTCGACCTGGCATGTCGTCGATTATGATCCCGAAGACGGAAGCGTCCGGATGAAATGCACCCACCAGGGCTACTCGGACGACTCAGCCTGGGCCCGCGGACAGGCATGGGGACTCTATGGGTATACAATGATGTACCGGGAGAGCGGGGAAAAAGCTTATCTCGACCAGGCCGAGCATATCGCATCCTATCTGATCGGGCGCCTTCCCTCGGACGGGATCCCCTACTGGGATTTCGACGCTCCGGAGATTCCGGACGCACTCCGGGATGCATCTGCAGGAGCAATCATGGCCTCCGCCCTTATCGAACTGTCCCGCCTCACGGCAGACCGGAATGCGGCGAAAAAGTATCTCGCCACCGCCCGGAAACAAGTCCGTACATTGGCCGGACCCGACTACCTGGCCGAACCCGGAGAGAATTGCCATTTCCTGCTCAAACACAGCGTAGGTTCCCTCCCGGGGAAGAGTGAAGTAGACGTTCCGCTGACCTATGCGGATTACTATTTCCTCGAGGCTTTACTCCGGCTGGAAGGAAAACTTTAAAGATTTTTTCCTGCAGGACTTGCAGATTCAAAAAAAAGCCGTATCTTTGTATCCGCTTTCCGAAAGGAAGCAACGTTCTTTAAAATCTGGTGCGGTAGTTCAGTTTGGTTAGAATACCGGCCTGTCACGCCGGGGGTCGCGAGTTCGAGCCTCGTCCGCACCGCTGAAAACGCCTCTGCAGCTATCTGCGAGGCGTTTTTGTTTATATTACCATGAGATTGACACAAAGACTCCTATTATCAGTCCTGATGGCGTGCCTGCCCGCTGCAGCAGCGGCCGGGACACCGGATTTTTCAATCAACAGAAACGCGAACTCCGTAGCCGTCCTCGGAGGGGTTGTCGGATTCAAGACCGCGCAGCAGAGTCCGGGGATCGGATTCAACGTAACCCTGTTGGGACTGTCCGTAGATTATATTACCTACGGGCCGAAGTATGCCCATGAGGAAGAAGAACGACTTTGGGATGACAAAAAGGCTTTTTCCGTCAATATCGGATACCAGATTCCTCTCTTCCGGTTCCTGAGCATTTACCCTATCGCCGGATACAGCGAAACGAGTACCGGAATAACCGACGGGACCAAGTACCGCTATGATTATGACACGGACACTTTCACTCTGACAAGGGTGAACAAGTATACCAAGACCTGGACGGGGCGCCACTTCAACTACGGCGGAGGAATCGCCATAAAACCGTTCAAGTGGCTCACCATCCACGTGGCAGCCACCCGTTACGCTATCTATGGAGGGATCGGTATGAACCTCGCCCTCGACCGGTAGTCGCTATAAATCCTTGTATCCGCTCTCTATCCGGTCGGCGGTATAGGTGTGGACAACACCTGAACCGGGGATGACCTGTGTAGCCCTGATAACCCATCCGGTTGCATCGGAAGGCTTCACGCCCGGAATGGAGACAGTCCAGAAATGCTTGCTGGTATGGTGATAGGCAGCATTTTTTTCACCACGTCCGTTCTCGTTGATGAAGAAAGAATAAGCATACCAGTCCCGCTGGCGCCGGGTCACGCGTTTCATCGGATAGACTTTCCCGCCCATCTCAAGTTCAACTTTCCAGTTCCGGTCATCGTCATACCAGACAGTCGCGATAAAACAGTCCTTCAGATCTTCTTCCCACTGATAGACAACTCCTTTCGTCCCGGTATAGGAAGCATTCCCGTCATAGACCCGCATCTGGTGCGACTTCGGCTGATGTGTGAATTTCGCCTGCCAGTCGTAGAGCTGCGTTCCCCGAACCTGATAGTATGCATAACCGAGCGGCGTACCGTCGACACAGGTATTGGAATGCCACCATGCCCCGCAGATCGCCCCATGGATATGTTCCATGACAGGCGTCCCGCCGGCGGTCAGATGCTTGTCATGGAAATACATCTCGGGATAGTGGGTATGGCCGATCATGACATGGGCTTCCTTGAACGGGGTAAGTTCTGACAGGACTTCCTGGAAATTATAGCCGGACTCCCCTTCCTTCCCGGAAGCGCCCCGCATGGGGATATGGACACAAAGGATCACCATCTTATCCTCCTTCCCGGATACGAGAGAAAGGTCCTCCCGGAGCCACTCGACCTGCTCGGGCGTAAATCCGCCGGTATATTTGACCTTTGTGAAACCCTTCTCGGGCACCGTCCCCTGATCGAGGTAGTAGACATTGTCCATCACGACGAAATGGACTTTCCCGCGGTCGAAACTGTAGTCGGTCGGGCCGAAATGCCGGACAAAGTTCGACGTACAGTCATAATCGCCCGTATAGGCGTTATAGTGGTCATGGTTGCCGATAACCTGAAAGATAGGAAGATACCCGTCCTGGTCATTGATCCGGACGTTGGACATGATCTCTTTCATCGGGACCCAGTCGTTCTGATCGTCATAGATGATATCCCCGAGGGTCAGGGCATAGATGTTCTTGAACTCGCCGCTGGCGATTCCCCCATTGATATGGGCCTGCAGATCCGGCATCGTCTCGGTCCGGAACCGTTCCACATCGCTTTTGAGCTGGCACTGCGGGTCGGCCAGCATGAACACGGTAAAATCCGTTTCGTCCCGGTCCAGGGGCGTGAGGACAAAATCGTGACGCTCGAAAGCCGCTCCGGGCGTATGCGGGGCATAAAAGGACGGCATGTGGCTCTTTTCGTCCAGGGCGATCTCATACCCGGACGGGGTCGAATAAAAGACGGTCCGGCAGCGCGGATCGGCCTTCATCTGATAGACGCCGTGCCGGTCCGTTACGGTATAGGTATAGCCGTCTGAAACGGCGACCCCGGGAATGCCCTTTCCAGTCCGGCTGTCTGTGATAACGCCGGCAATATCATTCCCTTTGGCAAGACGGGTCCCGTTGATTTTTTCAGCGCTTGCACCCAGCGTCAGGCACGAAAAGAGAAGGAAAAATAGTATTTTTCTCATAGTGTGATAGATTTTCTGAAATAGGGAATCGTTTCTTTGAGGTCCATTCCTTTCCTGTAGATGCCGGCCGTGCCTCCGACGAAGATGCTTGCTCCGAGCCCGGCCATATAGGCAGCCCGCTCGGCACTGACGCTCCCGTCGACGGAAATATCAATGCCGGGGTATCCGTGTCCATCCAGGAAACGGCGGCACTCCCCTACCTTGTCCATGATTCCCTCAACCATTTTCGCTCCGGCAAATCCGGGATGGACCAGCATCAGGGTAACCGTGTCGATATAAGGAAGATGCGGTTCCAGCTCAGTAACCGGAGTCAACGGATTGACGGCGAGTCCGAACCGGGCGCCTGTTTGATGGACCTTTTCCGAAAGATCCCGGTAATCGACGTCTTTCAGCTCGACATGGGCTGTAAAGAGATCCTGGGGACGGAGGGTAAGCTTGCCGAACATCAGGAAGGGATCCGTGACCATAAAATGGCAGTCCAGCGGAAGATCCGTCTTCTGCTGCATGGCCTTGATGAAATCCGGCCCGAAAGTAAGGTTCGGGACAAAATGAGCATCCATGACATCGACATGGAGCATATCAACGCCCAGCTGCTCGAGAATCCGGATGTCTTTCTCCAGATTCAGGAGATCCGAGCACATAACTGAAACGGAAATCTTATTCATATCAAAGGGAAATGTCAAAGGATTCCAGGCCTTTCCAGGAAGGAGGGAGCGGTGCGGTAACCGTCATTTCTTCTTTCCGGACAGGATGGACAAAGGAAATGCTGCGGGCATGGAGGCTGATGCCTCCGTCCGGATTGGAACGGGGCGCCCCGTACTTGAGGTCACCCTTGATCGGGCAACCGATACCGGAGAGCTGGCAGCGAATCTGATGATGGCGTCCGGTAAGGAGCTGGACTTCAATAAGATGATATCTATCCGTATCACCGATATGCCGATAGATCAGTTTGGCGAGTTTGGCCTCTTTCGGAAGGGATCCGTCCGCCCGGGGACGAACGATAACGGACTTGTTGGCCTTCTCATTCCTGACGAGCCAATCCTCCAATGAATCCGTTTCTTTCGGAGGCACATTCCCGCTCAGCGCCCAATAAATCTTATGGGCACTGCCCTGCCGGAACAGTTCGGACATTCGCTCCAGCGCCTTCGAGGTCTTGGCAAAGACCGTTACGCCGCTGACCGGCCGGTCCAGACGATGCGGAACGCCCATAAAGACCTGACCGGGTTTCCCGTCCCGCTGTGCAATGAAAGCCTTGAGGGTCTCTGAAAGCGGCTCATCTCCGGTCTTGTCACCCTGAACAATCTCGCCCGCCCGCTTGTTGAAAACGAGAAGATGGTTGTCCTCATAGAGGATCCGGGAAGAAATATCGGCGTACTCCGCCGGCGAAAGCGTTCTGTAAATCATCGTACAACAAAGATACATTATTTTCACGAAAGAATCTGCCTCGGAATGGTTCAGGAGACCGAAAAAAAACACTATTTTTGTAATATGAAGACTTTAACACGACTTATAGCCGCTCTATTGTGCTTCGCGGCTTTTTTCTCTTGCAAAAAAATAGAGAATGCCTATTCTCCTGTCTCGATCAATGGATCCTGGGTCATTTCCGCAGAGAATAACGGGAATGAATGGGAAGAAAGGACCGCCGACTTAATCTATGATTTCGACGGGAAAGGCCATTATACGATCCGAAGGTGCACCGGCACTGCTCCTTCATTCCAAAACGGGCAGGTCAATGCGGGGGAAAGTTCTTTCTCCCGCCAGGATGACAAGGTCTACTTTGCCAAATATACGGACAAGGAATACCTGTTTGAATCCATTCCCGGTACGTTTACGCTCGTCTCATCCCAATCCGGCCAGATGACGTTCGATTACAAAGGCACCTCGAATGCCAAAGGATACCGTTTCTCACGGGTCGAACGGTTCAACGCCTCCGGCCCGGCTTCCGGCGGTGAGCAGACGATCAACGGGACGGCGATAAAAGAAGGGAATGACCTTGTCGGCCTGATTACGGACAAGAAAACAGGGAAAGGAATTCCGGGAGTAACCGTTTCTGATGGTTACGATTGCGTAACGACGGACGAAAACGGGGTCTACCAGTTCAAGTCCAACAGCCTGACCCGCATGGTCTTTTATTCCACTCCCTCAGAATACAAGATTGCAACCGGATCCGGCCCGAGCGTTCCTCTATTCTACAAAGCCGTTTCACCAAAAGGAGGGCGGGTCCGGACAGATTTCTCCATTGAACCGCTCGAGGGCGGGAAAGAGACATCCTGGACTTTTATCGGGATCGGCGATCCCCAGTGTGCGACCACAAGCAATGTCGGCCGGTACGGATCCGAAACCATCCCCGATATCAGGCAGTGCGTCTCCAGCAAAAAAAATGTCTATGCCATGACCCTGGGCGATATCGTTTTCGACAGTACGGACATGTGGCCGTCCATGAAGTCGAGCATGTCATCCGTTTCGACCGGCAGCTGGTATATTCCGTTTTTCCAGACGATCGGAAACCATGACCACGACTCCCTCAAGCCGGACACCTCGGACGATGCCATGGATGATTATCTCGCGACTTCGACCTTCGAGGACTATTTCGGTCCAGTCAATTACTCCTTCAACCGGGGAGACGTCCATATCGTATCGATGGACGATATCATTGCGACCAGTCAGAAGTCATCGTCCAAAAGCAATAAAAAGACCTGGAGCTACAGCGGCGGATTCACAAACGCCCAGGTCGAATGGCTGAAAAAAGACCTTTCCCTCGTCCCGGACAAGGGAGAGAAGATGATCTTCATCTGCTGCCATATTCCTTTCCGCAATTCCACGGCCAACCATTATCAGGATGTGCTCAAACTGATGGAAGATTTCAAGGAAGCCCACCTGATGATCGGCCACACCCACTATACGCAGAACTATATTTATACGTCCTCACACAAGGCGAAAGGCGGTCTCCCCATCTATGAGCATATCCATGGTTCGGCCTGCGGAGCCTGGTGGACCAGCAATAGCAGTTCCACCGTCAGCGGCGAGCCGTCCGGCTATACGGTATACCAGATCGAAGGGGCACACATCAAAGACTGGCAGTTCAAAGGAACCCGGAAAGAATCTGATTTCCAACTTCGCGTATTCGACGGCAATGATATCTACTACAAGACCAACTATCCTCTCAACTGGTACACGGCGACTCAGCATGTCGGATCATTGACTTTCACGGTCAAGGGAAATGCGACGCTGAAGAATTGTTTCGTCGCCCAGGTATTCAACGATGACGACACGTACTGGAGTGTCGAGCTGCGTAGAAAGAGCACAGGGGCGAAGATAGGAGATTTCAAGCGTCTCGCTAACGGGACATGCTCGAATATCGCCATGTCAGCCTACTATTACAACAAAAAGAACAAGACATCCGACAGCTACCGCTCCTGGACGGCCAGTCATTACTGGTACTTTAAGCCGGCCTCCGGAGACCCTGCCGGAGAAATTGACTGGGAAGTTGTCGCAACCCATCGTCTGCCGGGCAGCGGTAACGTTTCACACTCGTACTCCTGCTCCACCATGACAAAGGAAGCAGATTTTGAGGAAGAATTCTATTTCTGATACGTAATCGTCCTTTTCAGAACAGCATAGGCGGTACTGTCAGGATGGACACTGTCGGCGCGGGAAATCCAGTTCCCGCGCTTGTCATATTCATACCGGTAGTACCGGAGCGGATGCTCCTCCAGATCCGGTGCCCACTGGAGTTCTCCCCGTGAGTTCAGGACGGCATCCCGGCTCATGACCGGAAGACCCTTTTCATTATAAGTGATCTCAATGTCCAGATCGTCACCGACAATGCGCATCGGTTTTTCCTCCGTCTCGAAATAATCGACGGAAGCACGGCCCATGACTTGTCCGTCGGATTGACAGGTCTCCTCCTCATAATGATGTCCGGCAAAAGATTTGGTCGTCGTAAAGGCAAGTTCTCCCTCACTGTAATAATCGGTCTTAACGATGTGACGGCCGTCATTTTCATGGACCCAGCGATGCATTTCCTGGTTATTCATACCATAGGCGCGGCATTCGCGGATGAATTTGCCCGCATAATCGTACTCATAGCGGATTTCCAGCTCATTTTCATCATTGACCCCGGAGATTTCCATCAACTGTCCATGGGAATCATACCGGTACGTTTCTCCGAAACGGAAACTGCCGTCAAAATCCGAGGTCGTTACCGTCTCTACCCTGCCCTTCGGATCAAAGCAGACCGTATACGGAAATTCCAAGGTATCCGATTGTACAGATATCTCTATGGCCTTGCAGTTCAAGGCATAGGTACGAAGATCCTTGCTGACAGGATGGCAGGCGGCTGATAACGCCACGGCCAAAGGAAGAATGAGACTCTTTTTCATAGCTGCAAATTTAGTCATTTTAGATAAAAAAGGCGTCCGGGAGACCCGGACGCCTGAAGAAAACATTTATCGGTGATTACTCGCCATACTGGACATTGGTCGTATCGATCACGGCCGTTTCAGCTGCCGTTACACCACCGTCTCCAATAAGGAGGGTCTTATAATTGTCTGCCGTAGCAGCAACTCCCTTCACGGTACCCATTACCTTGATCGGAGCCTCAGCCGTTCCATAAACAATAGATTTTCCGGCTGCAAGCGTCTTCGCCGTACCCAGGATGAGACCGGCATTGACAGAAGCAGGAGCAGAAATCACAGTCTTGACAGAGCAGCCACTATAGTTCTGGTTGGTATTACCGCCTTGGCCGAAAAGACCACCGACAGCAAAGGCAACGTCACAGGTAACGGTAATATTACCGATATTCTTGCAGTTCGTAACCGGATGGTAAGCCTGTGTAGGATAGCCGACAAGGCCGCCGACAGCACCGGCTGTAGAGATGCCTTCGACAACGATTTCGCCTTCGTTGACACAGTTCTCAAGTGTAGCAGCACCACCGTGGATACCACCGAGGCGGCAACCACCGGCACCCTTCTTGACCAGTTTACCGTAGTTGTGGCAATTGACGATCTTCAACAGACCTTCTTCGCCGGTGGAAACACCGGAAGTCGCCTCGACATTGGACTGGCCTGCGATACCTGCAAGATAGTTATTGACAGAATTTTCCGCAATAAGAGTACACTCACCATAGTTGTCGCAGTTTTCAACCTGGGCTCCGTCGAAGTCTTTTCCGTCACCGTTTCGTCCGCCGATGATGCCACCGACCCAAACCTGCTTGGCAGCGCTCTTGGCAGGATCAGTAAAATCAGCGGAAACCGCACCCTTGTTCACACAGCCCTTGACAACGGCGCCTTCGGGAGTACCGACAAGACCACCGACGTAATGACGTGCGGAAACTTGTGCAGGATTGGTTCCGACAACGGAGATAACACCCTCATTCTGAGAATTCTCAATAGAAGATTTAACAAGGACACCGACAATGCCGCCGACAGCGACGAAAGGCTTGCGGTTGAATCCGGGGATAGCTGCATTCGCGCTACCGGCGTGGGTAAGTGATACCTTACCGAAATTAGACAGATTCTTAAGCGCACCGCCTTCCTGATAAGCGACGATACCGGCGACAACCGGGCTGCCGAGAATGCCGGAAGAGGACATGGTAACATTCGCCTTGTTCGTAACATTCTCAATCGTTCCCTTCGAGATATTAGCGAGTACAGCCAGCGGATGGCCTTCTGCAGTCTCTTCGGCAAGGGTAACAGAGACATTTCCTTCGATGGTCAGGTTCTTGACCGTTCCGGTAAGTTTCTGGAACAAAGGAGCGGAGGCCGTGAGATTCTTAATCGTATGGCCCTGTCCGTCAAGCGTTCCGGGGAATTCTTCAACCGTAGGGACAGTCAATCCGGCCATATCGAGATCAGCCGTGATCTTATACTCTCCGTCGGCCGTTACATTGGCCTTCTTCAGCCACTCTACGAACTCGGCTCCGGTTGCAACTTCCGTAGCGATCTTCGCTTCAGGGAGAGTAGAGATCTCTACCATTCCATATTCGGAGGAGATATCGTCGCGGACAGCTTTAACGCGGACCTGGAATGCCGTTTCAAACGGGAGGTCAGGAATCGTTACGGTCGTATTTTCAGTCTTATCGAGAACGGTCCACTCAGCATCGGCTGCCTTCTTGTACTCAACGACATAACCCGTGGCCATAGCGACAGGCTCCCAGGTAACGGTGATAGCCTTATCGGTAGCCGTAGCCGTAGCTACAGGTGCTTCGAGAGAGATCGAGCCATACTCGAGAACTTCGATCTTGATATCATCGATGAACATACGCATCTGCTTGCCGCCCGGGGCGGATCCGTCACGGCGGACATTGCCGATACCGATCTGGCTGTCCGGAAGGACATTGCTGATCTCGAAGGAGTAGTCGGCCCACTGATACTTCGCCGTGAGGTCAAACTCGGTATAGGCGCCGCCCTGAGAATCGAGCGAACCGGTTACATAATGATTCTCATTGGCCTTGAGCCCCTCGAAAACGACAACGGCGGCACGGGTAGGATCCAGGGACGAACCGCCGTAAGGGCAGGCGCGGAAGCTGACCTTAACCTTAGCCGGTCCGGAAAGGGCGGTCATCTTCGGAGTTACGATCATACCCATATAGGAAGAAGCACCCAGCTTAAGGTAACCAGGCTTTGCACAGATCGTTCCCCAGGTCGAACCGTTCTCGGCGATCTGATAGAACTGAGCGATACTCTCAGAAGAAAGCGATGCAGTTCCGATCGTATTGAAAAGGCCCATTTCCGTGCTGTAGGGGCAGAAATAGAAGCCCTCGGTTTCCGGAAGGGACCCCTTTGCAGGAGCTGAAGCAAAGTACTCAAGCTGTGCGCTGGAGACATGGTCGCCCGTCGGAGTATAGAAACTAGGCAGGGAAGCGCGGTCCGCGGAAGAAATACCTGTTGCGGACTCAATATAATCACCACCCCATGCGAGGTCACTGAAGTCTTCCTGAAGGATAACGTCACCCGGCTGGGCGGATCCGGCAGCACGGCTGTTCATCAGGACGTTCGTATTCGGAAGCGTCGAGAATTTCTGCGGAGCATCGCAGCGCATCTTTCCCTTGACTGCATCGGTATACTCCGTTACGAGATAATAATCCGTAGCCGGTTCAAGGCAGGTAAAGATAAATGCCGGTTCGACGGTCTTCTTCTCGGCGGAAGTTCCGAAGCAAGCCGGAGTTACCGTATAGGAAACGACCAGGTTGGAGCAGGCCGCATCCTTATAGAGGTAAAGGTCGTAAGAATAGGTGATGTCCGTATTGACATCGATGAAGGCCGTTGCAGAGAACTGCACATTGAGAGCCTTGGAGGTCGCATAGACGAGCTGAGCGCTGGCGGCGGTCAGGATATCGAGATCCTCCTTGACAACACCGGTACCGACTTTGACGACTGCGGTGTCCGCACCGTCCATAAGCCAGGTCCAGGGAGAATAAACGGACTTAGCGTAGTTAGCCCGTGCGCGGACGAGATATTTCTGGCCTTTCTTCTTGCCAGCGATAATCGCGCCGCTATTCGGCGTGTCTTCTGCCATGACGACAGCGGTTAGGGCGGGATCATAATTGTCGCCGTCCGACCCGTCGGTCTTCTTCAGAAGCTGCACCGTAAACGAGGTCGCACCCTGCTTCAAAGCGGCATCGTTATTGTATGTAAACGCGATGACGTCATCAGAAGAGTTGATCTCATCATAAGCGAGTTCAGTTACTCCAGGCTTGGAAGAATCCTCACCGGTAAAGACTTCCTTTTCCTGACAGGAGGAAAGTCCGATGAGAATCAAGGCAACTGAAGCGAGCATGATTCTTAATGATTTCATACTGATTCGTTTGAATGTTGTTAATACAATAAAATAACTGGGTCACGTCTTTCGACGCACCTTAACAACAATCATCGTATTTTGTCCTGCCGACGGCAGGAACCTGACCTGCAACCACAAATGTAGTCATTTTTCGTCGAACTGCAAGGAGAAATGGAATAAAAAAAAGCGGGACCGCCCCGGTCCCGCTGAAAATAAAACATTCTCCCGCTAGAAAACGCTATAATCGGTTGTAAGGGAAGAACAGCTGTACGTATGCGTCACGCCCGCCTCCGGAGACGGATAAGGGATCAGGTGAGTCGCCCTGACTTCCCAGTTCGTTTCTGTAGCAGGCATGCCGGATGCCGGCCGGTAATACCAGTAATGGCTGGCCGTCTTGTTGGTCCATGTATCGGTATTCTTGCCCAATTCATTGAAGAAATAGGCCGCGGCCATGACGTTGCAGGAACCGCCGTTCGGGATTCTCTGGAAATCACCGATCTTGACACCATTCTGATACATCTCGACCTTCCAGTTCGAGTCATCATCTCCAAAGATATCCGCTACGAATGCACCCTTGAAACTGGCGTTTCCGATCGCTTTGATTGAAGATGAACCGCCATAGTTGGAGGCATTATACCAGTTATAGACATAGCCCTTTGTCCCGGAATAAGTCTGGTTTCCGTCGTAAACGCGCATCTGGTACGCCTCGTCACGGCCGGTTCCTTTCAGCTTCCAGTCGGTGATGCCCGCGCCTTCAACCTTATAAACGGAATACCCGTTCGGAGCACCGTAAACATTGGAATTACAGCTCCACCATGCTCCGCAAGCGGCGCCATGGACATGTTCATAGATCGGCTGGCCGCCTTTGCAGACATATCCCTTATGGATATAATTCTGATTGTAGTGGGTATGCCCGATCATCAGATGGGCCTCTTTGAACTGCGTCAGCAGTGACAGGACCTCGTCATATTTCTTGTCTGAATTGACGGAAGAACCGCCTGTAGAAGCCCCGGCACGGAACGGGATGTGGCAGCAGAGCATGACGACCATGTTCTCCCTGTCCTTCACATTCTCGATATCCTGCTTGAGCCACTTGTATTGGGCCTCCGAGAAACCGGCATTGTAGTTCCAGGTACATCCGTTCGGGGACGAATTGGACTTCGAGGCCGTACAGACCACATCATCCATGACAATGATATGGGCCTTGCCCCGGTTGAAGGAATAATCCGTCGGACCGAAATGATTGACGTAATTCGCGGTTGCCTTGTAGTCGTTGCTCTGCTTGGCATCGTGATCATGGTTGCCGATGCACTGGAAGAAGGGCAGATAACGCCCGCTGGCCAACTTGACGTTGGACATCGAGGCCGCCATCTCATCCCAAAGGTCCGAGCTGTCGAAAATAATGTCTCCCAGCGTAACGCAATAGACATCCTTCTCATTGGCGACATACTTTGCGATATCCGGAACGGTTTCCTGGACATAGCGGTCGACGTACTTCTGGTACTGGCACTGCGGATCGCCGATCATAACCAGCGTGAAGTCATCGCTGAGGGTAGCATCCTTGACCAGCGTGAAATCATTCCGGTTCATGTTCTTGTAATCGAAGGCTGTCGTAGAGAAAAAGGTCGGACGGTGGGTCTGACCGTCAAGCGGGACCTGATATCCGGCAGGAAGGGAAAGGTATATCTTCCGGGTATACATGTTCGCCTTCATCTGGTAGACGCCATTCGCATCGGTAACGACGTAATTATATCCATCCGTAACCGGGACACCGGGAATTCCCTTTCCCGTCGTGGCATCAGCGACCAGACCGACGGCATTCATCGTGGCATCGATCTTGGTCCCGTTGATTTCGGTAACGGTCTCGGGGGTCGGATTCTCCTTCCCGCTGTCTCCTCCGGAATTGATGGGTTTATCTTCATTGCAAGCAACCCCCATTAAGAGGGTTGCTGCAAAAAAGACACTGTATAAAAGATTATTACACTTCATTATTCAAGAGATTAGTCCCAGCCGAAGTTCTGGCCGAGATTGGCATTCTTGTTCAACGCGGTAAGCGGAACCGGACGGACATACATCCGCTCTTTCCACTCAAGGGTGTAATTGTAGATCAGGAGATAACCGTCGCCCTCTTTTGCGAGGGTCCAGTTACGGTCGTTCTGGGTCGTAATCGGATAACGGGTCTCGCCGATCTCACCTCCGGTGGGGAAAGTATAGGTCTTTCCGGCGAACTGGAAACCATTCTTGAGTTCGTCCTCGGAGATCCAAAGGCCGGGCCATCCCTGATGGTTATACCGCTTTTCGATCAGGTCAGCCTGGTTCCAACGGTAAAGGTCGCTGGTACGAAGGCCCTGTTCGAGGGTCAGTTCCGTAACCCTTTCACGGCGGATTTCCAGATCGATATCATCCAGATTCGGCTGATAAGCCAGATCGGAAGCAGTATAGTAATCGCGGAGGATCGGATCCTTGACATAGTCGGCGCTGAGCGGGTAAATGCTCTTGACTCCGGCACGGGCACGGAGGGCACCGATGGTCTTGTTCCAGATATCCTCATTGAATTCACCCAGTTCCTTCTTTGCCTCAGCATAGTTGAGAAGGACTTCCGCATAACGGAGAATCGGCAGGGAGTTGGCATCGATGGCGTTCTGGAAATGCGTAGCATCCGGAACGACCCACTTGATCAGCTGGTAACCGGTCTGGCACCAGGTGAAGTTGATGCTCTGCTCGCTGTTGTTTCCGGTTTCATCCTTGATGATATGTCCAGGACCGAGAACAGTGGCGGAGAGACGGGCGTCGCGTCCGACAAACTCCTCGTTGATATCCTGGGCATTCGTCAGGACAGGAGTACCGTCGGTCTTGAGGTACTGGCGGACCAGGAACTTGGTTCCGGAATACTGCTGGCCGAGGGTCGAAGAATTGAAGTAACGGGTCAGGTTGTGGCGGACACCGAGTTCATCGCTGTAAGAACGGCCCCAGATTACTTCATCCGTGCAGAGATTAGCACTGAGGAAAAGATCCGCATAGTTCTTATGGAGAGAGAACACACCGGAATTGATCACCTCTTCGGCATACTTCGCGGCAAGGCGGAGCAGATCGTCTGCAGACTCGTACTTATTGTTCCAAGGCTGGTTGGTCGCCGGATTGACCGTATGGTTCTTACGGTAGGTTCCCTCATAGAGGAAGAACCGGGAAGCATAGGTACATACGACCCATTTGTTGATATACACGCGGCTGGCGGTATTGTACTGGGACGATCCCAGACAGTTGTCGCACGCGAAAGTCAGATCCTCGACAATATGATGGAAGACCTCTTCACGGTCATCGCGTCCGCCGAACAGAACGAGCGTATCCGTCGGATCAAGAACCTTATCGAGCCAGGGGACATTGGAGAATGTATTGACACGGGACACATAGTGATATGCCCTCCAGAAACGGGCGATACCTTCATAATGGTTATAGATTTCATCACTGACTTTACCCTTGCCGTTCTTCTCCATACCTTCCAGCATGTAATTGACGCGGCGGGCAAAGGTCCATGACCAGCTGCCCTGACGGGAATAATTCCAGATTCCGGGGGCATAGAAGTCGGTCGAGGTTCTTGTCGCAATGATGTCATTGTAGACACTGTAACCGGCATAACCGATATCGTCCATCGAAGGCATCCAGGAATTGATCATGCCGTCTGCATACATCTTCATCTGGCTTTCGTTGGAGAAATACGTATCAGAGCTGAACTCGTTGATCGGTTCCCTCGTAAAGAAATCCTCGCAAGCCGTTACACAAAGCAAAGCGGCGGCGCCGATGAGTATTTTATTGATATTTTTCATGATCTCTACAGGATTATAAGGTTACGTTGACACCGAATGTGATGGTCTTGAAGATAGGATAGGCATAACCCTCACCGACACCGGAGAGACCGGCGTTGGCAGCCTTGACAGAACCGCTGTCGAAGTCGGTATCGCCGAGGCCGATGATTTCAGGATCGAACATATCGGTATACTTGAGCATAGGAGACCACGTCCAAAGATTCTCGCAGGAGACATAGAGTTTGAGTTTCTCGATGTTGACCTTCTTCGTGATCTTGGAAGGAATGGTATAATCGAACGTGAGGTTCTTCAGACGGATATAGGCGGCATTCTGGAGATAGTGATCATTGTTCCAGGAAAGCGGACCTACGTTACGGTTGGCAGCATAAGCGACACGGCGGCTCCAGTACGGGTTCTTGTCGTAGTTGGTAACGACCCAGTTGGTAGTAGAGAAGTCGACCTGGGCATAGTTGTCACCGGTCTGGTTGACATTCAGGTACGGGGAATAAGGACGGTTGTAAGGTCCCCAGAAGAATGCGGTCTCCGTATCCGGATACCAGTCGCGGTGGCCGACACCCTGGAAGAACATGCTGAGTCCGAAACCGTTCCAGCCGAAGTCAAGATTGAGACCGAACTGATAACGGGGAACGACATTGCCGATTCGGTCGAGGTCGCCGTAATCGGAGAGCGTACCCTTTCCGTAGTTGATGTCGCCGTCGCCGTCCATATCGATGAACTTGAGGTCACCCGCATACTCGCGGAAGTTGGAACCGTTCTTATGGAACGTATCGGTAGCCCAGTTGTTGGCTTCGACGTTGTCGCGGAAAAGACCGTCGGTACGGAATCCCCACATTTCACCGAGTTCCTTGCCAGGATAAAGCGAGAGGACATTGATATCGCCGACCGTGGTATAATCGGTTACCCAGGTGCGGGTATCCCAGACGCTTCCCTTGATACTATAGGTGAAGTCTTTGTTTCCGAGTTTGAAGGCATCTCTCCAGGAAACGGTAAGTTCCCAACCCTTATCCTTGAAACGAGCATAGTTGCCTCTCGGAGCGCTTGCACCGAAGACATCCGGAAGCTCCGGACCGGTCGTGATAACATCGTGGGTATCTTTCAGATAGATATCACCGGAGAAAGAGAGACGGCTCTTGAGGAAGTCAGCATCCAAACCCACGTCATAGGTAGTAACCGTCTCCCAGGTCAGGCTGGCCGGAATCGGAGAAGGAATGGAAGTATAGTTGACGCGCGCACCGTCGAAATAGACATCGGTCTTGTCGACACCCATCGTCTGGAGGAAAGCGTAAGCTCCGATTGCACCGTTGCCGAGGGAACCGGCATTCGCACGGATCTTGAAATTGTCAAGCCAGCTCTTGGACCATTTCATCCAAGGCTCCTCGGAGAGTCTCCAACCTACGGAAACGGACGGGAAGAGACCCCAGCGGGAAACGGCCGGGAACTTGGAGGATCCGTCATAACGGACCGCACCCTCAATGATATATCTCTTCAGGAGGGTATAGTTGGCACGGCCGAAGAAACCGACGGTACCATAAGAGTTGCGGTTCTGCTCCAGCAGCATGTCAGCTCCGTCGTAAAGCTCATAGGACATCCACTTCTCGGGAACCAGCATGCCCTTCCTCTGGATATAGAAACGATCGTAGTTATAGTTTTCGAGGTTCCAACCGGCAACGACGTTCAGGTCATGATTCTCACCGAGTTTCGGGGTGAAAGTCAGATAGGCATTGGCCGTGATGTAGTTGGTATCGTATGTCCAGCGGGACTTATAGGAAGAAGCCTGAGGGACATATTCGACAAAAGCCGTATCCGAGGTGTAGAACGTCAACGGAGAACGGTAGCGTTCCCGCCAGTTGCGGATCGCCTTGTAAGAGAAGTCGCCGCGGAATTTGAGGACGTCTTTGATGAAGGTAAGATTGATACCCGTCGTATTGACGAGGGTCAGTTTTCCGTCAGCCTGACCGGTATTTCCTTCGAGGAAGGAAGCATATGCGGTCTTGACAGCATTCAGGGTATAGGTTCCGTTCGGGTTGAGAGGGATTGCGATAGGCTGTCCGTGCTGGTCGATCTGCTTACCAAGGATGGAGCCGGTCGTAAACATGGACTGCTGCTGGTTCGTACGGAACAGGGACGTATTGTTATCAATAGAGAGCCAGTTCGTCACTTTCAAGTTGGCCTTGGAACGGAGGTTGAACTGATCATAGATATCATCACCGATCTTGTAGAGGCCATCCTGTGTATAGAAACGGCCGGTCAGGGAATAGGTCAGCTTCTTGGAAGAACCGCGGACGCTGATATCGTGGGTCTGGGAAGTCGTGTGGCGCTTGTAGAAGAGGGAGAGCCAGTTGGTGTTTCCGTAATACTCATAAACGCCGGAGCTGCTCATGGCAAAGTCTTCCATATTCCCTTCCTCACGGCGCTGGCGCAGACGGGTCAGGTAGTCGGCACCGATGGAGAGCGTATTGGCCGTGGAAGGAATCTTACCGGCAGAGGTCGGGGTGACAGAATCACCGGCGAAGAAATCGTAGAAGGCTTCGGTCCACTGGAGACCGTCGGTAACGAGGTGGTCTTCCCACTTGATGGAACGGTCGTTATAGGAGAAGGCACCGTTGTAGGTAACCGTGAAACGGTCCTCGCCCTTGGCTTCCTTCGTCGTAACGAGGATAACGCCGTTGTATGCCTTGGCACCATAGATGGAAGCGGAAGAAGCATCCTTCAGAACGGCAACCGTCTCGACATCGTTCGGGTTGACCGTAGAGAGAGAACCTTCGACACCGTCGATCAGGACGAGTGCGCCACCGTCACCGGAGCCGATGGAATAAGATCCACCGGAGCCACTGGTCATGGAAGCACGCTGGACATACGTATGGGCATTCGTACGGACATAGACATTACCCGTATGGCTTGCCTTACCATCGTTCTGGATGATGTTCAGACCGGCGACCTGTCCCTGGAGGGAACGAGCGATATTCAGGTTAGGACGGTCTGCAATCTGCTCACCGTCAAGGTTTTCTACAGAGCCGACGAGCTGCGTCTTCTTCAGGGTACCGTAACCGACGACGACAGACTGCTCGAGGGTCTGGGTATCATCCTGGAGGTAGAAGTCGATCTTCGTACTCTCACCGACGGTGACTTCCTGCGTCTTGTACCCGAAGAACTGGCACACGATCACATCACCTTTGGCGGCTCGGAGCGTATAGGATCCGTCTGCATTCGAAGAGGTTCCTCTTGTCGTATTCTTCACCATAAGGGCGGCTCCGACGACAGGCTCATTGTTCGACGCATCCAATACAACACCGGAAACAGTCATATTCTGCGCAAAAGCACCTACCGACACAAAAAGCGCCAGCAGTGTTACAACGCAATGCAACATTTTTGATTTCATAATGTCCCTAGTTGTGTTAGAGAGTTTTAAATGCTCTTAATTAAACTTAGCTTGCAGGTCAGGACAGAAACAAAATCAATGAATGTTTTAAGGTTGGATTAAATAATTGTTTTTAAATATTTTTATTTACTATTTTGGTTTTACTTATAATTATCTGCAAATATAACAATTTTTCTGCGATGATTTCATTAATATAAAATTTTTAAAAACTCATCATGCCAGTTTGTTTTATTTTAGCGACTCGATCCGCATCTTCCGACACCAGGTGCTGGGTGACTCGTCCATGATCGACTTGAAGGCCATCGTATAGGTCGTAATTGTATGGAAGCCGGAAAGTTCGGCCAAGTCATTGACTTTCAAACTCATATTTCGCATAAACAATTCTTTCGAGTAGGAAATCCGGTACTCGTTCAGGAAAGATCTGAAGTTTTTTCCGGCCAGCCGGTTGATTGTCCGTGACAAATAGGATTTATTGGTATAGACGGCATTAGCCAGATCGCCGATGGAAAAGGACTCGACTAGATAGGGCTTCTTCTCGTTCATATAGCGGCAGCAGCGGTCGTAGAGTACCCGTTCGGATTCCATGTTCTCAGGAGAGAGGGCCGATTCTTCGGCATTCCGGACAGCCGTTTTCAGTTTCACATCGAAAGAAGGGAGGGTCGCCAACGGATTACCGCAGCAGATCCGGTAAATAAGCCCGGTCCCAAGAATCACTCCGAGTGCGGAAGAAAGGATGGCCGGGACGGGACCGCAGAGCGACAGGGCGAGAACACCGGCCCAGACGATCAGGAGCGAGTCGGAATAACGGTCACAGACGCTGTCCCGGTAGCGGAAAGACTGAAGGCTGGCATGCAGGGAAGAAGTCTTTCTTCTGGAAAGGACATGCCGCGCCGCCAGTGAAAGGAGCAGTAGAGCCATCACCGTCGCCTCCGCCGGACACCCGAAAAGGGGCAGGAGTCCGACAGACAGGATGGCGGGCTCGAGAAAACGGAGGTGATAACGACGGTTATACGGGACAGGAATCAAAAGCAGGACAAGCAGGGAGGCACATAGCGGCAGGGAAACGTCCGTGCCGGAAAGGGAATCGCCCCGGACCATCCGGAAAACAAGTTGGGAAAGAGGAAGAATGCTGGTGAGAAGGAGAGAGGAAACAACGCCCGGCCTTCTCGGGGTCATAAAAGGTTTCATGGTTTTAATGTTTAGTTTTATAGTTCTGCGAAAATACAAAAAAAGACTTCTAAAAATTGGTTTTAGAAGTCCAAAAATGAAATTTTCGCTTTTATTATGCTTTTTCGCTGTTATTTTCCGCCGGAACATTACCCTTGATCCGGTCGAATCCCTTTCCATAGACCCCGGAGACGGAGGAAACGGACAGGAAGGCCTCCTTGTCAATAGACTTGATATGACGAAGGAGAAGGTTGAGATCGGTCTTCCGGGTCAGTACCATCAGGACCTCCGTTTTCTTCTGGCTGTACCATCCTTTTCCGTCCAGCACGGTCACGCCCCGATGGAGCTCATGGGTGATCATTTCAGCGATCTTGTCGGAATGCTTGGAGAGGATGAAAAGCTGCACGCTCTGCTGGGATCCGGAAAGGTACATATCGATAACCTGGCTATTGACCGTTACGAGAATCAGGCCGTACACGACTGTCGTCACCTTTTCCGCCCAGGGCATCAGGTGCGTGAGCGGCTCTCCGTCGGGTCCGAGGAGGACCTTACCTGTCTCGGGATCGTAATTCTGGACCACCGAGGGGACGAAGAGAGAGGAGAGGATAATGATAAAATCCAGAAACAGGATCACTTTTCCCGGGGAAACGTTGCGGTAACGGGTATAGATAATGGCGATGATATCCGTTCCGCCCGTACTGCCTCCGTTGGAAATCGACATGCCGATGCCGATGCCGGCCATGATGCCGCCCATGATCGTCGACATCAGCTTCCCGTTTTGGAGGGCCAGCGCCTGAATGATTTCAGACGGGATGAGTTCCGGCAGGACGCGGAGTCCGATGGAGGCGAGGACGATGGCGAAGATGGTTTTGGCACCGAATCCCATCCCGATGATGACAACGGCGGCAACCAGCAGGATTGCATTGAGTACAAAATAAGTATATCCCATCTGGATCTTGCCCGCCGTTGCGTACTGGATGATGGAACTGATACCGGAGACTCCCCCGCCGACAAGGTTATTCGGAATGAGGAAGATGGACCAGCCGGCTACATAAATCAGGATTCCGAGAGAGACCAGCAGCCATTCTTTGACAAGGGTCCACGAGCTTTTCTTATGCTTTGGCATATATATTATGATTTCGTTTCAATCTTTTTCTTTCTGGCACTCTCAATTCCTGCCTTGATTTCATCAAATCCCTCTCCGTAGACGTCATTGGCCGTCACGACGGAGACGAAAGCTTTCGGATCGATCGCCTTGACGGCCTTGGTAACCTCGCCGAGCTGGAACTTGCGCACGAGTACGAGGAGGACGTCTTTCTCCTCCTTGGAATACCAGCCGACAGCTTTCAGAACGGTGACACCCCGGTCCATCCGCTGATTGATATAATCAGCGATTTCGGCATGTCTGGACGAGAAAATCAGCAGCTGAACCGATGACTTCCGGCCCATCAGGAAGAAATCGAGACCGAATGAGAAGGTGAACATGGTCACATATCCGAGGATAACATCCGAGAACGTATGACCCGGGATCAGCAGGATGGACGCGATGACGACAAGGTCGATATAGATATAGACCCGCCCCGGCGAGATCGGCCAGAACTTATTGACCAGCAGTACGAAAATATCGGTTCCGCCCGTGCTGCCGCCCCGCTGGAAAATCAATCCGATGCCGATCGCCTCCATCAGACCGCCGATCATCGCGATCAGGATCCGCTGGTCAACGTACAGGAATTCTCCCGGAACGGCCTGCAGGAAATGGAAGGACTCGCTCCCCAATACCCGGAAAAGGACGGTCGTCAGAAGGATTGCATAGAGGGTCTTCGCTCCGAAACTCGTTCCCATGATCCAGACGGCGAGAATGATCAGGACCGCCTGAAGGCTGATATAATAGACGTCGACCGGGATGCCGGTTGCCATGGAAAGAACGGCACAGACGCCTGTCAGTCCTCCGTCGATGATCCCGTTCGGAAGCATGAACGAGGTCCAGCCCATTACAAAGATGGCACATCCGATCGAAATGACCAGATACTCCCAGATAAGAAACAGGATTTTCCTTGTCTTCTCCTTCATGTCCTTATTTTTTCAGTACGACATTGACGATACGGCCCGGGACGACAATTACCTTGGCGATTGACATGTCGCCGACATACTTCGCCGTCATTTCATGGGATCGGACAGCCGCCTCAACCTCTGCGGGGCCCATGCTCTTGGGAAGATCGACCATGAAACGGGTCTTTCCATTGAAGGATACCGGGTATTTCACATTGTCTTCGGCCGTATAAGCCGGGTTGTATTCCGGGAAAGAAGCATAGGTAATCGATTCGGCATGGCCGAGCTGCTGCCAGAGTTCCTCCGCGATATGGGGGGCAAAGGGAGAAAGAAGGATCAGGAGCGGTTCCAAAATCGCCCGTTTGGAGCAGCCCTGCAACTCACTGACGGCAATCATAAAGGCACTTACCGTCGTGTTGTACGAGAAATGCTCGATATCTTCCTGTTCTTTCGCGATCAATTTATGGAGGGATTTCAACTCTTCAGGGGTCGGCGCTTCGTCATTGACAAGGAAGGTATCCCGGTCCCAGAACATGCGCCAGACCTTACGCAGGAAGCGGTTGACGCCGTCTATACCCTTGGTATCCCACGGTTTGGACTGTTCGACAGGGCCGAGGAACATCTCATACAGACGCAGGGTGTCCGCCCCGTAGTTGTCGCAGACCTGATCCGGATTGACCACGTTGTACATGGACTTGGACATCTTTTCGACGGCCCATCCACAGATATACTCACCATTTTCGAGAATGAACTCCGCCGTTGCGAATTCCGGTCTCCAGGCCTTGAAAGCTTCGATATCGAGCCGGTCGTTGCGGACGATGTTGATATCGACATGGATCTCGGTCGTTTCATACCGGTCTTTCAGGCCCGCAGAAACGAAGGTGTTGGTATTGACGATCCGGTAGACAAAGTTCGAACGTCCCTGGATCATTCCCTGGTTGATCAGTTTCCGGAACGGCTCATCCTCGCAGACATACCCGAGATCATAGAGGAACTTGTTCCAGAAACGGGAGTAGATCAGGTGACCGGTCGCATGCTCGGTCCCGCCGATATAAAGGTCGACGCTCCGCCAGTACTCATCCGCTTCGCGGCTGACAAGGGCCTTGTCGTTGCGGGGGTCCATATACCTCAGATAATAGGCGCTGGAGCCGGCGAATCCCGGCATGGTGCTCTTTTCGAGCGGATATCCCTCATAGGTCCAGTCCTTCGCCCGGGCCAACGGCGGTTCTCCGGTTTCGGTGGGTTTGTATTCATCGATTTCCGGAAGGGTAAGGGGAAGTTTGTCCTCGGGTACAGGGGTCGCAATCCCGTCTTTGTAGTAGATCGGGAACGGTTCGCCCCAGTAGCGCTGGCGGGAGAAGATCGCGTCACGGATCCGGTAATTGATTTTCCGACGGCCGATTCCATGGGCCTCGACATAATCGATGGCAGCCGGAATGGCCTCTTTGACATCCATCCCGTTGAGGAAACCGCTGTTCGTCATGATTCCCTCCTTCGCATCATAGCTTTCCTCGCTGACGTCGGCTCCTTCGATCAGGGGGATGATCGGAAGATTGAACTTCCTGGCGAAAGCATAGTCGCGGCTGTCATGGGCCGGAACCGCCATGATGGCACCCGTTCCATAACCGGCCAGGACATATTCGGCGATCCAGACAGGGACGGACTCTCCCGTCAGGGGATTCACGGCATAGGATCCGGAAAAAACGCCCGTAACGGCCTTTCCGGCAATCCGCTCGCGCTCGGTTTTCTTCTTCACCTGGTCCAGATAGGCATCAACCGCCTCTTTTTGCTCCGGTGAGGTCAGTTTAGGGACCCACTCGCTCTCCGGCGCCAGGACCATGAAGGTGACTCCATAGACCGTATCGGCACGGGTCGTAAAGATCGTCATGTCATACTCCTGCTCCCCATTACGGACCTTGAAGACCATTTCTGCACCCTGGGACTTTCCGATCCAGTTTTTCTGCATCTCCTTCAGGGAATCCGTCCAGTCTATCCGGTCGAGTCCTTCCAGCAGACGCCCCGCATAGGCGGAAACGCGAAGCTGCCACTGGACCATCTTTTTCTGGAAAACCGGATGGCCGCCGCGCTCGGAATACCCGTCCTTGACCTCGTCATTGGCCAGAACGGTCCCGAGTGCCGGGCACCAGTTGACCGTCGACTCGCCCTGATAGGCAATCCGGTAGTGCATCAGGACATCGGATTTCTCTTTCTCTGAAAAGGCCTTCCACTCTTCGGCCGTAAAGACCGGAGCGTCATTGTTCGCCGCATCAACGGCTGCCGATCCACCCTTTTCGAATGCCGCCACCAAGTCTTCAATCGGACGCGCCTTCTGCAGGGAATTGTCATACCAGGAGCCGAACATCTGCAGGAAAGCCCACTGGGTCCACTTATAATACTCCGGATCGCAGGTACGGAATTCCCGGTCCCAATCATAGGAAAAACCGATCCGGTCGAGCTGCTGGCGATAGCGGGCGACATTCTGATGGGTCGTCTTTTCCGGATGCTGACCGGTCTGGATGGCGTATTGCTCTGCCGGAAGGCCGAAGGCGTCGTACCCCATCGGGTGCAGGACATTGAAGCCCTTCAGCCTCTTGTAGCGGGAGAAAATGTCACTCGCAATATATCCCAGCGGATGGCCGACGTGGAGACCCGCCCCGGAGGGGTACGGGAACATATCGAGTACATAGTATTTCGGTTTGGAGGAGTCCGGCTCAGCCTTGAATGTCTTGTGCTGCGCCCAGTAAGCCTGCCATTTCTTTTCGATTTCGATGAAATTATAATCCATAGGTAACTTTATTTGATTCTTTTTCCATTGATGCCGAATCCGCCCCCCTTATTCTTTTTCTCCAGGCGGAATTCGACGGTCAGGGTCATGGCCGTACGGACCTTCTTACCCCGGACGCGGCCCGGCTTCCATTTCGGAGAGGCACTGATGACCCGGACGGCTTCCTCGTCCAAAGCGGGACTGGCACCGCGGGCGACCTTGACATCTTTCACATTGCCCTCTTCGTCAATGATGAAATCAACGACGACACGGCCTTGATTCCCCGCTTCGAGGGCCTCTTTCGGGTATTTCAGATAGGCATAGACCCACTTTTGCATGAAGGTGGAAGGGTCCTGGCTGCCGAGGAAGGACGGTTTGTAATCGCAATCATGGAAAGCGACCGCATCTTCCGGGACAGACGAACGTGCCGCAGCGTCAGGACTGAAGGACGGCCTGGGCGCACCGGTCAGCGCAACCGAAGCGGCATAAAGATATTCCAATTCCTTTTCCATCCCGGAATAATCCAGAATGGAAGGGGTATCTTTTTCCGTGCCATGCTCGGGATAGCGTCCGGTCGTAAACATGACAGAAGGGATTTCCCGGTCATAAAAGGCCCTGTGATCGGAAGGATAGGGCTCTGTTGTCGTCAGTTCGGGAAGCACCGGAAGGAGTTCTCCCTGCAGGGCGGAGAGGATCATGTTCATATCGGCATTCGAGCTCGTATAGGCGTAAAACCCGTGACTCGGGGTTCCGAGCATATCGAGATTGACCATGGCATCGATGCGGTCCGTATCGGAGAAGGATCGGTTCAGGAAATACCAGGAACCGGCGAGGGTCCGCGAAGACGCTCCGAAAGCCACCAGAAGGACTGAGCGTCTCAGATTCAGACGGTTCGTTTTCAGCATCCGGGACAATTCCAGGAACAGGGCAAGACCGGACGCATTGCCATTGGCGCCATAATAGATCCGCCGCCGGGGCTCTCCGTCGACGGTATAGGTATCCATTCCGAGGTTGTCCATGCGGGCGCCGATGAGGATATACCGGTCATTCAGGGCGCCGTCCGTCCCCTGGATAAAAGCGGCCACATTACGGGAATACAGGGTATCTCCGGCCTCGCCGACGAGACCGAATGACTCCCCTGAAACCGGGGTAATGAGCTCAAGTCCATAGGATTGCAGGGTCTTACCGATATATTCGGCCGTCATGGCTTCTCCCTCCGAACCGGCGAGACGCCCCTCCATCTGGGCGGAGGCGATATAGGCCACGTGCTCCTTCAGGGCGCGGACGGTTTCGGAATCATACAGATCCGAATAATCCGGCGTCCGGAACTGGGCCAGGGCGGAAACCGCCAGGGTGAAAGCCGACAGGCAAACAAGGAACTTCTTCATCATAACGCATCATTAACGAGGATCCATCCTTCTTTCGGACAGATGCCCTTCTGTTTCAGTTCGTCCATCGCCCGGAGAGACTCGGATATCCGGTCTGACGGGCAGACGCCGACGGCATTCATTCCGTTTCGGAAAGGAATGACGACGGCCGGAAATCCATCCTGCCCGCATTTTGAGACCTTTTTCTGCGCATTTTCCTCACTCTTGAACGAACCTACGACAACATAGTATTTCTTTTCAAGGACAGTCTTCCCGAGACCGCCGAGACGGGCAGGGCGCAGGAAGGATCCTTTCTTCCGGCTCAATGAATCGAGCAACCGCGCGTCAAGGGAGTCAAGCGCTGCCAGGGAATCGGCTCTCCGCTTCGCAGCAATCTTCTCAAGGGAATCCCGTACAGCCTGCTCCCGAAGGAACTGCTGCCGGGCAAGAACCTCCTCCCGCTTCTTATCCAGCACGGCAGAGGTCGGCCTTCCGGCCACCGACCGGAAGAAATCACACCCGCTCACCAGGATCAGAATCGGGACGAGAAAAAGAAGGAGTTGATACTTTTTCATTATATAAGGTCCTAAACGTGCAAATTTAGCGAAATATCATTCCTCGACAAAATAAAATTGTATGTATATTTGCAAGTAAAGTGAGAAACGGAAGATTCATATGGATGGCTGCGATCGCAGTCCTGTTGCTTCCGGGCATTTCCCATGCCCAGCGGCTGCCGACCCGGCGCGATTCCCTCGCGCGGGAATCCCTGTTGAAAATGCCATCCTCCGAGCTCGACCTGAACTTCTTCACCCGGCGTGACAAAACGGTCTCCCTCTTTTTCATCGGCGATGTCATGAGCCACGGAGCTATGATGAAAAGTGCCTTCGAAATGTACCGGAAAGCCCATCCGGAAGCCACCCGCGACCGGCACGAGTGTTACGACTTTTCTTCCTTCTTCCGTCCCATCGCCCAATGGATCGCTTCGGCCGACCTGGCTGTCTGCAATATGGAATTTCCGCTCGGAGGACCTCCCTTTTCAGGCTATCCGAATTTCTCGGGACCGGATTCTTACCCGGATTATCTGGCCGATACGGGTTTTGACGTCCTTCTGACGGCCAATAACCATATCCTGGACAAGGGAGACGCCGGACTCCGGCGGACCGTCGATGTCTGCAACCGGATTGAAAAGGAACGGGGCGTCCGCCATACCGGAACCGCATCCTCCGAAAAAGATCTCAGGGAGCGGTATCCTCTACTGATCGAGAAAAACGGTGTGCTCATTGCCCTGATCAATTTCACCTATGGAACCAACACCGGCTCCCAGATTCCATGGCCCCGGGTCCAACGGATCAGCCGGGCCGAGATCGGGAAAGCCATTGAACGGGCAAAAGAGGCCGAGGCCGATGTCATTATCGCCCTTCCCCACTGGGGGATCGAGTACCAGATGCAACACGCTCCAGCCCAGGAAGAACTGGCACGGTGGATGATCGGACAGGGAGTCGATCTGATCATCGGCTCACACCCCCATGTCGTCCAGGACATCCAGGTTATCGACGGGAAGACGGTCATCTACTCACTTGGGAACGCCGTCTCGAACCAGAACGACCTGATCGCCAGGCTGGAACTGTGCGCCGATATCCGTGTGAGGGTCCGGAAAAACGGCCAGACCGTCATCGAAACACCCTGCGTCCATTATCTCTGGTGCACCAAACCGGGAATGATCGACGATTCCTATACTGTCGTTCCGGTCGCCTCCTTCATCGATAGGCCCGAGGCATGGAAGCAGCGGGATGATTATGACAATATGGTCAGCACCTATCACAAAGTACAGAAAGAAAACCACGTATATGAAGAAAACAATCCATCTGGAAGCCATTGACCCGATCGAAATCTATGGGGCCGGCAACCGCATCCTTCTCGAATTCTGCTCCTACTTTCCGAAACTGAAGGTAACAGCCAGGGGGCATGAACTGATACTGGAGGGACACGAAGAAGATATCGCCTCCTTCAGTACCAAACTGGAAGAGCTCATCGAGCGGCGGCACCACAAGATGAACCTGACGCCGTATGACGTTGACGACATTTTCGACGGGGAGACCTCACCGGACCGCTTCCGGCTGGATGGGAATGCCGTCATCGTCCACGGAACGGACGGGAAGCCGATCAAAGCCCGCAACAAGACCCAGCAGGATATGGTCAAAGCCTATTTCGACAATGACCTGATCTTTGCGGTCGGTCCGGCCGGTACCGGGAAAACATATATCGCCATCGCACTGGCCGTACGGGCACTCAAAAACCGGGAAATCAAACGGATTATCCTTACCCGTCCTGCCGTCGAAGCGGGCGAGCGGCTTGGTTTCCTTCCCGGCGACCTGAAAGACAAACTGGACCCCTATCTCCAGCCTCTCTACGATGCCCTTTCGGATATGATTCCCTCCCGGAAACTGCAGGAATTCATGGCGGAAGGAACGATCCAGATCGCTCCCCTCGCCTACATGAGGGGCCGGACGCTGGACCGGGCGTGCGTCATCCTGGACGAAGCGCAGAATACCAACATCGGACAACTTAAAATGTTCCTGACCCGTATGGGGAGCAACGCAAAGTTCCTCGTAACCGGCGATGCGACCCAGGTCGACCTGCCCCGCCGCTCCGATTCCGGCCTGCTGACCGGCATCCGCCTACTCTCCGGTATCAAGGGCATCACAACCATCCGCTTTTCAACGGAAGATATCGTCCGCCACCCCCTCGTCACCAAAATCGTCCGTGCCTTTGAGGACCTTGAGAATCCCTCCAGCCTCGGCCCGGCCGACAATGAATAATCGCACAAAAAAAGCCTCCGGGGAGACCGGAGGCTGAAATCTCAATCTTACTGACGTCTATTTGGTAGCGTTCTCGAGATACGAATTGTATTTCTCATACGCGGCCTGGTAATCGGCGCTCTCGTTACGGAAGACGAAGTACAGGCGCTTGAGGTAGTCTGCGACATTGGTCTTGACAGCATCATTCTTGGTAATGGCGAAGCACTTCTCGAAAGGCTCGATCGCATTCTTCAGCGCAACCTTCAGTTCTTCCTGAAGTTCATCGTATTTCTTGTACTCGCTATACGGGAGGGCAGCTGCCTCTTCCTGGATCTCGAGTGCACGGTTGAACCACATAACGCCTTCGCCATAGTGACCCATCTCATAGTTCGGATCGATTTCGGCGGCCTTGCGGTAAGCCTTGACGGCATTGTCGTAATCTTTCAGACGGCCGTAGATATCACCTTCGACATAGTACAGGGACGGATTGTCGGGAAGTTCAGCCTTTGCCTTGTTGAGAAGACCGATCAGCTTGTTAGGATCCTCGTTGGTCGTGATATAGAGATTGATCAGGTTGGTAAGGATCTGCGGATTCTCAGGATACTTCTGGAAACCTTCCTCGAGATAAGCGCGAGCAGTCAGGGTATCTTTCTGATTGATCGAGCAGTCATAAAGGTTCGCATAGACGCCGCCATCGGAGAAATAGTTGTTGGCCATAGCTTTCTCGAAGAAACCCTTGGCTCTTTCAAACTCCTTGGCTTCCAAAGCGGTGATACCGGCGAAATAGACGGAGGCAGTATCCAGCTTGGAAAGCGGAGCCTGGGCAGCGGCTTCTGCGCTCTTGGCGAAGAGTTCGCTGGCCTTGGACGGATTGCCGAGATAGTATGCGTTGTATGCATCCTGATTGTAGTTCTGTGCAATGCTCGTAAGCGCGTCGGCGATCGCCTTGGTCTTCTTACCGGAAGCATCGAGGGATGCGGCCTTCTTGTAAGCCTCAAGCGCCTTGCCCAGGGCATCTCCCTGATAGGAAGGATTGGTAACCTCGGTGATGACGAGACCGCCGTTCATGTCGAAATACAGGTTCTTGTCCTTGTAAACGACTTTCTCATAGGTCTGTCCGCCCAGTTCGACAGTTTCGGAAGAGAGCGGCTTGTCATTACCCATGACGAGCTGGAGCTCGGTCTTGCTTCCACCTACCACATTGGCAGTAGGATTGGTATAGGCATTCTGATAAGCCTGACCGATCTTGATCCAAGTTTCAGGATTGGACGCCTTCTTGGCATTCTGCGCGACAGCCTCGGCCTTGTCGATAGCTTTCTGGATATCGGCAGCGGACTTAACCTGTGCCTGTGCGATCGAAACAGAAGCGATCAGTGCGAGTGCGAATAAAATTCTTTTCATGATCTATAAAATTAATTGTTTGTATTGGCTTCATTTCCAGCCTCTTCCGCAGGCTGCTCGATGTTTTCCGCCGGCTGGACCGGTTCATCCTCCGCATGGGCCACGACCGAAACGGCAGCGATAGAGTCCCCTGTCTTGATATTGATGAGTTTGACTCCCTGGGTCGCCCGGCCGGCCACTCGGATCGTGGATACCGGCATCCGGATGGTCATTCCGGAACGGTTGATAATCATAAGGTCATCCTCATCGGTCACATTCTTTATTGCAACGAGCGAACCGGTCTTTTCGGTGATGTTCAGGGTTCTTACGCCCTTCGCTCCACGCGAAGTCTGACGGTATTCCATCGGATCGGAGCGCTTCCCGTAGCCATTCTCACTGACTACCAGCACCTGGTGCTGCGCGACGTCCTCTGCGGCCGGGTCCTGGCATACGACACCGACTACATAATCCCCTTCATCAAGATTGATGCCACGGACACCGCTCGCCGTTCTTCCGAGCGGCCGGGCCTCCGATTCATCGAAGCGGACACAGCGTCCGTTATGGGCCGCAATCATGATATTGCAACGCCCGTTCGTCAGGACAGCTTCGAGCAATTCATCGCCCTCACGCACCGTAACGGCATTGACGCCGTTGGTCCTCGGGCGGGAATACGCTTCGAGGGTCGTCTTCTTGACGATACCCTTCCGGGTCACGAGCATGATATAATTGCCGTTGATATATTCTTCATCCTTGAGCGTCCGCACATTGATATATGCCTTGACGGTATCGTCCGGATCGATCATGATGATATTCTGGATCGCGCGGCCTTTCGAGGTCCGGTTTCCTTCCGGAATCTCATAGACTTTCAGCCAGTAGCAGCGGCCCTTCTGGGTAAAGAGAAGGAGGGTCGAGTGGGTATTGGCGATATAGATATGCTCAATAAAGTCAGCATCGCGGGTCGCACTGCCCTTCAGGCCTACCCCACCCCGGTTCTGCGTACGGAATTCCGTCAGCGGAGTACGCTTGATATAGCCCAGATGGGAAATCGTAATGACCTGGTCCTCATCGGCATAGAAATCTTCCGGATTGAATTCGTCTTCGGACAGCGTGATTTCCGTCCGGCGCGGATCCCCGTATTTCTCTTTCAACTGACGGGTCTCTTCCTTGACGATGCCGAGCTGCTCGTCGACGCTGGCGAGGATTTCGTTGCAGCGGGCGATGAACTTCATCAGTTCGTCATACTCGTTCTGCAGGCGCTCGCGCTCGAGTCCGACGAGCTGGCGCAGACGCATATTGACGATTTCCGTAGCCTGGATGTCGGTAAAATCATACCGCTCGACCAGCATCTGCTTCGCCTCCTCGATGCTCCGCGATTCATACCGGATGATATGGACGATCTCGTCGATGATATCCATCGCCTTGAGGAGACCTTCGAGGATATGGGCGCGCTTTTTCGCTTTTTCCAGTTCGAATTTCGTCCGGCGGACGACTACTTCATGACGGAATTCCACGAAATTCTGGAGGATTTCCTTCAGGCTGAGGGTGCGCGGACGTCCCTTGACGAGGGCGACGTTATTGAAGGAGAAACTGGACTGGAGCGGCGTATACTTATAAAGCATATTCAGCAGGACATTGGAATTCACGCCCTGCTTGAGGCGGATAATCACGCGGGTTTCACCGCGGGAAGATTCGTCATTGATATAGGAGATGCCCTCGATCCGCTTGTCTTCGACCATCTGGGCAATCTTCTCGATCATTTCCCGCTTATTGACCATATACGGGATTTCGGTCACGACGATCGTCTCCCGACCCTTTTCATCGACCTCGATTTCCGTCTTGGAGCGGACGACTATGCGGCCGCGGCCGGTCTCATAGGCTTCCTTGATGCCCGAACGCCCCATGACGATGCCGCCGGTCGGGAAATCCGGACCCTTGATATACTGCATCAGTTCATCGGTCGTTATCTCGGGGTTGTCAATATAGGCGCAGATCGCATCGCAGCACTCGCCCAGGTTGTGCGGGGCCATGTTCGTGGCCATACCGACCGCGATACCGGAAGCACCGTTCAGCAGCAGGAGCGGGGCCTTTGTCGGAACGACCGTCGGTTCTTCGAGGGTATCATCGAAGTTCAGGGTCATGTCGACCGTATCCTTGTCCATGTCACCGAGGACGTCCTCAGCCATCTTCTGCAGCTTAGCCTCCGTATAACGCATGGCTGCCGGGGAGTCTCCGTCCACGGAGCCGAAGTTGCCCTGTCCCTTGACGAGCGGGTAGCGCTGGTTCCATTCCTGGCCGAGGCGGACCATCGCATCGTAGACGCTGGAGTCGCCGTGGGGATGGAACTTACCCATGACCTCACCCACGATTCTGGCGGATTTCTTTGTCTGACCGGAGAAACTCAGGCCCATCGCATCCATACCGAAAAGGACCCTCCGCTGCACCGGTTTCAGACCGTCACGGACATCCGGCAGAGCACGTGAGACGATGACGGACATCGAATAATCGATATAGGCCGTCCGCATCTCATGGTCGATTTCCACCTTGTCAATGGTTCCGGTCGACTGCTCTTCCAACATGTCATTCTTCTCTTCGAAATTATCCATAAAAGCCTTTTTATAATCTTTAATCTATAAACACGCAAATTTAGTGATTTTTTTTGGAAAATACTTACTTTTGTATGGTAATAATTGAATTATGGAAATCAAGATATCTGACCAGCTCAACGGAATCATCAAATACGCACGGGAAGAAGCCATGCGTACGGGCAGTTACGGCATCGGCCCGGACCACCTCTTCCTCGGCTTGATCCGTCATGAGGACAATACCGCTTTCCGGACCCTTCGCGACCTCGGACTCGATCCGGAAGAACTCAAACAGTTCATCGACGGGAAAATTTTCACGAACGAAACGATACCCTACTCCGAAATCGACAACATCAACTTCTCCAGGATGGCCCAGAACGTCCTGAGCATCACGATCATGGAAGCGACCCGGCTGAAAAGCCGCGAGGCCGGCGCCCACCATCTGCTCCTGGCCCTCTGCCGTTCGGGCGAGAGCTATGGACAGGTCTGCCTCCGAAACCACGGGATCGACTATGGACGGATCCTCTCATACCTCGAGGACGAAGGCCTGCTGCTGAATTCTGCGGAGCACGATGAAAAGGCGGAACCGGCTCAGGAAGGGAGCGAGGAAGCCGGAGGGAAAAAAGAGAAATTCGATATCGGAGAATACGGATACGACCTGACCCGGGCCGCCCGGGAAGGGAAACTGGACCCGGTTGTCGGACGGGATATGGAGATTGCCCGCCTGATCGAGATTCTCGGAAGGAGGAAAAAGAACAATCCGATGCTGATCGGAGAACCGGGCGTCGGAAAATCCGCGATCGTGGAAGGGCTCGCCCTTCGGATCGCCTCCGGGGAAATATCCCCCGCCCTGGCCAAAAAGCAGGTCCTGTCCCTGGATATCGCGTCTGTCGTTGCCGGGACGAAGTTCCGGGGAGACTTTGAAAAAAGGCTCAAAGCCATTCTCGCCGAGGCCGCTGCGAACCCGGACCTTATTCTCTTCATTGATGAGTTCCATACCATTATCGGTGCCGGCGGGGCCCAGGGCAGCCTGGATGCCGCCAATATGCTCAAGCCCGCCCTTGCCCGGGGTGAAATCCAATGTATCGGAGCAACGACGATGGACGAGTTCACGAAAATCGTCGAAAAGGACGGGGCTCTGGACCGGCGGTTCCAGAAAATCGTCGTGGAGCCGGCCGACACGAAAGAATCCATCAATATCCTGATGCACCTGAAACCGCACTATGAGGCCTTCCATAAAGTGACCTATACCGATGCTGCGATTGAAGCGGCCGTACGGCTGACAGACCGGTATCTTACCGACCGGACCCTCCCCGATAAGGCGATTGACGCCATGGACGAGGCCGGATCGATGGTCCGTCTCCACCTGAACAAAAAACGGAGTGCGGATACCCTCGTTACGGATGAAGACATCGCCGCCGTCGTTTCGAAAATGACGGGCATTCCCCTGACGAAGGTCGCCGAATCGGAAGGAAACCGCCTCATGAACATGCAGAAAAAGTTGAAAGAGCGGATTATCGGCCAGGACGAGGCTATCGACACGGTCGTCCGCGCTATCCGGCGTGGCCGGGCCGGACTGAAAGATCCTTCCCGCCCCATCGGAACCTTCCTCTTCTTCGGTCCGACCGGTGTGGGAAAGACCCAGCTGGCCCGCTCCCTGGCAGAGTATCTGTTTGACAGTGAAGAGAATATGGTCCGGATCGACATGAGCGAGTATATGGAGAAATTCTCCGTCTCCCGGCTGATCGGCGCGCCTCCGGGCTATGTCGGTTATGAAGAGGGCGGGCAACTCAGCGAACAAGTCCGCCGGAAGCCCTATTGCGTCGTTCTCCTGGATGAGATCGAGAAAGCCCACCCGGATATTTTCAATCTCCTCCTGCAGGTGATGGACGAAGGACGCCTGACGGACAGCAATGGGCGGAAGGTCGATTTCAAGAATACCATTGTCATCATGACTTCCAATGTCGGCAGCCGCGAACTGGATGAATACGGGAATGGGATCGGCTTCACGACCGCAGGAAGGAACCTGGAGGCCGACAAAAAGAACGTCCTCTCCAAGGCCGTCCGGAAAGCCTTCCCCCCTGAATTCATCAACCGGGTCGATGAGCAGGTATTCTTCAATGCCTTGACGAAAGAGAATCTTGAAGAAATCGTAGATATCGAACTGAAAGGACTCCGCTCACGGGCGCTCGAATCCGGATACAGACTGCATGTGACGCCGGCAGCCAAGCGGCTTGTCGCCGAGTCCGGATATGATCCGGCTTATGGAGCGCGTCCGCTCAAACGGGCCGTTACCCGTCTGATCGAAGATCCGGTCTCGGAGTTCATCCTCTCGGACCGGATGCTCCGCAGCGGAAAGAAATCTCCGGAAACCGTCCGAACGCTCAAGATCGGCCTATCCGCCGATAAAGAGCATATCGCCGTATCCCTGAAAGAGGACTAACACGAACTGCTGACCGATTCGATCTCAAGTTCGAAATCCTCAATCATGTCCTTGAGAGCCTGGAGCGAAGCGTCGGCGGAGAGGAAAGAAGAAAGGGCGCTGATGTTGTATTCTGTGTTTCTCATGGCATTTGTCTTTTAACTTTGTTTTTGTTTCACGATGCAAAGATAAGACGAGCTTGTGCCAAAGTACTGCACAATGAAAAATTTTTTCAAAAAAAAATGAAAAAACTTGTGATTTTTGACCTGGACGGGACGTTGATCAATACCCTGGAAGATCTGGCCGCCGCTACCAACCATGCGCTTGCCGGCTGCGGATTCCCGGAACGGGCGCTGAATGAATACAATCTTCTCGTCGGCCGGGGGATCACGAACCTTTTCAGGGGAGCGGTTCCCCGTGGAGAAGATTCGCCGGCGAACATCGCCAAGATGCGGGAGCAATTCCTGTCTTACTATGAAGGACACATCCATGATTATTCCCGACCTTACGAGGGAATACCGGAGCTGATCCGTGCGCTGCATGAAGCCGGAGTCCGGCTCGCCGTCGCATCGAATAAATACCAGAAAGGGGCGGAGCGCCTCATCCGGTACTTCTTCAAAGACAGCTTCTCCGTTATCCTCGGCCAGCAGGAAGGGTTCCCGATCAAACCGGATCCGGACATCGTCTTCAAGGCGATGGAAATGACCGGGATCACCGATAAAAAAGAAGTCGCCTATGCAGGCGACTCCGATGTAGATATGATGACGGGAAAAAATGCCGGGGTAATGACCGTCGGGGTAACGTGGGGATTCCGGAGCCGGGAAGAACTGTCGTCCTTCTCTCCCGATGTCATGGCAGATTCCCCCTCGGCCCTTCTACCGATTCTCCTCCACTGATCCCGTTCATTCACAGTCGGCATCAGCCGACCGGCCGACCCCGGGACTTTCGGCACGAAAGTCGGGAAGGGGGTTATGGCCGCAGGGGGTTCGGGGGAATCCTATTCCCCCGTCAATAAAGACTGTCAAGCGTAGCAGCTTCCCACTTGGGGATATTGGGATCGTCGATATAGGCGTCGATATAGACATTCTTTCCGAGCATGATATTCTGCTCGAGGAAATACATCTGGAAAGGCCAGAGGGCGGCATAGTTATCTGCAATGTCATGCGCATGCTCGTGGAAACGGTAGACGCAGAACTGATAGCCGTTCTTCCTGTAGATATCGTCAAGGACATCCGTTCCCCACATACCCAGCTTCAGAACCTGGGTCTTCTTATACTGGACGGTACCGTCGGCCGTTCCATGGAAAAAGAGGGTCGGACAGGGAGCTTTTTTATAGGAAGGCGTTCCCTGATCACCGACGATGGCGCCGGCAAAAGAAATGAGTCCCTTGAAATTAAACCCTTCCGGAAGGACCGATGCGATTTCCATCCCGTTGCAGATTGCCTGCTCGGCGGCAAGGGAGATAATTGCACCCGAAGAATTGCCGACAAGGACGATATTCGCGGGATCTACCCCGAGCGTCGCCGCATTGGCGATGATATAATTGACGGCGGAGAAGAGATCTTCAACACCCATATACTCAGCTTTGATCGTATTCTTGGCCGTCTGGATCTGACCGATCGGGCCGAAATTCATCGGAATGCCCTTCAGTCCGAGACGGTAATCGATCGTGATAATCTTGTACCCGTTCTCATTGAGAATCTTGAACCAGGGGAAATAGCGTTCGTTGGAGCGGAAACCGCCGACGAATCCGCCGCCGTAAACGAAGAGTAGGGTCGGTTTCTGAACGCCTTCGAAGGTCGTCTCGGCACCCGGGGCCGGGTCATAGACATCAAAAAAGAGGTCACAGGTATCACGCTGTGCATACATGTACGTACCGGCCAGGTTTTGAGCGGAGAGGCCGGAGGCCGCAAAAAGGAAGGCCGCAAGGGCGGCGATGAAGAATTTTTTGTTCATATTTTATTTGGTTATCAGAGTCTGGACATTCTTTCTACGACAAGTTCTATTAGTTGCTGGACCTGAGGTTTATAGTCTGGATTTGAGTTCTGCAGGTACCGGTTTGCGATCGCACAGCATACCGTACCGGCATTATGACCGAGCAAGGCAGCGAAACCGGCAAGAGGGGCGCCCTCCATCTCGAAATTCGTAATCCGGCAATCCTCCCCGAAACGGAAACTCTCGATCTTCTCAAGCATATCCGGCATGGCAAGCCCGAGCCGGACGATCCGTCCCTGGGGCCCGTAGAAACCCGGAGCGGAAATCGTTGCACCCTTCACCGTGCAATCTTCCAGGAGACCGATAATCTTCGGGCTGGCCTTGACGAAATACGGAGAAGGAAGGGCCTCGCTCCATCCCATATGTTTTTTGAAATCACGCTCGACATCCAGCATGGAGACGGAATCGCGTCCTTCATACCAATTCAGGACCCCGTCAAAACCGATTGAGACCTGGGAGAGGATAAAAGAACCGAGCGGAATATCTGCATGAAGGGCTCCGGAAGTACCGATCCGGATGATATTCAGGGACTTGTGAACCTTATTGACCTCGCGGGTTTCAAAGTTGACATTCGCCAGCGCGTCGAGTTCAGTCATGACGATATCGATATTGTCAGGACCGATACCGTGGGAGATGACGGTGATGCGTTTCCCGTTGCGGCGCCCGGTAACGGAGACAAACTCTCGGGATGCATGACGGAACTCAATGTCATCCAAATAATAGGAGACCATGTCCACACGCCCCGGATCCCCGACAAGGATGACATTGTCGGCCAGTTCCTCCGGCCTGACATGAAGATGGAAAACGGATCCGTCCGAGTTTATGATCAATTCTGATTCTGGTATTCTCATGAAACGAAAATTTTTATTAATAACAAAGTCAAAAAGCAAATATAGGATTTTGTAAGTATTTTTCCTATTTTTGCATAAAAATTAATACTTATGTGGCAAAGAATCCAGACTTTATACCTCGCCATCTCGACGGTCCTCGTCGCCGTACTTTTCTTTAGCACGGCCTTTACATATAACGGAGCCGACGGCTTGCAGGAAGTATCTTATCTCCAACTGCAAAAGCCCTATTTCGCCATTCTGCTCGGCATTCTCGCAGCGATCGTCCTGCTTGCACTGGTCACATTCAAGGTCCGCATTCTCCAAATGCGTCTCTCCGTCCTATCGGCCATGGTTGCCCTTGGAATGCAGATCTGGCTGGTCGTCCTCTATTTCCAGGCTCCGGATGGGATCGTCTTCCGGTGGACCGCCGTTTTTCCCATCGCCGTTACGATCCTGAACATGCTGGCAGCCCGCGGATGCTATCAGGACCAGCTGATGGTTGAGAGCGCCTACAGAATCCGGGAATCCCGCAGAAAAAGAGGGAAGAAATAAAAACGGGACTACGCCGTCTTCCCTTCCGAAAAAACCGAAAGGACGCTTTCGGTATAGGTTTTTGTGACAGGAATCGGCTCGATCCGGTCATCGTCCAATTCAAGCTCATAGCCGTCCTTCTCTTTCCGGAGGACCTTGACCTTTGCCATATTGACGATAAATTTCCGGTGGCACCGGACGAGATCGGTCCCTGCAAAACTTTCCTCAACCGTCTTCAACCGGCAACGGAGCATATAGGTCTTCAGGTTGCCCTTCCCGTCTAGATACCAGACCTTGATATAATTGTCGTCGGATTCGATATAATAGAGTTGAGAACTGCTGACGGAAAGCTTAAGGACGCCACTGTTGTCGAACAGCGTGATTTTCTCCAGGCGGTTCCCTTTCTGCGCTTCCACATCATCCGGCAGGTCTTCTTTCATATTGATCAGCCGGATTGTCTTCTCCTGATGGACAATCGTAAAGAACATCGCGGCAATGATATACGGAAAACCGAGACAGACAAGTACGTACTCGAAACTGTTGATAAAGATTCCTACGGCGGTCTTGTCTTCAGGCCGGGCGATTGTGACGGTAAAAACCGTGTAGAGGATACTGATCAGGAATAATTCCCCGAGACACCAGCCGACATACTCTCCCCAGGTCATCTGGAAACTGTTCCGGGTCCGGTACATGATATACCGGCTCAGGATGAGGAGCAACAGGCTCAGGGATACGAATAGAATCGTAAAACCGAAGAACACGCTGTTGCCGAGACGGAACCAGGCGTTGTTCGTGAACGGAATGCTGACAAGAAGGACGACAACGGAAAAGAGTGCGGCGAATGTCACCGTACCGAGGATCTCGAACCGGGCCCTGAGAAATTCAGGGACGTATTTCTTTTTCTTCTCCTCCATGATCCATGCAGTCATCATACAAAAGTAATAATTTTTCGGATTCCGGCCAATTTTCACCCCAAATAAAGACAAATCGCCCCAATTCGAGCCGAATTCGGACACCGTTCAGAGATTCGCCACAAAAATTTCCCAATCCAGAAAAATCAGGATAAATTTGCACCAAAATCAGACAATCAATCATTTTTAATACATATGAAAATCATTGGTACCGGCAGCGCCCTTCCGAAAAAAATCGTAACGAACGATGACCTCGCCCAATTCCTGGACACATCAGACGAATGGATCCTGCCCCGCACCGGCATCCGTTCCCGCCATGTCATCTCCGACGAGAGGCTGGAAGACCTCGCGGAGGAAGCCGCACGCAAAGCCCTATCCGATGCCGGGCTTACCCCCAAAGACATCGACCTGATCCTCTGCTCAAACGTTGTCAATGAGTATATGACACCGGGACTCAGCTGCATCATCGCAGCGGCCCTCGGCCTGGAATGCCCCGCCATGGACATCAATTGTGCCTGCCCGGGGTTCATCTACGCCATGGACATCGCCGAGAACTACTTCCTGGCCGGAAAAGTCAACAATGTCCTGATCGTCTGCGCGGAAGAACCGACCCGCATGACGTCGTGGACCGACCGGAGCACATGCGTCCTCTTCGGTGACGGCGCCGGAGCCGCCGTATTCACCAAAGGCGACAACCTCAAGGCCATCAAACTGAACGCCCAGCCGTCCATCGAACATCTATACCAGACCCGCACGCTCCTCCCGACTCCTTTCATAACCAAACACGAGACGGAACAGCCGCTCCATATGGACGGACGCGAGGTCTTCAAATTTGCGGTTACGACCTCGATCCGCGACATCGAAGAGATTCTCAGCAAGACCGGGACCCCGATTGACGGGATAGACTATTTTATGATCCACCAGGCCAATATGCGGATCATCGATGGAATCCGCCGCGGGCTCGGCGCTCCGGCCGAAAAGTTCCCTTCAAACATCTATGACCACGGCAATTCTTCTTCCGCTTCCTGCCCGATCCTGCTGGATGAGTGCAACAGGAAGGGAATGTTTAAGCCTGGCGACAAGATTGTTTTCAGCGCCTTCGGAGCCGGCCTGCTCTCCGCCGTTGCATATCTTGAATGGTAGGAATAATTTTTGTATATTTGCGCTTTGTAAATAGATAAACATGACTAAAAGAGTTGTTATAACCGGCATGGGCGTCGTTTCCTCGGTGGGTAATGACGTCCCGACGTTCTGGAGAAACTTGCTGGACGGATACTGCGGTATCGATTTCGTCGAAGACTTCTTCGGGAATGACCTCCCGGTCAAGATTGCCGGAAACGTTAAGAATTTCAACGCAGAAGACTTCGGGATGGACAAGAGTTTCATCCGCAAGCAGGATAAGTTCACCCAGTTCGGCATGGCGGCCGCATACCAGGCCATGAATGATTCCGGACTCTGCTCGGAAGGCGAAGAGGCGAATATCGATCCGTTCCGGCTCGGCGTCTACGTCGGATCCGGGATCGGCGGTTTCGAGGTTCAGTTCCGTGAAACAGCCAAGATGATCGAGGATCCCTCCGGAAAATGGATTTCCCCGCTTTTTATCCCGACCATGATTTCCAATATCGCAGCAGGACATATTGCCATCAAGCATCATGCAGAAGGCCCCTGCCTTGATATCGTGACGGCATGCGCAACTTCTTCCCATTGTATCGGAGAGGCCTTCCGTGCGATCCGGCACGGGTATGCCGATGCGATCATCGCCGGCGGAAGCGAGCATGCGACCATTCCGATCGGCATTGCCGGATTCGCCAATGCGAAGGCCCTTTCCCGCGCAGAGAATCCGAAATATGCCTCCCTCCCCTTCAACCTGAACCGGCAGGGATTTGTCATGGGCGACGGAGCCGCCATCATCATTCTTGAGGAACTGGAGCACGCCAAGGCCCGCGGAGCAAAGATCTATGGTGAAATCGTCGGTTATGGAAATACCTGCGACGCCTATCATGCAACGGCCCCCCGTCCGGACGGAAGCACCCAGGCGAAAGCCATCACCCTCGCCCTCGAAGAAGCCGGGTTCGACAAGGAGAAAGACAACCTCTATATCAACGCCCACGGCACCGGAACGCACCTCAACGACATCGCTGAGACCATCGCCTACAAGGTCGCCCTCGGTGATTACGCTTACAAGGCCCACATCAGTTCAATCAAATCCATGACGGGTCACATGTTCGGAGCGGCCGGCGCGGCCGAAGCGATCGCGACCATCCTCGCCCTCCGCGACCGAATCATTCCGCCGACGATCAATCTCGATACGCCCGATCCGGAATGCGACCTCGACTATACGCCCAACAACGCAGTCCGGAGCGATATCACCCTTGGTATTTCCGATTCCCTCGGTTTCGGCGGACACGATGCCTGCCTCGCCTTCCGGCGCTACGAAGAATAGAATGAACTGTAACTAAAACCTTCTCCAAATGGACCGCGAAGAAATTCAAAAACACATTCCCCACCGTCCGCCGATGCTCCTCGTCGACGAAGTATACCTTGACGAGGCCGGCGTTGCACACGGAAAGTATCGCATCCGTGATAACGAATTCTTTACCCAGGGCCATTTCCCGGGGAACCCGGTTGTTCCCGGTGTCATCCTGTGCGAAATCATGGCGCAGAGCTGCACCATGCTCATGCTCGATGACATTCCTGGAAACGATACCCTGTACAGGGCAATCGAAGATGTGAAGTTCAAGAATATCGTCAGGCCTGGCGATCTCTGCGAAATCACAGCCCGCATCACGGATAAAAAAGCCGGTCTTTATTTCGCTGAAGCCAAACTGGAGGTCGGCGGAAAAATGTGCTGCAAGGGGAAACTGACCTTCGCACTGGTTCCCAAAAAACAACCGCAGGAATAACCTGCGGTTGTTTTTTATTCATGGGCGGCGAAACGCTGTTCCGCCAGTTTTTCCCATTTCGTTCCGGGACGGCCGTAATTCGCGTAAGGGAAAATAGAGATACCTCCCCGCGGCGTAAAGAAACCGGTCACCTCGATATATTTAGGATCCATCAGGGCGATCAGGTCTTTCATGATCATGTTGACACAGTCCTCATGGAAGCCGCCGTGGTTTCTGAAACTGAAAAGATACAGTTTCAAGCTTTTTGACTCGACCATCCGGCGGTCCGGCACGTAACTGATCCGGATCTCAGCGAAATCAGGCTGCCCTGTAATCGGGCAGAGCGTCGTGAACTCCGGGCAGTTGAAACGGACCCAATAATCGTTATCCGGATGCTTGTTCTCAAAAGATTCGAGCACCTCGGGGGCATAATCTTTCCTGTATTCGGACTGGGAGCCCAGTGCCTGCAGCCCTTCTTCCTTACGTTCCATAGATAGACTTATTCGCCCGCTTCCTTAAGCCGCTCCGCATTCTCGGCGATCTGCAGCTGGTCGATGCACTCCTGGATGTCACCGTCCATAAAAACGGGCAGATTATACATGGTCCAATTGATCCGGTGATCCGTTACCCGGGACTGGGGATAGTTATATGTCCGGATCTTGGCCGAGCGGTCCCCGGTCGATACCATGGTCTTGCGTTTGGCCGCGATCCCGTCCAGATATTTCTGGTGCTCCATATTATAGATACGCGTACGGAGTTCCTCCATCGCACGGTCCAGGTTCTTCAGCTGGGAACGCTCTTCCTGGCACTGAACGACAATTCCGGTCGGGATATGGGTCAGACGAACGGCCGAATAGGTCGTGTTGACGCCTTGTCCGCCCGGGCCGGAAGCACAGAAAAGGTCCTTCCGGATATCGGCCGGATTGATCTCGATATCGAACTCGCCCGCTTCGGGGAAAACCGCCACCGATGCGGCCGAAGTCTGGATCCGCCCCTGCGTCTCCGTCTGGGGAACCCGCTGGACACGGTGGACGCCGGACTCATATTTCATGACGCCATAGACGCCGTCCGTGTTGCTCGAAAGCTTGAAGACGATCTGCTTATACCCTCCGGAAGTCCCCGGAGCCTGATCCGAAATTTCCAGTTTCCATCCCCGTTTCTCCGCAAATTTGGAGTACATGCGGAACAGGTCGCCGGCGAAAATCGCCGCCTCGTCACCGCCGGTACCGCCCCGAATTTCGACCATGGCGTTCTTCCCGTCATCCGGATCGGCCGGAATCAGCAGAAGCTTGATATTCTGCTCGATTTCGGGAATCTTCGGTTCGATCTCAGCGATTTCGTCCCGGGCCATTTCCTTCAGGTCATCATCTTTCTCGTTCATCAGGATGTCCTTCGCCTGCGCGAGCTCATCGACGAGACGCTTGTATTCAAGGCCGGCCTGGATGATCGGCTGCAGTTCTTTGTAATCTTTATTCAGCTGGACAAACTTCTTCATGTCTGCGATAACCTCAGGATCAGACAGCTGTCCTTCCAGCTGCCTGTACTTGTCCTGAAGGCTCAAGACCTTGTCCAATAACGTATTCTCTGCCATATCAATTAAATTACAGTCCGCAAAGTTACGGAAAAAAGTAGTAATTTGAAAAATGGGAAAAGGTAGTGGGACTTGGCAGATTCGAACTGCCGACCTCTTGCGTGTGAAGCAAGCGCTCTAAACCGACTGAGCTAAAGTCCCGTAACGGGACTGCAAAGATAATAAAAAAAATGTTCCGCAAAAATAAATGCGGAACAAAGTATGAATCGGGGGAAAACGTTATTTGGAGCGGGGCAGGACGTCGACTTTGAGTTTGGCGTAGGCGCGTTCAACCTTTGCCAGCGCTTCCTCTACCGTCGCGGCACGTGCCAGCAGGACGCCATACCGTCTGTGTCCTTTTACTTCCGGTTTCCCGAAGAGGCGGATATGGACATCCTCCTCCGAGAGGACCTCCTCGAGATTGGAGAAGACGACCTGGTCCGTGTCTCCCTCTACGACAATGGCCTTCGAAGCGCTCGGTCCGAAAAAGCGGACCGTAGGGATCGGGAGACCCAGGATGGCACGCGCATGAAGGGCGAATTCGCTCAGATCCTGCGATACCATTGTAACCATACCGGTATCGTGCGGACGAGGAGAGACCTCACTGAAAATCACATCGTCACCCTTGACAAACATTTCCACGCCGAAAATGCCCCTTCCGCCAAGCGCACCGGTAATTCGCACGGCGATGTCCCTTGCCTTAGCAAGGGTTTCCGGACTCATTGCCTGCGGCTGCCAGGACTCCCGGTAATCCCCGTCGACCTGATGATGGCCGATCGGAGAAAGAGGAGTCGTTCCGCCGATATGCCGGACCGTCAGCATGGTAATTTCATAATCGAAATCGATGAAACCTTCGACGATAACCCGGCCGGCGCCGGCACGCCCGCCTTCCTGGGCGATATGCCAGGAGGTATCGATATCCGCTTCGGAACGGACGACGCTCTGCCCGTGACCGGAAGAGCTCATGATCGGTTTGACAACACAGGGAATGCCGATTTCGGATATGGCTGCACGGAACTCCTCATAGGTATCGGCGAAACGGTACGGAGCCGTCGGAAGCCCCAATTCTTCTGCCGCAAGCCGGCGGATGCCCTCCCGGTTCATCGTCAGGAGCGCTGCTTTTGCGGTAGGGATGACGTGGTATCCTTCCTGTTCGAGACGGACCAGTTCAGGGGTGGCGATCGCTTCGACCTCCGGGATGATCACATCCGGTTTTTCTTCTTCTATTACGCGGCGGAGAGCTGCCCCGTCTAGCATGTTGATGACATGGCTGCGGTGCGCCACCTGCATTGCAGGAGCGTTGGCATAGCGATCGACGGCGATGACCTCGACACCGAGACGCTGAAGTTCCATAACGATTTCTTTTCCGAGTTCGCCTGAGCCGCAGAGAAGGGCCTTGAAGGCATGTGGGGTAAGGGGGGATCCAAGTTGAAGCATATCCAGAAAGATTAATTATACAAAGGTAACAATAAAAATGATTATATTTGCAGTTTGATAACAGAATATTAACAGTATGGAACTGAATTACGCTTACTGCTCGGACAAGTACCAGTATACGATGGGAAAATCCTTCTTCGACACCGGACGCAAAGACGAAATCGCTGTCTTCAATCTCTTCTACCGGAAGGCGCCGGAGAACAACAACTGGGCAGTCGTCAGCGGCACCGAGGAGATTATCGAGATGGTCACGGAACTCGGGAACCAGCCTGAAGAGTTTTACGAGAAATTCCTCCCGGGAGAGGAGTATCTGGAATTCAGAAAGTACCTGAGCACCATGCGTTTCACCGGAGAGGTATATGCGATGCGGGAAGGCGAAATCGCATTCCCCAACCAGCCTCTCGTCACGGTTGTCGGCCCCCTGATCGAGGCCCAGGTCCTCGAAACTCCGATGCTGACGATCCTGAACCATCAGATGGCCGTCGCTACGAAAGCATCCCGCGTCTGCCGCGCGACGGAGCATCCCGTCAGCGAGTTCGGCTCCCGTAGGGCCCATGGACCCTGGGCTGCCATTTTCGGCGGGAAAGCCGCCCAGATCGCCGGATGCGCCAGTTCCTCGAATATCCTGACGGGCGTCATGAACGGCGTCCCCTCAACCGGGACGATGGCCCACAGCTATGTCACCTCCTACGGAAACTCCGTCGAAAGCGAGCACAAGGCCTTTTCCGACTATATCAAGACACACCGCGGAGAGAACCTCATCCTCCTGATCGACACCTACGATACCCTCCGCTGCGGCATTCTCAATGCCATCCGCGCTTTCCGGGAGAACGGAATCGATGACTCCTACCCGGGCGGATACGGCATCCGTCTCGACAGCGGCGACCTCGCCTACCTGTCCGTCGAAGTCCGCCGGATCCTCGACGAACATGGCATGAAAAACTGCAAGATATTCGCAACCAACGGACTGGACGAGTATCTGATCACTGACCTCGAGCGCCAGGGCGCACGCATCGACAGCTACGGCGTCGGCGATGCCATCGCGACTTCCAAGGCGGCGCCTTGCTTCGGAAATGTCTACAAACTGGTCCAGATCGACGGAACTCCGGTCCTGAAGCGGTCCGAAGACAAGATCAAGCTGATCAACCCGGGCTTCCAGATTACCTACCGCATCAGTATCAAGAGCGAAAAAGCGACGGCACCGGACGGAATGGTATTCAAGGTCGATGTCACCTGCCTTCGGGGCGATTCCCTCGAGAAGAAAATCCTCGCCGGAGAAGAGATCACCCTCCGGGACGAATACGACAGCTACAAATACAAGACCTTCGAGGCCGGATCCTATACGGCCCGTCCCCTCCAGATTCCCGTCATCAGGGAAGGCGTCCCCTGCCACATCCGTCACACCCTGGCGGAAAAGAAGGCCTTCTACAAGGACAACCTGGCCCATTTCTCACCGGCGGAACGCCGTCTGATCAACCCGCATTTCTACAAGGTCGACATTTCCGACGACCTGTATGACTGCAAGATGGGCATCATCAACGAACTCGTCCGTCAGATTGATAATTTTAAGATCGACTGAGACATGAAAGACAGCGCCCTTATCGTCGTAGACATGCTCTACGATTTCATCGACGGCAGCATGGCCTGCCAGGAAGCCGACAACGCCGTCGCCGCCACGCTGCGGTTCATCGACCGGGCAACCCGGGATGCGGTCGTCGGGGATGAGATCGGGATCCATGATACCTTCCCGATCCTGTTCGTCTGTGACCATCATCCTGCCGACCACTGCTCCTTCACCCAGCAGGGCGGTCCCTGGCCCCCCCACTGTGTCCAGGGAACCCGCGGCGCCCGGATCCATGAAGCGCTCGCCCCGCACGCCCGCGAAGAATGTACCTTCTATAAAGGGGAAGACAAAAATAAGGAACAATACAGTGGTTTTGAAGGCGTGAACCCGGCCGGACAGACCCTTTCCGAGGTGCTCCGCCTCCTGGACATCAAAAAAGTGCTTGTCTGCGGCATCGCTACGGAGTATTGTGTACGCAATACGGCAGAAGATTTGCAGAAAGACGGATTCGATGTCTGCATCCTCAAAGACTGCATCGCTTATGTCGACCGCGAAGGCCATGAGAAAGCCATTGCCGAGATGGAGGCGGAAGGCATCCGTTTCAGGTAACAGTACGATTGAATGAAGAATCTGTTTTCGAAGATGCTCCTCCCTGCCGCCCTGGCAGGTTACGCGCTCGCCCAGACCGTCGGGATGGATATCCGCCGGACGCAGGACGGGGAGGGATTCCCCGGGCTGCGGGATATCGACATCGCAACCATCCAGATCGATACGACCCGTCAGGCGGACACGACCCGGACCCAGGCCGACAGTCTGCTGCAGAAAGCCGATTCTACGCTGGAAGAAGCCCTCGATTCCCTCTTTTTCGGAGATGGATCTCCCGCTGATACGGTTCCGCAAATCACGGCACGGGATACCATGAAGGTCCCCGAAGAACTTCGGGAGACAGACCCGTTCCGCTACAAATGGTACGTCGCCATCAAAGACTCCCTGACCCACCGGATCGTCGTCGATTCCCTAATCGAGGCCGGCGATTCCCTCGAATGGCCCCTGATCGACTCCCTGTACCTGAAAGACTCGACGGATGCGGCCGTAGCCGCCTTCGAAAAGAAATGGGCGTCCATGTCCAAGGCGGAAAGGAAACGCTGGGAATATGAACAGAAACTGCCGGCCATCATGCACCGTCAGGACAGCATCCTCCATCTCAAGGACAGCCTCAAAAAACACCGCGACAGCGTCATTGAAAATACGCCGCGTATCCTGGAGACCATGTTCGTCCCGGATTCGATGCACTACAAGCGGATCATTTCCTGGAAACACGACTCGTATTTCAACCGCGTCACCCTCGACCCCATCGACACGACCTTCGACTATCATTTCCACGACTATCCCTTCCTCCGGGAGGACGTCAATGCGACCTGGCTCGGCGTCGCAGGCTCCGCCGTTGAGACCTATGACTGGTTCAAGCGCGACCCGGGAAGCAGCGTCAGTTTCTACCGGCCCTATGAATCATGGACCTATACGCCGGACAAACTTCCCATGTACAATACCAAGACTCCGTACACGGAACTGGAATACTACGGGACCCTCCTGGCTCCTTCCGCCAAGGAATCCGACAATCTCCGGCTATTCACGACACAGAATATCTTCCCGCAGCTGAACGTCACCCTGGAATTCAAGCGCTACGGCGGGAAGGGAATCCTGCAAAACGAAGAAACGACCAACAAGACCTCGGTCATCTCCGCCAACTGGCTCGGGAAGAAATACCTCGCCCATGCCGGACTCATCCACAACAAAGTGACCCGCACGGAAAACGGCGGTCTCCAGGACATCTCATGGATCCGGGATACCACGGTCGACGTACGTGAGATCAGCGTCAATCTCGCCTCCGCCTCGAATACATATAAGAAGAATACCCTTTTCTTCGACCAGTCCTACCGCATTCCGTTTACCTTCATCATGAAATGGAAGGACCGCAAGGAGATCAAGGCGGAGCAGCACCTCCGGGACAGCATTACCGCGACGGGCGACACGCTGAGGATCAACCGGATGGAGGAGAATCTGAAAAAGAAAGAGGAAGAACGGCAGGCTTACTACGCGACGCTCGATACCCTGAAGGGTCTCACGACGGTCTTCGTCGGCTCATCGACCGACTATACCGTCTACACGAAAATCTATACCGACGATTTGAGTGCCGACAGGAACGGACGTTCTTTCTTCAACAATACATTCTACTATAACCCGTCCTCGAGCATCGACTCCATCCGGATGATGCAGCTGGACAACCGGGTTTTCCTGAGGGTCCAGCCCTGGGCGGACGATTTCGTCATCTCGAAGATCGAGGGCGGAATCGGAGACAGGCTGCGCTCCCACCATATCGGCCGGTATACCGACTATATCAGCCGGACCCCGAATACGCTTTGGAACACGGTCTATGCCTATGCCGGCGCCGAAGGTAAACTGAGCAGGTACATGGACTGGAATGCCCTCGGGCAGTACAGTTTCCTCGGATACGGAGCCAACGATTTCTCACTGGACGCCAATGTCGCCCTCAATCTCTTCCCCTTCCGCCGGCACAAAGACTCTCCGGTCACGATCAAGGGCTCGTTCGATATGGGGCTGAGAGAACCGGATTATTTCCAGCAGCATTTCTACTCAAACCATTTCAAATGGGATAACGACTTCGGGAAGATCTATACGATGAATGCTGAAGGCAGCATTTCGGTACCGAGATGGCGCCTTGCAGCATCCGCAGGCTACGGGCTGACGACAGGCCATATCTTCTATGATACCCTCGGCGTTGTCCGCCAGGCCGCATCTCCGGTCAATGTGTTCAAGGCTTCGCTCTCCAAGGAATTCGTCATCAAAGACCTCATCCACCTTGACAACCGGATCCTTTTCCAGTATTCGACGGACCAGGCAGTCCTTCCGCTGCCGCTCGTAGCGCTGAACCTGCGGTATTTCATCCAATTCAACATCGTCCGGGAGGATGTCATGAAGATGCAGATCGGAGCGGACATGCGGTGGAATACCCCCTGGTATGCACCCTCCTTCAATCCCGTTACCGGCACCTTCATGGCCCAGAACGAGTATCTCTACCACAACGGTCCCCAGTTCGACGCGTTTGTCAATATCCAATGGAAACGCGCCTGCATATTCGCCAAACTGGAGAATGCGGGACAGGGCTGGCCGATGGACAAGCACGACTACTTCAGCGCCAACCGCTATATCATCACCGACCGGGTCTTCAAGATCGGAATCTACTGGCCGTTCTATGTTCTTTCCGGTCAGCAGAAAGCCCTTTCGGAAAGGGCCGGATCCGGAATGGGCGTCGGAGGCGGTGGGGGCGGTCTGAGAAACGCAATGCGTTAGCCCCATGTTTCGGAGAATTCTCCCATACCTGGCTGCAGGTTTGCTCTGTATCCTCTTTATTCCGTCCATGCACCGCAGGCCGGAGCGTTCCGGACCGCTTCGCGGGGAAGATTCCCTGCTGACGTGCATCCTCAGGCTGGACTCACGGAAACAGGAACGGCAGAGCCGGATCCTCGTCTCCCGGTATGCGGAAGACCATCTCGTTCCGGTTTCTTTCCTCCGCGTCAAGGAAGGAGTTGCCGACTCGGTTTTACTCGGCAAAGCGGATATCGTCGTATCCTCCTCCAAGGATACATCTGCCTACAAAGGTCTTGTATCATCCATCCCGGCACCGGGCGGAACGCTGTGGTCCTCCTCCCCGGACAAGCCGGCCCGGGTCCAGACAATCAACCGCTGGCTCAGCAGCATTACGATGTTTCCAGATTTCAGCGCCATCAGCGCCTATGATCCGATTATCCGCCGGGAAGCGTCCCGCTGCGGATGGGACTGGAGACTCATCGCCGCCGTTATCTACAGGGAATCCAAGTTCGACGAAGAAGCAGAATCCGCGGCAGGCGCTGTCGGACTCATGCAGGTCCGTCCGGTATCAATCAGTGCAGACAGCCTCCGTGATCCGTCAACCAATATCCGGATCGGAACGGAATACCTGGAAACACTCCGAAAGGTTTTCGTACCCTACGCCGCCAACGAGACGGAATGCATCAAGCTGGCCCTGGCAGGCTACAACGCAGGAGACGGGCGGATCCTCCAGTGCATCCGTCTCGCCCAGAAACAAGGGATTGACGCCTCATACTGGGATAACATTACGCCTCTTTTCGAAGAGATGAAAGGATTCAGCGGAAAAGAAACCGTCGCCTTCGTCAGCGGGGTCCTCGAGACCTGGAGAAAATACTGCCGCTTCTACAAGGACTAATTCATCCGGACGGTCGTCGCCGGATCGACCCGGGAGATAAACAGCGTCGGCAGGGTCAGCAGGGCCATAATCGCCAGAAGGGACACGAGGTCCGCCCCGAGAATCAGGGGAAGATCCACATGGACAGGCACATACGATACAAAATAGTTCTCCGGATTGAGCCGGATCAGGTGCGTTGTTCCCTGGATCAGGCAGAACAGAAAGGCCAGAGCATTGCCGACGGCCATCCCTTTCAGGACGACACCGGAAGCGACCCGGAGAAAAACGGCCGAAATCGTCCGGTCTCCCATGCCGAGTGTTTTCAGGGTTCCGATGGTCGGAATGTTCCGGAAAAGGACGATCAGAAGACCGGAAATCATATTGAATCCTGCGACGATCGTCATCAGGATCAGGATAAAAAGCACATTGAAATCAAGCAGGGTCAGCCAGGAAAACAGCTGTGGATAACGGTCCTGCGCAGCCGTTGTCATCAACTGCTGCTCCCGTGCCTCGGGAGAGAGGGCTAAAAGAGTTCCGACCTTTCCGGAAAGCTCCTTGACCATCCGGTCGCCGCGCATGGCGGGAAGGACAGAGACTTCCAGCAGCGAAGCCTCATCGTCATCCCATTCATTGACCCGGCGGATATCGGCAATCGGGGCATAGACGACAAGATTCTCATCGAATTCGATCAGGTCGTCATGGACCCTGGCGATCCGGAACTTCCGGACTTTCACCTTCTCCCCGACGAAATACGTCAGCATGGAATCTCCCTCTCCGAGACCCGTCAGTTCGGAAAGGCGCTTCGGGATGGAGACCGTCATGGACGAATCAGGATAATCGGCAATGCCTTTGACCAGCACCCCATGGATCACATCCCCGCTCCGGACAATGCCGGCCCGGAATGCGACCGGGGAGATGCTTGCCACACCGGGAAGAGAAGCGACCCCGCATCCCTCGCTCAACGAGGCCGAGATCGGATTCTCTCCCATCAGGCCGGCAGAATGGACCGAGGAAATCTGGATATCCCCGGTAATGGCGGCGACCCCATCCCGGACGGCATGCCGGAATCCGGACGAGATCGTAACCGAAAGGATCATGACAAAGAAACTCACGGCGATCGAAACCGCCGCGATGTTTCCCTGAAAACGTAGTTTCCGCGATATGAACCGCGAGACGTCCATTACCAGATATGGACACGCTCCTGCTCCGGACGGAACATCGGATCGCCTTCTTTGATGTCAAACGCATCGAAGAAGCTCTGGAAGTTCCGAAGCGAGACGTTCACGCGGTTGACGGCGAGGGAATGGACGTCCATCTTCGTGAGGCGCGCCTTCTCCTGGTCAGTAATGTTCTGGGCCCAGATTGCGCCGTATGACAGATAGAAACGCTGCTGGGGGGTAAAGCCGTCGATCAGACCGACGTTCTTTCCCTTGATCGCATTCTCCATCGCCGTGAAAGCGATCGAAAGACCGCCGTGATCGCCGATGTTCTCGCCGAGGGTATATTTGCCGTTGGCCATAACGCCCGGAAGGACCTCGACGGCGTCGAACTGGGCGGCAAGTGCCTCGCCCTTGGCGTCGAACTTGGCTTTGTCTTCAGCCGTCCACCAATTGACCATGTTCCCGTCCTTGTCGAACATGCTGCCCTGGTCATCGAATCCGTGGCTCATCTCATGGCCGATCACGACACCGATGCCGCCGTAGTTGACCGCGTCATCCGCATTCGGATCGAAGAAAGGCTTCTGCAGAATAGCGGCCGGGAAGCAGATCTCATTCGTCGTCGGGTTATAGTAGGCGTTGACCGTCTGCGGAGTCATACCCCACTCGGTCCTGTCCGTCGGCTTTCCGATCTTAGACATATTGTCGGCGACATACCAGGCGGAAGCATTCTTAAGATTCTGATAATAGGTCAGTTCCGGATTGATCTCGAGGGTACTGTAATCTTTCCACTTATCCGGATAACCGATCTTCACGGTAAAGCTGGAGAGCTTCTCATGGGCACGCACCTTGGTGCTGTCGCTCATCCAGTCGAGACCGTCGATGTGCTCACCGAGCGCGGTACGGAGATTCTCGACAAGGGTAACCATCTTCTCTTTGGAAGAGGCCGGGAAGTAACGGTCGACATACATCTTGCCGACAGCTTCTCCGAGATAGCTGTTCGGAACGGACATGGCTCTCTTCCAGCGCGGGCGCTGCTCCTGGGCTCCGGCCATCTGGTGGCTGAAGAACTCCCAGGAAGCCGTATAGAAATCATCGCTGAGCGCACCGCAGGCGCTGCTGACAAACTGACCGAGCAGATAGGCCTTCAGATCCTCAAGGTCCGTATGCTCGAAAATCTTGGAAAGCTCCTCAAAATAAGAGGGTTGTTCAACGATGATTTTCTCCTGGGCCGGGATGCCGGCCTCGTTGAAGAAGAGGTCCATCCGCAGGGCAGGGTAATTCTTGATGAAATCTTCGGAAGACATCGGATTATAGATCGCCGTCATATCGCGGAGACGCTCTTTCGGCCAGAAAACGGCAGCCATGGCATCCTCGACGGAGAGGGCCTTGCCGGCAAGCTCGGCAGCATCTTCCAGACCGGAAAGCGAGAAGACCTTCTCAAGGAAAGCACGGTAGCCGGCCTTGAGTTCGGCATTGGCGGGATCCAGATAATAATCGCGGTCCCCCATGCCCAGGCCTCCCTGGCCGATATAGAGGATCTGGGTATTGCTGTCTGTCAGGTCAGCCTCGACCCCGGCTCCATAGAAACCACCGTCACCGGACTTGGAGAGGGCACCCAGTTTGCGGACCAGGGCATCCTTGGAATCGATCGCGCGGATTCCGGCGATCCCGTCCAGGATCGGAGCGGCGCCGTCGTTATTGCGCCGAACGGAATCCAGGCCCATCTTATAGAGATCGGAAATCTTCTGCTCTACACTTCCCTTTTCCGTTTTCATCTCCGTCATGGCAGAGAAAAGGTCATTGAGCTGCTTCTGGGTATTTTCAGCAATGGCATCGAAAGAGCCGTAACGGGAGAACTCAGGCTTGAGCGGGTTTTTCTTCTGCCAGCCGCCGGTAGCGTACTGATAGAAATTGACTTTCGGGCTGACCGTCGTATCAAGGTCGGTCAAGTCAAGGGCAGGAGCCTGCTGTTTGGGGGCAGAGCAGGCTGCAAGACCCAAAACTGGAATCATCATGATCAGGAACTTTTTCATATTTTGTAATTAATTTAAATATTCGCATCTTTGCGTTCCAATCTGCAAAGATATGAAGATTAATTCAAAAGATATACTGAAAAGATATGCAATCGCAACCCTGGGGCTGATCTTCATCGCTATCGGAGTCGCACTCTCGCTGAAATCGAATCTCGGTACCGCTCCCGTTTCCTGCCCTCCTGCCGTACTGAATCTCCGGTGGACAGGGATCACGGTCGGGACCTTCACCTGGATGATGCACCTGGTAATGATCCTGCTGCAGGTCATTCTGCTGGGAAAGAAATTCGAACTCCGGTTCCTGATGCAGATCCCCGCCGCCTTTGTTTTCGGTTATCTCTGCGACGCGGCCATTTGGCTCATCTCCCCCCTGCAGATCCCGGGATACGGAATGAAAATGGTCTTCTGCCTGCTGACCGTCCTGGTAACAGCCATCGGCATCCGTATCGAAATCATCGCAAATGCCTGGATGCTTGCCGGAGATAAGACGACGGCCGTTCTTTCCGACGTTACCCGGATTCCTTTCAGCACGGTAAAGATTCTTTTTGATATTTTTCTCGTTGCCCTTTCTGCCGCTTTTTCATGGGCCTGCTTCAAGGATCCCACCGGCAACGGCAACCAGGTTATCATCCGTGAAGGAACGCTCATCCTGGCGATTCTGACCGGTCTCTGCATGAAACTGACCGACCCCCTCATCGATAGATTATTCGGGAATCATGCCTGCCTCAACTAAACTGTCCGATATCCTGCGGGACTGGATGCTTCCGATTGCGATCGTGACCGGCATCAGCATCTATCTGATCTACCATTTCTGCCCGGCTCTCCATCCGGCCGGCAAGGTACTCCATGTCCTCGCCGCCGAAGGCCAGAAAACGATCATCTCGATCCTGATGTTCTTCCAGTTCGTCAAGGTTTCCCCGCATGATCTGAGATTCCGCCGCTGGCATGTCATGGCCCTCCTTTTCCAAATAGCCGCGTTCATCGGATTCGCCGCCCTTGTCTACATCACCCGGGACGAGACGACCCGGATTCTCCTGGAGTGCGCCATGCTCTGCCTGATCTGCCCCACCGCTTCCGCCGCCGGGGTCATTACCGAGAAGCTGAAAGGAAGCCTTTCAGAAACAATGAGTTACCTTGTCCTGATCAATACCGTCGCGACATTTCTGATTCCTGCGGTCATTCCGATGGTCCGACCTTCGGACTCCTACGGTTTCTGGCAGTATGTCATCCGCATCGGCGAGCGGATCTTCCCCCTGCTGATCCTTCCCTGCCTTCTGGCCTGGCTGATCCGCTATACCACCCACCGGCTGCAGCGGCTCCTGATGCGGCTGAGCCGGTATACGTTCTATATCTGGGGTCCGGGACTGATGCTGGCAATGGTTCTCTCGACCCGTGCGCTCCTGTTGAGCCACCTCGGAATCGGCAGCATCTTCTGCATCGTGCTCGTTTCGATGGGCTGCTGCGCCGTCCAGTTCTTCGCCGGCCGGCATTTCAGGGGCAGCCGTACCGAACGGATTACGGCCGGGCAGGCCCTCGGCCAAAAGAATACCGGTTTCCTGATCTGGCTGGGGTATCACTATATGACCCCCGTCACATCCGTGGCCGGGGGTCTGTATGCCATCTGGCAGAATCTGTTCAATTCATGGGAACTGTACCGGGAAAACCACCCGGACACTACTTCTTCCCGCTGATCGAGCGGAGCCGCATCTCGGCAGAAGTCCTGTCTTTCTCTTCCGGAGCGTATTTGATCATCATCGGAAGATACTTCTTCTCCAGTTTGAGATTCTTCTCCTTCCGGGCAAGGATGATGCAATTCTGGATGGCCGTCAGGTCGTCCGGATGTTTCTTAAGTACCTTGTTATAGTACTTCAGCGCCTTTTTCGAATCTCCTTTGCAGACCAGATAATAGGAACCGATATTATCCAGGAAGAGCGGCTCGTCCGGATTGAACTGCAGCATCGTTTCCGACAGCGCCCGGAATGCCTCCTGGCTTTGAGGACTGCCGATCTTGAAAAAGGTAAAACAGTGCTCCTGGATCAACGCATTGAACGTATCCCCGTCAACTTTTTCAATCCCGGGATAAACCCATTCCGGCTTGGTAGCATAGTGATAGTCGATGAGCCCCTTGAGAGACTGCATCGCCATATCCGGGCTTTCCTTCTCATACGCCGTCAGGGCAGAAACCTTGGCAAGACGGTAATCCAGTCGCTTGGGAGACAGGGAAATCGCCTTGTCGAGGGCCTGGGTTGCCGTTGAGAACAGGTCATCATCATACTCCGTATCCTCGAAATAGTTCTGCTTGACTCCCGTTGAATCCGTATAGGGGATCAGCGGCTCACGGCCGAGATACCGGTCCTGCGAAAGTTGGATTACTTTCGGAGAGGCGGATTTTTGGAAAAAGCATCCGAATTTTGCCTCGAGCATGTCCGTATCGTCCGGATAATCCGCTTCCCAATGCTGAAGGAGCGTTTCAACGCCCAGGCCGGAAAGGCCGACACGCTGGACGAGCTGGTTATACCTGCGCTGATACTCTTCTTTCGGAGTCTGAGCGGCAAGGGAAAGGGTTGCAAGGAGCATGGCCCCCGCACATAGCATTTTTCGTATCATCATTGTATATTCATTCTGATTCGGTTCTCTTTCGGATATAGGTTGTTGCAACGGGAGCCCAGATTCTTCGCGGTTCCCAGGGGGTGACCCTGGTAGGAAATCGTGACCATCCCGAGCGGAGCATCCGGAAGCCGGAGCGCATCTCCGTGGAGATAGCGTAACGCCGTCATCCGGTCTACATCAATCATCGGGCCGGAGAAGGGTTCCACCGGGATTTCGCAGCCGAAAAGTTCGAGTACATCCCTGGCGGGACGCCTTCCCGAAGGGGTTCCATCCTTCCGAAGGGCCGCCACGTACTGACCTTCACCGGGGACATATCCGGGCAGAAGGGAATACCCGTATTCCGTGCGGAGGACGGAAGGGAATGGACCGAAGTCCAGCACTTCCCCACCCCAGTGAGACAGGATCCATCCGACCGTCCCGTCGTTTTCCTCCCGGTTGAAGGTGCAGGTCGAGTAGACGAGAATTCCGCCGGGACGGAGCGAATCCCAGATATCGGAAAGGATCCTCCGCTGGCGGGCTGCACAGAAGGCGACCGTTTCGGGGGACCAGTCCCCGACCGCCTTTTCCTCCTTCCGGAACATCCCCTCCCCCGAACAGGGCACATCGGCGACGATCAGTTCAAAAACCGGTCCCGCCTTGAATCCGGCGGGATCCCTCGAAAGGACGCCGACCCGGGGATCGCCCCAGGTCCGGACATTGGTCCGAAGGACGCTGAACCGTTTTTTCATCACCTCATTGGAAACCAGCGAAAAACCGTCTCCATACCGTTCGCGGAGGGATGCCGCCAGATCCGTTGTCTTGCCCCCGGGCGCAGCGCAGAGGTCCAGTACCGACGGGTGCTCCGCCTCCATTGTTTCAAGGCAGCGGCGGAAAATCTCACCGACCATCATCGCGGAAGAATCCTGCACATAATAGCAACCGGCATGGAAAAGAGGATCCAGGGTAAAGACCGGCCGCTGCGGCAGCAGGAATCCCCAGGGGCTCCATGGAACCGGCTCAGCGCCCTCGAAAGGGCAGGTCCGGAGTTTGGACGGATTCAGTCTCACCGAAACGGAAGGTGCTCCGGAAAGACCTTCCAGGGTCTTCCGGGCCCGTTCTTCCCCGACGGCTTCGACGAGGAGCGCCGTGAATTCAGGACTAAACATTCATATTGAATTGAGACGGATCGAACCCTTCCGGCATCTTGCCGTTAGAGGCATCCACGAGTCCGTCGACAACCTTATCCAGCACCTCCCGGAGTTTGTTACCGAGCAGCATCTTCATCATGAAGTTCAGGTCTGCTTCGACATTGATATGGAAATCGGTCTTGCCCGGATCATCCGGGACCGGATCGCAATGGAGGGCAATGTGGAAGGCGAACGGGGCGCCGTAATCGACGAGTTCCAGCCGCGAATAGGGGACACGGTCATGGACCTTGACCCCGAAATCAAAGCCCTGGATCTTGGCCTGGATGGTATCGAAATCAGCCGTTATGTCCTGCCGCTTGTCCTCCGGAAGGAAGCGGGTAAAGTTCCTTAGGTCGGCAAACGACATGTAAATCTCGTACGGCTGACGGGAAACGATTCCGTGTTTGCTTTCTATTTCTGTCATAATGCTTATCTTTGCAACCTACAAATATAAGAAAAATATGCACAAGATATACTTCGAGAAACGGTGCATCGCCATCTGCACCCCGGATGACGAAGGGCTCTCGGATCCCAATTCGGTCGAATTCCATATCGGCGAGAAAGTCGATGTCGGCAATCTGGTCCGGATGTTCGAGGTCCAGGACCCGTTGTCCCGCATCTATATTCCGACTGACGACCCCCAGCGGGCCTACCGCCGTCTCTGCGCGGAATTCAAGGAAGTCAATGCGGCCGGAGGGCTTGTCTGCAACCGCCGCGGAGACTATCTTCTGATCTCCAGAAACGGCCTCTGGGACCTTCCGAAGGGCCATCAGGAAGCGAACGAAGATATCGAAACAACCGCCTTGCGGGAAGTCTGCGAAGAAACGGGCATCGACAAACTGCAGCTCCGCCGGCTGATCTGCATTACCGACCATTGCTATCTCCGGGACGGGATCTGGCACCTCAAACATACCTGGTGGTACGATATGCTTTATACGGACCCGACTGACCTGACTCCCCAGCGCGAGGAAGCCATCTCGAAAGCCGCCTGGGTTGCCAGATCCAGCTTGCCGCCCTTCCTGAAAAATACCTTTCCTTCCATCCTTGAAGTTTTCCGCGAAGCACGGATTTGAAACTTTTTTCCAATTTCGTCCGTATTATAAAAGTATCAATCCAAGAAACAGAATGAAACTTTCTCAATTCAATTTCAATCTCCCGCAGGAAAAGATTGCGACGGAACCGACCCGCTGGAGAGATGAATGCCGCCTGATGGTCCTTCACAAGGATTCGGGAGAAATCGAGCACAAGCTTTTCAAGAATATCATCGACTATTTCGGGAAGGGAGATATGTTTGTCCTCAATGACACGAAGGTCTTCCCCGCCCGGCTCTATGGAAAGAAGGAAAAAACCGGCGCCGACATCATGGTATTCCTGCTCCGGGAACTGAACCGGGAGCAGCGCCTCTGGGATGTCATCGTCGATCCGGCCCGTAAAATCCGTATCGGGAACAAACTCTACTTCGGCGAAGACGAAAGCCTTGTCGCAGAGGTAATCGACAACACGACTTCCCGCGGACGGACCCTGCGTTTCCTCTATGACGGCCCTTACGAAGAATTCAAACAAGCCTTGTTTGCACTCGGAGAGACCCCGGTGCCGTTTTGGGTCAAGCCGAAAGTCACGCCGGAAGATGCCGAGAACTTCCAGACGATCTTCGCCGCCAACGAAGGAGCCGTTTCGGTCCCCGCAGCCGGGACGCACTTTAGCCGTGAGCTCTTCAACCGAATGATACTCAAGGATATAGAGAAGACTTTCATCACAGTCCATATGGGGATTGGTCATTTCCGCCGCGTCGATGTGGAAGACCTGTCCAAGCACCGGATGGATTCCGAACGGATGATTATTTCCCAGAGTGCCGCCGATGATATCAACCGGGCGCACCACCTCGGGCACAAAGTCCTTGCCGTCGGCGTTACGGTCATGCGGGCCCTCGAGACGTACGTTACCACGGACAAGCAGGTCAACGCCTACGACGGATGGACCAACAAATTCATCTTCCCGCCGTACCAGTATGCCGTTCCGGATGCGATCGTTTCTAATTTCCATCTTCCGGAATCGACCATGCTGATGGCTGTCGCTTCCTTCGGGGGCTATAAGGCCGTCATGAACGCCTACGAGACCGCCCTCGCCGAGGATTACCGTTTCGGGCCGTACGGAGACGCGCTGCTGATCGTATAAAATTCAGAAAAAAACAGGGGAAAACGTAAAAAACCACTTTTCCCCGGCCTTTTCCTTCTATATTCGAAGCCTAATGTGCTTTGACTATGGAAGGATTTTTTGATGAAAGGACGTGCTTCTGCGCCCTCAACCGGATTTTCGGATTTACCCCCCGCATCGGATGGAACCTCTGTACCGCCGCCGGCAATGCCCGTGCCGTTTTCTCTCTTCCGAAAGACCGTCTTTCTGCCCTGCTCGCCGACGCTCCCGCCCTGGCCGGGGAAATCCGGCCCGCCGCCCTGGAAGCGGCCGCCCGTGAACTGGAAACGATTGCCCGGTACGGAGGGAGGTTTCTGTCCATCGAAGACGAGGGATATCCCCAGAATCTTCTGGAATGCCCGGACCCGCCGCTCGGACTCTACCTTCGGAGCCGTTCATCCCCAGGCCTTCTTTTCGGCTACCGTCCTTCCATTGCGATCGTCGGGACGCGGAAAGTCACCCCCTATGGGGAAGCCTGGTGCCGGCGGATCGTCGAAACCCTTGCCGCCGCATCCGTAAAGCCGGTCATTATCAGCGGACTGGCTTTCGGAACAGACCGGATCGCCCATGAGACGGCGCTTCAATGCGGATTACCGACCATCGGGGTCATGGCGACGGGAATCGATGATATCTACCCCTGGCAGCACCGGTCGCTCGGGGAAAGGATGAGCCGGGATGAAGGTTGCGCTCTCCTTTCGGACTATCCGACCGGAACGGCACCGGTAGCCCTGAATTTCATGCGCCGGAACCGTATCATCGCCGGTCTTTCCCAGGCTACGATCGTCATTGAATCCGGAGTAAAGGGGGGAAGCCTGATCACAGCCCGGTACGCAAACGAATACAGCCGGGACGTATTCGCGCTTCCCGGAAGGCTTGACGACCCGCTATCAGCCGGATGTAACAGCCTTATAATGAACAGGATGGCAGATATTATCTCGGATCCGGACAGTCTGGCGGAGCGGCTCGGGATCAGGCCGGCCCGCAGCCGGAAGGAAATCGACCTGAAAGAGCGGATCGAAAACCGCTTCGGCACTGCATATCCTCCGGAAAAACGTCGGTTTCTGTCGGAAATAGCCGGCAGGATCGGAGCCAACAGGGGCATCACTCCGGACGGACTATCCTCCCTTACAGGCAGACCCTACCGGGAAATAGCAGAAGCGGTTTCCCTTCTTTCTTCGGCGGGAATCATCACGACGGATATCCTCCGGCGATGTTCCTTATTATGAAATAAAATGCGTACATTTGCATCCATGTTCATCGATACCCATACGCACCTCTACGACGAGTGGCTCCTTCCGGACGCGGAAGAAGCAATCGCCCGCGCAAAGGAAGCCGGTGTCGGGAAGATGATCCAGCCGGACGTCGACAGCCGGGAGCGCGACGCCCTTTTCCGCCTCAATGATGCCCACCCGGGCGTGCTCTACCCCATGATCGGACTCTATCCGGGGTCGGTCGATGCGCGGTGGCAGGAGGAGATCGACCTGCTCCCGGCCTACCGGGACCGCGGGATCGTTGCCGTCGGAGAAATCGGACTGGACTACCACGAAGGGATTGAGTTCAAGCAGCAGCAGAAAGAGGCGCTGCGCGTTCAGCTCGAGATGGCTGCCGAATGGGATCTCCCCGTCAACATCCACCTCCGCGATGCCTGGGAAGACTTGTTTTCCATCCTTTCCGACTGCCGTCACCTCGGTCTTCGTGGCAACCTGCACTGCTTTACCTCCAGTTATGAAATCTATCGGCGTGCCCGTCAGTACGGGGACTTTTCCGTCGGGATCGGCGGCGTCGTTACTTTTAAAAATGCATCCGTAGCCGAAGCCGTCCGGAAAATACCGATGGAACATATCCTGCTCGAAACGGATGCTCCCTACCTGGCACCGGTTCCCCACCGCGGACACCGGAACGAAAGCGCCTATCTTCCCCTCATCGCGGCAAAAGTCGCCCAGCTGAAAGGCGTTTTCCTGGAAGAGATTGAAGAAACCACAACCCGAAACGCACAGAAACTATTCCGGATATGAACAAAGCATCGATACTCCTGATCTATACGGGAGGGACCATCGGGATGAAGATGGATCCGATTGAACAAGCTCTGAAACCATTTGATTTCGAGGCGATTATAGACGAAGTGCCCGAACTCTCCAAGTTCGCGGGACGGATCGATTCCTATACCTTCGATCCCCTGATCGACTCCTCCGACGTAGAGCCCGGCCTGTGGCAGCGGCTGGCGGAACTGATCAAGGACAAATACGACGATTACGACGGATTCGTCATCTTGCACGGGACCGACACGATGGCTTATTCTTCCTCAGCCCTTAGTTTCATGCTGGACGGACTGACCAAACCGGTTATCTTTACCGGCAGCCAGCTGCCGATCGGAACCCTTAGGACGGACGGGAAGGAGAACCTCATCTCCGCCGTGGAGATTGCGGCCGCCAAAGACCCTGAGGGCCACGCCATCGTCCCGGAAGTCGCGATATACTTTGACTCCAAACTGATCCGCGGCAACCGGGCCGTCAAGGTCAGTTCTGAGCACTTCAGCGCCTTCCAGTCGCCGAATTACCCCCTGCTGGCCGAGGCCGGGATCAACATCCGGTACAACACCGACCTGATCCGAAGGCCGCTGGACTGGTACTCGAGCCTGTCCATCAACACGAAACTGGACATGCGTGTCTCGATACTCAAACTCCATCCCGGCATGACCCCGCAAGTCATGCGCGCCGTCCTGTGCGGGCCCGAGACCCGCGCCGTGATCATGGAGACCTACGGCGCCGGCAATGCCCCGACCGGAGACTGGTTCCTCAACATCGTCAGGGAAGCCGGCGGGATGGGCAAGATCCTCGTCAATGTCACGCAATGCCTGACGGGGTCCGTGGACATGGACCTTTATGCCAACGGAAAAGCCATGGCGCGTGCCGGCGTCGTGAACGGCTACGACGGGACGACGGAAAGCACCCTCGCGAAGCTCTTCTTCCTGATGGGAAAAAGCAGTGACAACGAATGGGTAAAAGAGATGCTGACGAAGAACTTGAAAGGCGAAATCACAAAATAATTATTGTACTTTGAAATAATTTTGCTAAATTGCACAGGATTTAGGGTACCGGAGTGTTTCCGATCCCGGACAGAAAATTATTAACTATTTAATAACTATTTAATTAACTCACAAAAACGTTATGAAAAAGTTTTTCATGTTTTTGGCAGTTGCTGGTCTTGTGACCTTCACTGCAAACATCGCTTCCGCTCAGGACGAGAACGCCGCTCCTGCCGCTCAGGAACAGGTAGCTGACGAACCGGCTGCAGCAAATGACGACGAGGTTGTCGACCTCTTCGCCGGTTCCGGTGAGGAGATTCCTCTCCACCAGGCCCTCAAGACCAAATTCATCGAAGGTGGTGCAGGCTTCATGTCCCTGATCGTCATCTGCTTGATCCTCGGTCTCGCTCTCGCTATCGAGAGAATTCTCTATCTGGCCTTCTCCAAGACCAACACGACCAAGCTCCTCGAGGATGTTGAGAAAGCTCTCCAGGAAGGTGGCGTTGAGAAAGCAAAGGAAGTTTGCCGCAACACCCGCGGTCCTGTCGCCAGCATCTTCTACCAGGGTCTCCTCCGTATGGACCAGGGCGTTGATGTCGTCGAGAAGACCATCGTTTCCTACGGCGGTGTCCAGATGAGCCTTATGGAGAACGGTCTGAGCTGGATCGCCCTCTTCATCGCGATTGCCCCGTCCCTCGGATTCCTCGGTACCGTTATCGGTATGATCCAGGCCTTCGATGCTATCCAGGCAGCCGGTGATATCTCCCCGAACGTTGTCGCTGGTGGTATGAAGGTCGCTCTTATCACGACCGTCGGCGGTCTTATCGTCGCTATGATCCTCCAGGTCTTCTACAACTATATCCTCGCCAAGATCGATTCCCTTTCCATCGACATGGAGGACTCCTCCATCCGTTTCGTGGATGCCATTACCAAATACAACAAATAGTTTTTGGATTTCAAATTAACCCTGCACAATGGAAAAACAGAAATACGCCAAAATTATTAAGGTGTTGCTGTGGGTGCTGATGATCCTCAGTGTCGGCGTGCTCATCCTCGGAACCATGAAGGGTTTTGAGGCCAACGACGGCAAGATGACGGATCTTCTGCTCTACTGGGCTTACGGAATGGTCGGTCTCGCACTGGTCTCCGTAATCTGTGTAGGTCTGTATATTGCAATCCGGACGAATCCCAAGAGTCTTGTCAAGATGGGAATCATCATCGCCGGAGCCGCAGTATTGGCATTCATCGCATACCTTCTCGCTTCCGGTGCCCCTGCAATGGGTTACAACGGATCGAAGGTCCCGACTGCGTCGGAACTCAAAATGACTGACACTATCCTCAATCTTGCATACATCCTTGGCGGTGCAGCTATCGCCTCCATCGTTGTCGGCGAGATTGTTATGAGCCTCCGCAACAAAAAAGCATAAGACATGGCTAGCAAGAAAACACCGCAAATGAACACCAGTTCGACGGCGGACATTGCATTCCTCCTGCTCTGCTACTTCCTCATGACTACCACGATGGGAGAGCCTGCAGGTCTGCAGCGTCGACTCCCTCAGATCCCTGACTCGAAGAATCAGCAGGATGTGAAGGTCAACCGTCGTAATATCATTATCGTCAAGATCAACTCTGCCGATAAACTGTTTGCCGGTAACGAAGCCATTGATGTCGCCTTCCTCAAAGACAAAGTAAAAGAATTCCTCGCCAACCCGACCGACGATCCGAATATGCCTGAAAAGGAAATGCAGGAGATCGAAGGGAAGATGTATCCGGTTTCCAAGGGAGTTATTTCCCTTCAGAACGACCGTGGTACCAGTTACCAGGCTTACATCGCCGTCCAGAACGAGCTCGTAAAAGCCGTCAATGAACTGCGTGACGAATGGTGCCTTAAGGAGTACGGAAGGAAATACGCCAAACTCGATGAGGACAGGCAGAAGATTGCAAGAAGAGTCATTCCTCAGAACATCTCGGAGGCCGAGCCTAAGGATGTAACCAAAAAAAGATAAGGAGATTTAACTATGTCTAAATTCGGTGGATCAAACAACAAGAAAGAAGTGCCTCAGGCAACTTCCAGTTCTTTGTCCGATATCGTCTTCATGCTCCTCTTCTTCTTCATGGTTACGACCCAGCTCCGTGAAACCGAGAACAAGGTTATCGTAAAGCTCCCTGAAGCAACGGAAGTTGCCAAGCTTGAAAGAAAGGACCTGACCTCATACGTCAACATCGGAACCCCTGTGAAACATCTCCAGGCTATGTACGGTACCGATGCCCGTATCCAGCTCAACGACTCTTTCAAGACGGTTGATGACATCCGCGACTTCATCGCAGCCGAGCGTGACGCCATGAGTGAGGCTGACCGATCTTTCATGACTGTCGGCATCCGCGCTGACGAGGACGTCAGAATGGGTATCGTTACGGATGTTAAGCAGGAGCTCAGACGTTGCTCCGCGCTTAAGATCATGTATGCGGCAAGAAAACCGGGCGTAGACAAATAAACCGCCCATTCCCAATAGAAAGAAAGGCTGACCCGTACGGATCAGCCTTTCTTTTAATATATATTTTCGCTATCTTTGCATGATTTAGTGAAACATATATTATGGAAACATTGAAAAGAACCAAGATCAAGAATCTGCTGCAGGCTGAGCCGGGCGCAGAGGTCCTCGCCAAAGGTTGGGTAAGGACCAAAAGAGGCAACAAACAGGTGAAATTCATTGCCCTCAACGACGGTTCTACCATCAACAATATCCAGGTCGTCGCAGACGCGACCCTTTTCGACGAAGAATTGCTCAAGAAGATTACGACGGGCGCATCGATCGGTGTCCGCGGCACACTCGTCGCTTCGATGGGCAGCGGACAGGCCGTTGAAATCCAGGCCCGTGAGATCGAGGTCTATGGAGAATGCGATCCGATGCGTTATCCGCTCCAGAAGAAAGACACCTCCCTGGAGTACCTCCGCACAGTCGCCCACATGCGACTCCGCACCAATACGTTCGGAGCGATCCTTCGGATCCGCCACGCGATGGCTTTCGCAATCCACAAGTTCTTTAATGACAAGGGATTCGTCTACCTCAATACGCCGCTCATCACCGAATCCGATGCGGAAGGAGCCGGCGACATGTTCCAGGTCACGACGATGGACATGGCCCATATTCCCTTTGACAAGAAAGGACGCGTTGATTTCTCAAAGGACTTTTTCGGTAAGAAAACCAGTCTGACCGTCAGTGGGCAGTTGGAAGGCGAACTCGGAGCAACGGCTGTCGGCGAGATTTATACCTTCGGCCCGACCTTCCGCGCTGAGAACTCCAACACGCCGCGCCACCTGGCAGAGTTCTGGATGATCGAACCGGAAATGGCTTTCTACGATATCAATGACAACATGGTACTGGCCGAAGAGTTTGTCAAATATCTCGTCCAGTATGCACTGGATAACTGCCTCGACGATATCCGGTTCCTGAATGCAAAATACGACGAGGGGCTTGAAGAACGCCTCCGCAGCGTCCTGGGAATCGATTTCGAGCGGGTCACATATACCCGTGCCGTTGAGATCCTCGAAGAAGCCGTCAGGAACGGGCAGCAGTTTGAATATCCGGTCCACTGGGGGACGGACTTCCAGAGCGAGCATGAACGCTACCTCGTCGAGAAGTATTTCGGAAAGCCGGTCATCCTGATCGATTTCCCGAAAGATATCAAGGCTTTCTACATGAAACAGAACGAAGACGGACGTACCGTTCGCGGTATGGACGTACTGTTCCCGAAGATCGGCGAGATCATCGGCGGCAGCGAACGTGAAGCGTCGCTGGAGAAACTGGAAAGAAGGATTGATGAACTCGGAATGTCACGGAAGAATCTGGAGTGGTATATCGATACCCGCCGATTCGGAACCGTGCCTCACAGCGGCTTCGGACTCGGGTTTGAGCGTCTGCTTCTCTTTGTGACGGGTATGGCCAATATCCGCGACGTCATTCCCTTCCCGCGCACTCCGAAAAACGCTGAATTTTAGTATATAACCGCCACATAACATGTTAGTAATCGGTATCGCCGGAGGATCCGGCTCAGGAAAGACAACCGTCGTGAAGGCAATTACAAGCCAGCTCCCGGGAAAGGTTGTCGTTATCCCGCAGGATTCTTACTACAAAGACTCCAGCCACCTCCCGATGGAAGAGCGCCAGAAGATCAATTTCGACCACCCGGATGCCATCGATTGGAAGCTGATGTGCCAGCAGATCCGCGAACTTCGTCAGGGCAAAACAATTGAGCAGCCGGTATATTCCTATATCACCTGCTCCCGTTCCAAGACCGAAACCGTAACCGTCGAGCCTGCGGACGTCATTATCGTTGAAGGCATCCTGATCTTTACCTGCAAGGAGCTCCGGGACCAGATGAATATCAAGATATTCGTCGATGCCGATGACGATGACCGTCTGATGCGGATTATCATCCGTGACACCGCGGAGCGGGGGCGTTCCATCGAAACGGCGATCGCACACTATTGCGATACCGTCAAGCCGATGCACCTGCAGTTCATCGAGCCGAGCAAACGCTATGCAAATATCATCGTTCCGCAAGGCGGTCACAATAAAGTGGCGATCGATGTCATTTCTGCGACCATCGAGAAAGCGATGAACAAAAACGGCAAATAAATCATGAAACTCAGTGCTGACCAGAAAGCCGGACTCTATATCACCGCGATTGTCCATCTCGCGGTGATTATTGTCTTGCTGGTCGCACAGATCGGCTACCAGGTGAGGAAGGAGAATACCTTTGTGCTCGACTTTACAAAGCAGGAAGAAAAGGAAAAAATCGAGCAGCAGGAGGAACTCCGCGAGAGCGCAGCGGAAAAACTTGAAGAGTTGATCGCAGCGGCATCCGGGATTCCGATCCGGAATGTAACAGTCAACCGCTCCCCCGGTCAGCTGAAAGATGACAGGAATACCGATGCCGAGCAGCTTTATCGTGATGCGGAACGTTTGGCAAAAGATCTCAGGGACGGACAGAACCGGCAGGATAATCCGGAAGATTTCGTCGATATGCCTGATCCCGCCCAGAAAGAGGAACGGAAAGAGCCTAAAAAGACCTATTCGGGGCCATCTGTCCTGTCGTGGTCACTGGAAGGACGCAAAGCTAGTCATCTTCCGATTCCGGCGTACCGGTGCATGGGTTTTGGGCAAGTGACCGTTATCATAACAGTGGACAACAGCGGGAAAGTCATCAATGCGAAGGTGGATGATGCGGCTTCGTCTTCTGATTCTTGCCTGCGCAGTTTTGCTGTCCGCGCAGCCCGCCTCTCCCGATTCAATATCTCCCAAACGGCCCCGTCCCGCCAGCTCGGCACCATCACCTACGCCTTCATCGCCCAATAACGCCCCCTCCCCTCTCCTCGCGTTTCCCCGGAGAAGAATACCTTCTCGGGGAGGAGTGGGCGCTTCGCTTCATGACTCCGCCGGGGGCGAGGGTGTCGGGATTTCGCTCTGCTTGCCAACTCGGTATTTTAGCCGGCCGCTACGCATCCGTCTAACCCCCTCGGTCAAGTCAGCAGCCGCCTCCGGCGGACGCTCATCCCTAGCCCTCGCCGGGAACCCCGGCTGCGTAAATTCCGCGAAG
>CADANY010000003.1 GCA_902789395.1 uncultured Bacteroidia bacterium | reverse complement strand
TGCGCTGTTTCTGCCTTTCACGTCTGGGTTGCAAACGCGTAACGGCAGTCCCTCTGCAGGCTTTACTTCAACTTATTACTCAATGATTTTTAATTAACTTAAAAGATTGTTTCTATGAATGTAAACAAGATCCTTGCAACAATCGTGCTAGCAGCCGGCTTCGTCGGCAGCGCCTACGCGTTTGAAGCGGCAGCTTCTTCTCCGGAAGTTGCAATGCAACAGCAGATCACCGCAAGCGGTGTCGTTGTTGATTCCCAGGGTCAGCCGGTCCCCGGTGCCAGTATCGTGGTCAAGGGAACGACGAAGGGAACGATGACCGATACCCGCGGACGTTTCGCGATCCAGACCAACCCGGGAGCGACGCTTGAGATCTCATGTATCGGTTACAAGACCGTGTCGCTTACTGCAGTAGAGAACCTGAGGGTCGTCCTCGAGGACGACGCTGAGATGCTTTCCGAAACGGTTGTCGTCGGTTACGGCGCCCAGAAGAAAGAGAACCTGACCGGTGCCGTCGCTTCCGTCGATGTCGGAAAGGCCCTCGAGAGCCGTCCGATTCCGGATGTCGCCCGCGGTCTCCAGGGTATGGCCCCCGGTCTGAACGTCCGTGTCGGTTCCGGTGAAGTCGGTTCGGATGCGATTCTCAGGATCCGTGGCCAGGTCGGTTCCCTCAATGGTTCCGCCTCCCCGCTTATCCTCCTCGACAACGTTGAGATCCCGTCCCTGAACCTCGTCAACCCTGACGACGTTGAGTCCATCTCCATCCTTAAGGATGCCGCCTCTGCTTCCATCTACGGTGCAAAGGCTGCTTTCGGTGTTATCCTTATCACCTCCAAGAAGGGTGCGAAGGAAGCCGACCAGGTCCACATCACCTACTCCGGCAACTATGCGTTCCAGAGCATGATCAAGAATTATGAGATGGCTGACGTAGAAGCACTTCACTACTGGGTAGAGTCCGCCGAGCGTGTCGGAACGTATTCCCCGGTCGGCGCCTTCTGGCTCATCGACCGCGCCGGCTACAACGCCGCCGTCGCATGGAAGGAGAAGTATGGCAGCACCCTCGATCCGGACGATCCGATGACCTATGGACGTGACTGGTATATCGATGGTTCCGGCCGTAAGATCGGTATCCGTACCTATGATCCGTACTACTACAATGTCAAGCCGTATGCTCCTTCGATGACCCACAACATCTCCGTTGCCGGCAACAAGGGACGTACCGATTATAACATCAGTCTCGGTTATATCGACCAGAACGGTTTGATGAAAAACACCAACTTCGACTACTACGAGAGGTACAATGTCAATGCCCGTATCAACACCCAGATCAACAACTGGCTGGCTGTCCATACCGGTATGATGATGACGAACTCGACGAAGTCCTGGGCGTTCTCCACGTCTTCGACGACCGCCGACCAGTGGTATTATCTTTTCCGCTGGGCCGCCAACTATCCGCTCGTTTCCAAGGATGAAAGCGGCAACAATATCCGTACGATGGCCTATGAGACCGCTACGGCGAACCAGGCCCGTTTGAAGACTCTCTTCTCAAGCGTCAACGTCGGAACGACGATTACCCCGGTCAAGAACTGGAATATCAACGTTGACTACACCTATGCCAACAACAATACCCAGGAGTTCAATCCGGGTATCCGCTTCTTTGCCGGCAATACCTGGTCTGCCGCCAAGCCGCTCACCCGCAACGGTTCGACCTATACAATCGCCAATGAGTGGAATGATTATAATGGACTCGGCTCCCAGATTACGGCCTACGGACTTTCCGTGGAAGACTACACCGCCACGTACGATAAGATCTATCAAGATTCTTATACCTCCCAGCGCCAGACCTGGAACATTACGTCCAAGTATGACCTGAAACTTGGGGAGAGCATGATCAACTTCCTCCTCGGCTCCAACATCGTCGCTTATGACTACACCGGCGTTTGGGGTAATAAGAAGGACCTGCTTGACATCACCAATCCTCAGTTCGCCCTTGCGACCGGAACCGAGACTACGGGCGGTTCCAACTCCTGGAGTTCCACCGCCGGTTTCTTCGGCCGTGTCAACTTCAACTATAAAGAGCGTTACCTCCTCGAGGCCAACCTCCGTTATGACGGATCCTCCAAGTTCCCGACCCATCTTCAGTGGCGCTGGTTCCCGTCCTTCTCCGCCGGCTGGCGCGTGACCGAGGAGCCTTTCATGCAGCCTTACAAGAACGTCCTCTCCGCTATGAAGCTTCGTGCTTCATGGGGTATGATCGGTGACCAGACGGTTGCGTCTTCGCTCTATATCCCTACTATCGGTGCCCAGACGACTTACTGGATGCACAGTGGCGTCAAGGACTCCGCTTATGCGACTCCGGCCATCGTCGACTCCGACATTACCTGGCAGGACATCGTTACCCTCGACTTCGGTGTCGACTTCTCTCTGTTCAACCAGATCAATGTAACCTTCGACTGGTACAAGAGAGATACCAAGAACATGATCGTTCCGGCCGAGGGTTTGAGCTACAACATCGGCGCTTCCGCTCCGAGCGGCAACTACGGTGACCTGAGCACCCGCGGCTGGGAACTTGAGATCGGTTACGGAAAGACCTTCTCCAACGGCCTCAGCGTATCCGCTACCGCAACCCTCGCCGACGCTCTCACGACGATTACCAAGTACGGAAAGCAGGCTCAGACCGTAACGGGCTGGTATGACGGCAAGACCTACGGAGAAATCTGGGGTTACCGCGTCGACCGCCTCTTCCAGAACGACGACTTCGCCCGTGACGCTTCCGGCAACCTTATCAAACTGACCGACAAATACGGCTCCTACTATCAGTATGCGGCGGGCAAAGACTATGCGACCCAGGGCCGCATCAGTTCAGGCTCCCTCATTTCCGGTCCTGGTGATGTTAAGTTCAAGGACCTCGACGGTGACGGTATCATCAACTACGGCGACAAGCTCATCGGCGTCTACAATGAAGAAAATGATCCGAATAACCCGGACCGTTGGGGCAAGCCCCGCCACGGTGACTGGGATGTCATCGGCAACACGACTCCCCGCTACGAGTATGGCTTCCGTCTCGATCTCGACTACAAGGGCTTCGACTTCTCCGTCTTCCTCCAGGGTATCGGAAAGCGCGATATGGTCGGTTCTTCCTGGACTTCCATCCCGGGTTACTCCTCCGGTGACGGCGGTATGGCCGCAACCTTCGCCAATGACTTCTGGTATGAGACCTTTGACGAGAAGGGCAATGTCATCGACTCCAACTACGATGCCTTCTATCCGAGAGCTGCAAACTGCGGACGTAGCCTTATCTTCAATATGGTGCAGAGCGACCGTTACCTCCTGAACATGGCTTATCTCCGCGTCAAGAACATCACGCTCGGCTACACCCTTCCGCGCAGCCTGACCAACCGCATCAACATGCAGAAGGCCCGCCTCTATGTCTCTCTTGAGAACTTCCTCACCTTCGACCACCTCAATGGCCTTCCTATCGATCCGGAAGAGATCGTCGGTTACTCTTCGTTCAACACCAGCAACTACAACTCCAGTTTCGCCGGTGTAGGTACTCCTGCCTACAAGAGTGCATCCTTCGGTGTCCAGGTTACTTTCTAAAATACAGCATTTCAGAATATGAAAAAGATTATCAATATCCTTTCAGCCGCCGCACTTGTTCTCGCGATAACCGGTTGTACCGACTTCCTCGACAGGCAGAGTCTGACGTCGATGGATGACGGCAACTACTGGAAGAGCGAAGCGAATGTCCGTCTCTTCGTGAACGGAGCCTACGGCAACTACTTCAACGGCTACTCCGACAACTGGGGTTCCGTCTATGCTCCCGCATGCTACTCCTATGAGATGAGCGACGAACGCACCACGTCCGGAACCCAGGGAGATATCCTTCTCTCCGTTCCCGCTGACAACTGGTACCGTGCTGAGTCTACGCCCTACCGTGGCGTATGGCTTGCCCGCCGCGGCTCCGGCCCCTGGAACTTCGCGTATATCCGCAAGTGGAACCTTCTGATGAGCCGCCTGAACCAGATGAAAGAGAAGGGCGCCCTCACCGACGAGGCCTACAACCACTGGATGGGTGTTACCCGTTTCTTCCGCGGCTGGGAGTACTGCCGTTTCGTCCAGTCCTTCGGCGACGTCCCGTATTACAGTGAGGAAGTCAGCACTTCCGACTATGACAACATGTACAAGGACCGCGATCCGCGTTCGTACGTTATGACCCAGGTTCTCGAGGACTTCAAGTTCGCGATGAACAACGTCCGCGAAAATGACGGCCAGAACTACGTCAACAAGTATGTCGTCGGAACGATCGCTTCCCGGATGATGCTCTTTGAGGGTACCTGGTATGTCTATCACAAGAACGACGAGGCGATGAAGACGTGCTCTGACATCGACGCCAACGCGAAACTCTTCCTTGAGGCGGCCCGCGACTTTGCCCAGACAGTCATCAACTCCGGCCAGTTCGCTTTCGATACCGATTTCCGCACCCTCTTCGGAACCCTCTACAAGACCCCGGCGAGCAAGGAGATCATTCTCTATCGTGAGTACAACAAGTCCGTAAATGCCTCTGCCCAGCACTGCATCGCCTCTTATTCCGGCGGCAACGGTGGCTATGAAGGTCAGTCGATGGCCGGTAACCTTTCGACCCTCAAGGCTTGGATCTGCAACGACGGAAAGCCGTATACCTCTACAACCGTCGCAAACGCCGACAGTTGGAGAATGCAGGACATGATCCTTACCCGCGACCCTCGTTTCGAGGCTTCCTTCGTGGATGAGCCGCGTCCGTCCGCAACCGGTCTTTACACTGAGAAGTTCATCGACCGTATCGGTGTCCAGTACAGCTACAACGGCAAGACTTGCCCGACCTACTACGCCTCCTGCACCAATGAGAACGGCTATCCGTGCGTCCGTTACGCCGAGACCGTCCTCAACTGGATTGAGGCCAAGGCTGAACTCGCCGACAAGTTCGGCGGCGCCGCTGTCACCCAGGCCGACCTCGATGCTTCGATCAACGCGATCCGTACCCGTCCTCTCGACGAGACGGCCATCGAAAAAGGTGTCAAGAAGACCGCTCCGCTCCAGCTCTCCGCCGTCAACTCCATCAACGACCCGGAGCGTACCAGCGCTGCCATCCATACGACCCTCGGTTACAAGACCCGTGGCGAAATCTCTCCGCTTCTCTGGGAAATCCGCCGCGAGCGCCGTATGGAGTTCTTCCTCGAGCAGTACCGTGTTCTCGATATCCGCCGCTGGGGCCAGCTCGAGCTCATGCTCGCAGCCAACAACCCGGATATCGGTATCGGCGGTTATGTCGAGCTTGACCTTGCCGCGACCCTTACCGCCGAGCAGGCAGCAGACCTCCCCGGCAACCGTCATGCCCAGAAGACCAACCTGCATAAGACGAAGGCTGACGTCGGTTACAACCTCCTTACCGAAAATAAGTTCGGTGTTGTTGCCGTCTATCCTCTGCTTGGAAAGAACGCCGATGGTTCCATTAAGCTCGGCGATGCCAAGTTCTGGGACAAGGGCGTAGATGCTACCGAGATGCGCGGCTTCCTCCGTCCGGAGAACTTCAAGGATCGTGACGCACGTAACGTCCTCGTCCGCAACTACCTGGAGCCGGTCTGCACCGACGTTATCAACCAGTACAGGGAGAAGGGCTATGAAATTACCCAGAACCCGGGCTGGGAGTAGATATTTTCTCTCCTGAATGATGAAAGAGAGCGGCCAATCCGGCTGCTCTCTTTTTTCTGATAGATTATTATTACATTTGCAGAAATAACTGATTGTCATGAAACGCGCTATCTTCACATCCCTTTTCATCCTCGCTGCCTTCTTTTCCGCGGCCCAGTCCCGCCAGGCCTCGTTCGAGGCCTCGCTTCCCGACAGCGTCAAATATATTCTTCCTGCCTTTGCGGAAGGGAATCTCGTCTATAAGGATGGAGGTTATTCCCGTGGCTCATTTAATATCAGCACCCTTGACCAGACGCTCCGGTATATCGATACGGATGGATCGGAAAAGGCCTTTATCGACAATGATGCCGTCGACCGGGTTACGATCGGAGGCGTTCTGTTCATCCGTCCGCAGAAGAGCTATCTCGGGGTTGTCGGGGCTTATGGAGATGTGATGCTTTGTGTCGAGAAACGGCTCAAGTTCGATGACACCAAACGCGGAGCCTACGGAACGGTTTCCGCCACGTCGAGCATCAAGTCGCTCCAGGGGATCGGAACCGGAGACGGGACCCAGTTCCAGTTTAACGGAGATATCCGTTATGAAACCAAAGAAACCCCGTTTCTTTACAAGAATGGACGGGTCTATGTCCCTTCGAAAAAACTTCTCTGCAAGTTTTTCCCCGAGAAGAAAGCCTGGATTGAGAACTATCTCGAAGAAAACAAAATCAACTTCTCCGTTTACGAAGAAGTTGAAAAGCTTATGGAAGGGCTCAAATAGGTCTTATTTGATGTGATCCAGCGCGGGTTTGAACCAGTTTAGCGTCTCTTCCCGGTTGAAGATAAAGAAGTATCCTTTGTAGTCCGGATAAAACAGCCGGCTTCCATCCTTATCCTTCACTTCTTTCTGGGGAAGGCCGACGCCTTCCGGAGCATAGTATACGGCGGTCTGGATGACATTGTCGAGAATCTTGCGTGCCGGGAAGAGGGGATAGGGAGCGCGGTAGACCCAGATCCCATCGACTCGGTCATGAAAATCCAGGTCCAGCGTACTGATGTCCTGTCCTCCGGTTTCGGGAATGGAGTAGGCGAATGTCAGGAAGCAGGAGTGCATCTCCCTTTTGCTGTAGAGAATGGCGGCATTTTCCGAAAATGCCAGCTCTACGGTATAATCGATCCTCTTCGATTCCGGACTCCTCTGGATCGGGAGCAGGAACCCTTCCCGGGTCGGAACGATTTCTCCGAACTCCAGCTTTTCCTTTTTCGGCCCGCATCCCGCTACCAGCAGGATCATTACGGCAAACAAAACGATTCTTTTCATAGGAACTTATCTGTAATCCTCAAAGTCCGGCATGGCGATGTCGGAGATGAAGTCTTTGAAGGCTTTGTCGTCGCGCGGGCAGATCATCAGCACGTCTTCCGTATCGACGACGATGAAATCCTTCAGGCCGTTGAGGGCGACGAGTTTTTTCGGATTGGTCTGGAGAACGAGGTTTCCGTGGCACTCGTCCATAAGGGACTTGTCGCAGCGGACGGCATTTCCTTTCCGGTCTTTCACCGGGGCATAGTTGTAGAGCGCCTCCCAGCTTCCGATATCGTACCACCCGAAAGTGGCGGGATAGAGCCAGGCTGAGTCTGTTTTTTCCATGACGCCGTGGTCCAGGGAGATCTTCGGGCAGTCAGCGTAAGCATGTTCGAGGAAGGTCTTTTCTCCGGGAGTGCCGAGGTTCTCCTCCCATCCGGTAAAGAGCCGGGTCACTTCCGGGACCAGCCGTTCCATCTCTTTCCGGATTGTTTCGGCGGACCATACGAAGATACCCGAGTTCCAGTAGAACTCTCCGCTGCGGATGAATACTTTCGCGAGATCTTCCGAAGGCTTTTCGGTAAAGGTCTTGACCTTCAGAGGCTTATCGGTGACGTTATGGCGTCCGCCCATGACCTGGATATATCCGAAATTGTCCGAGGGGCTCTTCGGGACGATGCCGAGGGTCATCAGGACCGGTTCCCGTCCGGCATATTCCAGGGCATTGAGAATGGAGAACTTGAAGAGTTCTTCGTCGCGGATGACATGGTCGGAAGGGGTTGCGACAATGACGGCTTCCGGATTCCTGCGAAGGATCGTATAGGTTGCGTAGGCCATACAGGGGGTCGTATGCCGACTGTAAGGCTCGAGGAGAAGGTTCTCCTCCGGAATGTCCGGGAGGATCTTCCGCGCTTCTTTCGCATAGCGCTCCAGGGTTACGACGAGGATATTTTTCCGGGGAACGATCTCTGAAAAGCGGTTATAGGTTTCCTGCAGGAACGGTTTCCCCGTAATGCTGAGAAACTCTTTCGGCCGGTTTTCGCGGGCGACGGGCCAGAACCAATTCCCGGATCCGCCGGCCATGATGACGCAATAATGGTTGGGGTTCATATAAGCGTTATGATTATGTGTACATTGGTATCCAGGCCTCGGGAAAGTACCTCAGGGTATGGGCCTCGCCCTCAAAGACGATGGAGATGATATCGAAAAAGACCTCCCGGTCTCCCGGGGTCCGGCCGCTTGCGAGATATTTCAGCGCGGCGGCGCAGATCTTTTTCTGCTTGAGGGCGTCAACCTTTTCTTCCGGGTCCGTTTCCACGGGAGCCGTACGGCTTTTTACTTCTACAAAATGTACGCCGTTCCGGTCTTCGGAAATAATATCTATCTCAAGATGGCCGCTCCGCCAGTTCCGCTCAAGAATCCGATGGCCCTGCGAAACGAGAAAATCGCAGGATACTTGTTCCCCGAGCTCCCCGAGCGCCTTTTTGCCTTTTACAATCATTTGATTACCTGAACTTTACGACGGTTACTCCGCTGCCTCCGAACTGGATTTGCTCGTCGGAGACGGACGTTACGCCCCGGACCGTACGGGCATATTTCTGGATCTCCTCCCGCAGGGCGCCGGTCCCCTTCCCGTGCAGGATCCGCACCGAAGGGACGTCCAGCATGATCGCATCATCGAGGAAGCGCATGACAATCTCGATGGCTTCGCTGACGCGGGCCCCGCGAAGGTCGATTTCCGGCTTGAAATTCAGTTTCCGTTCGCTCAGTCCGAGGTCGTACTGCTGGCGGGGCGGGGGGGCCGTCTGTTTGAGCGCCGCGCGGTACTCGTTCGAGGTTACCCGCTCGACCCGCTCCCGGGGAAGTTTTGTCGTAATACTGCCGATGATGACCGAAACGGCTTTGGCCGAGACCTTGCTGATCTCTCCGACCATCCCGTTGTCCTTCAGGCGGACCTTTTCTCCGACCTGCAGCGGAGCGGAACGGAACGCGTTGAGCTGCTGCTCTTCGAGTTCGGCGGCACTCCGGCCTTCCTGCCCTTCGGTGCGGGCCCTTTTGGCTTTCCGGGCCTTCTCCTTTTCTTTCCGCTTTTCAAGATCCTGGAGTTTCTTTTCGAGGTATTCCTCCCGGTTCCGCTTGTCCCGGACCTTCTTCTCTTCGAGAGCGCCGAGGAAGTCCTGCAGTTCCTTCCGGGCGTCCTGGGTCGCAGTTTTCTCTGCCTGCGTCTCCTTGATCGTCCGGATCGTATGCTCTACCTGCTTGTTGGCACTCCGGATAATATCCTCCGCTTCCTGTTTGGCTTCGTCGAGGATGTTCCGGCGGAGCTGCTTGATGTCCGAAAGCTCTTTCTGGTATTTGTCGGTAATATGTTCCAGCGTCTTGTCCGTCGCGCGGATTTTCTGGAGTTTCTCGTCGAGGGCCTTCCGGTTCCGTGCGATCTTCCGGAGGTTCCGCTCGATCCCGACGAATTCCTCGCCGGCGCGGTTCTCGGCGTCCTTGACGATATCTTCCGGCAGGCCCATCTTGCGGGCCAGTTCAAAGGCGAAGGAATTGCCCGGGAGGCCGATCTCCAGCTTGAACATCGGTTCGATTTTCTGCCCGTCGAAGAGCATGGCCCCGTTGATAACCCCCGTCTGCGCCCCGGAGGCGTAGAGTTTAAGGTTTGTGTAATGGGTCGTAATCACCCCGTAGGTCCCGCGTTCGTCCAGGGCGGCGAGGATGGCCTCGGCGATCGCTCCGCCGGCGGCGGGTTCCGTCCCCGATCCGAACTCGTCAATCAGCACGAGGGTCTTCGCGTCCGCCTCGGCGAGCATGGATCGCATGTCTGACAGGAAAGAGCTGTAGGTCGAGAGATCGTTATCGATCGACTGGTCGTCCCCGATCGAGACCATAATCCTGTCGAAGACAGGAAGTTCCGAGGATTCGGAAGTCGGAATCAGCATGCCCCACTGGAACATATACTGAAGCAGTCCGGCCGTCTTCAGACAGACGGACTTTCCGCCTGCGTTCGGGCCGGAAATCAGCAGGATATGCTTCTCGGGCGTAAGGGATACGGTCAGGGGGACGATAGGTTTCTTCTCTTTTTTCAGGGCCTTCTCAAGCAGGGGGTGGCGGGCCTTCCGGAGGCTCAAGGTCCCGTCCGTAGAGATGACCGGCATTCCGGCTATATAATCCAGGGCGACCTGGGCCTTGGCCATCAGAAAGTCCATCTCCCCGATAAACACGGCCGCATCGAGCAGGTCAGGGACATAGGGCCTCAGGAAGTCGGAGAATTCCCGCAGGATCTTTGAGATCTCGCGCGTCTCCGCAAAATGCAGTTCGCTGATCTCATTGTTCATCTCTACGATCTCCGAAGGCTCGACAAAGGTTGTCTTGCCCGAGGCCGACTCGTCATGGACAAAACCCGGAAGCGACTTTTTCCGGGAAGAATTGACCGGGATGAGCATCTTCCCGTCGCGGATCGAGATCCCCGCGTCGGCGTCGACAATCCCGTCCTGCTGGGCCTTCCGAAGGATGGCGTTGATGCGTTTCGAGACGTTCAGTTCCTTCTCCCGGATGCTCCGGCGGATATCGAAGAGGGCATCGGAGGCCGAGTCCTTGATTTCTCCGTACTTGTCGAGGATTCCGTCGATGCGGCGGACGACTTCCGGGAACGAGAGGACGCTGTCAGCCGCCTTTTTCAGGCAGGGATAGATTCCGTCCTTGATCCCCCGGAAGAAATGGAGGATCTTCCGCTGGGTATCGAGGAGGGTCCGGAGTTTGCCGAGGGAGAGCTGGTCGATCGACGCATCCTTCCCGATTGCCTCCAGAAAGCCGATACAGTCGATATATCCGCTCGTCGGGAAGTTCTCTTCAAACATCAGGATCAGCCGCATCTCGTCGGTCGCGGCGAGCCGCTGCTGGATCTCTTTCGCCTCGCAGGAGAATTCTTCCGTCGCCACCCGTTCCGCTGCGTAATCCGTCGAACAACGGTCGGAAATAGCCGTCCTTACCCTGCTGAATCCCAGTTTCTCCTCTAATCTCTTGTCGATCATTCTATGACAGTGCGGAGCCCAGCTTGAGCTTGAGCTCGTTTATATTATTAATAAGGGTCACATCCCCGCCGTTGACAAAGACGATATGCCCGGTCTCCTCGGAGACGACGATTACGTCTGCGTCCGTCTCCTCGGAAATGCCGATCGCGGCCTTGTGCCGCATGCCGAAGCTGGGCGGGATATTGGTCCTTGCCGTAATCGGGAGCGTGCACCGGGCGGCTACAATGCGGTTGCCGCTGATAATCATCGCCCCGTCGTGGAGGGGGGAATTTTTGAAAAACAGGTTCATGATGAGCCTGCGGTTGATATTCGCGTCGATCCGGTCGCCCGTCTCGATGATGGAATCCAGGGATACTTTGTGGGGGATTACGATTAGGGCCCCGGTCTTGTCCGCGGCCATCGACCGGCATGCCTCGGTAATCTCCTGGACAGAGGCACTGCCCATCTGTTCTTCCTTGATACCGAGGAACTTATTGAAAATATCCCCGGCCTTTCGGGCGATGCCTGTCTGGGATCCGATCCGGTTGAGGAAGTGGCGGATCTCCGGCTGGAAGATCACGATGATCGCCAGGACGCCGACGTCCAGCAGGGCGTTCAGGATCGTGCTCATCATCTTCATGCCGAGAGCGCTGACGATCACCTGCCCGAGGAGCAGGACGACGAGGGCCGTAAAGATATTGACGGCGGCGGAATCCCGGATCAGCCGGAACAGAAAGAAGATAATCAGGGCAACCATCAGGATGTCCAGGACTTCTATCAGCGAAAGCTGCAGGAAACCGAAGAGTGCGAGCACTGTTGTCATACGGGTGCAAAGATAGTTACAATTTGGGAGATTTAGAAGATTCACGTGTTGAAAAAAGTGTTGAAAAGTGCTTGAAAATCAGAAAATTATTCGTACCTTTGCGGTCCGCAAAAGTATGCGGGAGTATTTAAAGTATTAATTAACAAACAATTAGCAAACCAATGCCTGGATTAATTGGAAAGAAAGTCGGAATGATTTCCGTCTTCGGTGCTGATGGAAAAAATATTCCATGCACCGTCGTTGAGGCTGGTCCATGTGTTGTCACGCAGGTTCGTACGGTAGAGAAAGATGGTTATGCCGCCGTGCAGCTTGCCTATGACGAAAAGAAAGAGAAACACACCAGCGCGGCTCTGAAGGGCCATTTCGAAAAGGCAGGAACCACTCCCAAGCGGAAGCTCGTCGAATTTGAGGCGGACTTCGCGGGAGAGCTGAAACTGGGCGACACCCTTACGATCGCCGACATCTTTACCGAAGATGTCAAGTTCGTGGATGTTGTCGGTACTTCTAAAGGTAAAGGTTTCCAGGGCGTCGTGAAGCGTCATGGCTTCGCAGGCGTAGGCGGCAAGACCCACGGTCAGCACAACCGTCTCCGTCACCCTGGTTCTATGGGTGCATCTTCCTGGCCGTCCCGCGTTCTTCCCGGAATGCGTATGGCTGGCCATATGGGCAACGAGCGTGTGAAGGTTTTCAACCTCGAGGTCCTCAAGGTCATCCCGGAGAACAATCTTCTCGTTATCAAGGGCTCCGTTCCGGGAGCCAAGGGTTCTTACTTAATTCTGGAGGCTTAATTTATGGAATTGTCAGTATATAAGATCGACGGAACCGAATCCGGAAAGAAGGTTGTCCTCGATGAGAAGGTCTTCGGAATCGAGCCGAATGACCACGCCATCTATCTCGATGTCATTCAGTATCTCGCCAACCAGCGTCAGGGAACTTCCAAGACGAAGGACAGAAGCGAGGTCGCTTATTCTACCAAGAAACTCGGACGCCAGAAGGGCGGCGGCGGTGCACGTCACGGTTCCCTCAAGGCGAACATTTTCGTAGGCGGTGGCCGCGTATTCGGCCCGAAACCGCGTACATATACTACCAAGCTGAACAAGAAAGTCAAGCAGCTTGCCCGTCTGTCCGCTCTGTCCTACAAGGCACAGGAAGGCAAAATCACCCTCGTTGAGCCGTTCGCCATGGACGCTCCGAAGACGAAGGAGTTCAAGAACATCCTCTCCGCCATCAAGGCCGGTGACCGCAAGGTTCTTTTCGTTCTCCCTGCCAACTCGGACAACATCTTTCTTTCATCACGCAATCTTCCTGAGGTGAAGGTCATCACTGTTGACGAAATCAACACTTACACCATCATGAACGCGCATAGCCTCGTTCTCTTCGACGGTGTACAGGACATTCTCGCTGAAAGGGTTAAATAAAGGAGAACGCGAAAATGGGAATTTTAATTAAGCCAATCGTAACAGAGAAAATGACGGCTCAGGGCGAAAAGTTGAACCGTTACGGTTTCATCGTAGACCGTAGAGCGAACAAGCTCCAGATCAAGGCCGCTATCGAGCAGATGTACAATGTTACCGTCGCCGATGTCAATACGGCCAACTACCACGGCAAGCGCAAATCCCGCTATACCAAGTCGGGACTTCTCAAAGGCCGCACCAATCACTTCAAGAAGGCTTTCATTACCCTTGCCGGTGATGACAAGATCGATTTCTACGCTAATATCTAAGAGGAGGAAGCATTATGGCAATCAAGAAATACAAACCGGTGACTCCTGGCCAGAGAAACAAGGCCATCAGCTCATTCGATGAGATTACTGCTAAGAAACCGTACAAGAAGCTTCTTGCTCCTCTCAAATCTACCGGCGGTCGTAACAACACCGGTCAGATGACTGTCCGCTATATCGGCGGCGGCCACAAGAGAATGTACCGTATCATTGACTTCCTCCGCAACAAGGATGGAATCCAGGCTACGGTCCTCACTATCGAATACGACCCGAACCGCAGCGCCCGTATCGCCCTCGTCGAGTATGCAGACGGCGAGAAGAGGTATATCCTCGCTCCGAACGGACTCAAGGTCGGTCAGGTGATCGAATCCGGTGCCTCTGCCGCTCCGGAGCTCGGTAACACCCTCCCTCTCAGTGCAATTCCTGTCGGTACGCTCGTCCACGCTATCGAGCTTCGTCCGGGTCAGGGTGCCGCTATGGCACGCTCTGCCGGTACGTTCGCCCAGCTGGCCGCCCGTGAAGGCAACTACGCCATCCTCCGTCTCCCTTCGGGCGAGACCCGTATGGTCCCGGTTACCTGCCGCGCTACCGTCGGAACCGTTTCCAACCCGGATCACAACCTCGAGTCGTCCGGAAAGGCCGGTCGCAGCCGCTGGCTCGGTCGCCGTCCGCACAACCGTGGTGTTGTCATGAACCCGCACGATCACCCGATGGGTGGTGGTGAAGGACGTGCCTCAGGTGGTCACCCGCGTTCCCGTAAGGGTCTCCCTGCAAAGGGTAAGAAGACGCGTAATCCGAAGGCCGTTTCCAACAAGTTCATCATTGAAAGAAGAAAGAAATAACGGAATAATACTGAGAAATTATGAGTCGTTCACTTAAAAAAGGACCGTACATCCAGGAAGCCCTGGAGAACAGAATTCTTGCTATGAATGATGGTAGCAAGAAGAAAGAGGTTGTCAAGACTTGGTCACGTGCCAGCATGATTTCCCCTGACTTTGTCGGCCATACTATCGCAGTTCATAATGGAAACAAGTTCATTCCGGTTTATGTAACTGAGAACATGGTTGGTCACAAGCTCGGTGAATTCGCGCCTACCAGAACTTTCAGAGGCCACTCAGGCAACAATAAGAAATAATGTTTAAAAGATTGACATTATGGGAAAGAGAAAAAGACTTATGGCTGAGAGGCTGAAAGAGGCCAAGAAGCAGACCGCTATAGCAAAGCTCAACGACGTTCCTACTTCTCCGCGGAAGATGCGCCTTGTCGCTGACACCGTCCGGGGTCAGGAAGTCAACCATGCCCTCGATCTTCTCAAATTCTCGAAGAGAGAGGCATCGATCCGTCTGGAGAAACTTCTCCGTAGCGCTATCGCCAACTGGGAAGCCAAGAATCCGGATAAGGCATCCGAACTTGATAATGGCAATGTAATCGTGAAGACCATCATGGTCGGAGAGGGACGCACCCTCAAGCGTATCCGTCCTTGCCCGCAGGGCCGTGCCGGACGTATCCGCAAGCGTTCCAATCACGTTACCGTTGTCCTCGATGTTAAGAAACCTGCAGTGGAGGAATAAATCATGGGACAGAAAACAAATCCTATCAGCAACAGAATCGGTATCACCCGTGGTTGGGACTCTAACTGGTGTGGTGGTAACTATCCGGAGAAGATCGCCGAGGACTACGAAATCCGCAAGTATCTCCAGAACCGTCTGGCAAAGGCCAGCCTTTCCAGAATCATTATCGAGCGTACCCTTAAGCTCATCACCGTTACGATCCACGCGGCCCGTCCGGGTGTCATCATCGGAAAGGGCGGCCAGGAAGTTGACCGTCTGAAAGAAGAGCTCAAGAAGGTTACGAAGAAAGACGTCCAGATCAACATCTTCGAGGTCAAGCGTCCGGAAGTCGACGCAACGATCGTCGCAGACAGCATCGCCCGCCAGATCGAAGGCCGCGTTTCCTACAGGCGCGCCATCAAGATGGCCATCGCTACCGCGATGAGAGTCGGTTCCGAAGGCATCAAGGTCCAGATCAGCGGCCGTATCGGTGGCGCTGAAATGGCCCGCAGCGAGATGTTCAAGGAAGGACGTACTCCGCTCCACACTTTCCGTGCAGACATCGACTACGCACTCGCAGTTGCGAATACGAAGGTCGGTACCCTTGGTATCAAGGTTTGGATCTGCAACGGTGAGAAATTCGGCAAGCAGGATCTTTCTCCGAATGCCGCATTTGCTGCCAACGCCCAGGCTGCCGGTCAGGGTACCGGTCGGAGCGGCGGACGCGGCGGCGACCGTGGCGGTCGTCGTGGCGGACGCGGCAGGGGTGAGCGCGGCGAGCGCAGCTCCAAGTAATTGGTTGACGGTCCCGGAGCGGCCCTGTCCCGGTATCCTGACCGGCCGGACGGCTCCTTCCGACTGTCACGGGCCCGACACGTGGGCTCTTAATACTGCCTCAGGGACTGGCCTTTCGGCCGGTCCCTTTTTTGTGCAGCTCCTCCTCTTCCTGGAAAGCCGTGCCGCCTAAGTTCCTCTGCGCCAAGACGATACGCATTATGCTCCCACCTGTTCCGAGGGGGACGAAAAGATGTAACTTTTTGTCCCTTAGACGATTATGCGGCACCCGCGAGGCCTTTGGTTAGGGGCTCCCAGGAGGCTTTTGTGTAAGCATACGAGGAAGTACGTCCCCTGTCAAAGTGAGATGGCAACCGGTATCAGTTTGATGCCGATTGTTTTCTTTCTGTGTTGGTTGGATGTCGGTGGGAGTTAGTTTGTCTGAGCATTCCAGTTACCCGGAAGAAGATCCGAGAAGTCCTTCTGGCCCTGCTCGTATTGAGGGATTCGGCGGAGGACATCCTCCAGCCAAGATCTTTCGTTAACACCACGCTTACACAAACTAACAGTCGTACTTTACCGAATGCTTACCTTTTAGTTAAGGGTTCCGAATTCTGATAAATTAGATTTCTACTATCAGCAGAACTTGTGTGTTGCATTAAAAAACCCACCCCTCTTTTTTCCAGAAGGGTGGGGAATAATATCTATTAGAGAGAGTAGTCCCTATTGATCCTTTTTATTGAAGATATTGCGGTGGACAGCCTCGTCGAAGACAGTATTCTTCGGAGTGTTCGTGATCACAAACGGGTTCTTGATATTGTCGCCTACCGTGTAGACAATTCCGTTATCCTGATATTGATACCCGAATGCCCAAGCATCTTCTTTAATCTTATAGTAGAAGTCAGGATCAAGGCCGGTCTTCTTGACTACCCAGACCTCATTCCCTTGCTCATCCGTTATCTTTACCGCACTATCCTTGTTATAGATGATCTTAGTGATGTTATACCAGGTGTTAGATTCCGGATCGCTTGTATTAAAGCCCTCAAAGGGTGAGCCATAAATCGTGAAAACAGCGCTGTCTTCGTCATCAAGTCCAACCTTCTGGATCCAGATGCTGACCGGGACCTTTACTGTAGGTCGATTAAACTCAGCAATCTGCTTCTTTTGACCAGGATTATCCGGATCATCGATATAAATACCGGATTCTTTATCATTTGTCGCTACAGCAGGACCTCCCACAGCATCTTCTTTAACGTTGATCTTGAAACGAATAATTTGTTTGTAGCCACGATAACTAATAGGAGTGGTTGATTCGTCCGGTCCGCAGAAGTTAGCCGAGAAATCAAAGCCGGAAGTTGAGACGGTATTCTCTTCGGGTTTGAAAACAGGAGTAATCTCAAAACCGGCTTCCCCTGGAGATATCGGATCTTCAAAAGTAAGATACTCTTTCCCTCCGATATTCGTTTTTCCGTTACATTTTGCCACGAGGATTTCCAGTTCCGCATCTTCAGCATTCGCCGGAACAGAGAAGGAGCTTGAGACAACATCCACCGTTACTATGGATGAATTGCCTATTGTTGCGTTCTGGCTGGCTGCAGATCCTGCGATGGCTATGAAGATCTCGCTGAGGTCAGCGGCTCCACCGGAGGCGTCCTTGTAGAAATCCCCGTTTGCATCCTTTGTCCCAGGGTTTGTCATCGACTCTGCTGAGGGATAGTTCGACGAGACATAATTCATATAATTATTAACATTAGTCTCGTCGTCTCCTAAATCGTTGAAAACTCCGACTGTAAAGACATTAGCCCCGTAGGTATTTTTAATTTCTTTTGCCACGCTAATAGTTTCATTGGCAAAGTCGGTATCCCAACCGCTAGTTCCAGGCACACCATCCGTGAACAACACAACTGTTTTGGCCGTATTGGCTCTATCTTCTCCTAAGGAGGCAAGAAGATACTTTGCTTTTGTCATACCAAAATTTGCGGCAGTAGCGCCACCTTCATTGATTGCAGTTACCCTCCCCTTAAGATATCCAGTACCATCGGTTGTACTTTCTGTAGTTGTAGAGGTAAATCCTGCTAACACTTCTGTATAATTATAATTACTATTCCCTTTTGCTCCCCGATGATTACCTGGAGTTATTATGTTAGAATACTGTCCATCATAGTTATAGGGCTGTCCCATCTCTGTTCCGCGATCATTGCAATATCGATCAGCAGCGAACTTAACAATTGCAATCTGGTTGTTTAGAGGTGTGGGTCTTGTCTGACCGTGCTTGTCTTTAATATCGTTCTCATGTACAGCATCAATGAATGCATTGACAGCCTTTCTCAAGGCCTCGATCTTTGTGGTAGAAGAAGACTGAGTGCGGGTATAGAGCGTTACACTCGAGTGTAAGAGATTTGTAGTAGAATTTGTAACATTTGTTGGTCGCTGATTGACTACTTGTCCCGCATTATTAATGTATTTGCGAGTGCCATTTACGGTATAGTAAAGGAAGAAATAATGAGTTCTATTAAAAATACCGCCGCTTTGAGCATGGCCTATATATACTTGATAATAATCATCTTCGCCTTCCTTATAATAGTAAGCAGTTGCCTCAGAGTTATTATAATCGTAAAAACCTCGGGACAATGATTCTCCTGTAATAGAAGAGACAGTTGCCTTATTATACTCATACGAGTTGATAGTCTCATTCATTGATCCAGAGACATCCAAAACCAGAATAATATCTGAAGGAGTAGCTTCTTCCGTGTATGTTACCTTTCCGGTTACAAAAGTCTCAAGGTCAATCGTGTAAGAACCATCCGGGTTGTGTGTTGCGGCCTTTCTGTATGCAATACCGTCTTTTTCTAGATATGTTCCATCTTCAAGGTTCTGGGCATAAGAGGAGGTCCCGGAAACCAATGCTGCTGCGAAGAAAGCCGCCAAGGCTATTGAATATTTGAATGTTTTTTTCATGATATATTTCATTGTTTAATAGCTATTTACTTTCCTCGTCCATTAAAGATCATTAAGATTATTAACGCCCAGAATCTCCTTCCAAGCCTCTTCATACGTCTTGGCCGGTGTTACTCCGTCTGCCTGCATGGGAGCCTCGATGGCCTGGACGGCAAGATCCATTTCAAGATGGACGTTCTTTACAGGTCTCCGCGTTCCCCACATGTCCGCAATATAGATTGTCGGGGATGGGCCTACGGTATAACTTGTGAAAAGATCATCTGATACCGCACTTCCCGGGCCAATGGGTTGAGTGTAATAATAGTATTTGTCGTGACGTACCCAGTTGGGATTAGTGGCAAGGGTGCCAGGTGTAGTCGATGTTCCCATTGGAGGAAGCCCGACGAATGTGCCATAACCAGGATAAGGAGAAACGAATATAGGAGCGATATCGGTCCTGTAATTACCATTTGCGTCAAAATCCTTGTCGTTCCAAGGGTTTACGAATTTGTGATTGACATATTCATCTCCACTCATTACTGCGTCAGGATAGCCGGTCACGATTGAATAATTATCCTCGTTATCTTCAGGATATTTCAATGCTCCTTTTTCGTCAACGCCTTCGCAAACAAGGCCCATCCAGTTGCCGATGATATTGACACGGACGTACTCCCAGACGTTGCCTTTGTTCTCAATATGGACATCAGACTTTTTGAATTTTGCTTCATCCATCTTATCCTCGATGTCGATTTTGACCTTTGTTGGACGGAGGGTAAAGGTATGGAGCTCGCCGGCATGCCAAACTTTGTGAGCGTCATTCAGTTTGTCGCTCAGTGTAACGGTCAGTTCTTGGTCCTTGAAAGTCTTGTCCTCACCTAAATAAATGTCGAAAACAACCTTGAGAGTCACAGAATCAACTTTTTCATGCTTGGTGAGATCCTGAGGGATGAACCAGAAAGTCAGGGATCCATCGTTGGCGTTGAGGTTCTGCTTTGCAGCATTGGGGTTAAGGAGCGTGTCAAGACCCGACTTTGAATAATCGGCAAAAGCAGCATCGTACGATTGAGTGAAAGTAGCGTTACCGGTTTGACCTGACCATATGGATGCACTAGCGCTCGAACCGGCACTCGGAGTAACCGTACAATTACCCGTATTTTTCAAGCCGCTGATCGTTACGCTCTTAATTACAGTTTTCGTCGTTGTTGTTTGGGTCGTAGATTCTTTGTTTTCAAAGAAATTGGCGAACTTTACGCCAGTCAGAGCATGGTAGAAGGCAATATCTTCCCCATTCGTCTCTCCTTCTCTCTTGTACGAAGTGAACAGAATATCCTGCTGATTGGCCGCTGTCTCAGGAGAAGTATAGGAGAAACTGATGGAGCCGTCCTTAATGCTATAAGAATCGGCCGTGAGAGTTACTCCTTTCGAGGTCATAGACCCCGGCATTCTCATGAAAAAGTACGTAGGGAGTTTCCCTTCCCAAATGTCTTCACCATAGCGATAGTGCCAAATGTTTTCTTGCTCATTCGTGTATTCTACGCCATTGACGACATCTGAATTATTCGCGAATGCTGCCGTCCCTTGAGCATTCAAGGCAACGGTATTGAAAGTCCCATAAAGCGTCTTTACATTCTCCGTGAAAGCCGGCGTCCCTCTTGTTTCGACGCTTTCCGGTTCGAAATCCAGGGATGTTACCGTTTCCGTCAGGACAAGAAGTCCCCCGTTCTTCGTCTTCGTAGTCGCGACCTCCCGATTATCTAGCGCCGCATCCACACCAGATCGCGTCTGTACTGCCGCAATCCTGAAAGCCACTTCGTCTTGGCCGAATTCTATCTTCTCAAAATTCTTTTCCTCAACAGAACAAGAGGAAATCATCCATGCTGCTCCCGCGAGCAGGATCATAACAATTCGATTCGTTCTCATTCTCCTTTCGTATTAGTAGAGATTGATAATATAATCATCTGTGGCATCAGTTCCGTCAGAATAGATTTCGTTCAAACTATCCACGCTCATCAATCTTTTCTGATCATTCGATGGCCCCATAATGGGTGATTCTATCTCAACTATGTGCATGGCACTAATCATAGGAGAGACATACTCCATTTTTCTTTGTTTTCTCATATTCCTACAGTTTTAATTATATTTGTTATCAGATTGAATGTTTTTTCACCTTTTCTTCACTCGTAAACCACACCGTGTATAGTCGCATTATCATGCGCTTCATCTGGACCATTTCTTACTGAGTATCAAAACATCCAGAGCAAACCGCATTTTTGCGCTAAAAAATTACGGAGGAGGCGTTGTTAAAGCGATGAAAATCAGATCGTTATGTCGAATCGGGCTGAATTTCGAGCTATTTTTCAGTGCTGGAAGAACTTCTTCTGAAAGGATCGTGCAGGGCTCATACGATGAAAAATCACTATGACAGAAAAACGGCCTCTCATGCGCTACAGTTGTCAAAGTGCTTCCCGTGTGCGGTACACCAACACGAGGCGAAAATCTGCTTTTCCCCGAAAAATTTTATGATATTTTCCCGAAAATTTTTCTAACATTTTCCCGAATTGTTTATCTTTGTCTCCGTAATGGCAAATGATATGGACGGATACAAGCATCGGATTGCAGATGCCCTTTTAGAGAGAAAACTCAAAGGAAACGGGGCCGTAGTAGTTGAGGGACCCAAATGGTGCGGAAAAACGACGACAGCGGAGCAGTTGGCAAAAAGCGTTATCTATTTGGATGATCCTAACAGGATTACTGAGTATCTTACAATGGCGGATATCCGCCCTCGGGACTTACTTATCGGGGATAATCCGCGTCTGCTTGACGAATGGCAGATTGCTCCTCAATTGTGGGATACCATACGATTCGAGGTCGATCATAGGAAAGGGCAGGGCCATTTTATTCTCACCGGTTCCTCTGTGCCCGTCCAAGATGACGAGGATCTTCCTGAGAATCAGAGGATACGACACTCCGGGACAGGTCGTTTCGGATGGCTCAGGATGCGCCCCATGTCATTGTGGGAATCCGGAGAGTCGAACGGATCCATCAGTCTAAAGGATCTATTCAGTGCTCCTGAAATGATCTATGCCAAGTCTGATCTCACGCGTGAAGATATCGCCTATCTCATCTGCCGTGGCGGTTGGCCTGAGGCGCTTGAGATGGAAAAGGATATCGCCTTAGACAAGGCCTTCGATTATGTCGATGCCATCGCAGAGCGGGATATGTCCCGTGTAGACAAAACGAACAGGAGTCCGGAAAGAGTCCGTCGTCTGATGCGCTCCTATGCCCGCAACCAGGCCTCGCAGGTTTCATTCGAAACGATCGCCGAGGATATGAGAGCCAATGAACCCAAAGTGCTGGACACGGACACGATCGCGTCCTACATTGAGGCGCTTCACAAACTATTCGTCGTGGAAGAATCATTGGCCTGGAATCCCAATCTTCGCAGCAAGATAGCGATTCGGACCTCCAATACCCGGTATTTTACCGATCCTTCCATTGCTTCGGCCAGTCTAGGCTTAGGCCCTCAGGATCTTTTGAATGACTTTAATACCTATGGCCTCTTGTTTGAGACCCTCGCCATCAGGGATTTAAGGACCTATGCCGATGCATCGATGGGGGAAGTGGCCCATTATCGTGACGCGTCCGGTCTGGAATGCGACGCCGTGGTCCATCTTCGAAATGGCAGTTATGGACTCGTTGAGATCAAAATAGGCGGGGAGCGCCTGATCAATGAAGGTGCGCAAACGTTGATCAAACTGCGGAATAAGATCGATACGGATAAGATGAAAGGGCCGTCTTTCCTGATGGTCCTGGTCGGAATCGGCAGTCTCGCCTACCGGCGGGATGACGGGGTGTATGTCGTCCCCATCGGATGCCTGAAAGACTAAGAATATTATAAAGAAATGAAGACATAGACTATGGGATCAGCAAAATGGATAGCAGGATTTCTCGGCTGGGTAACATGGGGACCGATCGGCGCCCTGTTGGGCTTCGTGACGGGTGCCATTTGGGAAAGGGCCATCGAGGTTGCAAGGCAATTACCCGGCGGAGATCCCACACAAGACGAATACCGGCAGCAACGTCCTTCCGGACAAAGAACCTATAGCACGAACGAACAGCGGAACTCCTTCTTCGTTTCCCTGCTTGTTCTCTCCTCTGCAGTCATCAAAGCGGATGGGAAGACCCATCCGAAGGAACTGGATGTTGTAAAAGATTTTGTGCGCCGCAATTTCGGAGAAGGCGCCGTCGCCGATGCGGTCGCAGTGCTGGAGCGCCTGAACAACCGGCAGGTCAACATCTATGAAGTCGGGCCTCAGATCGCCCGCTATATGAACTACTCGCAGCGCCTGCAGCTATTCCAATATCTTGTCCAGATCGCCATTGCCGACGGTCAGTTCGATCAAAGCGAGAAAGGCGTCCTGGAGGCAATCGGAACGACGATCGGCCTGTCGGCCTCGGATATCACCTCGGTCATCTCCATGTTCTACCGGGAGAACAGTTCAGCCTACGATGTGTTGGAAATAAAGCCGAGCGCCACCGATGATGAGGTTCGAAAGGCGTACCGCCGTATGGCCATGAAGAACCATCCGGATAAAGTGGCAACGCTGGGGCCGGAGGTGCAGAAGGCCGCGGCAGAACGGTTCCAGAAGATCCAGGAAGCCTATGAGTCCATCAAGAAAGAAAGGGGGATGGTATGATGAGACGTCTATTTCTTGCATTGGTCGTCGCGCTCGGGCTCGGGGGAGTCGCTCCGGGGACGGATCTCAAGGATGTCCATGATCCCGTCGAGGTCGTGCGGTGCGACAGCCTGACGGTCTATTACCCGCGGTTCAGGAGGATGGACCTTGCAACCGGGTCCATGCCGCAGAAGTCCGATTCAACGGTGATATTCTGCTGCGCAGCGGCCTTCACGGGGGAGAAACTCACGACCTTCAAACATTCGAATATCGCCGGGCACCATGTCTCGGGCGGAACCTTCTACGAGGGCTTCCACTGCGGACCCAACAACGGCGTATTTACATGGACCCCGACCGGAGGGTGGAACTACTTCAATTTCAGCCATAAGAATTCACGCCCACCCCTCAAAAAAGCGGCGGAACAAGGCGGAATGGGCTTTTGCCAAAGTCTTCTTTTCCATAACGGGAAACAGTTCAAGGGCTGCTTCAAGGCGGACCGCGCGAACCGCTACCGGGCCCTCTGCGAGATCGGCGGACGACTCTGCATCGTCGATTGCGCCCGGAGTCTTCCCTTCGGCTCCTTCCTCGCCGGACTTCGGAAACTCGGCGTCCGAAACGCCATCTACTGTGACATGGGCCGCGGCTGGAATTACTCCTGGTACCGCCTCCCCGACGGCTCCGTCCGGGAAATCTTCCCCACCCCCGGCCGCTTCACAACCAACTGGATCGTCTTCTACGGGAACTAGACCCTTCGCTGAATCAACGATGCCAAAACACAAGTTCACGCGCGTTTGGCTCGTGCCGCTTAATAAGCTGATTAGCAGGCGAATAAAACCTACCCTTTGTCCTTTTTGGGACAAAGGGTAAAGGTTAATCGGCTGCGACTCAATGTAATAAGCGCCACCATCGAGGCATAAAAAACCACCCGGCCGGTGAAGGTCGGGTGGAAGTTAATCTTTCGTTTTATGGGTTTAGTTGAGCATCTTGTACATGTAAATATTGGAGGATCTTTCAGAGTCGATCAAGAATACTCCGTTCCCATATTTAACTAGATCGTCTGGATCCCATCCTTCCGGTTTGGTTTGACGAGCCACAATCTCATCATATGTATAATAGTAGATGTATCTAGCTGAGGAGAACATCCCTCCTCCATTTACACTAATCAATACATTGTTATTGTTGAAGGTCACAGACTCAACAGTCAGATCCCCCTTACCATATTTGACAGACCACTGTTGTCTCCGAGAATTATATTCCAAAACCCACGCTCCTGTAATATAATCCGCTTCCTCAAGTACAACAACATTGTTTGCTGTGTATTCCTGGTCATTTACTTTCCATGTATATGTAGTATAGAAATCTGCCGGGAAAGACTCTCTAACATTATCGTCGCCATTGACAATTACGGTTCTGTCAGAGCTACTATTTGGTGCCGGATCGTAAACAAGAATGTATGTTCCATCTGTCAGATCTTGACTTCTCGTTATTTTCTGGAAAGTATAGACTTCATACCTCGGAGTGAAAGTAAACGGCTGGATCTCGCCGGCGGCAATATCAAATTCAACGGATTCGGATTTGATTTTCGTTCCTTTGATTTCAGTCGTTCCGTCATCCCGAACGAGCGCAATCCGGAGTCCCTTATAATGCCCGGTGGGGACTGGGATATAAACCGTTATCCCATCGAGATGCGTTGACGAGGCCTGCCCTGTCTGGTTAATCTGCACCCTAACCTTTTTACCGCCATTGCTGAGCGAAGTATTTTCGATAGGATTCGTGCCGCTTACAGTAGCACTTCCGGTGATATTACCTTCAAAGACTTCAACGTCCATGTAAGTTGCCGTATAAGGCACATTCTTCGTCAGATGAATCTTAATTGCACCTCCGATGAAACGAAGACTGCCGTTCAACTTATTATTGGAATAGGTCAAATTGCCGGCCATCGGCACATTCGAGACCGTCCTCAAACTCGCATTGGTGCTGAGGGGCGTCACATTGCCACTATCATCCGATTTGGCAAATTGGAAACTGGTCGGGAACGTATATGTTCCATTGGAGAAGTTGGATCCTGGATATACAAGCACGCCACCGTTTTTCGGCGAGCCGTTGCCGGTAAATGAACCGGAGTTGGTGCCCTTTCCGCTACTAAGTGTATAAGAGCTATAAGAGTTGTTTGTCTGGACGGCAAGTTTATCCCCATCCGTCCAGAAGGGCATCAAGTCATCATCCAGAGCAACTCTGGTTTCCGGAATACCCAGGCTGATAGTGTATTGCCCATTATCGTCAGGAAGAATGGTTTCTTCTCCCGGTTTTTCAAGTTGTGAACAACCGATGGTGAACAGGGCCGCTAACGCTGCAAAAAAATATGAACTCTTTCTCATGGCTATTCTCTATTATTATTCAAATATAAATCCATTATTGCCGGAACCCTCCTCGTCACCGAGGTCCTCTTCTTTCTCTGTCATTCCATTTGACAAGACGACATCCATCAGAAAATCCCGGCATTCTGTCAAAGTCAAGAATGCGCATGGAGATACATACTCCATTTTTGTTTGTTTTTTCATATTCCTACAGTTTTAATTTTATTTCGTTGTATTTTTTAACTTGTTTAAGGTGTAATTGTTTGATTTATAAGCAGTTGCGTTTGCTTTTAACCGTCAATTCTGACATTTTGTCTCACTTGTAAAAGCGGTAAATTGGTTTCTAACTAATTAAGCCCTTTAGCGTTCGCTCTTCCCGCCAATCAAAATGGCCTTCCAGTACCCTGTAAGGCACATTTCATGATTGCTATCTTTCAGCCCGCATTTTTGCGCTAAAAAACACGTGCAAATATAAATACTTTTTGGCCAAATTGAAAATATTTTCAGTGAAAAACGTGTACGTAAGTATATTTTTTTTGATTTTGGCCATGAAGGATTCCGCTAAAGCACTAAAAATTATAACATTAAAGACTAACACTTATGAACAGAGTTATCAACAATCCAGGCGCCCCGAAGGCGAAAAAGACGCACTTCTTGCTCAAAAACTATGATTCAGATTTGAACGAGTTCCGACGACGGGTCGGCATCGACCGTTCACGAAGCACGTTTATGAAGTACCTCATCGTCCGGAATCATCTCCAGGACTACATTACAAAGATCTACCATTCGAAGGACCTGCGGCTGGACGATGTGACCGAAGATTTCATACGCGGTTTCTGCCACTACCTCCGGGTCGAGAAGGGCCTCTCCCAGTCGACGGTATGGCTCTACCAGATTCCCGTGAAGCAGATTTGCTCCCGCGCTTTCAACAGCGGGCAGATTCCCGTGAACCCTTTCTCCGGGTACCATATCCGGCCGAAGGTCAAGGCGCGACGATACCTAACCGAGGGGGAACTGAAACTACTGATGGGCAAGGCGTTTGACGATCCCAAGCTCGCCTTTACCCGGGACATGTTCGTATTCAGTTGCTGGACCGGGATCTCCTTTTCGGACATGCGCGACCTGACCGAAGACCACCTCGTCGGCATGGGCCGGTCGGTATGGATCGTAAGCCAGCGCCAAAAAACTGGCACCCTCTTCCGAATCAAGCTCATGCGGGTCCCCCTGTCCATCCTCCACCGCTACGAGGCCGAGCGCCGGGACTCGCACCTTTTTAATATAGGGAGCTATACGGTCATGAACGACCGGCTGCGGCGGATCTCGCGGATCTGCGGATTCTCCGAGCACCTAACCTTCCACGTCGCCCGGCACACCTTCGCGACGATGGCCATGACGAACGGGATGCCGATCGAGAGCATCAGTTCGATCCTGGGCCATACCAACATCGCCACGACCCAGATCTATGCCAAGCTCACCTCCGCCAAACTCTCCGGGGACGTCGACAGGCTCGAGCGCGTCCTCCGGGGACATAAGCTGACGATGTAGGGCCTGGATCGGGTCCATCTCCATGCGCAAGCCCGGGCACGTCCCGGGCTTGAATTTTTGTATATATTTGATTATAAGCAGATTACATGCGATTTAAATCGCATTCTTTAGCGCAAAAAATGCGGGGAGGCCATGAAGGGTTGATAGTGAGAAGGATACGGGAAAAAGTCTTTGCGAAAAATTGAAAAATGCAGAGACGGTACATTATTGTCCCGGGGAAGCACAAAAAGCGCAAAGGCTTACAGATAGAAAGCGGGGAGGAAGGGAGAGATTGTTATCTGTTTGTCGTTCGTTGTTTAAAATATTGATTTATAAATGCTTATGGATAAATATAAGCAAAAATCATACTAAAAATAGTAGTGTAAAAGCAAGATAATAATTTTAAAACTGTAGGAATATGAAAAAACAAACAAAATTGGAGTATGTATCTCCGACTCAGAAAGAGATTGAGTTGATGACAACGGCTTTTCTGGAGGATTTAAGGGATTCGCAATTGAAGGATCTTGATAAGGTTACATTTGAAAATGGAGAACCTGAAATTATTAACGATTACTCTAGTGACTGGAATAACTAAAAAAAGCTTATTATGAAAAATAAATATCTTATTTTAGGCGTAATCGCCGCTACCGTTTGTTTTGCTTGTGAAAAACAGACAGAGAGTTCTGTTGAGGATCCTAATCGTCCCTGCGTGCTCTCCGCAGGAATTGAGAATACGAGTACACGTGTTTCAGTTGATACCTCCACTCTTGTAACCTCGTGGACTTCCCGTGATGCGATTAAGCTTCAAACGGGAGATGGAGATAATGATTGGGCGGATTATACTTTAAATTCAGGAGCCGGGACAAAAATGGGAACATTTGGAGGTAACGGGACGCCTGGCGGAGACCAGTTAGCGGTTTATCCTGGAGGAAGGCTCAATAATAGAACCTTTACTTTCCCGAGTTCTTTTACTTATGCCACTGCTGACGGGAACGGTAATTTGATCAACACTAATAACGGAAAGGAATATGGCTCGACCGTAGTGTCTGAAATCCCTATGGTGGCAAAAGTGAAAGGATCCGCAGGAAAGTATCACTGTTCTTTCAATTACGTTGCCGGTGCAATTAAAGTAACGTATAAAGACATTCCTATGGATGCAAAACGTCTTGTGCTTGAAGCACAAGGCTCTCCTCTTACAGGAACGGCACAATTAAACGGAACACAGCCTCTCTCCATTGAAGACGGCGGTAATAGAATTGAGGTCGCATTTAACGATGGTTCTCATTCTTATGCTGGCAAGGCCCTCTCTTTCATGATTCCTGTTCCTGCAGGCACCTATGACCGCATTCGGATGTGGGTTGATCGCTATTATCCGGAACCTGTTTTGGGCTTCCCTCAATACTATAGCCGGATTCCTGGCTCAGGCGTAGGGACAAAAACCGGCGTAGATATTACAATAAACGCAGGAAAAGTATATGATATGGGAATAGTAGGAGCCGGTGATGAAGTCTACATCTTTGACAAAGTTACCGCGGGCACCACTCTCTCTGAAGGTACTTATATACTGGTTTACGAGGTTCCCAATAGCAATACAGTCATTGTCAATTCGTCTAGCACCAACCAGGCAGTTTTCGTCAGAGAGGCTGAAAATGGGGAGATTAAACTCCATTATGCAGAGTATGTTGCCGGTATCTGGGTTGTTCAGGCGACACCGCAGCAAGACGGACAAATGCACTGGACTATTTCTGCAGCAAGATATGGGAGCGATCATCTTGATGTTAATGTGCATTGGGAAAATGGATATGTTGAGATTGAGGAGCCTCGGTATTCAGGAACAACATACACGAGATACATTTCCTATGCCAATTTGAATGATAGAAACTTCAAACGGACGTATGAGTTTAGAGGTACAGATTATTCTGGTAATCAGTATAAAGATGGAGAATTCATAGCTACCACTGGATTAGATGATTATCCTGCAAATATCTCATTATATAAACTAAATATGAATGATTAGTGCTTAACGCGATTCCCTTCGGGGTTCGCGTTTTTTCTCCCTCTACGATGCCGACTCTTTTCTCGGTCGCTTCTAAATATGATTATACCCCTGACCTTCATGGCCGGGTGGTTTTTATATGCCTTGGCGGTGGCGCTTATTATATTGATTTTCAGTTGATTATTCTTTACTCTTTGTCCCAAAAAGGACAAAGAGTAAGTTATATTCTCCTGCTAATCAGCCGATTAAGCGACACGTGCCATGCACGCGAGAAATTGTGTTTTGGAGTGATCCGTCTGAGAGGAGATTCTTCGTCGGGCTTTGCCCTCCCTAGGATGACAAAGTCTCCCCCTTCAGAATGATGTTATTAAGTCATTCTGAGCAAAGCGAAGAATCTTATCCATCGCTTTTTTCACTTTTTACAAGCCGTTTTCGGCAGCCCAACCCCTCCCGACCTCGTTCAATGGCTGTTTTTGAAACTTATCCGTTTTCTTTTTGTGAAAACGGGTAGGTCTTTCGAACTTTGCCGAAACAAAAAACTGTAAAACTATGGAAAGGAAAAATGATTCTTCACCCCATGGGCGCTATGCCCGAATTCTGATCGATTACTGGTTTAAGCGTTCGTTCGGGTCAGAACGATGGAAGCGGTTGATGCAACTCTTTCTCGAGGAGGTGATTCCAGAACGGAAAATTGAGGAACTCACATTCGTTTCTCAGGAACACCTTAATGCGTCGCCTGAAAAGAAGGGAATCCGGGTCGACGTCGAATGTAAAGATCAGGATGGAGCTAGGTTCATCGTAGAAATGCAACTCGCGCAGCAGAGCCATTTCTATGAACGGGCCGTCTTTTACTCTTCATTTGCAATCCAGGATCAGCTTATTCTTGGAGAAAGCAGATATGATTTTGAACAGATCTATTTCATTGGCTTACTGGATTTTTCTCCCCATAAGGATAGCGATCGAGTACTCTTCCGGTATGATATCCGGGAGAGAGAAACGCATGAACTTATGACTGATAGGGTCCAATATATCTTCCTCGAGCTTCCGAACTGCAAACGAGCGCTAACCCCCGAGGCTTCTATCCTGGACAACTTCTGCTATGCGCTTCATAACATGGAAAGAATCCCCGAAAAACCAATGGAGATGGATTCAGAACTGTTCCAACTCTTGTTTGATTCTGCGGAAATCGCTAACTTCACGCCGGATGAAAAGAAGAAATACGATTTAGACATGAGAACGGAACGGGACTTTAAAAATCAATTGGCATACGCCAAGGAAGAAGGCTTGAAAGAGGGTATGGAGAGAGGAATAGAGAAAGGGTTAGAGAAAGGAATAGAGAAAGGAATAGAGAGAGGGATAGAGCAGGGCCGCGAAGAGGGACGCATCTCTGAGCGCGACGCGATTGCCCAGCGGCTTCTCGCCAAGGGCATGACGAAGGAAGAAGTCGACTCCTTGCTTGGCTCGGCTTAATCAGGTGTTGACAGCCGCTGAGACTATGGTTCCCAAATAAAACCCACCCTCCCGGGTGGTTTTTATATGCCTTGGCGGTGGCGCTTATAATATTGAGTCTCAGTTGATTAATCTTTACCCTTTGTCCCCAAAAGGACAAAGGGTAAGTTTTATTCTCTTGCTAATCAGCCGATTAAGCGACACGTGCCATGCACGCGAGAAATTGTTTTTTGGGATCGGGGTGATCCAGCGGAGAGGAATTTCTTCGTCGGGCTTTGCCCTCCCTAGGATGACAGAGTTACCCTCAAAACGATGTTATTAAGTCATTCTGAGATAATGTCCCAAAAAGGCAAAGCGAAGAATCTTATCCATCGCATTTTTCCACTTTTTACAAGCCTTTTTCGGCGGCCTGACCCCTCCTGGCCTCGTTCAATGGCCGTTTTTGAAACTTATCCGTTTTCACAAAAAGAAAACGGATAAGTTTCTCTTTTTTTGCTGAAAAAGTATTTGTATGTTGTTTACTAATTGGTTAACTTTGTAATGGTGAAGAGAGACTATTTGAGACGAGTTATTGTATTTGAAGATCATTTCAAAACCTTCCGAAAGACTATTGACCGAGATGCTTTGATGAAAAAAAATTTTGATCAAAAAAATAAATAAAGGAATGGAGACAGATACGAAGAAAATGGACATAACGCTTTTAGAAGATCTCATAACTGAGGATTTTGGCCCAATCGGGACAGCGGAGCGGGACCAGTTCGAAATGGAGTGTGACGCCTTTATCATTGGTGAGAGGATAAAAGATGAGCGTTTAAGGGCAGGTATGACGCAAGAGCAACTTGCATCAATGGTCGGGACCAAGAAGAGTTATATTTCCAGGATCGAGAAAGGTCGTACAGACATTCAACTTTCTACCCTCGTCAAGTTATTTCAGGGCCTCGGCCTCCATGTGAGCGTGAGAGTCTCCTCTCTATCCCGTTCATGATGGCTCTCTAGTTCGTTCCTTCTCTTGTTTGATTCTGCGGAAATCGCTAACTTCACGCCGGAAGAAAAGAAGAAATACGATCTAGACATGAGAACAGAACGGGACTTTAAGAATCAATTGGCATATGCCAAGGAAGAAGGCTTGAAAGAGGGGATGGAGAGAGGGATAGAGAAAGGGTTAGAGAAAGGAATAGAGCAGGGCCGAGAAGAGGGACGCATCTCTGAGCGCGACGCGATTGCCCAGCGGCTTCTCGCCAAGGGCATGACGCAGGAAGAAGTTGAGGAGCTTCTCAAGGACTAAATCGAGCGATACGCTCAACTTGTGGATGTGATTCTTATCTTGGAGAAAAAAGGCTGAATGATTGTTATGTCATTCAGCCTTTCTCTATGATTAGTATTCTCCTGAAAAATTCAAAAGTTACTTTGAATTTACTTGCTCGGAACTCTTTTCAGCAAATTTATTGGTAGCCTTACTTTCAGCATGGTTGACCTTCGTGTCGATGCCAGTCTTCGGAGTATTCTTAAATTTAAACGGATTGGTTTTTAATAGGTCTGTCCGTGTCGCAGTAATTGCTTCTGAAGTATAACTCCAACTCCAAGGCTCTTCAACAACTTGATAGATGTAGTTCGGGTCCAGGCCACGCACCTTTACAATAGGAGTCTCTTCTGTTTCTGTCCTCGTAAGGAAAACAGTTGTAACATCTTCCCATGCTGTTGACTCCGGATTCGCTTTCGGAATTCTTTGAATCTTGAAATGAGCGCTTTCTCCCTTATTCAACCCTTGTTTCTGAATGAAGATATTCGTCGGAAGGTCAATAGTAGGACTGGTGTAAGTAATTATCGGGTCGAGAGTCCCGTCTCCATCAACATCTGCATAGATTCCTGAGCCGGATTCGTTAGATTCTGAATTAGGGCCTCCAACAGCATTGGGATCCATCTTGACCGGAATCTCAATGACAACTTTAAAACCGCGCGCTTCACCATTCTCATCAAATCCACAGAAATTACTGCTATAGTCAAAGCCGGTAACTTCAATCATATTATTTTTGTCCCCCTTAATTATGACGTCGATATCAACATCGACATCAAAGTCATCTTTAGACCAAGTTATAGTATCATCATCATTCCGTGTCATTTTATGATATCTTGCTTGATTGTTAGGAGCAAGAATAGCGGTGCCAAACTCAAGGGCGCCTTCTGTCCCTCCGGTGCAGGGCGCTGTATAGACCTTTATCTGATCAGTATCGGCTCCATCGGGTAACATAAAGTTCGCAGAAACAATATCCAGCACGGCAACCGAAGAACCACCAAGGTCGGAGTCGGAACCGCCGGAAGAGGATGCGATGGTCTCAAAAATATCATTCAGACCATCTTGCGTAGTCGCTGTAAGCGCAAATTCCGTATCGCTTGAATTTTGAGACCCTACACTTCCGTTATGATTATAATTCCAGCAATTTGCTAAGGTCATCCAGTTGTCAGTATACCATCCCATGTTGTCAGCTCCGAGCCAGTCAGAAGATGTCTTAGCCAAATATACCTGCGTCTCATTGCTCGGGTTGTTAATAATACTGATTGTATAAACATTGGAGATTATACCTTTAGAGTCATTAGCTAGATTCTTAATCTGATTTGCGGATTTGATGGTCTCATTAGCTGTAGAGAATGTGTCATAACGATATTCAGCATAAGGATCATTTGGATGATAATTAAAAATAGAACCATGAGATTCTCGACCTTGAATAAATGCTAATGAGGCATTATTAGATTCTACTATAGATTGATACAATCTATCATCAGACGACCAATCTCCCTTAAGCCCAGGTTCGCCGTCCGTGAAAAACACTGTCGTTCTTAACTGGCGCGTATCGTTAAGGGGACTCAATATATCATACGCTAATGCCATTCCTTTATGAGCATAGGTGCCACCATTCGCTGTCAAACCATTGACAATGTTTTTCAATGTTGTTACGCCAACATTGTTTGTAGTACTGCTTCCAAGAGCAATCAACCCATTAGTACGATTATTCGCATTGGTTGAGTAAGTAACAATAGCGATTCTGTTGCCAAGCCTCTGATCACGAGGTTTGGATTTATCAGGCTTGCCATCCGTATCGACATAGTAAAGGTCGTTATCATTGATGACATCAATGAAACTGTTTACTGCGTTTTTTAGAGCGGTAATTCTTTTATTATTATTATAAGAAGTAGGATTACCGTTCATATCATCATCCATCGACCCGGAAATGTCCAGCACGAGGACGATATCCGCAGGCAAACTCTTTTGGGTTACCTCTACCTTACCGGTTGTAAAGGCCTCCAGCGAAATGGTATAAATGCCGTCTTTATCTGGTTTAGAGATATTCTTGCTGTAACCCATACCGTTCGTGTATGTCGTTTCCTTCTGAGCCTGAACATTTCTCAACGGTGCAAACAACAGAACTGCCACAGCGATGAGAATAAAACTATAAATCTTTTTCATTGTCGTTCTCTCCTGATGTATTATTGATTATTCGCATTGCTCCAAGCGTCCGCGTAGTTCGTATAGACACCGCCGTCGGACTTATTTGCTGATATTGCTTGTGTGGATATTTCCATGACGAAGTTTATATCCTGGGGTTGAGATGCCACTAGAATTACCGGTGTCTCTTTAATTGTGTAACTATTAAATAGTTTTGTCCCCGTTTCTTTCCCGGGTTTCACTACTTTAGTATAGTAATAGTAGCCATCGTTCCCTTTCTCCCAGTCGTCATTTGGAACTCCAACAAGATCAGGGTACTTCGGATTCGTGTAACCAACTAGCCCGTTGAAAACGCCGAACTTGCCCCTCTCTACCTTATCACCGAATTGATCCTGATACCAACTGTCGATTTCTAGAATAGTAAGACCATCAGTAAAATCTGTAAAAGAGAAGACCGGAGCGCCGTCTTTGTCAACCCATTGTCCTACGATTGCAGCGCGGATGAAGACGTCGACGTTGCCCGTATTCTTGATGACTACATTATTCTTAACCTTCTCATCCTCAATCTCAGTCACGCTATCCGTGATTCTGACGTTTACATCATTTGCCCGGATGGTATAGGTCCGGAGCTGTCCGGCTTTCCATTCAACCCCAGCAAGGACTTCGCCGAAATTAATCGTTCGGGTAATCTCTTCTCCATCTTCGCCAACCTTGAATGTGAAATCAAGCGTAATGTTACTATTCATGGTCTGCGGGATAAACCAGAAGGTCAAACTACCGTCACTACTGTTCAGATTATTCTTCCCATTTTTAGCAAGATTGCCCTCCAGGTCTTTAACTTCAGTAAAAGCTTGAGAGAATTCTCCTGTTGCTGCCCCTTCCAAATTCCACGCGACAACATTCTTCGAATCTCCTGTGGTCTGTTCATATTTGCCGTCAGGAGTTACCGTGCAAGATCCGTTTTTGATAAGCCCAGAGAACTTTACATTCGTAATATAGGTCTTGACATCCCCAGAGTTATCATTGCCGATAGCAAATTTGACTCCTGAAAGGGCATGGTAGAAAAGAACAGAAGCACCTGTCTTCTTGTCATATTCCGCTTTCTTTAAGGGACGCGATGTGACAAGAACGTCTTGCTGCTTGACGGCATCTGCAGTTCCGTCGCTGCTGGTCGGGGTCGTATAATCGAATTTAACACTTCCGTCCGCAACGCTATATTTCCAATTGCTTGCCCCACTGGGCGACACGGGCATCCGCAGGAAATAGTACAGGGTCTTAGCGTCATCTGTGCAATCATCCCATGGACTCATATTTGCATAATCGTGGATATAAAGACTTTCACTGGCATTCCACGAAAACTCGGTATCTCCCTCAAATAGTTGGGTGCCATTGGCAGCATAGGCAACAGCATTAAGGGAAGGATAAACGGCAGAGACATTATCCGTAAAGGCAGGGATTCCTCTTGTCATCGGTCCTTCCTGAGCGCTAGTTCCCAGTGTCTCAATAGTTTCCTCCAACGTATAGCTATTTCCAGCGCCATCCTCTCCCAATGGAATAGAAACACCTTTGACTTTACTGATCTCAGAGCGCGTCACGACACTGTTGACACTGAAAGCAAGTCCATTTTCACCTATTTCTGCAGGCTGAAAATCTTTCTCCTGCTCACAAGAGACAATTACACCCGCAAGTAAAGCTATTGCGGCGACTCCAAAGTGAATTCTTCTCATCGTTCTTCGTCTTTAATAATTCAAATAATAAGTCTCTCCTTCTTCTCCTCCTTCATCTCCAAGGTTCTGTAGTCCATCTACATAATTCCGTTGAATTTTCATTGGAGAGCAAATATGATCTTCCAGCGCTATTTGCAACGCTCTCATGGAAGGTGCATCATACTCCATTTTTCTTTGTTTTCTCATATTCCTACAGTTTTAAATATTTGTATCAGATTGATAGTTTTTTCACTTTTTCTTCACTCACAAACCATAAAGTATTTAGTCGCATTTTAATACGTACCTTCTGGACCGTTTCTTGCTGATATTCAACGCATCCAGAGATCCCCGCATTTTTTGCGCTAAAAATTTACGGTCCAGCGAGCGACAAGTAGCTGTAAGTCAGAATGTTATGTTAATACCCGGCTAAAAGAGGCGAGTTTTGCCGGGATAGGATAAGTTCGCCGAAGGGACATGACTGTATAATTATTTTTCGGAAATTGACGACGGCAATTCTTGGAAAAACCGACAATAATATATGAATCCACCTTGGAAAAACGGATAATAAACTATATTTTTGCCATGGAAAAACGGATTCATTATGTTGACAAGGAAAATAGACGCAGCCATTGACGCCATTTACGACAATAGTAAGATGGCCTTAATGCTCACCGGAGCCCGTCAGGTAGGCAAGACCAATGCTTTCCGCCGCTTGGCCCAAAGGAAGTTCGAGCATTATGTCGAAATCAATTTCATTGAAAATTCCGCAGCAAAACAGATTTTTCAAGGGACACAAAGCGCCAAAGACATTCTTTTGCGTCTCTCTGCCTTTACAGAGGAACCCCTGGTTCCAGGAAAAACCTTTATTCTCTTTGACGAAGTGCAATGCTGCCCGGAGTGTGTGACCAAAATCAAATTCCTCGTGGACGAAGGGAGCTTTCGCTATGGGCTTACCGGATCTTTGTTGGGCGTCGAATTACATGACCTTAAATCGAAGATCATTCAGGGGAGGGAGACCATATCCGAGCCTGTTGGATATATGGATATAATAAACATGTATCCGCTTGATTTTAAAGAGTTTGCATTAGCCGTAGGTGCAGCCCCTTCCCTAATTGACCATGTTCAGGAATGCTTTGAAAAATCCTCTCCGGTTGATCTTGTGGTCCATGATCAGATGATGCGCATTTTCCGGCTTTATCTGATTGTAGGTGGTATGCCAGCTTCTGTATGGAAATATATCCAGACCAATAATCTGCAGAGCGTTGGTCTGGAACAGCAGGCGATCCTGAATCTCTACAAAATGGACATATCCCAATACGATCCGGACAATAAACTTTACTTGGATGAGATCTTTGAGCTTATCCCATCGGAGTTGAACGCCAAAAACAAGCGTTTCATCCTGAAAGAGCTGAATAAAAACCTAAAATTCCAGAAGTACGAAAACAGTTTTCTTTGGATGAGGAATGCGGGAGTCGCCATTCCGGCGTATAATGTGGAAGAGCCGCGGATCCCGCTGCTTCTGAACAAACAGCGTAATCTTTTTAAGTTATTCCAAAACGATGTGGGCCTTCTGGCGTACCAATACGCGGACGGCATCCAGTTCCGTATCCTTAGCGGTGAGGTTAACATTAATTTCGGTGCGATTTACGAGAATGTCGTTGCACAAGAACTTCTCGCACAGGGGTTTGAGAGGCTGTACTACTTCAATAGTAAGAAACAGGGCGAAGTAGATTTCGTCATAGAGATTGGCGACGGGACGGTACTGCCTATTGAAGTAAAATCCGGAAAGGATTATGAATACCACCACGCGTTGGCGAATATTCTTGATAATGAGGAGTATAACCTAAAAAGAGCAATTGTTCTTTGCAACGATAACGTTTCAGTTGAGGGGAAAAAGACATATCTGCCCATCTACATGGCCACCTTCCTTCGGAAAAAACAGGATATTCCGGAGATTTACAAACTGGATATATAGGATAATGCTGTATCTTTGCATAATCTTTAAACTGAGTGAATTATGGCAATCCAGCAGCTTTCTCCCGCAAAGATGATCCGCGAGCGTGGACGTCTATGGGAGTTGGGTCCATGCTATATGGACCGGAAATCGCCTTGGCAAACTCTCGGACTATCTTAAAGAACCGGGGCTTAACGGTCTTTCCAAAGGCTTCGTTCTGACTGCTCTTACCGTTCTGCTCTACCACGAGAGCGACAGGCGCACCGAGGTCCTCGATTTCTATCGGGATCTCCTCTCTACATATACTGAGGCTCTTTCTAAAGGAGACGAGATCTGCGTGGAACCACTTCAATTTCAGCCATAAAAATTCACGGCCACCCCTTAAAAAAGCGGCGGAGCAGGGCGGGATGGGCTTTTGCCAGAGCCTCTTTTTCCATAACGGGAAGCAGTTCAAAGGCTGTTTCAAGGCGGACCGGCCGAACCGCTACCGGGCCCTTTGCGAGATCGGCGGACGACTCTGCATCGTCGATTGCGCCCGGAGTCTGCCGTTCGGATCCTTCCTAGCCGGCCTTCGTAAACTCGGCGTCCGAAACGCCATCTACTGCGACATGGGCCGCGGCTGGAACTACTCCTGGTACCGCCTTCCCGACGGCTCTGTCCGGGAAATCTTCCCCACCCCCGGCCGCTTCACAACCAACTGGATCGTCTTCTACGGGGAGTAGATCCTTCGCTGAATCAACGATGCCAAAGCACAAGTTCGCTCGTGTTCGGCTCGTGCCGCTTAACCGGCTGATTAGCAGGCGAATAAAACCTACCCTTTGTCCTTTTTGGGACAAAGGGTAAAGGTTACTCGGCTGCGACTCAATGTAATAAGCGCCACCACCGAGGCATAAAAAACCACCCGGCCGGAGAGGTCGGGTGGCGAGAAACTTATTATCTATCTGAATAATTAGTCGACAATTTCAGCATTCAATAGCATGAACTTAGTGTGGATATACTCTCCGACAGGAACACCATCAATCGTTGCTGTGCTTTGTTTCAGACGGGAAACAACTGTACCCGTAATAAAGAAGCCGTTGTCAAAGGTAGGTGAAGTGAGAACATAATCCTTAGAACCATCTGGCAAAGTAACCTCTTCAAAGTAAGGCTTCGTCCAAATTACTTGCTGATTTTCATTTTGCATATCGTAATCACCGCCGAAGAGACTTTCTATAATATCATAAGTATTGTAGCTATACCAACCACTTGTATACACCGTCGCATCTCCATTCGTAATTGTCCTATTCTTGCATGCTTTGTAGAGAATCTCCATATCACTCTTCATGAAGAAAGCGAGCGGCTGACCATCAGTTGTTTCCATCGTGAAACGATAGTAATTGATATTCGGCGTCCCATCGGCATTCGTCTTGCTTGAAGGATCGGCACAGGTAACTTTAACGTTCATGACATAACCACGGCTTTGCCTAAGCTTCCAATATTGATTATTGGTGCGATAATCCTCAAGAATATAAACCCCATAGTCCAGCATCTCTTGATTCAGACGGACAAACTGGTAATACACATCTGTCTGCGTCTCAGAGTCAAATATCTGCTCCTCATAATACCTGCTGGAAAGAGAAACGGGCTCATGACCGCTACCGTCCGCATCCATATAGGCAATATTATCAACAGTATTGACCCAAGATACGACCATGCGCGTCCCTTCATAACTTTCATCGTTCAGATTACCTCCCAACGGGAAATGGGCACGGAGTTCTTTGCCTGTATTGGTGTAATCTGTCGTGAGAGGAGCGAAAGAGAAAATACCGCCAGCCGTAATAGTAAATGACTTCGTTCGGCTTTTGCTAACAATTGACTCAAAGGTAACCTTATCAGTCTGGACCTGTAAATCAATACTGATTTTTGAATAGGTGCCTGCTGGAACAGGAACTAAGATTGTCTGATCCTGAAGCGTGTATTGAGTCGTTTTGTTGATATAGACCGTAACGACCTGACCAGTTGATCCAGTCGGGACTAATGCGGCACTGGGATCGGACGCATCGATTGTTGCCGTTCCCGTTGCAGGAGCCCCTTCAAGAGTAACGGTCAACTTGTGCTGCGAAGGTGTAATTTCACTGAATTTCAATGCGATAGCTCCGCCAACATGGTAGAACTTAATATCATCCGTCCCACGGATTTTTCCGACCATAGGGATTTCAGAAATCGGATCACCGTTTTCTGCATTCCCATCATAATTCAACGGGCGGAATTCGTACTCAGTCGGGAAAGTATATGACCCGTTTCCGGCATTTGAAGCGGGATAGATAGCAACAGAACCGACCTTAGGAGTCCCTGTTCCCTCAAATAGACCGATCTGTGTCCCTTGTCCGTTTTTAAGTGTAAATTCCTGCCAGCCGTTAGAAGTCGTTTCGAGCTTAATATTATCATTGAAGACCCATGCAGGGTTCAGGTCTCCCATGTCAACAGAGAGTTTGGTCTCTGGTGTGGCCACAGAAGCCTTTACCCATGTCTTTTCACCTTCAGAGATGCCGGCAGATTCTTGATTCTTAACGCAACCGGCGACAAAGAGTCCGGTGATTGCCGCAGCAAATATCAATACTTTTTTCATAATTCAATGCAAAATATAAATTAACTAGTCATCCCAATCTTCGTCTCCATTATTATCATTGTGATAAGGATCCAGCGGGCTTGCGGCAAACGCCTCCCGGGAAAGCAGGTCTATCTCCAGTACCACCGGAGATACATACTCCATTTTTGTTTGTTTTTTCATATTCCTACAGTTTTAATTTTATTTCGTTGTATTTTTTATGTTGCGTCGGCCTTAATCGTTTGATTAACAGGCGTATAAGGTTGCTTTTAAACTTCAACTATGCTTGTAAAAGCGGTAAATTAGTCCCTAACTAATTAAGTTTCTTAGCATTCGCTCTTCCCGCCAATCAAAATGGCCTTCCAGCACCCTGTAAGGCACATTTCATGATTGCTTTCTTTCAGCCCGCATTTTTTGCGCTAAAAATTACGGTCTGGCGAGCTATAAGTAGTTGTAAATCAGAATGTTATGTTAATATCCAGCTAAAAGAGGCGAGTTTTGCAAGGATAGAATAAGCTCCCCGATGGGTTGAGGAAGAATAATTATTTTTTGCGGAACAACTACTTTTTTGACGCCATTCCGCAGAAAATAAATTTATTTTTTGCGGAATAGAATACATTTTATATCTTTACCGCAGAAAATAACAAGTCTATGATTGGCAGAAAAACAGAACAGGCTTTGCTTAAGAAAGCGCTTGAGTCCTCAGAATCCGAGTTCGTTATGATTTACGGCAGACGTCGAGTGGGGAAAACATATCTTGTCCGGGAATTTTTCCACAATGATTTTGTCTTCTCTTGCACTGGGATAGCAAAGGGGACACGCCAGGAGCAATTGATCAATTTTTACTCAGAACTCTCGAGGAAGGTTCCCCATAAGACGCTTCCGCTTCCGGCGAACTGGATGGAAGCTTTTGAACTTCTCCGGACGGTCGTAGAAGAAGCGGACGATAACCGAAAGATAATTTTCCTTGATGAAGTTCCCTGGATGTACACCCAGAAATCTGATTATCTCAAGGCCTTAGAGCATTTTTGGAATGGGTGGGCCTCTTCTCAGCGGAATATCATTCTTATCATATGCGGATCCGCTGCTTCGTGGATGGTCAAAAAGATGATTAGAGATAAGGACGGATTCCATAACCGGATTACCATACCGATTAAACTGACTCCTTTCACTCTGGCTGAAACCCGGGACTATCTCGTATCGAAAAAAATTTCCTGGGACTTGAAAACAATTTCCGAGTGCTATATGATTCTTGGAGGAATTCCTTACTATCTGAATCTGCTTGAGAGGGGAATGAGTCTGTCGCAAAATATTGACCGTCTGTTTTTTGCAGAAACAGCGCTGCTGGGATCTGAGTTTGAAAATCTCTATGCCTCATTATTCAAAGATTCTCGGGATTATATCAAGATTGTCGAAATCTTGTCAAAGAAGAAAATGGGATTCACAAGAGATGAGGTCGTAAAGAAAGGGAAATTCAAAGATGGCGGAAATATCAGTGAGAAATTGGAAGATCTAGAAGAGTGTGGTTTTATCAGAAAATATCCGGCAAAAGGGCAAATCGCTAATCTTTACCAGCTTTCCGATTTCTATACCCTATTTTACTTTACGTTTATAAAAAAGGGAGCCTTTCGAGATGAAGATTTCTGGATGCACATGCAGGGATCTCATGCTTATGAGACTTGGGGCGGGCTTTCATTTGAACGATTATGCTTTTCTCATCTCCAGCAAATCAAACAGGCATTGGGCGTAAGCGGAATCAGCACGAAAGCCTATGCATACTATGGAAAGGGATACCAGATTGATATGATTCTGGAACGAGCAGACAGAAATGTTAACGTATTCGAAATCAAATACTGTGACGGCCCTTTCTCTATTTCGGCAGCTTATGCAGAGAGATTGAATGAACGCAAACGTTTCGTGTCGTCGACCTTCAAGAATAAGATATCCTGCTCGACCATTATGATAACGGTTGATGGGGTCAAGGCAAATGAGTACGCAGCAGCGGCTCTCCAGCGGGAACTCCTCTTAAAAGACCTATTTTTGTAACGCCAAACAACCAAACAAAATCTCGCCAAATAACCAAATTGTCTTGTTTGTATAACCGAAAATGAGCGGTTGTTCTTTGCAACGATAACCGAAGCAGAGTAGGAGAATTTTTATAATTGATTGTTTATCAGTGCCTTGGTAAACACGCGGTTGCATCCCGTAGTGACCCCTCCCAGCGAGCGGCAATGGAATTAAAGTGCGAGCTGCAAAAGAATCAAAGTGCGAGCGGAGATATCTTGGGCAGGTTTCGGGCGCAGATATCCTGGACGGATTCGACGATCTCCCGGCAGCGTTTTTCGGGGATCCGGATCCCGGTCCCGGCTTTAAGCACCAGATCCAAACCAGGATTCCCGTCGTAGAAAAGCGAGGTCGCGTGCTCGCCGCGGGAACCAGAAGGAGAATAGGTCAAGTCGTATGCGGGAGCCAGGGTCCATCGGCCCTCATTGCACAGGAAAGAGAAGTTCTTCCCATGGTCATCTTTATTGATAGCCACGAGATTAAAGACCATCCGCCGGAACATCTCTTCAACCTGAAGGGGGTCTTGGGTAAGATATCCGGTCAGCGCGAGGAGATGGGTATAGTCGATGTCCATATTCTGGTAGGGCGTCTTGAGAAGGGCGGACGCCGTAAGCATATGGACCCTGTTCCCGGCCGGATCGATGTCGAACCGCTCGATGGCAAAATATTTTCCTTGGACAAGCCCGATGCGTGGAATCCGGATGCCACACTCCCGGGCCGTTTTCATGTAAAGAAGTTCCGTTTCTCCAAGGTCCAGCGGATCATAAGTGTGCCGGAATTTGATCAGCCAGTGCGTTCCGTCTTTTCTTGAGAAGACGATTTTGGGCCGCGCTCCGCCGGAATTTGCGCTGTTATAATAGAGCAGGGACGTATCGGTATCATTCTTTTCTGAAAGGACCTCAAGGGCCTTTTCCTGCAGTATGTCAAGTTCTTCCAGTGAAACGGAGGGGACCTTATAGCGGGACGGAATGGACGGTCTGTAATTCAGGGCCCCCATCCCGGACTGCCCAATCAAAGCGAGACGCTGGAGAGGGGTCGTTTCTTTGAGAGAAGTACCCTGACCCCGGAGGATTCTTTCGAGGAGATAGAGTCCATATCCGTCCGGCAAGCTATCCTCAAAGGTCGCGAAGTTTCCACCGAATTTGTTCGGATCGGCGTAGAGAAGATCGGAAGTCAGCGGAAGTTCTGTCGGAGAAAGGGAGAAGCCACCGGAGAGCCACTGCCGGTCATATTCGAATACACACCGGGTTCCGTCGGGATCCTGCTGAAGTGTTCCGACGGGGGTATCCCGATGATAGACAATTAATTTCGGAACCGGAGGGATCATCTTCCTTTCTTTCTGTTTTTATTTTTGTTGATGATTTCAAGCTCCGAGCCGGTCGTGTATTTTGACTTAGAAAGAAGGGCGGCAATCTCCTCGAAATACCCGAACTCTATCGCCAGTTTGCAGAACGATTCCAGGGATATCTTCCCCGTCATCTCAAAATGTTCGATCGTCGGAGCCGGGACCCCCGTCAATTTTGAGAGTCGACTCCGGCTATAGCCCTTTTCCAGCCGCCTTGCCTTGCAGTTAAGCGCCAGAGAGGAAAGAAGCTGCTCTGGACCTTTGCTGTAGATATCTAATGTATATTCCATATAATAATATGCGAAATCTGCTGATTTCGAACTTTATCCATAATATTATATGCAAAAATATAAAATGAGAATGAAATTTCCAAGACGCGCGTGTTATGTACTCTGACCTTCCCTGATTTCGGTTGACACTTTTAGAGAGGATTAACTAATATTGATAAATACATGCATCCTTTTGATTCTTCTGCTGCTTTTCGATTATTAAAAAGTTGGATTTTCGCTAATTGTCTAAAAATCAATAAAATAGAATTTAGAGTAGTTCAAAAATAGTTCAACTTACGATTTGAAACCCGTTTTTCTATAATTGGTAGAATAATGTTATCTTTGCGAATATGAAGAAATTACTGTTTATCACGTTATTTTTCCTCGGTTCCCTCCTCGCCGGGGCGCAGGTGCCGTCCGATGATTATAAGAAGGCGATCTCCGAACTGGACCGGATGATCCGCTCGGAGACGGACTCCGCCAGGATTCGGGATCTTTCAATTGAGAAGGCACGCTGCCTGAAGAATCTTTACCGGACCCGTGAGGCAATCGAGGTTCTGACGGGCGTTATGCGTCCGGGGGACATGTCAGCCCTTTCAGAGCTTGCTGACTGTCATTTCCAAAGCGGGGACGTCGAGAATGCGCTGGGATGTTATACGCTGCTGTCCATGCATCGCCCGGATAATGTTTTCTACCGCCTCCGAAAGGCCTCTCTTCTTTTTCGGGTCAAAGATTTCGACGGAACCGTTGAGGAAGTAGAGGAGATCCTGAAGACGGATTCCATCGCCCGGGCTGCGACTCTCGCCGGCGATGCCTATACGGAAATGCAACTGCCGGGGAATGCGTTCCGGATGTATGAGACCGCCCTTTCCCTCAATCCCGGAGATATCAGTATCGTAACCCGCATCGTTAAGAATCAGCTTGGCAGAAAGGACTATCAGGGCGTTCTTGAAACGGTCGCGCCCTATCTTGAGGAGAATCCGGACGAGATGCGGCTTCTTCCCTCCAAAGGCTTGGCGCTCTATAAGCTAAAGGGACATAAGCAGTCTGCTGAGGTCTTTGAGCATCTTAAGGAGCTTGGAGATACAACCTCGTATGCAACCCGTTTTTTCCTCGGTCAGGACTATGCCGAACTGAACCTGATCTATCTCGCGGAGAAGGAACTGGAGGCGGCCTGGCAGATCGATTCCTCGGACGTTGAACTCGCCCTCGCGATCGCTTCCGTCAAATCAAAGGGAATGCGCCTATTTGACAAAGAGGTCAAGCCCTGGTATGATAAGGCGTATGCCATGCTCCAGCCTGATCCGGCCCAGCTTTCAAAGGTCTGTCAAGGATATGCGACCGGTCATTTCCGTCACATGAATTGGAGCGAGGCAATCGTATGGTACAAGAAGGCCTATGAGGCCAGCCCGTCCCAGAAGTACCTTCTCTCCTCGATCGCTTATTGCTATGAGCAGCTAAAAGACTATAAGACAGCCCTTTCGTATTACGAAGAATACCTGAAGAATGCGAAGCCCGGCGCGACGAACTATAAGTTCGCCGAGGAAAGCGTCCGCTTCCTCAAAGCGGAACTCTTCATGCAGGAAGGCTCCGCGAAATAGCGAGGAAGCGGCGGTTTCCGAAGGACCCCCTGCCACCTCGTTGCGAGGAGCCTTATTTCTTTTTGATCAGGCAGCAGAGGCCGAGGAAGGTCAGGCCGGCGTTGAGCAGCAGAAGTTCGTAGCTGAATTTATAGCCTCCGAACCATCGCTCGGAATTGAGCTGAAGGACGAGGCAGATCAGCGGAGCGGCGATCGCGACAAGCGGTACCCAGCCGTCGCGGACCTGGCGATGGACCAGGATCCCGAAGGCAAACATGCCGAGGATCGGTCCATAGGTATAACTGGCCAGCTTATAGACCGCGTCGATGGCGCTGGTGTTGTTGAGGGCGTTGAAAACGATAATCGTCAGGCCCATCAGGGCCGCCATCCCGACATGGACCCACTTCCGGACCTTCTCTTTTCCGCCGGCCCCGAGGATATCGATCGTGAATGACGTCGTCAGGGACGTAAGAGCGGAACCGCCTGCTCCATAAGCACTTGCGACGAGACCGATAATAAAGAGAACCCCGACGGCGACCGGGAGGAGTCCGCTTGTCGCGACGGCCGGGAAAAGTTTGTCACCCGTCTCGGAGATGCCGTTTGCGGCGGCGAACAGATAGAGAAGGACGCCGAGGCAGAGGAACATCGAAATGACGACCGTCTGCATGACGGAGCTCGTGATGAGGTTCTTCTGCGAATCCCGGGCGTTTTTACTGCTCAGGGTGCGCTGCATCATGTCCTGGTCGAGGCCGGTCATGGCGACCGCGGTAAAGAGACCGCCCAGGAACTGTTTCCAGAAATACTGCGGATGGTTGACGTCGTCAAAATAGAAGACTCGGGACATCTCGCTTCCGGTGATGGTCGAAATCAGACCCTTGAAATCGAGTCCGAGGTTTTTGGCAATAAAGATGATGCAGAGAACGACCGCGACGACCATGCACAGGGTCCGGAGCGTGTCGGTCCAGATAACGGAGCGGACGCCGTTCCGGAAGGTATAGGCGAAGACGATGGCGACGGAGATCAGGACGTTCAGCGCAAAGGGGAGACCGAGCGGGTCGAAGACCAGCAGCTGCAGGGTCAGGCAGACGAGAAAGAGCCGGACGGAAGCTCCTAACATCTTGGAGATGAAGAAGAACCAGGCTCCGGTCTTATAGGAAGAGACGCCGAAACGCTGCTCGAGGTACTGGTAGATAGAGACGACGTTGAGCTTGAAATACAGCGGCGTCAGGACATAGGCGATGACGAGATACCCGGCCATGAACCCGAAAAGCATCTGGATATAGCCCATCCCGCTGACCCCGACCATTCCCGGGACCGAGACGAAGGTTACTCCGGACATCGGAGCGCCGATCATCGCGATGGCGACAAGCAGCCAGTTGGATTTCTTTGCGCCGTAGAAATCGGCGGTTCCGCCGGAGGAGCGGCCGGACAGCCAGGAGACCCCGAGCATGACCGTAAAGTAAGCGACAATGGTGAGGATGACAGCGAGTGGACTCATGATCTAGAAGTATTTTTTCTCTTGCCGGTAGAGGGCTATGAAGATGAAAATCAGCACGGTGAAGGCCCATAGGGAGGATCCGCCGTAGCTCAGCAGCGGCAGCGGGATCCCAATGACCGGCATAAGGCCTATCGTCATGCCGATATTGATAAAGAGGTGCATGAATATACATGCGGCGACGCAGTAGCCGTAGATCCGGGTAAAGGACTCCCGGCATTGGTCGGCGTCAAGGACGATGCGCACGATCAGGAAGACGTAGAGCAGGATGACGACGAGGCAGCCGAGGAAGCCCCATTCCTCCCCGACGGTGCAGAAGATGAAGTCCGTACTTTGCTCCGGAACATAGCCGAAAGCCGTCTGGGTCCCGTTCATGTATCCCTTTCCGGTCAGTCCGCCGGAGCCGATTGCGATCATGGACTGGTTGACATTGTATCCGACGCCGGAGAGGTCTTCTTTCATTCCGAGTAGGACCTCGATCCGCTTGCGCTGGTGGTCCTGGAGAACCTTGTCAAAAATGAAATCGGTCGAGAAGATCAGGAGCAAACCGGCGATGAAGACCCCGATGGAGAGCCAAAGCGCCCCGGACCGTTCCCGGAAAGCCTTGATACAGAAGTAGGGAATCGAGGCGAGGGCAGAGACGAGAAGGAGATGGACCGGTTCGATCCGGAGGAGGAATTCGCCCCGGAAGTGAGGGTCCTTTCCCGGCAGGGACGGACCGATGAAATTCTGTGCGGCGTCGACCCGGGACTGGATCGCATCCGTAAGGAGTCCCCAGAGCCAGGGGAGGAGGGAGAACAGCAGGATCACTCCGCCGCCGATGAGCAGCCAGCGCCAGAACTGTTTCTTGCTCTTGAAGGTATTGACAAGCCAGAGCAGGCCCAGCAAGATGACGATCGAGGAATAGGGACTCAGGGTCAGGGTCGTAATGAAAAGTAAGATGATCAGGCCGATCGCTCCGAGGAACCAGCCCGACAGCCCCTCCATATAGAGGACGAATATAAAACCGAAATAGACGAGGGCGGAGCCGGTTTCGCTCTCAGCCAGAATGACCAGCATCGGGAGACCGATTACGGCGACGGTGAGAAAGAAATCCTTGGGCTTGGTCAGCTTGTAACCGGTCTGGCTCATGATGGTCGACAGGAGCAGGGCCGTCGAAATCTTGGATACTTCGGCCGGCTGGAAGCGCACGGGGCCGAATTCGAACCAGGACTTCGATCCCTTGACTTCTACGCCGAGGAAGATAACCGCGACCAACAGGAAGACGACGCCCGCGTAGATCCATGGAGAAAAGCCCTCCCACCATCTCGGGGGGATGATGAAGAGGATCAGCAGGGCCAGCCCAATGGCGGTCAGGATCCAGATGAACTGCTTGCCGCTCCGGGTCGAGAAGTCAAGGATCGAGGTTGTCTCCGAGGAGTGGATTGACGCGTAGATGTTGAGCCAGCCGATGATAACCAGAAGCAGATAGCATCCTATCAGCTTCCAGTCGATGGACTGCCGGAGTCCCCGTTGTGTCTGGTTCTCAATAATCATCAGTGTTTCACTCTGCTCATCAGGTTTCCTTCTTTCATCCTTTTTTCAAGTTCCGGCCGTGCCGTGTCGCCCTTGAGGTACTTCTCGACCATCAGCGAGGCCAGCGGGCAGGCCCATGTCGCTCCGAAACCGCCGTTCTCGACGTAGACGGCGACGGCGATTTTCGGATTCTCCCGGGGCGCAAAGCACATGAACACGGAATTATCCGCGCCATGCGGATTCTGTGCGGTGCCGGTTTTTCCGCAGATGTCCAGTCCCGGTACGGCGGCGACCCAGGCCGTTCCGCCCGTTCCCGGAGGGCTGTTGACGGCACGCCACATGCCGTTGATGACCTTCCTGAACTGGGTCGTATCGACCTTGGTGTATTGTTTCTGGTGGTATTTCGGGTCGATCCGTACGTCTTCGGAGTCTTTGATGATATGCGGGGTAATATAGTAGCCGCGGTTGGCGAGGGTCGCGCAGAAATTCGCCAGGTGCATCGGCGTGATGAGGATTTCTCCCTGTCCGATCGAGTTCGAGATGACCGTGACGGAGTTCCAGTGGCCTTTTCCGTACCGCTTGTTGTAGAACTTCCCGGAGGGGATGTTGCCGCTCAGTTCGGAGGGGAAGTCGCTACCCAGTTTGCGGCCGAATCCGAAACTGAGGGCATATTCCCGCCAGGCGTCCATCGCTTCGTCGATGCTCTTGTATTTGGTGCGGTTGTCAAGGATGTTCCGGTAGACGTAGCAGTAGTAGGCGTTGCAGGACATCATGATCGACTCTTCCATATTGATCGGGGACTTGTGTCCATGGCATCCGACCTTGTGGCCAGCGCCGAAGTGGTAGCCGTGGCTGCAGGGGTACATATACTCCGGTTTCAGGGTTCCTTCCTGGAGCCCGATCAGGCCGTTGAGGATTTTAAACACGGATCCGGGCGGGTAGGAGGCCGAAACGGCGCGGTTGTAGAGGGGCTTGTAGGGGTTGCCGGAGATCTCTCCGTAGTGCTTTCCGATGTCTGCCAGCTGCTCGACGTCGATGCCCGGGCTGGAAACGAGGGCAAGGATCTCGCCGGTCGAGGGCTCGATGGCGACGATGCTGCCGACCTTGTTCTGCATGAGTTCCTGCCCATACTGCTGGAGTCCGGCGTCGATGGTCGTGACGACATCCTTGCCCGGCACGGCCTCGACATCCATCTCTCCGTTCTTATACGGCTGTTCGATCTGGTTTTTGGAGTTGCGGAGGAAGATGTGGTAGCCTTTTTCTCCGCGGAGATCCTTCTCCCGGGCGGCCTCGATGCCGATTTTCCCGGCGTAGTCCCCGCTCCGGTATTCGCCGGGATGGCTGTCCATGAAACCCTGGTCGACCTCGGAGACATAGCCGAGGAGGTTGCCGCCCGCATTGACCGGATAGTCGCGGATGCTTCGCATCTGGGCCCGGAATCCGGGGAACTTATACTGGATCTCGGCGAATTTGTTATAGACCTCCGCCGGAATCTGTTTCATCATGACAACGGCTTGGTAGCCGATCCGGCGCCGGTTTTTTTCGTATTCGGCCATTTTCCCCCGGATGAATTCCGGCTCGACCCCGAGGACGGACGCCAGCTGGATGGTGTCGAACGCGGTGACCTCGTGGGGACTGACCATGATGTCGTATGCGACCTTGTTGCCGACGAGAATCGTCCCGTTGCGGTCATAGATGATCCCCCGGGTCGGGTAGATCGTCTCGTAGATCATGGCGTTTTTGTCGGCATCGGTCTTGTAGCGGTCGTTGATGACCTGGATATAGAAAATTTTGCCCAGCAGGATGGCGGCAGCCACCCCGAGACCGATGAAAAGTCTGGTGCGTCTTCCGGTTTCCATGGGCTATTTTCTCGTATCGGGGGCAAGGGTGTCGATCAGGATCAGGGAGAGCAGATAACCGGCCAGGAGCGATGCTCCGAAGCGGATTGCGTTGAATTCGATCGGCCGGGTACCCGCGCCGTCGGCAAGGATGTAGATAATCAGGAAGACGGCCTGGACGATCAGGATCGCGAGCGTCACCTTTCCGAATCCGTATTTCCGGACGGAGAAATCTTCATTCCGGGAGATGAGGTCCTCGCCGAAAACGAGCCGGATCAGCGGGATGCGGATCAGTCCGACCGGGACGAGGGCGAGCGTGTTGAGCCCGAGGACGCCTTCGGCAAGGAGGTCGACGACAAAGCCCGTCACAAAGGCGATCAGCAGGGATCCCGTCGTCGAAATCCGGATCGGAATGCAGAGCACCAGGACCGGAAGGATCGAGAGCATGACGAAGGACGTCAGATGGAAGTAATTGCAGATCAGGATCTGCGCAATGACCATCAGGGCATAGACGAAGAAGAAGGACGACTTTCTCATTGCAGCAGAGCCTCCATCTCTTCCAGGTTATTGTTGTGGACGACAGTTACGTAGCGGAGGGCTGAAAAGTCCTGCAGCAGGCGGACTTTGATTTCGTTGGTCGCTCCGTTGATGATCCGCGAGTCCCCGGCGATTCCGAGGGGAATGTCGCTCGGGAAGATTGAGGAGTAGCCGCTGGTATAGACCGTATCTCCGGGTTCATATTTGAACTGGAGCGGGATCTCTTTGAGGATCGCTCCCGAGGAGGAGAGTCCGTCCCAGACGAGGGGACCGACGGCCCCTTCGGATCCGAGGCGGGCGCTGATGCTGACGTCGGTGTTCATGAACGTAAGGGCGTAGGCGTGGTGCTTTCCGACGGCATCGATGATCCCGATGACGCCTTTCCCCGTGATGATGCCGGAGTTGGCCTGAATCCCGTCTTCATAGCCCTTGTTGATAATCATATAGTTGTGCTGCTTGTTCCGGCTGATGACCGAAATCTCGGCGGGGATATAGGTAAACGCACCGGCGGAGGAATCGGGCCTTTCGACCGGCAGGTTTTTCCCGGCGCGGAGCAGCTGCTGCCGCAGGTCGAAGTTCTCTTCGGCGAGGGCTTCGTTCTGTTTCCTGAGGGAGAAATAGTAGCGGACGGATTCCGACGTCCCCCAGAGTGCGCCCATAATCCGGTGCGCCCCCCGTGAGAGCCAGATGTTCTGAAGGGCGGCGTTGTGGCTAATCATATTGAGTGCAGCAACCTCCATCAGGATGAAGATTGCTGCATTCAGGACTTTTTGGAATATGTTCCGGTTTCCTGCCATTATCTCATCAGGAACGAGTAGTTGTCTGTGTTCTTGAGAGCGATGCAGGTTCCTCGTGCGACGGCGCGCAGCGGGTCTTCGGAAACATGGAACGGAATATTGACCTTCTCGGACAGCCGCTTGGCCAGTCCGCGGAGCTGGGCGCCGCCTCCGGAGAGGAAGATGCCGTTTTCGACGATGTCGGAGTAGAGTTCCGGCGGGGTCTGCTCGAGGACGTGGAGGATCGAGGATTCGATACGGGCGACCGATTTGTCGAGGCAGTGGGCGATTTCCTGATAGGAGATCGTGACCTCGACCGGGTGGGCGGTCATGATATTCGGACCGCGGACGACGAAGGGTTCAGGCTCCTCGCCGTCAAGGTCGGGGATGACGGCGCCGACGGCGATTTTGATCTTTTCGGCGGTCGTTTCGCCCGCCTTGATGTTGTGCTGCTGGCGGAGGTAGGTCTGGATGTCGGCGGTGAAGACGTCGCCGGCGACGCGGATGGAGTCCTGCTGGACGATGCCGCCGAGGGAGATGACGGCGATTTCCGTCGTGCCGCCACCGATATCGACGACCATGTTGCCGCGCGGGGCTTCTACGTCGAGACCGATTCCGAGGGCTGCGGCCATCGGTTCATAAATCAGGTAGACGTCGCGTCCTCCGGCGTGTTCGGAGGAGTCGCGGACGGCGCGGATCTCGACTTCGGTCGATCCGGACGGGATGCCTACGACGATCTTCAGGTTCGGAGCGAAGAGGCTCTTATGCTTGCTGTTGACTTCGCGGATAAAACCGCGGATCATCATTTCGGCAGCCTGGAAGTCTGCGATGACACCGTCCCGCAGCGGGCGGACAGTCTTGATGCCGGGATTGGTCCTTTCGTGCATCAGTTTGGCCTTCTGTCCGATTGCGATGCATTTGTTCGTATGGTTGTCAATGGCTACGATAGACGGCTGGTCCAGGGCGATCTTGTCGTTCTGGAAGATGACGGTATTGGCCGTCCCGAGGTCCATTGCCAACTCTTGCGTAAGAAAGTTGAATGCCATATTCTTCGTGTTAAGGGTCTATTCTAGTAATATCGCGTAAAATTACGAAAAAAAAGTTATATTCGCGTATTATATCTTCCGCATGTCGAGAAAAAAAATACTGATCCTGGTCGCCGGTGGGCATGGAACCCGCATGGGGGGCTTGATTCCCAAACAGTTTCTGACCTTGTCCGGGAAAGCCGTCCTGCAATGGACGATGGAAAGGTTCATCTCCGCCTGCCCCGGCATCAAGGTTATCACCGTCCTTCCCGAGGAGCATTTCAAGACCTGGCGGGACTATTGCACCACCCATAATTTCCATTATCCCCAGGTGCTGGTCCCGGGCGGGATCACCCGCTTCCACTCCGTCCGCGCCGCCCTCGAAAAAGTCCCCGACGGGACGATTGTGGCGGTCCATGACGGAGTCCGTCCCCTGGTTTCGGAAGATCTCCTGGCGCGAATGTTCTCAAAAATGGACACGGAACGGGCACTGATCCCCGTCCTGCCCTCGACGGATACCCTCAAACTGCTCGACAGGGAGCGCGGGACCGGGCGTCTCGTCCAGTCCCCGGAGGCCCTCGACCGGAGCCGGGTCTATGCCGCGCAGACGCCGCAGATGTTCCGTTCCGAGGACCTGAAAGAAGCCTACCGGCAGCCCTACGATACGTTGTTTACGGACGATGCCTCCGTTGCGCAGGGGATAAATATACCCCTCTCCTTTATTGAAGGAGAGAGGTTCAATCTGAAAATAACGACGAAGGAGGATCTTATCCTCGCAGAAGCTATTCTTCGCTCTTCTTCGTAAAGCTCGTATTCTTGTATTCCTTGACCCAGACCTGACGCTCGATCGGTTCGTCGAGGGAGATCATCGTTTCCGTCGACTGGATATACGGAATCTTCTGGATCGTGTTCAGGAGGATTTCCATCAGGTGGTCGTTATCGAAGCAGTAGACTTTCGCCAGGATCGCATATTTGCCGGTCACGAAATGGCATTCCACGATTTCGGGAATCTTCTTGAGATAGGAAATGACATCCTGGTATTTTCCCGATTCGGAAAGGGATATGCTGATAAAGGCGCAGACATTCAGTCCGAGAGCCTGGGGTTTGACGAGAAGGCGGGAGCCAGTAATGACCCCGTTCGCTTCCAGCCGCTTGACCCGCTGGTGGATTGCCGCACCGGAAACGCCGCACTCACGGGCGATTTCGAGGAAAGGCATACGGGCGTTCTTGACAAGGGAAGAAAGGATCTTCTGGTCAATCTGGTCGAGATGATATTTTGCCATCGTTTTATACTTATAAGTTACTGATGCAAAGATACATACATTTTTTTATTTCCGAAAGGATTTTTTCTTTTTTCCTGTCGGTTCGCTAGAAGAGATGATGGCGAGACACTCGGACTCCGTCAGTTTTTCGGCTTCTTTTCCTTTTGGAATCCGATAATTATCACTTCCTTGCTTCAGATAAGGACCGTACCGGCCGTTGATAATCTGGATGCCGGAGCCGGAAAACTCCCGGATGACGGCGTTGGCGCCTGCCTTTTCCGCATCCTGCCGGATAATCTCCTCACATTTTTCGAGACTGACGGTCAGCGGGTCTATCCCCTTCGGGAGGGAATAGTTCTTATCACCATGCTTGATATACGGGCCGAACCGGCCCCGCATGGCAATGACATCCGCCCCGTCGAGTTCTCCCACTTTCCGCGGCAGCTCGAAGAGTTTGAGCGCGTCCTCCAGGGTCAGCGTCTCGATCAGCTGTCCCTTGCCGAGGTTTGCATACTGGCGGTCTTCCCCTTCTCCTTTCTGGACATAGGGGCCGTACTGGCCGAACTTGGCGATGATCTTCTTTCCGGATGCGGGATCGGTGCCGATCTCCCGGCTGACACGGCTGTATTCGTGGTTCGAAAGCACGGCGTCAACCTGCTTGTGGAACGGAGTATAGAAAGAGGAAATCACTGAATTCCAGGATTTTTCGCCTTTTGCGATCTCGTCGAAGTCTTTTTCTACATTCGCCGTAAAATCGTAAGAGAGAATCTCGCCGAAATTGTCGACGAGGTAGTCTGTGACGATCAGTCCGATCTCCTGCGGGAGCAGCTTGCCTTTTTCCGCCCCGACGGTCTCCGTCTTGACGGCGGAGGTAATGACGTCTTTTTTCAGGGTCAGGTTCGTAACCTGGACTTTTCTTCCTTCCTTGTCTCCCTTGACGATATATCCCCGGCCGGTCGTCAGGGTCGAGATCGTCGGCGCGTAGGTCGACGGACGCCCGATTTCGAGTTCTTCGAGTTTCTTGACAAGGGTCGGCTCGGAATAACGCGGCGGGGCGGCGGTGAACTTGCATTCGGCCGTAACCGTTCCGACATTCATCAGGCCGCCTTCCTGCAGGGAGGGAAGGATGACTTCTTCCTCGTCGCCTTCCTCATCGTCGCGCCCTTCCATATATAGTTTAAGGAATCCGTCGAAGAGGATCTGGGTCGCCTGGATGCCATAGCGTTCGCTCCGTCGGTCGGAGGCGACGCGGATGGTAGAGTTGACGACTTTCGCGTCGGCCATCTGGGAGGCGACAGTCCGTTTCCAGATCAGGTCGTACAATTTCTTCTCCTGGGCCGTCCCTTCGATCGAGGTGTTGTCGATATAGGTCGGGCGGATCGCCTCATGGGCTTCCTGGGCGCCCTTGGCCTTGGTCTTGTACTGACGGGTGCGGGAATACTCATCACCGAAGTTGTCGCAGATGAATCGTTTGGCCGTTCCGAGGGCGAGGGAGGAAAGGTTGGTCGAGTCGGTTCGCATGTAGGTTATCAGACCCCGTTCATAGAGGGTCTGTGCGACGCGCATCGTCGTGCCGACGGGGAAGTGCAGCTTGCGGCCGGCTTCCTGCTGGAGGGTCGAGGTTGTAAATGGGGCGGCGGGTACCCGGGCGGCCTCTTTCCGGTCGATCGACTGGATACGATAGGTCGCGCCGATGCTGTCCTCGAGGAACTTCCGTGCCTCGGCCTCATCCTTGAAACGGGTGTCGAGCAGGGCCTTGACCTTCGTCGAAGTGCCTTCCGGGGTAAAAATGGCCTCTACCTTATAATATGGTTCATTCTTGAATGCGATGATCTCTTTCTCGCGGTCGACGACGAGGCGGAGGGCGACGCTCTGGACCCGGCCGGCCGAGAGCTTCGGCTGGATCTTGCGCCAGAGGATCGGGGAGAGCTCGAAACCGACCAGGCGGTCCAGGACGCGGCGTGCCTGCTGGGCATTGACAAGGTCCATATCGATGTCTCTCGGGTTCTCGATGGCCTGGAGGATGGCGCTCTTTGTAATTTCATGGAACACGATCCGCCGGGTCTTGGCCGGAGACAATCCGAGGGTTTCGGAAAGGTGCCAGGAGATCGCCTCTCCTTCGCGGTCCTCATCGGATGCGAGCCAGACCATATCTGCCTTTTCCGCCAGGGCCTTCAGTTCGGAAACCACCTTTTTCTTCCCGGCCGGGACAACGTATTCCGGCTTGAACCCGTGTTCTATGTCGATGCTGAGTTTTTTCTCCTGCAGGTCCCGGATGTGGCCGATGCTGGCCTTGACCAGGAAGTGGTCCTTCCCCAGGTATTCCTGGATCGTCTTTACCTTTCCGGGAGACTCTACGATAACAAGATTCTTTCCCTCCATATTCTTCGTAATTTTTTGCAAAGTAAAGCCATTTCCGGGAATTATTCCAAATTTTATCGCTATTTTTGTAAATTGATAAATTGCCTCCATAGGCCCAAGACCATAGGTCTTGATAAATAGGAATAGTATGACTGAAAATACACAGAAGAAAATCGTCAAATGGTTCTGGAGACTGCTCCTTTTCCCGATCGGACTGGTCCTCCTGCTGCTCGTCATCGTCTGGGCTTTCGCGGAAATTCCGACGATAGAGGAACTGGAGAATCCGGACAGCAAGCTCGCAACCCAGGTAATCGCCGACAACGGCGAGGTCCTGACGACCTATCATATCGAAAACAGAACGTTCGTCAGCTATGACGAGCTTCCCAAAAACCTCATTGAGGCGACCGTAGCGACGGAAGATGTCCGTTTCTACCGGCATTCCGGCATTGATATCCAGAGCCTCGGGCGCGTCTTTTTCAAGACGCTCCTGATGAACCGGTCCAGCCAGGGAGGCGGCAGTACGATAACCCAGCAGCTTGCCAAGACGCTCTATCCCCGCCGGGAAGGGCTCGGGAAACTCGGGATGGTTTGGATCAAGCTCAAAGAGTGGATTACGGCGATCAAGCTGGAACGGAACTATACGAAAGAGGAGATCGTCGACATGTACCTGAATGCCGTTTTCTTCGGAAGCAATTCCTACGGTATCCAGTCGGCAGCCTACCAGTTCTTCGGCAAAAAGCCGATCGACCTGAAGGTCGAGGAGAGTGCGGTCCTCGTCGGCATGGTCAATAAGCCGACCCGCTACAATCCTGCGATCAACCCGGACAAAGCGCTCAGCCGCAGGAACTTCGTCATCGGCCAGATGGAGAAGGCCGGCTATCTGACGAAGGCGGAGCGGGATTCCCTCCGGCTGATTCCGATCGAGCTCCATACCCGGGAGGGTGACCGGACGACAGGCGTCGGCCCCTATTTCCGGGATATGCTGCGCCGGACGATGAGCGCAGAGCGCCCGCGCCGCTCCCAGTACGGGACGGTCGAGGACTACCGGGTCGATTCCCTGCTCTGGGCGGATGACCCCCTGTTCGGCTGGCTGAACAAGAACACCAAGGCGGACGGCTCCCAGTACGACCTCGACAAGGATGGACTCCGGATCTACACGACAATCAATATCAAGATGCAGCGTTATGCGGAGGAAGCGATAGCCGAGCACCTCGGGAAGGACCTCCAGAAGGTCTTCTTCCGCGAGCTGTCTCGCCGGAAGAATCCTCCGTTCAGCGCCGATATGGACGCTTCGACGGAAGCGATTATCATGAAACAGGCCCGGAAATGGAGTGACCGTACCCGGATGATGAAGGCCTCCGGTGCCTCTGATTCCGAGATCGCCAAGAGTTTCTCCCAGCCCCAGAAGATGCGCGTCTTTACCTGGGACAAACCGGGCTACCGCGATACCGTCATGACCCCGGATGATTCGATCCGCTATTACAAGTCGTTCTTCCGGGCGGCCTTTATGGCCATCGAGCCGGGGACGGGCCATATCAAGGCCTATGTCGGCGGTCCGAACTACCGTTATTTCAAGTATGACAATGTCCGGCAGGGCAAGCGGCAGGTCGGTTCGACGATCAAGCCCTACCTCTATACCCTGGCGATGGAAATGGGGATGACCCCATGTGACCAAGCGCCCAATACGCCGCCGATCATCGTGGTCGGAGGGGACAGGACATGGAGCCCCCAGGATCCCCACGCCAACGGAAGCATGGTGACGCTCCGGTGGGGACTCGCCCAGAGTTCCAACTCGCTTGCCGCCTATCTGATGAAGCAGTTCGGCCCGGAGCAGATGGTCCATGTCATGCGCAAGATGGGAATCGGAAGCCCTATCGATCCGGTGCCCTCCCTTTGCGTGGGATCGGCAGACCTGTCTGTTTATGAAATGGTTACGGCTTATAATACGTTCCCCTCGGGCGGTGTCTATACAGCCCCTGTTTTCGTGACGCGGATTGAGGACCGAGACGGGAATGTCCTTTCCGTCATGACCGACCGGAAACGGGAGGCCATTTCCGAGAATACGGCCTACCAGATGGTCGAGATGATGCGCTCGGTCGTCGACGGCGGTACGGGCGGACGTCTCCGCTACCGCTATGGACTGACCGGTCAGATCGCTGGCAAGACCGGAACGACGAATGACAATTCCGACGGTTGGTTTATCGGCTATACCCCGACGATTACGGCGGGCGTCTGGGTCGGCGGCGAGGACCGGTATGTCCATTTCAATTCGACCGCCCTGGGCCAGGGAGCGAATATGGCGCTTCCGATCTGGGGGATCTGGATGAAAAAGTGCCTTGCGGACGGGACCCTCGGCATTTCCGCTTCGGATACGTTCCGGGTGCCGGAAGGCGCGTCCCTCTGCGGCGGCTCGTCATCGGAATCGGCCGGCCAGACCGAAATGCAGAATCTGGAAGATTATTATTTCGAATAATATGTCAAAAGCGATCAAGAGTATTGCCGTCATGTACGGCAGCGATTCTTCAGAGTGGGAGATCTCGTGCCGGAGCGGCGAATTTACCGCATCCCGGATCGACGAGAACCGCTATGATGTCTATGAAATCTTCGCCCGGTTCGGGAAATGGTCCCTCGTTGCGATGCGCAAGAGCAATTCCATGCGCGTCCCCTTCCCGGAGGGGGCCCGTCCCGAAATCGACAAGACCGATTTTTCCGTGAGCGTTCTCGGAGAGAAGATTAAGTTTGACTTCGTCTATATCATGCAGCATGGAGCGCCCGGCGAGACCGGAATCCTGCAGGGCTATTTCGAGATGCTCGGCATTCCGTTCTCCAGCTGCAGCGCCTTCGTCACGACCGTCGCTTTCGATAAATACTCCTGCAAGAGTTATCTCAGGGGTGTCGATTATGTCAAACTCGCTCCGGACGCCTTTATTCGGAAAGGTGCTGATGTAGAGGCATTTGCCAAGGATGTCGCCGGCAGGCTCGGGTTCCCGCTCTTCGTCAAACCGACGGGCGGCGGGTCCAGCTTCGGTATTACCAAGGTCCATTCCGAGGCGGAGCTCCCTTCCGCCATCCGATATGCTTTCTCGGAGGGCGATACGGTGATCGTCGAGAAGGGGATCGAGTGCGAACATGAGCTGACCTGCGCCGTCTACCGCAATGCGGAAGGGATCAAGGCCCTGCCCATCATTGAGATCGTCACGGACAACGATTATTTCGATTATGACGCCAAATATAACGGGAGCAGCCGTGAAATCTGCCCGGCTCCCGTTTCAGAAGAGCTGACCCTTGAGGTCCAGGAGATCTCCCGGAAGATCTATGCCCACCTGGGCTGTTCCGGCCTTGTCCGGATGGACTACATCGCGGCTCCTGACGGGATCTATTTCCTGGAAGTCAATATTATTCCGGGGATGACCAATGCTTCTCTCGTACCGAAGATGGTCCGGGCGGCGGGGATGGACTTTACCGATTTCCTGACAGAAGTCATCGAAAACGCCTGATGCTCCTTTCCGAATTCCTCAAATCCGGCATTGAATCGCTTTCGGCGCTCTATCCTGCGCCTGAGGCGAGATCGATTGTGCTGCTGCTCTGCGAGGAGCGGCTGGGGACGCACAGCTATACTCCGATTGTCGATCCGGGTTATGAGGTTGACAGACGGATTCTGCCGGTCCTTGAGGCGGATATGGGGCGCCTGATGCAGGGAGAGCCGATCCAGTATGTCCTCGGGAAGGCGGAATTCTGCGGGCGTTCTTTCCGGGTTACTTCCGATACGCTGATCCCGCGTCCCGAAACGGAACTGCTGTGCCGGGAAGCGGTGCGGATGGCCTGCCAGGTCCGGAACCTCCGGATTCCCTTCGGCAAGGAAGCAGCACCGGTGCGGATCCTGGACCTGTGTACCGGATCCGGGAATATCGCATGGACCCTGGCCCTGGAGGTCCCCGGAGCGGAGGTGGTCGGGGTGGATATCTCCGAAGGAGCCCTGTCCGTTGCGGCTTCGCAGGATTTCAAGGCGGAAATGAAGGCTTCCGGATCGCTCCCTCCGATCTTTGTTAAGGCGGATGTTCTTGATACAGAGCAGGATTTCCCGTATGGATCCTTTGATATCGTGCTCAGTAATCCTCCATATATCCGGGAGAGCGAGAAGGCGGCGATGCGGCGCAATGTCCTTTCCTATGAGCCCGGAACGGCCCTCTTCGTTCCGGATGAGGATCCCCTTCTTTTCTATCGGGCCGTTGCGCGCCTGTCGGACCGGTTCCTTTCTCCGGAGGGGAAAGGAATGGCTGAGATCAATGAGTCGCTTGGGGAGGAGACAGCCGCGGTTTTTCGGGAGAATGGGTTCCGGGAGGTCGTAATAAAGCGCGATTTTTATGAAAAATCCCGCTTTATTTTCTACTCAAGATAGCGTTTCAGGGCCCTGCAGGGCCTTTTTTCTTTTTTATCCGTGTACTTTTTTTGAAAACGGATAAGCTTTCCCATCTTTGCAGAAAAAACGAATGACTATGAAAAAGAGAACGTTGCCCCTCGCCTGTATGGCCTTTGCCCTGCTGCTTCCCGCTTGTGAACCGTTGGATACCAGCCTTGATGTCCGTCAGGCCCCTCCTACCTCTTTTACGCTGGAAGAAATCGCCCTGCTGCTTTCCGAGCTGCCGATCGGCACGGAACAGATGGGGGAGGTTGCCGATGCCGTCGCCGATTCCCGTGTGAACGGATACGATGAGGAATACCGGATGCAGGATCTCTTCCGGAGCCCCGGTACGGGCGTCGGGTCCGAACCGGTCCGGTCGGAAACAAAGCAGTACGTCACGCCGATGCGGACCTTGATTGAAGAGGCCGTCAGGCGGCGCTCCCTGACCCGGGGAGGAAACGCCGAAGCGGAGGTCGAGGCCTTCCTTGAAGAACTGGCCGGGTCTGCAGATCTACTGGCCCTATTCTGAGTCCTGGAATCAGAAAGAGAGACCGGTCATTACCTTCGATCCGCTCGACGGGTCGGACCGGAATATCGGGTATACGCTGGATGGTGAGAAAGTTTTTGTAGACGAAGAGATGGCCCGCAAGCATCCGGTCTGGGTCGTCAATTGCAACGATGATGCGGCCTTCCGGACTTTAGAAGTCCGCCGCCGTGAAGACCCGTCCTGGGGAGAGGGTGGAAGGCTGATCGTCCGGTCGGAAACGGATGTCAAAACATGGGTACTTAGGTCCTTTCTTGCAAGGAGAAATTACGATACCTGGTTCGCCGGCGGCTCGGAATTCTTTGTCAAATGCGGAGCGGTCGAGGATTTTACAGCTTCGACGGAGGCGGAACTTGCCCTCTACAGTCCGACGGTTTCGGATTTCATGATTGTTGTCAAGAGGGACCAGGTCGGGCAGATCCTGGATTTCAACGCCGTCCTCGTTTCGGACTGGACGCCGCAACTGGACCAGGTTGCCTTCCTGATGGTCGAGGATGACGGCGGTTCGCAGACGAGCTGGAAATGTTCAGCGATGGTCAAGTACAATTCCAAGAGTTACGGGTTCGACCTGCAGATTCCGCTCAATTCCCGGGACGATATCGTTTGGCGCGGCCAACTCTCCCGCCGCTATATCGAGAAATACAATGGTCTAGTCAGTCATTTCGGAGACGTCGACCTTGTGCTTGCGCTGATCTGAAATGAATTAGTTTTCCCCGACCGTCATCTCGCAGGCTTTGCAGTCGAATCCGAGGGTGAGCTTAAGCCCGTTGTTGAGAAGGTAAAGGGGACCGGTCGGCCGGGCTCCCTGGTGGACCGGACAGAGACCGAGTTCATACCGGATGCAGTATTTTGTCCGCATCAGCTCTGCGTCCCTGCGGTGGGTCAGTTCATAGGCTTTTTCGATGCGTGTTGCTCCACGGGACTGATAAAGCGCCTCCGAGAGTGAGTTGGAAACATTCTCTTTATAAGAGACTTCCCGTGGCCCTGATTTTCCCCCGGAAGCTCTCCCTTCCTGCATCGGGATCGGCTGAAGCGGCTTTTTGTCCAGCTCCTCGGCCAGTTCTCTCCGGAGTCCATTAAGGAAAGATGCGCCCATCATCGGAATCGCACCGGGAGCGGAAATTCCGGTGACGGAAAAAGCATAGTGTCCTGTCCGCTTGGAGAGCTGTCCGATCATGATATCTGCCATCCGGTCCCGGTCCCGGGCCGGTTCGGCGTCCGTCCGGACGGTTTTGGAGAGGACTCTTCCGTCTTCGGTCTCCGCCGTTACGGATAGGGCCCCTTCCTGGAGAGAGAGGCGGAGCGCGACATCGATTTCGCGGATGCACCGGTGGGCCTGCATTTCCTTTTCAAAGGCGGCGCTGATGTTCCGGAAAAGGCGCATCCCGGGTTTAATCCCTTCAACAGGATGGGTCTGGATCGTATTGCCGGAGCAGACGTCTCCCCGGAATCCGATGATCCCTTCCTTGGCAGAGACGAAAGCGAAGCCATCCCCGTTGGCAAGCCTTGTAGAGGGGTTGTCTAAGTCGACGGTGATCCGTCCTCCGCTGATGCTCCGGACGGTTCCGATCGGCTCACCGACGGATTTCGGGGTCTCCATAGCGGCCCATTTCCCCCGTTCCCCGTCGAGGTAAAGTTCGGTATAGCCCCGGTTGAATGTCTTGAGCGGATCCGGTGTGAACCCGCCCCGAACCGTGCCGAATGAAGCGCGCCGGTAGCGACCGGGATACTTCCGGACCAGTTCGTCGAGGGCCAGGGAGTATTCCCGTACGACATTCCTGACGTAAGAGATATTTTTCAGCCGTCCTTCGATCTTGAAAGAGCAGACTCCGGCCTCAGCCAGATCCTCCAGACGCCGGATCAGGTTATAGTCCTTCAGTGAGAGGAGGGCCTTGTCGCGGACGAGGACCGTTCCGGAACCGTCGATAAGGTCGTACCGGGACCGGCAAGCCTGGATACAGGCTCCCCGGTTGGCGCTTCGCCGCGCTATCCGCTCCGACAGATAACATTCGCCGCTGTAGCAGACGCACAGGGCGCCATGGACAAAAAACTCCAGCTCGGCGCCGACGGCCTGCCGGACCGACCGGATTTGATCCAACGACATTTGCCGTTCCAGAACGATCCGGGAGAAGCCGAGACTCTCTATGAAAGCGGCCTTTTCCGGGGTACGGACAGAGCATTGGGTCGAGGCGTGGAGCGGCAGTCGAGTGCCCAGGTTGAGGGTGATGACCCCGAGGTCCTGCACGATCAGGGCGTCGATGCCGGCGTCGGCGAGTTCCCGGACCAGTGATCCGGCCCGGTCCAGTTCGTCTTCGAAGAGGATTGTGTTGAGCGTTACAAAGATACGGGCCCCGAAGCGGTGGGCATACCGGCAGAGTTCAGCGATGTCCCCGACCGGGTTGCCGGCGGCCTGCCGGGCTCCGAAATCGGGACCTGCGATATATACCGCATCGGCACCGCAGTCAATGGCTGCGATGCCGATATCTTTATTCCTGGCCGGAGCCAGCAGCTCCAGAGCCTGCATTACTTCTTGAGGGAAGCAAGAAGGGTCTTGGCCTGCTCGCCGTACTTGGCGTTGCCGGTCAGCTTGCTGTAGTACTCAATGGCGGTCGCCTTGTCGCCGGCCTTTTGAGCGGTAGCGGCGATAGTGAAGAGGATGTCAGGGACGTCTTTGGCATCCGGAGCGACCTCGACATATTTCTTATAAGCGTTGATCGCGTTGGCGGTCTTGCCTCCCTTCATCCATGCGCTTGCAAGAAGCTTGTAAGCGCCGGCATTCTCCATATAGTTAAGGGCATTCTGGATCGTTTCGGCAGCTTCGAGAGCCTTGCCGCCCTTGAGAAGGGCCTGGCCCTCCTTGAGGTAGATGTTGCCGATCAGCTTGTTGGCCATTTCTTCCTTGCCGTTGGCAGCCGCATTCTTGAGCGCCTCGATCGCCTCGTCGGTCTTGCCTGCGTTCATGAGGGACTGGCCGAGCAGGAGGAACGCCTGTCCATTCTTAGGCTCGAGGGCGATTACTTCCTGGAAAACAGCGGCAGCACCGGTGAAATCCTTTGCCTGGCGGAGCGTCTCGGCCTTGCGGAAGAGAGCGTTCGGAACAAGTTCGCCGACTTCCGTCACGACCTCTGCAGCACCATACTCCTTAGCAATCTTTTCGGCCTCTTTCAGGGTTTCGATCGCTTTGTCGTATTCTTTGTCGTTGATCAGATCCTTTGCAACCGAAAGCGTAACGATGGGAATCTGTTCCTTGCACTTGGCGACCATCTCGGCACCTTCCTCACCGCAAGCCTCGAAAAGCGGGAGAGCCTGCTTGAAGAGAGACAGAGCCTCTGTCTTGTTTTCATTCTGGAGAGCGACCGCAGCGCTGTTGAATACTTCGATGGCAGCGTTGTAGTCCTGTGCGATTGCGATTCCTGCGCTCATGAGCGCGACGGTGATGAGAGCAAATAATCTTTTCATAATATTCTCATTTAGTTTAAATGTTAATATCAGCACGTATTTTGCAAAAATAGCAAATAATTATTTTAATTTTGCATTACGGACCAGCAATTTTTCTATGAGAGCGCTTTGTAACACAATTTTAATAGTTGTCTGCTTATTATTTTCAATAATGATGCCAGCGCAGGATCTGCCTTCGCTTCCGGTCGACGGAAAGATCCAGAAAGGGGTTCTGACAAGCGGTGTTACCTATTATATCGTGTCCAATCCGGCGGTCAAGGGACTGGCTGACGTTGCCTTGGTCAGGCGGGATGAGCTTCCCGGAACGGAGACTCGTTCCCAGGTCGAGTCTCTCGGCCGTTTCCTCTCCCGATCCGGGGTGGGGTACCGCCCGGAAGGGCTGGTTTCGGAAGTGGACGGATCGACGGTCTGCCGTTTCGACGATGTCCCCGTCTGGAATGCCTCAGTCCTGGATTCGACGCTTCTGATGTCCTTTTCGTATATGGCTGCCAGCCGTTCCGACCAGGCGATCGTTATCAGCGGAGATATCGATGCCAAGGATGTCAAGCGGAAGATGGATATCTTCTCCATGATGGTCCCGAAGATCTATAAGCGCAAAGACGGGGTTTCCGATTATGTTTGGGAGCCCTCCGTGGCGCCGTTTGTCTATGTCCATCCCGCTCCCGGCGAGCATCTTGCCGAGGTGTCAGTCAGTTATGTCGCCCCGCGGACTCCGCAGAAATATATGAATACGGCGCAGCCGCTGGTCATGGACATTTTCGCACGGGAATTTGCTACCATTGTGGCGAACCGGCTCCGGGTCCGGATGGATGAGGAGAATCTGCCCTGTTACAAATTGGAAATCAACAAGCTCGGCAGCTCCGATTATGCAGGAGATGAGAAATATACGATTACGCTCGGCACGGTTGAGGGACGGCAGGACGAGGCTATGGCGCTGATCGGCCGGACCCTCGCCTCCCTGGAGGCTTTCGGTGCGACCCAGACCGAGTTTACGGATGCCAAGAAGGTGCTCGGGGCTGAGATGAAGATCCTTGCCGAGACCCCGCTGACCAACGCGGCCTATGTCGACCGCTGCCTTTCTTCTTTCCTTTACGGGGCCCATCTGGCTCCCTTCTCGCAGGAATCAAAGCTCTTTTCCGGGAAGAATGTCGCTGATTCGACGGATCTGCGCTTTTTCAACCGGATTGCCGCCGGCATCGTCGACCAGATCGAGAATCTGACGATCGATTACTCCTCGTCCCGTGACTCGTTGGATGACAATCAGATCCTCTTTGACTACAACCTCGCTTTCCTTCAAGGATACGTTTCCCCGGATCCGCATCTGTACGGATGGAACCGCGGCGATACGACTTCCCGCTCGGCCCTCGGTGCCAAAGTCAAGATCAAACTTGAAAAGCCGGAGCCGGTTTCGGGCGGGTCTATCTGGACTTTTTCCAATGGCCTCCGGGTGATTTTCCGAAAGATGCCGGGAAGCGGAATGTTCTCGTATGCCCTCCAGCTCAACGGTGGCTTGTCCTCGATTCCCGAGCTTCGCGACGGCGAGGCGGAATATATCCCGGAACTTCTTTTCCTGAACCGTTTCGGGGGAGTGGAGGGGAAAGCGCTCCAAAAGATGCTCTGGTCCAATGGGATAACGATGGAAGCCGATGTGACGGTAAAGGATATGGCCTTGACCGGAAGCGCTCCGAAGCAGAAGTTCTCTCTCTTGATGGCTGCCCTGCAGACCATAACCGGAAATCGGCGCCGGGTCGATTCCGAGGCCTTTTCCGCTTATTCCGCTTCGCAGCGGATCGGGGTTTTCGCTCGCGAGCATACCCGCGAGGGGATTTTCGGGTCCATGTATGACCTTCTTGCGCCAGAGGATATCTATACAGGCCCCCGGAAGGCTGATGTACTGGTGCCGCCTTTGATGGAAAAGGCGGACGTCTACTTTGAAGACCGTTTCTCCCGGACGAATGACGGGGTCTTGATTCTCGTAGGCGACCTGGACGAGGAGACGGTCAAGAAACAACTTTCCAAGTCGCTGGGAGGCTTTCGGGCCCTCCATTCTACGGCGCGCCGTTCGCCGGCTTCCGGAGGGGTCAAATCCGGAAAGACGACCGTTGTTTCGGAAGGGGCGGAAAAAGGGATCTATGTCCTGATGACGTCGGATGTGGCGTTGACCTCCTCGAGCCGCTATGCGTCGGAGATGGCTATGATGGTTTTGAGACGATCCCTTGCCGCGGCTCTCCATCCGTATGGACTTACAGCCGATGTCTCATCGGATTTTTCCGTCTATCCGGAAGAGCGGCTTTGGGTGCGGGTGGCCTGTCTTCCCGCCAATCCGGCCGGACTGCCGTCCGACGTATCCCCGGTCGACCTCGAAGAGGCGCTTGCCGGCGTCAGGAAAGGAATATCTGATGCGGTGAAGAAGAAACTGTCCAAGGCGGAACTCGCTGCAGTCAAAGCCCGTGTGACAGGGAACATGACCGAGGCTCTCAGCCATCCTGAGACTGTCGTCAGTACCGTCCGGATGCGTTATGCGATGAATAAAGATCTCGTCACCAAGTATAAAGACAGTATCAACGCCGTTGATGCCGCCGCCGTCCAATCGATTCTCAAAGCCGTTTCCGAAGGCAGCCGCATCGAGAAGGTTGTGAAATGACAGTTCCCTGCCACTATTAATAACTATAATAACACCTACGTATGAAACATTCAATCCGTTTTGCTTTTATCGGGGCCGTGGTCATGATTGCGGCCGCATGCCAAACTGCCGGTGAGGGACCCGTCGGGACCCGTGCGGAAGCCCTTCCGGATGCGGCTTGGGAGTCTTCGTCATGGATTTCCGTCGTCGACGCTCCCGTCGTGACGGAAAAGGTGACTGACAAAAACTGCCGCGCCGCCGACGGCGCATCCTGGTTCGTTTCGACGGTCAAAAACGAAAAGAAAGTCGTCTCTGCCAAGTGGATGACGGCCGGGCTCGGCGTCTATGAACTGTATGTCAATGGCAAACCGGTCGGAGAAGAGATCCTCAAACCGGGCTTCACGCATTACGCCAAGACCAAGCGTTCCTTTACTTATGATATCACGGACGCCTTTGCGCTGGGATCAGGAGCAGAAAACGAACTCGCAGCCCAGGTCACGCCGGGTTGGTGGGCCGACAAGATCGTAACGCCCGCAAACCATGAGGGAATGATTGGTAAAAAATGTGCCTTCCGCGGAGTCCTGGAGCTGACTTTTGCCGATGGCAGCAAGGCTTGCTACGGAACGGATACCGAGAATTGGAAAGCCGGGATCGCCGGCCCCGTCAAGCACGCGGGCATTTTCGATGGAGAAGAATTTGACGCCCGGGTTCTGCCGGGATACGCCACGCCGGAACTTCTTTCGAAGCCGGAGGTCAATACGGAATTCGCCGGGGAGATTCTTCCTTCCGAGGGCGCCGAGATCTATCTGAGGAAAGATCTCGCCCTGGCCCCGGTCGAGGCGTATGTATGGAAAGATATCGATGGAGTCAGCGAAGAGGCCTACGGGAAAGTCGTCGTCAGCCGGACATACGCTCCGGGAACGGAGATGACGCTTTCTCCCGGCGAAACCCTGGTCGTCGATTTCGGCCAGAACTGCGCAGGTGTTCCCTGCTTTGAATTCAAGGCTGCAGAAGGGACCGTCCTGACCTGCCTTCCTTCTGAAATTCTCAATGACGGAAACGGGGCCAAAAGCCGCGGAATGGATGGACCGGAAGGCAGCTGCCATCGTCTCAACCTCCGTATCCCCAATGAACTCAGGATCAATTATACCTTTGCCGGGACTAAGGGATTTGCGACGTACTATCCGCACTGCACCTTCTTCGGGTACCGGTATGTTTCGGTTACGGCAACGGATGAGGTCCGGATCCGTTCGATTGCTTCGATTCCCGTTACTTCTATTGCCGAGAATCTTGAAACAGGAACGCTCACTACCGGGAACGATCTTGTCAATAAGCTGATTTCGAATACGATATGGGGTCAGCGCTCGAACTATCTTTCCGTTCCGACCGACTGCCCCCAGCGGAACGAACGGCTCGGTTGGACCGCAGACACGCAGGTCTTTACGGAAACGGGCTCTTTCTTTGCCAATACGGACAGTTTCTTCCATAAGTGGATGCGCGATATGCGGGACAGCCAGAGCGAACTCGGCGGATTCCCGGGTGTTGCCCCGCTGGCCCAATATGGCGGCAATATGATGCGCCTCGGATGGGCCGATGCCGGCGTGATCGTTCCCTGGACGGTCTGGAAGCAGTTCGGCGATACCGGTATCATCGATGAGAACTGGGAAGCGATGGAACGGTTCATGGCCCATGTCAACGAGACCTGCTATGACCATGTCGCCCTCAGTGCCGAGAACGGGAATTACCAGTGGGCGGACTGGGTCAGCTATGAACCGCTGGAGAGTAACGGTGGAAGCGCCTTTACCCGTGATGCGAAAGGCAAACGCACCCCGCTCCCGGATGCCATCGCTTACTGGAACTACCTCAGCGCCTGTTACTGGGCCCTCGATGCGGATATGATGAAGGATATGGCCGCTGCGACGGGACGGGATGCAGAGAAGTACCGCGTCATGGCGGTGACGGCCCGTAACTACCTGAAGGAAAAATTCTTCCAGAAAGACGGGACCTTTAAGACCGAGATTCTCAATACGATGCAGACGCCGGCCCTCTTTGCCTTGAAGAACAACCTGCTCGAAGGGGCGGAAAAAGAGGCCATGATCGCTCGTCTCAAGGAGAATTTCGCCGCGCACGGAGGATGCCTGCAGACCGGCTTCCTCGGCACATCGATCCTGATGGGGACCCTGACGGACAACGGAATGGTCGATATCGCCTATGATCTCCTTTTCCAGCGGAAGAATCCGAGCTGGCTGTATTCCGTTGACAATGGCGCGACGACGATCTGGGAGCGCTGGAACAGCTATACGATGGAATCCGGTATGGGCCCGAAGGGAATGAACAGTTTCAACCACTATGCCTATGGCTGCGTCTGTGCATGGATCTGGGAAACCGCTGCGGGCATCGCGGCCGATCCGGCCAATCCTGGGTTTAAGCATATTATTATGCGTCCCGTCCCCGACAAGCGTCTCGGTTCCATTTCGGCTGAGTACAAGTCCGCTGCCGGCCTGATCAAGAGCGCCTGGCGGTATGAGGGAGATAAGTGGATTTGGGATTTCACTGTCCCTGAGGGCGCTACGGCGACCGTTACCCTTCCGGGCGAGACCGAATCCAAGGACTATGCCGCCGGCAGCTATACCGTTTCGACCGGAGAATAGAAGATTCCCGGTCCGGCCCCTCCACCTACCCTTGTGCAAGGGGGCATAAGCCTCCTGGAGGGCACCCCTTCCTCCTCCGCAAGCGGTCATAAAAATAATAGCTATTCTTTTGATAGTCAAATGAATAGCTATTATTTTTTGTCAAATGCTATGATTAATTTGTATCAAATATTGACATCAGCTATGACAAAGGTCGTCTATAGGAGACTTCCGTCCATGTCCGTTATTACACGCACAGACCCCAGGTGATCGGTCGTGTAGTAGTCCATTCCATATGAGAGCATCCCGGCTCCTCTATGCTAATCATCATAACAATAACATTCTTCAAGTAAAAAAAGCTTTAATGAGTCTATATCAATCATGTCTTCTTGGACCCAAATAAATTTTTCTTTGAACTTTTCCCAACATCCTCTTGCTAATTCCTCATTTGATAGTGTTAATCTTTCGGCCTCAGTTTTTTCATTATAATAATCAAATGAATACTCCCATAGCATGTCCCTCGTCAAGACTTTTAGAAATGATTTGTGAGATGCTGGCAACCCTTTATATATTTCTAACAACTTTTTCTGTCTTTCCCAATTTTCTGATAAAACGTGATAGCTCCAATAAGACATACTTTCACCGAAAGAGGCATCTAGGCCTATTTCATAACACCGTATTAGATATGCATAGTCAACATCGCTTTGTAAAAAGGCTTCTATATACTCTTCTTCATTGAAACCGTTTGTATAATTTATGTCTTTCGAAAAAAAATAATCCCGGACTACAGAATCAGGAACCGTCTTACATATCTTTTCATAGAGACGGTTGAATGATGTTTTATCAGACCGGCAGCCAATGGCTGCCAGTCCGACAAAAACACAAATAATTAAAAAGATCTTTTTCATCGCTAAAGATTTCGTTTCGCGGTTACTATTGCTGCCGGAAGCTCTCCCAAATATCGTTCCCATTCGTCTTTTATAAACTGACGGTCTGTAAACTTGACAGGGGTGTCAAGATCGTTCGCAACTTGGAGAATTCCTTTTTCTTCTAAAGGATCAGATTTCTCCAAACTTTCCGTCAGCATCTTTAATTCCAAAATATCATCATCGGCAATTCGTATGCAACCTTGAGTATTCGATAATGCGCTCTGGTCTCTTCCTCCTACGCCTTGCACCCTAACAACCGTTTTATAGATTAGATTCTGATTCCTATCGTATACAGAAAAAATTGCATAAGGATCGATCCCCGAGAAGAGCCCGTCCGTCGTCTGGTAGCGGGCCGAACTGTCGTACCAACGTATGCCAAAGAGCGTCTGCAATTCCTTGCCTCCGTAAAAATACGCATTTTCAGCGGAAACAAGTCCATTATTCTGACATTTTTCCCCGAAAGGGAGGAAATCATTCCTTTCGAGGACGAGGTCTCCCGCGCCAGTTCGATTCTCCTGATTCTTCTGACCCTTCTCTCTTGCGGAAGAATGTTGCTGCCGAGGAGTAATTAAGCGCACTGGGGCAGATGGCCCCTATCCGGCATGATTTCTAATCGAACGCTTTATTTTACAGACTTTCTTCTTTCATCCTTCCAGAAATCCCTCTCGAAAAAAGAGGCCGACTCTCTTTTGAGTCAGCCCTCGTTCAACTAATTCTCTTCTTGAAGTGAGTAATTGTATATATAGAGTTCATCATCAGTCATCCAATGTGTGATTGGATAAGGAGCATATAATAGAGAATCAAGAAAAGTGAATAGTTTAGGATCATCATCCATTAATAATCCCTCATACTCGGTTCCAAAGAATTCTCCGAACAGTACTATTCGATAATTATCTTGCGATAAGGAATGAATAAACGAAGCAATTCTATAATCTCTAACCATGTTTTGATCTCTTCGTGGACTTAGCTGATTTATTAAACTGATGTATCTCTTTATGATTGTTTTATCATAAATGGTAACTGTATCGCGAGAAACTCTATAGAATTCCTTCGTAGAACTTACGGGAACCATTGTCTCCACATATTTAGGAGCAGTCAGAAAAATAACATAATCAATATCATTCAAATCTATTTCAGAAAATTTTGTTTGGCTACAACTTACAAGTAATAATGTAAAACAGAAAAAGCTAATACTCCAGAGAAAAACGGCGTTGATTATCTTTGATTTTTTGCTGATAGTAAAGAATTGTTTCATTTTTATCGATTATTGTTGATGATACTCCTCCTCTAATAATTATTTCTTTTTGATTGTTCGTTGTCCTTGTTTTCTGACCTGTTTTGATCTCTCAATTTGCAACTGCGGTTTTTTGTTCAGAGTTTGTGATAACTCTCCTTTCTTCTTTATTCTTAAAACTCTTATCTGGAGTAGAACGTCTGTTAATGTGAGCAACAGGATCGTCTAAATAATCATTGGCATGGTCAGCTTCGTGATCAAAAGCAGACGCAGGAGAGAAAACAGCACTATTCGATAGATGTCCTACCTTGGGGTTCCAATAAATGGTGTTATATGCATCCGAAAAATGATCTCCAATTGTTCCTGCATCAACGATGTTGATAATCTCTTCCCTTTCTACCAAACGTGCTATTGGTGAGTCTTCGATATATCCCACCTTAATCCAGTTTGTTTTATTATATTGATAAGCCTTAATAACAGAGTTCACAAAGGCATTAGAGTGGGTTATCGATTCGCCAGAATAGAGAATAGATCTTCGAACGCCAGTATTATCATAAAACCATATCCGAACTCTTTCTCCTTCCGGATCCACTCTGTTCACCGGATCTCCGGTGCAGTAGGCGTAGGGGGAGATGGGGTAGGTCTGCTCCGAGAGCGGATCGATCCCCGAGAAGATCCCGTGGGTCGTCTGAAACCGTGCCCCGCTGTCATACCAGTCTATGCCAAAGAACGTCTGCAATTCCTTGCCTCCGTAAAGATACTCCGATTTCACTGGATTTGCAACGTCAAGATATTTCCTTTAACCAATCATCGACAGTTGGAATAAGTATCACGTGGTCATAAAAATACCAACGCCTTTGCCATTTGTCGAACTCAACAAATAGACCCTTCTTAAAACAAATAGCGGCTATTTGTATACTTCGTTCTTCATAATGCGGGTCAATACCCCAAAACAGGGTATTTCCTATTGTTTTATCCTCTTTGAGATATTTCTTCTTAAAAGCGCTAAAGTCTTTTTCCGCTTCTTTTAATAAACCGCAAGGAATTCGGACATGATGGAAAATCTCCGCCTTTTCAAAACAAGGCAAGTCCCAATCTACCGATCCCGGATGATTCAATGCCTCTTCGAGAAAGACTCTATACGAAGGATACTCCTCAGAATAATAGAGCCCCCAGACAATTCCACGAAAAACATAATTGGGAATAATCATAAGCGTATATTTATCAACAAAGAATAATAGACATTCGTCTCTCGGATAGGATCCTTCATAAGCATATTCATCAATTAAAGAGTCCGCATAGCCTTTATAGTACTTGCTTTGGCCACATGCCAAAGCAAGTACTAATAAAGAAAAAAAGCAAAATAATCTTTTCATTTTTTATCTGTCTTATATCTCCATGGATTTTCTAACTTTTCCGAGGGGATTGATACTCCGTATTTTCGCCTTTGTGGTAACCCTAATCTGACACGAATCCTGTTCTCAAAATTAACGGCGCTGACTTCAGAAGGATTAGGGTAAGGAACGTCTGGATTTCCTATAAGCCCTTTTAGTTTTCCTTGATCATAATCATATGCATGTTTTAGTTCGTGCGCAACGGTATCTATTATTAAAGTCGGCAAACCCTCGACGGGAGAATTACTTAAAGACAGTTTTATAAATGTTGGTACAGATCTTCCCATATTTGCAAGGGAATAATCATATGGCTTCTGAACCGAGACTGAATTGGTATTATCCTGATATATTGAATGTTTCAACCCACTCTTCTCAAGAGTAGAGAGAACTTCTGAAATGTATCCATCATTCAAGTCGTACATATCATTAAGAAAACGCAACACCTGAAGAACAAAGTTATTCTTCCCTTCATATTTATTATTATTTGAATAATATAACGCCCTATCTTTATACTGAAGGTATTTTGACTCTTCAGCTTCCCAGATCCATATTTCCTCTCCTTCCGGATCTACTTTATTCACCGGATCTCCGGCGCAGTAGGCGTAGGGGGAGACTCGGTAAGTCTGTTCCGAAAGCGGATCGATCCCCGAGAAGATCCCGTCCGTCGTCTGGTAGCGCGCCGAACTGTCGTGCCAACATATGCCAAAGAACGTCTGCAATTCCTTGCCTCCGTAAAGATACTCCGATTTCACTGGATTTGCAACGTCTAACGAAGGATTCTGACAGATTTCTCCGTCCATGTCCGTTATTACACGCACAGACCCCAGGTGGTCGGTCGTGTAGTAGTCCATCCGGTACTCGTCATCGACATAGGACCCGCGTCCTATCTCAACGAGTGATCCCGCGGATACGGGAAAATGCTACACTCCTTCCCATTGATCCGACATCGAAAGGAGACTGAACAACCCTTTGAAGGGGCCAGTCTCCTTGGATAACAAAATAATGGTGTAACTTTGATCGTTCTTTAAATTGCAGATCCTACTCCAGATACACTGGATGGAACGCTACCGAGATCATCTAAGGGTAATCAAAGCCAAATCGTATATAATCAACTTTTCGATCCTTAGAAAAACGCACGACTTCGGAATAATCAGGAGTATTAAAATGAGATAATACAAATGTCTCATCCCATTGATAATGATAATATTGCCCGTCTTCTCTCGTGGGATCTCCTTTTTTTCTTTTTAGATCTTCTTCACTCATCCCAAGATACAATCCGCTATCCGTTCGAAAAGTGTCTTCAACTTGAATCTTATGTAAATCTGATAAAATTGAATTATCAACATATCCAATTTCAATCAGGCTAATTGTATTTGGCGTATCACCGGGATAGAAAAACAGCTTTGCATATTGTTCATTGTCAATAGATATCAAGTAGATAAACGGATAATCTGCCTGGAAGTCCATCATTTGATTAATCGCCCCCATTTTCTCTTGAGTCTTTTCAGGGTCCCTTAAGTATACAAGATCGTTCAGCACCAAATCCATTTTCGGTATTGCTGAATAACTACAATTTGAGATAATAAATAGAATGGTGGCTGGTACCAATAATGAAAAGCGCTTCATCATTCATTGATATTAGGAATAGTTGTTCCTCCTGAATTGTTGGGATTCCCTTGGATGTCTATGGTCATGCGAATTTCCCCATAGCGAGCAATACTTGAAGAAACAGCAATAAAGAATGTCTTTAAATCTTTTTCTGACGCATTTAATCCTACACAACCAAGTGTTCCTGGAGAATTTCCATCGGGATGTATCCTTAAATATTTTCTCTTTGTATCAAATAATGGATTAAGATTAAAACTAAAACCAACACGATTTTTTGTAAATCCAGATTCCGCCCTAATCCTAGGTGTATTCACAGAGTATTCTCCATTTTGTGGCGCCCCATTCCCATAAGGACCACCAACACCAGAAATAATCATTTTTGTATACTCTCGTCCATTAGTCCTTCCTGTATGACAGATACCGTTCCTTCAGCCAAGGATGGTCTGAGATCGTTCTCTATTCCTGAGAAAGACAACTTGATAGACCTCTCATTCGCAACTAAAACCGGTCTTCCCCAGGTAATTCTTGTTCGTAAATAATTCTCTATCAATGGTATTTCATATATTTTCCTATCGTTTAGACCATCATCATAAACATGAAACCCATTTAAATAATAATCACCACTTGCTTTCCCTTCCGGATCCACTCTGTTCACCGGATCCCCGGCGCAATAGGCGTAGGGGGAGATTCGGTAGGTCTGTTCTTGCCTCCGTAAAGATACTCCGATTTCACTGGATTTGCAACGTTTAACGAGGGATTCTAACAGATTTCTCCGTCCATGTCCGTTATTACACGCACAGACCCCAGGTGGTCGGTCGTGTAGTAGTCCATCCGGTACTCGTCATCGGCATTGGATCCGCGTCCGCCCGTCGTCCGGCATCCCGCGCTCCTCGCGGGTGATGACTCATCCTACCGGAAGACTCCACCCCACGCCCGACGCACCGACTGATGAACCCGGCATGAATCCCGTCGATGCATAAGAAAGGCTGACCGGAATGATAAATAGTAGTAAATCCAAATATTTTTGGTAAATTTTTGTGATTTTTTATCATTTCACAAAAAGAGGTAAATTTTATGGTAAAAACCATTGGATGTCCGCAAAAAAGTCGTACCTTTGCACTCTCTTTTTGTAACCTCGGCTTTTTAACGTTATGGCTTACCACAAGACCCCAGAGTCGATCCTTGTCGGCAAGGAAGTAAAATTACAACTGCAGAAGGCCGGCATCTCCACCGGAAAAGCAGCCCAGATGCTGGATGTTTCCCCGGGCTTTGTTTCCATGCATCTTTCCGGACGGCCCTTTTCCAAAGGACAGGCTGAAAAATGGTCAAAAGTCTTCGGGCTGGATGAACAGCTCCTCCTTTCCGGGAATGCCCGGAAAAGGCAGGTCGGAGATGAGATCTTCGTCAAAATACCCGCAGAAATCATACCCGGGGAATCAGAGACGGGAGAAGGCGGTCTCCGCAAGTTCATCGAGCACACCCGTAAGTTGGGAGAGCCCGTCTCTCTCGTCGTCGGCGACCGTGTCTTCCGTCTCGACGGTCTGATCGATGAAAAGACCCTGCAAACCGTTCGGGACGCCCGACGGTCCCCGGCCCCAGGCAAGAGGGTCTACTCCCCCCTCGGGAAGAAACGGATCATGAGCGCAGATCTTTTGAAAGGGGGAAAGATCAAATGAAAAAACGCGATTTCGGGACGATTATCCAGATCGGGGATGTGCTGGTCTCCGAGGATGTCGTAATGGAATTCTTCTCTTGTGATTATGAGAAGTGCAAGGGTTGTTGCTGCATCATCGGAGACAGCGGAGCCCCATTGGAAGAGTCTGAACTTGAGCCGCTGGAGCAGCACTATCCGACGTATTCCCCGCTGATGAGCGAGGCGGGGCGGAAAGCGGTTGACGAAAAAGGGTTCTTTGAGATCGACCGGGACGGCGATCTGGTGACCCCGGTCGTCCCGGGACGGGAGGAGTGTGCGTATACGCACTTCGACGGGCAGGGGAACTGCCTCTGCGCAATAGAACGGTGCTTTTTCCAAGGGTCCTGTTCTTTTCGGAAACCGATTTCCTGTCAGCTCTATCCGATCCGGGTCGTCAAGATGGGCGGAAATACCGTCGGACTGAACCTGCACCGCTGGGATATCTGTAAGGATGCCTACGAAAAAGGGAAAAAAGAAAAGGTCCGCGTCTATGAATTCTTACGCGAACCTTTAACCCAAGCCTTCGGCGAGGAGTTCTACTCGGCCTTGTCAGAGGCTGCGAGGATGCTCATCGCAAGTTCATAGTCACTTTCGTTGACTTTGACTTCGATCGGTTTGACGAAGCTGAGCGACGGATAGGATGAATCCGCGCCGATAACAGCTGCCGGGATGCCGTTCTCGTTCAGCATGCCGGCCGTGATGTTGGCAGACATGACGTCCAAAAAGGTCGCCACCGTCTTGAAGGTTTGTTTATCTGTCTCCATACTTGTACTGTAAACCGTTGATAATCCGTACAATATCTCTATTCAATCCCTCGACCTCAAAGCCGCCGAGGACGCGGGTGAACGTAATTCTGTCCTCCAAGAAACGGGCCAGACGGCCGGTCGCAGAACTGAGACGGAAAGAAAGGTTCTCCCCCTCTTCTTTCTCAAGTACATAGCCCCGGTTTTCCATGAACCCGACAATCCCGCCGCGCAGTTCCGCATATTCTCCCGGAACCGCCAGGATCCGGGCGGCATAGCCGAAGCGGGGGTAGACGGCCGCGACGCCGAGAAACATCAGGAGGATATACCCGACGGAGGTCCATCCTTTCTGGAAAACAATGTTGATGTCCCGGCTGAGGACGCCGGCGAGCATCAGGACGGCAATGATTACGGTCGAGATGAGCGTAATCTGCAGGAAATATTTGAGGGCTCTGCGAAGGTATTTCATCATGGATATGTATTTAGGCACAAAATTAGCAAAAAATGCGCTATATTTGTACACTCATAAAATTATTGTGCTATGACAGAAGATCCCCTCGAGAGAATCGAACGCGAAGAGCGTGAGAAAAAGAATAACGGACTGAAGTCCGCCATGTATGTCCTGGCTGCGGTGGCTGCCCTTCTGGCGGCGGCCCTGGGTTTCCTGCTTTGGCAGAAATCCGGTCTGGTCCATGAACTCGAAGACGAAAAAGCCGACCTGACCCAGCAGATGGTCGCCCTCAAATCCGATTTCGACTCGCTGAGTTCGGACTATGAGAATATCAACAGCCAGCTCGATACCTCCCGCGAACAGGTCGCCCTCCTGATCGAGAAGATCCAGAAGACCGAAGCGACCAACCGTGCGAAGATCCGTCAGTATGAAAAAGAACTCGGGACCCTCCGTACGATCATGAAGAGCTATATCGTCCAGATTGATTCGCTCAATACGCTGAATAAGAAACTGACAGCCGATGCCGCTGCCGCCCGCCAGGAGGCCGCGGAGAGCCGCCGGGCCAATGAAGCCCTGACCCAGAAAGTCGACCAGCTGTCCGGCCAGGTTGCCGCCGGCGCTACGATCAAGGGACGCGGGCTCAACCTCGTCGCCTATAACGGTTCCGACAAGCCGACCGACCGGAGCAGCCGTGTGACCTATATGGTAGCGACCCTCTCTTTGGTCGAGAATGAGATTGCGGAACGCGGCCCGGTCCGTGTCTACATCCGCGTCAAGGATCCCAACGGGAATCTGCTGACCAACAGTTCTTCCGTCGAGTTTACCGCCGGCGGTGAAACGCTGATGGCTTCCGCTTCCCGTGAGGTTGACTATGAAGGCCAGGAGGTTGAGCTGAGCATCTACCTCAAGAATGTCGGAGAGTTCGTCAAAGGTATCTACTCCGTCGAGGCCTATACCTCCAAGGGATTGATCGGCCGTTCCGAACTGATGCTCCGATAGTGGCGTGATCTATATCCATGTTCCTTTCTGCAGGAGTTTCTGCACGTATTGCGATTTCTATTCCGAGATCGCCTCAGATATCCGGATGGGTCTTTATGCTGAAGCGCTCTGCCGGGAGATCTCAGAAAGGAGCAGCGAGATAACAGACGATATTCCTACCCTTTACATAGGCGGCGGCACCCCTTCGGTGCTGCCCCTTTCCGTTTTGCAGCGGATCCTGGACACATTGCCGCAGCAGCGGTGGACGGAATTCACCCTGGAGGCCAATCCGGAAGACCTTTGCGAGAAGGGGTTACCCTATTTGGAAGGCCTCAGGAGGCTTGGCGTCGACCGGCTCAGTATGGGCATCCAGTCTTTTGATGACGGCATTCTCCGTTGGATGAACCGCCGGCATAATGCGGAGCGGGCCGTGCGCGCCTACAATCTGGCCCGGGAGGCGGGTTTCCGGAACATTAGCATCGACCTGATTTTCGGGATCTCCCATTTGACGGATGCGCTCTGGGAGGGGACCCTCCAAAAGGCCGTTTCACTTGCTCCTGACCATATTTCCTGCTATCAGCTTTCGGTCGAAGGAGAGAGCTCGCTTGCCGGGATGGTCGCTGAAGGTCGCTACCGGGAGGCCGGGGAGGAGCAGTGCCTCAGACAATATGACAGGCTCTGTCAGGTTCTGTCCGAGGCGGGTTATGTCCATTATGAAATATCCAATTTCGCCCTGCCCGGGCGGGAGGCGGTCCATAACAGCGCTTATTGGCATCGGGTTCCTTATGTCGGATTCGGCCCCGGAGCGCACTCGTTTGACGGAAAGAAACGCCGGTGGAACACATCGTCTCTGTCTTCCCGCTCTTTTTCGGAAGAAATTCTGACGCCGGAGGATGAGCGGGTCGAGACGATCATGCTTTCCCTTCGGACTTCCCGGGGAATCGGAGCGGACTTTTTGCATGAAAATTGCAGTCCCCGGGTGGTGGAATCCCTGCTGGATGAAGGGTCTCTCGTCCGGGTGGAAGACCGGTATCGGATACCGGAAAACCGGTTTTTCGTTTCGGACGAAATCATCCGTGAATTGATTTAGTGTTTTAAACCATATCGCCATGAAAACGAAATCTTTTTTCTCTCTGCTGACCGGTCTTGCCGCCGGTGCCGCCCTTGGTCTTCTGTTTGCTCCCGATAAGGGGACGGAAACCCGTAAGCGTGTCCGTGCGAAACTTGACGAGTGGGAAAAAGCCTTCGCCGAGGACGTGGAAGAGGATGAGGAGCCGGCTGAAGATGTTTCCCAGGAGACCGCTGAACCGGAGCAGGCATGAGTGATTTTACCAAACCGATAGAAGATATCGCTTCCGAGGTCAAGGATTATGTCGATCTTCAGATGGATGATGTCAAGCTCCGGACGGTCCGGGGTTTGACGCTGACTGCCTCCAAGCTGTTGAGCCTTATCCTGATTACCGGGATCGTGTCTGCCCTTCTCCTCGTTCTGTCATTCGGGTTGATCCTGCTTCTCGGAGCATGGTTCGGAAGCTATGGCGGAGCGGCGATGATCGTGGCGGGCGTCCTGGCGATTATTCTTATTATTCTCCTGATTATCAAGGACAAGCCCTTCCGCGGGACGTTTGTGGGTCTGTTCGTAAAAATGTTTTTCGATGGAAAAGATGAACTACCGGTCGATCCGAAATCTCGATGAACTCGAGCGGGCGATTTCGGGGACCGATGCGAAACTCCGCAAGATGCGGAAACGCCTGAAGCATCATTACGAACTGGCCAAGGATTTCTATTCCCCGACGACCCTTCTGAGCGAGGGATTCCGCCGGGCGACGAATTCGTTGCCTTTCTACGGCGTCCTTCTCTCCCTTCTGAGTCCTTCCCGGAAACGTAAGAGATTGAAATAATATTTCTATCTTTGCAGGTTAGAATTATCAATTATAGCTAGTTATATGAAAACCAAGAACTTTATCCTTATGCTGGCGGCAGCTTCCATGCTCCTCGCCTGCAACAGTAATCCTTCCGAGAAGACCGTTCTTGTCGGACAGTATGACAATAAGGTCCCCGATCAGGTCCATATCGTTGCCGGTGCCATCGACACCCTTGTCCGTACCGATCCGGCAACCCATTCCTTCAAGATCGAACTCCCGACCGACGTCCTCGGTTTCGCATCAATCGACAGCGAGGACCACAGCGCCCGTGTCATTCTCGACGGTACGCCCTTGAATATCCATTTCGACGATGAAGGCGAAGCGGTCGTCACTTCTTCCAAGCCTAAGAAATCCGTCCAGGCTGCCTATACGGCCTTCAATGACTGGATGCAGGATTTCATGACCCAGTTCCGTTCTGATAATGAGGCCGTTTCGAACAACGCCAACCTCACCAGCGAAGAAAAGGAAGCCAAGCAGGAAGAAATCTATGAGGCCGCGGCTGCAAAGGTCAATACCCATTGCCGTGAGATCCTTGCCAACAACAAGGACAACATCCTGGCTCTGATGGCCCTGAGCAATATCGACGCGGAAGACAGTGAGCTTCTTGAAATCATCGACGGCCTGGGTGAGAACGTCCGTGCGATGGACCAGGTCAAGGAAATGAAGAAGGGCATTGAAGTCCGGATGGAAACCGCTGAAGGCAAGATGTTCAAGGACTTTACGATCGTCCAGGATCCCGAGAACGCCGAGGCGACTACCGTCAAGTTCTCCGATTTTATCGGTAAGGGCAAGTATATGATTGTTGATTTCTGGGCCTCCTGGTGCGGACCCTGCCGCGGCGAGATGCCGAACCTCAAGGCTGTCTATGACGAGTTCCATGGCGATAAGTTCGACATGCTCAGCGTTGCTGTCTGGGACAATCCCGAAGCGACCAAACCCGCTGCCGAAGAACTTGGCATCGTATGGAACCAGATCATCAATGCCCAGCAGATCCCGACCGATCTCTATGGTATCGAGGGAATTCCCCATATCATCCTTTTCGGTCCTGACGGAACGATCGTCAAGCGTAACCTCCGCGGCGAAGAAATCCGCAAGGCTGTCGCAGAAGCCCTGAAATAGTGACCGTCAGGGAGAAAATTGCGCTTTTCCCACATTCCCCGGGAGTCTATCGTTACTATGACTCCTCGGGGAACGTTATTTATGTGGGGAAGGCGAAGGATCTCCACAAACGGGTCGCCCAGTATTTCGTCCCGCCCGAGCGGCTGAATACCAAGACACGCCTGCTGGTATCGAAGATTGCGGACGCCCAGTACTCGGTCGTTGATTCCGAAGCGGATGCGCTGCTGCTGGAGAATAATCTCATCAAGCAGTACAAGCCCAAATATAACATTCTCCTGAAGGACTCGAAGACCTATCCCTGGATCTGCGTGACCGGGGATGAGTTTCCGAAAGTATTCATTACCAGGCGGATGGACAAAAGTGGAGGGAACCGTTATTACGGCCCGTACAGCTCGGTCCTCCATGCCCGGAACCTGATTGGTTTTTTCTCCGAGATGTATCCCCTGCGGAATTGCAACCTGAAGATTACCTCGGAGGCGATTCTCCGGAAAAAGTTCCGTCCCTGCCTGAATTTCCATATCGGGCGCTGCCGCGGCTGCTGTGTCGGGGGCGTCTCGAAAGAGGAATACCTCGGGTGGATCGATGAGATCGTTCATCTGCTGACCGGCCGGGGCGGAGAGATTATCCAGCACTATAAAACCCTGATGGGGGAGGCGGCGCAGCAGCTTGATTTCGAAACGGCCCAGATCTATAAAGAGAAGGCCGTATCGCTGGAAAAGCATTATTCCAAGTCCATTATCACTTCTTCTGCCGATACGGATGCCGATGTGTTCTCGCTTGTCTTCGATGTCAATGAGGCCTTCGGTAATTTCCTGCGAATCCGCGGCGGAGCTGTCATCCAGTCCCTCAATCTTGGGTTCAAGATGCAGATCGAAGAGGATCAGGCGGCCGTCCTGAGCACTTTTATCGCGGAGATCGAATCGAAGTTCGGAACCCTTGCCAAGGAAGTAATCGTCCCCTTCCTTCCCGATGTCGAGATTGACGGCGTCTCGTTCCGGATCCCGGTCCGGGGCGATAAGCTGGCCCTGCTCGAACTCAGTGCGAAAAATGCCAAGGAGTTCCACTTCAATTCAATCAAGCAGCGGGAGCATACGGATCCGGACCAGTTCCGGCTGTCCGTCATGGAAGATCTCCGCAAGGCTCTCGGAATGAACGTTCTGCCCCGCCACATGGAATGCTTCGACAACTCCAATATCCAGGGGACCAATCCGGTGGCGTCCTGCGTCGTTTTCCGGGACGGGGAGCCCTCCAAGAAGGACTACCGCAAGTTCAAGATCAAGACCGTTATCGGAGCGAATGACTTTGCTTCGATGAAGGAGGTCGTCAACCGCCGCTATTCCCGGATGCTCGCCGAAGCGCCGGACGATCTGCCCCAGCTGATCGTTATCGATGGCGGAAAGGGCCAGCTGGATGCTGCGTACCAGGCTCTCTCGGAGCTCGGATTGACCGAGCAACTGACAGTTGTCGGTCTCGCCAAGCGCCTGGAGGAAGTGATTCGTGTCGGCGATCCCTATCCGCTCTTCATAGACCGAAATTCCCAGGCCCTGAAAGTCCTGCAGCATATCCGCGACGAAGCCCACCGTTTTGGCATTACCTTCCACCGGAACCTTCGCAGCAAGGCCCAGATCCACTCTGCCCTCCGCGATATAAAGGGCGTCGGTGAGAAGACGGAACAGCGTCTGCTCCTGCATTTCGGGAGTGTCGCGCGGATTGCGGCGGCTCCGGTCGAGGATGTCGCCGCATTGGTTGGTACGGAACTTGCTTTGCGGATCCATCGGGAACTCAGCCCGGAACTGTTCCCGCAGTAAAGAAAGATGAAAGAGAAGACCTTCAATACGATTTTCAACATCGCGATCATCGTCGCGATGCTGGTTGCCGTAATTGCGTCGAATGTCCTGAAATTCCAGAATCCGGACGTCGACAGGACACTCCTTGTCATTGCCAGTATCGGCGCATGTATGGGCGTTGTCAATACGGTCCTCTCTGCAAACGGGAATATCCTGACCTTCCTGTTCGGGTTCATCGATGTCGTGATCTATTCCTACGTCTGCTGGAAGAACGGAGTGATCGGCCAGTTTGCCCTCCATGCCTTCTATTTCCTTCCGATGCAGCTGGTCGGCTTCCTGCAGTGGAAAAAACGCGGCGCCCGGCATGACAATCAGGTGAGGGCAAAGCGCTTTACGAAAAAGCAGTGGCTGCTGATGATCCCGACCGTTGTCGTCGGATTGCTGGTCGCCTTCGGTATTCTCTATGCTATCGACCGGGCAAAACTTTCTTCCGGAGCCCTCACTGAAATCAATACGGTAAAAGTCGCGACCGATGCGGCCGCCCTTGTGTTTAACATCTTAGGCCAGGTCCTGCTATCGCTGGCATTCATGGAACAGTGGTTCTGCTGGATACTGGTCAACATTTTCTCTGTCACCATCTGGGTGACAACCCTTCTCCACAGCGGTGCGGACAGTTCTGCTGTCGTGATGCTTCTTAAGTATTCGTTCTACTTTATCAACTCGCTTAACGGGCTTCGTATCTGGCTGAAATTGAGCCGTCCGGAAGCGGGACAACCGGCATGATCTGTTGCTTTTTAGAGCAAATGCTTTTCTTTTTCAAGAAAAATTACTTACTTTGCAACCTATAAGTGGAAGTACGTATATTAAAATTATAAACTAAATCTATTACAATCATGACACACGAAGAAATCGTAAAGCAGGTCAAAGCTATCATCGTTGACAAGCTTGGCGTTGAAGAGTCGGAAGTCACCGAAACCGCAAACTTCACCAATGATCTCGGCGCAGATTCCCTTGACACTGTTGAACTTCTGATGGAATTCGAGAAAGTATTCGGCATCAAGATTCCCGATGAGGAAACCAGCGGAATCGCTACTGTAGCTGATGCTATTGCAAAAGTCTCTGAAAAACTCGGCGAGTAATCGAAAACATCATTTTATTAAAAACGGTCGGCTTTACAAAGCCGGCCGTTTTCCTTTTCTGTCAGATCTCATCGGGCCAGGGAACCGGTTTCCCGGTTGCGCGGACAATCGGCATGGACGCATTCCATGAGCGTAAACGATCTCCGAGCACTTTGGCGAGGCGGGCGACGATCTCGGGGTGCTGCGCCGCGACATTGTACTTCTCCCCGATATCCTCCCGGATATTATAGAGTTCCAATGCTTTTGTGCGGTCCTGATACGCATGCATCCGGTAGACGAGTTTCCAGTCACCGCAGCGGACGGCACTCATGAAATCAATCTCATCCTGGTCTTCAATCCGCCACTGGTGGGGCATATGTGAGACAATGGGGCGCTGAGGGTCGAGTCCGGACACTTCCTGAGGGATTGTCAGCCGGTTTGCTTCCTTCTGCCCCGTCACCCTTCCTTCCTTCAGGGCTTTTTCCGCGAAGACCGATCCGTCGGTGACCAGCCGGGCGAAACTTTCCCCATCTGTTTTCTGGCGTGTCGTATAGTCTTGTATTCCAGCCATTTCAAGAATCGTGGGGAAGAAATCTTCCGGACCGACCGGGGTGTTGATCCGCATGCCGCCTACCGTTTTACCAGGCCAGTAAACAAGGAGCGGTTCCCGGATTCCGCCTTCGTAGACGGAACCCTTCCCTTCCCGGAGCGGAGTATTCTGGGTATGCGGAATTCCTCCTTTGCGTCCGTCGATGCTGTGGCCGCCGTTGTCGGCGTAGAGGAAGATCACCGTGTTGTCTGCAACCCCTTTTCTTTCAAGGAAATCCATCAGGTCTCCGAGGCTCCGGTCGATCCCCTCGCACATGGAGGCATAGCGTGCCTGTCCGTCGTCCATCCCCCGTGCCCTGTATTTTTCGTAAAACCGCATATCCGGCTGGATCGGCGTGTGAGTTCCGTAATGGGACAGGTAAAGATAGAATGGAATTCCCTCCGCAATCGGATACTCCAGTGTCTTGAGTGCTTCTTTGGTCAGCGCATCCGTAAGGTGCGTTCCGCTCTGATAGTATTCGGTCATATTCATGACCGCATTCCCCTGCCAGAGGTCTTTCGTGTTGCCGAAATTTTCTTCGCTAAGGTAACTTCTGGGATAACCTGAATTGGATCCGGCGACATTGACGGCAAATCCCATATTGTACGGGGAAGCGCCGGGCGTACCGGCCGGGGCCCAATGGGCTTTCCCTACATGGATCGTAAAGTATCCCGACTCTTTCAGGATACGGGGAAGAGGGGTTGCCTGAAGGGCGTGGTCAATTACGGTGTCCCCGGGGTTGAGACCATTCCAATTCCAGTCGGATCGCGCGAAAATGTCTTCGGGATTGTCATTGATGATTCCGGTTGTCCCGCCGGCGGCGTCTGTCGGCGTGTCCCTCACAAGGGCGCCGTAGGTTGTAATCCGCTCATGGGCCGCGTTCATACCTGTCATTAGGGCGGTCCGGGTCGGGGTTGACAGGGGACATGCGTATGCACTTGTCATGATAACACCCTTCTCCGCAAGGCGCAACATATTGGGCGTATCATAGCGGAGATTGTAAGGATAAACTTCTTCTCCATAAGCGACCTGGCTGTCTACCCACCCATTGTCGTCGATGAGAAAGAAAATGATGTTTGGCCTGTCAATACTGCTTTTCCCGGTCGGGGAGCAGGCAGCGAGGGCCGGCAGGGTGGCAAAAGCGATTCGTAAAGGTTTCATAATACAATCTCATCGGGCCATGGAACCGGTTTCCCGGTTGCGCGGACAATCGGCATGGACGCATTCCATGAGCGTAAACGATCTCCGAGCACTTTGGCGAGGCGGGCGACGATCTCGGGATGCTGCGCCGCGACATTGTGCTTCTCCCCGATATCCTCCCGGATATTGTAGAGTTCGAGGGGAACACCGTCTGCGACACGCTGGCCGGGGACGGTATTCATCATGACATAGACCAGTTTCCAGTCTCCGACGATAACGGTTGAAAGGAAATCGACTTCCGGCTTATAGTCGACTTTCCACTGGTGCGGATAGTGGAAAAAGATCGGACGCTCCGGGTCGATGCCGGAGACGGTCTCCGGAATGACAAAGGCATTGGCGGACTTTTGATCCGTGATTTCTCCCTTCTTTGCAGCCTTTGCCGCCAGGCGGGATCCTTTGGTCAGCAGCGGGACAAGGCTCTTACCGTCAACGGGCTGGACAATCTGATAGGATCGGACACCGCCGAGTTCGAGAAGGGTCGGGAACAGGTCTTCCGGCACGACCGGGGTATTGATCCGGGTCCCCGCCGCCGTTTTTCCGGGGATATAGACCATCATCGGAACGCGGATACCTCCTTGATAGCAGGAGCCCTTCCCCTCGCGGAGCGGGGCGCACTGGGTATGGGGAACGCCGCCCTTGGACTTGACATCCGCATTTCCGCCGTTGTCGGCCATGAAAATAATAATCGTATTGTCTGCGATTCCCTTCTTTTCCAGATAATCCATCAGATCCCCGAGACTCTTGTCGACGCCCGCGACCATGGACGAGAATTTAGACTGTCCGTTGTCCAGGCCCATTTCCTTGTATTCCCGGAAGAAGCGGTCGTCTTTCTGGATCGGGGTGTGGGTGGCATAGTGGGCCAGATAGAGGTAGAAGGGCTGTTTGTGTTCGATCGGGTATTCGAGGGTCTTGAGCGCTTCCCGGGTCAGGGCTTCGGTCAGGAAGATCTCATCTCCGTAGTATTCAGTCATGTTCTGTACGGCGGACATGTTCCATAATTCCGGGGTGTTCCCGAAGTTATCCGTCCCGAGGTAGCTCTTGGGCAGTCCGGCGTTGGTTCCGGCGATGTTGACGGTAAAGCCCATGTTATAGGGGGATGAGCCGGGCGTACCGGCGGAGGCCCAGTGGGCCTTGCCTACATGGATCGTATAATAACCGGCATCCCTCAGGAGACGGACGACAGGGGTTGCGATCTGGACGTCGGCAGGGGCGCTGACCCCATCCGGGCAGAGGCCGTTGATATTCCATTCGGGCCGCCGGAAGATATCCGTGTCGAGTTCTTCATAGATCGCTGCGCCGTTTTTGCCTCCGACAGCGTCGGAGGGTTCATCCCTGGCCATGGAGGTCCAGTTGGTGATGTGGCTGTGGGCTGCATTCATGCCGGACATGAGACTGGTCCGGGTCGGGGTCGATACCGGACAGGCGTAGGCCTGCGTCAGAATGACTCCTTTTTCGGCAAGCCGCTCCATATTCGGGGTGTGGAACTGGAGATTCCGGGGATATACTTCTTCTCCGTAAGCGACTGAGCTTTCGGGCCATCCATAGTCATCGACGAGAAAAAAGACGATGTTGGGCTTTTGCCTGGCGGAAGCGGCAAGAGCGGGGGCCAGGAGGGCGAGGCCCGCAGCAGTGTATTTCCGAGTCTTCATGGTTTAGATGATATTCCTCTCAAATATACGGGAAATCTCGAAAAAAACCGCTAAATTTGTTTCCTAATCATTGGATTATGTATCAGGATTATCTTAAATTCTATCCGGACTTCCCGATAAAGGGAGTCAATTTCGTTGATGTCCTTCCCTTCATGCAGGACAAGGAACTCTTTATTTCTATCATCAAAGATCTCGGCAAGATGGTCGTTTCTCCGAACCTCGTCGCTCCGGAGGCCCGCGGATTCCTCTTCGCCACTCCTATGCTGACGATCTGCGACAATGTCCGGAATATCCTGACACTCAGAAAGAAAGGAAAGATTCCTTATGCGGAGGGCGATCTGATACAGGTCGATATTGTCAAGGAGTACGGCAAGGACGAGGTATTCTTCCGCAAGTCTGATATCGCGGCCGGCATCCCGGAAGGAGATACCTTCAATCTGACGATCTTCGATGATATCCTTGCGACAGGCGGAACGGCCTGTGGCGTTGCCAAGGCGCTGAATGCACTGACCGTAGAAAAAGATGGGAAGGAGTATAAGGTCAAGGTGACGGATTTCGTCTTCATGGTCGAGCTCGACGATCTGAAGGGAGCCGAAATCCTGAAGGATATCGCTCCGGTCAAGTCCCTGATCCATCTGCAGGGTACGGACTAAAGCCTCCTCTTTTTTTCTATAAGGATTCCGGGCTATTTCAGCGAGATGTAGAAAGGCCCGGTAAGGGTGGTGTATTCCTCCGTATATCCGTTCTCATTGCGGAGGACAAGGGTTTCTTCCTGCAGGGGAGTACGTTCTTTTGTGAATTCTGCGATGAGCCTGAGCGGCATTTTCCTTTCGACGGTCCGGATCCGCAGGAGGCGTCCGGGGTACAGGCCGAAACCGGCGGCGTACCGGAGAAGGGCCGTCTCCACAGAGGAGGGCAGGATCATGGACAGGCGTCCTTCGGAGGAGAGATGACCGGCGGCAAAACGGATCAGCGTCCTGTAGGAGAGTTCCTCTCCATCTTCCGAGGTATGCCGGGATGTTTTCTTCCGTTCCTCCGGATTGGGGAGAGAGGCATCGAAATAGGGAGGATTCGAAACGATCAGATCGTATTGTCCTGATTCATTGTCCAGCGCGCTGAGGGAGAGATGACGGGCTTCCAGCCTGCCTGCCCATGGCGAACGTCCGAAATTCTGCGCCGCTTCTTCCGCGGAGGCAAGGTCTATATCGATCCCGAGGATGCCCGCGTCGGGGGCATCCTCCAGCCGTTGGGCGAGAATCAAGGCGATTGTTCCCGTCCCCGTTCCGGCATCGAGGACGGAACGGAAGCCGGGAGGGAGCGTTGCGGCGGCTCCGAGGAGTACGCCGTCCGTGTTCACCTTCATGGATGAACGTTCATTGATGACGTCAAATTGCTTAAAGTGAAAAACTTCCATCCTTCATCACACAGGTCCTGTCGCAGAGGGCGGCGAGTTCGGGATCGTGGGTCACGATCACGATCGTCTGGCCGAAACGGTCTCTCAGGTCGAAGAAGAGGCGGTGGATTTCCGTTTTGGTCCGGCTGTCCAGGTTGCCGGAAGGTTCGTCGGCAAAGAGAATCGCAGGCCGGTTGACCAGGGCCCGGGCGATGGCGACCCGCTGCTGCTCGCCGCCGGAAAGTTCGGAAGGCTTGTGGGTGGTGCGCTCGGAAAGCCCGACAACGGAGAGCAGTTCCATAGCAGAGGCTTTGGCTTCTTTCTCCGGCCGTCCTCCGATCAGTGCGGGAATCATGACATTCTCGAGGGCCGTAAATTCCGGGAGCAGGTGATGGGCCTGGAAAACAAACCCGATCTTGCGGTTCCGGAAAGCCGCCATCTCGCGGCTGGACAGGCGCAGCGGGTCGGTCCCGTCGATCAGAAGGGTGCCGTTATCCGGGGTCATCAGCGTTCCGAGTACTTGGAGAAGAGTCGATTTTCCGGCACCGGAAGCGCCCATGATCGATACGACCTCGCCGGCCGAGACTTCGAAATCGACACCTTTGAGAACCTTAAGGCTGCCGAAACTTTTTTCTATACCTGTTGCCTGAATGATCATCATACTGCAAAAATAGCGAAATTCCCGTATTTTTCGTATTTTTGAGGGAGTTAATGTTTGCTGCCATGAAAACCCCCCTCACGCTTCTCCTTTCTGCGGCCCTTCTTGCCGGTTGCGCGTCGCACGTTTCCGCCCCTCTGATCGGCATCTCATGCGGCCGGACAGATTCCGGCATGGACCGTTTGAGTGCGACTTATTCCAATGCCGTCCTGTCCGGGGGCGGTCTGCCGGTGATTTTCCCGACCGTTTCGGATGAGGCGACGGCCAAGGCACTCATCGACCGGGTCGACGGAATTATGTTTTCCGGCGGACCGGATTTCGATCCTGCCCTGTATGGAGAGGAAATATGGAACGAGACCGTCAGTATCGATTCGGTCCGGGACCGGAGCGACCTGCTTCTTGCCCGCGCGGCCCTCGCTTCGGGGAAACCGATCCTTGCAATCTGCCGGGGGGAGCAATTGATGAATGTCGCCCTCGGAGGCTCGCTGATCCAGGATATCCCGACCCAGGTCCCCGACAGCCTTGTCCATAGCGGCGGAGCCCGCCACCGGATTGCCGTCGAAAAAGGCAGTACGCTCTATCGTCTTTTCGGGGAGGACAGCTTGGATGTCAATTCTTTCCACCACCAGGCCGTCAAGCGCCCCGGTGAGGGAGTGCGGATTATCGCCCGTGCGGATGACGGAGTCGTAGAGGGCTTTGAGAACGATCAGGTCCTGGCCGTCCAGTTCCATCCGGAGAAGATGTTCGAGGACGAGCCCGAGTGGACGGCTCTTTTCCGGGAATTCGTCTCCCGCGCCCGGAAATAATCCGGCTTCCCGACATTTGGATAAAGAAAGAGGGCGCAGCGTCTGGCTGCCCCCTCCATTCAAATGTTAAGTCGTTTTTATTAACAGTGCAGAGATGCATTAATCTTCTTCCATATTCATTTGCTGCCATCCGCCGCCCCGGTTGCCGCCCCGGTTGCCGCTGCGGTTCCCGCCCCGGCCGTTGCGCTCTCCGCCGAACTCGCCTCTCGGCTGCCCCTGCGGGCTGCCCTGGTTCCGGTTCAGCCTTTTGATTTGCTGGTGACGGAATTTCTCTTCTCCGAGGATCAATTTGGCGATCTTCTCTTCCGGGATGATCTTTTTGTACTTATCGATGCTTTGGCGGTCAATGGCCTCGCTGTCTTCCTTTGCATCGAGATAGGCATTGAGGAGAACGTCTATTTCCTTGCCGGTCTTGCCTTCGGAGATAGCCTCTTTAAGGGCTTCGAAAGCTGCGGCAACATCTTTGAAAGCGTCGCGTTTGCTCTTCTGGACCTCATTGTAGACCGGCCAGAAAACCTTGGCCTCATCAACGGTAAGATCGATTTCAGAGGTAAGGAAAGCAATCTTTTCGTTCTGGAATTTCTCTTTCCATTCCTCTTTTGATTTTCTGTCGCCCTGCTGGCGGGAAGAATTTTCCTGGGCGAAGACCCCGACTGCGGTCATGACCGCGAGAAGGGAGCATAAAACGTATTTAGTAAATTTCTTCATAACGGACTGCATTGATTTGTTCTAATGAAACTCCGGATGAGATCAGATAATTGACGATGTCCTCATTTGTTATATCCTCCAATTCATCATCGAGGAAAGAGGAGCCGTCCGGACCGTACAGCGGACTGGCCTCTGCTATGAGCATGCTTTCATAGTCGCCCTGCATGTCGCGAACAGCAGTGCGTGAGAGGATCCAGTTTCCGACGGTCACCGCAATCAGCATACTGGCTGCCACGGCGATGTACGGCATAATCCGGCGGACTACCTTCATCTCTGCCGGTGAGGTCTCGGTGCGTCCGATGGAGGAGAGCCTTTCCTGCAGGTTCTCGAAATAGCCTTCGGGCACGAGTATGTCGTTCTTTCTGGTCATCGCTTTCTTTGACAACAAAAGATGGGATAAGTTTAATCGGGAATAAAAATATCTTTGAGAGTTTCTCGGATTTTTTCGGAAGCGAAGTGATAGGAAGCTTTCAGTGATCCGACCGATGTCCCGGTAATGGAGGAAATTTCTTCGTAGGAAAGGTCATCATAGTATCGCATGATGAAGACCTGGCGCTGTTTCTCCGGGAGCCGGGCCACCGCTTTCGAGAGTTCCCGTTCGGCTTGGGTGCCGGCAAAATAGGGGTCCGAGTCGATCCGGTTTTCCAGTTCGGCATCGATGCTCTGGAACCGCAGGGCGGCCCGGACTTTCTGTTTCCGGAGAAAGTTGAGCGTCTCGTTCGTCGCGATCCGGTAGACCCATGTGAAAAGCTGCGATTCCCCCCGGAAAGAGGGAAGCGCAGCCCATATCTTGATAAATATTTCCTGCAGAAGGTCGTCAGTATCCTCGTGAGAGAGCACGAACCGGCGGACATGCCAATACAACCGCTCGCTGTACGTCGATACAATCTTGTTGAATATCTGTTCCCTTTCTGACATTATTTACGGGCGACGGCTTTTCTTGCCGCCTCTGCAATGTGCTCAGCGTCAAGGCCGTATGCCTTCATCAATGCAGAAGGCGTGCCAGTCTGGCCAAACCGGTCACCGCCATTGATGAATTCTGCCGGAGCCGGAGCTTTCCGGACGAGAAGACCGGCGACAGCCTCGCCGAGGCCGCCCGTCATATTGTGCTCCTCCGCGATAACGGCGGCACCTGTCTTGCCGATGGATGCGAGGATGGCCTCCTCGTCGAGAGGCTTGATCGTCGCGATATCGATTACTTCGGCAGAGATGCCTTCCGCTTCAAGCTGTTCGGCAGCGAGAAGGGATTCCCAGACGAGATGGCCGGTCGCAAGAATCGTCACATCGGATCCTTCGTTCATTACGAGGGCCTTTCCGATAACGAATTCCTGGTCTTCCGGCGTAAAGTTCGGGACGCCCGGACGGCCGAACCGGAGATAGACCGGACCGTCATAAGCGGCAGCGGCAAGGGTCGCCGCCTTTGTCTGGTTGAAATCGCAAGGATTGATAACGACCATTCCCGGCAGGGCGCGCATCAGGGCGACATCCTCCATCGTCTGGTGGGTCGCTCCGTCCTCGCCCAGGGTAATGCCGGCATGGGAAGAGGCGATTTTAACATTGGCTTTGCCGTAAGCAACCTCCTGGCGGACTTGGTCATAGACGCGGCCGGTAACGAATTCGGCAAATGAACCGATGAAAGGAATCTTGCCCGAAATGGCGAGACCGGCAGCCGCTCCGACCATATTGGCCTCCGCGATACCGCACTGGATGAAACGCTCGGGGAATTCAGCCGCAAAGGCGTCCATCTTGAGGGACCCCTTGAGGTCGGCGGTCAGTGCGAGGACTCTCGGATCCTTTCTGCCTGCTTCGAGAAGACCCGCGCCGAAGCCGCTGCGGGTATCTTTCTTACCTGTATCAGTATATTTCTTCATAATCAATAATCTCCTAACGGGGTTTCACCTAACTGGGAAAGAGCTTCCGCACACTGCTCGGCGTTCGGTGCCTTTCCATGCCATTTGCACGTGCCGGCCATGAAATCGACACCCTCTCCCATTACGGTCTTAAAGAGGATCATGGTCGGTTTCCCGCTGCCTTTGTTGGCCTTTGCGGCTGCGAAAGCCCCGGCGATCGCATCGAAATCGTGGCCGTCGGCGACAATCACATTCCAGTCCCAGGCCTCCCATTTTGCCTTGAGGTCTCCCTCTCCGGCAACGGAAGCGACGGTCCCGTCGATCTGCTGGCCGTTCCAGTCGGTCATGGCAATCAGGTTGTCCAGTCCGTAGTGGACGGCGAACATGCCGGCCTCCCAGATCTGTCCTTCCTCGCTTTCGCCGTCTCCGCAGAGAACATAGACCCGCTCATCGGCACCGTCCATCTTCTTGGCTAAGGCAAGACCGGCGGCCACAGAGAGTCCCTGTCCCAGGGATCCCGATGCCTGATAGACTCCCGGGAGCCCCTTCTGGACGGAAGGGTGGCCCTGGAGACGGGCACCGAACTGGCGGAAGGTCGAGAGCTCCGAAACCGGGAAATAGCCGGTCCGGGCGAGGATGGAATAGTAGACCGGAGTCAGGTGTCCGGCGGAAAGGATGAACATATCCTGACCTTTGCCGTCCCGGGTCCATGTCGCCGGATCGTGCTTCATTTGATTGAAGTAGAGTTCGGTCAGGATGTCGGTGCTCGACATCGATCCACCCGGGTGGCCGCAACCGGCTTCGGAGACCATCCGGACGATATCCCGCCGGACCTGAGTCGCGATTTGCTTCAGTTGTTCTTTATTCTTTGCCATAATAAATTAGTAGTTTTGTCATGAATTATTCGGCCTTGAGACGCTCGACGTAGGCCTTGATCCTTTCCGGATGGTCGGAGGAAACGAAGTCGATGCCGTGGCTGATGGCCCAGTCGACGGCTTCCTCGTCATTGACGACCCAAAGGGTGGTTTCAAGACCCAGTGCCTTGGCGCGGGCCGGGTAGTCGGGGTGGCTGTAGAATCCCTTGAGGTCGTAGGAAATGGCGTTATAGCCCCGGGACTTGCAGTATTCAGGCTCATGGACATCGACACCGCTCTCGATAAAGATAACCTTTGCCTTTGGTTCGATCCGGTGGAGTTCCTGGACGCACCAGTCGCTGAAGGTGGTATATTCGACCTGGTCCTCCATCCCCATTTTCTTGACCGTCGCGATGACGTATTCGGCGGCAAGGGTCTCCTTTTCAGGGGTCAGTTGCTTCTTGATTTCGCAGATTACTTTGGTCTCGGGATACTTTTTGGCCTGGCCGAGGTATTCCTCGAGGGTCGGCATCCTGGAACCGCCGGGCAGGATATAGCTGCGGGCTTCTTCAAAGGTGATTTCCTGGACACTCTTGTCGGTACCGGGAATGCGGGGACCGTGGTAGACGATAATCTTGTTGTCCCCCGTGACCTGGACGTCGAATTCGGCCCCGTAGATTCCAAGACCCTGAGCGAAAGCGAGTGCGGTGAGCGTATTCTCATAATAAGGGGTCTCGGGGTTAGTCTTGGTGTTGAACCGGACGCCGCGGTGTCCGACAACCTTGACCTGGGCTCCTGCGGCGATCCCCGCCAGAAGGAGCATGGAAATAAGAAGGAAACGTTTCATGGTTATTGGGTTTCGTCAAATGTGAATGCATCCCAGGGCAGTTCTGCATCCTTGCCCTCGTCCAGGACGGCGGCTGCATGGCACAGCATCGGGAATTTCGAGAGGTCCACCAGCCCGAGTTCGGCTTTCCGGACCATCGCCGCATAGACCCGGCGGGAGACGACTAGACTCTCGAGGGTTACGCCGGCGAGGATGTCAAGCGCTTCCTGGTAGGTCTTGCCTTCGCCCAGAAGGATGCCGACCTTACGGGTGCGACCTCCGTAGACAGTGACGTAAAGGTCTCCGATACCGATGTTTTCGCAGTCCCGGCTGGCGCCCTGCATCTCAAGCAGATAGCGCATTTCCTTGACGCCCTGATAGAAAGCGGCCGCCTGGGAATTGAAATGCAGGCCGGCTTCGGGTCCATGGTGACGGTTCACCAGACCGATCGTCATCGCGATGGCGAGGGCGTAGCCGTTTTTCAGCGCGACGGCGCTCTCGAGCCCCTCGACGTCATTCGTCAGGGAAATATGGTAATAAGAAGTCTGCATGGCTTCTTTCATCATCTTGATCGTGGCGGTATCCTTGCCGCAGAATGCGACTTCGGTCTGGTCGTGGAAAACGAGCTCATAGCTGGTGCAGGGGCCGCCGATGGCGCAGATCTCACGGTTGATCCCCTTCTTCGCCAGTTCACGCTTCCAGTATTCCGGATAGGAGATCAGGGCGCCGTCCGGGAGGTTGATCAGTCCTTTTGTAACGGAAAGGACCGGGACGGAAGGATCGAGTTTGGAAAGAATGTTCTCCAGGAACCAGTCGACGCCGAAGGAGGAAACGCCACCAATGATGAAATCCGCACCCTGTGCAGCTTCTTCCCACTGCTCATAATAATAGTATTTGATGCCTTCCGGAAAGGGATAATCGAATTTCGGGTGCTTCCCGACTGCTTTGCATGCATCAATGATCTCCTTGTCCAGCGGAGTTCCGACGAGGCGGACTTCGTTACCGTTCTCAAAAGCGGGGAATGCAAGGGCGGATCCCATCATGCCGGATCCGATGATTGTAATGGTTCTCTTTGCCATAAGCGTATAATGATTACAAAATGTTTTTTTGTCGAAGATTACAAAGTTACTGATTTTTTCGAACCAAAGGAAGAAAAAACGTATCTTTGCAAAATATGAAGAATATACGCAACTTCTGCATTATTGCGCACATCGACCACGGGAAAAGTACCCTGGCGGACCGGCTTCTCGAACTGACGCGGACCCTGTCGGACCGCGAGATGGAAAACCAGGTCCTTGACGATATGGACCTTGAAAAGGAGAAAGGGATTACGATCAAGAGTCACGCGATCCAGATGGACTATGTCCGCGGGGGAGAGACGTATAAACTCAACCTGATCGATACGCCGGGCCATGTCGATTTCAGCTACGAGGTATCCCGCAGCATCGCATCCTGCGAGGGGGCGCTGCTGGTCGTCGATGCTTCCCAGGGAATCCAGGCCCAGACGATCTCGAACCTCTACCAGGCAGTCGAGCATGGACTTGAGATTATCCCCGTCCTGAATAAGATCGATATGGAATCGGCCCAGCCCGAGGTCGTTACGGACCAGGTCTGCGATCTGCTCGGCTGTGATCAGGAGGATGTCTACCGGGTTTCCGCCCGGACGGGCGAAGGGGTCCAGGCCGTCCTGGACGCCATCGTAGACAAGATTCCCGCCCCTGTCGGCGATCCGGACGCGCCTCTGCAGGCCCTGATCTTCGATTCCGTGTTCAATGCCTTCCGGGGGATCATCGCCTATTTCAAGGTGATGAACGGATCGATCCGGAAAGGGGACAAGGTCAAGTTTTTCAATACCGGCAAGGAATACGAGGCGGAAGAGATCGGCGTTCTCAAACTCAAGCTCCAGCCGACCGGAGAGGTCTCCACAGGCGACGTCGGTTATATTATTTCCGGCATCAAATCGGCCGTCGAAGTCAAAGTCGGTGATACGATTACCCATACCGAGCGTCCCTGCAGCGAGGCAATCGCCGGTTTTGAAGAGGTCAAGCCGATGGTTTTCGCCGGTATGTATCCGGTCGACGCCTCTAAATACGAAGAACTTCGTGCGACCCTCGAGAAATTCCAGCTCAACGACGCTTCCTTCGTCTATGAACCCGAGAGTTCGCTGGCGCTCGGCTTCGGTTTCCGTTGCGGTTTCCTCGGACTCCTGCACCTGGAGATCGTCCAGGAGCGCCTTTTCCGGGAGTTCAACATGGACGTCATTACGACCGTCCCGAACGTCTCCTACAAGGTCTATACGACGAAAGGGGATGTGCTCGATGTCCATAATCCTTCCGGCCTTCCCGCCCCGACGATCATTGACCATATTGAAGAGCCCTATATCCGTGCCCAGATTATCTCCAAGGCCGATTTCTATGGGCCGATCATGAAACTTTGCATGGACAAGCGCGGAACCCTTATCGGCCAGCATTACATTACGGCCGACCGCGTTGAACTCAATTACGACATGCCGCTTTCCGAGGTCGTCTTCGACTTCTATGATAAGCTCAAGTCGATTTCCAAGGGATACGCTTCCTTCGATTACCACCTGATCGGCTTCCGCCCTGCCCGGCTCGTCAAACTCGACATCCTGCTGAACGGGGATGCCGCGGATGCCCTCTCGACACTGATCCATGAGGACCACGCTTATGATTTCGGCCGAAAGATCTGCCTGAAACTCAAGGAACTGATTCCCCGCCAGCAGTTCGACATCGCTGTCCAGGCGGCCATCGGGGCCAAGATTATCGCACGCGAAACGGTCCGTCAGGTCCGCAAGGATGTAACGGCCAAGTGCTATGGCGGCGACATAACCCGTAAGCGGAAACTCCTCGAAAAGCAGAAGGAAGGCAAAAAGCGCATGCGGCAGATCGGGACGGTCCAGGTTCCGCAGAGCGCGTTCATGGCGGTCCTGAAACTCGACTGACATGCAGCGGCTTGCAATCCTCATAACGGCGTATAACGGCAAGGACAAAGTGATGGCTTGCCTGGCCGAATGCTACCGTCAGGCGGACCTGCTTTCGGCCGACAATCGGTATGAGGTCGATATCTGGCTCAATGATGACGGCAGCACGGAAGGAATTTCGGAAGAAGTCTCCCTCCGTTATCCGAAGGTCCATCTGAGCCACTCCGACGGGACCTTGTACTGGAGCAAGGGGCTTCGGAAAGTCTGGCTGGAAGCAGCGGCCCAGGAATATGACTTTTATCTCTGGCTGGATTACAAGATGACGCTCCGCGAGGGGGCGATCGACTCCCTTCTCGACAACTCTTCCTTCCTTGGCCACAAAGCGATTGTCGTAGGCTCCGTCGAATCCGAAGACGGAATCCTCTGCCGCGGGGGGCGTTCCCGCAGCAGCAAGCTGATCGAGCCGGATCCGGTCATTCCGAAACCCTGCTATATTTTCGACGGACGCCTCGTGCTCGTTCCGAAATACGTTTTCGACCGGCTGGGGGCCATGGATGGCCGGTACCGCCATAAACTGGGGGATTACGATTATGCGATCCGCGCCTATAAGGCCGATATCGACCGGGTCATTGCGCCCGGGATTCTGGGTGTCTGCGCCCGGGAACCGGCGGTCCCTCTCTGGCGGGATGCGCGCAAATCGCTCCGGGAGCGCTACCATGCCCTTTTCAGTCCGCTCGGGAAGCCGTTGAAGGAGAATTTTCTCTTCGATCTGCGGAGCAAAGGGTTCCTGCATGCGCTATGGATGGTTATCAAGTTGAATTTCCAGGTCCTTTTCCCTGTTAGAAATGTTTGAAAATGAGTAGTCTAAAAGCTTCCATAAAATCTATGCGCCTCCGTACGCTGCCGCTTTCGACCGGTGGCGTCCTGCTGGGGATCCTCCTCGCGGCGGCTGATTTCAAGATATCCTTTCCCGTCGCCGTCCTGATAGTCGTGACGACGGTCTGCCTGCAGATTCTCTCCAATCTGTCCAATGAACTCGGGGACGTCCTCCACGGGACAGATACGCCGGACCGGGTCGGACCGCAGTACGGTCTCAATGGCGGGGAACTGACGATTCCGCAGATGAAGCGCCTGATCGGCCTTTTCGTCTTGCTTTGTGTCGTCTCGGGTACGGCCATGACCTGGCTTTCCTTCGGTACGATCCTGGAACTGACCCCGATCCTGGTCCTTCTTCTCGGTGCGGCTGCGATTACGGGTGCCATGAAATATACCCTCGGGCGCAACCCCTACGGGTACCGGGGCCTGGGCGACCTGTACGTCTTCCTGTTCTTCGGGATCGTTGCGGTGACCGGTGCCTATTTCGTTTCGTCTCATGCCCTTTACTGGCGGCTGCTGTTACCGGCGGCGTCCGTTGGCTTTTTGAGCGTTGGAGTATTGAATGTCAATAATATAAGGGACATGAAAACCGATGCGGAGAACCGGGTGACCGTTGCGATCCGTCTCGGGGAGAAGCGGGCGAAGGTCTACCAGACCGTTCTGATCATTCTGGGATGGGTCTGCATGATCGCCTACTGCCTGCTCCGGATCTTCGACCCGTGGCATTATCTGTTCGTCCTGACCCTGCCTCTGTTCATCCTCCATCTCCGCGGAGTCTGGAGGCGGACCGGGAAGGACCTGGATCCCATGCTGCCGCTTCTTGTCATGTCGACCTTCCTGTTCTGCATCCTTGCCGGTGCCGGCTATCTTATCTATCTGATTTAGTTATGGACAATGATTGGAAATCCCGTCTCGGGGTCGTCTATTCGACCAATCCGGACTATCAATATCTCTCTTCCGAGACGGAAAGCGCCCCGGAGACGCTTCCTCCCGGACGGCAGAAACTGATTGTCTCCATCGACCGCCGGAACCGCGGAGGGAAGCAGGTTACCCTCGTCACGGGGTTCGTCGGCAGCGCCGACGATCTCAAGGCGCTCGGCAAGACCCTGAAGACGAAACTCGGAGTCGGAGGAACCGCAAAAGACGGGGAGATTACGATCCAGGGGGACTTCCGGGATAAAACCGTCGCCCTCCTGAAAGAGATGGGTTATACGGCTAAAAGAGGAAACTGATGCTGATTCTCCAGTCCATTGACAGTGTCCTGCGAAGCGGACGCCTGCTGCTCCCGAAAGAACCGTCGGAAGCGGTGCGGGTTGTCGAGACGGCTCCTTTTCTGGAGTCCGTGATGGTCGTCGTCTCTGTCCTTCTGGGGCTTCTGTTCATTCGGAACTTTTTGAATATCATCCCTTATCTTTTTGATAATTTCACCCGGGCACGAGGAAGCGTCGCCCTTGAGAGCAGCGTCCGGGTCAGCCGGGACCGAAATATTGTCGCGCTGGTGCTGATCATCCCCTGTATTATGGTGATCAACAAATTCGGCCTGTATGAGCCGGATCTGATCAAGGGAGCGGACGAGGACGTGCATCTTCTGGTCGTCGCGGTCGTATTCTTCCTGTATCTGCTCCTGCGTTTTATCCTGTCGGTGGCGCTCCGGCCGAAAAGGGGAGGGGATAATTATGTCATGGCAAGGCGGTCCGCGTATACGTTCTTTATCCTGATCGGCCTGCTCGTGCTTCCGACCGTTGGAATTCTGAGCCTTTTCCATGTTAATCCATTAACTGTCAGGACTGTACTATTGGTCGAGATTTCTGTCATCTATCTAGTCTATTTTGTCCGTAAAGCGCAAATTTTGTCGTTGAGTTGCAGTTCTTTGACAGTTTTTTTGTACCTTTGCGCGCTCGAAATCTTGCCGACCGGCTTGCTTGTCGCGTCGGCGTTGTTATTGTAGAATAAGAAAGTGATCAAGAAATGGCAGTAAAGAAGATTCTTATTTCACAGAACGCCCCGCGTGTCCTCACTCCTTATCAAGGCGTCGCGGAGAAGTACGGCGTGGAGTTCGAATTCCGTCCGTTCTATACGATCCAGCCGCTGACTTCCCGGGAGTTCCGTGCGCAGCGGATCAATCTGGCGGAGTATACGGCGATCGTTTTTTCTTCACGGGTGGCGATCGACGCCTTTTTCACCCTGGCGGAAGAGCTTCGCGTCAAGATTCCCGAGACGATGAAGTACTTCTGTACGACGGAACTCGTGGCGATGTACCTGCAGAAGCATATCGTCTACCGCAAGCGCAAGATTTTTTATGGAACCGGAACGCCGGAGAGCGTGATCGCCCTCGTCGGACCGAAGCACAAAGGTGAGAAATTCCTGATTACGGCTTCGGAATCCTCAAACATTGAAAACTATACGAAACTATTTGACCAACAGGGACTTGATTATACGGTCGGCGTCTTCGTCAAGTCCGTCAGTTCGGACTTGAAAGATGTCCGTCTGGAGGATTACGATATGGTCGTCTTCTATAATCCGGCTGACGTTAAATCCCTGGAGGAGAATTTCCCGGATTTCCGGCAGGGAGACCTGAAGTTCGTCTCTTTCGGAAAGTCCATCGTACGTGCGATGGAGGACGCAGGCCTTCGGATCGATGTCAAGGCGCCGACCCCTGAAGCCCCTTCTGTCGCCCGCGCTATCGAACTGTATCTCGAGAACAACCGATAGACATGGCCGCCGGTGCTGTCCATACCCTTCCCAAGAAGGAACGGCTCAGCGGCAGGACGGATATTTCCCGGCTATTGGAGAAAGGCCGGTATGGAAGCACGTCCTGCCTGCGCTACTGTTACCTGACCGGGACGGGGCTGCCTTACGGACGGATCATGGTTTCCGTCCCCAAGCGCCATTTCAAGCGGGCCGTCCGGCGTAATCTTCTCAAGCGGAGGATCCGCGAAAGCTACCGTCGCCAGAAAGACTTGCTTGTTCCGGGAACAGACGTCATGTTTATCTATAAGCCCGGTGAGATGCTGTCTTACCCGGAGATCTATTCCGCAATGGAGGCGGCCTTGAAGGATATTTCCGCAGAATGAACCTGATCAAGAAAATACTCTCTTTCCCGTTCATCCTCCTGATACGATTCTATCAGGTCTGCATCTCTCCGCTCAAACCTCCGTCCTGCCGGTTTACTCCGACGTGTTCGCAGTACGCCCTGGAGGCCTTTCGCCGGCATGGTCCCGTCAAGGGAATGATCCTTGCCGTTCGGCGGATCCTCCGGTGCCATCCATGGGGCGGGTCTGGTTATGATCCTGTACCTGAAGAATTTACGCTATGCCGAAAAAAGAATTCGTAAGGGAGATGTTCGACAGCATCGCCCCGACTTATGACCGTTTGAACCACATTCTTTCCCTGGATGTCGACCGCCTATGGCGCCGCCATGCGATCAAGGCCGTCATCGACGGGACGGCGCAGCAGATTCTGGACGTTGCCTGCGGAACGGGAGATTCTACCATTGCGATCGCCCGTTCGGCTGCACCCGGAAGCCGGATTACCGGCGCCGATATTTCGGAAGGGATGATGGCCCTGGTCCGGTCCAAAGCCGAAAAGGCAGGAGTCGCCGACAGGATTTCGCTCCAGGTCGCCGACGGAGAAGACCTTCCGTTTGGCGAAGGGTCTTTCGACCGGGTCACCTGCGCTTTCGGGATCCGGAATTTTGAGCATAAGGAGCTGGGCCTTAAAGAATTCTACCGAGTCCTCAAGCCTTGTGGGCGCGTCGTCATCCTTGAGTTGTCCCTCCCCGGAAATAAGTGGCTCCGCAAGCTTTATGACCTGTATTTCTGCCATCTTCTTCCCAAGATCGGCGGCCTTGTCTCCGGGAAAAAAGAAGCGTACCGCTACCTGCCGGCTTCGGTCCATGGTTTCCCGCCGGAAGGGGAATTCCGCCGCATGATGGAAGCGGCCGGCTTCCGGGACGTGACAGGCAAGGCCTTGACATTCGGACTCTGCCGGATGTTCACGGGTGAAAAATAGGCAAATCGTATATTTTTGCTAAATTTGTAGTTTTGGAAATATAAGATACATGGATAACAAGAAATTCAATCTTTGGAACCGGATCGTCGCCCTTGCCGTCTTCGTTGTCTCATCGGTGACGTATCTGATGACCATAGAACCGACCGCTTCCTTCTGGGATTGCGGAGAGTTTATCGCCTCATCCTATAAACTGGAAGTCGGTCATCCGCCGGGAAACCCTGTGTTCCAGCTTTTTGCACGATTTTTCTCCATGTTTGCCGATGCGGAACATGCCGCCGTCGCTGTCAATGCGATGAACGCCCTTCTGTCCGCCCTGACGATTTTCTTCCTGTACCTGACGATCGTTTTCTTTGTGAAACGTCTTGTCCGGAAGGAGAGCGACGGTTCCTACAGTCTGCCCTCATCGATCGTCATCTTCGGCAGTGCTGCCGTCGGTGCCCTGGCTTACTGTTTCTCGGATACGTTCTGGTTCTCTGCCGTCGAAGGCGAGGTCTATGCTATGTCCTCCCTGTTCACGGCGGTCGTCTTTTGGGCGATGTGCAAGTGGTACGAGCAGGCGGACGAACCCCATGCCAACCGTTGGATCGTCCTGATCGCCCTGCTGATGGGCCTTTCGATCGGGGTTCATCTACTGAACCTCCTGACCCTCCCGGCTTTCGTCTTCATGTACTATTACCGGAAGAATGAGGATAAAAAGCTGCCTTTCAAGAAGTTGTTGGGTATCTTCATGATCGGCGTCGTTATCGAGGCGCTTCTGGTGTTCCTCTTTATCCCGTACCTTCCGAAGCTGGCGGCCTTCTTCGACCGGATATTCGTGAACGGATTCGGCCTGCCGTACAACAGCGGAGCCGCCTTCTTCATGGTCGCCCTCATCGCCGCTTGTTTCTGGGGACTTTTCCGGACTCTCAAGAAAGAGAAAGTCTTCGCCAATACGGTCCTTCTTTGTGTCACATCGCTGATAATCGGGTTCTCTCTGTTCAGCATCGTGATCATCCGCTCTGCCGTAAAGACTCCGACGAATGAGTACCAGCCCGATAACCCCTATACCCTTGTCCGGTATCTCAGCCGGGAGCAGTACGGCAGCACGCCGCTTGTCTATGGTCAGTATTACGATTCCCCGTATGACCTGAAACTGGGCAAGTACTGGGCTCCGCTCGACGGAAAATATGTCCATGCCGACGCCCCTGCCGAACCTGCCTATACCCGGGAGGGAAAAATGCTTTTCCCGCGGATGTGGGCCGGCCAGGACGACCGGTATATCGATTTCTACGAATCCTATACAAAGGGGAAGGGGACCCGCGTCAAGGGGGCCCAGCACCGGAAGCCGTCTATGGGCGCTAATTTGGCTTATTTCTTTGATTATCAGCTGAATTGGATGTACTGGCGGTATTTCATGTGGAATTTTGTCGGCCGTCAGAACGACGTCCACAGTCCTGTCCCCGGCAATATTTTCGACGGGAACTGGGAGAGTGGCATCGCGCCGCTTGACCAGCTGCGTCTCGGCGATCAGTCCGATGCTCCGGACTGCCTGAAGAACAACAAGGGCAAGAACCACTATTTCTTCCTGCCCCTGCTGCTGGGGCTTCTCGGTCTGCTGTTCCAGTTCGACCGGGACAAGCGCGGCTGCTGGATTGTCTTCCTGATGTTCTTCATGACCGGCATCGCGATCGTCCTCTACCTGAACCAGCCGCCCTATCAGGTCCGCGAGCGGGATTACGCGTACGCGGGTTCCTTCTATATGTTCTCGATCTGGATCGGCCTCGCCGTGGCTGCTCTGTATACATGGATCACGGATAAGGCCGGGGATAAGGCCCGGCTGGTGACGGCCGCCGGAACGGCTCTCGCCTGTCTCTTCGTACCGGTCCTGATGGCAGCCGAGAACTGGGACGACCACGATCGCAGCAACCGCCGGACTTCTACGGAGATGGCCCGGAACTATCTCAATTCCGTCGGCGAAAACGGAATCCTGATTACCCATGGAGACAACGATACCTTCCCGCTCTGGTATGCCCAGGAGGTCGAAGGCGTCCGGACCGATGTGCGGATCGTCAATACCTCGCTCCTCGGCACCGACTGGCATATCGACCAGATGAAGTATGCGGTCAACGAATCGAAACCGCTGCCGCTCACGGTCCCTCCGGCGCAGTATCTTTATGGAACGAATGAATATATCTTTATCGACGGAGATAGCGGTAACCCGACTCCGATCAGCCAGGTGATGGCCGTTTTCAAGGATCCCAAGTACAAGGTTCCCCTTTCCAGCGGACGCTCCGTCGATTATATCTGCGCCCGCAAGATCATCGTGCCGGTCAATAAGGAGAACGTTCTCAAATACGGCATCCTCGACGAGAAGTTCGCCGATATGATTCCGGACCAGATCGTCCTCGAAATGTCTCCGGGCAAGAATTACCTGTCGAAACCGGAGCTTTTCCTCCTCGACCTGCTTTCCAACTATCAGTGGGATCGCCCGTTACATGTGCTGAATATGGGCGGAGACCTGAATGTCGGCATCAAGGATTATCTGATGTATGAGGGCTTCTCCTATAAGTTCGTTCCGATCAAGAACAAGATCGGAAGCACCGATCCCGGACTGGTTGACACGGATGAGCTGTACCGCAAGATGACCCAGGTCTACAAATGGGATGCACTCAGGCGTACGGACTACTTTGCGGATTATCAGAACATGTATACCTTCATGGGCGTTCTTTCCCAGCGGGCGCTGTATGTCAATACGGTCTCGGCCCTGATGAAAGAAGGCCGCAAGGAGGAGGCCGTCAGGATGCTTGACCTGTGCCAGCAGAATGTACCGGCCGAAGTGTATCCGCTTGAGACCGTTCCGCTCGGGTTTACCTCCAATGACTATATGGTCGTCCAGATGGTTTCCCAGTACCTTACGCTCGGGGAGCGCGAGAAGGGCCGCGACCTGGCCGTCCGCCTGTCGAACGAGCTGATGGTTTCCGCGCGCTTCTATCTGGAATTCTATGACTTCGCCCGCCACGATTTCGAGGTGGTCGGGCAGTATATCTATATCCTTTCGGACGAACTCCGGAGCCACGGTGAAGAGGAGCTCGCAAAGGAGATCGAAGGAAGGTTGAATCTGCTGATGAATGTGGCGGCCGGTGAGTATAAGAGCGAACCCGCCGATACGCTGGGGGTGAAATAACCCCTACCTTTTCAGCCTGACGAAAATGCTGAGCGGGAGGACTTTGCCGAATGAATCTTTCAAGGCGAGTTCTCCCGATTGCATTTGTTTTTCAGGAGGCAGGGAGAAGGCCTGGCGTACGAGGGTTTCACCGAGCATGGCCGAATATCCGTTGCTGTAGAGATTCAGGACCATGAAACTGTCGACCGGCTTGAGGATCGCCGATACGTTCTTCAGAAGGTCGAAGAGGAGTTCGTCCAATTTCCATTTTTCACCGTCCGGACCATGCCCGTATGCGGGCGGGTCAAGGATAATTCCCTGGTACTGATTCCCGCGCTTGGCTTCCCGGCGGGCGAATTTGAGGGCGTCTTCGACAACCCATCGGATTCCGTCCATGCCGCTCCGTTCCATATTGTCACGGGCCCAGGTTACGACCTGACGGACGGAATCGAGGTGCGTGACATCGGCTCCTGCCGCACGGGCGGCGAGGGAAGCGGCACCCGTGTAGGCGAAGAGATTGAGGACCTTCGGGGCGGGAAGGCCGTTCGCCTTGTTGATCCGGACAAGCCGGCCGGTCTCCCGGAAGATATATTCCCAGTTCGGGGCCTGTTCCGGAAAGACTCCGACATGTTTGAAAGAGGTAAGTCCGAGCCGGAGGGTCAGGTTGAGGTCCGAAGCCGCATGGGTCTCGGGATCGGGCTCCCCTTTGTAGGAAAGGGTCCATTGGTCGTTCATCTTCCGAAGCCGTTCCCAGGTCCCGCTGTCCTCCTTGCCGGCCTTGCCGAATCCGGCGCCGGGCTTGAAGACGGTGTGGCTCATCTTTTTCCACTCGGCATCGCTGAGGTTTTTGTCCCAAAGGGCCTTGGGCTCGGGACGGGCCATGACATAAGGGCCGAAACGCTCCAGTTTCTCGCCGCGGCCGCTGTCGAGGAGCTCATAATCTTTCCAATAGGGGGCTGGATATTCGATGGTCATGATGATTCGGTGTTGGACCGTGCAAAGATACGAAAGAAAATTATTAACTTTGCCCGGTTATTCTGAAATGATCATTTAAATTTAATAGTATGCAGCAGTTTATTGACAAGTATGACTTCACGGGCAAGAAAGCCATTGTGAGAGTCGATTTCAATGTTCCACTTAACGAGAAGTTCGAAATCACGGACGATACCCGTATCCGCCGGGCCATGCCAACCCTCAAGAAAGTTCTCGCGAGCGGCGGTTCCGTCATTATCATGTCCCACCTGGGACGTCCGAAGAAAGTGGATCCGACTTTCTCCCTGAAGCATATCGTGGACCATGTTTCCGAGTGTCTCGGCGTTCCGGTCCAGTTTGCTCCCGACTGCCAGAAAGCAGATGAGCAGGCCGCTGCCCTTAAGCCGGGTGAAGCCCTCCTCCTCGAGAACCTTCGTTTCTATGCCGAGGAAGAAGGCAAACCGCGCGGACTCAAGGACGACGCTACCGATGAGGAGAAGAAGGCCGCCAAGGCAGCCGTCAAGGCCAGCCAGAAAGAGTTCGTAAAGAAACTTGCTTCCTATGCGGACTGCTATATCAATGACGCCTTCGGTACGGCCCACCGTGCCCACGCTTCTACCGCCCTCATCGCCGATTATTTCCCGAATGACAAGATGTTCGGCTACCTGATGGAAGGCGAAATCAAGGCTATCGACAATGTCCTCAAGCACGCCGAGCGTCCGCTGACCGCTATCATCGGCGGTTCCAAGGTCAGCTCCAAACTCGCTGTCCTCAAGAATCTGGTCGGCAAGGTTGACAACCTGATCATCGGCGGCGGTATGGGTTATACCTTCATCAAGGCCCAGGGCGGCAAGATCGGTCTCTCGCTCCATGAAGACGAACTTATCCCGGATGCCCTCGAGATCCTTGCGACGGCGAAAGAAAAGGGCGTCAATGTCTACCTCTCTATTGAGACGGTTGCCGGCCAGAAGTTCGACAACGATACCCCGCAGCGCATTTTCAAGACCAACGACATCGCCGACGACTGGGAGGGTATGGACGCAGCTCCCGTTACCCTTGAGAGCTGGAAGAAGGTGATCCTCGCTTCCAAGACGATCCTTTGGAACGGACCTGTCGGTGTCTTTGAACTTCCGAACTTCGCGAAGGGAACCCTCCAGATCGCCGAGGATCTCGCCGAAGCAACCCGTAACGGTGCCTATACGCTCGTCGGCGGCGGTGATTCCGTTGCTGCCGTTACCCAGATGGGCTATGCGGATAAGGTCAGCTATGTCTCGACCGGCGGCGGAGCCATGCTCGAGGCTATCGAAGGCAAGGAACTTCCGGGAGTTGCCGCAATCCGCGGATAAGACTTTCGCAACTCATTTCTTACAGAACGTCCGGAGCATTTCTCCGGGCGTTCTTTTTGTCCCTCCCATCCTCCAGGGCGCCGAAAGATGCATGGTCGAAAATGCAGGGAAATTTTTTTTAGCTTATATCGTAACTTGCAGAAAAATCGGTAGTTAGCTATTGAAAACTTCGGTCGAAAAGTTGGGAATTTTTATCAAAAACTATTTGCATTTCAGATTTTTTTTGTAACTTTGCAATCCCAAAATTGCGGCAATACGCACCCAACCAGCTGAGCTTCAATTAGTTAGGGATTTGTTAGGAAATTTTTAAAGTAATACAGCAATGTTACAACCTAAAAGAACAAAATTCAGAAGGGAACAGAAGAACCGCATGAAAGGCAACTCCGGAAGGGGAAACCAGCTTGCGTTCGGCTCTTTCGGCCTTAAGACCCTTGAAAATTGTTGGCTTACTGCACAGCAGATAGAGGCTGCCCGTCAGGCGATGTCCCGTAGGATGAACCGTGAGGGCCAGGTGTGGATCCGCATCTTCCCTGTCAAGCCGTTTACCGCAAAACCGCTCTCCACCCGTATGGGTAAAGGTAAGGGTGATCCCCAGGGCTTTGTCGCTCCTGTCACTCCGGGCCGTATCCTTTTCGAGGCTGAGGGTGTAACGCTCGCGACTGCGAAAGAGGCTATGCGTCTGGCCGCCCAGAAGCTCCCGGTCGCTACCAAGTTCGTCGTCCGCAGGGACTATGTTGAAGAATAATCAATGGAGGATAAGTAAAATGAAAGTATCAGAAGTACGCGAAATGTCTATCGCTGACCTCCGCGACCGCATCGAGATCGAGAAGAACAACCTCGATACGATGAAGCTCAATCACGCTGTCTCTCCGTTGGAGGACACGTCGAAATTCAGGAAGACCCGTCAGGATATTGCTCGTATGATCACTATCCTCGCCGAGAAGGAAAAAGCGCAGAACTAAAAAGAGTAATGTCCTATGGAAAGAAATCTTCGTAAGGAAAGAATAGGAATCGTGGTCAGCAATAAGATGGACAAGACCATCGTTGTCGCTGTCAAGAGACATGAGAAGCATCCTATTTACGGCAAGTTCGTAAAGAAGACCACCAAGTTCGTCGCTCAGGACGACAAGAATGAGTGTGGCGTCGGCGATACCGTCCGTATTATGGAAACCCGCCCTCTCAGCAAGACCAAGAACTGGAGATTAGTAGAAATTGTAGAAAAAGCTAAGTAATTATGATACAGCAGGAAACACGTTTATTGGTAGCTGACAACAGCGGTGCTAAGGAAGTCCTCTGCATCCGTGTTCTTGGCGGTACCAACCACCGTTATGCCACTATCGGCGACATGATCGTCGTCGCAGTCAAGAGCGCCATCCCCGGCGGTGACGCAAAGAAAGGCACTGTCACCAAGGCCGTCGTCGTCCGTACCAAGAAGGAAATCCGCAGAGCGGACGGTTCCTATATCCGTTTCGACGATAACGCTTGCGTTCTCCTCAACAACGCTGGAGAACTTCGTGGAACCCGTATCTTCGGCCCTGTCGCCAGAGAGCTCCGCGAGAATTACATGAAGATCGTTTCACTGGCACCGGAGGTCCTTTAATCAGAAAGCATCATGAAAAAGTTCCAAATCAAGAAAGGCGATACCGTTTACGTAAATGCCGGCAACGATAAGGGCAAGACCGGAAAGGTTCTCGAGGTACTCCGCGAGAAGGACCGTGTCATCGTAGAAGGTGTCAATATGGTATCCAAGCATACCAAACCGAACCCGCAGAATCCGCAGGGCGGAATTGTTAAACAGGAAGCTGCTATCCACGTTTCCAACGTCCAGCTCATGGACTCTACCGGCAAGCCGGTCAAGGTCGGCCACAAGATGGTTGACGGAAAGAAGGTTCGCATCGCTAGAAAATCTGGAGAGGAGATCTAATTATGGCAAAGAAAGCAAACAAAGCAGTCGAGGTACAGGCTCTTCCGAAGGACTATGTACCGTCCCTGAAGAAGGTATACAAAGAGGAGATCGTTCCTGCTCTGATGAAGCAGTTCTCCTATACGACCGTCATGCAGGTCCCGAGGCTTGTCAAGATTACCCTCAATGAAGGAGTCGGCGACGCTACCCAGGACAAGAAGCTCGTCGAGGAGTCCGCTGAGGAACTCTCCATCATCGCCGGACAGAAGGCGGTCATCACTTCCTCCCGGAAGGATATCTCCAACTTCAAGCTCCGTAAAGGCATGCCGATCGGCGCAAAGGTTACCCTCCGCAACGTCAAGATGTATGAATTCCTCGAGCGTCTGATCCGTGTCGCCCTCCCGCGTATCCGTGACTTCAACGGTATCGCCGAGAAGATGGACGGACAGGGCAACTATACCCTCGGTATCAAGGAGCAGATCATCTTCCCTGAGATCGAGATCGACAAGAACCCGCGTATCCACGGCATCGAGATTACGTTTGTTACCACGGCCCGCACCGACGAAGAGGCTCACGCCCTTCTCAAGGCCTTCGGTCTTCCTTTCAAGAAACATAATAACTAAGATAGAAGATGGCAAAAGAATCAATGAAAGCCCGCGAAGTAAAGCGCGCGAAGTTAGTTGCTAAGTATGCCGCGAAGAGGCAGGCCCTCAAGGAAGCCGGCGACTATGCCGCCCTCGACAAGCTCCCGAAGAATGCGAGCCCGGTCCGTCTCCACAACCGTTGCTCCCTGACCGGCCGTCCGAAGGGTTACATGCGTGAATTCGGCATCAGCCGTATCCAGTTCCGCGAGATGGCTTCTTCCGGTCTGATCCCGGGTGTCAAGAAGGCCAGCTGGTAGTCCAAGACTTATACATTATTATTATAACAATCGGATATCGGGCCTGACTTTCAGGCCGGTCCACAAAAAGACAAAAAAATGACTGATCCAATTGCAGATTATCTGACTCGAGTCCGCAACGCTTACCTCGCCGGTAAGAAAGTCGTCGAGATCCCTTCATCCAACATGAAGGTTGCTATCACCAAGATCCTTTGTGAGAAAGGATATATCCTCAGCTACAAGGTAGTCGAGGGCGAGCCTTTCAATACCATCAAGATCGCGCTTAAGTATCACCCGCAGACGAAGACCGCTGCGATCAAGAAGATCGTCCGCGTTTCTACCCCGGGTCTCCGCAAGTATGTCGACGTAAAGAACATGCCGCGTGTCCTCAATGGTCTCGGTATCGCTGTTCTTTCCACGTCCAAGGGTGTCATCACTGACAAGGAAGCCAAGGAGCTCAATGTCGGCGGTGAGGTTATCTGTTATGTTTACTAATCCAAAATCATTCCGATATTATGTCAAGAATAGGTAAATTGCCTGTAAACCTTCCGGCCGGAGTCAGCGTAGAGCTCCTCGACGGCAACGTTGTGAAGGTGAAAGGACCTCTTGGTGAGCTCTGCCAGAAGGTAGATCCGGATATCACCGTCACCATTGAGGGAAGTGAAATCAAGTTCACCCGTCCGAGCGACCTGCCGCGTTTCCGCTCCATGCACGGTCTCTACCGGGCCCTCGTCCATAATATGGTCGTCGGTGTTTCCGAGGGATTCACGATCAAGCAGGAGTTCGTCGGTGTCGGTTACCGTGTCGCCGTCCAGGGCCAGCTCGTCACCATGTCTCTGGGTTATTCCCATGACATCCAGCTCCTTCTCCCGAAGGAAGTGACCGCCGAGACCCCGCAGGTGCGTAAGGGTGAGAATCCGATCCTCGTACTCAAGAGCGCAGACAAGCAGCTTGTCGGCCAGATTGCCGCCAAGATCCGCTCGTTCCGTCGTCCTGAACCGTACAAGGGCAAGGGTATCAAGTTTGTCGGTGAGCAGCTCCGTCGCAAGGCTGGCAAGACCGCTTCCGCTAAATAATTAGGAGGATAAAGTTATGGCATTGAATAGAATTGAAAGAAGAAGAAGGATCCACTACCGGATCCGCAAGCATGTCAATGGCACAGCTGAGCGCCCTCGCATGGTTGTTTTCAGAAGCAACAAGCAGATCTATGTTCAGGTCATTGATGACGAGCGCGGATGCACCCTCGTAGCCGCTTCGTCCAACGATAAGGGTCTCGCCGCCGAGTGCAAAGGCAAGAACGGCATCGAAGCCGCTGCCATCGTAGGCAAGGCTATCGCAGAGCGCGCCAAGGCTGCAGGTATTTCCAAGGTCGCTTTCGACCGTGGCGGATATCTTTTCCATGGCAGAGTTAAAAGTTTGGCTGATGCTGCCCGTGAAGGCGGCCTCGATTTCTAATTGAATAAGACTATGGCAAATTCAAACGTAAAAAGAGTAAAGACGTCCGATCTCGAACTGAAGGACAGATTGGTAGCCATCAACCGTGTGACCAAGGTCACCAAGGGTGGTCGTCATTTCCGCTTTGCTGCCATCGTCGTCGTCGGTGACGAGAATGGCGTTGTCGGCTATGGTCTTGGCAAGGCGAACGAAGTTACCGCTGCTATCGCCAAGGGCGTCGAGGATGCGAAGAAGAACCTGGTAAAGGTTCCGGTCATCAATACGACGATCCCTCACGAGCAGGAAGCCCGTTTCGGCGGAGCCCAGGTGTTCATGAAACCGGCTGCCCCCGGTACCGGTGTAAAGGCAGGTGGTGCTATGCGTGCCGTTTTCGAGTCGGCCGGCGTCCAGAACGTTCTGGCAAAATCCAAGGGTTCCTCGAACCCCCACAACCTCGTCAAGGCTACGATCGCAGCTCTTACCGAGATGCGTGACGCCTATACGGTTGCGGGTCTCCGCGGTATCCCGATGAGCAAAGTGTTTAACGGATAAAAGGAGAAGAGATTATGGCAAAGCTTAAAATTACCCAGGTCATCAGCAAGAATGGCGAGACCAAGAGGCAGATCGCCAATCTCCGGTCTCTCGGTATCCGCAAGATGCATCAGACGGTCGTTGTTGAAGATACTCCGATCAACCGTGGTCAGTTGGAGAAAGTTCAGCATCTCGTCAAGGTTGAAGTAATTGACTAAGGAGGAGAAAGAGATGAAACTTGAAAATTTGAAACCTGCAAAGGGTGCAACCCACAATAGCAAGAGAGTAGGTCGCGGAGAAGGTTCCGGCAAAGGCGGTACCGCCACCCGTGGTACCAAGGGTGCCCAGTCCCGCGCGGGATACTCCCACAAGATCGGTTTCGAAGGCGGCCAGATGCCTATCCAGCGCCGTCTTCCGAAGTTCGGCTTCAAGAACCCGACCCGTGTCGAATACCAGGCTGTCAATGTCGCGACGCTCCAGGCCCTCGCTGAGAAACTCGCCGTCAAGGCTATCGATCCCGAAACCCTCATCGGTGCCGGTTTCGCGTCCAAGGGCGACCTCATCAAGATCCTCGGCAACGGTGAACTGACCGCAGCGCTCGAGGTTACCGCCCACGCGTTCTCCAAGTCCGCAGTCTCCAAGATTGAGGCTGCCGGTGGAAAGACAACTGTAATCGAATAATATAGTGCGATGAAGAAATTTATCGAGACAATCAAGAACATCTACAAGATCGAGGAGCTCCGCACGAGGATCGGCTACACGATCCTCCTGATCCTGATCTACCGCCTGGGATGCTACATCGTACTCCCGGGTCTGGATCCGGACCGGCTCGCCGCTCTCCAGGGCAGCACGCAGGAAGGCCTTGTCGGCCTCCTCAACATGTTCTCCGGCGGTGCTTTCGGTAATGCTTCGATCTTTGCGCTCGGTGTGATGCCGTACATCTCGGCATCCATCGTGGTCCAGCTTCTCGGCATGTTCGTTCCTTCTTTCCGCAAGATGCAGATGGAAGGTGAGAGCGGCCGCAGAAAGATGAATCAGATTACACGGTACCTTACCATTCTGATTCTCGCGATCCAGGGCCCTGCGTACGTTACCGGTATGATCCCGCGCAACGCCGTCGCAGTGGGCTGGAGCGGCTTCGCATTCAACCTGATTTCCACGATCATTCTCATGGCCGGCTCCATGTTCGTCATGTGGCTGGGTGAGCGGATCACCGACCGCGGAATCGGCAATGGTATCTCCATCATCATTATGATCGGTATCGTCGCCCGCCTTCCGTACGCCCTCCTCGCCGAGTGCTCCCAGAAGCTCTCTGCCAACAGCGGCGGCGGTTTGCTGATCCTCATCGTCGAATTCATTGTTTGGTTCTTCGTCATCATTGCCGCCATCGCTCTGGTCCAGGCTGTCCGCAAAGTTCCGGTACAGTACGCCAAGAGGGTTATCGGCAACAAGCAGTATGGCGGTGTCCGCCAGTATCTCCCGCTGAAGATCAATGCTGCAGGCGTTATGCCGATCATCTTCGCGCAGGCGCTCATGCTCTTCCCGATGCTCTTCTCGCTCAGCGACAGGACCCGGGGACTTGCAGCCACCTTCGGCAACTATACGGGATTCTGGTATAACTTGGTATTCTTCATCCTCGTCGTCGTCTTCACGTACTTCTACACGGCTGTCACGGTCAATCCGCAGATGATGTCCGAAGACATGAAGAAGAACGGCGGATTCATCCCGGGCGTAAAGCCTGGCAAGCAGACCATGAAGTATCTCGATGATATCCTTGACAGGGTGACCCTTCCGGGCTCCATCTTCCTCGGTCTCATCGCGATCCTTCCTGCAGGAGCTATCAAGATGGGTGTCAACAACTCCTTTGCGAGCTTCTTCGGAGGTACTTCCCTCCTGATTCTCGTCGGTGTTGTCCTCGATACGCTCCAGCAGATCGAAGGTTATCTGCTTATGCGTCATTATGACGGACTTATGAAGACAGGTCGTCTGACAGGACGTTCCGGTATGTAGTTCTTTGAAATTGAATCAGAGTCAGATGGTTAGGCCTAAGACAGAAGAAGAGATCGAATTGCTCCGCATCAACGGAGAGCTTGTGTCGAGAACACTCGCAGAGGTCGGTAAGGTAGTCGCTCCAGGTGTGACAACTGCAAAGTTGAATGAGGTGGCTGAGACCTTTATCCGTGATAACGGTGCAATCCCGAGCTTCAAAGGTTTTGAAGGTTTTCCTGCAGCGCTGTGTCTTTCAGTCAACGATGTCGTGGTCCACGGTTTCCCGTCGGATTATGTCCTCAAAGAGGGTGACATCGTGTCTGTAGACTGCGGTACTCTGTACAAAGGATATAACGGTGATTCGGCTTACACCTTCCCGGTAGGGGAGGTGGACGCCGAGACCCGTAAACTCCTGGATGTCACCAAGGCATCCTTGTACAAGGGCATCGAAGCGGCTGTTGTCGGAAACCGGACAGGCGACATCGGACACGCGGTGCAATCGTATGCAGAAAGTTTCGGGTTCTCCGTCGTCCGCGAATTGGAAGGACACGGAATCGGCAAGGAAATGCACGAGGCCCCCGGCGTTCCGAATTACGGAAGGCAGGGTCACGGAGCCAGACTTGTCAATGGAATGACAATCTGCATTGAGCCGATGATCTGCGCCGGTGGAAGGGGTGTGTATCTTGCAAGAAATGGTTGGGCAGTACATACCGCGGATCACCGGAACGCAGCGCATTACGAGCTTACGGTTGTTGTCCGTAAAGGCCGGGCTGAACAGCTTTCTACCTTTGATTTTATTGAAAAAGACGGTTTGATTAAATTTTAAAGTGAAATTCCAATGTCAAAACAAGTAGCTATCGAGCAGGATGGAACAGTTATCGAGACCCTTCCCAACGCCATGTTCCGCGTTGAATTGGAAAACGGTCACGTCCTCCTCTGCAACATTTCAGGTAAGATGAGGATGAACTTTATCCATATCCTTCTGGGCGACAAGGTTAAAGTTGAAATCTCACCTTACGATTTAACAAAAGGAAGAATTTCTTTCAGATACAAATAAAAATATAAAGAAATGAAAGTCAAGGCATCCATCAAGAAGCGCAGCGAAGATTGCAAAATCGTCAGACGCAAAGGCCGTCTCTACGTCATTTGCAAGAAGAATCCTAAATTCAAGATGCGCCAGGGATAAAATTCGTTTGTATAACTAATTAAGTCGAGAATAGAATATGGCAAGAATAGCCGGTGTTGATTTACCGAACAACAAAAGGGGAGAAATAGGACTTACCTATATCTTCGGAATCGGCCGCAGCTCCGCCCAGAAGATCCTGGACACTTGCGGAATCGATCGCAGCATCAAGGTTGGCGAATGGGATGACACGCAGGTTGCAGCGATCCGTAACCTCATCAACGAGGAATACAAGATCGAAGGTGAGCTCCGTTCCTCCGTCCAGATGGACATCAAGCGCCTCATGGATATCGGTTGCTACAGAGGCATCCGTCACCGTGCAGGACTCCCCGTCCGTGGCCAGAGCACCAAGAACAATGCCCGTACACGCAAGGGTAAGAAGAAGACTGTCGCCAACAAGAAGAAAGCGACCAAATAAAGTTTGATGAATTATGGCAAAGAAAACTACAACAGCAAAGAAGAGAGTTGTCAAGGTTGAAGCTTATGGCGAGGCCCATATTTCATCGACCTTCAACAATGTCATCGTAGCGCTCACGAATGCGCAGGGCCAGGTTATCAGCTGGTCTTCCGCAGGAAAGTGCGGCTTCCGTGGCTCTAAGAAAAATACGCCTTACGCTGCCCAGATGGCTGCCGAGGACGCATCCAAGACTGCGTTCGATGCCGGCCTCCGCAAAGTGAAGGTATATGTCAAAGGACCTGGCGCAGGCCGTGAGTCCGCCATCCGTACGATCAACAATGCCGGTATTACCGTTACCGAAATCGTTGACGTTACCCCGATGCCGCACAACGGTTGCCGCCCGAAAGGCCGTCGTAAAGTTTAATTAACCGTTTAAATGTAGATTACTATGGCAAGATATACTGGTCCTACTACAAGAATCGCCCGCAAGTTCGGCGAGCCTATCTACGGTCCGGACAAGACGTTCGAAAAGAGAAATACGCCTCCGGGACAGCATGGCCTCGCTGCAAAGCGCAAGAAACAGAAAGAATACGGCACCCAGCTCAAAGAGAAGCAGAAAGTCAAATATATGTACGGCCTGCTCGAGCGTCAGTTCCGCAATACGTATGATAAGGCTGCCCGCATGAAGGGTCAGACCGGTGTCAACCTCCTCTTCCTTCTCGAGTCGAGACTTGACAATATCGTCTACCGCATGGGTATCGCGCCGACCCGCGCTGCTGCCCGTCAGCTTGTCCTTCACCGTCATATCTCCCTGAACGGAAGCATCTGCAATGTTCCTTCCGTCCTGGTGAAGCCGGGTGAGACCGTCGCCGTCCGTGAAAGATCCAAGAGCCTCGAGGTTATCCAGAACAGCGTCGCCGCCGCGACCAAGTATTCCTGGATTGAGTTCGACGCCAAGGAACTCACCGGAAAATTCCTCAATGTGCCTGCACGCGAGGAGATTCCTGAGAGCATCAACGAGCAGCTGATCGTCGACCTCTACTCCAAGTAACAGTTATTAACACCAAGAAAAGGAATTATTATGGCAATCTTATCATTCCAGAAACCGGACAAGGTGATCATGCTCGAAGGCACCGATACCGTAGGCCGTTTCGAATTCAGGCCGCTTGAGCCTGGTTACGGACAGACCATCGGAAACGCCCTCCGCCGCATATTGCTCGCGTCTCTTGAAGGTTTCGCAATCTCCCAGATCAAAGTCGAGGGCGTGGATCAGGAATTCGCGACCATCCCCGGCGTGATCGAGAGTATGCAGGACATCATTCTCAATCTCAAGCGCGTCTGCTTCAAGAGAATGGTGGAAACTGTCGACTCTGAGGTTGTGACCATTACCGTCAGCGGTCAGCAGGAGTTCACCGCAGAGGATATCTCTAAGGGATTGTCTTCTTTCAAGGTGTTGAATCCGGAGCTGCATATCTGCTCGCTCGAGCCTTCTGTCAAACTCGTCATGACCATCACCATCACCAAGGGCCGCGGCTTTGTTCCGGCTGAGGAGATGCGGGAAGAGAACACCCCGATCGGAACCATTCCGGTCGATGCGATCTATACCCCGATCAAGAAGGTCAACTGGACTGTAGAGCCCTGGCGTGTCGAACAGAAGACGGACTACGAGAAACTCAATCTCGAGATCGTCACCGACGGGTCTATCTCCCCGAACGCGGCGCTCCAGGATGCAGCTAACATCCTCATTTACCATTTCAAGCTCTTCACTGACGACAAGAAGCTCTCTATTGAAAGCACAATCGAGTCCGACACCAAGGAGCTTGACGAGGAGGCACTCCGCATGAAGCACCTCCTTCTCACGAAGCTTTCCGACATGGGACTCTCCGTCAGAGCCTACAACTGCCTGAAGGCTGCCGATATCGATACTTTCGCCGACCTCGTTTCCTACTCGAGGGCCGAACTGATGAAGTTCCGCAACTTCGGCCGCAAGTCTCTCAATGAGATCGATATCCTCGTCGAGAAGATGAAGCTCTCCTTCGGAATGGATGTCACCAAGTATAATATTGAACCTAAGAAAAAGATCGTTTAAAAATGAGACACAATAGATCCGTCAATCATCTTGGACGTAAGAGCGGTCACCGCAAGGCTACCCTTGCCAACATGGCTTCTTCCCTGATCCTCCACAAGAGGATTGAGACGACCGTTGCGAAGGCGAAGGCCCTCAAGCCTTATCTCGAACCCCTCGTTACCAAGTCCAAGGAAGACACCACCCACTCCCGCCGTATCGTTTTCAGCTACCTGAAGGACAAGAACGCCGTTTCTGAGCTCTTCCGCACGATTGCTCCGAAGATTGCTGACCGTCCGGGCGGATACCTCCGTATCCTCCACACCGGCTTCCGTCAGGGTGATGCCGCTGAGATGGCCCTCATCGAGTTCGTCGACTTCAACGAAGCAGCCCTCGCCGCTCCGAAGGAGGCCAAGAAGACGACCCGCCGCAGCCGCAAGAAAGCTGCTGAGGCCGCTCCCGCCGCCGAAGCTCCCGCTGCTGAAGCACCGGCAGCTGAGTAATTCAGAGACACAATCCAATCGAAGAAAGAGACCCTGAGAGGTCTCTTTCTTCACTAATAACCCTTTATGAACCACATACGCTTTATCCTCTTTCTCCTTCCTGCCGTCATTCTTTCCTGCGGCGGCCCCGCCCGTCCTGCCCTCAAGGACATCGACTCCTATATCCGGGAGCGCCCTGACAGCGCCTGGACCGCCCTTCAGAGCCTTGATACAACAACGCTCCACACCCAAGGCGACCGAGCCTATTATCGGCTCCTCATGGCCATGGCTCTCGACAAGAACGACATTGACGACGGGTCCTATGTCCATGAAGCCGCCTCAGCAGCGGACTGGTATGAGCGACACCGCGACCTCCGCCGCCGCATGCTCTCGCATTACTACTACGGCGACCAGCTTTATGACGGCGGAAACAACACCCAAGCCGCCATCTTCTTCACCCTCGCCGCGGAAGAGGCAGAGACCCTTCATGACTGGTTCTATGCAGGGATGTCACAGCGGTCGTTGGGGGATATCGCTTCTCTTGTATATAATCTTGAAGATGAATTCTCCTATTATTCCGCGTCTGTCTCCTCGTTTAATAAAGCAGGCAAGGAGCACCATGCAAAATGCGCGAAGTTGGATTTGGCTCTAGCCTCTTCTTCTCTAAGAAAAGTTTCGCTGGCAGACAGCCTTTTCAAAGAAGTCATTGCCTATGCAGTATCCTCTCAAGACACGATTCTTGCAGGCAGGACTTATTCTCAATATGCCAGACATCTCATTCATCTAGAGCCGGATTCTTTGAAAAAGATTACAAACTGTCTTGATTCTGCATACAGGGTGTGGCGCCGTTCTCCTGATTCGGACGACTTGAGCACCATATCGATATTCTATTCCATGCAGGGGAATGCAGGCCAGTCCGCAAACTTTTTGGAAGTCTCGTTATCTTGTGCTCAGAATCAAAGAGATAGCACCTCTGCCAGTTATGCTCGTTATTATCATGACCGGAAGTTTGGCAAGCCAGAAAACAGCCTGAACGATATGGAAGATCTTCTCGTACTATTCGATCGAACAGGACGATCTTCGTTGTCCGAGGGTATGAATAAGAGCCTTTCCTCACTGTACAGGGCAGAAAGGGATGCCGACAGGAGAAGAATCCGCACGGAAAGATCTCTGTTTTTCATGTCTGGATTGTGTCTTCTGCTGGGCTTGTTCTCCTTGTTCATTCTTCAACGATATAAAAGATTGAAAATCAAGGCAGAACTATTATCGCTCAGAGCCGCCCTGGACAAACAAAAAGAAGAGACGGATTCGGTGTGGCACAAACTACAGGAGAATACACTGCAGTTACCGGCTTTGACCATGGGTATGCGAGCATTTGAAAAGCTCTGCTCCAAGTATTCAGATACGGAGAACCACGAGGCTCTCCTTCGGGAATTCGAACTTCAAATTCGACATCTGAAAGAGGAAGCAACGTGGGAGAATGATGTACTATCTCTGATTGCATCCGTTGATCCGGCTCTCGTCTCATATATAAAGAATGATTTTAAGACAGAATTTGAGACACTCACCTCGGAAGAACGTATCGTTTTGTATTCCGTAATAGCGAAAATGCCGATTTCCGTTATCAGTTTAATTCTTGGAAAGAGCAAGCCGGCAATAAGGATGCAGATCTCGCGATTGAAGAGAAAGATAGAGGCGGTATCTGAAGAAAGCAGGTCCCTGTTGATGCCATACTTTGCATCGAGAACATCCGTTTATAAGAAGGATTGATTTTTTCTTTTGTTAAAAAACGTAACTGCCCAATATTGCATATTATTGAGTATTAGTCGTTTTTGTGGGTAGCCAAATCTTTCTCCGTAACACAAGATATCATAGTATTTGTTTAATAGAGACTGACATTTAATTTTGCGTATACTAATTAATCGTTTTTTTTACTATGCGCAAAATTATTCTTCTTTTGTTCGGGCTCGCTTTTTTTCTTTGTAGTAGCAGCCCCAAAACCTCTATTGACGAAGGCGGCTTTGTAGACATTATTATCGGGACAACGCCTCCTCCGACAAGTAATCCTAAGCCCAAGGCTCCTGTTCTTATTCCCGTCTCAGCCCGGTACTATGAGATCTCCCAGGAGATCGTTCTTTCCTTCACGGCTAATCTCGGCAATGTTTCCGTAACAGTGCTCAATGTAACGACTGGAGAATCCGTCTATGATACGGTCGACTCAGCAGACGGTATCGTTTCAGTTCCTATAAGCGGAACATCTGGTCAATACTATCTTATTCTCAATTCCGTCGGCAGCACAACTGTCTATTCGGGGACCTTTGAGATTATATGATCGGATCAAACATAAGACGTTTGTGCTTTAAAAGAGGATTGATTGATCCAGGGTCTGCAAAATAGACTTAATTCGATAATAATCCTTTGCATTTGCAACGAAAACTGCTTAAAATGCATCTAATTATAGAATAATATGAATAAACATAGGAAAAACATAATAGCATTAACATTGGTGATAGGTGTTGTTTCTTGCAATGTTAATGATGACAATTACTCTGCTATTTCGTATTCGAATGATGACATTATATTGTTTGATAATCATAACAGTAACTATGATGATCAAAGAATTATGGATTTTGAGGGTTTCCTGGAGATAGAAGAAGCTATTAAAATTGCTAGAATGGCAGAAAAGTTATATGGTAAAGTTCAAACGAGGAATGTCGAAGTTCGTAATGTTAAAGATGTCTCGGTCATAAATAATGATTTGGGAAATCCCATAATGTATTCTGTTAATTATACGGATAGTATGGGGTTTACTTTGATCTCTGCGACAAAAAAATACTATCCAATAATCGCTGAATTTGAGCATGGCGTATTTGATGAGGGGATAGAAGAAACGGGCTTTTCTATTCTCATGGATGAATACAAGCAAGATATTGCATATTGTTCTACTCTTCCTGAGGATAGTTTAGCCATTTTTAATAGAGCATGGAGTCGTTTTATAAATAAAGAAGAACAAAGTAAACAATTATTAAATACAAGAACAGAGGGAGATCTTATATCTGTTCTTGCTGCAGCATTTTCTGAGTGGACATCGGCCGGTTATGTATATGAATCGTTAACCGGATGTCCCGACGGACTGCCTCAGAGTGAGTATGCTCGTTTTTGCGCACTTGCGGAAGCCCTGACTAATCCTGATTATTCCGATGTATATTTAGATTATTCATTTGTCCTAACACCAGATCCGAACAGATATGAGTCCTTCGGACCATATCTTTCATCTGAATGGAAAAGAGAAGATGGCTATAATTGTTTAACACCGACAGATCCTTTCGGGATACACTATCCTCTTGGTTGTGTTACTCTCGCACTAGGCCAAATCATGCGTTTCCATTGTTGGCCAGAATCATATTTTTGGAACAGTATGCCCTATTCTCAAGTTACATATACAACAGCTAATTTTCTAAGAGAAGTAGGGGAGAATACTAATACGGACTATGCAGATGGGAGTTCATCTCACTATTTCGATGCAAGAAGTGCTCTGAATAATTATTACCATTATTCTTTTGATGCAGACTCATTACATAAGGCCGGACGGGTATATACATCAATCAAAAATGGCCGCCCCGTTTTTATGTCGGGGTTGGCGCAAGATGGTCCAGGACACGCCTGGGTATGTGACGGATGGAGGGGAGCACCGGTAGTAGATGATTTATATATATTGATGGTCCTGTCGCAAGTTCCTCCGCTCCATTTTGAAACTGCTGGATCATATGATTATCCTGTATCAGGTTATAATAACGAGGTACATATGAACTGGGGGAGCACTTCTTATTCAAATGCTTGGTGTGCAGAAACATACAGCATGCAATTCTCATATAATAGAAAAGATATTTATAATATTCGCCCGAATGAATAATTTCCCAATAATCTTGTCTCTTGTCGTGTGGATGCTCGTTTCGTCTTGCGTGGAGACGATCGTCATGGATCCGAAGGAGGATGCTCCGGCGGTCGTGTTCTGCGTTCTGAATGATACGTCAAGTGTACAGCGAATGCAACTTCTTCGATCGGCCCGTCCTTCCGAGAGGGAGGCTCTGATACCGATTCCGGAGGAAGATGTCGTCCGTGCACGGCTCTATGCGACTGAGACAAGGTCAAGGGATTTTCACTACAAAGGAAACGGCACATGGGAGACAACGGATTTTTGGGTCTTGTATGGACAGCGCTGCCATCTTGAGGTTGAATTGTCTGATGGCCAAATATTTACGGCTCAAACTGATTTTCCGGAGAGATGGGACGTTTTCCGACTGAATGGCCGGAACCTGTATAAAGTTTCCAAGAAAAAAGAAAGAGAGATGCATGACAGCATTCTCTGCGGTCCGGTTCCATATTGGGTTACCCAGTATCACCTGCAGTCTGGAGGAGAGCGACACTATAGTGAGTTTCTACTGACAACCCATCCTTTTGTTGATCGTTTCAATGCTACATCACTATGTTTCTCAGACATGGATTGTTTTCGATCGGATGTATGGGAAAAGGCTGGGATGAATTCTCTTTACAGCCATACCTTTTATCCTTATCTCAACCCTGACTCAAGATTATTTTGGAGAGCAGTCCGCATCTTTTTCCCGCGTGAAATCGAAACGGAGGAGGATAAGGCCGAAAACAGGAAAGCCCTGAAAGACTGGACGATGATCGACGAGATTGATAGGGCTGAACTTTTTTTCGTATTGGGTGAATATGATTCGGATTTTGCTATTCGCCATCGGGCAGAGACCGGATTCCGACCAGAATTGTTTACTGAAATCCGTATCGTTTCCAATGACTATGATCAATTCTTAAAAGATATTTATAAACAAGGGCTCAGCATGGAATCTGGGGATCTTTTTGAAACGATGTATAATCGTCAGGAAATCGCATGCAATATCCACGGTGGGGCGAAAGGCTTTTTCGGTGCAGAGTCCATACACATCTTCCCTTATCACCACGAACTCGAAAACTGGATTAAAGAGGACGGCACAATTGGTTCACGATGGATAACAAGATAATCAGAGTATTTTTCCTGGGACTCTTGCTGGTGGCTTCCCCGGTATTTGCATCAGCTCAGCAGACCAACGAGTTGCGGGATACGATTCGGGCTGCTTTGAAGGAAGATGTCAGGCCAGTCCGGTCGGCCGGCACGGTCCTGGCTCGGGCACCGCAGATCCGGGCGATGGTTTCGCCGATGGGAGAAGGGGATTATTTCAAGTTCATCCAAACGCTTCCGGGGGTCGCAACGGGTGCGGACGGTACCTCGGCGCTTTATATCCGGGGCGGAAACCTAGGGAGCAATGTCGTTTCCCTTGACGGCGTACCGGTTTATGCCGGAAGCCATCTCCTTGGCCTGATGTCTGTCCTTTCGAATGACGTCGTCTCCGAAACGATTTTCCGGGTCGGTGGTTTTACCTCTGATGAAGGGAATTTGACTGCTTCCCATATCCGCCTGCGCTCGACGCCGGTCGACATAATGTCTTTCCATGCTGTTGCCGACGTCAATAACTTTATGGCAGGAACCTTGGTCAATGTTCCGGTCGTCAAGGATAGAATCGGTCTTATGGCTGCGGGGCGGTGGTCACCGGTTGGATGGGAGGCAAAACTGCTTGAAGGAAGATTGAAAGGAATTCAGGATGTTGGCGCGTCAGTCCATGATCTGTACGGAAAGGTCCATGTCCGTCTTTGGAAGGGAAGCAGCCTGGAAGGAAGCTATTTCCAAAGTGGAGATGAGTATCATTTTTCCTATCATGATAGTATGAAAGACCGGTTGGGTTGGAAGAACCGGATTGCGTCAGCGCGGTGGGAATGGCGTTTTTGGAAGATGCATCTTTCCGCGTCAGCATATTCTGATCTTAAAACTTCGAATCAAAGTCAGGAGAAGACGGCGAGGGGAGTGGAGAATACCTTTATCATCCGTGACAGCCTTCAAGAAAATGGACTGGATGGCTCCGCAGTGCTGTGTCTTGGAGGATGGACCCTGTCTGGAGGGTATTCCCTGCGAAGGGCGGGATTCAATCCCGGATCATCCATGTCGTATGCGGGCAGTGTCCTTTCAGAAGGGAGGGAAATCCCGATTGTGGACAATAGGATGGACGCAGAGACGAAGACCTGGCATGCCCAGGTATCGTACGAACAACAGGATCGTTTCACGGCCCGTGCTGCATGGCGGCACAATACCCATGGATCTTTTACGGACAATGAATACAGCGCCCTTTTCCGTTGGCAGCCTTTTTCTTGGTTGGGTTTTGAGGCGACCTATGATGATCGGGTTCAGTATTACCATACCCTGGAAGGGATTCCGGTGGGATGGGCCCTGGATATGGTTGTCCCTTCCGATAAGCAGCGCCCGCCTGAGAAGATGCGGCAGTATTATGCTGGATTATTCGGAGAATTGTTTGATCTTACTTTCGGGATCGGAGGGTATTGGAAAGAGATGGACAATCTGGTCCATTTCGCCGATGCCGGAAGTCTGTTCCGGGCTTCTTTGGCGGACTGGCGATCCTCCGTTTGCGTCGGAGACGGACTCTCCTATGGGCTGGAGATATCATACCGGTATTCCAGGGATCGCCTTTCAGTTCAGGGAGCTTATACGCTTTCAAAGACGGACCGCCATTTTGAGCGGCTCAATGAAGGGAATCGATTCCCTGCCAAATTTGACAGAAGACATATCTTGAATTTGTCCAGTGATTATATCCTTCAGAAGAAGGCAAATCGAGAGATGGGCGTATCCACGTTTGTGACATTACAGTCCGGTTGCTGGGAAACGGTTCCGGCCGGTCAATATGGAATCCCGCTTCTGGATAAAGAACGTATTTGGCTTGATATTTATGGGGCAACGAACAATTACCGGATGCCGATGGTTTTCCGGTGGGACGCGGGGTGGTACAGGAAGGTCCGCGGGGAGCGCGTTTCGCGTGAACTGCGTCTGGGCATCTACAACTTGACAAATCGGCACAACCCTTTCATGATCACGTATGATGCTGAAGAGAAAGAGTGGAAACAGATTTCCCTTCTCCCGATCATGCCCAGCATCAGTTATCGATTGGAATGGTGAGGTTGGTTAAAAAGAGAAGTCTTGCACCTGGAGAGCAGATAGCGTTTGAAGGAGGAGAAGTCGCGGGGGAGTCCGATGGCCATTTTTTCTCCCTGCATGAAGGCAGCGAGCCGGTCAGGGATGGAGACAGGCCTCCCGATGATCCGCTCGACGGTATCCTTGAATTTGGCCGGGTGGGCCGTTTCACAGAAAAACCCGGTCTCGCCCTCGCGCAGCCCCTCTTTCAGGGCCCGGTAGCCGCAGGCTCCATGCGGATCCAGCAGATAGCCGGTGCGGGCGAAACAGTCGCGGATGGTATCGGCGATCTCCGCATCGGAATAGGAGGCCCCGGAAATGTCCGCCCGGATCGCATCGGGATCGTGCCCATACAGGTCCCAGATCCTGGCGAAATTGCTCGGATCCCCCACGTCCATCGCGTTGGCGATGGTCTGGACGGAAGGACGGGGCCGGTATTCGCCCGTCTTCAGGAAATCCAGGAAAACGCAGTTGGCGTTGTTCGCCGCGATGAACCGCTTGACGGGAAGGCCCATCCGTTTCCCGAACAGGGCGGAGCACAGGTTCCCGAAATTGCCGCTGGGGACGCTGCAGACCACGTTCCCGCGGCCACCCAGCTGGGCGCATGCCCAGAAATAATAGAAAGCCTGCGGCAGGAATCTCGCCACGTTGATGCTGTTGGCGGAGGTTAGGCGCATGGCCCCGTTCAATTCTTCGTCCATGAACGCGGCCTTTACCAGCGCCTGGCAGTCATCAAAGGTTCCGTTGATTTCCAGGGCGGTGACATTCCGACCCAGGGTCGTGAACTGGCACTCCTGGATCGGGCTCACCTTCCCTTTGGGGTAGAGGACGGAGACATGGATCCCCTCGACGCCCAGGAAGCCGTTCGCCACGGCGCTTCCCGTATCTCCGGAGGTCGCCACAAGGACATGGATCTCCTCCGTCCCGGCCGTGAAGTGCCGGAGCAGCCGCGCCATGAACCGGGCCCCGACGTCCTTGAACGCGAGGGTGGGTCCATGGAAGAGTTCCAGGGCATAGATCCCCGGCTCCACCTCGACCAGGGGGCAGTCGAAGGAAAGCGTTTCCTCCACGATCCGCCGCAGCTCCCCGGCGGGGATATCTTCCCCGAAGAAAGCGTCTGCGACGGCCATGGATATCTCCGTGAAGGACTTGCTCCGGAAGATTTCTTCCGGAACCGGAAGGATTCGCTCCGGCATATAGAGTCCGCGGTCTTCCGCAAGGCCCTTGACGACAGCCTTGCGCAGGGAAGTGAGCGGAGCGCGGCCATTTGTGCTGTAGTATCTCATTGGGCAAGCAGCTTGGCGCCCTTGTTCGTGACTTTCACCACATAGACGTCGCAACCGATCCCGTGTGATGTAAAGTGCTCTTTCATAATTTCTTCCGCCCGGGTGGCAACCTCCCGCCTGTCGGAAATGGAGAATACGGAAGGACCGGAGCCGGAGATATTCATCGCCATCGAGCCGGATGCGAGGATCTTCTCACGCAGCTGGTCGAATTCCGGGATGAACTGTTTCCGGTACGGTTCTGCCACGAAATCTTTCATCGCCCGGCCGACCAGGCCGATATTGCCGGAATACAGGCCGGCGATCAGGCCGCCGACATTCCCCCATTGGCGGATGGCGTCGTGCATGGACACCGCCTTGGGAAGGATGCTTCGGGCGACCTTGGTCGAGACCACGATTTCCGGGTGGGAGACGGCGCAATAGAAATTGCCGGGGATGGGCAGCTGGATGATGTCGAGGGGTTCATAGCCGCGGATCAGGATGATCCCTCCGAGTAGGGCGGGCGCCGCATTGTCCGCGTGGTAGCCGCCGCTGGCAAGGTTCTCTCCTTCCATGGCGCAGATGACCATCTCTTCGTCGGAGAGCGGGCAGTCGAACAGTTCGTTCATTCCGTAGGCCGCCGCCGCGCTGGACGCCGCGCTGGAACCGATGCCGGATCCCGGGTATATTTTCTGGCAGATTACGACATCGATGTGCCCGGAAAGGCCGGTCATCTCGAAGAATTTCCGGATGACGGGGGTGATGACATTTTCTTCGATATCCTCGGGGAGAGGAACGTCGGTCCTGTTGGTGATTGTGATGCCGTCCCCTTCCGTGGCGGTCATTTCCAGAATGTCTCCCACTTCGTCCAGGGCGAGGCCCATGACATCAAATCCGCATCCCAGGTTCGCGATGGATGCGGGGGCGAATACTCTTACCTTCTTCATACGCAGAATACCCCTTAATTGTAACTAACTAACCTAATACTGCAAATATAGTCTTTTTTTGATAAGATACGCTCTCACCCTACAACCGGAGAAGCGGAATTTTTATGCCGGTTAACTGAGCAATAATCAGCAGATTAATCAGTCAAGGGGCCTGAATTTTCAGACCCCTTGATGTTGTTATTGATTGATACTCAGTTGGTTGCGCGGCACGCGTCAGGTGGCTTTGCCGGAGACGGTCGCTCCAAAAGGAGGGAACTGGCCGGCCAGGGCCGTTATTTGAGATAGATTTTGCGGAATTCGAGGGCACCGCCTTCGCTCTGGAAGCCGATATAGCCTTCGGTGGCCTCGCAGACGGCTTCGTTGACGAGAACGCCATTGACCTTGAAAGTCATATGTCCGCCCTTGCAGGTAATCTCGGTCTTGTTCCATGACCCGTCTTCGAGTTCGGGATCGCCCTCATATACAGGGGCTTTCCGGTAGAATGGGCCCTCGATTCCTTCAAGGGGAAGGGCGCTGAAAAGATATCCGAAATCTTTTTCCCTCATCTGGAGCTGGACGCCATCCGGCCAGACTTTGTCTTCGTCCTGCAGACGGTTGAAGATGCCGCTGTCGGCCCGGGGACCGGCCCAGCGCCATTCGAGGCAAAGCGTATAGTCAGAATACTTGCGCTCGGTCCGGATATAGCCGAACGGCTCTCCGGAGATGTGGAGGACGCCATCGGAGGCTGTAAAGGTCGGCGCCGTTACGGTCGAGTCTTCGCGAGTGAAGAAGACCCATCCGTCAAGATCTTTTCCGTTGAACAGTACTTCTTTCCGTCCGCACCCAGCAAGAAGGGCGACGAAAGCCAGGGCAATAAGGATCCGTTTCATATACAAGATAAATTAAGATTGTTCCAAGGCTGAAAGCAGGGTCTCTTCGAAGATACTCTTTTCGTTCTCTGAAAGGAAGTTGACATCAATGGGGACCTGGAAGAGGCGCTCACGGAGCGTGGAAGGGACATTTTTCGTGTCTACTACGCGCTGCGCATCTTTTTCCGTCGTCGCGACGACGGCCGTCGGGTTTTCCCTGACGGCATGAGAGAGGGTCCTGATATCTCCGGAGGTATACTTATGGTGATCGGGGAAATTGAAGCGTTTGACGATTTTATACTTGTCGGACAAATAGTTTCGGAGCGGGGTGTCTTTCGCGATCCCCGAAAAAAGAACCAGGCGTTTCGCATATACGTAACGGCTGTCGGCTTCTTCCTCGAATACCGGGTGCATGTCCCGATATCCGATGTAGGAGAAGAGAAGAACCTGCTCCTTCCCGTTTCCACGCTTGCCCCGGCAGGTCGAGGTCTTGAAATCCGACAGACCCAGGGTCGCGGCCCATTTTGTTTTCTCCCACTCATCCATATAAGGCGGACACTTCGTGACGATCAGGATATCGGCGTCCGCGAGCCTTTTCGGAAGGTCTCTCAGCTGCCCCAGGGGGAGGAGTCTGTCTTTATGGACAGGGCGGTAATAATCAACAAGAACGATATTGATAGAGGCACGGAGTTTCCGGTACTGAAAGGCGTCGTCGAGGACGATGATATCAGCGGCAGGGATATCCTTGTCGAGGCAGCGGCGTCCTTTTTTCGAGGTCTGGAGTTCGTCGGGATGGCACAGGAACCGGCATCCTTCGATACGGTCCTTGTCGACCGCAACGGTCACGGACGGGAACTTCTTCGCAATCTGGAGCGGCTCGTCCCCGAAAGTCGCCGCACTTCCGTCCCGCTGCACTTTCTGAAATCCGCAGCTTTTCCGCTTATAGCCGCGGGACAGTACGGCAATATTACTGTAAGCCCACCGGTCGCTCCGGAGCAGGGTCCTTAGGATCATCTCCGTGTGCGGGGTCTTTCCGGTCCCGCCGACGGTGATATTCCCGACGCAGATGGTCGGGACCTCGGCGCGGATGGATTTCCGGATCCCCTTTCTATAAAGGAAATCTCGGACCGCAAGGGTAATGGTATAAGGGAAGAGAAGGAATCTATCAATCATCGTATCAATTATTTACAGTCCATATACCGAGGTCGCCGTCTCGAGGGGCGTGTCCCCCCAGCGCTCTGCGATATAGTCTAGTATCCGGGGGATTTCCTCCGGATCGGTCTCCGTGACAAGCCGGATCCGCGTCTCTTTGAAATCGGGAAGCCCCTTGAAGTAGCAGGACAGGTGCCGGCGCATTTCATAGACCCCGGTAACGGGCCCTTTCAGGGCGAGGGAGAGGACGAAATGGCGTTTGGCGAGGGCTACCCGCTCTCGTACGCCCATCGGGGGCATCGGCTCTCCGGTCCGGAGCAAGTGCTTGATTTCTGAGAAGATCCAGGGATGGCCGAAGGAGGCGCGTCCGACCATGATCCCGTCGACACCCCAGCGGTCGAAGGCTTCCCGGGCCTTTTCCGCGGAATTGATGTCTCCGTTTCCGATAATCGGGATATGCATCCGGGGGTTGTTCTTGACTGCTCCGATCAGGGTCCAGTCCGCTTCGCCCTTGTACATCTGGGAGCGTGTCCGTCCATGGATCGTAAGCCCCTGGATCCCGACATCCTGAAGGCGCTCGGCAAGGTCTACGATGATTTTAGACTTATCGTCCCATCCGAGGCGGGTCTTGACTGTCACGGGCTTCCGGACGGCCTTGACGATCGCTTCCGTGATCGCGACCATCTTGTCAGGGTCTTTCATCATGCCGCTCCCGGCTCCGCGGCCGGCGATTTTCGAAACAGGGCAGCCGAAATTGATGTCGATGAGGTCAGCCCCATGTCCTCCCGCAATCTCCGCAGCGCGGTCTGCCATTCGGGCGGCGTCGACCATGGGCTCCAGTTCGCTGCCGTAGATCTGGATCCCGATCGGAGCCTCTTCGTCTGAAGTGACCATTTTGGCAAGTGCCTTCTTCGCGTCCCGGATCAGTCCGTCGGCGGAGATGAATTCGGTATAGACCATGTCCGCTCCGGCCTCCCGGCACAGAATCCGGAAGGATGCGTCCGTCACATCCTCCATCGGCGCCAGCAGCACCGCCCGCTCTCCCAGATCGATTGTTCCGATTTTCATAAAAACATACAAAAATAACGAAAAAAATTCAGCACAAAATCGTTATATTTGTAGAAATCTAAAACAAGCAGAAATGAGAAAGATTTTCCGGGCTTTCTGCGCGGGCGTCCTGGCCCTCGCTACCCTGAATGCCCATGCCCAGGTCAGCACGATGCTGACGGAACAGAATTCCCAAGTCATCAAAAATGTAGAGCTTGAGGGCGACCTGATTGTCTGCGGCGGCGGACTTTCCGGCGTTTGCGCCGCGGTCACGGCTGCCCGTCACGGGACGAAGGTCATTCTTGTCCAGGACCGTCCGGTCCTTGGCGGAAACGCCTCGAGCGAAATGCGGATGGGCATTGTCGGCGTTCTGAAAGATCAGTACCAGGAGGCCGGCATCCTGGAGGAAATGCAGCTTAGGAACTTCCGCTACAATCCCCTCCAGCGCTATACCATTTGGGATGACGTGATCTATACGACGGTCATCAATGAACCCAATATCAAGCTGCTTCTCAACACGTCCGTTGAGGATGTCGTTATGGAAGGAGAGCGTATCGCAGCCGTGAAGGCATGGAATACAAATGCTTATACGAAGTATCTGATAAAAGGAAAGCTTTTTGCGGACTGCACCGGCGACGGTATCCTCCGGCTTTCCGGCGCGAAATATCGCCGCGGCCGCGAATTCCCGAGCGAGTTCAACGAGAGCGATCTCGCCGAAGGCGGAGACTCCCATACAATGGGTAATTCAATCCTTCTGCAACTGAGGAAAACGGATGAGGACCATCCTTTCGAAGCCCCCGACTGGGCCTACCATTTCACGGATGCCGATTTCGATTATACGATTCCGGTCTCTACGATTCCCGGAGTCAAGTTCAACTACAAACGGATCTACAGTCCGAAGGATAATAATTTCTGGTGGATCGAGTTCGGCGGCCTGTACGATACGATTTTCGATGCCCCCGACATCCAGTTTGAGCTCAAACGGATCGCCTACGGAATCTGGGAGTACATGAAGAATCACCCGGACGGCCGCGGAAAGGGCTATGAACTCGACTGGATCGGGTCCCTTCCCGGCAAGCGTGAGTCGACCCGTTATGTCGGACCGCATATCCTGACCCAGAACGACGTCCTTTCCGGCGGACACTTCGAGGATGTGGTCGCTTACGGAGGATGGACCCTGGACGATCATGATCCAGAGGCCTTCCACAAAAAAGGCCGTATTTCGATCGAGTATACGACTCCCGATTATTTCGGGATCCCCTTTGACTGCCTCTATTCGGTCAATGTGCCGAACCTGATGTTTGCCGGGCGGGATATTTCCTGTACGCACATGGGCCTTTCCGCGACGCGGGTCATGGCGACCTGTGCCCTGCTCGGCCAGGCTTGCGGAACCGGTGCCGCCGTTGCACTCCGGTATGGCATTACCCCTGCCGAGGTGCGCCAGGACCATATTGCCGAGGTCCAGGATATCCTCGAGGATGACGACTGCATGCTCCCGTACCGCTGGAGGAAGGTTTCTCCTCTGACTTCCGCCGCAACTGTCGATTCGTCGATCGAGGTCCTTCGAAACGGTATCGACCGTGAGTGGGACGGGGCCGACAACGGGGTCTGGGCCGCCCCCGGAGAAGAATCCATCGTCTATTCCTGGAAGAAACCGGTGACCATCTCCGGTGCGCGGATGATCTTCGACTCGCATTTCAAGATCCGCTCGAAGCGGATGCGGAAACTCGAAGCGACGACAGAGCGGGTCCAGGTCCCGCCGATGATGGTCAAAGGGTACCGGATTGAAGCCCGGGTCAAGACCGGCCGCCGTTCGACGGCATGGAAGACGGTCTATGAGGAAGAAGGCAATTTCCTGCGGCTTCGCAAGGTCTCTTTCGAACCGGTTGAGGCAGATGCCCTGCGTCTTGTCGTGACTTCGACCTGGGGCTCTGAGAAGGGCCATGTCTTCGCGTTTGATGCATTATAGTTTTACGTGATATGAAAAAGATTCTTTCTGTGGCCGTTTTAGTGGCCGTATCCGCCCTCCTGGTTTCCTGCGGCGGAAACAAGAAATGCTCTCAGGAGCAGAGTTGTTGCTATGAGTATGCACGCCGTCTTCCGGTCGGTGTCCAGCTCTATTCCGTCCGGACCGATCTTGAGAAGGATTTCTACGGAACCCTTAAGAAAATCCGCGAGATGGGCTATGCCGGCGTTGAGTTCTATGGTGAGTATTACGGACATACCCCGGTTGAGGTCAAGAACATGTGCACGGAACTCGGACTCATCCCCTTCTCGAACCATGTTCCGTTCCAGCAGATGATGGACAATCTTGACAAGGTCATCGAAGAGAATACCATCCTCGGCGTTCAGTATATCGCTTTCCCTTATATGGACGAGGCCAGCCGTCCGGGCGTCAATCCGGAGCAGTTCAAGGCGACCGTCGCGAAGATCGCTGAGGTCGGTGCGAAGGTGAAGGAAGCCGGTATCCAACTCCTTTATCACAATCATGATTTCGAGTTCGTAAAGCTTCCCGACGGGACTGTCGGTCATGACTATATCTTCTCTTCGACGAAACCGTCCGACCTGCAGGTTGAGCTGGATGTCTGCTGGGCTGATTATGCCGGTTTCCCGCCGGCAGAAGTGATTGCCAAGTATAACGGCCGCATTCCGATTATCCATGCCAAGGATTACTATCTTGAAGGCAAGCTCAGCAGCGCTCCATACGCCCTGATCGGTCTTTCTACGGACAATTCCATGAAGGATGACGGCGGCTGGTTCGAATACCGTCCGCTCGGATCCGGCCAGGTCGATATCCCCGCTGTGCTGAAGGCCTCCGTCGAGGCCGGGTCGCAGTGGTTCTGCGTTGAACAGGACGAACCTGTCAAGGACGCCGCTGACCGCTTCGAGGGACTCGCCAAAAGCGCCGAATATCTCCGCAGCATCGGACTGATGTAGTTCCTTCGTTCGAAACTGAAACGTAGGGCGGCCTAAGCGGGTCGCCCTCATTGTGAAAAGATTATGTTAAAGCCAAGGTTAGCAGTCCGTTTCAGAGCTTTCACCATCTGGCAGAAGCTCGGCTTCATGCCCTGGGGAAAGCATCGCTCCAGATCCAGGAAGGGGGATTTCTACAAGGGAGCCTTCGACAGCATACCGTTCCTCAACGATGACGCTAAGCGTACTTTCGTGCACCTCCTCCTGCGACCGGGATACATGATCCGGGACTATATCCGGGGACAGCATGAACGGTATCTCGCTCCGCTGACCTCGCTGATTATCTTCTACGCTTTTTTTGCCCTGGTTTCCTCGGTCGTCAACCCGGACTATCGTCCTGCGGCCAAGCCAGAAACCGGTCAGGTCCAGGAATCTGCCCCGGTCGTATCGGATCCAGTCGAGCCGGCGGATACTCTGAAGAATGCGGAGAAGATTCAGAAAGCGACGAAGATCGCAATCAATCTAGACTCCGTCATCGATCTGCTGGACCTGGACCGTCACCCTGAAAAGATAGACTCTCCCGCAAAGGCTTCCCTGGCTGCATTGGAAGGTGCCCTTCGGAGCCAGGGAATCTATCTGTTCCTGTTCGAGTTTTTGTTCCTCTGGTCGGCCATGTGCCTTGCCCTGAGGAAGAGGAAGATGGGCGTGTCTGCTTGCGCGGCCACCGCCGCCTATGTCCTCTGTCAGTTCTGTTTCTTCATGTTCTTCTCCCTCTTCCTCGGGAGCAAGGAGCGAGGGGAGATCGGCATCAGTCTGATGGCTGTGCTTCTGACGATTGATTATCGGCAGCTGTTCGGAACCGGATGGAAGAAAGGCTTCTTGCTGGCGCTGAAAACCGGCGTCTACTACGCCCTCGTCTTCTGTTTCTTGATAGCCCTGCTGATAGGCGTCTTACTGCTCGTAATCACATTCAGTTGACGGTCTGTATGAATCACGCCCCTCGTGCTTGAGTTGGATGCGTAGATATTTGGCCACTTAAAAAGCCTTGCCGAATCCAAGATAGGGATAGATACTGACTTTTGAAGAGGAGAAATGGTAGGATGGCAATGCGCCGATCCGGAAAAGGAAGCCATTCTTCGTGACCAGCCGGTATCCCAGACTGAAGTAGGGGATGACCCCAAAAGATTGGACGGGCTCCGCTCCGGATTCCGAGGTATATCTGTCCATGCAGAGAACCGCTCCGACCCCACTCTCAAACTTGGATTTCCCCTTTCCTGCAAGGTAATTCACTTCCAGGGGAGCGGCGAACCGGAACATCTGGTTGTACGATTGGATTTGATCGCCTTTGAAATCGTAGAACAATGATAAGGTGGAGTATGCATAGCCGAAAGCTGCTCCGGCTCTCCAGCCGAATCCGTCGGCGGCTCCCTTCCGGAAGCGGGCATCGTAGTTGATCCCGATTCCCTGCGAGGCTCCCAGCAATTCGCCATAGAGGCTCTTGCTGCGGTTCTGGGCGAGGCTGTCGATGTTTGTTAACGAGATAACCAGAATTAAGAATAATACGGTCTTTTTCATATTTTCATCAGTGTTAAAGGGCTTTTATTAAAAGTAAATCACAATGTTTACGGTTGACTATAATCCGCTTTGGAAAAGATCGTCGTGTTTGTAAGTTCTGTCCCGAATGTCAATCCGTAGAATAACCCTTCCGGGCAATCGATGGAGGAAAGCGCATAGAAATCTTCCCCGGGATGTTCGGCTTCATATCGTTTTCTGTCGGCAAGAACAGACGCGGGAAGGACTGTATTCATATTGAGAGGATAACGAGTGTCCTGCCATTCATAACCATATCCTCTGTCCCTTAAAGTTACAGTCTTAATTATGTCATTATCACGAATGAACAAGACATTATTTCCTCCATCATTCACAGCACCAAGGATTGGGACATCCCCATATTTGTTTCTCACGCACTCAATCGATGTACGGATATCATACCACCAGATTGATCGATTGAACCAGGAATGTGAGCATGTCAGCAGCGTCCCGTCTTCATCAATGACAATACTATACAAGAGGTTGTCTATCAGCCGTGAGCCCTCGACAAATGGGGCGGAACATACAAACTCGTATTGTTTCCTGGTCATCCCATTCCGCGATATTTCGACGACATAGTAACTATCGCCGTTGTAATCTTCGTTTTCAATGCCGGTCCCGATATACGTTCTGGCAACCTTTCTTGGAATCTTGTAAAGGAAATCGTCCGTATTAAATGTTTTTTCCGTAATCATCCAGGTCCCGTCGATGTAGATAGTCACACCTTCAAGGCCATCTGCATCGGTGAAGAGGATGATTGTTTTACCGTCATCCCTGTTTGAAATGTCGACTAAGCGCGCTGCCGGGCAGCGGGTATTGAAGTCATTTAAAATATGCGGATCTGTTGTTGGCAGAACATCCGGAATCGTGCGTTCGCAGGAGAATAACAGAGATAAAACAACGAAAGAAGATATAAGTATTGTAAACTTTTTCATACTTCATGTATTGTTAAAGGGCTGCGAAGGTACAGACTTTTCAAGAGAAAACCAAAAAAAGCACCGCTTCGCTGCGGTGCCTTTTCCGGAGTGCCCGAGGCCGGGCTCGAACCGGCACGTCTGTTGAGGACACAGGATTTTGAGTCCAGCGCGTCTACCAATTCCGCCACTCGGGCAGTTGCGGGTTGGACTGCAAATTTACGCAATTTCCCTGAATTGCAAAATTTTTCATAAAAACGTCGTATCTTTGGGTATGATGACGCTGATTGTAAACTTACTGATAACGGCAGCCCTGACGTCCTCCTATGTCGATCCTTTCATCGGTACGGCCGGTATGGGCCATACTTTTCCCGGGGCCTGTGTTCCTTTCGGAGCGATCCAACTCAGCCCCGACACCGATACGATTCCGCATAATGTGGGCGGGAAGTACCAGAAACGGGTTTATGACCATTGTGCCGGATACCGCTATGAGGATCCGACTATCGTCGGTTTTTCCCATCGGCATCTCAGCGGGACGGGCCATTCCGATCTCGGAGACATTCTCCTGATGCCGGTTCCGACGCCTAGAGGCGGGGACCCTGCCCTGAGTCCCGGGACAGCAGACCGGCCCGAAAAGGGTTATCGGTCGCGCTATACCCATGAAACGGAGAGCGCTTCGCCCGGCTACTACGCCGTCGACCTGACGGATTACGGCATCCGGGCGGAACTGACCGCGACCGCCCGTGTAGGAGTGCACCGCTATTCCTTTCCGGAGGGAGATCCGGGAACGGTTGTCCTGGACCTCGGACACGGGATCTACAATTATGATGGGAAAGTCCGCTGGACAACGCTCCGGGTCGAAAACGACACCCTTCTGACCGGTTTCCGGCTGACAGACGGCTGGTCCCGGACAAACTATACCTATTTCGCCATATCCTTCTCGAAACCCATCCGCAGGTATGGATCCGAAGACCGGAAGCAACCGGCTTACAAAGGCTTCTGGAGGCGGTTTGATACCCGGCACGATTTTCCGGACATGGCCGGGGCAGATCTTGCCGCCTGGTTTTCTTTCGAAGGGGAGGGCCCGCTGACCGTCAAGGTCTCCATCTCTGCGGTCGATGCCGCCGGAGCGGTCCGGAACCTGAGGGCGGAAGGTGACGGGACCTTTGACGAAATCGCCCGGGAGGCACGGAGAAAATGGACGGAGGAACTGTCCCGTTTCAGGTCGGAAGGAACCGAGGCGCAGCTGACTATGTTCTATACCTCCCTGTATCATACGATGATAAACCCTTCGGTCTATATGGACGTCGACGGTCAGTACCGCGGCATAGACGGGAATATCCACCGAGCAGAGGGATTCACGAACTATACCGTTTTCTCTCTCTGGGATACCTACCGGGCGGAGCACCCGCTGCTTGGGCTTTTCCATCCCGACCGCAATGCGGATATGATCCGTTCGATGGTAGAACACTGGAAACAGAATGCCGTCGGGATGCTGCCGGTCTGGAGTCTGATGGGAAGTGAAGGCTGGTGCATGAGCGGGTACCATGCCGTTCCGGTCCTTGCGGATGCGATCGTAAAGGGAACCTGCCCGAATCCGGAAGAGGCGCTGGAGGCGATGGTCGCAACATCGAAAGTCGCTGTATATGAAGGCCTTGGAGATTATATGGACAAAGGCTATGTCCCATATGATAAAAGCACGACGGCCGCTTCGACGACCCTCGAATATGCCTATGACGACTGGACGGTCGCGGCGGCAGCCCGAAAACTCGGTCGGGCGGAAATCGCGCAGGAGTATGAGCGGAGGGCGCTGAACTACCGGAATGTATTCGATCCGGCGACGGGCTATGCGCGGCCCCGGTACGGGGATGGTTCTTTCAAAGATCCGTTCAGCATCGACCAAACCTTCGGGGAAGGGTTCATTGAAGGCAATTCCCGGAATTTCTCTTTCCATGTCCCGCAGGATGTCCCGGGATTGATTGAGGTGATGGGCGGGGAAAAAGTATTTCTCGAACGCCTCGAAGCCCTCTTTCAGTCCGATTTGGATCCAGTCTATTATGCTGACAATGAGGATATTGAGAAAGAGTGTCTGATTGGGGGATATGTCCATGGGAACGAGCCCTCCCACCATGTCCCGTATCTTTTCGCATGGACCGGGAAGCCCTGGTTGACCCAGTATTGGGTGCGGGAGATCATGAACCGGATGTACCGGAGCGGCATCGACGGACTCGGAGGAAATGATGACTGCGGGCAGATGAGCGCCTGGTATATTTTCTCCGCGCTCGGTTTCTATCCTGTTTGTCCCGGAACGGACCGGTATATCCTCGGGGCGCCGTACCTGCCGCGGATCCTCGTTACGTTGCCGAATGGTAAAACCTTGGAAATCAGGGCTCCCGGCGTATCTGACCGGAATCGTTACGTAAAGGACTTCCGGATCAACGGCATTCCGGTAGAACGTCTCTATGTCACCCAGGATGAAGTTCTAGCCGGCGGGGTCTGGGAATTCGTGATGACAGATAGGCCCGCCCGGCGCCGGACTTTGGAAAAACCGTAATGCAACGTTTTTTCTGACGGTTTTTGACAAAAAGATGCTATCTTTGAAAGATTATGATGCAAGAGATTGAAATCCGCTTGGCCGGGCAAGAAATCAGCCGGATCGCCGGGGGACCGCTATCCGGAGTTCTCCGCCTCCTGGAAGGGGAGAAGGAGATTTTCATTGTCTGCGACCGTCAGGTCGAACCGGTCGGGAAGCGGCTGATGGAGGCTTGCGAGGGCGTCGTCGGCATGATGCCCATCGTCGCTTCAGAGGAGGAGAAAGATATGGATACCGTCCTCGATATCTGCGGACGGATGATGGATGCGGGGCTCTCCAGGGGCGCTCTGCTCCTTGTTGTCGGAGGGGGGATCACGACCGATCTATCCGGTTTTGCCGCTTCGGTCTATAAGCGGGGGATCCGCTATGCCAATATTCCGACGACACTCCTCGCGCAGGTCGATGCCGGCATCGGCGGCAAGACCGGCGTCAATTTCGAGTCTTACAAGAACATGATCGGGGTCATACGCCAGCCCGTCTTCACCTACCTCTGCGCCGAGGTTCTGGAAACCCTTCCTAAGCGGGATTTGCTTTCCGGTGCGGCGGAACTTCTCAAAACTTTCCTCATCGACAACACTTCCGGCAATTATGAAAAGGCGGTCCGCTACCTCTCGGAAGGGGAAGGGGACCTGCAGGCACTGATTTTCGGGGCCGCATCAGTCAAGGCCGGCATCGTCGCCCGCGATCCCTTCGAAAAAGACGAACGCCGGAAGCTCAACCTCGGCCATACCTTTGCCCATGCCATTGAGCACCAGGCCAGGCTTCGCGGGGAGGACTTGACTCACGGGGAAGCCGTTGCGATCGGAACGATCCTTGCCGCGCGCCTCTCCGAAGGCCTTGGCATCAGTACCGGACTCTCATCGCGACTCGAAAGAGACTTTTCTGCCGCAGGACTCCCCGTCCGGTGTCCATACCCCCTCGCCGACCTGGCGGAGGCGATGGATAAAGACAAAAAAGCCGCCCATGGGCGGATCAGCTTCGTCCTTCCCGAGCGAATCGGCTCCGTCGTAATCCGCGACCTTACCGCTGCCGTGGCGCTTAACACCCTCGCCAGCAGCGGCTTAGCCCCTGCCCTTTGTCCTGAAAAGGACAAAGACCGCAAGGGAAATGACTGATAAACAAGATATTACGCGCCACAATGATTTGCACCTCGATACAACATAAGTCCTTCGCTGAGATCTGCACCCTGCTGGATGCGGGCGGGATTGAGATGGCAGAGATCCGGCTCGACCGCTGCGCCCTCTCCGATGAGGAGATCGGCGAGCTTTTTGCCTCGACCGATATCCCCTTGATCGCGACCTGCCGTATCGCCGAAACATCCCTTGCAAAAGCGGAAATGCTTCTGCTGAAGGCGATTGACGCCGGGGCAGCCTTTGCGGACCTTGAGATCGAGGCCCCGCCCCAGACCGGCAAGCGGATCCGCCACGCCTGCAATGAGAACGGAACGGTGCTGATTCGTTCCTGGCATGATTTCGAGGGGACACCGGCCCAGGACGTCCTTGAAGCGATCGAAGCGCGCTGCCGCCGTTTCGGCGGAGAGATCGTCAAATTGGTAACGACGGCCTGCAGCGAAGAGGATGCGGAACGTGTGTTATCCTTCGCCGGAGCGGACACCATTGCGTTCTGCATGGGAGAAGCGGGCCGGGAATCGCGTCTTGAGTGCCTCCGGAGAGGTTCTCCCTTCTCTTATGCGGCCCTCACGGCTGAGGAAGCGACCGCACCTGGACAGTGGACCCTGGCGGAAATGACGGAAAAGATCTATGGAGGGACCTCCCTCCCCGTCCGTCCCGAAGCGCCGGTTGCGATGCCTTCTTCGAAGAGTTTTGCCCAGCGTGCCATCATTGCCGCTGCGCTTGCTGACGGAACGTCTCGCCTGGAAGGATATACTCCTTGCGGGGACAATGAGTCGGCGATTGCCGTCGCCAGGGCGATCGGTGCGAAGGTTCGTAAAGGGGAAAGGGATCTGGAGATCGAAGGCATAGCGGCAGCCCCGGGAAGTCTCAGTCTCGGGACCCTGCATACCGGGGAATCCGGTTTCCTGACCCGGATGATGATCCCGATCCTCTCCGTCATCGACTCATCAGAAGTCTTCGTAACCGGCGAAAAGACCCTGTTGAACCGCCCCCTGGCCGGTGCCCATGATATTATGGCCTCGTTCGGCGTGCGCCTCCGGCCCGGAAATGCTACGGCAGCGAACCGGAAGACGGACTGCTGCGTTCCGCTGACCGTCTGCGGGCCGCTGGTTCCCGGCAAGGCAGATATCGACGGGAAAGACGGATCCCAGCTGATTTCCGGTTTGCTCTCCGGCCTTCCGCTCTGCCAGGACCGTTCCGTCGTCTATGTCCATCAGCCCCGGAGCATTCCCTATATGTTCATTACCATCGACGTGTTGAAGCATTTCGGAATCAAGATCGGGAGTGAGATGGAAGGAGGGGAGGAGTTCATGGAGACCCGCGACTGGGCGCTCTGCGATGCCGTGAATTTCAAGATCAAGGGCGGACAGCGTTATAAGGCTGCGGATTTCCGGATCGAAGGGGACTGGAGCAGCGCGGCGAATTTCCTTGTCGCCGGAGCCGTTTTCGGCGAGGTCTGGGTTGAGGATCTCGATACGGCATCCCTCCAGGCGGACCTGTCGATTCTCGACATTCTCCGTGAGGCGGGCGCTTCGATTTCCCAGCTTGGTGACGGAGAAGATACAGCCGGGGCGCTGCATGTGCAAAAGGCTCCGCTGAGGGCTTTTGAGACGGACTTGAACAATTGTCCGGACCTTTTCCCGATCGTTGCCGTTCTGGCTGCTTTCTGCGAAGGAACGAGCCGGATTCTCGGGGCCGGAAGACTGGCCCATAAAGAAACTGACCGGGCTGCGGCGATCGTCGGCATGCTGACCCGGATGGGCGTCCGTGCAGAGGTCGAAGACGACCTGATGACGATCGAGGGTCATTCGCTCAGCCGGCGGCTTCTGACCGGGACACTTCTGCATGGAGGCGAATATACCTCCAGCCGGGACCACCGGATGGTGATGGCCCTGAAAGTCGCCTCGCTCGGTGCCGACGGGCCGGTCCTGATCGACGATACCGCCTGTGTCGAGAAATCCTATCCTGGCTTTATGGATGATTGGAAAATATTGGATAAGAGATGAATACGTTCGGAAGAATATTTAGGGTCAGCCTGTTCGGCGAGTCGCACGGACCGGCAGTGGGAGCCGTTATCGACGGTGTCGAGCCCGGCCTTTCCCTCTCGGAGAAAGATTTTCTGGAGGATATCGGGCGGCGGAAAAGCGGAGCTCCCGGAACGACGCCCCGCCTCGAAGAAGATGCTCCGGAGATCCTCAGCGGTGTTTTCGAGGGCCATACGACCGGTGCTCCACTGACGGTTGTTTTCCGCAATGGCAATACCCGTTCGGGCGATTATGCGCTGCTTCGGGATGTGCCCCGTCCGGGCCATGCGGATCTGGTTGCATCAATCAAGACGGGCGGTTTCAACGATCCCCGCGGGGGCGGTCATTTTTCGGGCCGTCTGACCCTTCCCTATGTCGCGGCGGGCGTCGTAGCCAAGAAGGTCCTCGCCGAGACGGTCGGGATGGAAACCGATGGCCATGTGGCCTTTACGGACAGGGCGCAGATTATCGAACTTGGCGGCCTTTCCCGGGCTGAAGCCCTCGCACGTACCGGAGCGGATGCGCCGGACCATGAACTTTGGGCCCCTGAAATCGGAGCCGCTTCGGCGGAAGGAGATTCGCTCGGCGCCGTTGTCGAGTGCGTGGTCGACGGACTTCCGGCCGGGCTCGGGGAGCCTTTCTGGGACAGTGTCGAATCGCTCATCGCCCATGCGGTTTTTGCGATCCCGGGCGTACGCGGAATTGAATTCGGAGACGGGTTCGCCGCCTCCCGGAAGCGGGGAAGCGAGCACAATGATTGCTTCGAAGAGACCGGCCATGGTATTGTCGCCCCACGGACCAACCATGCGGGCGGGGTCAATGGCGGCCTGACAAACGGTAATCCGATCGTTTTCCGGGTCGCTTTCAAGCCGACCTCCAGCATCCGCAAACCGCAAAAGACCTATAATCTGACCGACGGGGAAATGACCGAACTGATCACCCCCGGCCGTCATGATACCTGTTTTGCCCTCCGGGCGCCTGTTATCGTTGAGGCCGCCGCGGCCATTGTATTAGCTGATTTAATTGATATCGCGTAAATTATGAAAAAAATTGTAACCCTTCTTGTACTGGTTGCGGTTCTTGTTCCGCTCCAGGCCAAAAAGATTTCGCGCGCCGACAAAGAGCGCGCCGCTGCCCTTGTGCAGCAGATGACACTGGAAGAAAAAGTGAATTTTATTGCCGGGGCAGTAGACGGATTCCACACGTATGCGATCGACCGGCTCGGAATCCCTTCCATCCGCATGTGTGACGGCCCTCAGGGCGTCCGTAACAATACCCAGAGCACCCTGTATCCGTGCGGCGTCGCAGCGGCGGCATCCTGGAACAAGGACGCGGTCCTGGAAATGGGCCGGGGCATCGCCCAGGACGCAAAAGCCCGCGGTGTCGGAATCATGCTCGGCCCCGGAGTCAATATCTACCGCAGCGCCCACAACGGCCGTAATTTCGAATACTTCGGAGAGGATCCGTTCCTCGCTTCCGAAACGGCTGTCCAGTATATCAAGGGTATGCAGGGAGAAGGCGTCATGGCGACGATCAAGCACTTCGCCCTGAATAATTCCGAGTACGACCGTCATGGATCCAGCTCCATCGTCGACGAGCGCACGATGAACGAGATATACTTCCCGACTTTCCGGAGGGCTGTCGAGGAAGCCGGAGTCGGCGCGGTCATGACGAGCTACAATATGGTCAACGGGATCCATGCCCCTGAGAATCCCTGGCTGATCCGCGAGACCCTTCGCGGAAAATGGGGCTTTGAAGGACTGGTCATGTCTGACTGGACCTCGACCTATTCCACGCTCGGCTGCATCAAGGGCGGTCTCGACCTCGAGATGCCGAAGAACTATGTCTACCGCTACGACATCATTAAGGAAATGATCGGGAACGGTGTCGTCGCAGAAAGCGAGATCGACGAGAAAGTCCAGCATATCCTCCAGACTTTCATTGCTTTCGGCTTCCTTGACAAAAATCTTCAGGATCCCTCGATCTCCGAAGACAACGCCGCCTCCCGGGAGGCTGCCTATCGCCTTGCGCTCGAGGCGCCCGTCCTTCTCAAGAACGACGGGACGCTGCCTCTGAAAGCCGGCCGGAAAAACCGGGTCCTGCTGATCGGACCGATGGCCGACGTCATGCCTTGCGGCGGCGGCAGCGGTGAGGTCCATCCTTTCGAAAGCCGTTCCATCACGATGAAGCAGGGCTTCGCGGCCCTTGGAAAGAACCGTCCTTTCGATTGCCTGACCGAAGGATATGATACCCCTGCGGCCCTTTCCCTTATGGACAATGCTTCCGCCGTCGTCGTAGCCGTCGGCTATGGAAAGAAAAACGAGCGCGAGAATGCGGACCGGACCTTTACCCTTCCCGAGGGACAGGATGAACTGATCGAACTTGCCCTCAAGCACAATCAGCACGTTGTCGTCGTTGTCGTCTCTGGCGGCGAGGTCGATATGAGCCGCTGGCACGACCGCGTTTCCGCGATTCTCTATGCCTGGTATGACGGGCAGGATCTCGGGACCGCCGTCGCCAAGATCCTCTCCGGCGAAGTCAACCCGTCCGGCCGTCTTCCGATGACCTTCTGGGGTTCTGATGAGAAAAATCCGACCTTCAATAACTATCAGCCGACGATGACCGCCCTCTCCAATGCGGTCTCCAAAGGCCATAAGGCACGTTTTGAGCGCTATATCTATACCGAGTACCGGGAAGGTCTCTTCGTCGGGTATCGCGGCATCGAGCATTTCGGCGTCAAGCCCCTCTATCCCTTCGGATACGGTCTCTCTTATACGAAATTCGACCATAACGGATTGACTGCCAAGCCGGAAGGAGATGGATTCAAGGTTGAGGTCATCGTCCGGAATCTTGGTCAGGTAACGGGCTCCGACGTTGTCCAGGTCTATGTCTCGCCGGTCAATCCGAAGGTCATTCGTCCCGTCCGTGAGCTGAAAGGCTACCAGAAGATCAATCTTGAAAAAGGCCTTGCCAAGACGGCCCGGATTTTCCTTCCGAGATCCGCTTTCGGCTATTATGACGTGGAAAGCCACGACTGGAAAGTCGAACCCGGCCGCTACAAAGTCCAGATCGGCGCGTCCGCCGAGGACATTCTTTGCGAGACGGAAGTGATCTTGTAGGAACTTTTTGCTATCTTTGCGCTCCTAACGACAAGCGGCAAGATGAATAGGGAAGAAGAAGACAGGATTATCCGGGAAGCGACCTTCTCCGAGTATAAGGAGGGGTTCGTGACCGATGTGGAACAGGACTATGTTCCCAAGGGTCTCAGCGAAGAGATTATCCGGACCATTTCGGCTCTCAAGGAGGAGCCGGAGTGGCTCCTGGAGTTCCGTCTCGATGCGTTCCGGAAATGGCAGAAGATGGAGATGCCCTCCTGGCCCCACCTGGATCTGCCCCCGATCGATTTCCAGGATATCATCTATTACGCCGCCCCGAAAAAGGACGCCGACCGTCCGAAGGAGATTGACCCGAAACTGGCAGAGACCTTCGAAAAACTCGGAATTCCGCTTCATGAACGCGAAGTTCTGGCCGGTGTCGTTGCCGTCGATGCCGTCTTCGATTCGGTATCCGTTACGACGACCTTCCGGAAGACCCTTGCCGAGAAAGGGATTATCTTCTGCTCTTTCTCAGAGGCTGTCCGGGAGCATCCGGACCTTGTCCGGAAATATCTGGCGTCGGTCGTTCCGGTAGGAGACAATTATTTCGCGGCCCTGAATTCAGCCGTGTTCAGCGACGGTTCCTTCTGCTACATTCCCAAGGGGGTCCGCTGCCCGATGGAACTGTCCAGCTATTTCCGGATCAACGCCCGGGGGACCGGGCAGTTCGAGCGCACGCTCATCGTCGCCGACGAGGGCTCCTATGTCAGTTACATGGAGGGCTGCACCGCCCCGATGCGGGATGAGCAGCAGCTCCATGCCGCTGTTGTGGAGATTATTGTTGAGAAAGACGCCGACGTCAAGTATTCCACCGTCCAGAACTGGTATCCCGGGGATGCCGAAGGGAAGGGAGGAATCCTGAATCTCGTAACCAAACGCGGCCTCTGCCGCGGTGAGGGCAGTCATCTCAGCTGGACACAGGTCGAAACAGGTTCCGCCATTACATGGAAATACCCCTCGACGGTCCTGCTTGGGGACCATTCCTCCTCGGAGTTCTTCTCCGTCGCCGTGACGAACAATTACCAGCAGGCCGATACCGGTACGAAGATGGTCCATATCGGACGCGATACCCGCAGCCGGATTGTTTCCAAGGGTATTTCGGCCGGCCGGAGCCAGAACAGCTACCGGGGACTTGTCCGGATCAATAAAGGGGCGGAGCATGCCCGGAACCATTCCCAGTGCGACAGCCTGCTGATCGGATCCGCCTGCGGGGCCCATACCTTCCCCGTCATCCGGAGCGCCAACCCGACCGCGGTTGTAGAACATGAAGCGACGACCTCGAAAATCAGCGAGGACCAGCTTTTCTATTGCAACCAGCGGGGAATCGGTCCCGAGGATGCTGTCGGGCTGATTGTCAACGGCTATGCCCGGGAAGTGCTCTCGCGCCTTCCGATGGAGTTCGCCGTTGAAGCACAGAAGTTATTGCAAGTCTCACTTGAAGGTTCCGTAGGATGATGGAGTGGATGGATACCATACTGTTTACCCTCGCCGGGAGGCCGGTGCTTGCGATCGATCTCGTTACGTCGGTCCTTGGGCTGGTGTGTGTGTTCCTGGCCGGGCGAAATTCAAAATACAATTTCTGGGTCGGGTATTTCTATACCGCGGCGCTTTTCCTAATGTTCTGGTCCAAGAACCTCTATGCAAGCCTTCTGCTGCAGCCGGTTTCCCTTGCGATCAACATCATGGGGCATTATCGCTGGACCCATCCCCGGGAGAATGAGCAAAGTTCGGAAAAGGCCGGTAACCTGAAGGTTTCGATGCTGAGTTGGCCGGAGCGGGGGCTTGCCGCGCTGTCCGTGCTGATTGTCGCCTTTGCCTGGGGCGCCCTCCTCGACCGGCTTTTCCCGGCCGATCCGCACCCCTATCTCGATTCTTGCGTGACGGTGCTGATCCTGCTGGCCCAGCTTCTGTCCGCCATGAAAAAGTGGGACTGCTGGGTCGCCTGGCTGCTGGTCAATATTACGCAGATTATCCTCCACATCAGCGTCGGCAACGTGTTCATGCCGGTTGTCTGCGGCCTTTACCTGATCAACGGCATCTGGTCGATCATTACGTGGATGAAACTATACCGAAGAAAAGCATAACGATATGGCAGAGATATTATTGGACATCCGGAACCTCCACGCCCGGGTCGAAGGGAAAGAGATCCTCAAGGGGATCGACCTGACGGTCCGCCGGGGTGAGATCCATGCCGTGATGGGCCCGAACGGGGCCGGAAAGAGTACCCTCGGAGCCGTCCTGACGGGGAAACCGGGTTACGAAGTCACGGAAGGGAGCGTCACCTTCGCCGGAGAGGATCTCCTCGCAATGGCTCCCGAAGAGCGGAGCTGGGCCGGTCTGTTCCTTTCTTTCCAGTACCCGGTCGAAATTCCGGGAGTCGGCATTACCAACTTCATGAAAACGGCGGTCAATGCCCGTCGCAAGGCGCAGGGACTGGAACCGATGAAGGCACCCGAGTTCCTGAAGCTGATGAAGGAAAAGATGGCGCTCGTGCAGATGCGACCGGAATTTTCCAAGCGGGAAGTCAATGTCGGCTTTTCCGGGGGCGAGAAGAAGCGCAACGAGATATTCCAGATGGCGATGCTTTCTCCGGTCCTGTCCATTCTCGACGAGACGGACAGCGGCCTCGATGTCGATGCCCTGAAAATCGTCGCGGAAGGGGTCAATTCCCTCCATACTCCGGAGACGGCTGCGATGATCATTACCCACTACCAGAAGCTCCTCGATTACGTCCGCCCGGACATTGTCCATATCCTCAAAGCCGGACGGATCGTGCGTACTGCTGGCCGAGAGCTCGTGGAAGAAATTGAAAGAGAGGGATTTGATAAGTTCTGAGATGGGGCATGGTCATTATATAGAGCCGGCATTCGGCCGTGAGGTCCACCGGGTCGGGGCGGGAGAGCGCCTGGACCTTGATTTCGTAATCCTTCCGGGTCAGCCGCGGGACCTCCGCATCGAAGTCGATCTTGTCGGAGAAGGCGCAGAAGTCAACCTCCGCGGCCTTTATCTTTGTCCATCCGACGAGCAGGTCAGTATCACCGTCATCCTGCATCACCGGGTCTCCGGCTGCCGTTCCTCCCAGCTTTTCAAGGGAATCGTCGGCGGGACGGCGAAGGTCCGTTTCGACGGTACGATCATCGTCGCACCGGATGCCCAGCAAACGGAAGCCTATCAGGAAAATCACAATATCCTGCTGACGGAAACGGCGCTTGTCGAGACGTCTCCGCAGCTGGAAATCTATGCCGATGATGTCAAATGCTCCCACGGTGCTACCGTCGGCCGCCTCAATGAGGAAGAACAATTCTATATGCGTTCACGAGGCATCCCCGAGGCGGAAGCCAAGATCCTGCAGATGATCTCTTTCCTCGCACCCGTCACATCGCACCTGCCTGAAACACAGGCCGCCGCCATCGAATCCGCCCTGCGGTCGATACTATAGAATCTCCAGGGAGTAATCCCACTTATTGAAGTAGAGGTTCCCTTTCCGCCATTCGACCTCGCCGCGCTGGAAATCAACGGTTTCGCTGCGCGGGTAGACCTTACGGGGATAGAGGAACTGGCCGTAGTCGCTGTTGACGACCATCCGGTACGGATCGATGCCGCCGAAATAGAAGTATTCCGCTTCGGGAAGGTCCAGTACGGTTTCCCCGGCAGGGCCCCAGATACCCATGGGCACGCTCTTTCTCGCGGCATAAGGCGGAATCCCGAAGGACTGGTCGACGGGAATCCATCCGAGCCCTTCGAAATAAAGCTCGCCCCAGTCATGGAGGTTCCAACCGTGCGGATGCATCATGAATCCGCTCTGCCACCGGGCCGGAATGCCGGCATACCGGCAGAGAGTCAGGAGAAGGAGCGTCACCATTCCGCAGTCGCCATGACCGCTTCGGAGGACATAAGAGGGGATGTTCTCTACCGTCGAGTACTCGCGGGCGGAGGCCCAGGGGAAATTGTCATTGACATAGGTGAAGAAGCGTTTTGCGATCAGGACCGGATTGTCGAGATCCCCCTTCAGGGAGTCTGCAAGCGCCTTGATCTCAGGGGTGAAAATAATATGGGCTTCCCGCTCCGAGGTATACTCTTTATATAGTTTACTTCCTGTGTCATAGGGCTTTACGTCGACCGGAGAGGCAGGGTGCCATTCTCCATAAGACGTATACTCAAATTCTTCAGAGAAGACGGTCGGTTGCCCGGCAATGGCCGTCTTTTCCATATATACCGTACTGTGGGCATCCCGCTCCCGGGAAAGGATGTACTCCGGTTCGCTGGTCGCGAGGAGTTTCACGTCTTTCTGCCGGTAAGCATCGTTACGGGGAAAAGGCAGCCAGCAGCGGATCTTCTCCCCGGCCGGGACCGCATCGGCTTCGACCGCAAGGGTATAGCGGACATGGAACGTTCTCGGCTGGGCGAGATAAGGATCTTTTATGCCTTCGACAAGCTGCCGTTTGACGTCTGAGACGATCAGCGGAATCACCTCGGCATCATCGATGTCATGGCTTGAGATAGAATTGCCGCTGAGGGTCTCGGTCGAGGTCTTGATCCGGGTGCAGGCCGTATCGAGACGGAAGAGGTTCGGTCCTGCATTCCGGAAATAGCGGAGCTGCCCGTCAATCTCCATCGCTTCCAGCTTCCCAGAGGCCGTCCAGGCATCGATCTGCCCGTCCGTGACGTCCGGAATGTATTGGGCGATATAGGTTTTAACTTCTTCCCGGGAGCGGCGGAAATCCAGGGCAATCCGCTCCTGGAGATCTTTCTCCCAGGCTTTCTTCGCCCGGGAGGCGGAGATTTTATCGACTGCGAACCAGGCAACGATTCCGGCGCAGAGAATCCAGAAGATCCAGTCAGACTTTTTCATAAGCAGCCGTTATAGGAGTTCGACACCGATACCGGGCCGGTTCGGAAGCGTCAGTTTCCCGTCCACGACCTTGACCCCGTCGAAACGGTCGTTCGCGATGAGAAGATTCCCGTCCAGGTCTGCGAAATCAACGGCGGGAGAGAACTGGGCGGCTGCCGATGTCGCGCAGGAGGTCTCAGTCATGCAGCCTACCATGACCTTCATCCCAAGACCTCTCGCAAACTCGAGCATCTTGTGGCCTTCCCGCATGCCGGTGCATTTCATGAGTTTGATATTGATTCCGTTGAAGGCGCCCTTGAGGCCTTGGATATCACGCAGGCGCTGGATCGATTCGTCTGCGAAGATCGGAAGCGGGCTTCGCTCGGTCACCCAGGCGATATCGTCGAGCTGCTCCTTCGGCATCGGCTGCTCGACCATGACGATGCCGTGCTCTTTCAGCCAATGGATCATTTCAAGCGCCTTGTTCTTGTCTTTCCAGCCCTGGTTGGCGTCGACGGCGATCGGAAGGTCGGTGATTTCACGGATCGTCTCGATCATTTCCTTGTCATTGTCGAGACCGACCTTGACCTTGAGAATCTTGAACTTGTCGGCGCATTCCTTGGTCTTTTCACGCACGACGTCGGCTGTGTCGATGCCGATCGTGAAGGTCGTGTTCGGAGCCTTGGCGGGATCATAGCCCCAGATCTTGTACCATGGAACCCCGAGAATCTTTCCGACAAGGTCGTGCAGGGCGATGTCGATCGCGGCTTTTGCCGCCGGTTCTCCTTCGTCCAGGCTGTCGACGTAGGTCAGGATATCGTCCATCCGGAACGGGTCGTCGAATTGGTCGAGATTGACCTTCTCCAGGAATTTCGTGACGCTTTCTACGCTCTGGCCGAGGTAGGGCGGCATGGAGGCTTCACCGTAGCCGGTATATCCCTCGTATTCGAGTTTGACCTGCACGTCCGGAGTCGTCGTCCGGCTGTAGGAAGCGACGGTAAAAGTGTGCTGGAGTTTGAGCTCATAGGGGAACCAGCTCAGTTTCATCTTGCCGCTGAGGGTATTGATGTTGACTTTTTCCGGGCGGCCGACGGGACCGCAGCCGACGAGAAGACCGGAGCCGAGAGCGACGGCACCCGTAGTCTTAAGGAAATCTCTTCTTTCCATAGCGGGGGAGTTATTCGTTATAATAGGGGTTTGTTGCTGTCGTATTGAGGCCTTCCTGCCGGTCGATGTATGGGAGAATCCGGCTTGCATAGAGAAGGCGTCCATGGTCATAGGCATCGTAATCCGGATCGTCCGGGTTGAGGCTCGCGATCTGGACAAGGCCGAGGGAGTGGATGAACTTGCGGTTCCCGATATAGATGGCGACGTGTGAAACACGGTCCCGGTCGGGGGTGCGACGACCGAAGAACAGGAGATCTCCAGGGACAAGGTTTGAGCAGTCCGGCTCGATCAGAATCCGTTCTCCTTTCGGGGCCTGCTGGGAAGCGTCCCGGGGAATGATGATATCATGCATATACAGGACCGTCCGGACAAAGCCGCTGCAGTCCATCCCTTTCGGGGACATGCCGGCCCAAAGGTAGGGGAACCCGACCATGGACTTGGCCGTCCGGATAATCGCTTCCGCGCTCTGGTCCAGGTGCTTCCGCCACTCGCTTTCCCGCTCGCCGAGCCGTTTCGGAAGGTAGCCTTCCCGTCCGTCCGGGAATCCGACCTTGAAGAACCGTCCCTTCGTTCCGAGAAACTTGAGCCGGTCCCCGCCGACGACATCGGAAAGGGTCGCAGCCTTGACGGATGGCTTTTCATAAACGATACCGGTCAGGGCGGTTACAATAACTTTTTCCGCTGCGTTCCATGCGGAGTAGGCTTCCTTCGAGAGAATCTGGATGCCGGCGTTGTGGACCCATCCGGTATAGCCTTCCGGACTCTGGATTTCAGGCCAACGATTCCCTTCCGGGTTGATCCTGAGGATATGGACCGGCGTCCCCAAAAGGGCCTGGGAGACCATTTCGGCATCGAAATCAGGGGTGCGCCGCATGTTGCAGACCGAGATGCGTACGACCCCGTACTGCTCCTGCGCGGCGAGACTACCCGCCACCAGTAGCATCAGGAAAATCAAGGCGAATCTTTTCATATCCTCAAAGATATGAAACTTTTCAGGATCTGCCAAACGCTCCCCGCCCACGCCGGAAGCCGTTTCTGTGGGTGGGACCGGTGCCATCCCATAAACCTTTACTTCGCAAATGCTTGATGAAACCACCCGAATTTGCATTTTTGACGTTTAGTGCTTATTTTTGAGATAATAATCCATCTAATATGAAACGTTTTTATCTGATCTTTGCGGCTGCCCTGATTCTTGGGGCATGTCAGAATGCGAAGGGCCCGCTTCCGCGCGGTAAAGCCTCCGCGGAAATGGATGAGGCTTTCGCCTCTTATCTCCAGGCCGTCTCCGATGCGAAGGAAGACCTGCATTCCATCATGGTCGTCCAGCATGGGAAGGTGCTGGAAGAGAAGTTCTTTGTCCCCGATACGGCCCATGTGCTGAACTCCGTCAGCAAGACCTTTACCTCGACGGCCGTCGGCTTTGCCGTCTCCGAAGGCCTCCTTTCCCTGGACGACAAGATTGTCGATCTTTTCCCGGAAAGCGTTCCCGAAAACGTGTCCGATACGATGCGGCGGGTGACCCTCCGGCACCTGCTGACGATGAACTCCGGCCATGGAAAAGATCCGACCGGGACCGTCCGTTCCGGTGACGGGGATTGGATCCGGGGGTTCATGGAGTGGCCGCAGCCGTATGAACCCGGGACCTGTTTCTGTTACAACAGTCTCGGGACCTATCTCCTGTCGGCGGCTGTGCAGAAAGCGACCGGGATGAAGGTTGTGGATTATCTGGATACCCGCCTCTGGCAGCCGCTCGGCATCGAAAAGCCGCATTGGCTGGAGAGCCCGGCCGGGATCAATACCGGCGGATGGGGACTCTATCTCCGCACAGAGGATCTCGCGAAGATGGGCCTGTGCATCCTGCAGGGCGGTAAGTTTGGGAACAAGCAGGTTATTCCGGCGGAGTGGGTCCGGGAGATGTCCGCCTGCCAGGTCCCGTCGGTCAATGCCGGGATCAATGAGATGAGACTCAAGGAGATCCTCTCCGACCCGGAGAACCCTTCCCGGAAACGGTACCTGCCTGAGAACAGCGACTGGGTCCAGGGCTACGGCTACCAGATGTGGCGCTGCCGCCACAATGCCTTCCGGGCAGACGGGGCGGCCGGCCAGTATATCATCGTCCTGCCTGAAAAGGATGCGGTCATCGTTACAACGGCGCAACTCAAGAACATGCAGGAGGAGATCAATCTGATCTGGGACCATATCCTTCCGGCTTTATGATGTCCCTTGTTTTTGTTATATTTGTTGTATGAAAAAAATTATTGCGTCCATAGCCCTCGTGCTCGTTTCCCTGAGCGTTTTCGCCGGGAAACCCAAGTATGTTTTTTATATGATCGGAGACGGGATGGGGACCCATCAGGTTCTTATGACTGAGATGTATCTGGCCTCCATGAAGGGCGAGCTCGGGGTTTCACCGCTCTGCTTTACCCAGTTCCCCGTAGCGAGTTTCGCAACGACGTATTCATCCGACAGCAATGTCACGGATTCGGCCGCTTCCGGAAATGCTTTGGCCTCAGGCGTAAAGACTACGAACGGAACGCTCGGGCTCGATCCGGACGGCAATCCGGTCACCAATCTGGCCGAGATCGCCAAGGCCGCCGGCAGGAAAGTTGCCATCGTGTCGACCAGTAAGGCGAACGATGCAACCCCGGCGGCCTTCTTTGCCCATGTCCCGGACCGGGACTGGGGCTACGAGATCTCGCAGGATATGATTGAACATGGGTATGAGTTCTATGGCGGTTCCGGCCTTAGGAATGAGGCCCGGACACACGACAAAAAGCCGGCCGATCCGATCCGCCCCCAGTTCGAGGCTGCCGGATATACGATCTGCAACCCGCAGGAATTCCGGGCAGGATACCGGAATATGAGCAAAGTCCTGATGCTGCCCGGCGAGGGGCAGGCGGTTACCTATTCCATCGACACGGTCAACGATCTTCCCGAGAACCGGGATAAACATGTAACCTACAGTGATTTCGTCTCATCTGCTCTGACCTTCCTGACGCAGGATAGCAAGAAAGGCTTTTTCATGATGGCGGAGGCCGGCGAGATCGACCATGCCTGCCACAGCCACGATGCGGCGACGGTCATCCAGGAGGTCATCGATTTTGACGAAGGCGTCAAGATTGCCTATGAATTCTATCTCAAGCATCCCAAGGAGACATTGATCATTATCGCCGCCGATCATGAAACAGGAGGACTGACCATAGCCTCCAAAAGATCCTATCATCTTGCCCGCCTGCGCTTTCAGAAGCATAGCATGAACGTCCTTTCGGACATGCTGAAACAGCGGATGATTACGGAAAAGGCGATTCTGAGCTGGGAGGAGATCCGTTCCTTCCTCAGAAAAGAACTGGGACTTTGGGACGAAATCAACGTATCCTGGGAAGATGAGAAGATGCTCAGGGATATCTATGAGGCGACAATTGCAAAGCGTGATCCCGGTTCTGCAAAAGACCTTTATGCGGACAATTCGAAAATCGTTTCCGCTGCGGTCGGTGTGCTGAATAAGTCTTGCCGTATTTCCTGGTCGAACGGGAGCCATTCGGCCGGTTACGTCCCCGTCTTCGCTATCGGACCGGGGTCCGAACTTTTCGGCCGCATGATGGACAACGCCGAGATCGCGAAGATGATCAGGAAGGCTGCTTTTTAAAGAACCCATTCGGAACTAACTAAAAACTAATAACATGGATAGAAGAAAATTTCTTGGGAGCATGGCCGTACTCGGCGTGCAGGGCGCACTTTTGGAGGCGGCTCCCCTTGAAAAGTTAGCGGATCTCCCGGCAGGAAAAAGGCGGAGGAGAAAGAAGACGGGCGAGTTTGACGAAAACCTCGTCGTCATTATCTCCGATCTCCATACCAATCCTTCCGGTTACCAGCCGGCCCGGCTGGAACGGACGATCGGGGATATCGTTGCGATGGACCCGAAACCCCGGAATGTCATTGCCCTCGGGGATCTGGCCTATCTGAAGGGGAAGCCGGAGGAGTATGCGCTCCTGAAAGAGATGATCGCTCCGCTGGAAGCGGCCGGGATTTGCCTGACGATGGCGATGGGAAACCACGACCGGAGGAAGCGTTTTGCAGAGGCTTTTCCAGAGCGGGCCGCTGCGTCCCTGGTGGAAGACCGGTATGTCTATGTCGTTGAGACACCCAGGGCGGATATTATCCTGCTGGATTCTCTCCAGGAGGACCCCGATCCTGAAAAAGGAATCGTCGCCGGAGCTCTTAATGACGCGCAGAAGGAGTGGCTTCGGGAAAAGTTGTCAACCTATACGGACAAACCCGTTTTCGTAACGGCCCACCACCCGATCGGAGAGACCGGCATCCGGGATATCCTTGTCAACAGTCCGACCTGCAGCGGGTATATCCATGGACACGACCATGTCTGGCGGGATGGCTGGGTCAAGAAAAACTATAGCGTCCGGAATCTGGTCCGGACCCTCTGCGTCCCTTCGACGGGTCATTGGGGCGACATCGGTTATACCGTCCTCCGCCTCGAAGAGGACCACGCCGAAGCGCAGATCCATGAATATGAGTTCTTCTTCCCGAAACCTGCGGCAGAAGGCGAGTCTAAGCCGCTCCAGTGGAAGATGATTGAAGACGAACACCGCGACCGAATCTGTTATTTTGAATATAGAAGATAATGAAAAAGATCATCATTGCTACGATTGCTCTCTGCTTTGCAGCAGGAGCATTTGCCCAGACCCAGACGGTCCGGGCATTCTCCCACCGGGGCGGCCGCCTCGAAAGAGACGAGAATACCGCCATTGCTTTCCAGGAAAGCTGGGATGCCGGTTATACGGGATTCGAGACGGATATCCGGATGACCAAGGACGGCGTCCTCTACCTGACTCATGACCATACCCTCGAGCGCACGACCAACGGAACCGGGATCTTTGAGGAAAAGACCTCCGCCCAGATTGAAAAACTCCGTACCAAGAAGGGCAACAAGATCATGTCCTTCGAGGAGTTCTGCCAGTTCCTGGACGGCAAGGAGAACCTCTATGTCGAATTTGAATTCAAGACCAAGCCGGTCGAGCTGTATCCCCAGGAGCGTCTGGAAGAGTATGTCGAAAAGATCTATAAGCGCGTCAAGGCGATCCGGACGAAGAACTCCCAGTTCGTCTTCACTTCTTCCGATTACCGTGGTCTCCGTTATCTGCAGGAGCACCATCCGGATGCGGAACTCCTCCTGATCATCAGCAAGCCGATCAATGACGAGACGATCGCGATGGCCAAGACCGTCGGGATCTATACCCTCGGCTGCAAGACCGACGGAACCTCCCGCGCCGCCGTTGAGAAGGCCCACAAGGAAGGCATCACAGTCAGCCTCTGGCCGAGCCAGACCATCGAGGACTTCGTCCTTGCCGTCTATCTCGGAGCAGACCGCCTCTGCTGCGATATCCCGCTGACCCTCAAGGAGTTCATGGACGAGAAGATGCCTTGGGTCCATGTCGTTTATTAGTTTTTCCGATATGAAAAAAATCCTTCTATTGAGTGCTGTCGTCCTAGTTGCCGCCTGTTCCGGCAAACAGGAAGTCACACCGACATCCCAATGGACCCCAGTCCAGGCACAGGAATGGTATGACGCCCAGCCCTGGCTCTCCGGCTGCGATTATATTCCCGCATCTGCGATCAATCAGATCGAAATGTGGAGCGAGGCGACCTACGATCCGAAGCAGATCGACAAGGAACTCGGTTGGGCGGAAGAACTCGGATTCAATACCATGCGGGTTTTCCTCAGCAGTGTTGTCTACCGGAATGATCCGGAGGGGCTGAAATCCCGGATGGACGATTTTCTGGGAATCTGCAACCGGCACGGTATCCGGCCCCTCTTTGTCTTTTTCGACGATTGCTGGGATCCGGAGTCTGCGTATGGACCCCAGCGGGCCCCTAAACCCGGCGTCCATAATTCCGGCTGGGTCCAGGATCCATCCAAGGACCTCCGCGCCGATACGACTGCCCTCTTTCCCGTCCTTGAGGCGTATATAAAGGATATCGTCGGTACCTTCCGCGGCGACGAAAGAATCCTGCTCTGGGATCTTTACAATGAGCCGGGGAACAGCGGATACGAGGATTCATCCATCCCGCTCGTCAAGAATGTTTTCCGCTGGGCACGTGAAGGAGGCGTCTCCCAGCCTCTCAGTGTCGGTGTCTGGAAAAAATCGTTAGGCGCCCTGAATGCCGTCCAGCTGGCCGAGTCTGATATCATTACCTATCACTGCTATTCGGGCGATCTGGAAAAGCAGCAGGAAGCGATTGATACCCTCCGTCGTTTCGGACGTCCGATTATCAATACGGAGTATATGGCCCGTACGCGCGGCTGCACCTTCCAGAAGGTCATGCCGCTTCTGAAAGAGAATCATGTCGGTGCTATCAATTGGGGTTTTGTCTCAGGCAAGACGAATACGATCTTTGCCTGGGATACGCCGCTTCCCGACGTTGCGGAGCCGGAAGTCTGGTTCCACGATATCTTCCGCCAGGACCATACGCCTTTCTCCGAAGAGGAGATCGCCGTAATCCGGCAGTGTAATGGGAAGTGATTGTCAGATAAGTAGTTTCCCGTCAGCCCGAAGGCAGATGATTTCGCTTTCGATTGCGTCATCGATGGTGAGCGAGGTTCGCTCCGGGTGGCGGATCGTCTCCAGGAAGTCCGCCACAAGATTCAGATCCGAATAGCTGTGGAACGGCAGATGCATGACCTCGGAAAAGTCCAGTACTTCTTCCGGGGTCCTGTCGTGTCTGCGGATTCGGATTGTCTCTCCGTCTGCAAAGAGTTCTCCTTCCGAAAAGACCATCCGGAAAAAGCGACCGTCTTCCCGGGTCAGGCAAACCATCTGCAGGGTAATGTTGACCCCTTTATCGGTCGTCATAATGACGACCTGGTTGTCCATAACATCGTTGCCGCAGTGGTAGACGCAACGGCCAAGCGGCCCTTCCGAGAGCTCTTCCTCGATGACTTCCGCCTTCGTTTTCCCCGGCGGAACGACGAAGTTGTCGGTCCATTCGCCCCTTCTCCGATAAAGGTCGACTGCCGAAAACGGGCATGTCTTTTCAATCGCGCAATCCTTGCAGCGGAGAGCGCTCCCTTCCGGAGCATTCTCCTCCCGGAACCAGCGGAGTGAGCCGACTGAGGCCATGTTTTTTACATGCGTCCCCGTAATCCAGAGGGCCGCGTCGACGTCATGGCAGCACTTGGCGAGAAAGATCGGTGCCGATTCGCCGGCTTTCGACCATTGCCCCCGGACATAAGCGTGGGTCATCCGGTCCAGCCCGACATTGACCGTATAATCGACGGATATGAGCGTTCCAAGCTGTCCGCTGTCATGGATCTCCTTGACTTTTAGCCAGTAAGGATGGTATCGGAGTTCATAGCAGACAAAGACCAGGACGCCGGCGTCGTGGGCGGCGCGGGCAATGGCCCTGCATTTTTCTTCCGATTCTGCAACCGGCTTCTCCAAGAGTACATGGTAACCGCAGGCAATCGCTTGCATGCAGAGGTCGTAATGGGTGCGGTCCGGCGTTCCGATAATGACGGCGTCGACGGGCCTTTTTTCGGCAAAAAACGAATCGACATCCGGGAAACAAACACTTGCGTCAAGGCTGTAGTCAGCCTTGGCGCAAGCGAGTCTTTCCGGATTGGTTTCGACCACGGAGTCCAGCCGGACGGCCTCCGGGTGATCTGTAATATAGGTAAGATACTTTCTTGTTCTGTTCCCTACACCGATTGCCGCTACTGAAAGGATCTTATCCATTCTCAATCTTATTTCTTTTTATCGAGGTCCAGTACGCGTACGTTGCGGATCTTGAGGCCTTCTCCGTGACCGCAGAAAGAGATATAACCCGTCTTGTTGAACATGCCGGGGTGGTTCCGTTTGTCAACGGTATACGGATTCGTCTTGCTGCCGTCGGGAGCAACATTGTGGCCCTTGCAAGCCTTACGGACATCTCCGTCTACGATAACTTCCCCATTGACTGTAACGGTGATGTGGTTGCCTTCGACACGGATTTCTTCCGTGCTCCATTCGCCGACCGGTTTATGGACAATGCGCTTGGCGGGGATGACCCCGTAGACGGATCCATGGACCTGGTATTCTCGGAGATTCTTGTAGATCGGGGCGTCATGGTCGAGGATCTGCACCTCGCACATGCCGTCGTAGGCCGCGTCTACGCCCATCGGGGTACGGATACCGACTCCGTTGTTGACGCCCGGACGAAGGAAGCAGAATTCGAAGCGGTAGACGAAATTCCGGTACTCTTTCTTAGTGTAGAGGTTTCCGGTAGATCCGTAATTAGCAGATACATAGATCGTTCCGTTCATCGGAATATACCCTTCGAGGTCTCCTTGCCACTTCGAAAGATCTGTTCCGTCGAAGAGCATCTCAAAGCCTTGTTTTTCTTCTTCCGGCGTCAGTTTGGAAATCGGGGAGGGTTCTGCCTTGGAGAGCATCTCCTTGATCTCGTCGATGGCGTATCCGTCGTCCGGATCGCCCGTGCCGGCATAGACAGCGGCAGCCTTTTCGAGATTTGCTTTCAGGGTCGCATAGTCCAGCTCTTCGGCCGTCTTGGCGGCGATCTTCTTGACGCTGTTGGCGGCTTCATAGGCAACATCCTTATTATCAAGATATTTCCCGGCGAGACGGAAGGCCTTCATCGTGGGAACATCGCCGACTGCCTTGAGGATCGCTTTCATGATCTTGGGGTTCTCGGTCAGGGAGAGAGCTTCCGCGTAGTCCGCACGTTTCTTGTCGAGTTTTTCTTCGTATTTCCCGACCAGTGAAGTATAGCGCGGAAGGATGTCATCCGCAAGAGACTTGTCGCCCTTGACGATTCTCAGGAGTTCAGGGATAACCTTGGCATTGTCGGTCTGCATAAGGGATGCGAGGGCCGCCTTCTTATCGCCGTTTGCATAGGCATCGGTCAGGATCTTTACCGCATCATCCGTGCCGGTAGAAGCCAGGGCAGGGAAGAGGCGGGAAGGATTCCGTACGTCGTAAAGGAAATCGTTGATCTTATCGAAGGCGTTGGCTCCGGAGAGGGTATGGAGGGCGCCGGAAAGAGCTTTCTGCAGCGGTGCGACATCCTTTTCGGGTGCGGCGTCAAGAAGGCTTACAACCTTCGCGGCATCATCCGGAACCGTAACGCCTGCGAGCGCTCCGATCGCGGCGTCATGGGTCGCAGGATTCTTGATCAGATCGAAGATCCGGGCAGAGGAACCGGTCAGTCTTCTGAGACCGGCCAGGGTAACGAGCTTTGGATCGGCAGTGCGTCCGAGGGCTTCGCCAAGTTTGCCGCGGATGTCTCCGTTATAGGCGGCAAGGGCCTGGCAGGCCTTATCGGCGAGCGGGCTCTTGTTCTCGATAAGGGAAAGAAGGCTGGTAAGGTTATTCTCGCCGCCAATCTTTCCGGCCGCGGCGACAGCCGCTTCACCGAGCTCTCCGCTTTCCGCGAGGCATCCGTCTACGAGACTCTGCAGAGCGGTCAGTTTATTGCGTCCGATCCAGTTGATGACGTCAACCTTGGCGTCACCGAGCTTCTTGAAGATCTTAGCGATGACCGGTACGAGCGCCTGCGCTCCCGCCAGTTCATCCGCATAGCCGAGAACGGCGTTGGCATACTCACGATTCCCGCTCTTGAGTGCGCCCAGAAGGGTTTTCGTAATCTTCTTCGGCTGGGCACTCATGAGGGCATAGGCCCCTTTGCACATCTGGTTTGTCACACCGGAAGCAATCAGGGCTTTGGCCTCCTTGACGGTCGGAAGGACGTCGGGGACGATTTCCGGTACGGGACCGAGCATGCGGCTGAGCGACTCCAGGAACTGCTTGTTGGTTTCATCCTTGCAATCGTAAGCTGCGTTTTTCAGACCGGCGAGCACATTCGCCTTTGCGCCGCTATGGGCCGGGTCCGAGACATAGTTGACGAGACCCGACAGGGCGTATTCAACGAGATTATTGGCACCTTTTCCGGGGCTCTGGAGCATCCCGGCGAGAATTTCGACGGACTTCGGGGCCGAAGCCGCGAGGTCGCCCATATCCTGGGCGAAAATATCGGCGGACGAAGCGGGCATCTGGGCCAGCACGTCGGCGACGATGGTTTCGACAGTCCGCTTCCGGGCATCCTGCGCATGCAGGGAGAGGAAGCCTACGGACAGGGCAAGTACAATGGACAGTATCTTTTTCATATCGTTTTCTCTTTCCGGTTATAACTTCATGTAATCAGCCCACGGGGCGCGCATCGGTTGGTTGATCAGCAGGTTGGCGGCATCGTCACCGATGAAACGCTCTGTCTTGGGATCGAAATGCAGGGTACGGCCGAGACGCAGGGCAGCGGCTCCGATGTTGACGACCGTGCAGCTGTGGTGGCCGATGATCTCGTCCAGCGCGAAGTGCTGGCGGTTCTTGACGCACTCGAGGAAGTCGGTGTGGCGCGGAGCCGGATCCGGCAGTTCGGAAAGAACGTCCATGACATTCGGGATCGTACATTCGAAGCCCTTGTAGACCTTTCCCTTAGGGCCTTCGATATACGGAACCTTTCCCTTGCTTTCGAATCCTTCGCCCTCGAGGATGATCTTGCAGCCGTCCTCATAGGTATAGGTAATGCTCCGCCAAGTCCCGACGGCATCGCTGTGCTGCTGCGGTGCGTCGACTTCGACCTTGACCGGGAAGGTGTCATCCTTGCCGAGGATGTACTGGACCGGGTCGATATAGTGCTGGCCCATATCCCCGAGTCCGCCGCTGTCGTAGTCCCAGTAGCCGCGGAAGGTCTGGTGGACACGGTGCGGATTGTAGGGCTTGTAGGGAGCCGGTCCGAGCCACATATCGTAGTCGAGTTCCTTCGGAATCGGCTGAGGGACAAGGTTTTCCTTGCCAGTCCAGAAGAATTTCCATGCGAAGCCGGTCGCTCCGGAGATCCGGACGGTCAGGGGCCATCCGAGGAGTCCGCTATCGACGAGTTTCTTGAGCGGTTCGACGGTCGTTCCGAGTCCGTAGAACGTATCCTTGAAGCGGAACCAGGTGTCGAGGCGGAACATCCGGCCATAGTCGTGGACCGCTTTGAGGATCTTCTGGCTCTCTCCGATCGTACGGGTCATCGGTTTCTCGCAGAAAATGTCTTTCCCGCTGCGGGCGGCTTCGACAGCCATGATTCCGTGCCAGTGCGGCGGGGTCGCGATATGGACGATATCGACATTGGGATCATGGACCAGGTCGCGCCAGTCATGGTACGGCTGGAGGTTTGTACCGAACTGCTTCTTCCCTTTTTCAAGAGCGAGATTCAGGTGGTTCTGGTCTACATCGCAGACGGCGACCAGACGGCACTTCTCATCACTCATGAAATGGTACTTGCTCCGGCCGATACCGCCGACACCGATGATACCCCGGGTCAGCTGGTCGCTCGGGGCGACATAGTTTGTGTTGCCGTTCAGCTTGCCCATCACTTCCCGCGGGAGGATGGTGAAGAGGCCGATGCCGAGGCCGGCTTTTTTAATGAAATCTCTTCTGTTCTGTGCCATATGTATTTTGGGAATTATTTGATTTTTACGTCAAGGTAGATAGGAAGATGGTCGGAGGCGATTTCAACATCGCCTTTCGTATATTTTACCGGAACGCCCGATCCGACGACTTCGATCGAGGCTTTGTTATTGAGTCTCAGGATATAGTCGATGCAGATCTTCGGATGGATCGCGGAATAGGTGTTGTCCTCGACAGAGAGGACGGTCCAGTCTTTTTTCAGCTCTGCAAGGACCTTGCTGTCGGGACGGGAGTTCATGTCTCCGGCCAGGAATACCGGCTTGTCGGAATCACCGTATTTGGCTTTGAGGGCAGCGGTGATGGTCTGGGCCTGGAGAACGGCAGCTTCTTCGGAGCGGTGGTCCAGGTGGGTCGAAGCGAGGACATAGTGGGGCGTCTCGACGGCGCAGCAGGCGCGCGGTTCGGACCCCGTATCTTTCGGAAGGGCGATCGTCATGTGGTCCTGGATTTCGTCCGGGACGGCAACTCCGACGCCATAGGCGCCGTCCCTGTAAGGCATGGCCCGGCTGAAACGGTAGTTCCATCCGCCCATCGCCTCCGCCAGGTCGGCGGTCTGGTTGTTCATGTGGCGGGTGTTACAGCTGTCCAACTCATTGAGGGAGAGGGCATCCGCGTGGATCTCTTTCATCATGTCGGCAATCATGGGAATGCTGTTGTCAATCTCTTTGGAGAAAGATCCGACATTGTACTGGACAAGACGGAGCGTTCCGTTGGCCTTGGGATAAAAGTCTTTCTGCTTGCCGTCAGGCAGTTTTACGTCTACATAAATAGGGAAATGATCGGACGCCTTTTCGGAATCGCCATTATAGTATTTAAGCAGGGTATGGGCTCCTACGACCTCGACGGGGGCGGAATATTTGTAATGGAAGATAAAATCAATCGTGCGGTGTGAGTTGACCGTAGTGAATTCCTCCTGGTTGGAGATGACCTTCCAGTCCTTCTTCAGGGCTTTGATGGCATCCGACCCGGGGACGGCGTTCATGTCACCGCAGAAGAAGACCGGGATGGGGGAGTCCTTGTATTTTTCCCTGACCAGAGCATTCAGGTCGTTGATCTGGGCCATAATGTAATCCTCTGTACTATGGTCGAGATGGGAGGCGAGAAGGACATATTTGTCAGTTTCCAGAACAATGACGCCGCGGGATTCGTGCGGACGTTCCTGAGTGAGGGTCGGATTCGGGAAGGGATGACTGTACTGGTTGAGCACTTTTGTCTTTTTCGGGGTGATGATTCCATTACCGTATGCTCCTCCCTTGTAGTCGATGGTCTTTCCGTAGAACCATTTCCAGTTCCCGACTCTCCGGGTCAGGAGATCGATCTGGTTGACGTTGTGCCGGGTGTTGCAGCTGTCGAGTTCGTTGAGACCGACGATATCGGGCTGTGTCTCGTTGATCATCGCTGCAATCATATTGAGATTCTCGTCCATGTCGGCGATGTACTTGTGCATCGCACCGACATTGTAGGACATGATCCGGAAGGTTCCTTTTTCCTTCGGGTAATAGGTCTGGGTCTTATTGCCTGCGCATCCGGCAAGAAGACTGATGCATGCAAGGAGCAATACTGTTTTTTTCATGATAGGTACGGATTAAAAAGTCACGTCTGCGTAGATGGGAAGGTGGTCAGAGGCCGTCTTCGCGTCTCCGTTGTAGAATCGGGTCAGGGTATGGGCCTCGACGACCTTGACGGGAGCGGAGCGCTTGAGATGGAAGATCCAGTCGATCGTATTGTTTGTGGTCGTCTTTTCGCCCGAGTTGGAAATGACGTCCCAGCAGCTTTGGATGGCCTGGATCGCTTCTGACCCGGGTTTTGCGTTCATGTCACCGCAGAAGAAGACCGGAATATCGGAATCCCGGTATTTCGACAGGAACCAGGCGTTGATTTCCGCGATCTGGGACTGGATGTATTCTTCTGAGGAATGGTCGAGATGGGTCGCTCCCAAGACGTATTTGTCGGTCTCGATGACGATCATGCCCCGGTTTTCATATTGGGTCGTGTTTTGGAAACGGATCCGCTGGACGGAATAGACCTTGGTTCCGGCCGGGGCCATGATTCCGTTTCCATAAGCTCCGCCCCGGTAATCCAGGGTTTTCCCGAAGTAATAGTCCCATTTCCCTCCGGCCTGGGCCAGCAGTTTGAGCTGGTATTGGTTGCAGCGCTGGTTGCAGCTGTCGAGCTCATTGAGACCGACGATATCGGGATTCGTCTCGTTGATCATCGACGCGACCATATTGACATTGTCCGTCAGAAGCGGAATGTACTTATGCAGGGCGCCGACATTGTAGGACATGATCCGGAACGATCCGGCCGCCTTCGGGTAGTACGTTTTGTTCGGGTCGATGACAACCGGCTCGACGTCCTTCTCCTTCTCCCATTTGTAAGGTCCATCCTCGATATTTTCCTGCGGATTGTCCGTTCCGCACGCGAAGGCGAGCGAAAAAAGGACCGCGGCGGCGATCATGAAAACCGGAGAGATCTTTCTCATAGTCAATTATTTAAAAGGAGGCTGAGAGCTCTGTCATTCTGAGCGCAGAGAAGAATCTCCCAGCCTCCTGATAAAAGGATTATTTCAGTTTCGGCATATCACCCGAGAGATCCCATACATCTTCCGGCCAGCTGAGGGACTTGGCGATGGAGGAGACAGTAGAACCCGCCGGGGCGGCGATACCGTGGTACGGATAGTAATACGCTACCTTCAGGGCGTCCTTCAGCGGGGCGGCCGCGGAAACGTTCGGGCTGTCGAAGATCGAAGGCGAAACCTCGCTTCCGTCGGAGAAGTCCATATCCGGACGGCGGTAGTTGTCCGTCAGCGTGTTATAGACGTTGGAAACGGCGATGACAGCGCCGGAGCTCCAGGTCGTCGGGGATCCGGTCGGGCAGGAAATCACCTTATTCCATGCGATGGACTGTTCCAGCGTGAAGCCGATGTTGTCGGTCAGGGTACCGGACTTCGCAAAGGCGATAAGACCGCCGTTGACGGAGTACTCGGACTTGAGATCACCCGTAGCGTAGCAGCGGCGGACTGTGATGCCGGTCTTGTTCTCGATAACACCGATGAGACCGCCGGCCATACGGCCGTTCGCTGCCTGAAGTGTAACGTTGCCGGTTGCGTAGCAGTCTTCGATCAGGGAATCGCCCGTCGTACGGGCTGCATTGCCGATGAGGCCGCCGTTGTGGTTACCGCCGATGCAGGTGAGATTACCGGTTGCGTAGCAGCGCTGGATGGTCGAAGTTCCGTTCATGGAACCGATGAGACCGCCGGCATAATGGCTGGCGCGGGTCGTGACATCTCCCGTTGCGTGGCTGTCCGTAACGGTAAGCTTCGGAGCATAGGCGAGACCGATGAGGCCGCCTGCATTCTGGCTCTCGTTGACGATCGTCATCGAAGAGGCGCATTTCTCGACCTTGATATCCTCGGCCGTGTCACGGATATAACCGATGAGGCCGCCACCGCGCTGGTTGGCATGGAGGGATCCCTTGGTTTCGCATCCCGTGAAGACGCAGCCGCTGTAGACGACACCGGCGGCACCGGCGACTGAACTCGGGACCTTGTTGTCCTCGTCCGCATCGATAATGTCGACTTCGACCTTTGCGTTGGTGAAGGTCGTGTTGTAAGCGGTACCGATGAGACCACCGACGCCTTCGGTCGTACCGATGACATTGATCTTCATGCCGTTGACCGTTACGTTCTTGATTTCAGCCGTTGCGCCGTCGGCCGTTCCGGCACGGGCTCCGAGGAGACCGGCGGAAGTGCCGTTGGCGTCGATGACCGGACTGTCGAAGGTGACGTCATGGATACTTCCGACAAGGCATCCGACAAAGCTCGGCATCGCCTCGGCGTTGCAGAAGAAGTTGCTGATCTTGTGGCCGTTGCCGTTGAAGTCGATCGCCATGTCATACGGGCTGGCGGCGTTGGCCGGAACCCAGTCTTCGTAGCCATTCATGTCGACGTCGGCTTCCATCTTGAAGTACGTCTTCTGGCCGCTCTTCATCGCTCTCGGGACGCAAGCGAGTTCGACCTGGTTCCGGATGATATACGGATCCGCTTCCGTTCCGGTTCCGAGTTCGAAGCCGGAGGCCGGGAGACCCTTGCGGCGGAAGAGGATGAAGAAGGTGCTGTCAGCCTGGCTCAGGGAGGTCGGACTGGTTCCTTCGATCTTTGTGATCGTCAGCGGCAGCACGCGGGCCGTATTGTCATCCGGCATCGCGGCACTGTTGAGGGTCAGCACCGAAGTAGAAGAAACTTTGTTGTAGCGGGGGAGCATCAGCTGGTCCTTCGTAAGATTGAAGGCATCGCCCGGAACGGCCTCGAACGAGGTGCCGTGGGCGCGGTTGTATGCCGCGACCTTGGAAGGATCCGAACCGATGGTCAGGGTAAGCAGATCATCCGCAACGCTTGTCGCAGTGACCTTGACGGTGAAGGATTTGGTCCGCGGGGACATCAGCACGACCGTATCTTCCATCGAATCGATGGTGATGGTGAAATTGGCGGGCGTGTCGATCTTGACCTTCTTCTGGTAGTCGTACTCCTGCTCGCAGGAGGCGGCCAGAAGGGCGGACAAACCGATAAGCGCTAATATTCTGTGTGTTTTCATGATTCTTGAGAATTAAAACTGGATATCCACATAGATCGGAAGGTGGTCGGAGGCCATCGTGACGTCTCCGTTGTAGAAGTCCGTCATGACATGGGATCCGATTACCTTCACGGGTACGGATTTCTTGTAATGGAAGATATAATCGATACAATTGTTTGCACCTCTGGAAGGGAACGAATTCTCGTTCGTGACAGAAAGCAGGTCCCAGTCCCGTTTGATTCCGGTGATCGTCTCGGAATTGGGGTAGTCATTCATGTCGCCCATGAAGAATACCGGCTTTTTCGAATCGCGGTACTGATCCGCCCAGGCGTTGACGATCTCGACCTGAGCGAGGCGGGCGGCCGCAGAGGTATGGTCCAGATGGGCCGCTCCGATGACATACTTGTCCGTTTCGATGACGGCGACGCTGCGCTGCTCGGCTCCGGAGCCCTTGGCGAGGGTGACGGTGTACTTTTTCGTGATCTTGACGTCTTTCGGGACGATGACCCCGTTTCCGTACGCGCCGCCCCGGTAGGCCATGGCCCGTCCGAACCACCACTGCCAGTTGCCGACCTGCTTGGCGAGATTCGCAACCTGGTTCTCACCCGGATGCCGGGTATTGACCGAATCGCACTCGTTGAGCCCGACGGCGTCAGCCTTGATCTCATTGAGCATCATGGCAATCATCTCGGTACTCTCCTTGGTGCTCATGTACTTGTTGAAAGCACCGACATTGTAGGATACGATCCGGAAAGATCCGTCCGCTTTCGGGTAGTAGGTAGCCCCGGGCTTGACAGGCTCTTTTTCCTTATCGGAATCTCCGCCGACAGGCTTCCAGGTATCCGGCTCTCTTGTCGTATCGACAGGGTCCACCCCATTTCCGCCGCAGGCGAAAAGCATGGACACAGAGGCCAGAATGGCAAAATATGTAAAGATTCTTTTCATCACCATCCGGGATTCTGGACAAGATTTTCGTTGAGACTCAGTTCGTCGGTCGGAATCGGATAGTAGTAATCGCGACTCTCATTCCAGGAACCCGGGTCGGTCGGATTGGTCAGGACATAACCGCTGTTTCCGCCCGTCAGGAAGATATCCGTGCCGATCTTGCGGAGGATCGTCGTCGCCGGCAGTCCGGTCGGAGCGGTTCCTTCGTAGAGGGCATGATCGATAACGCCGTCACCGTCAAGGTCATAGCTGCCAGGACCCGGGAAATACAGGCCGAGGTTCTGGTGTTTGAAGGCCTGTCCGTTCTTCCAGCGCATGAGGTCATAGTAGCGGAAGTTCTCGTCGAAGAGCTCGACAGTCCTTTCGCGGCGGATCTCCAGGATGACGCCGGCGTTGGGACCGGTTACGTTCGGATAGCCGGTCTCTTCGGCCTGCAGGTACGGATCCGGATTCGCATTGGCTTCCGCGAGGTTGATGTTCGGCATGCCGACGCGGTCACGGAGGAGACGGATCGACTTGTCAAGGTCGGCCTGGGTCAGGGTGCCGAGTTCTGCCTTTGCTTCGGCGAAGTTGAGGAGCACCTCAGCCGTACGGAAGAGCGGGAGATCGTTGTAAGAGGCTCCGTAGAGGTCTACGCCAAGGTCTACGCCCTGCATGTACTTGGTCGGCTGGTAGCCGGTCTCGGAGTCGGCAAGGCTCGGCGCTTCGGTCTTGTCGGATGCGATGCGTTTGTAGCCCGGGATGCGGATGGACTGTCCGAGACGCGGGTCGCGGTTCTTCGTCTCATCCACGAAGCTCATCGTCTGCCAGCCTTCCTTGTCGGTGAAACGGGTTCCGTCAGCCATCAGGTAAGTGCAGAACATTTTGCGGGTCATGCCCGGGTTGCCGTAGTTTCCAAGGGTATAGTAAGTACCGTTGTGCTTGACATTGAGGGAGAGGTCATAGTCGCGGGCGAGGATGATCTCGGTACCGATCGCGTTCGTGCTGGCGAAGAGGTCGCGGTACGCCTGGGGGCTTCCGGTATAAATGGAATATCCGCTCGTCGCGATGAATTCCTCACCGGCTGCGGCAGCCTGCTCGAGATACCACTGCCACGTATGGCCTTCCAGAGAGATGTTGTGGTACTTGCGGAAAGTTCCTTCGAAGAGGCAGGCGCGGGTCTTGAGGGCCATGGCCGTCCACTTCGTGACTTTGTAGAGAGAGTGCTGGGTCGGAAGATGCTCGATAGCGAAGTCGAGGTCTTCGACGACATGGGACATGACGAGCTCACGGCTGTCACGCGGTTTGTAGAGTGCCTCGTCGGCGGAACCGAGCTGAGTATCATACCACGGCACGTCACCGAAGCGTTTCACTTTTTCAAGATAGAAGAATGCACGGAAGAAACGGGCGACGGCGACATACTCGTTGCGCACGTTTTCGTCCTTACAGTTGACCGAGAAGTCGATCAGGGTATTGTAGTTGCGGAGAGACCCCCAACTCCAGCCGCCGCCGGATCCGGGGACGGTACGCGCACCGCGCATCTCGTTGGTAAGTCCCATCTTGATAATCATATCGGACTCTTCCTCATAGACTGAAGTCCCGGGGAGGTCAGAGTAGAAATTATTGGCAAACGCGTCCATTTCGCTCGCATTGGAGAAATAGCTGTCCGGCGAGAGGGAAGCAAGAGGGGCCTTGTTCAGGTCGCAGGATGCGATGGCAAGGACGGTTGCGATAATCAGGATTATATTCTTTTTCATATCGTGTTCCTCCATGGTTTAGAAAGTAAGGTCGATACCGAACATAAAGGACTTCTGCCACGGGTAGATACGGTTGGTCGAGTCAAGCTTGGCCATTTCCGGATCGATGTAGTCGGAATGGATACCGGACCACTTCGCAAGGTTTTCACCCGAGAAGTAGATGCGGATATTCTCGATACCGACGCGGTCGGTCAGGTTCTTCGGGAGTGTGTAACCGACATTGAGGTTCTTGAGGCGGCAGTAAGCGATATTCTGCAGATAGCGGTCGGTCGGGACGGTCAGCTCGCGGTTGGAACCGAGGGCGACATATCCTCTCGGACGCGGATAGTAAGCATCCGGGTTGTCTTCGCTCCAGATCATCTTGTGGAAGTCCTTCGGGATAAGGGTGGCGTACGGACGGGCGTACGGGCCCCAGAAGAGGACATTGTTCGTTGCGGGAGCCCAGTCGAGCTTTCCGATACCCTGGAAGAAGATCGAGAAGTCGAATCCCATCCACTGGAAAGCCAGGTTGAGGCCGTAGTTGTAACGCGGCTGCTTGTTACCGATGATGCGGCGGTCGCCCGGGTTATCAACGGTATTTTCGCCGATGCCGATCTTGCCGTCACCGTCGAGGTCGCGGAATTTCAGGTCACCGCCGTGGATTCCGCGCTCGCTTCCGGCAGAGCCGTTGATGGCGTTGTTGACATACTTCTGGTCAATCGGCCAGGACGCAGCCTCAGCGTCGTCCTTGAAGAGACCGTCCGTATAGTAACCCCAGATCTCACCCCAAGTCATGCCTTCGTAGTAGCTCTGAGCGAGGGATTTGTTCGGGTTGTCGAACTTCGTGATCTTCGTGAGATAGTCACTGAAGGAAGCGGTTACGCTGTAGTTGAACGGCTTGCCTGCGAGGTCGAAACCATCTCTCCAGACGAGCTGGAGTTCATAACCCTTGGTCCTCAGGTCAGCGGCATTCATCTTCGGGGAAGAAGCGCCGTAGACGGCCGGGAGAGTCTTTCCTGCAGTAAGCATGTCCTTGGTATCACGGATATAGGCATCTGCCGTGAAGGTCAGGCGGTTACCGAGGAATGCGAGGTCGAGACCGAGGTCGTGCTGGAGCGTACGCTCCCAGGTCAGGTTCGAAGCGACCGGGGCGCCGATCGTTGCGATCGTCGGCTTTGCGCCGGTACCGAAGAGGTAGCTTCCCGTGCTGATCGAAACCTTGCGGATGTAATCGTAGTAACCGACCTGCTGGTTGCCGAGGGCACCGTAGGAATAACGGATCTTGGCATTGTTGATAACAGGCTTAATCGGAGCGAAGAACGCTTCTTCGGAGATTCTCCAACCGGCGGAAGCGGAAGGGAAGAAGCCCCAGCGGTGATCCGCGGCGAAACGGGAGGATCCGTCATAACGGCCGCTGACCTCAAAGAGGTATTTCTCCTTATAGTCGTAATTGAGACGGCCGAAGAAGCCCTCGAGGGCATATTCATTCTGACCGCCGGATACCTCCATGCGCTGGTTGCCGTCGGCATCCGCACCGATAAGGTTGAGGTCGGAAAGGGTCTGGCTCATCAGATAGTAACCGACCGCCTTGTTGTCCTTGAGGTGCTTGGTTTCCCAGTTGAAACCGCCCATCAGCTTGACGTGGTGGTTCTGGGCAAAAGTCTGGTTCCAAGTCGCATAGACGTTGGTTGAGTAATAGTTATGGGTCTCGTATGACTCCTGCAGCTTGTCGATCGAACGGCTGTTGTTGACCGCGAGGAGTTCGCCGGGATACTGGGAGTAGTAAGTGACGAGCGCTCGGTTGGAGTAGCGGTTCTGGTCGAGGGCATACGTGAAGTTCGCCCGGATTTCGAGGGACTTGAGCGGCTTGAGGACGAGTTCCGTCGTCGTGCGGAAGTCGGTCTTTTCATCCTTGTTGCCATAGTTCGGCTCGTCGAGGACTGTCAGGAATCCGTCCATGACGAAGTTGTTGTCCGCGAAGGAGGTAAAGCCGATCGAGGTCCCGTCCGGGTTGTGGGCCGGATAGGAGGCGAGAGCGTGGACCGTCATCAGGGAGAAGACGGTATCGACACCGCTGGCGCCCGGATAGGCATACTGGTATTTGTAGAAGGAGGTATTGTTCGATACGCTCATCCACTTGTTGATGTCGAAGGTCAGCTTCGAGCGGAAGTTGTACTTGTTGAGCTTATCGGTATTCCTGCGGAACAGACCTTCTTCGTAGTTATAGGCACCGGAAAGGAAGTACTTGACATGCTCGGTACCGCCGCTGAGGGAGATGCTATGCTGCATCGAAGGACGACGGTCCTGGAACATCTCGTGCCACCAGTCCGTGTTGGCATAGTAGACGTAGGTGTCGCGGCCGTTGCGCTGGTCGATCATGACCCAGGGGCGCTCCGGATTCTCGACGGTATCGTTGACACGGGCCCAGAGCTGAGCCATATCGTCTTCTGTGTATACCGTGTAGTTCTTGCCGTTATAAGCGCGGAAGAAGAGGTCGTTGAGATAGACGGAATAGTAACCGCGGGTCTCGAAGTCGGTCGAGGTCGTCGGCTCTTCCCAACCCATGCGGCTCGATACCTGGACGCGTGCGAAGCCTTCCTTGGCGGAACCGGTCTTGGTCGTCACGAGGATGACACCGAAGGATGCACGGGCACCGTAGATGGCAGCTGCGGAAGCATCCTTGATGACGGAAATCGACTCAACATCAGCTGGATTGACACGGGAGAGGTCGCCCTCGGCACCATCGACGAGAACGAGCGGGCTGCCGCCGTTGATCGAGTTGATACCTCGGATGTTGATGCTGGCGGAGTTACCCGGACGTCCTGAACTGGTCGTGACGTTGAGGCCAGGGACGGATCCCTGGAGCATGTGGGTCAGCGTCGGAGCGACGCGGTTCTCGAGGGTCTCGGAGGAGACGGAGGCGATGGCACCGGTCAGGTTGACCTTCTTCTGCACACCGTAACCGACCACGACGGTCCCTTCCAGATTCAGCGCATCCTCCTGGAGGACGACATTGACTACGGTCTGGCCTGCGCTGACCGTGATCTTCTGCGAGGTGTAGCCCAGCGACGTAACGTCGAGAACCACAGGACCTGACGGAACACTCAGGGAGAATGTGCCGTCCACGGCTGAAATCGTTCCCTGGTTGGTCCCTTCAATCAGAATGCCGGCTCCGACGACCGGTTCCGAATTCGCATCGCGGACCGTACCGGTGATCGTCCTGTTCTGAGCAAAGACACCCGCTGCCGAAGCAAGCGCGAGGAGCAATGTCAGGATAATTGATTTTAGACGCATAATTGATTAAAATTGGTTAGTAATTAGGGTATAATGAAACTAATTATTAGCTTATTTATATTATAGATTCAAAGATATCTATATTTTTATTAAAATAAAAATTTAATAGCGATAATTATTAATAATGAAGCAAGTGATGTTGCTCCGTTATTTCCAAAAAAAAGAGCGGCTCAGTGAGTCGCTCTTTTAGATTTAGATGAGATTATTCCCGGTTAGAAGATGTCCGGTTCGCTCTGGCGGGGCTCTTCTGCGGCGGGACGGTTCTCTCGGCGCGGACCGCGGTCTCCGCGGCGGTCGTTCCGGTCTCCATGACGGTCATTCCGGTCCCCGCGGCGGTCGTTTCCGCCCCGTTCACCTCCACGACGGTCGTTTCCGCCCCGGCGGTCACCACCCTTCTTGGGCTCGACATAGCCTTCCGGCTTCTCGGTCAGGGCGCGCATGGACAGGCGCATCTTGCCGGTCTTCTGATCGATCTCGAGAAGCTTCACATCGACCTCGTCGCCGACCTTGAGGACATCCTCGACCTTCTCCGTCTTACCCCAGGCGATCTCGCTGACGTGCAGGAGTCCTTCCTTACCCGGGAGGATCTCGATGAAAGCACCGAAATCAAGGATGCTGACGACCTTACCGTGATAGACGGTTCCCGGTTCCGGAACGGCGCAGATATCCTTGATCCGCTGCAGGGCGGTTTCCATGGACTCTTTGTCCGTACCGAAGATATCGACGACACCCTTCGTGCCTTCGCCGTTCTCGTTGGGAACTTCTTCGATGGTGATGGTCGTGCCGGTCTCTTTCTGGAGACCCTGGATCGTTTCTCCGCCCTTGCCGATAACGGCGCCGATAAAGTCGGACGGGATCTCGATCTGGACCATCCTAGGCACGAACGGCTTGAAGTCTTCGCGCGGCTCGGCAATCGTCTTGAGCATCTCGCCCATGATATGCATCCGGCCCTGTCGTGCCTGCTCGAGGGCTTTCTCGAGAACCTCGTAGGAGAGGCCGTCAACCTTGATGTCCATCTGGGTTGCGGTAATACCGTCCTTGGTGCCGGTAACCTTGAAGTCCATATCGCCGAGGTGATCCTCGTCGCCGAGGATATCGGTCAGGATGGCGTAGCGGTCATTCGGACGCTCGGCATCGGTGATGAGACCCATCGCAACGCCGGCGACCGGTTTCTTGATCTTCACACCTGCGTCCATCAGGGCGAGGCAGCCGCCGCATACGGAGGCCATGGAAGAAGAACCGTTGGATTCGAGGATATCGGATACGACGCGGACGGCGTACGGGAATTCCGGAGCGGTCGGGATGACCGGCTTGAGGGCGCGCATGGCGAGGTTGCCATGGCCGATCTCGCGGCGTCCGACGCTGCGCTGCGGCTTGGCTTCGCCGGTTGCGAACGGCGGGAAATTATAGTGCAGGACGAACTGCTGGTCTTCCTGGATGAGGACCTCGTCCATCTCCTTCATGTCAAGTTTTGTTCCGAGGGTTACCGTTGCGAGGGACTGGGTCTCTCCGCGGGTGAAGATGGCGCTGCCGTGGGCGCAGGGCAGATAGTCGGTCTCGCACCAGATCGGGCGGACCTCGTCGGTGCGGCGGCCGTCAAGGCGCTTGCCTTCGTCGAGAACAAGGTTGCGCATCGCTTCCTTCTCGACATCGTGGTAATAGCGCTCGACCATTGCGGCTTTCGCCTCCTGATCCTCTTCGGAGAGAGTGGCGAGGAATTCGTCCTTAATTGCCTTGAAACCATCCTCACGCTCGTGTTTGGGTTTGGCGCTGCCGGCAAGGGCATAGCACTTGTCATAGCAGAGCTCGCGGACCGCCTTGCGGAGATCCTCGTCTTCTTCGTCGTGCGGATAATCGCGCTTGTTGACATCCGTTCCGAGCTCGTGCATGAGCTCTTTCTGGACGCGGCAGTGCTTCTTGATCTCTTCGTGGGCGAACTTGATGGCCTCGAGCATATCGTGCTCGGAAACTTCCTTCATTTCGCCTTCGACCATCATGATATTCTCTTCCGTCGCGGCAACCATCAGGTCGAGGTCGGCGCGCTTGCCGTCTTCGAATCCCGGGTTGATGACCAGCTGACCGTCGATGCGGGCGACGCGTACCTCGGAGACCGGACCGCCGAAGGGGAGGTCGGAAGTTGCGAGGGCGCAGGAGGCGGCAAGGCCGGCGAGGGCATCCGGCTGGATGTCCTTCTCGGCGGAGATCAGGTTGACATTGACAAATACTTCAAGGTGGAAGTCATCCGGCCAGAGCGGACGGATCGGACGGTCCACCAGACGTGCGATCAGGACCTCATAATCGGAGGGACGGCTTTCCCTCTTGAGGAATCCGCCGGGGAAACGGCCGGCGGCATAATACTTTTCACGATAATCTACGGTGAGGGGCATGAAATCGGTTCCCTCTTTCACTTCCGTTGCACAGGTGACAGTGGCGAGGAGCATTGTGCCTCCCATCTTCACCACGGCGGAGCCGGCAGCCTGCTTGGCCAGTTTTCCGGTCTCAATCTCAATTACCCGACCGTCGGATAATTCAATGGTTTTCTTGATAATGTTCATTACTCTTACTTCTGTTACGTCTTTTACGTCTTTATGCTTCGTGTCTACACGTTTCCTATTAAAAAAGGGGAGAGATTCCGACCTTGGGAATCCCTGCCCCTCGAACTTTTCCTATCTGATGCTTATCGGCGGAGACCAAGCTCCTTGATGATAGCCCTGTATCTCTCGATGTCGATTCTCTGGAGGTAATCCAGAACCTGACGTCTCTTACCGACGAGGCGGAGCAGCGAACGACGGGTAACAACGTCTTTCTTGTTCTGCTTCACATGCTCGGTAAGGTGAGCGATACGGTAGGAAAATAAAGCAACCTGACTCTCCGGAGAGCCGGTGTCCTTATTGGACTTCCCGTACTTCGCGAAAATCTCCTGCTTTTTCTCTGGCTTTAAATATTCTGCCATTTTGCAACGGATTTTGTGGGTTAATAAAATTATTTTGTGCTAAAAAGCCTGCAAATTTACGCAAATAATCGGAGATTACAAATTTTTCATTCCTTTTCGCGGAAAGAGAGGATATCCCGGATGACCTCATCGGCATCGTCGGTGATGGAGAGGAGGAGGGGATTGTACCGTCCGCGGTCGACGAGGTCCTTGAGGAGCGGGAAGACCGGAACCTCTTTCGTGAAGAACTCTTTTCCGAGGAAGATCATGGGGCTGACGCAACCGGTTGTCTTATAGTGGTTCTGCGCGGCGTCCTGGAAAATTTCCTGGAGGGTTCCCGCCGATCCCGGGGAGTAGATGATTCCGCCCCTTGCGATGGTCAGGAGGATATCCTCGCGGACGCTGTTCATGAAAAACTTGGCGATGTCGGTCGCGAACGGGGTCGCGGGCTCGTGTCCATAAAGCCAGGTCGGGATCCCCAGGCTCCGGAATTTATCCTGGGGGTATTTCTTCCGGACCTCGAAGGCCGTCCGGAGCCAGCCGCCGTCCTTGAAGGAAGGGGAGGGGGCCAGTATGGACAGGGCATCTTCCAGTTCTTCTTCGCTTCGACCGGCCATCCAGGCGCCGAGGTGGGTCGCCTCCATCGCTCCCGGACCGCCGCCGGAGGCCATGATCATTCCCCTCTCCGTCAGGGTTTTGCTGATATGGACGACCTTCCGGTAGGCCTCTTCGGTGCGGAGGAGGGCATGCCCGCCCATAATCGCGACGACCTGCCGCTCGTCGAAGTGGCTCAGGAAATCATTCATCGCATCAAGGATTGCATGGTCGTGCAAGGCGCGGCCGAGGGACTCCTTGATGTTGTTGCAATGGGCTCCCTTTTCCATATAGTCCGCGTATACGCGGGAATCGAAACAATTGCCGAAACTCTCCTCATTGTCGGGATTGTATCCCTTGTACAGGGACTCCCCGTCGTAGAGCCGGCTTTTGAAGGCGCTGTAGACCCGGCCCATCCGCGGAAATACCAGGCAGGAACTGCCGATGCAGTCCTCCATCGCCGAAGGAATCTCGCAGCCGAGGAAACAGCAGTCTGAGAACCGATGCCGGGCCGCCACATACTGCGGGGCCTGATTGAAATCTATATATTGGAAAATATAGTGCGTGACATATCCGGTCTCGTCCGGGGCCGGCAGGGCGGAGATTTCAGCGATCTCCTTGTAAGAAGCATTGGTCATTTTTCGTGCATTTGACGCAAAGATAGCAATTTTTATCCCCCGGTACGCATTTTGTGCAGGATATTGCTGTTTTATGGATTATTGGGTAATTTTGTAGCTATGAGAATGATAACCCTCCTCCTGCTGGCCTTCGGGCTTTTCAATTCGAATATGGACAAAACGGATACGGACGGTCATGTGCTGACCGCAAAGTGGGCTGAATACCAAAAGGCGTCCGACGCCGACCGGCCCCAGAAGATGCTTTCAATCCTCTCGTCGATCAAGGGCGAGGCGGTACGCTCGCACCTTCCGGTCGATTTCTATGATGCCGGAAGGAATTATATCAATGTTTCCGCGCGCCGGAACTGGAAACTCCGGGACAGCCTGGAGCGTGAATTCGGCCATGAAGTCGAAGCGTTCGGAGAGCCGATCGTGACCTATACCTGGATGAAGGAGTTCGGCGAGGCATCGACGGATGAGCGGTGGGAGTATGTCAGGACCCATCCCCGTGGGTTCCAGGGGAAGAACCGCCACTTCTACAGGGACCTCGGTTCCCTCATGAGCGGGGATTTTACCGGGTTCATCGCAGATGACCGGGAATATGTTCTCTGGGACTGCCTGCGGCAGCGCCAGTATTCTTCCGAGACTCCGGAAAAGGATGAGATTTATACAGCCCTTTTTGACAAGGTGAAAGGACGCTACCCGAATGAGCAGCTGCTGCAGTTCACGGTTGCGCAGCGCCTTCCCGCCGAAAAGCGCAAAGCGGAAATGGAACGGCTCGCCGATGCTTTCAAGGGGACGGCGATGGCTTTTTACCCCCGGGAAGTCCTGATGGTGACGGCTTTCCAGGAACTCGAAAAGAAACCTTCCACCGAGCAGGAATACAAGGATTTCTACAATCTCTGCCGTGCCTTTGAGAAAGAGCGGAAAGCCCTTTCCGGGACAGAAGCGACCATCGCCCGGAGCCGGACAGGCGTCAAGGGAATCATCCAAACCCTCGAATCCAAGATGCTCCATATCCAGGTTGTCGGGGACCACTTCCGCATCTTCCTCAGAAATCTCCCGTCCGCGAAGTTTACCCTCCGTACCGATAAGAAGAAGATCGTTCTCGAAAAGACCCTGACCAATCCTAAAAAGAGTTTCTATGTTATTGATACGTTAGAGGTTCCGATTCCTGTCCTGACAGACGGCAGTTATACCGCCGAGGTCGTTTCCTCGAAAGAGGCGGCCTCCTGCATCTATAACCGGAACCGGCTTTCCCTGGCTTTGAGAAACGAATCGGAGGGGATTGCCGCCTATGCCGCCGAGCACCTGAGCGGCAGGCCTGTAGAGAGCGGCGAACTGGTCCTCTGGAAAGGGGATACCGAGGTGGACGCAAAGAGTATCCGATTCGATGGCTTTACCCGGATCCCCAAGTCCCTGCAGGACAGGATTGTGGAGAATTCCCGCGTCTCCTATTCCCTTTCCGTCCGGGTTCCGGATGCGGAAGGGCGGAAAAAAGAGAGCGAACGGGTCTATGTCAGCCGTTACCGGAACAGCTATGAATTCCATGAAACCCCGGACGGAACTTTCTGCCGGATCTACCGGGACCGCGGAGCGTACAATCCGGGTGATACCCTGAAGTTCAAGACGGTCGTCAGTAAAGGGAACCTTATCGACCGGCTTGCGGTCGCTCCGGATATGAAACTGACGGCCGTCCTGGAGAATGCAGAAGGGAAGGAAGTCTCCAGTATAAAACTGAAAACCAATGAGTTCGGTTCTGCTTCCGGAGAATTCGCCCTCCCGGTCGGTGAGCGGAACGGAATGTTCTCCCTCCGGATCGACGGCCCCGGCGGACGGCTCGGCAGCACCCGTTTCCGGGTCGATGAGTTCGTGCTCCCCACTTTCCAGCTGACTTTCGACCGGAATGAAACCCTGTATCTGCCGGGCGACGAGATCCGCGTCAGCGGCAAGGTCGCTGCTTTTTCCGGCCACTCCCTGACGGGAGCCCGGATCGAGAACCGGGTGACCCGGTGGGGAACGGTGGTCCATGAAGAAACGGTCGTCCCTTCCACGGACGGATCGTTCGGGTTTGCCTTCAAGGCGATGGACTCCGGAAGCTATTACGTCGAATCCAAGGTCGTCGATGCGACCGGGGAAACCCTCGATTTCTCGACATCCTTCTACGTAAATGACGGGATTTCGGTCAGCGCCGACCTGCTCGGCATGGCTGACGGAACTTTCACGGCGATGGACGAAAAATCCGTCCGCGGGTACGTCCCGGGCCGGTATTACATGGAAAAGAGCATCCTGACGGGAGAGATCCTGGAGGCGGATATGTCCGTACGGAATTCGAACGGAGACGAGGTCCCGATGGACATTCTCTACACCCTCCTCGATGAGCGGGGCGGCGAAGTCCTTTCCGGGAAGACCGCTTCCGGGGAAAAACTGAGTCTCAACCTGTCGACCCGGCCTTCCGGCCTGTATACCCTTAAGATCAGCGCCCGGACGGAGAACCGGGCCGGGCAGGAAATCAAGGACAAGGAGAGTTACCGGATCTTCAAGATCAGGGAGAGCGATTCCTTCCTTCCTTCTCCTCTCCGGGAACTGTTCATCGCCGGGCCTTCCGAGGTCGCGGACGGAGAGATGATCCGCCTGAGGATGGGCTCTGCGGACGGGGAGGAATGGGCCGTCGTGACCGTCTTCGGAAAGGACAGAGAAGTGCTTGAGACCCGCCGGGTCCATCTTGACGGCATCAAGGGGAAGAAAGGATCCCTGACGGATCTTGCCTTTGCGTATAAGTCCTCCTATCCCGATGCCGTGCGGCTCCAGGTCTTCTATTTCAAGTATGGCCGGACGGTCACCTTTGACCGCGAGTTCCGCCGCAGGCACGACGCCCTTGTACTTCCATTATCCTTTATCTCATTGACGGATAAGGCCTTCCCGGGTACGGAATATACTGTCCGCCTCAAAACAGCCCCCGAGGCGGAAGCTCTTGTATCGGTCTATGACAAGAGTATCGATGCCATTGCACCGAACCGCTGGGAAGTCCTGACCCGCCAGCAGTTCTCCGTCCCGTATGTAAGCGTCGATGCGGTCTGCGGCGGCGTTACCGGGGAAGATATCTATGCCGGTGCTCCGAAGTACGGAATCGACCTTGTCGCCCCGCTTACCAAAGACGGAAAGCCGGCGGGAATGGTCGTGGGTGAAACAGGAGCCCCCGTTATAGGGGCTTATATCTCCTTTGTCGGGACGAACCGCGGGACCACGACGGATCCGGACGGAATCTTTACGCTGGAGAAATCCGGCGAAACCCTGATTGAAGTATCCTGCATCGGTTATCTGACCCAAAGGGTCCTCGCTGTCCCGGGAGTGCTCGTCGTGCTGAAAGAAGACTACCAGATGCTTGAAGAAACGGTCGTTACCGGGTACGGAGTTGCAAAAGGCTCCCGCATCCGCGGGGCCGCGACAAGGTCGGTCCTGTTCAGCAAGAGTGCCGCGGTTGCCGAGGAAGAGATGGTCATGATGGACGCTGCAGCTCCGATGGCGGTAGCCATGGAGAGTGCGGACAACGGATTGATGGAGGAAGCGGCGGAGGTCGCGGTCCGCGAAAAGTTCGAGAACGCCCTCGCTTTCCTGCCGCACCTCCTGTCAGGCCGGACCGGTGAGATCGAGTTCTCCTTCCGGACCTCGGACAAACTCTCGACCTACCATGTCGATGTCTATGCCCATGACAAGAATATGCGGAACACCTTCCTCCGGCAGGATTTTGTCGTAACGATTCCCGTCAAGGTCTCCGTCAACGAACCCCGTTATCTCTATGCGGGTGACAATTACCGGCTCACAGCGTCGGTTTCCAACAATTCTGACGCTCCCGTTCCCGGTCGCCTGATGCTGCAGGTCTTCCGGGACGGTTCTGCGGAACCGGCTTCCGTCCAGTCTCTTCCGCTGACCGTCCCCGCTGGCGGAGTCGCTGAGGGAGCCTTCTTTACGGCGGTTCCTTCCGGGATCGATACCCTTGTCCTGAAGACGGTTTTCCTTGCGGAAGACGGTTCCTTCTCGGATGCCATCCGCCAGGAAATTCCGGTCTTTGCCGCCGAGCAGACCCTGACTGAAGCCCATTCGGCCGTCCTTCGGGCGGATATGGACCGGGAAGCCCTGCTCCTGCAGCTGAGGAACCGGTTCGTCAATGTCGACGGCTCCGGGGCCGATCTTCGGGAGATCGCGGTCATCGACATGATCCGGGAAGCCCTTCCTGACCATATCGATCCCCGCGGAGAAGACGTTCTATCGCTCTCCGAGGCCTGGTATGCCCGGAAGATCGCGTCGACGGTTTCCTCGCTCGATCCGGAATCCGGCGAACTTCCGGCCTCGAAACTGCTCGATCGGATACTGGCCTGCCGCAATGCGGACGGCGGATTCGCCTGGTTCGAGGGCATGGACTCCTCGCCTGTCATTACGGCCGTCATGCTGGAGCGTTTCGCCAAGCTTCGAGGGCTCGGCTTCGATGTGCCGGATCTCTCCACGTCCGCGGCCTATCTCGATAAGGTCCTTTTTGACAGGTCCATGCCATACTGGTGCGGGTGGATCTCTTACGAGCAGTATCTCTATGCCCGATCCTTCTATCCTGGGGTTCCGTTCTCCGTCTCTCCGGCTACAAAGGCCGGGAAGGACCGGCTCGCGGACTTCCGGAAATGGGCGAAGGATTACCTTGTCCCGGCGAAGTCCCGCGGCCTTACCGGACAGATTCTCGGCAAAGCCCGCCGGATCATGACCCTGCGGAACCTCCTGGCTGCCGATTCCGGAACGGCCCTTGCGAAAGCGTGGGGCGTCAAGTTCGGCGCGGTGTCCAAGATGCGGAAATCCGTTGAGGCTGATGTCGTTTCTCTGTTGGAATATGCCGTAGAGCACCGGGACGGCGGCTGGTACTATCCCAATGCCGTCCTCCCGTTCCGCGGTCTTCTCGAAAGCGAAGCCTATGCCCATTCCCTGCTCTGCGACCTGCTGACGGCAATCCGTCGGGACGGAGCTTCCGATCCGCGTCTGGAGACGGTTTCGGACGGTATTCGCCTTTGGCTCATGCTCCAGAAAGAGACTCAGCAATGGGGGGACAGCCCTGCCTATGTCGATGCGCTGACATCCGTCCTGAACGGTTCCGAAGCGGTTCTCTCAACCAAGGTCCTCGCTCTTTCGGCTACCTATACCAAACCCTTCTCAGGCATTAAAGCTGCCGGGAACGGTTTTACCGTGGCGAGAAAGTTCTACCGCGCCGCGACCGTTGAGGAAAAATATAATGACCGGACGGAGGAAAAGAACCGTAACGTAACTGAGTATCAGGAAATCAAGCCCGGTGATCCGGTCCATGTCGGAGAGAAGGTATTCGTCCGTTATGAGATATGGAACCAGGAAAACCGTAGTTTTGTCCGCCTGTCGGCTCCGCGCGAAGCCGCCTTTACGCCGGTCAACCAGCTTTCCGGCCGCTACGGCTGGTGGCTCCAGCCCCTGCGTATAGAAGGTCTATACTCGTTCACCCCGCAGGGTTACCGCAATGTCAAAGCGGACCGGACCGAATATTACTTCGACAGCTATCCGGAGGAAAAAACAACGATTACGGAAGAATTCTTTGTGACCCGCAGCGGATCCTTTACGGCCCCGGTTGTGGAAATTGAATCCCTCTATGCGCCGCACTACCGCGCTAACGACGGTTTCGGCGGCGTCCTTCCTTCTGAGCCTTGAACGAAAGTTTTTTCGCAAAAAGACTTGGAGTTTTCGAAATAATTCATACCTTTGCAGTCCCGTTTTGAACGGACTGCTTTCGGGAGCATAGCTCAGTTGGTTTAGAGCATCTGCCTTACAAGCAGAGGGTCGGCGGTTCGACTCCGTCTGCTCCCACACCTGATAATCAAGCACTTACATTTTTGTAGGTGCTTTTTTGTGGTACATAAGTGTCTTATATTCAGCCACTTAAGCAATATAACCCCCTTGAAATCCGAAAGGATGTTTAATGTAACTCGTTGGCAATCAATCGTTTATCCGCCACCCCTAAACTGACGCCTCTTATGATTAAACAGTTACTCTCGATGAATTGATCCGTGGAATGCTTGATTCTCTTGAAGACCCTGAACCGGGTGTTTTCGAAGAGATAGATCGCCTCCTCAAAGATCGACCAGAGTTTCTTGAGAAACTAAGTGACGACCATGCTTAATTGACTGGACACCTGATCTTGGGTGTCCTTTTTCGTACTGAACAGCACGATTCCACTTAATTTTTCTTATTTTTGTGTATTCTCCGATATAATAGAATATGCGATCTGGCACAAATCAGCAAAAAGCAGCAAAGGAATTTGCGGCTAAATGGAAAGGTA
>CADANY010000002.1 GCA_902789395.1 uncultured Bacteroidia bacterium | reverse complement strand
ATTAACTAAAAATTGTTTCTATGAAAGTAAACAAGATCCTTGCAGCGGTCGCCGTAGCAGCCGGACTTTTCGGCTCCTGCGCGCTCGCAGCGGCGGCTTCCTCTCCGGAAGTTGCGATGCAACAGCAGATTACCGCAAGCGGTGTCGTTGTTGATTCTCAGGGTCAGCCGGTTCCCGGAGCCAGCGTCGTGGTCAAGGGAACGACCAAGGGTACCATGACCGATGCCCGCGGCCGTTTCTCGATCCAGACCAACCCGGGGGCGACCCTGGATATTTCTTGTATCGGTTACAAGACCCTGACGGTAACTGCACTGGAGAACCTCCGGCTCGTTCTCGAAGAGGATGTCGAGTTCCTTGAAGAAACTGTCGTCGTCGGTTACGGTACCCAGAAAAAGGCGAACCTGACCGGAGCCGTTTCTACGGTCGACGTGGCGAAGACCCTTGAGTCCAAGTCGATTGCCAGCCTCGGCAAAGCCCTCCAGGGCGCCGTTCCGGGCTTGACGGTCATCAACTCAAACGGAAAAATCGGGTCGGAGCCGAATATCGTCATCCGCGGTATCGGTACCTTGTCCAACAGTCAGACTTCCAAGCCCCTGTATGTTGTCGACGGAGTTCCTATCGACAATATCTCATACCTGAACACGCAGGATATCGAGAGCATCTCCGTTCTCAAGGATGCAGCCTCCGCGTCCATCTACGGAACGAGGGCGGCATTCGGCGTCGTCCTCATCACGACCAAGTCCGCCTCTACGACTGACCGCGCCGTCGTCAACTACTCGAACAACTTCGGCTGGAGCCAGGCAACGGTTCTTCCCGATTATCCGAGTGTCATGGAGCAGATCACCGGCCTGAACCAGGTCAACGCCCGCGAAGGCGTCGACAGCGAACTGTTCGGCATGTACATGAACTCTGAAGAATTCATCAACGGAGTCAAAGCCTGGCAGGCGAAACATGGAGGGAAATCCGGATACCGGGAAATGGTAGAAGGAGACGACTATATCCGCGGAGTCGGCTATTTCGCCGACTGGGATGTCGCCGGAATCATGTTTAATAAAGCCGCTCCTTCCCAGAACCACAACCTCTCCGTCCAGGGAACGTCGGGAAAGACCAATTACTACACCTCTTTCGGCTACAATAAAGAACAGGGACTGATGAACTTCAACCCGGACAAGCTCATGAGGTACAATGCGACGATCAATGTTTCCTCGCAGGTAAAATCGTGGCTTCTCGTCGGCGCCCGCATGAACTTTGTCTACAAGAACTACGAGGATCCGACCGATGCCCTGCGGCAAGGCACCTATCAGTACATGTGGCGCTGGGGCTCGTTCTTCGGTCCTTGGGGAACGATTGACGGTTATGACGGCCGAAACGCTATCTCTTACCGCAAACAAGCGGGCGAGAACTATTCCCGCACCCAGAATTTCCGTCTGGGAGCCTTTACCAAGATTACTCTTGCCAAGGGGCTGACCATGAATGCCGATTATACGTATCTGAGCAATGTCTGGCGCTACAAGCAGACAAACCTGCCTGTCACGATGATGAATACGTGGTCGACGAAGCCTTCGGTCAGCACCATGAGCACCTCCACCTACATCAACGCCCAGAGGGATTATACCGTCGGATACAACGCCAATATCTATGGCAATTATGAATTCACGGTAGCAAAGGACCATAATTTCAATCTTATGGCCGGCTTCAATGTCGATGAATCCGAGTATGAATTCCTCCGCGGCAACTATTATAACCTGCTCGACTTCAACATGGCGGAAATCGCCCTGACCAACGATACCAACAAACAGAATACGTTCGCGCATAGCCGCAGTCTCGTCGGTTCCGCAGGCTTTTTCGGGCGTCTCAACTATAATTATAAGGGACGTTACCTTCTCGAACTCAACGGACGTTACGACGGCTCGTCCAAGTTCCCGGCAAGGGACCGCTGGGCTTTCTTCCCTTCCGTCTCCGTCGGCTGGCGCCTTTCCGATGAGGCCTTCTTCGCCCCGCTCAGAAAGACGGTCAACAATGCCAAGTTCCGGGCTTCCTATGGAACCGTAGGCAACCAGGAAGTCGGTTCCAACATGTACATCCAGACCATGGCCCGGAGCGCAGGAAGCGTCAACTGGCTCGGTACCGGTTCCTCCAAATACGACACGTTCGGCCTTCCGAAGATGGTCTCCTCCACCCTTACCTGGGAGACCATCGCTACGACGAATGTCGGTCTGGATCTCGGCTTCTTCAACGGAGAGTTGAATGCCACCCTCGACTGGTTCCAGCGTGATACCAAGAACATGCTTGCTCCCGGCAAGACCATGCCGCAGACCCTCGGCGCTTCGGCGGCCTACGAAAATGCCGGTTCTCTCCGCTCCCGCGGCTGGGAACTGACCCTGGACTGGCACCATTCCTTCAATTCCCTGAATGTCTATGCAATCGGAAACATCGCCGATTACAAGGCTGTCATCACGGACTGGAATAACGACGCCAATCTGGTGAACACCCGTTATACGGGCAAGGTCTGGGGTGAAATCTGGGGCTTCGAAACCGACCGATACTTCACGTCCAATGAAGATGTCCTCAATTCCCCTTCCCAGAAAAGCCTTGAAACGACCAACTTCTCTTACGGCCCCGGTGACATCAAATTCAAAGATCTTAACGGGGATGGCGTGATCAACGCCGGAGAAGGAACCGTCGCCGACCATGGCGACCTGAAGGTGATTGGCAATACGCAACCCCGTTACCAGTATTCACTCCGGCTGGGCGGTGACTGGAAAGGATTCGACCTCGACCTCTATTTCCAGGGCGTCGGGAAGCGCAGTGTCTGGACACAATCCGCATTCGTCATGCCGCTCATGAGAGGTGCCGATGCCATCTACTCGAATCAGGTAGACTATATTACAAATGAAGAGGCTGCCAGCGGAAACATCCGCCAGGACGCACGGTATCCCCGTCTTGCCAGCTCCGGAGCCGGACAGGGAACCATTTCCGCCAATGTCCTCGATGCCGGCCGGAAGAACTTCTACCCTCAGGACAAGTACCTTGTCAATCTGTCCTATCTCCGCCTCAAGAATATTACGCTGGGATATACTCTTCCCCGGAATATCACGAGCAAAATCAATATTGAGAAAGTCCGTATCTACGGTAATGTCAACAATGCGATCGATCTGATCAACCACACCGCCCAGTTCGGCCTTGACCCCGAAATCAACCAGGGAGAAGGAAGTCTTGGTAACGGTGTATGGGGTCGTACGGATCCTGTATTGAGGACATACTCTTGCGGTGTACAGATTACATTCTAATCAAAAAGGAAATGAAAATGAAGAAGATATTATTTACTATTGTCGCCCTCTCCACTCTTTCCCTTGTATCCTGTGAGAACATCCTGAACAAGGAACCTGTCGATCAGTTCACGAATGACAATTTCTGGACGAGCGAGACGAATGTACAGGCGTATGCCAATTATTTCTACAATGCCTTCACCGGCTTCTCCGGTGATTTCTACTTCAACACGCTGAATGACGACCAGGCCTCCAGCGGTTTTACGGAGTGGACCTACAAAAACGCTCCCGCCACCAATGGAACATGGTCGAACAACTATACCGAACTGCGCCGGGCCAATCTCCTGATCGAGAAAGTCCCCGGGATCGAGTCCATGGATGAAGCCTCCAAAAATCACTGGCTGGGAGTCGGACGCCTGTATCGTGCCCTGAGGCATTATCAGCTGGTCCGTCTTTTCGGAGACATCATCTACATCGACAAAGTCGTGGACGTGACCGATGAAGACAAAGAGCTGTATCTCTATGGAGACCGGCAGGACCGTGATGTCGTCATGGACAAGGTCCTCGAAGATCTGAATTTCGCGACCGCGAATATTTCCAAGAACGGCAGCTCCCGCGTCACCATCAACAACGCTGTCGCCCAGGCGATCAAGGCTGAAATCTGTCTCTACGAAGGCACTTTCTGCAAATACCGCACGGCGGATGAGAATGGAAAGGCTGCGGACCCTTCCCGCGCGACCAAGTATCTCACCGAAGCGAAAAATGCCTGCCAGGCGATCATGGGCAACTCGATGTATAAGCTGAACGATAACTATCGGGCCAATTATTCTTCCCTGGATCTGGCGAATAATAAGGAAATGATCCTTTATAAGCATTATGTTTATGGATCGCTTGTCCACAGCACCATCGATTACACCTGTACGAGTACGATGCAGAGCGGTCTCTCCAAAGCAGCATTCGATTCCTATCTGTTCACGGACGGAAAGCCGCTTGCAACGACTTCCAGGGACAAGAACGACCGGCCGCGGATGAATGCGAACGGAGATCTGGATCTGACAGCAATCCTTGCCGTCAGGGATCCCCGGCTCGGACAGACCATCGATCCGGTCTTGATGTACAAAGGCAACGGATACGAGCGTTGGAACTCCGGTATGGAGACGACCTCGTCAACCGGCTACGGCATTATGAAATTCGATACGGATAAACTGCCCGCATCTGAAAGGACTGTTGCAAGCAACTCCACTGATTCTCCTATTTACTGGCTGGCTTGTATCTATCTTAACTATGCGGAAGCCTGCGCGGAACTTGGAAACTGCACCCAAAATGACCTGGACATTTCCGTCAACCTCCTGCGCGACCGGGTGAAAATGCCTCACATGACCGTCAATCCCGGTCACGATCCGGCAAACAACATGGGCGTAAGCGACCTGATCTGGGAAATCCGCCGTGAGCGCCGCGTTGAGCTCATGCTGGATATCAATGACCGCTATTGGGGAATGATCCGCTGGCACCAGCTGGATAAACTTGACACGCAGAAATATCCGGAGCAGGTCTACGGAGCCTATGTCAAGAATGATCCCGTCGCAGGAACGAGCGCCGGATGCAAAATCACGGCTGACGGATATGTGGACGCCCGTTCGGATGATCCTGCAAAGGTTCGCATCTACGACAAGAAGCACTACCTGTATCCGATCCCTACCGGACAGATTACTCTGTATAAAGCGGTTGGAAAGACCCTCCCCCAGAACCCGGGCTGGTAGTCTCCTGACAACAATCCTTTCTAGGAAGGTGACTAATAAGTGATTATTGGTCACCTTCTTTTTTCCCTTGTCGGCCGTGTCGCTTTTTCGAGCGGCTTCTGATCAAAGCAATATATACCTCCTTCTCATCGACCTCTGGCATCCGTCCTCGCGATCATTTTCCGGATGTTATGTGCGATTGCTAGCGTGGAAAACTCGGCTTCAACGAGCCGTTCCCCCTTGTAATGGAAGCGTTTGAAGCCGCAGTCGTATTTGATTTGGCCGAAGACGACCTCAGGTTTTATCGGACGCATACTCCTGTGATATAGTCCGCGTTCACTTGTAAGCATCTCCTTGGCCTTGTCCCGATATTGCAGGGAGAGTCAAGTGACACGTGCTGCAGCGCGGCTTGCAAAGAGGCAGGGCGCCACGTCCAAGAAGAAGAGCTCCAACGACGCCAAACGCTTCATCAAGGCGGAGCATGTCACCCCGGACGGGGAACTGGCCCAGACGGCGAGCTACTCGCTCAATCAGGAGATGATAGACCAGAAGGCCCCCTTTGACGGCTTCTACGCCCTGTGCACGGATATGCATGATCCGGCTCCGGCCATCATCAAACTGAACGGCGGCCGCTGGATCATCGAGAACGGGTTCCACATCTTCAAGACTGACTTTGAGGCGCGCCCTGTATATGTGAGGAGGGATGACCGCATCAAGGCACACTTCATGACATGCTTCGTGGCTCTGTTGATATACAAGTACCTGGAAAAGAAGGTGAACCGTGGCGGAAAGCACTTCACAACCGAGGAGATAGTGGACACACTCCGCTCAATGGACTTCTTGAGCGTGGCAGGAGAAGGCTATATCCCGACATACACCAGGACAGACCTGACGAACAACCTGCAAGGCAGTGCTGGGTTCAGGACGGACACCCAGATTGTCACCAAGCAGAAGATGAGGAGTATCATTGCACAGACCAAGAAAAGGGAGAAGAACGATGATGCCGAGTAGAGCCGGATGGACAGGCGCCTTCCGGCTTATGTACTACAAAGTCAGAAAAAATCAGGACACTACAAAACGCCATTACAGCATGCTGTAAGCCTTAAATTGCTCCTTCTTAAACCTTGTTAAGTGTCAAACGAGATGTAGCTATATAACTACAATCCCTGAAAAACAATCAAAACCTCAAATCGCCCACGCAGCGGGCTGTGGCCTTGAAGTGTCTCTGGCTTGACAAAATCAAAGTGTCAAACACAGAAATATACTAAATATCCAACATATGACCACAAAAATTAAATAATTTAAAATATTTATCGGGCTGATTATGCGGAGGTTTCTCCCCTACGCCGCTCATTCCGCGAAGCCATATGAGATATCAACCCATTGCAGATGATATCATTTTTATTATCTTTGCAAAAAAGCATTTTATGGAGAGAGAAAGAACAACAACTGTTATCCGAATCCGCCCGGACATCATGGCCCGGGCCAAACGGCTGGCCAAATTCAACAATATGTCCCTCAATGCCTATATTGAGAATCTGCTGGACCGGGATACTACCCCTGTCTTCCCAAAACTGCCGAAGGATTTCAAGGTCTCAGACGAAATCCTGAGCCTGAACTACAACATATCTTCTCCTACGCGCGAGGAAATTGAATCAGATCCACGTTTATACCATATTCTCGGATATGAAATTGAAAATATTCATTGATACAAATGTGTTAATCGACGTTCTCCACAAAGACCGTCCATCAACGCACGAGTCAAACATCATTTTTGATGCTATCAGATCAGGGCAAATGGAAGGTGTCATCACAATCCAGTCTATTGTCGATGCCTCATATGTTTTATTGAGAAAGGGGGAGACAAAAACAGAGGATTTCGCCAGCCGAATCCTTTCCATATCCCGATATGTCAATATCGATTCGCTGGGATACTTCGACTTGAAGGAAGTTTGCCTTCACCCTGGATCAGATTTCGAGGACGACATTCAATATATCCGGGCAAGAGATTCCTTCTGCCATGTGATTGTAACGAATGATAGACGATTCATCAACCGCTACACCTATGATAATTCTTCTGTCCGCTTCATGACCCCTTCGGAACTGGTCGGACAGATATTGGGCCCCGCAGAAAGTTAATCCGGGCAGGTTCTATTCCCCGATCCGGACTTCGGAGACGAGGAAGTAGTGATCGGAAGGATAGATGCCTTTGGGGTGGTCGGTGACGATCTCTGCGGAGAGGGGGGTAACCGGTCCATGCGCGAAGATGAAGTCAATCCTCCGGCCGGGCTTTTTCTTCGTATCGGCCTTGAATCCATGGGCTGTGAAACCATATTCGACTTCGCCGTTGATCCCTTCCCACATCTCTTTCCATCCGGCAGCCTTGATGCTGTGGATGGCAACGCTCTTGATGCCGGAGTTGAAATCGCCGCAGAGGATCTGCGGGAAGTCCTCCGCATACTGCGAGGCCTCATGGATAATCAGTTTGGCCTGGGCCTGGCGGGCGTCCTCGGAAATATGGTCCAGGTGCGTATTGAGGATCCGGAACACTTCGCCGGTGACCTTGTCGCGGAGGCGCAGCCAGTTCGTATGACGGGCCCGCGCGGATTCCCAGGAAAGGCTTCCGCCCACAAGCGGATCCTCACTCATCCAGTACACCCCGGCTCCGAGCATCTCATAACGCGATGTCTTATAGAAGATTACATTCTTCGCAATAAAGTGGTACCCTTCCGTATACGGGTCCATCTCGGGGCCTTCGAACCCGAATCCGGTATAGCCCTTGAGCTCTTTCTTGAAATATTCATAGGAATCATAGATGACTTCCTGCATACAGATAATATCCGGTTTGCGGGAAAGGATGACGTCCCGGCAGATTGCTTTCCGGTCGTCCCAGCGGAGCCCGGGCTGGTCATCCGCTTCGAGTCCGGTAACCCGGATATTGGCCGTCATGACGGTATGGGTTGTTTTCTTCGCGGCAAAGACAGGAAGGACAGCGGTCAGCAGGAGCGCTGCGAGAAAGAATCGTTTCATGCGTTTTCAGGGTTTTCTTTACGTACCATTTTCCAAAGAATCAGGGCGGCGAAGAGATGAAGCGTGCCCATGATGATAAAGAGGATTTTCCAGCCACTCTCCGGGATGGACCCGACAAACTGGTTGAAGACCATGCTTCCGAGAGCCCCGGCCCCGCAGGAGAGCCCCATCACAGAAGCAATGTTCTTAACGGGGAAGGTCTCCGCGAAGACGACGGGAATCGTATAGAGCCAGCTGAGACAGAGGACTGCGACAAGGCTGAAAATCGCGATAATAAGTCCGATCTTGAGGCCGAAGGCCATCTCTGCCGCATTAATAAAAGGAACCAGCATGCAGAGCGGGGCGATCACGACAACCGATATCAGCATCTTCTTCCTCGCCTTCAGCGCAGGCATGCCACGGCGGATCATCCCGTCGGACCAGGCGGAAGTAAGGATACCGCCGATCGCTCCGACGAGGAACGGGATCCCCCCGATCCATTGGATCATGTTGAGGGTCTGCTCATTGGTCAGTCCCTGGTGGGCACCCATGCTCCTCAGGAAACCCGGGAGCCAGAAGCAGCAGAAGTACCAGACCGGATCGCTGACGAGACGGATCAGAATGCCGCCCCAAAGGGTCCGGGTCTTGAAGAGCTGCTTGAAAGTAAAAGATTTCTGCTCGCCGGTCGGGGTCTGCAGGTCGGCATTGACCGTCATGTCGAGGACTTCCTGAGGCGGTGTCTTATAGATAAAGAGCCAGAAGAGGGCGATGACCAGTCCGACCACGCCGGAGATGACGAAAACGTGCTGCCAGTAGCCCAGAAGGCCCATCAGCCAGGCAATGACGATCGGAGCGACAACCGCGCCAAGCGATCCGCCGATCGTACAGAGGCTGTTCGCCGTCGCGCGCTGCTTCTTCTCAAACCAGAGGGTCACGGCAACGATCTGTCCGGCGAAAATCGTCGGTTCGGCCAGACCGAGGATGCCCCGGCAAGCCGCGAAGACCCAGACATTCGGAGCCCATCCGGCCCCGATACAGGCAAGGGACCAGATCGTTATTCCCCCGAGCATGACACTCTTCGGACCGAAACGGTCGACGAGAATCCCCGATATCGGGTACATGATCGCGTAGCAGAGAAGGAAAACATTGACGATCCAAGCATATTCGAAATCGCCGATCTGGAAATGCTCCAGAATCTCCGGTTTAAGGATCGACAGGAGTTGCCGGTCCAGATAATTGCAGATAATGGCAAGGAACATCAGGGCAACGATCACCCATTTTCTCGTGCCTGGATTTGAAACGGTTTTAGTCATGGTCATTTCAGTTTATCTTTCAGTCCGGTCAGGGCGAGGTACCGGCGGAAGCGGGCCTCGAGGACCGGGGATGAGTTCGGTTCATATTTCCGGGACGCGGGCGGGCAGAGCACTTCTTCAGCCGCTTCCACGCTCGGATAGATCCCGGCGGCGACGGCGGCATGGATCGCAGATCCGAGGGCGCAGGAATCTTTAGAGGAGGAAACTTCTATCTGCTTTCCAAGGACGTCGGAAAGCATCTGCATCACAAAGGGGGACTTCTGTGCGACGCCGCCGACAGCGACGCAGCGCTCAATTTCTACGCCGCCGGCTTCCATATGGTCCACGACGGCCCTGACGGCAAAAGCGGACGCTTCGACAAAGGCCCGGAAGAATTCCGGGGCGTCCGTTCCGATCTTGAGACCGGTCAGGGCCGCGGTCAGGGAGCTGTCGCCGAAGGGAGAGCGCCGTCCGTTGAGATAGTCCGTTGCCAGGGGTGCCTCCTCCCGGACCGGGAGGGTTGCTGCGGCTGTCGTCAGATCAGCAATCAGCTTGTTTTCAATCGCTTCCGCCTTTTCAGCAAAGGCAGGATCAGCCGCCGCGCCCTGGCGGAGCGGCCAGCTCAGGAGGTTGCGGACCCAGGCATAGATATCTCCGAAAGCCGTCAGCCCCGACTCGATGCCGATCTGGCCCGGAAGGATCGACCCGTCGACCTGGGCGAAAACCCCGTCGATAATCTTATCCCCCATACGCTCCTTCGGCATAACCGCCATGAAACAGGCCGACGTGCCGAGATTCATGACCAGCGTCCTGTAACGGACACCGCCGCCGACGGCGCCGGAATAGCTGTCCACATTGCCTACGCCGACAATGACGGATTCGCTGAGTCCCAGTTTTGCCGCCCATTCGGGACAGAGCGTCCCGGCCGCTTTATCGCACCCGAAATTCTGCTGCGGCAGGCGAAGCCGGTTCAGCCTCGGATCGAGTTCGCCGAAGAAGGAGGCCGGCGGATATCCGCCCCACTCTTCAGCCCACATCCACTTGGCTCCGATGCAGCAGTGGCCGGGACGGAGGGCCTCAATGTCATGGCATCCGGTCAGGGTCGCGGCGAGAAAGTCGCAGCACTCGATGGCGGAATCGGCCGCCTCGGCCACCTCAGGGGCCGTACGGACGAGATGGAGCATTTTCGACCAGAAATTCTCGGCAGAATAGACATGACCGCAATGGGCCGTATAAGGATAACCTTTCCCGTCACAAAGGGCATTGATCTCCTGGCTCTCCGCCATTCCGGTATGGTCCTTCCAGAGGACGAACATGGCGTCAGGGTTGTCTTCAAATCCCGGCTTCAGGGCGAGCGGAACCAGCCGGCTGTCTGTCAGGCAGGGGGTGCTGGCTGTCGTATCGATGCCGATCGCAACAATCCCGGAGGGATCGGGACAGGCGGCGATAACGCCTTTGAGAATCGTCTCAAGAACTTCCAGGTAGTCTTTCGGATGCTGACGGAACCGGTCTTCCGAAGGATTGCAGTAACGTCCTTCGGCCCAGCGGGGGTAAGCAGCCGTCTTGGCGGCGATCTGCTCTCCGGTCAGCGCATCGAGCAAGACCGCCCGTCCGGAATCCGTTCCGTAATCGACGCCGATAACAAATGATTTCTGCATAACTATTTCTGTTTCAATTTCTTGATTTGCTTCGGAGAAGAGAGACTGACCGAGTCCACCCCGAGGGATACCAGGCGTTGCCGTCCCTCAAAAGTCGAAGCCATTTCGCCGCAGACCCCGACGGGAATTCCCGCCTCGCGGGCAGCGGCGACCGTCATTTCCAGCGCCCTCTCCACCGCCGGATCCATCGGATTATAGAGATGCGCCACGCCGGGATTGCCCCGGTCCGCAGCCATCGTATATTGCGTCAGGTCATTGGTTCCGATACTGAAAAAGGCTGCCTTCCGGGCTAATTCCGGAGCCATCAGGACCGCCGCCGGCGTTTCGACCATGATGCCGACAGGCAGGTCTTCCCTGAACGGGATTCCCTCCCGGGAGAGTTCTTCCGAGCAGGAGAGGACCATCGCATGGACCTGATCCAATTCCTCAACCTTGGCGACCATCGGGATCATCATCAGAACCGGACCAAGGGCTCCGGCGCGGAGGATGGACCGGACCTGGATCCGGAAAGCGTCCGGGTGCGTCAGGCAGAGGCGCACGCCCCGCATACCGAGGAAGGGATTCTCCTCCCGGGGGAGGTTCCAATACGGAAGAATCTTATCTCCTCCTATATCCATAGTTCTGATTATCAGAGGCTTTCCACCACACCGGAGAACCGCCTGCCGATAGATGGCAAACTGCTCTTCTTCCGTCGGGAGGTGGTCGGTGTCCATAAAGACGAACTCCGTCCGGAACAGACCGATCCCGTCCGCCCCGGCTGCGATGGCCGCATCGATGTCTCCGAGGGAACCGGCGTTCCCGAAAACGGTAACCGGCGTTCCGTCCGGTTTGAGAAGAACTTCTGCGGTATCCCCCGCATCCCTGTGATTCATTTTCTCGCGGAAAGCTTCTTCGGTGGCTTCCTCCGGCCGGATCGTCAGGATCCGGGCATCGCCGTCGACAAGGAGCCGGTCTCCCGTTTCGATTCCGTCGATTTCAACTCCGAGAAGCGCCGGAATCCCTTTGCTGCGGGCAATGATCGAAACATGACTCGTCACGCTCCCTCTTTGCATGACGAAGGCCCGGATTTTCCCAAAGTCCATCTCCGTCGTATCGGAAGGAAAGAGTTCTTCCGCGACGATGACGGCATCCTCCGGCAATCCTTGCCAGGAATCCCCGGCGGAACCGGAGAGCCGTTCCGACAGACTGCGGCAGATATCCCGGACATCATCAGCCCGGGCGCGAAGATACTCATCCTCAATCTCTTCAAACATGGCAGCAAGTTCCTTCGAAGCCGCCTCCACGGCCTCTATCAGGGAAAGGCCGTCGCCAAGATGCGCCTCGATCGACTCGCGGAGCATCGGGTCTTCAAGGATCTCCAGATGGGCGGCAAAGATCCCTGCCGCCTCGCTTTCCCCGTCCTGGGAAAGGGCTTCAAGCCGCTCCCGCTCTGCCTCGAAGGCCTCGTCCAGGGAGACGACAGCTTGTCCGGTACCTTTGTTTTTCCGCAGCAAGAAAGCCGTCCCCGCCGCCAGTCCCTCAACTGAGGCTATTCCATTTCTCGTCACCATTAAACTGCAGGTTATTCTATGTCAGCGGACTCGATAATCCGGACGAGCGCAGCAACGGCAGCCGCTTCCTGCGGCCCTTCCGCGGAGACCTCAACTTCCGTTCCCGCTTTCAGTCCGAGCGAAAGGATGCCGAGCATACTGGCGGCGCTGACTGTTTTCGCTCCCGTAGAAAGCGAGACCGTCGTCCCGGCGAAGGATTTGACGATACGGACAATTTCTCCGACCGGACGGGCATGGAGGCCATTCGGGGCCTGAACCGTAACTTTCTGGGTCTTCATTTATTTTAGTGCATTATAGATTTCTTCAACATCCGCCTGGTGGGACAGGCGTTCCAGCAAGGCCTCATCCTCGAGGGCGGAGGAAACCTTGGCGAGGATGTCCAGGTGTTCGTCCCCGACTCCGGCGATGCCGATAAGGAGGAATGCCTTTTCATCTCCGAAATCGACGCCTTCCGGATATTGGAGGACGGATATGCCGGAACGGAGCACCTTGGATTTAGCCTCGGACGTTCCATGCGGAATCGCCAGGCCCATCCCCATATAGGTCGTCATGAGTCTTTCACGGTCCAGCATCGCCTCGGCATAGCCCGGCGCTGCACAGCCGGCCTCTTCAAGCAGCCGGCCCGCCCGGAGAATCGCCTCTTCCTTCGTTTCCGGAGACAGCCCGGTCCGGATCCGGCTGCGGCTCAGCAGCGCCGTCTCCTCTCCTGAATCCTCTCCGGAGGAGGGGGAGGGAGTTGCGGAGCATTTGCCCGTACAGGGTTGCGAAGCAACGCGGAGCGGCCCCTCCCCTTCCTCCGGAAGGGCCGGGGCGGGAGCTGCCTTGAGGCGTTCGATAAGGGCATCAAGGGCGGGGTCGGAGATGAAATTCGTAATCGTCACGACTTCGTGTCCCTCTACCCGTCCGGCCAGGGTTCCCTGACAGACGACAAGGTCCGCATCGGCGGGAATGGCGTCGACGGCGCTGTTGGTGCAGGCAATCCCGTCGAGGTGGTTTTTCAGCAGTTTCGCCTTGAACCGGGTTGCTCCAAGGGCGCTGGATCCCATACCCGCATCACAGGCGAAAACAATCTTCCGGACGGTTCCGGACAGGCCGGACGGGACTGGCTGTCCCGCTCCGGGCGTCTTGGGAGCGTCTTCATTCTCCCCCTGGAAATCAGGCCGGGCCTTGACCATCGGTATAGCCAGCAGGAGCGACACGGCCGTTCCAATCAGCACGCCCAGGATCCCGATCAGGGTCCGTCCCCGGGGGGACATCAGGATAATCGAAATCAGGCTGCCCGGCGAAGCGGGCGCAACGAGTCCGAAGTTCGTAAGCGTATAGAAAGAAAGGGCGCAGATATTGCCGATCATCACGGCAAAGAGCAAGATCGGACGCGCCAGGACATACGGGAAATAGATTTCATGGATCCCGCCAAACAGCTGGATCACCGCGGCTCCGGGAGCGGATTGCTTCGTCATTCCCTTTCCGAAGACCCAGCAGGCGAGAAGGATTCCCAGACCCGGTCCCGGATTCGGATCGACGAGGAAAAGCATGGACTGTCCCATCTCGGCGGCCTGCTGGATGCCGAGCGGGGTCATGATTCCGTGGTTGACGGCGTTGTTCAGGAAAAGGACCTTCGCCGGATCGACCAGTACGGCCAGGAGCGGGTTCATCTTGTGGGCAAGCATCCAGTTGACCCCGCTGCTGAGCAGGTTCGTCAGCCATTCGACCACATGCCCGATCAGCAGGTATCCCGCAATGGCGAGGAGCATCGCGATGATCCCGAGGGAGAAATTGTCCACGAGCATTTCGAATCCGGCCCCGATCTTACCCTCGACCAGTTTGTCGAAACGCTTGACGCACCAGCCGGCCAGGGGGCCCATCAGCATGGCCCCGAGGAACATGGGCGTATCGGTTCCGATAATCACGCCCATCGCGGCAACGGCTCCGGCGACTCCGCCCCGATATCCGCCGACATTCTTGCCGGCCGTAAAGGCGATCAGGGTCGGCAGCAGATATTTGAGCATCGGCGAAACCATCTTCGCCAGATGCTCGTTCGGCCACCAGCCCCCCTGGATGAACAGGGCCGTGATCAAGCCCCACGCGATGAACGCGCCGATATTCGGCATGACCATCGCGCTGAGGCTCCGCCCGAAACGCTGGATTTTCTCCTGTACCATCACGAACTAGAATTTCTCGACCTCGTGGTACGCGTCGACGATTTCCCCTACGAGCGGATCACCGGCCGGGATTCCCGTATATTTGACGATCGTTCCTTCCAGGCCGAGGACCTCTATCGAGGAAAGCATTTCGATGCTCTGCGGGTCCATCCCGTTATTGAAATGCAGGGCGGCACCGATGGCAAGAAGGATTTTGTCATAGGAAAGTCCATAGCTCTTGGCCGTCATCATCGGAAGGATAAGCCGGTCGTTAGGAGCCAGCTTCCGGAGCGGTTCACGTCCGACCCGGTCGACGTCGTCGCGCAGGTACGGATTGGAGAAACGCTTGATAATCCGCTCGATATAGGCGTAATGGACCTCATGGTTGAAACCGAATTTCTTGATCAGGCCTTCACCGCTCTGGCGCATGACGGCGCGGACAAGGGTACAGACCTTCGGGTCGGCAATGCTGTCTCCGATTGTCTGGAGACCCTTCATCTTACCGACATAGGCGGCCGTCGCATGGCCTGTATTGAGGGTAAAGAGTTTCCGTTCGACATAGGCTTCAAGGTTATCGACCGGGGTCATGCCTTCGATCGCAGGAATCTCCCCGACGAAGGACGAACGCTCTACATCCCATTCGTAATACTCTTCCACCGCAACGTCGAGCGGAATTTCGCAGCGGACCGGCGGGACGATCCGGTCGACGGCGGCATCCGGCCAACCGACGTGGGACTCGGCCCACTCCCGGACATCCTGGGAAAGGAGATCGAGGGTCAGGGCCTTGAGCTGGGAGGTCGCCCTGAGGCCGTTCTCACAGGCAATGATATTGAGCGGTTTTTCTATCCCGGCGGCTTTGCGCGCGGCGAGACCCTTGGCAATCGCCGGGGCGACGAATTTCAGGATACGGAGCCCGACAGCCGTCGTAATCAGGTCGGCATCCACGATTTCTGCGACGGCGTCGTCGCCCCCGGAATTGACGGCCTTGATGTCTTTGATTGTGATGTCACGGCTGACGGTATCCATCACATGGACGGTATACTCTTTCCGCGTATTGATCTGCCCGAGAAGGTCGGCGACGACGTCCGCGAAGACGACTTCGAACCCGGCCTGCGAGAGGACGGCCCCGATGAAACCGCGGCCGATATTGCCTGCTCCGAATTGTATTGCTTTCATAGAGATTGTTTATTTTATATAATGTACTTGCAAATTTAACAATTATTGTCACAGAAAATCTGAAAGAATAAAGATTTTTATGGAAAACCGACGGGGAAAAATGCTTACCTTTGTACAATCCGATTCGGAGTAATACTAAATATAATACCATATCATGGATTCAAAAGAGAGAATCGCCGCCGCCCTGAAGGTGGCAACCGACACAAAAGTGTTCGAAATGGGTGAAGGAATCCTCGGACGGGTTCCGGAAGTTTTCAAAGAGCTGTTCCCGGGCCGCAAGGCCGTCGTCGTCGCCGACATCAATACCTGGCCGGCCTGCGGAGAGGAGGTCTTCTCCCGGATGACAGCCGCAGGCATTCCTACCGAGAAATACATCATCGAAAAAGAGGAGTTCCATGCCGAGTGGCGCTACATCGAGATGGTCGATAAGCTCCTCGACGGCGATTTCGCCGAGGCCAAGCGCCTTGAGAACGATCCCGCCTATGTCGAGGCAGATGCCAAAACCGCATTCAGGAAGCCCTCCGACGACTTCTTTGTCGCCGTCTCCGTCGGTGCCGGCGTCATCAACGACCTCTGCAAACTGACTTCCCAGCACCATGGACAGGGGTATATCTGCGTCGCCACCGCCGCTTCCGTCGACGGATTCTCTTCCTTCGGCGCGTCGATTACCTACCAGAACGCCAAGCAGACCTTCGAGTGCGCCGCTCCGACCGCAATCATCGCAGACATCAATGTCATCGCCAATGCGCCGAAGTGGATGGCTGCGTCCGGTTATGCCGATCTCGCCGCCAAGGTTCCGGCCGGTGCGGAATGGATGATTGCCGACCTGATGGGCACGGAACCGATCATCCCGGCCGCCTGGGATGTTCTCTATCCCCGGCTCCATACCTACCTTTCCGACCCGGAAGGCATCGCCGCCGGAGACCACCAGGCCATCGCTGATATCTTCGAAGGCCTGACCATGAGCGGTTTCGCCATGCAGGCCGCCCGGTCCAGCCGTCCGGCATCCTGCTGCGAGCACCTCTTCAGCCATATCCTTGACATGACCCACCACCGTTTCCACGGAAAACTCCAGTCCCATGGGATCCAGGTTGCGGTCGGCACCCTGACCATGTGCGCTATTTTCGACGAGATGTTCAAGTTCGACCTGACCAAGCTGGATGTCGACGCCTGCGTTGCGGCCTGGCCGACGATCGACCAGGAGCAGATGCGCGCCATCGAGATCTTCCGGAATTTCCCGGCTCCCAAGCTCGGCTACACCGAAATCACAAAGAAATACAACGACGCCGACACCGTCCGCGAGCAGCTGACAAAGGTCAAGACCGTCTGGCCGGAATTCAAGAAAAAACTCCAGGCCCAGGTTTGGTCCTTCGAGAAAATGCAGAAGAGCTTTGCCATCGTCGGCGCTCCGACCGACCCGTCTGATATCGGCGTGACCCGTCACCAGCTCCACGACATGTTCGAGAAGGTCCAGCTGATGCGCTGGCGTTTCAACGCCCTCGACCTCGCCAAGCGCGGCCGCTATTATGATGAACTCGTCAATGCGATTTTCCTCCCGGGACATGCCTGGGATATCAACGAAGAAAAGCCGTTTAAATAATGGAACCGACCGTTAAACCCATCTTTAAGCTCAAAGGCAAGGACGGGAAGGTTGATTTCTTCAAGTCCTGGCAGTGGCAGGTCATCATCTGCTCGATGATCGGCTATGCCGTATTCTACTTCGTCCGGAAGAACTTTTCCTTTGCCATCCCGATGATCCAGGATGCCTATCCGGAGATCACGAAGGCACAGCTTGGCGCCATCCTGTCCGCAGGAGGTATCATCTACGGTATTTCAAAACTCATCAATGGAATTATCGGCGACCGGACGAATGCCCGGTGGCATCTGGTCCTCGGACTGGGCGTCTGCGTGGCCGTCAACTTCCTCTTCGGATGGACGGACAAGCTGACAACCCTGATTACCGGCACGACGGAGGGACCGGACTTCATCGGCGGATTCATCCTGATCCTGTCGGTGCTCTACATCGTCAACCAGATCTTCCAGGGATGCGGATTTGCTCCGTGCAACCATTTGATGGTCAACTGGGTACCCCCGCATGAGCTGGCGACCAAGATGAGCATCTGGAATACCTCCCACAGCGTCGGTGCGTTTGTTGCCTCCGTCATCTGCGGTTACCTTACCAGCTGGCAGCTCTGTTTCTGGGTTCCGGCCTGCCTCGGACTTGTCGGCATATTCTTCATTATCGCAACGCTTCGCGACACGCCGAAATCCGTCGGTCTCCAGGAGCTCCCGAAGGTCGAGGGAGAATTGGACGAAAGCAAGGGAAAAGACCAGAAGGCTTTCCGCAAGTTCCTCGTCAAGAGGGTCTTCCTGAATCCTGTCATCTGGATTCTCGCCCTGACCGACCTCTTCGTTTACGTTGTCCGCTTCGCGGTACTGGACTGGGGTCCGTCCATGCTTCAGGACATGGGGCTCAGCCCGCAGCTCTCCGGATGGACCGTCGGTATTTTCGAAGTGGCGGGCTGCCTCGGCATGATCTTCGCCGGCTATGTCTCCGACAAGTTCTTCAAGAGCCGCTCGCAGCGGGTCTGCGCCATCGAGATGGTCCTCGTTGCTCTTTGCCTCGTTGCCCTGCACTATATCCAGGACTGGCACCAGCCGGTGCTTTTCCTGATCGTGCTCGCTCTTGCTGGCTTCTTCCTCTATGGGCCGCAAGCACTTCTCGGGGTAGTCGCATCTAACGAGGTCTCCAAGAAAGCGGCCTCCTCGGCCGTCGGCATCATCGGATTCATGAGTTATCTCTCGACCCTGATTACGGGTTACCCGCTCGGTAAGTTCGCCGATCATTTCGGCTGGCACCCGATCTTCATCCTGATGTCCGCCGTCTCCGTTATCGGCTTCCTGCTTGTCGTAACGCTCTGGAACCTCAAGGACAAAGCTAGAAATACAGAAACAGTCGAAAATGAATAAGACAGGGTATCTTTTACCAGCCCTTCTCTCCGTTTTCTTAACGGCTGCGCCGCTTGCTGCACAGTCACTCGATGAAATATCCCTCGACGCCCGGGCCACCTTCCACCAGGAGACCCGGGACGGGGTATACGGCACCCATTTCCAGGGCGACTACCTGAACCTCCATATCAAGGGGACCCTGTCCGAAACCATCTCCTACCGGGTCCGGCAGCGCCTCAACAAGGATATCGAAGCCAAGAATCCGTTCAAGGCGACCGATTTCCTATGGATCCGCTGGCAGCCCAATGACCATTGGGGATTTACTTTCGGCAAGCAGGGGATCCTTGTGGGCGGATACGAGTTCGACTCCCCGCCGATCGAGGTCTACTATTACAGCGCTTTCTGCAACGGAATGTCACAGGTCTACGCCTTCGGTGCGACGGCCCATTATACGCCCGTCCCGGGCCAGACCATCTCCTTACAGTTCATTCCTTCGCCCATCTCTCCTCCGACCCAGAACACGTATTCCTACAACCTCTACTGGAACGGATCTTTCTTCCCGAGATGGAAAACGCTCTGGAGCGTCAACCTGGTCGAAGACGAGTATCACCGTAAAATGAATTATATCGCCCTCGGGAACAAGTTCTTCTTCGGACCCCTCGTGGTCGACGTCGACTACATCAACCGTACGGCGGCGGGACATCCGCGCTTCTTCTCTGACGGGACCGTCATTGGGAAAGCCATCTATTCCGTTGGGAAATGGAACCTTTGCACCAAGGTCGGATATGAATGGAATGACGCGATGAATGTTGATGAGAACGGCCTTTCCTACGATCTGGTCCTGCCCGCCGGGAACAATTACCTGTACTACGGTGCCGGCGTCGAGTACTTCCCGCTCGGAGACGAGACGGTTCGTCTCCACGCCGTCTATTTCCGCGACAACCACGACACCGTCAACAACTTCGACATCGGCGTCACCTGGCGGATGAGGCTGTTGTAACTCTTTTCTATTTTCTAATTCTTTTCTATTTTCTATGAGAACGTTTTCATTTCTTCATATTCAAACATATCTCTTGCTATTATTCCTTATATTCGGTTGTGAGAAACAGGGAAAGGATACGAACGGGGCTGTAAAACCCATGGAACCGATTGTTCTTACCAAAGCCGAAGCAACAATGCTTTCTGCATCTAACGACTTTGGTCTCAACTTATTCCGAGAAGTTCGAACACTTGAAGAAGGTTCCTCTTCCTTTATCTCGCCCTTTAGTATTGCGACTGTTCTCTCTCTCCTCTCTGCTGGAGCGGAAGGGGAAACAAGGGAAGAGATTGTCTCAGCCCTGGGACTGAAAGAGTTTTCTCCTGAAGAAACTGGGGTATTTTACACATCTTTATACAACGCGCTCACCACAGCGGACAATTCCGTAACACTCGAATCGGCAAATGGGCTCTGGTTCGACAAAACGTTGAATAAGTCCATCAAATCTCCGTTTATAGACATTGTCAAGAATCGGTTCTCCGTCCAACCTGATTATGACGACCTATCGTCAATGGCGTTCCTTGATAAACTGAACAATTGGTGCAAAAAACAAACTCACGGAAAGATCAACCAGATACTGGACACTCCACCTGCTTATTCCAAAATGCTGGCAGCCAATGCGATTTACTTTTCCGGAAAATGGTCAACGCCTTTTGAGAAAGAGGAGAAGAAGCCATTTTATCATCTCAACGGCAAGCAAGAAAACGTCATGATGCTGGAAGGAGGCAAAATCCCCATTGCCTATTCCTCACGGAATGGATGGGAGTATGCTGCCATCCCTTATGGGAACAGTGCCTTTCAACTAGAAATTCTGGTTCCGAAGGACGATATCTTTGACACCGCCTGCAATCACTTGTCCTCTACTGTGCTTAATGGTCTGAGGGATCGGACGCATAGTTATTCCCCGTACAAAATATCACTTCCGAAAATCAATGTATCATACTCGAATAATATAATCGCGAAGAACCTTAATAGATTAGGCATCTGCAAACTGTTTGGCGAAGACTCTGACCTTAGCGGAATTTCCGACAAGAAGATTACTTTCGACACAATGATCCATAAGACGGCGTTTTCTATGGACAAGAAAGGAAGTGAAGCTGCGGCTATTAGCGTTGCCTACTCCATTGGTTCCGCTTCTGCTATTCCGTCGACTCCTGAATTTATCATTGACCGCCCCTTTATCTATCTGATTAGTGAAAAGAGCACCGGGTGTATCTTGTTTATCGGGCAGTATCTGTAGAGCACTGAACTAAAACAAAGAAGAGCTATATCCAAACGCCGAGGGAATGGAGCCGGGAAATCAAAGCGGGGATGTCTGCCTTGCGGATGTCTCCGTTTCCTTTTACGGTCTGCGCCGCGGCAAGGCCGGCGGCCTGCCCTGTAGCCATGCAGGAAGCTTGTACCCGAAGGGAGGCGAAGGCGCGACGGTCGGCGGAAAGACACCGTCCGGCGACGACAAGATTCGGGAAGTCCGTGGCGATCAGAGCCCGGTAGGGGACATACGCCGGTTTTTCGAGGAAGGTCAGGCTTTGGGAACTGCCCTTTGCGGCATGGATATCGATGGGATGGGCCCCGCGTGCGATGCTGTCCTCATAATGGAAAGCGCTGACATATTCCTCGCCCGTCACAGTATGGACCCCGAGGATCCGCCGGGTTTCCCGGACCCCTGCCTGGGGTGCAACTGCGGAGACGTAGCTATTCCGGAATTCGGGAAAGTTCTCTTTCAGGATCCGGGCCATCCGGAAAACATCCTCACGCAGCCGGCATTCGGCGGCGGTAAAGTCCCTGTTCTCGCAGGCATCCGTCCGGGTACGGGTCATATTGACCGCTACGGAGCCCTCATGCAGGACCGTACAGAACCAGGGTCCGCCAAAATCAGGCATGTCCGGAAGTTCCATCAGCCGCTCCCTGACCGGAAGACAGTGACAGTTTTCGCCCTGCTTATTGTGGTGCATAGCCTCGCGGATCAGCGGGGAGTCCGTATCGACTCCCGAAAGGATAAAATAGGTAGAGGCAGGCTGGAGGGGCGCTCCGTCCCGAGGCTGCATCGGCACACCGGCAAAATGGGCCAGGTCCGCATCCCCGGTAGCATCGACAAAAACCGATCCGGAAAGAGCCTCTGTGCCGTTTTTATTCTCTATGAAGACGTGGGTGATTGAGTTTTCTTCCTGCCGGCAGCCGGTCAGATAAGAATGGAGATAGAGGTCCACTCCCGCTTCAAGGGCCATCCGCTGGGCACATAGCTTATAGAGCTCCGGATCGAAGGCTACGTTTCCGAGCGGTTTTTCAATTAGGGCACCGCCCATAGACTCCAGCCGGTGGACGAATTCCCAGGGAAGGCCGCCGGCGACCAACTCTCCTTTATAGGTAAAGACGCTGATCGGGGCGACAAGACCGGCCGTCGCCATTCCTCCAAGAAAACCATACTGCTCGACAAGTGCTGTCCTTGCGCCTTCGCGCGCTGCAGCAACGGCCGCGATGAATCCGGCGGGGCCGCCGCCGCAGACCACAACGTCGTATTCCCCTACGACGGGGATGCTCTTGGAAATGGAAAGTGTTTTCATATCAATGAGGAAGGGGGGCTGAAGGAGTCAACAACCGGGTTAGGGAGATAAAGTCTTCGACGCCGAGACGTTCGGGACGAAGGTCGAAGACCGGATTGGATTTGAAGGTTTCCGGATCTTCTCCTAAGGAATCCAATCGCGCCTGTATCAATGGTTTCAACGAATTCCGAAGGGTTTTCCGGCGTTGTCCGAAGGCGGTTTTTACGACCGTCTTGAACAGTTTTTCATCGCACCCGAGATCCTTCCTTCCGTTCCGGCGGAGCCGGATTACGGCGGACTGGACCTTGGGCGGCGGGGCAAAGGCCCCGGATCCGACCGTAAAGAGATATTCGATATCGTACCATGCCTGAAGCAGGACGGAAAGGATTCCATAGGTTTTCGTCCCGGGCTTTTCCGCGATCCGTTCGGCCACTTCTTTCTGGATCATGCAGACAACCTCGGGAACGCGATCCTTGCAGTCCAGGATTTTGAAGAAAATCTGGGAAGAAATATTATAGGGGAAATTCCCGATGACCGCGAAATCCCCCGGGAAGATTCTCTCAAGCGGAAGCTTCAAAAAATCAGCTTGATAGAGTCTGCCCTGCATGCCTTGGAAGTGGGTCAGCAGATAGTCCACGGACTCTCCGTCGATCTCGACGAGTTTCAAGTCGATGTCTTCCCGCTGCAGCAGATACTGCGTCAGTACGCCCATACCGGGACCGACCTCCAGCACCGGCATCCGCTCTGCTGACGGGGAGAGGGCATCCACGATTGCCTTGGCAATCGACTGATCCGTCAGAAAATGCTGACCTAAGGATTTTTTTGCGCGAACTTCCATAACAATTGCAAAGATAAGTTTTTTTCAGTAACTTGCTAGTCGATTATAACTGACCGCAAAATGAAAAATCTCTTTTCAAAGACCATTGCCGCCCTGTTTATCGCGGCGCTGATTCCGGCTTCCGCCTTCGGGTGGGGCCGTATGGGCCATGCCGCCGTGGCGAAAATCGCCCAGAACCACCTTACCAAGACGACACAGAAACGGGTCCAGGAAATCATGCAGGGCACCCCGCTCGTTGCCATCGCTTCGTACTGCGACGATTACCGCGCAGAAGTAGATGCAACCTTCCCGTTGGAATGGACCGAAGGAATCGGTCATGCCCATACCTTCGAAGTCGACCCAGATAACCGTCCGTATACGACCCTGCATGAACCCGGAACGGGCCGTCAGCTCGTCAACAACGTTTACTTTGCCGACCACTGCCTTCAGGATCTCGCCCATGCAAAGGACTTCCCGGATTCAATCCGCTGGAAGGAACTTGTCATGGTCACCCATCTGATCGGAGACATGCATTGCCCCGGCCATGTCCGTTATGCCGCCAAATATAAGGATATCGGCAAGTATCCCGTGACTTTCGCGGGCCAGCTGACGACCTACCATGTCGTCTGGGACAATTATATGGTCACGAACCACCTTCCTTTCAGTTATTCCGACATTGCCGAAATCTGCGACGACTGCTCTCCGGAGCAGATCGAGGAAATCTGCAAGGGAACGATCTACGACTGGGGCAAGGACGTTGCCGACAAGTGCCAGGAGTGCCGTCTTGAAATCCAGGACGGAGACACGATCAACGCCAAATGGATCCGGGACCATACGCCCCTCATGAAGACCCAGATCCGCAATGCCGGATACCGGCTGGCCCATGCCCTCAACATGGCCTTCGACCCGAAGTACGCACGGAAGCATTCCAAATAGAGCGGACAATCGATCCGCCCTTCCCTTATTTTTGCTATCTTTGCGGACTGAACTGAAAAACCGTCCACTTATGTACAGAACACATACTTGCGGAGAGCTCCGCATCGCGAACGCCGGGGAGAGGGTTACCCTCGCCGGCTGGGTCCAGAAGGCCCGTAAACTCGGAGGTATGACCTTTATCGATCTCCGCGACCGCTACGGCATCACACAGCTTGTCGTCGAGGCGGACGCTCCGGCTGACCTTGTCGAAACGGCGACCTCCCTCGGACGCGAATTTGTCATCCAGGCAACAGGTGAGGTCATTGAGCGCCAGAGCAAAAACCTCAAAATGCCGACCGGAGAGATCGAAATCAAGGTTTCCGGCATTACGGTCCTCAATAAATCCGTCACCCCGCCCTTCACGATCGAAGACGAGTCTGACGGCGGGGATGACCTCCGGATGAAATACCGTTATCTCGACCTTCGCCGCGGACCGCTCAAGCAGGCACTCATGCTCCGTCACCGTATCGCCCATGAGGTTCGGAACTATCTGGACGAAAAGGGTTTCATGGAAATCGAGACCCCCTACCTGATCAAGTCTACCCCGGAAGGGGCCCGCGATTTTGTCGTGCCGTCCCGCATGAACCCCGGACAGTTCTACGCCCTTCCGCAGTCCCCGCAGACCTTCAAGCAGTTGCTGATGGTCGCCGGATACGACCGGTATTTCCAGATCGTACGCTGCTTCCGTGACGAAGACCTCCGTGCCGACCGCCAGCCGGAATTCACGCAGATCGACTGCGAGATGTCCTTCGTCGAGCAGGAAGACGTCCTCGGGACCTTTGAGGGAATGATGCGGACGCTCTTCAAGAACGTCCTTGGCGTCGACGTCCCCAATCCCCTCCCGCGGATGAGCTGGTACGACGCGATGGATAACTACGGATCCGACAAGCCGGATATCCGCTTCGGCATGACAATCCATGAACTGACGGACGTTGCCAAGGGCAAGGGATTCGGTGTCCTCGACGGAGCCGCCTATATCGGGTCGATCGCCGTCCCCGGTGCTGCGGAATATACCCGCAAGCAGGTCGACGAACTGACCGAATGGGTCAAGCGCCCCCAGGTCGGAGCCAAGGGACTGATCTATATCCGGGTCAACGCTGACGGAACCTTCAAATCCTCCATCGATAAGTTCTATGGTCCTGAGGATCTCGCCAAGATCGCCGAAACGGCGGAAGCGAAACCCGGAGACCTGATTCTCGTCATGAGCGGAGACAACCGCCGCAAGGTCCAGACCATGCTCGGCGTCCTGCGCCTCGAGATGGGGAACCGCCTGGGCCTGAGGGACCCGAAGGTATTCGCTCCGCTCTGGATCGTAGACTTCCCGCTCCTCGAGTGGGACGACGAGACCCAGCGTTTCTATGCGATGCACCACCCCTTCACCGCCCCGAAACCGGAGCATGAGAAATGGTTCTACAGCAATAAGAAGGAAGACCTTGAGCGCGTTTGCGCCAACGCCTATGACTTCGTCCTCAACGGATCGGAGCTCGGCGGCGGCAGCATCCGGATCCACAATGCAGACATGCAGAAGCGGATGTTCGAAGTCCTTGGCATCGGAGAGGAAGAAGCCGAGATGAAATTCGGATTCATCATCAATGCCTTCAAGTTCGGCGCACCGCCCCATGGCGGTCTGGCTTTCGGTTTCGACCGCGTCTGCGCCCTCTTCGGCGGCAGCGACTCGATCCGTGACTATATCGCTTTCCCGAAGAACAATCAGGGACGCGACGTAATGATCGATTCCCCGTCGGAAATCGATCAGGTCCAGCTCGATGAACTCCAGATTAAAATAGATTTGAAAGCGTAAACCTTTTTCATGCAAGATTTTACCTCTTTCTGGATTTCATATTAAAAACCGCGAATCATGAATAAAATCTTTGCATATCTTTCCGCCGCGCTACTGCTTGCCGGGTGTCAGGCCCTTTCCCTGGAACCCGGCAAAGTATATCATACCGAATGCGCCAAATCCTATGAGACCCGCGCCCACTCGGGCGGAGTGGATCGAGATGAATTCATCCACCTTAAATATACATCAGCGGGACTTCTCGTCACCGACGAGTGGGGCGATTACAATTGTGCCATCGAAAAGATGGGCGTCCAGGCTAAACTGGAGATCCAGGGGACGGAGATTTATCTCCGATTCTGGGTCGATCCCTTAGCCAATTGCGTCTGTCCGATTGAAGAGGTCAAGTATCTGGTCCGCGGTCTTGAGAGGGGCAAAGAGTATACCCTCTATCTCAACGGACTAATTCCGATTCAGTTCAAGTATACCCCACAATTGGATCTGAGAGTAGAGGCGGTCGACATTTCGACAAACCCAGATTAGCGATATTCCCATTGGAAGAGAACGGGGTAGTGGTCCGAAAGGAACGGTACCCCGTAATTGGTCTTGTCGACCCAGTATTTCACGGGCTTGACCGATTTGCCGCCGTAGAAGATATGGTCGATCAAGCTGTTGCTGTCATTGAATCCGTTGAAGGTCCCGGTGAATTTGTCGGGGCCGTCCACGGCCAGGCGAGCGTAGTACATATTTTCCTTGAGACGCTGCAGCTGGTTGTTGTCGTAGGTCGTGTTGAGATCCCCGACATGGAAGATGACCGGATCGGTCTCTTTCAGGTCGCTCACCTTGCAAAGGGCCTTCATCTGCCGGACCATCAGATCCGCGGAGTTTTTCCTCGCCTCGGTACTTTTGTGGTCATAGTGGGTAGGGAAGAACCAGATGACGGAATTGCCGTGCTTCTTGTCCTTGAGTTCCACATAGACCGTAACCCTCCGGCAAGCGGATTTCCAGGCTCCGTAGGTCCCGTCGCTGTTCTTGGCAGGAAGGGTCCTGAGGTCCTCGTCCAGCCAGAAAAAGTCCTTCACGACCAGTTCAAACCGGTCTTTCCGGTACAGGACCCCGACCCCTTCGCAATTCGCGCTGGCAACCGATTCGCCGGTTTTGCTGTCACGGCCGACATCATAGTAATCATAATCCTTTCCGAAGAAAGTGGCGAAGTCCTGCGACTGGGTCGCCCGGACTTCCTGCAGGCCGATGATGTCTGGCTTGACCGTATCCACGAATTTCTTTACAGCCTCCCGGCGGGCGCTCCAGGCGGCACTGCTGCCGTCCGGATACTTGTCGTTGTTGTTGGCGTAACGGATATTGAAGGTACATACGGTCATGGACACCGGACCCGCCGGATCCGGCGGAGTTACGACCGGCTCGGCCGGCTCGTCGGGTTTGGGCGGCGTGACCGGATTGACGACGTTCTCCGGCCCGCAGGCTGCAAACAGCAGCACTGCGGACAGGAGAGAGACAAAAAGAAGGTTATTCTTCATGGGCTTTATTCGAATTTACAGGTTTTGCGGGGATTGCCGCCCAGCTGTGACCATCCCGTCGCCGGTTCTGCGACGCCGGCTACTGCGGAAAGGGTCGGTTTACCGTCCTTGATTCCGTTGCAGTAGACGGTTCCTTCGGGACCGATCGTCGGGGAAGTGCAAAGGCTCTGGCCCAAGGTCAGTTCCGCAACTTTCGTTCCTTCCGCGTTGAGTTTCACCAGCTTGCCTACAGTCATGTCCGCAGCCGTTTCGCAGAAGTAGACATAGCCGAGCTTGTCAACGGCAGGGCTGCCCATCACCTCGTTACCGGAAGCGGGAGCAAACCACTTCCTGGTCCCGTTCGGGTTCACAGCAGTAACGCCCGCGGTGGTCGTCACATAGACGGTCCCGTCTTGTCCGATGACCGTACCCAGACTGTAGTACATCTTGTTGGTCCCTTCAAGATCGAGGATCCATTCGGGCGACGAGCCGGCAGTCTTGTCATACTTGCCCAGATCGTAGCAGAGAAGGGTTGCTGCAGACTCGGAACTACTTGCTCCGTCGGCTTTCCCGTAGAGGATGTAGACCTTGTTGTCCGGAGCGATCGCCATGTAGCTGGTGAAACCGATTTCGGTGTTCTTCTTTCCAATGTATCCGAGCATGAAGGCGTCCTGACCCGCTGCGGGTCCATAATACTTCCATTCAGAACCTTCCTTCCAGTAGACACGGGTACCGTACTTGCTGTCGGTATGGACCAGGAAGTTCTCTTCCTTCGTCGCGGCGACACCGCCGTGCGACCCCCGCTTGACCTGGAGGTATCCGCCGTAGGAACCGTCCGCCTTGTTGATCAGCAGACCGTTGTCGGATCCGCCGGAAGGCCAGAGCTCAGGGAAGTCGCCGGCCGAAGGATTCCGCTTCGTCTCAACGAAGATCTTGTCCTGGAGAACCAGCGGGATGACATTGATGAAATAGCCATATCCGTACGGATAGTACCACTTCTGGCTGCCGTCGGGATTGATGGCGTAGATACCGGTTTCGTAGGTTCTCGTCTTATCCTGGGTATCCTTGTTGCCCGCGATGAAGAAAATCGTACCGTCCGCATCGACGGAAGGAGTGGCGGTGCTGAAATTCTTGTTCACGGCAGGATTGTGGCCGGTGGCGTCGAAACTCCACTTCTGCTTGCCGTCCTTGCCGACTGCCACCAGGTGCATGCCGCTGGAGTAGACATAGATGGTATTTCCGTCCGGGCTGACGGCCGGCGAAGTGAAGATGACGTCGCCGTCGCTGTCGTACGACGAAGCCCAGAGAAGCTCCATGGAATTCTGGTTCTTTTCAACGTGGATGGTCTTGGTAACGGAGCCTTTTCCGCGCTGGTTGTCGGTAACGGTCAGGGTTACTTCAATGTCGCCGAATTCGTTGAACGTGAACGAAGGATTCTGTTCGGTGATGACGCTGGATCCGATCTTCCACTCCCAGGAAACAATCTTTCCGTCAGGATCGGAAGACTTGTCGGTGAACTGTACCGTATCGCCGGCCACGATTCCGGAGGCCGGAGTCCATGTAAAGTCGGCAACAGGACGCTTGTTGGTATCCTGAATCGTGATCTTCTTGACGCAGGTTCCGGACACGTTGCTGTTGGTGACGGCGGTCAGCCGGATTTCCTTTTCTCCGACCGTATCGAAGGAGATCGGCTCTTCCAACTGTTTGCCCCATCTGTACTCCGAACCCCATTCCCACTTGCAGGCGACGATGATGTCATTGGTCGCCGTGGAGGTATTTATAATCTTGATATCCTCGTAGAGTTCGTATACATCCTTGTCGGTCGTAAAGTCGGCGTTCACCGACACCTCCGGCTTGACGCAGGAAGCGACCGCGAACAAGGAAAGCGAAAGGAGGAGTATTTTATTCATTGTTTTCATATACAGGAACATTAATCATTACCAGCCGGGATTCTGCTTGAGGTTGTCATTCTTCTGGATAACATTCTCCGGTACCGGATAAATGTACATGTTGTCATTCCACTTGCGGGGCATCTCATAACCGAGGAGATATCCTCCCGCCGGATCGTCGGAGACCTTGACGGCCTTCTGGTGGTCATTCAGGGTCATCGCGATGGACTTGTAGGTTCCGCTCTTCTGGTAGTTGGCGTCCGCAGTTACGTAGACATCGTAAACTCCGTCCCCGTTGAGATCGACCGGAGCATCCAGCGCCGGGAGATAGACACCGTCCCAGGGAGCTGTTTCCCAGTCTTTTCCACAAGCCCAGCGTTTGAGGTCGTTCATGCGGAAGCCTTCGAGGATCAGCTCGATAGCCCTGTCGCGGCGCACTTCAAGGATGACCGGATTGGAGACATTCGGATAGAAAGTCTTCTGGAGATAGGGATCCACGACGGTCGGGAGCTTGTCCAGGTCGCCGCCGGTGATGCCGGCGCGACGGCGAAGGGCTCCGATGGTCCGGGTCCAGTCGTCGGCCGTGATGGTCCCGAGTTCCGCCTTCGCCTCGGCATAGTTCAGGAGAACTTCCGCATAGCGCATCAGGGGAACATCATTGTCGTTGGTACGGCCGTTGTCGTAACCGACATCATCCATGACATACTTCGTGTACTGGTAGCCGGTCAGAGAAAGGCTCATGTCCGGAGCGGTCCGGATATAGGCGCCGGACTTGTCCTTGCGGGTATAATCCGCACCGCGGATCGTCTGGCACAGACGGGCGTCACGGCCGGCAGTCTCTTCTGCGAAGGTCTTGTAGGTACCGTTGCCCTTTTTCTCCTGATAAATGGACCCGTCCGCATTGAGGTAGGTCTTCGCGAAGGCACGCGTCATCGAGAGATGGGGACCGTAGGAAGTGGAATTGTAGTACCAGTTGGCCTCGCCGAGGACGGAAAGGTCCTTGCTCTGGGTGTAAGCCAGCATGACTTCTTCCGTAACGGGGTTGTCGCTGATGAACAGGTCGCGGTAAGCGCCGCGTCCGCCGGCTTCATAGACATTACCCGTATGGAGTTTGTACGGGCCCTCGTCCATGATTTTCTTTGCCGCGTCGGCAGCGGCCTGCAGGAGTTCATTGGCAGAGATGGAGCATCCCTCGAGATACTTGCTGCCGTAGGAGCTCCCATTTGCATGGTACTTTCGGAAAGTGCCCTCGAACAGGCAAATCCGGCTCTTTAGGGCCAGCGCCGTCCACTTGTTGACCGTGTTGGAGTACGGAGTGATCGAGGAAACCGTGATATGCTCAGCGGCAAAATCGAGGTCGTCCATGATGTTCTTGATGATGACATCACGGTTGTCCTGGGTCTTGTAGAGTTCCTCGTCGGTCGGGTCGAGCGGCTTGTCAATCCAGGGAACGTTTCCATAGGTAACGAGCTTGTCATAATACAGGTAGGCACGGAACAGGCGGGCGATACCCGTGTAATTGTTCCGGAGTTCCTCCGGGAGGTTCAGATCGGTATTGTACTTGATGAAGTAGTTGACGTTACGGATGTTGCCCCAGCTCCAGGAGTTGGAAGTACTGATCGTGTAGGCCCCCTGCTCGTAGGTCCCTGTGTTCATCTTGGCGGAATGGTCGTGCATCACGTTGATCCTGTGGGCGCTCGCGTAATCCGGCAGATAATTGTAGAATCCGTAGGTATAGTTCCGGAGTCCGGCTTCGTCACCGAAGACGATAGCCCGTCCGGCCTCTGCCTGCGGGGCTTCACTGAGATCGCAGGAAACCGCCGCAAGGCTTAGTGCAAAGAGCGAAGAAAGAATGTATATGTATTTTTTCATGGCTGTTCCTCCTTATTTTTTATCGATATGTCCGAAGGTAAGCTTGAGACCGAGGCTGACGCTCTTCATCGTCGGGAAGTTGTAGCCGTCACCGGTTGTCGAGAGGACACTGTCATTACCATAGATATTCGCCGTCACGTCCACGTCGCGCGTGTACTTGTAGACCGGCGACCAGGTCCAAAGGTTCTCTCCCGCGAGGAAGATGGACACTTTCTGGAATCCGGCCCTGCGGATCAGCTTGTCAGGAATGTTGTAACCGATCTGGACGCTCTTGAGACGGATGTAGGAAGCGTCCTGCAGGTATCTCGTATTGGCGTTGACGCGGCCTTTATAGAACGGGGCAAAATAACCGGTATAACGGGGCAGGTATGCGTCCGGATGGTCTTCCGTCCAGTAGTTGTTCAGGTGCCAGGAGGGCATCTGGTTGTACGGTCTGTTATACATACCCCAGAATGCCGAGGATTCGTTGTCCGGGTACCAGTCCTGTTTGCCAACGCCCTGGAAGAAGGCGTTCGCGAAGATACCGGCCCATTCAACGTCGAACCCGAATGAGTAGATAAAGCGAGGCTCGCTGTTGCCGATGATCCTGCGGTCGCCGGGATCGTCAGCCGTATTCTTGCCGCGGTCGATATAGCCGTTTCCGTTGAGATCTTCGAAACGCATGTCTCCGGGATAGAGCGTATAGCTCTCCGTCTGCTGCATGAGCGGGTTATAGTGGGCCTGTCCGGCCGCCTTCGCCAGAGCTTCATCAGCATCGATTTCGGCCGGGTTCTGGTACAACCCGTTGCAGACGAATCCCCAAAGGTCGCCCAATCTCATCCCTTCATAGTAAGAAGTGTTGTAGGCATTGTTGCTCAAGGACTTGAGAGCATTGTTGTACTTGTCGATGATCGAATAGTAGTCGGCGAGGGTTGCGTGGATTCCGTACTTGAACGGCTTTCCGGCCAGGGTACCGCCGTCATCCCAACCCAGGGCGATTTCGAAACCGCGGGTGGTCATCTCGGCGAAGTTGCCCTTCGGGGAAGACGCTCCGTAGACATCCGGAAGGGTCGGGCCTACCGTGTACATGTTCAGGGTCTTGCGTTTGTAGATGTCGCCGGTAAAGGTCAGGCGGCCGGAGAAGAAGCTCATGTCGAGACCGCCGTCAAGGGTCTGGGCCGTTTCCCAGGTCAGGGACTCGGGGATCGGGGCCGGAGCCGAGGTGTAACGGACCTTCTGGCCGTTGACGATGACGCCCGTGCTGAAATCGAAAGTCTCATCATAAGCGTAGACACCGACGTTACTGTTGCCGAGGGAACCGTAGGAAGCGCGGAGCTTGATATTGGAGATCAGGCGGTTGTCAACCTTGAACCAAGGCTCCTGACTGATGCGCCATCCGGCGGAGACGGACGGGAAGAAAGCCCAGCGCTGACGGGCCGGGAACTTGGAAGATCCGTCGTAACGGCCGTTGATCTCGAGGAGGTAGCGCTCGTCATAGTTGTAATTGACCCGGAAGAACGTACCGGCCGTGCGCCACTTGCTGTAGTCGCCGGTAATGCTCTTGTTGTCCAGGCCGAGGGCCAGGTTGATGTTGTCTACGTTCGGAGCCAGCAGGCCGTCGTTGTAGGCATAGGTATTCCGGTAGGTCTGCTGCTCGTAGTTGTAACCGAGGAGGGCCTTGAAGTTGTGCTTGCCCCACTTGTCTTCGAACTCGGCGTATTCGTTGGTCGCGACATAGTCGTATGTCCGGAGGGTTTCGCTGATATAATCGGCGAGCGCCTTGATCTCGGCGAGGGACTCCGTGATGCCTTCATACCTCGAGAACGGGGTCGGAAGACGGTGGACATGAGTATCGTAAGAGCGGGCGCGGTAGGTAAAGTCTGCATTGAAACGCAGACGGCTGTCCAGGAAGGTCGCCTTGGCTCCGATCGTATTCTGGGCCTGACGGTTGGTATAGGTACGCCGGCTGGTTCCATAAAGAATGTCGCCGACCGAATAGACGCCGCTGTAAGAGAGGCTTCCGTCCGGGTTGAGGATCGGGGAGCAAGGATGGCCTTCGTCCGCGATGTTACGCCAGATATTCCCGCCGCCTTCGCTCTGGGTCTCCGGCATCACATACTTGCTGTAGGCGATATCGGTATTGGAGGTGATTTTCAGCCAGGGAGTTACCTGGTATCCGACCTTGACACGGCCGTTGTAGAGCTTGTAGGAGTCCGGATTCACTTCGCTGTCGAAGAGACCGTTGTTGTCATACAAACGCGCGGATACATAGTAATCGAACTTGTCGTCCGCTCCGGAAACCGAAAGATTATGGGTCTGGGAGAAGGTGAAATCCTTGTAGAGATAATCGTAATAGTCCGTTCCCTTATGATAATAGAGCCAACGGCCGCGGGTTCCGATGGATCCGTCGGAGACCAGCGTTTCATAGTTGCCGGTCTCGGCACGCTGACGGTATTCTTCCAGCCAGGCTGTCGAGAATTCCATGGTCTTGTTGATCGCGGTCGGGTTGCTTCCCTTGTAGTTGTACCAGGACATGTAGAAGTGGTTGGCCCAGGTATAACCGTCGGAAACAACATCCGGCATGGCGGTCGGACGCTCAAAGGAGAAGTTGGACTGATAATTGACCGTCGCAGTTCCCTTCTTGGCGTTCTTTGTCGTGATAAGGACGACGCCGTACGGGGCGCGGGATCCGTAAATTGCGGAAGAAGCCGCATCCTTGAGGACCGAAACGCTCTCGATATCATTCGGGTTCAGGAGGCTGGCATTGCCTTCGACCCCGTCGATGAGGACAAGCGCGCTGCCGCCCTGCCCGATGGAAGTCCGTCCACGGATATTGAACGAAGGAGAAGAATTCGGACGACCGTCGGTGAATTTCAGGTTCAGGTTGGCGACGCGGCCCTGGAGCATCTGCGCCAGGTTGGCATTCGGCCGGCCGTCAAAGGTCTCTTCTCCGACCTGGTCGACAGCTCCGGTCAGGTTCGCCTTCTTCTGCGTACCGTAACCGACAACGACAGTTTCTTCGAGCATTTCCCGCCCGAAAGCAAGGGTGACATCTATCCGGGCACGGCCGTCGACGGGAACTTTCACCGTCTTGTAACCAATGCTCTGGACAGTTAAAACAGCATGGGAAGGGACTGAAATGGTATACCTGCCTTCAAGGTCGGTTGCTACACCAATGGTCGTCCCATCCACCATAACTCCTGCTCCGATTACAGGTGCGCCCTGTTCGTCCTGAACGCGGCCGGAGACAGTAATCTTGTTTGTTCCCTGACCGCTTCCCTGCGCAAAGGCAGGAACGGCCATCATCAGGAGAACAAACATCAACAGATTGATTTTTAGCCTCATAGCTGATGGATTATTAGTAAATAGTATAATAGGTTATTACAATCGTGTTACAATATTAATATTGGTTAGTTTCTGCTATTTTATTCGCAAAAATACCTATTATAATGACAAAATCAAAGAAAACAACTGCCCCGATGGCCGAAGATTCCTTTCATACCCGAAAGGTATCAGGGACCATGATACGAGAAGCGGGCTGACAATCAAACCCTTATCCGATGCGCCTCTGGTTAAAACGCACCAGAGGCGCATCAAGGATCTGCCTGTGAATCAAGGAGTCAGCCTCCACGGGGAGCCTTTGCCCGGGAAGGCGCCGGAGAGTTTCCGAAGAGGCCGGAATGACAAAAAACCGAAATAAATTAAAATATCGCTTGCGATATAAATTTTTTGTTGTAACTTTGTGTCGCAAACGATATAAATACACAGAAACATGAACAAGCAATTATCCATCCAGGCGCTTCAGGCCTACGCAACCGGCCTCGCCGCACAGTCCCTCGCACACAAAGTCCAGAGCAAGGTTTTCGCATCCCAGGGTTACAGCAAACTCGCCGAAAAATACGCGGAGCACGCTGAAGAAGAAATGGGGTATGTCGATCAGTTCATCGACCGCATCATCGATCTCGGCGGCGAAGCGAAAGTCGAAGCCGCTCCCGCCATGCCGGTTTTCACCGACCCGGTAGAATTCATTAAATATGATCTGAAAGTCTCTGTCGAGCAGGTCCCCATCCTTGGAAAGTGCACTCTCTCCCTTGCCGAAGACATGACGACCTATGATCTCCTGAAAGCCTACTACAAAGACGAGGAAGAAGATATGTACTGGTCTGAGCAGCAGCTCGAAATGATCGAGAAGATCGGCCTTCAGAACTGGCTTGTCAAACAATTGTAATCAAGTAAAATAAAACGGACAATGGCAACGATCTATGATTTCAAGGCCCTCGGCAACAAGGGTAACGAGGTTGACTTCGCCAAATTCAAGGGCAAAGTCCTCCTTATCGTCAACACCGCAAGCAAGTGCGGTTTCACCCCTCAGTATGACGGACTCGAAGCCCTCTATCAGAAGTATAAGGACCAGGGACTCGTCATTATCGGATTCCCCTGCGACCAGTTTGCCCACCAGGAACCGGGCAGTGACGAGGAGATCGCCGAATTCTGCCGCATCAACCACGGCGTCACCTTCCCGCTCATGAAAAAGATTGACGTGAACGGCGCTTCTGAAGATCCTGTCTTTACCTATCTTAAATCTGCCGCTCCCGCTGAGGAATATAACGGTCTGAAGGCTAAGGCGACCCAGAAAATGCTGAAGACGATCAGCAAGAGCGCCCAGAAAGACAGTGACATCCTCTGGAATTTCACCAAATTCCTTATCAGCCGCGACGGAACCCGTGTTCAGCGCTTCGCCCCGACCGCGACGCCGGAATCCCTCGAAGAAAAGATCAAGGAACTGCTCTAATGGACAATCCGCTCAAATTGGAGAACCAGCTCTGTTTCCGCCTCTATACGGCATCCAGACTGATTACGCAGGCGTACAGGCCGATGCTTGAAGCACTCGGCCTGACTTATCCGCAGTATCTGGTCATGATGGTCCTCTGGGAAAAAGACGGTCAGCCGGTCAACGATATCGCCAAGCGGCTCTATCTGGAGACGAATACCGTCACGCCTCTCCTGAAAAGGATGGAGAAGGAAGGATTGCTCGAGCGGAGCCGGGGAACGGAAGATGCCCGGCAGGTTATTGCGAGGCTGACAGAACAGGGACGGGACCTTAAAAAGAAAGCCGCACCAATCCCCGGGAGGATGGGTGCGTCCATTACTTGCGACCGGTTTACGGGAAAAGAAGCTGGCACAATGGCCCGGTGGCTGGACGAGATAATCCAGACACTCAGCTAAGCCTTCCGCCCTTGGATCTTAGCGACAAGGGAAATCAACACAGAGCCCAGAATCCCGGCACATAGCGATCCCATCAGGACCGCTATTTTTCCTGCATCCCTGAGGTGGGCCGTCACGTCGGCCGGAATTCCCTCTCCGGCAAAGGACAGTGTGTCGACGAAAATCGACATCGTAAACCCGATTCCTCCCAGACAAGCGACGGCAAAGAGCATCGCCCAGGTCGATTTGGCCGGCATCTCGCCGATCTTGCACTTGATGGCGATCCAGCTGGAGAGGGTAATGCCGATCGGCTTACCGAGAAGAAGACCCAGGAAAATACCCATCCCGGCTCCGCCGATGGCGGGATCATACGAGAAGACATTGAAATAGGACATGTCGGTAATCTCGACGCCGGCATTGGCCAGGGCGAAAATCGGCATGATAAGGAAATTCACCCAAGGAGAGAGAAGGTGCTCAAGCCGGTAGGTCGGACCGATGGAACGTTTGGAAAGGCCCGAAAGACGGCGGAGATAGTAGCGCTGGGGGCCGTTCGGGAATTCCTCTGCGGGCGAGAGTTCCTCACTCGCAACCAGTCCGGTATAGAGGATGTGGCTCCGGCGGTGGAATTTCGCCTTATTGTAACGCGCGTCCATCGGAATGATAAACGCCATGACGACTCCGGACATCGTCGCATGGATCCCGGAATAATAGAACAGGGCCCAAACGATGATTGCCGGAAGAAGATAGAAAAACAGGCGTTTTTCACCGAGGCGCTTCAGGATAAAGGTGAAAAGGATGACGGCAAACGCAATCCCGAGAAGCAGCAGGTTGATCTTGCCGCCATAGAAAAGGGCGACGACAAGGATAGCGATCAGGTCATCCGCGATAGCCAGCGCGGTCAGGAAAACTTTCAAAGAAACGGGGACCTTGTCCCCGAGGATGGACAGGATACCGACCGCAAAGGCGATGTCGGTGGCGGTCGGAATGCCCCATCCGCTTGCTGAGAAGGTCCCGTGGTTGACGGCCGTAAAAATCAGCGCGGGGGCTATGACTCCGCCGAAAGCCGCGATAACCGGGAGAATGGCCTTTTTGAAGGACGAGAGTTCCCCGTTGACAACCTCCCGTTTGATTTCCAGTCCGACAGTAAAGAAGAAGATCACCATCAGGATATCGTTGATGAACTTCTCGACAGTCATGTCCCTCGGGAAAATCCAGTTTACCGCGCCGTCCGGACTGGCAATCCGAAGAGACAGGGAGGTCTCGAGGAAAGCGTGATAAGCGTGTTTCGTAAAGGGAAGGTTCGCCAGCAGCATGGCGATGACGACGCACAGAAGCAGGATAACCCCGTTCGCCCAGGGCTGTTTAGAGAACTTATCCTGCGAGATGCGGAAGTTGTGGATTTCCTTGTTCCACCAATAAATTGGGATGAGTTTCATGTTTAACCGAATAAGTATGCCCGCTGTTCGGGCGTAAGGGTGTCGATTTCGACGCCGCAGGAACGAAGTTTAAGCCGGGCCACCGCCTGGTCGATCTCGACCGGGACGGAATGGAGCATCTTTCCCCTTTCCCGACCCAGCCTGTCGCGGTTCTCGAGGAGATAGCGGAGACTGAGCGCCTGGATGGCGAAGGACATGTCCATGATCTCTGCCGGGTGCCCGTCGCCGGCGGCAAGATTGACAAGGCGTCCTTCGGCGATGACATGGACCGTCCGGCCGTTCTCAAGGGTATAGGCTTGGATATTGGCGCGGGCCTCCCGCGAAGAGACCGCCATTTTTTTCAGGGAAGCGATATCGACCTCAACGTCGAAGTGACCGGCGTTGCAACAGATCGCACCGTCCTTCATCCGCAGGAAATCCGACGGCGTAATGACGTCCCGGCATCCGGTAACGGTAATGAACAAGTCGCCGAGCGGGGCCGCCTCACGCATGGGCATAACCCGGTATCCGTCCATGAGCGCCTCCAGCGCCTTGACAGGATCGACCTCTGTCACAATCACTTCCGCACCGAATCCTTTGGCGCGCATCGCGACGCCCTTGCCGCACCAGCCATAGCCGGCGACAACGACCGTCTTTCCGGCGACAATCAGGTTGGTTGTCCGGTTGATTCCGTCCCAGACACTCTGGCCGGTTCCATAGCGATTGTCAAAGAAATGCTTGCAAGCGGCGTCGTTGACCAGCATCATCGGGAAAGCAAGCTGTCCTGCACGGTCCATCGCCCTGAGGCGGAGGATCCCCGTTGTCGTCTCTTCGCATCCGCCGATGACGCGGGGCAGCAGCTCGGGGAATTCCCGATGGAGCATTCCGACAAGGTCTCCTCCGTCATCGATGATCAAATCCGGTCCGATCTCAAGAACCCGGCGGATATCCGACTCATACTCCTCGGGCGTTGCGCCATGGACCGCAAATACATTCATACCCTGCCGCACGAGGGCTGCGGCGATGTCGTCCTGGGTCGAAAGCGGATTGCTTCCGGTAACATACATCTCGGCACCTCCCAGCGCGAGGACTTCGCACAGGTGGGCCGTCTTGGCCTCCAGATGGACGCTCAAGGCGACTTTAAGCCCGGCAAAAGGCCGGCTGACGGAAAAATCTTCACTGATCGAAGCAAGGAGGGGCATATGGTCCCGGACCCAACGGATCTTGAGTTCCCCGCTCTCCCAGGATTCTGTGTTTCTGACGTGACAAGCCATAGGGGTATGATTTTTAAGGGTGCAAAGATACAGAAAACCTCTTGCAGTCCCAAGGATTTTCACTAAATTCGCATGATAAACTAATTGATTATGATCCTTTCGCTTCTTCTTTCGCTCACGTTGGCGCTGACCCCTTCGGAAGTCCTGCAGAAAGCTTCCGGGCTCTATCAGGAGAACCGCTATCAGGAAGCGGTCGAGACCCTTTCCGAAGAACTCCCCGCCATCCGGGAAGCGAAGGACGACCAACTGCTCGGAGAAACACTCAGCCTGCTCGCCTCATCCTATTTCCGCCTCGGCATTTTCGACAAGGCGATTGCCAGCCAGAAAGAGTGCTACAAACTCGACGTGGCATCCCGGGACTCAGCGGCGATCAGTTCTTCCCTCAACAATCTCGCGGCCATGTATATGGCAACGTCAGACTACAAAATGGCTGAAAAACTGATCCGGGAAGCTATCGATATCGAAGAGGGGCTCGACGGAGAGAGCGGAGCCCTTGCCATCCGGTACGGAATGGCCGCCGATATCCTCGTCAACCGGAAAAAATTCGAAGAAGCCGAATCTTTTGCCCGAAAAGCGCTTTCGCTGGATGAGGCGGCCGGACGGGAAGAGCAGACGGCTATCCGGAAATCCCAATTGTCCGAAGCGCTTCTCGAGCAAGGAAAACTGGCGGAAGCTTCGGAACTGCTCAAAGATGCGTACGCTGTCTTCGACCGCACGAAGAATAAGAATTCCCTGACGATCTGCCGGTACCAGCAGGGTCTTATCGCCCGGAAAGAAGGGTTTGAGAATCTTGCCGCCAACTACCTCCGTGAGGCGCGGGGACTGAGCATCGAAATCGGGAACAAGTATCTCCAGAAAAAGATTACCCAGGAATTGTCCAGCCTGCTCCGCACGTCTGACCCTACCGAGGCGAACCGCTACATGCAGGAATATGCCGCCCTGACCGATTCGATCTTCAAGGAAAAAACGGCAGAAGAACTCAACGACTTCAAAATCAAGCAGGAAGTCAAGCAGAAGGAGCAGGAAATCGCTTCCAAAGAGCAGGAAGTAGAGGGGCTGAAGAGCATCCGGCTCCTTCTCGCGATAATCGCAGCCCTTCTTGCCCTGGCGCTGGTTCTCGTCATCTGGATCGCCACGGTCCGGAAAAAGAATATCCGGATTCTCCGTCAGGCACTTGAAATCAAAGAAAAGATTCTCCAGATCCACGAAGAAGAGACGACCCTGGAAGTGAAGCATGAAAAGATGTCCGCCGTCATCAAGGACCTGTCCAAGATGGCCGGCAATTCGACGGACTCCCTGACGAAGCGGGAACTCCAAGTTGCAGAACTCTGCTGCCAGGGACTGATTTCCAAAGAGATCGCCGACAAGCTCGGACTGTCGACCCGGACAGTAGAAACACATAAGAACAACATTTTCCGGAAGCTCGGCATCCATACGACCGAACAGCTGATCCAACGGATGCAAGAGCGGAAGGAAAGTAATTCATAAATTTACAAAAAAGATTCAGTATGGGACTTTTAGACGGAAAGGTCGCCCTTATTACCGGTGCCGCACGCGGGATCGGGAAGGCGATCGCCCTTAAATTTGCATCAGAAGGCGCCGATGTCGCTTTCACGGATTTAGTTATCAATGAAGCGGCGGAAGAAACGATTGCCGAAATTGCCGCCTTTGGCCATAAAGTAAAAGGGTACGCCTCCAATGCCGCCAACTTCGACGAAACACATGCCGTCGTCGACCAGATCCTGGCCGATTTCGGCAAGGTCGACATCCTCGTCAACAATGCCGGTATTACCAAAGACGGCCTTGCGATGCGCATGACGGAAGGACAGTGGGATGCCGTCATCGCGGTCAACCTCAAATCCGCATTCAACTTTATCAATGCCCTCCTGCCTTCCATGGCCCGCCAGAAAAGCGGAAACATTATCAATATGGCATCCATCGCCGGCCAGATGGGCAATCCCGGCCAGATCAACTACGCTTCTTCGAAAGCCGGCCTGATCGCAATGGCCAAATCCGTCGCCAAGGAAATGGGCTCCCGCGGCATCCGCGCCAACGCGATCGCCCCCGGATTCATCGTCTCCGAAATGACGAACGCCCTTCCTGACGCCGTGAAGGAAGAATATCTCAAACAGATCCCGCTCCGCAGGGGCGGAACGCCGGAAGACATCGCCAATACGGCTCTCTATCTGGCTTCCGACCTCGCCTCCTATGTGACCGGGCAAGTCGTCGCCGTCAACGGCGGCCTCTACTGCTAGCTCATGGGCCCCGCCCTCGGCATCGACCTCGGCGGCACCAAGATTGCCGCAGGTCTTTTTGCCCCTGATGGGACCCTGCTTACCAAACGCGTTTCGCTCCTTGACGGAGCGGAAGGAGAGGCAGTAGGAGCACTCCTGACTGATCTGATCCGTGCGTTTATCTCCTCCGGGGAAAAACTCTCCGGCATCGGAGTCTGTGTCCCCGGTATTGCCTATGGAGGAACCGGCCGCGTCTGGGCTCCGAACATTCCCGGCTGGGAAGATTATCCGCTGAGAGACCGGATCCGGGAGTGTCCGGGAGTCGGAGATATCCCGGTTTTCATCGAAAGCGACCGGACCTGCTATATCCTCGGAGAGTACTGGAAAGGCGCGGCTAAAGGCTGCCGGAATGCCATCTACCTGGCTGTCGGGACCGGAATCGGTGCCGGGATCCTCGCGGATGGGCGGATCCTGCACGGAGCCGGAGACATTGCAGGCGCAACGGGCTGGATGGCCCTCCAGGAGCCGTTCCTTGAGGAGTATGTCCGTTGCGGGTGCTTCGAGTACTATGCTTCCGGGACCGGAATCGGCGAACGGGCGGCAGAACGGTATGGACGGGAAGACATCACCTCTCCCGACGTCTTCGCCGCTTATGAACGGGAAGACCCTGTCGCGACGGCGGTTCTCGACAAGGCGGTGCGGCTATGGGGGATGGCGGCGGCCAACTTCGTAAGCCTGTTCAATCCGGAAATCCTTGTTTTCGGAGGAGGAGTCTTCGGACCTGCCGCTCGGTTTATGGACCGGATCTATGCCGAAGCCTGCCGCTGGGGGCAGCCCGTCGCCATGAAACAAGTCCGGTTCCTCCCTTCTGCCGTCCAGGGAGATGCCGCCCTAATCGGCGCCGCCGCCCTGACCCTTCACCACGTAATGCTCTGACCATGGACCCTTCCTACTCCACTCCAAAAGTATTCGCCGCCGCCTGTGCCGGAATGGCCTTTTTCGGCGTCGCCATGCTCTCGCTCGGTCCGATCCTCGGTCCGCTCAACGAAATCGTTCCGGGAGCGAACGCCCTGCCTTCAACCATGTCCCTCGGAATCATCCTCGGGACTCTCCTGTTCGGACCCGTCGTCGACCGAAGCGGTTATAAATGGCTGCTGATCATCAGTTCCGTTCTTGCCCTCGGCGGTCTTGCCGGCCTTTCCCTGTCGAAAAACATTGCCGTCCTTCACGGAGCGATTTTCTGTCTCGGGGTCGGCGGAGGCATCCTCAACGGCGAGACCAATGCACTCGTTTCCGACATTTATGACGAAGAACGGCGCGGGGGAAGGCTCGGGATTCTCGGTGCCTTCTACTGTATCGGGGCCCTGCTCTGGACCCTCTTGAATTATTTCATTCCGGATTACCGGATTCCGCTTACCGTCATGGCCGTAATCATGGCCCTCCTGACTGTCTGGTTCTGTTTCCTTTCTTTCCCAAAGGCCAAGCCCTCCGCGAAGGAAATGCCCCTGGTACAGTCGCTCGGCCTCCTCAAATATCCCGCACTTCTCCTTTTCGGGCTTATTCTTTTCTTCCAAAGCGGATTTGAGGGCGCCAGCGGGAATTTCACGGTCTCCTACCTGGAGCATACTTCAAGCATTTCCCACGCGGCCGCGACCCTTGCGATGACCTGGTTTACCATCGGGATGCTCTGCGGAAGACTGCCCCTCGGGCACATCATCCGGCGGCTTCGGGAAGCGAAAACCCTATATTGTTATCTGGGCGTAGCCCTCGCCGGCGTCCTGCTCCTGTATCTGGGAGGCGGGCGGCTGTTCTGGGTCTACCTGTCGATGGTCCTCATCGGATTCGGCGTCGGCGCTACTTTCCCCGTCGTATTGAACTTCCTCGGCGGGGCGTTCCCTGAGCGCAGCGGAACGGCTTTTTCCCTTGCTATTTTCATTGCGCTCCTCGGACAAACGACCCTTAACCGGCTGACCGGTGCGGCATTTGACGCTGGCAACTACCGGTTCCTACCCCTGGCCCTCGGTGTTGCCATCGTGATGATGAGAGTTCTTCTTCCGGTCGCCCGAAAAGCTGGAGACAAAATCAAAAATCAACCTTTAAATCAATAGAATATGTTAGCAAATCAATGGAAAGCAAACGCCTTTGGCGTGATGAACAAAATTGAAGAAACCCAGATGGAAAAGATCAAGGAAGTAGCCGAGGTCATGGCCGATACCATCCAGTCCGGCCACTGGGTCCATACTTTTGGCTGCGGACACGCCAATCTTCCGATCGAAGAAATGTATCCGCGGATCGGCGGTTTCGTCGGATTCCATCCCCTCTGCGAACTCCCTTTGACCTTCTTCACGCACATCGTCGGTGAAATGGGCATCCATCAGTTCCTTTTCCTTGAAAGGACAGAAGGTTACGGGAAGACCATCATGGAAAGCTGGAACTTCAATGAAAAAGACGTCCTCTGGATTTTCTCCCATACGGGTATCAACGCCGTCAACATCGACATGGCCCTCGAAGCCAAAAAACGCGGCATGAAAGTCATCGTTTTCGGCTCCGCCGGCGACACCGGGGACAAAAAACCCCGCCATTCCTGCGGCAAGAACCTCTTCCAGCTCGCCGACTATGTCGTCGATACCTGCTGCCCGCTCCAGGACGCTTCCGTTGAACTGAAGAACCACCAGGACAAGATCGGACCGCTTTCGACCATGGCGTTCATCACGACCGTATGGATGACCATCTGCACCGTTGCGGAAATTCTCGCCGATCGCGGAGAGCACCTCTATATCCATCCGTCCCACAATGTTCCGGGCGACACGACAGCCGGGGAGCGGCTCGATGCATGCATCCGCGAATACAAAGAACGCGTCAAGGGAGTCTAACCGACTACGGCAAGGGTTGCGATACTGATCCGGATGGTCGGATAAGACCTTCGGAGCGTTCTGTAACAGGCATTCAGGGTCGCACCTGTCGTAAAAACATCATCAATCAGAAGAACATGCCGGACGTTTTCCGGCAGGGGTCTCCGGAGTGAAAACGCTCCGGAGACATTCTTTTTCTTTTCTGCTACAGCCTTCCGGGTCTGGGTCCGGGTCCGTCGGCTGCGGACAAGGACTCCGGTCCGGCAGGAAACACCCAGGACGGACGCGACCTCCCGGGCGAGTATTTCGGCCTGGTTGTATCCGCGCGACCAGCGCCGGGTCCAGTGGAGGGGGACGGGAATAACCGCGTCGACATCCCGGAAATGAGAGGCCTCAGAAAGCATCCGGCCCAGTATGATGGCAAAATAACGGCCTGCCGGGATATCCCCGCCATACTTGAGTGCATAAGGGATCCGACGATACCCGGCCTGAGAACTGAACCGGAAAAGGGCTGCGGCATAGGCATAAGGCTCAAAAACATCGGAAGGCAGATCCCGGCTGATCATCGCATTGAAGCGGTCCGCCATCGGATGACGGGTCCGCAGCCAATTATAAGTCAGGGGCAGATCGGAGAGGCAGTAGATACAGATCTGCCGCTCTTGAAGCAGGAGCGGCCTACCGCAAACAACGCACGTCCGGGGAAGGAAAAGATCAAGAAGAGGAGTTTTCATAGTCGCTAGCCTTGTTTGTCTATGGCAGATTTTTCCGAATGATTTCCAGCCGTTCCGAATAAATGTCTTTCAAGCGAAGAACGGCTTCGTGGAAAGACAGGTTTTCATCTCCGTTGATAATCTGTCCTCCGTTTTGCGAAGCGTCGCCTGAAGGGTCCCAGAGGGCAAAATTCAGGCGTGCAGACGGCGTAAGCAGCCGCTCGGCAGAATCGATGTAAGCCGGAACGCCGGACAGGAGAGGCAGCAATTCCTCATACCGGAGCCGAAGCCGCTCGCAGAAGGCGGGATCCTCGAACAGCCGATTATACCAGATGGTGTACCGGTTGATGAGCCCCCGTTGTGCATGGGGAGAAGTCCGGTAGGACAGCGCCCCCCAGTCGAAGTCCCAGCAAGGGCCCGCAACAATCTTCCCGGAAGGGCTTCCGTGCATGAAAACGCTGCCGGGATTGCCCAGTTCGTGGTTCCCCATGACCTCAAAGACAATCCAGTAATCAATGAAGGAACCGACGTCCAGGAAGGCGGCATAGCCCTTTACCGGGTCCTTGAAATCCGGACCGTACAGCACTTCAGCGGCCCTTTCGACTTTTTCCCGGATCCTTGCGATCCTTTCCGGGGATAGATCTTCCGGTTCGGGATACTTTATGCTGAAGGGGATTCCTCCGGAGACCATCCCGGACCGTCCCCAGGGACTGATCCACTGGACCGGATTGTCAAAATGGAAGTCCAGCTCCAGGAGAAAACCGTCCTCGGGCAGATCCAACCGGTTGCGGTCGACACGGATCTGTTCGATCAGGAGATAATTCCCCTCGTGCCGGCCGTTCAGGACCAGCTCGACCGGAACGCACGATGGGGTCCAGTCCAGTTCCGTCAATGCTGCGACGTGGCAGGCAAGCAGGTTCCGCATCAGGGTCCGGTCCATGAAATTGGCCAAAAGGACCCAGCGCTTGTGCGCCGGCATACCCAGCACCTCCATCCTGCTTTCCAGCCGTACAAGATAGGGTTTTTTCGGCCAAGTCCAGGTCGTATTGCCCCGGCCGCGGATTCCGCAGCCCATCTCCTGAAGGTCGGGAGCGGTCCCCTTCCCGTCGATCGAAATGCGAGCGGACAGATATTCTTCCTTTGAGCGGATTTCGGCCCCGCCATCCGTTACAATCCGGACGATGGGAAGACCGGTTTTAAGAACGACTCCGCCGGAGGCGGCCGCCTCGCTTTCGACAGTGAAGGACGGGGATGCGATGTAGGATACCCGGCCGGTTTGCGCCTCGAGAACGATCCGCAGTTGGACGGATTCCCGGTAAAGGGATTCAGTTCCATGGTCACGGATTACCGCGGCGAAGCAACCCGGCTCCTCTTCGGGAAGGATGCGCAGGAGGGAATAATCCTCCGGGAGCGTACCGTCGGAACGAACCAGTTCCAGTGCCTCGAACACCGCCCCGGGATCCCGGACTGAAAAATGCAGTTCGGCCGTTCCCTCCGCAGGAAGAACGACCTCCGTTTCGTCTACGGAAATGGACTTGAGGCGAGGTTCAGGAACCGCCACGACATCCCCGCCGCATCCCGTGAGAAGAAGCAGCAAAAGGAGGACTATGGCGCGTCCTCCCTTTTTCATCTGACTTCGAAAGGAACCGGTTCGCCGGTTGCGCTATCCCCCGCCACCCAGAGAAGAAACCCGCCCGGCTCGACCGTGCGTTCCCCGTTCCGGCCGTAGAAGGACAGCCGGGAAACCGGGATCTCAATGGACAGAGCCTTGCGCTCCCCGGGGGCAAGCGTGACCCGTTCGAACGCCTTCAGTTCCTTAACCGGCCGGACGACCGACCCCACAAGGTCGCGGACATAAACCTGAACGACCTCGGTCGCTTCGGCCTGGCCGGTGTTGGAAAGCGTATAAGAAACCCGGATGACGTCGTCTTTTCCATAACAGTCCCGATCTAGAGTAATATCCGAAAAGGCAAAGTTCGTATAAGAAAGGCCAAAGCCGAACGGGAAGAGCGGAGAGGCTCCGTAATCCAGGTAATATGAGGTATTTCCAAGGGATGTCTGTCCGGCTTCCAGCCCGATTTCATCAAGCAGTTTCTCGTTTTGATACGGGCGTCCGGACATATTGTGATTATAGTACATCGGCACCTGTCCTACTGTCCGGAGAAAGGTTACCGGGGTTTTCCCGCTCGGGGAGGTCTTTCCGAGAAGGAGATCAGCCAGGCCAGGACCACCCATGGTCCCGGGATGGAAACTATAGAGCATGGCGTCACAGGAGGGGAGGTCCCGTTCGATCGTCAGGGGACGCCCGGCCATCACGACCGCGACGACCGGTTTCCCGGTCGCTTTCAAGGCTTTCAGCAGGTCGCTCTGGCTGCCGATCAGATTCAAGTCTGCCAGGCTGTGCGCCTCTCCGGAAAGAATGGCCTCTTCACCGACGAACGCGAGGACAGCATCCGCTTTCCGGGCCGCCTCAAGGACCTCCGGGAAGGACGTCCGGACCTCACGGGTATACTTCAGGCCGGGAACATACAGGACATTCCCGTCAAACTGTTCGCGGAGGGCCCGGAGTGGGGTAACGGTCCGGTCCTTCTCTCCATCGAAACTCCAAGTCCCGAGCTGGTCGTGCGGGGAATCCGCCATCGGACCGGTCACAAGGAGGGTCCGGACCCCTTTCAGAGGCAGGGCTCCTTCGTTTTTCAGCAGGATCGCCGACTCTGCAACCGTCCTGCGTGCCGCGGAAAGGGCATCTTCCGTATAGAGAGCGGACTCCGCCGCAGCCGGATCGACATACGGGCTGTCGAACAGGCCCAGCATATACTTGACTTTCAGGATATGTCGTACGGCCTCGTCGATGTCGGCCATCCGGACCTTTCTCTCCTTGAGGAGTTCCTCGAGGTGGGAGAGGAAGCCGAAGGTCATCATGTCCATATCGACACCGGCCTCCAGCGCCTGCCGGGCGGCCTCTTTCCGGTCCGGAGTGAAACCGTGGGCAATCATCTCGCCCATCGAATTCCAGTCTGTGACGACAAGGCCGTCAAAACCCCACTCTTCCCGGAGGATGCCCCGGACAAGCGGAGCGTTTCCCGTCGAAGGCAGGCCGTCGTTCTCATTGAAAGACGTCATCAGGGTCATAGCCCCGGCTTTTACAGCCGCTTCGAAAGGAGGAAGATAGACATTCCGGAGTAAGCGCTCGGGAATCTGGGTTCCGGCATAATCCCGGCCGCCCTCTGCCGCGCCGTATCCCGCGAAATGCTTGATACAGGCGGCGAGAGACGAAGAGCCAGGCCGTTCTCCCTGGTAGCCGCGGACAAAGGCCTCGGCCATACAGGCATCCAGATAAGGATCCTCTCCGCTGCCCTCCGCAATCCGTCCCCACCGAGGGTCCCGGGCGATGTCCAGCATCGGGGAGAAGGTCCAGTGGATGCCGCCGGGGCGGGCTTCCGCCGCGGCAAGGGCGGCTCCGGTACGGGCCAGTTCCGGATCAAAGGTCGCCGCGATTCCGAGCGGTATCGGGAAGAGCGTACGGTAGCCGTGGATAATATCCCGGCCCACGAGGATCGGAATGCCCAGACGCGACTGTTCAACCGCGATCCTCTGGAACTCATTGAGCCGGACCGGGTCGACCTCGTTCAGGATGGACCCGACTTTCCCCTCCCTAATGGCAGCCGCATAGGGCGCGACCTCGCCTCCGGCGGAAATCTGGTTCATCTGGCCGATCTTTTCCTGCAGGGTCATCCGGGACAGTAGGTCTTCCACCTTCCGGTCAAGTTCCGATCCGGCGCCGAGGGTTCCCTCCGGCTTCGGGGAAGCACAGGAGAAAGCGGCCGAGGCAAGTGCAGCCAAGACAAAATATCTGATGTTCATTTCCTGTTATTTCTTCTGGAATACTCTCACATAATCTACCTTCATCGTGCAGGGAAGGGCGCTTTCATCGACACCCTTGTATCCGCCCCAGTCCCCGCCCCAGGCGAGGTTGAGGATGATGAAGAACGATTTGTTGAAGGGCCAGGTCGCGTTGTTCCCCTTCTTGTCGTTCGGGAAGCTCAGCAAGGGTTTCCCGTCGACATAGGAAACAATTCCGTCCGCCGTCCATTCGATGGCGTAGACATGGAATCCGCTTTCCGCGCCCGTGGTCAGGCGGGAAGCCGTTTTCTGGGTTCCCTTGACATGGTTGTAGCTTTCGCAATGGATCGAGGAGGAGGTCTGGTCCGGATCGCAGCCGACTTCTTCCATGATGTCGATCTCGCCGCAGTTCGGCCAGCCGAGACTCTGGTCGTTCGGCATCATCCAGAATGCCGGCCAGGTGCCCTTTCCCTTGGGCAGCTGGATCCGGGCTTCCATGTACCCGTAGGTCCAGGACTCCGTCGAATTCATCCGGGCGGAGATGACCTGGCTGCCGTGTTTCATCGCACGGATGTTCAGGATTCCGCCCTCGATGAACGCGGTCTTGTCCCCTTCCAGTTCGCCTCCGGCGACATAGCGCTGGAGCTCATTATTGACCCGGCCCGGCGCCCAATTCTCGAATTTCCAGTTCTTTGCACTCACGGTTGTCCCGTCGAACTCGTCGTGCCAGACCAGCTGATACCCGTCCGGTACCAAGATATCCGGATTCTGCGTCATCCCCGCCTGGGTGACGGGAACGCTGTGGCGGAGCGAGCCGCATTTCACGACGACGGATCCTTCCCGCACATCCTGGGAGATGTTTTCGTCATATCTGACCGTCACAGTCCCCGTCGGATCGGCACTGTAGGAAGGATCGACGGAAAGGACCCAGCTATCGTTACTGTACACCTGGAAAGGTCCTGATGCCGTAACGGAAAATGTCACGGTCCCTTTTTCCGCCGAAACAGCCAGAGCTTCCGGCACCGTAGAAACCGTTTCTTCTTTTTCCTGGGGTTTCTCCCCGCCCGTGCAGTTGCAGGCACAGGCGAGGAGCATCGCCCCGATCAACAGATTCAGGTTTTTCATGTACATCAGTCAATATGGTCCTGGAAACAGAAATCAGTGAAGGAGACGGCTGTTCCCCGTTTGCAACGGCCAAGGTCGATGAAGAGGACAATCTTGTCATAATCAACATCCGGGGCAATCTTGATCTTCCGGAATTTGTACGTCTCGTGAGCCTTGACGCTGACGCTGTTTTCATAGAAGAAAGCATGGTCGCCGTCGTGGCCTTCCCAGGCCAGTTTGACGGTCATCGCATAGATATCCTCGTCGGAATTGACCGTGAAGCCGAAATCGTACAGTTCGCCAGCCCCGGCTGAAATGTCCGTATGCCAGATGGTCTGGCCCTGCCATTCGCTGCCGCCGATCTCGTAAGGGATGATGACTTTCAGGCCTCCGAAATCATCGGCCGGGAAGGTCATCGGGTCGGCGATCTGGGCCCAGCCTCCGTCTGCATACCAGAAGGTATTGGTCATCGAAGAACTGCGCCAGAGGTTGGAAGCCGCGTCGATCTTGAGCGGATCTTCCGTAGGTACTTCCGGACCCGGACCGGGCTCGGGATTGTCTCCGGAACCGGCGACATGTTCCTGGAGGATGATCTCCCGGATCGTAACATCAGTGTCGGCTGCATTCTTTCCAAAGTCGAAGACCAGCTTGACCGCCTCGGCGTCGATGCCCTGAAGGTTTGTGAAGCGGAAGACCATATCCTCATATGCCTCGGCGGAAACCATGTTCGTAAAGAGGAAGTTCCCGTCATCGGAGGTATCCGTAAGCTTGAGGGTGATATTCCCGTGGTCCGTCGTGGAGTTGATAATCACCTGGAAATCATAGGTTTTTTCTGCAGAGAGGGAGATCGGAGCGTCCGGGATGATGAAGAACTGGGCCTGCCACTGGTCGAAGGTCGCCTCCGGGAAGGACAGGGAATATACGTTTCCGTCCTGGGTCGTCTTCGGATCGGCGATCTGGGCCCATCCCGGAGCATAATAGTAGGAATAGGAATGGGCCTGGTCGGCAGCCTTCCAGAGATTCGTTGCAGCCTCGTAATCGAAGGTAACGACCTCGCTCTGTCCGCCCTGATGGGTTCCGTCATCGACGGCATGGTCCTTCAGGACAATCCGGTTGATGGAAACTTCGGCGTTGTCCGGGTTGCCGCCCCAGTCGAGGACGATCCGGATGTTGCCGGCCGCGATACCTGCAAGGGCAGAGGCGTCAAAGATCACCTCCTCACCGGCTTTGAGCGGAACGTCGACATCGAGGAGGACGACACCGTTGTCGGCGTCAGACCCGTTCTCGTCGAAGCGATGAATCTTGACCTTCGGAGTGACATCCTCAGAAGCGGAAAGAACACATGAGAAGTCATAGGAAGCTTCCTCCGTCAGGGAGATGGGCGTCACCGGAACGAGGAACATCTGGGCCTGCCACCGGTCGGAGGTCGCGGAAGGAAGGGTCCAGGTATATTTGGAGCCCGCCTTCTCGAGGACCGGATCGGCAATCTGGGCCCAGCCCGGGGCGTAGTAATAGCTCAGGGAGAGGCCGCCGTCGGCATCCGCGCCCTTCCAGAGGTTGGCGTCGCTGTCATACTTGTATTCTTGAGGACCGTCGGAAGGGGTGTCGGAATCATCTCCCGGAAGGACGGTTCCGTCATCGATCGCATGGTCCTTAAGGACGATCCGGCTGGCTGAAACTTCGGTGTTGTCCGGGTTGCCGCCCCAGTCGAGGACGATCCGGATGTTGTTCGCATCGATGCCGTCGAGGGCGCTCTTCCAGAAGACGACGTCTTCGCCGGCCTTCAGGGGGACGTCGGCATCCATGAGCACGACTCCGTTGTCGGCATCGGATCCGTTCTCGTCAAAGCGGTGGACCTTGACCTTGACGGTCACGTCGGCAGAGGCGGAAAGGATGCAGGAGAAGTCATATTGCATCGCGGCGCTCAGGGAGATGGGCGCGGTCGGGACGAGGAACATCTGGGCCTGCCACCGGTCGGAGGTCGCGGAAGGAAGGGTCCAGGTATATTTGGAGCCCGCCTTCTCAAGGACCGGATCGGCAATTTGGGCCCAGCCCGGGGCGTAGTAATAGCTCAGGGAGAGGCCGCCGTCGGCATCCGCGCTCTTCCAAAGGTTGGAATCCGCCGTGTAGTTGAATCCGTTGAAGACGGTTGCGGCGGCCTTGGAGGTCAGGGTGAAGTGCCAGGCGATCTCGCCGTTATCATGGACCAGGTTCAGCGTATTGTTGTCCGCGCTCTCGACACGGAAACGCGGATCCTTCATGAACGCGGCGTTCGGGATATACGGGAAACGGGTTCCGGCCGGAAGGACCAGGAAGAGGTCGTCACCGGAGACTTCGAAGCTGTAGGTCGTCGTCTGCGCCTCGACGGGCACAGTATAATCCTGGCCGTCATTGGTATTGAAACTGCCGTACGGAGCGTCGGTAACGCCTGTATTGACATACAGGGTTCCGCTCTCGCCCGGATCGAAGGTATAGCCGTACTCATTCGTGAAGGTCAGGCGGTTATCGTACAGGCCGAACGCGGTCTTCTCGTCCGGGGCGGCGGACCACCACTCGGTTCCGGTCGTTCCGGAAGGGCCGCAGCCGAAATGGGCCGGGATAGTGTTGTCGATTCGCCACTGCTTGGAGGACGTTCCGGCCAGGAAGCGGATGTAGCGGTCGAAATTGACAATGGTGTTGTCTATATGGAAAGATTGTTCCACATAATCGGGAGAGACGCCCGCCGCGTTCATGATCTTCAGGCGGACCTTGTAGTCACCGGCAGAGGTAAAGATTTTCGTCAGCCCGTCATGGGCAGCGTAGGTCGTGAATTCACCGTCTTTGTCTTGCAGGATCCAGACCGGGATGACTCCTTTCGTCCCCGAGGGGAGCGAGAAGGTGACCTGGTTGGTCTCCTGGTTGACGGAAATGACCGGCTCGAAACGGGCCGCAAGCGGGGCGTCCGCCTCGGAAGGGTGGTTGATTTCCTCGACCGAGCAGGAGAAAACCAGAACGGAAATACCAAAAATGGAAAGTATGCGTTTCATATCTGTCGTCGATTAATAGTTGTTCTGGACAAGAGGATAAGCCGTTCCTTCGCTGGCGTCGATCTCATCCTGCGGGATCGGGAGATATTTTTTGGATGCGGACCAGGTGTTGGTCCGGTAGCCGTAGCTGTCCGGAACGAGTGTCGTGGCGGCGTCGCCCCAGCGGACGAGATCCCAGTAGCGCTTGCCTTCCCCGACGAACTCCAGACGGCGCTCTTCCTTGATGTTCTCAAGAGAGAAAGCGACCGTCGCACCGGAGAGGGAACGTCCATGGACTTCATTGAGCCAGGCGGCTCCGTCCCCGCTGCCGTAGCCGCGCTGAACGAGTTCCGCTGCATTGAGCAGGGTTTCAGCATAGCGGTAGATCCGGAGATTGTTATTGAAATTGAGGTCGTCGGCCGCGATCCGGTCGGCGTTGTTCGCCTTGAGCGCGATGTACTTGTTCAGGAAATAACCGGTATCCTGATAGCGGGCATTGTAGCTCAGACCGGCTCCGGGGGCGTCGAAGCATGTGGCGGCCCTGCGGGCGTCGCCGTCGGCATACATCTGGAAGGTCTCGAGACGGACCGGGGCGAAGCCCCAGCCATTATCGTGGATGTCATCGCCGCTCGGGTTGTTCGGGCTGATCAGACGGGGGAGGATCGTACCGCCGACGCCGCGGACCCAGTCATAGGAACGGAGGCCATTGTCGTCCTTGTAGCCGATTTCGAAGATGGACTCGTCGGTCCATTCGCCGGATTCCTGGAAAATGTTGCCATAGTCCGGATTGAGGCTGTACTGACCGGAAGAGATAATCTCCTTCATATAGTCGAGCGCCTTCGGAAGGCGGGACTCATCATTCTGGTACATAACGATTTCCGCGTAGAGCATATAGGCCATGGCCTTAGAGACGCGGCCTTGGTCAGCACCGGTCCACTTCATCGGGAGAGCCTCCAGCGCAATCGCACCTTCAAGGTCAGCGATGATCTTTGCATAGACCTCGTCCGCCTTGAACTGCTCGCAGAGGAAATCCTGCAGGTCATTGGACTCGAAATAAGGCACGTTGCCCCAGAATTTCCATATCCAGTTGTAATAGAACGCGCGGAGCACGCGGGCCTGGGCCTCGGTCGACTTGGCAACCTCATCTGAGAGGCCATCCGTCCATCCGATATATTTCAGGACGTCATTGCACCGCTTGACACCGGAGTAGGCATCTGACCAAAGGCCGGTCATGCAATTGGTGGGGAGCGCCTCGTAATTCATCATTAGATGCCAGTACTGGTTATCGGTCTTATCGCTTCCTCCTACCCAGATCTGATCGGCCATGATGTCACTCATGATACATACCGGATTGTACTGACCTTCGCACCAGTCCGGCCACTGGAGCGGATCGTATGCAGCGACGAGGGCCTCGGCAAGGTGAGGCTCCGTCGTGAAATAGTCTTCGATCGGCATCGCGGTAGGATGCTCAACCGTCAGGAACTTGTCCGTGCAGGCAACAGCCATTGCGGTCATTGCGGCCGCGAGAATAAGCTTATACGTTTTCATGATCATGCCTGTTTAGAATTTAAGATTGATACCGAAAAGGAAGGTCCGGGCCTGTGGATAGATACCGTAGTCGACACCGAGGGAGGTTCCTCCAGAAGAGATTTCCGGATCGTATCCCCGGTAGCCGGTCATGGTCAGCAGGTTCTCAGCCGCGACATAAAGACGGAGAGAAGATACGAAAACGGTCTTGGTCAGCCGTTCGGGAAGCGTATAGCCCAACTGGATGTTCTTCAGGCGGGCATAGGTGCCATCCTGGATGTAGAGGTCAGAAGACTGCCAGTTGACGGAGTCTCCGCGGACAAAGCGAGGATACTTGTTCGAGGTTCCCTCGCCGGTCCAGCGGTTCAGCATGTAGGCCGGCATGTTGGTCTCGGAGATATCCGTACGGCGTGTCGCGTCGAAGATATCGTTACCGACCGTTCCCTGCCAGAGCATGTAGAAGTCGAAGCTGCGCCAGGAGGCGGAGAGATTGATACCCCAGGTCCAGTCCGGCGTACCGTTACCGATACAGGTACGGTCATCGTTCGAGATCTGACCGTCCCCGTTGATGTCGACGAAACGGACATCGCCCGGGAGGGCCGCAGGCATGATCTTCGCGCCGGAAGCATTGACATAGCTGTCGATTTCTGCCTGGTTCTGGAAGATTCCGTCCGTCTTGAGTCCATAGAAGAACGGGAAAGGCATTCCGTTCTCGGCCCGGGTGATCGTACCGGCACCCTGGAAGGAGTCATAATTGGCGATGCCGCTCTCATTGCCGAGGTTGATCAGCTTGTTCTTCAGCCAGGTCAGGTTGCCGCCAAGTCGGAAATTCCAGTCACCGACCGAGTGCTTGAACCCAGCCTCCATCTCGAGACCGCGGTTGTCCATGATTCCGACATTGCCGATCGGACGCGCTTCGCCGACATACTTGTTGATCGGGATCTCCATCAGCATGCCGTCCGTCTTCTTATCATACCAGTCGACGGTAAAGGTAAGCTTGTTATTGAAGAAACCAAGGTCGAGGCCGAGGTCGGTCTGGACGCTTTCCTCCCAGCGGAGGTTCGGGTTGGCAAGACCGCTGGACTTGACACCCTGGACGGTCGTCTCCCCCTCTCCGAGGATGTAGTTGTTCTCCGAAGAAGTCAGGACAGTATAGCGGAAATCACCTATGGCTTCATTACCGTTCTTACCCCAGGAGAAGCGGAGCTTGGCATTGTTGATCCATGCGGGCATGTTGTCCTGGAAGAAGCTCTCCTTGTGGATGTTCCACCCCAGGGAGAAGGACGGGAAGGTCGCCCATTTGTTGTTGGCGCCGAAGCGGGAGGAACCGTCCCGGCGGATCGTGAACTGGGCCATATAGCGCTCGTCGAAGTTATAATCGGCACGGAGGAAATAAGACGCCAGACGGGCGGAGATATATGGTCCGCCGTAGATGCTCATCCGGCCGTCTTCCTGGAGTCCGGTCGCATTGTCGATATAGGGCTTGTCGTACCATTCTTCCGGAAGGTCATAGCGGGATCCGCCGACCTGCTGGCCTCGGGAAGCCTTGGCACTCTGGCCCAGGAGGACGGAGAAGCCGTGACGGCCGATTTCCTTATTATAAGTCAGGGTGTTTTCAATCTGCCAGACGGAGGAGGTGGCGCTGAAAGCGTTGGCGTTGCTGTAGGTCGCCTTGTTGTTGCCGCTCAGATAGAAAAGCGGGGTATATCCTTCATTGCCCCAGAAGCTGAGGTCGATGCCGTAGGAAGACCGGAACTTCAGGTTGTCCCAGATCTGGAGTTCACCGGCGAAACCGGCGACGAACTTGTGGCTCCATCCCTTGTTCCCCGGCAGGGACATACTCGCGATCGGGTTGACCATTTCGTTGTAGTCCATCCCCGGGATCATAAAAAGCTGCCCGTCCGCATTGCGGAGCAGGGTCTCGCCGGCATACAGGGAAGCATACTGCTTTGCCTGGTCCTCGGTCGCAAGGACTCCGAGGATCGGGGAAAGCGCCAGGGCGGAACCGAGCGGAGAGCCCCACTGGGAGTTTTCCGTCACGCCGATCGAGTGGATATTCGCATAGGAAAGGTTGCTTGTCAGAATAAACTGGTTCAGGAAATTTCGTTCCTCGCGGCGGTCTAATACAGTATATGAGGTATTGGAACGGAGGGTCAGACGGTCATAGTTGGACTTGTTGAAATTACCGCCGACGATACCTTCCTGCTCGGTGTAGCCGAGGGAGAGATAGTAGTTGACCTTGTCCGATGCGCCGCTGACGCTCATTTCATGGGTCTGCTGGGGGGCATTCCGGTTGAATACCTCTTTCTGCCAGTCGGTTCCGACGCCGTAGCTGAACGGATCGTTGTACTTCGGAGCGATTCCGGCATTGATCATACCCTCGTTGATCATCAGAGCATACTCGGAGGCATTCAGGACCTCGCGCATGCGCCACGGATTGGAAATTCCGTAAGAGAAATCATAGGTTACATGGGTCTGTCCCTTGACGCCTTTCTTAGTCGTCACAAGGATGACACCGTTGGCAGCCCGGGCTCCGTACACGGCTCCCGAAGCTGCATCCTTGAGAACCTCGATGCTCTCAATATCTGTCGGATTCAGGTAATCGATGCCGCCTTCGATCGGCATTCCGTCCACTATATATAAAGGATCGGAATGGTTGATCGTACCGGTACCGCGGACCCGGATGCGGGAAGAGGCACCGGGCTGTCCGGAGGACGCAGTGACATTGACACCGGCCGTAAGGCCTTTGAGAGCGTTGTCCACGCGGGTCGGAGCGGTCGCACCAAGGTCTTCCGCGGAAACTTTCGCGATAGAGGCGGTGACGACGCTCTTTTTCTGGACTCCGTACCCGATAACGACTGTCTCTTCAAGCATCTGGCTGTCGTCCTCGAGGACAACGGTCAGGCCGGTCGTTTCGCCGCTTACGGTGACAGTGCGGGACTGGTAACCGATGCAGGAAACCTCCAGCGTCGCGCTAGCTGGAACCTTGATGACGAACTCACCGTCGATTCCGGTCATCGTGCCGTTGCTGGTTCCTTTCTCGACCACGAAGGCCCCGATGACAGGCTGGGAAGCATTGTCCAGCACATGACCGCTCACGGTCACGTTCTGGGCCCACGCCGCCAGACTCAATCCCATGGAAAGGATCAGGATAGCTATTTTTTTCATAAAATCTTATATTGGTTACACGTAAGATTGCGGGTTAGGTCATACACAAAAATAGTCTACAAAGCAATCCCTTTGCAGTCTATAGTGAAAAAAGTAGTGATTTCAAAATTTCAAGCACCTGATTTTCAGGTGTTTATTATAGAATCGGGCCTACAAAAAAGTAGCTCTTGAGAGAGTCGATTCTAAATTTTCCGACCGATAGTTTTTACATTATCTTCAAATTTATCACGATCGCCAGCTGCCTTGTTGCGCATCTTGACCTTGTAATTGTAGATCGTACTGACGGAATAATGGAGCAGGTTCGCTATACGGGTAGAGTCCTCGATCCCAAGCCTGACAAGGGCGAAAATCCTTAGTTCCGTATTCAGGAGTTCCCCTTTTTTCAAGACAATCCGCTCGTCCTCCCGAAGGAGTCCGTTGAAAGCCTCGACAAAGTCCGGATACAGGCTCAGGAAGGTTGTATCAAAGGTGTGATAGAAGGCTTCCAGCTCGTCTTCCGTACGTGTCGTGATCGACAGCTCCTTCAGCAGTTCATCCGTTTTTCCTTGCTTGAGTTTTTTCCGGATCGAATTGTCGTGGGCTGCCATCTTATCGATATTCTCAGAAAGGATCTTCAGGAACAGGCCGATATATTCCTCCTTGATCGCATTCGCTTCAGATATTTCCTTATTCAACAGTTGGAGGCGCTCATTTGTGGTTTCCAGTTGCTGGTTACTTAGAATGAGGGCATTCTGTGTCTTAGAGAGTTTCCGGGAACGCTTGACCAGGAAATACAACGCCGCCAGAAGGGCCAGGGCAATGACGGTCATCAGAACAGCCACGGTGCGGGTCCTCAGAGATATTTCCCGGTACCAGTCCATATAGCTGTTCTCGATATTCATGAAAAACTGAGAAATCTGCCAGGGACGAAGGCGCGCATTATAGAAGATCGCATCTTCCTGGGCAATCCGGAGATACCGGAAAGCCCGATCGACATCCCGATCCGTCAGAATCTGAGAAATGACGGTCAGCGAGGCATAGTCCTTGACGGAATTGACGATGTCGCTTTCCGCAGATTCAACCAGCCAGGCCATGCAGGCCTTTTCATCCCCTTTCGCACTCTCGATCACGGACTGGATGTATGTCACAACGGCATAGCGGTGCTCTTCCTGGTGATGGGCCTTGACCATCAGTCGGTTCAGGCTGTCCGCGGAGGAGAGCTGGTTCTCCCGAAGGAACCGGGCAACGCGCACCTCACGCCAAACGTCAGAATGGACGGGAAAAGATCCGAGAACCCGGTCCTCGCAGGCGGAGAGATCGGGGACTGGAACGGATTCGATGATCCCGAGATTATCCTGGAGGCTGCGGGCGAACCGGTAGTAGGCGTAATCGAATTCTTTCTGCAACTCCTCAGGCAGGACCCTGGCGGAAATCACTCCGAAAAGCCGGTCTGCGTCGAGAAAATGACCGGCGGTCGAATACAGGTCTGCCAGAAGGATCTCCGCCTTCGTTATCAGATGCGGATCTTGGGCTTCTTCCGCCGCGGCCATGCTCCGGCCGAGCCAGGTTTCCGTAGAGTCGAATTTATACGAGAAGAACTCCTCGGCAAGGTTGTAGCAGACCGTGAACCGCTGCCTCGGGTCTCCGCCATCGGGCGGGAGGATCTTCCGCAGCGCTTCGATCTTATCCAACTTCCGGGTTTCATAGAGCTGGCGCGCAGAAAGATAGCCGTCCAGTCCGTCCAATGCCGGATCGTAGACACGACCGGATGGAACGCAGGATGTCAGAACGGCGCCCAGGAGAGCGAGAAGGGAGGTTATCAGTCTCATCATCAAGTGTTATCCGGCCGTAAATATAAGAAAAAGTATTAAATTTGTATGATTTTCCAAGGTTTGAATTATGGCAAAGACGGCAGAAGATACTCCGCTTATCCGACAATATTTCGAGACGAAAGCCCAATACCCCGAGGCCCTTCTCCTGTACAGGGTCGGGGATTTCTATGAGCTCTATTCCGACGATGCGGAAAAAGCGTCCAAGATCCTCGGACTGGTCCTGACCAAAAAATCGAACGGAGAGAAGGGACCTGTTGCAATGGCGGGCTTCCCCCACCATGCCATCGACAATTATATCCCGAAACTCATCCGGGCCGGGATGAAAGTCGCCGTCTGCGACCAGCTGGAAGATCCCAAATTCGCCAAGAAACTGGTCAAACGGGGCGTTACGGAAATCGTCACGCCCGGCATTTCCTTCAATGCCGGCACCCTTGAACAGAAAGAAAACAATTTCCTCTGCGGCCTGACCTTCGAAAAGGATCAGTGCGGAGCGGCATTCCTGGACGCGTCTACGGGCCAGTTCCTGCTCGCCCAGGGTAATCTCGATTATATCGCAACCCTGCTGAGTTCTCTCCACCCGCGGGAACTGATCGTCCAGCGGGGCTACGAGAAAGGAGTCAAAGACCGCTTCGGTGCCTATTATACGACCAGTATCGACGAGTGGGCTTTTGTCTACGACGCCGCCGTCAAAAAACTCTGCCGTCAGCTCGGCGTAGATTCCCTGAAAGGCTTTGCCGTCGATCCGTATCCGCTCGGGGTTTGCTCCGCCGGTGCCCTGATAGTTTATCTCGAACAGACCTGCCATACCGGGCTGAAAAACATCTGCTCCCTCGGCCGTATCGACGAAGGGAAGTTCGTCTGGATGGACCGCTTTACGATCCGGAATCTGGAGATTTTCGCCAGCGCCTCCGGCGGGGAGGGCGTTTCCCTCATCCAGACGATCGACCGGTGCTCCACCCCGATGGGTGCCCGGATGCTCCGGCAGTGGCTGGCGCTCCCGATCATGGATCTGAAGGAGCTGGAGCGGCGCTACGAGATCGTCGGGTTCATGAAAGACAACGCCGAACTCCTCGAAGAAACGATGGAGACCCTCGGGAACATCGGGGACCTGGAACGGATCCTCGGACGGGTCGCCACCGGGAAGGTCAACCCCCGGGAAATGCTCCAGCTCGGCCGGGGACTTGCGTCCATGGAGCCGCTTCGGGAGAATCTCAAGGGCAATGAATCCCTCGAAAAACTTCTCGGCGGCATGGCATCCTGCGAGGCGCTCCGGAAGGAGATCCAGCGGGTGATGGACCCGGAATCCGCCGTCCAGATCGGCAAGGGACCGGTTATCGCCGGGGGGATCGATTCCGAATTGGACGAACTCCGGCAAATTTCGACCGGCGGGAAGGACTACCTCCTCCAGATGCAGCAGCGGGAGTCGGAACGGACCGGAATCCCTTCACTGAGAATCGCTTTCAACAATGTCTTCGGCTACTACATCGAGGTCCGGAACATGCACAAGGACAAGGTTCCGCCGGAGTGGGTCCGGAAACAGACCCTGGTCAATGCAGAACGGTACATTACCGAGGAACTCAAAGAGTACGAAGAGAAAATAACGACCGCCGAAGAGCGGATCTATGCAATTGAGACCCGGCTCTACGGCGCCTTGATCGAGAAGGTCCAAGGGGAGATCGCCGCGATCCAGAAAAACTGCCGTATCGTCGCCAAACTCGACGTGCTCTGCTCTTTCGCGGATCAGGCCAACCTCCGGAATTACTGCCGGCCGGTCATGGACAAAAGCGACTCCATAGATATCAAGGCAGGACGGCACGCTGTCATCGAGACCCTCATGGGGCCGGGCGAAGAGTACGTCCCGAATGACGTATACATGGACTCCAAGACGCAGCAGATCATCATCCTGACGGGCCCCAACATGGCCGGTAAGTCCGCCCTTCTGCGGCAGACCGCCCTGATTGTCCTCCTCGCTCAGATCGGATCCTTCGTCCCGGCGGAAAGCGCCCGGATCGGCGTTTTCGACAAAATCTTCACCCGAGTCGGAGCGACGGACAACATCTCCCGCGGCGAATCAACCTTCATGGTCGAGATGCTGGAGACGTCCATGATTCTGCACAACCTGTCCGCCCGGTCGCTGGTCCTGCTGGACGAAATCGGACGCGGAACCTCGACCTACGACGGTATGTCGATCGCCCGGTCCATCGTCGAGTACATCCATGAATACGGGAAGGGGGCGAAGACCCTTTTCGCCACCCACTATCATGAACTCAACGACCTGGAAGAGATCTATCCCCGGGTTAAGAACTTCCATATCGCCGTCAAGGAAGTCGGGCGGGAGGTCGTGTTCCTCCGCAAGATGCGGGAAGGCGGAACGGCGCATAGTTTCGGTATCCACGTAGCCCGGATGGCCGGCATGCCGAAGGAGGTCCTCGAAATGGCGGAACAGACCCTCAAATCCCTCGAGAACGCGGCCCAGCTTGAGAAGGTCCAGCAGCTTTCCCAGCGGCCCGTCAAACCGCACAATACCAAAGAAGGGCACGTCGAACGGGACGGCTCGATCCAACTCTCGATGTTCCAGCTGGACGACCCGCTTCTCGAATCCCTCCGGGACCGCCTTCGCGACGCCGACATCAACAACATGACCCCGCTTCAGGCCTTCGACCTTCTGCGGGGCATGAAAGAGGAGTTGGGGTTATAACCTACAATTCCACCTCAACAAGGATGGGATAGTGGTCGGAGGGATGGCAGAAGCCATGGAGATCGCGGGGATCGCGCCAATTCTTGGCAAAGCCCTCCCGAAGGACTTTTGCTGACCGGACTTTCTCGAACAGGGGACGCGTCAGGTACATGAAATCGATCCGCCGTCCGGAAAGGGTCGTGGGCTCGAAAGAATCCGGATACCATTCCTTGATAAGATCGACATAGGGCGTGAAAGCCCTGATATAATCATGGACCAGGAACGCCTTGTCGTTCTCCGGGCGCTTATAATGGTCATTATCGACCCGGGAGATAGCGTTGAAATCCCCGACCATCATCCAGAGTCCCTCCCCGGCGGGATCTTCGGCGAGAAGGGTTTGCCTGCAGATATATTCCATCTCCTGGGCCCGGAAGACATCTCCCCCCTGTTCAGCCTCGCTTTTCGCCCGATCCTCAGCCAGATAGGCGTACTTGAACGGATAGGTGTGGAGCGTCACGAACCGGATCGGGGTTCCGTCAACGTCGACTTCCGCAAGGCCGGCCCCATGGACGACGATGATATCTTTCCCATTCCCGTTGATCCGCTTGAGGGTCCGGACAGGATATTTCGATGTAATGACCTGCGGAAAGGTATCCCGCTTGCCCGCAAGGACGGAGTAACTGTGTCCGTACCGCTGCGCGAGAAGATCCCAGTTATAGGGAAGATAGGCCTCTTCGCAGCCGGCCATCTTGGTATCCGTATCGGTCCTGTACCGGGATTCCGCCTCGGCCCAGATGCAGATATCGGGATCCAGTTCACGGACAAAGGCAACGAAGTTGTCATAATTGTTGCCCTGGTCGGACCACATGCCGTTCTGGATGTTCCAATAAAGGATCCGGAGCGGCCGACGGGCCGTCTCCTGGGCAAAAAGGGACGGGAGCAGACCGGCAAGCGCCGCTGCTGCAAGGATAAAATGTTTCCAGATTCTCATGCTGCAAAAATAATGATTTTTAGCGAATCACAAGAGCGTTCGGGACCCTTCTGGCTCCTTTGTGGTCAAAATGATGGTTGTCATACGGATGATTCAGGATCCCCGTCCGGTCGGTCCAGAGCGTCGAAGAGCCGCCGCCGTCCAGGTTGATGGCGTCCTCAAGCCCGAGAAGGCGGCAAAGTGCAATCATTTCCGGGAGAGTCATCCCTTCTCCCTGCCCCGGGAAACGGCCGTCGATAACGACAAGGCAGACCGTTCCGTCCGGCCGCCATCCGACCATGGAACGGGGATGACGCATCTCGGCAAACGACCAGCCCTCCCGGAAAGAGCCGGGAACGCCATCCTTCAGCAGGATCGGGCCCGTTGCAATAGCCGCCTTGTAATGGCGCCGGTAATAATCGTTCCTGAGGGTATCATACGGAAAGATTTCCATCTTCCGTCCCTTCAGGGCCAGGATGCCGTTCGAGCGGGTCATCTCCTTTGAAGGGGACTCCCCGACAACCTTGTGATTCAGGGCGAAGAAGGTATGGGGAACCAGCCGTTTCATATTGAAATAGCTGCCGTTGATCGCAAAGCGCCCCCTGCTGCGCATGGCAAGGGTATCTGTCGTAGCGCATTCGGCTCCCGGAGCATGGACCAGGACCGGACGGAACCGACGGGCGGGAAACTCGACGATCGAGATGGACTGGACGCTGTCAAAAAGATTCAGCTGGACGGTTGCCGCGCGGGCGCCCTTCCCGAGATCGGTCCACTCCCACTTCGCTCCGTTCCATGCGAGCGAGTCGGCCCGGGACTGTGCAGATAAACCCGGTTGCATCAGCAGCCATGCCGCCGATGCAACCAGGAACAAACGTTTCCACTCCATACTAGTACACCGGATTCTGGGTCAGCAGGTCATTGATCGTAATCTGGGTCTGCGGAATGGCAAACAGGCAATGGAAATCCTGGACTTCCGGAGAATGGATCGTGCTGACGAACTTCCCGGTACGGACCAGGTCATACCAGCGGTGTCCTTCACCGACGAGTTCATGCTGACGTTCCTTCAGGACGGCATCGAGGGCTTCGGCTTCCGTAGAAACCGTGACCGGGCCCAGCCCGCGGGTCGCGCGGAACTCGTTCAGGCGCTTCATGCCGGCTACCCCCTGTCCTTCCGCGGCGATGAAATACATCTCTGAAATACGGAAAACCGGAATCGGACTGGTGAATTTCTGCCCGCCGCGATACTTGTTGAGGCAGTAGTGATACTGGATCTTCGGATCGGTAGACTCTACATAGATATATTTCGTCTTTCTGATGTCGTTCTCTTCAAAGGAGGCATAGAATTCATCTGTCAGATAGTACCAGCCGCCGCCACCGTTGACATAGCCGTAAGTAAAGAGTTGGGTCCCGAGATAGAAGCCGTCTTCCGTCGCGACATTTGCGAAGGAGAAGATGTTTTCTTTGTTGGCAGACGCTTCCTGGCGTCCGGAAACCGTTCCCCAGATATTGTCGGGGTCGTCCAGGGAATAACGGCCGGAGGCGATCAGCGCCTCGGCAACCCTGGCGGCTTCGGCCTTCTTGCCTTCATAGAGAAGGACGCGGGCCTTGAGGGCCTGGACGGCGTCGGCGGAGACCATATAGTCGGACTTCTTGGTCGTCACCATTTTCTCTGCCAGGGCGATTTCCCCGTCAATGAAACTCCAGACCTCTGCTTTCGGGGCGCGGGCAACCTTTTCGACCGTATTCTCCTTCAGGAGAGGAACATCGCCATAACGGATGACAAGGTCGGTATAGAGGAGGGCCCGGAAGAAATGACACTCGCCGGCATAGAGGTTTGCGTTGGCGTCCTCCGGGAACCGCTCACAGACATGCAGGACATTATTGACCTGGTAGAGCGCCTCATAGATACCGTTCCAGGGATTGGACATATGACCGCTGGTTGCCGTCATATAGGTTTGGATTGTCTGGGCAGGGGAGGCGGACTGGGAGTAGATCATGTCGCCGCCGAGGAAGTCGAAGCCGATATAGGTATACAGGGAAGGGTCGGTCTGGACCCGGTTATACATGCCTGTCCGCATCGAAGGAAGATCAGAGACCGTTACGCCGTCCGGGGAAACCGAGGAATGCGGATACAGGTCCAGGTCTTTGTTACAGGAGAGGGAAAGAAGGGCGGCAAAGCCCAATATAATCGCTGTTTTGGTTTTCATATCGCAGGCTGCTTAAAAGGTGATATTGAATCCGAGCGTATAGACGCGGGGCTGCGGGATGTTGAAATTGTCGACCGCAATATAACGGGCGTCGTTATTCGTGTTGACTTCAGGGTCCCAGCCTTCGTCATACGGGGTCAGCAGGAAAGCGTTGTCGACGGAAGCATAGATCCGAAGGGCTTTCATGGCAATCCGCTTGGCAACCGAAGAAGGAAGGTTGTAGGCGAGCGAAACGTTGCGCAGGCGCAGGAACGAGGCATCGTGGAGGAAGAAGTCGGAGTTGAGCTGGTTGAGCGAACCGTTGTAGTACGGGCGCGGGTACCAGTTCTCAGAAGAGCCTTCCGTCCAGTAGTGGGTCGAATACTTGGCCATGGAGTTGGCCTTGTAGCTGATCCTTGAATAGTTGAACGCCTGGCCGGCATAGACCTGGTTGCCATAGGCGAAGGTGAAGAAAAGATTCAGGTCCCAGTTGCCCCAGTTGAAGGTATTGCTCCATCCGCCCTGGATCTTCGGCGTGACCTGACCCATCGGCATGCAATCCTTGTCATCGAGGTTTCCATTTCCGTCAACGTCACGGTACTTGATGTCACCGGCGCGATAGCCTTTCTTGTAAAGCGCCTCGGGGACTTCCGCATCGGATTGATAAAGTCCGTCGTGCTTGTAGAGGAAGAAGGTTCCAAGCGGAAGGCCTTCCCGGAGGATTCGGCGGGTACCGTAGGTGGTATTGTTGTTACTTCCGATGATGATATCCTCGTCATCGATGAGGGAGAGGATCCTGTTTGTGTTATGTGCCAGGTTGAGATTGGTCGTCCAGTGGACAGGGCCGAGGTTGAAGTTCCCTCCGAGGGTAAGCTCGACGCCTTTGTTTTCCATGGAACCGACATTGCTCAGGATTGAGCTGACGCCGGACGTAGTCTGGATCGGCTTGTTATAGAGCAGGTCGGAGGTGCGCTTGTAGTACGCATCGAAGATTACGGTAAACCGGTCCTTGAAAAGGCTCATATCAAAGCCGGCATCCCACTGGCCGGATTTCTCCCACTTCAAGGTCGGATTTCCGAAATCGCTGACGGCAACGCCGCTCGCTCCATTGTAATTGTACCCGGCCGCCATCTTGGCCTGGTACGCATAATACCCGATGCCGGCCTGGTTACCGGTCTGTCCATAGCTGGCCCTGAGTTTGAGGTCGCTGATGACGTTGCGGGTGCTTTCCATGAACGGCTCCCTGGAAACATTCCAGCCGACGGAGACGGAAGGGAACCATCCCCAGCGGCTCTCGAAAGCAGGTGCGAACTTGGAAGATCCATCCGCACGGAGGGTCGCCGTGAAGATATACCGGCCGAGATAATTCAGGCTCAGACGGGAGAAATAGGACTCCATCGCATATTCCGTAATGTCTCCGGAATAGTCCCCAAGAGATGCCGTTGCGGAGATGACATCGAAGGAATCGGACGGAACGGTCTTCCCAAGCATATTGGATGTCGTCACATAGATACTCTGGAAAGAATGTCCAAGCATGGCGTTAAGCCCGAGATCACCGAACTTGTCGTTATAATTGAGGATGCTGTCGAAGGTCAGGTTCCGGATCGACTTGTTATAATCTACAACATTGAAGTTCTTGACATAAGGATGCTTGGAAGAGTAATTCTTATAGTCGTGATTCTGTGTGAAGTCGATATTCAGGTTGTTCTTGAAGGTCAGTTTGTCCTGGAAGAACTTGAGCGTGACATAGTAGCTGCCGAGGAAACGGTAAGACTCCAGATAGGCATTCGCTTCGTTGAGGATCGAAGCCGGGTTGTGATAGGTCAGTTCGCTCGTGCCGCCGACCGTATAGGTACCGTCATCGTGGTAAGCCTTGTCGAACGGACGCTGGAGCATACAGCGGCCGAGGATCATGGACCCCATGCTTACGCCCGGGACCTGGTGGTTTTTCATGTAATTGGCGGTCGTATTGGCTCCGGCTTCAATCCAGGAATTGAACTGGTGGCTGATCTTGGAGTTGAAATTGACCTTGTCCAGGGAGTTCGTCTGGATGATACCCTTATTATGGTTGGCCGCGGCTCCGATATAATACTTGGTCGCCTTGTTGCCGCCGCTGAGGGAGATGTCTGCGTTGGTGAAATTACCCAACTGGACACCATAGGAAAGCCAGTCCGTATCGGTCAGCCCGTCCGGAGAGAGCTTCGCCTGGTTTTTCCCGGTCTGCGCATTATAGTTATCAACACCCTGGTTGTAGGCTTTCAAGTATTCTTCTACCGTCGACATCCGGACCCTGCCGATATTCGGGAACTGATTGATACCCGTCGTCAGGTTGAGACGGACGTTGCCCTTTCCTTCCCGACCGGATTTTGTCGTAATGACAACGACACCGTTTGATGCACGGGATCCGTAGATCGCGGCGGAAGCGGCATCCTTGAGGATTTCGATAGACTCGATATCGTTCGTATTGAGAACGGCCAGCGGGCTCATCGCCTCACCGAAATTGTAGGCATTGGCGTTGGTCGCATCAAGGATGACACCGTCGACGACATAGAGCGGATCATTGCCGGCCTGGATAGAAGAGGCGCCTCGGATACTGACTTTCTCGCCGGCACCGAGCGCACCGGAAGAAGCGAAGGACGTAACGCCGGCGACCCGGCCGTTCAGGAGGTCGGTCGGAGACGTAACCGGACGCTGCTTGCTATCGTCCATCGTCATCTTGCTGACGGCATTGGTAACGAGGGAGCGGCGCATCGTGCCGTAACCGACGAAGACCAGCTCATCGAGCTCATTGACAGACTCTTCGAGCGTTATCGTCAGTCCGGTCATCGGACCGCGGACGAGAAGTTCCTGCTCCTGGTAGCCCAGAAGGGAAACGACCAGACGCTCTCCCCTCGGGACCCGCAGGGAGAAACGGCCGTTATCGTCGGAAAGTGCGGACCACGCCGTATTCTTCGGAGAATAGACGGCAGCCGCCGGGACCGGTTTGCCCGCCTGGTCAAGAATCCGTCCGGAAACGGGGACAAGATCTTCGCCCTGACGGCCGGCGGATGCAAACGGGATGTCCGAAGACGCTTCAGACCGGGTCGAGTAGAGCCCGATCATGTTATCCCGGACAATCCAGTCGATATCCGTATCTTTCAGGACGGAGGAAAGGATGGTTTCGACCTCGGCGTTCTTAAGCCGGACGTCTACGTCGTTGAGTATGATACCGCCCGTCTTCGCACTGTATGAGAAGGCGATACCGGTTTGGGTGGAGATCCTTTTCATGGCATTGTCGACCGAAATGCGGTCGGCGGACAAGGTCACGGAGTAGGACTGGTCGAGTAAAAACGGCCGTTCTGCGGCAGCCATGGCCGCGGCGGCGGGAAGGACGAGCAGGAGCAGCATAACCCCTGCAGCCTTGCTGATCAATCGATTGATTCCTTTCATTTATTAATTATGTTTGAGGTTGGTTCTGCTTCAAAACGATAGCCGGTCAGCACCTCGAGCATGCCGAGGACGTCCCCGAGCGGCGCTTTCTCAGGATAGCTGAAAGTAAAGGTTCCATCGCTGGATCCGCCGACCGAAACGGCGGACAGGCGGACGCCGAAATCGGTCTGGATCCGCTCGACAATCTGATGGATCGTCGCATTCTCGATCGAGATGATACCGGTCCGGCGGAGGAGGATCTGGTCGACAGGGACTTCCTCGATCGTCATCTCGCGGGTCTTTTCCTTATAGACCGCCCGTTGACCGACGGAGATATTGAATCGGTCTTCTCCGGAAAGGGGACGAAGGGAAACGGCTCCCTCCGCGAGGGTCGCTTCCGCATAATCTTCCGAAGGGAAATCCCGGACTTGGAAGATGGTTCCATGGACCGTTACCTCAATCGAAGAAGTCTCTACCCTGAAGGGGCTTTTTCCGTTCTTGGTTACGTCGAAATCGGCCTGGCCGACCAGCAGGACATCCCTTTTCCGGTCAAAGGTGCGGCGGTTGTAAGAAAGAGTCGAGCCGTCGGCCAGCCAGACTCGGCTGTGGTCCGGCAGCTGGACCTGGATGGTTTTTGTCCCAGGATTATCATGTACGACCTTTCCCGTCCGGGTCCATACCTGCGAAGCGCCCAGCCCAAACATCAGGAAAAGGGCTGCCGCCGCTGCCGGAATGATCCAGCGGGGACGTTTGCGGACGGGGGACGCTTTCACCTGCGGCTTTTCCCCGGTACGGGAAGCCTCCAGATACCGGGCAACAGCCCGCAGGTCTGCAAAATAGTCCTGATGGTCCGTACTTTCTTCGAGGTACTCCGCCAGCGCACGGTCCTGCTCCGGGGTCGTCTCTCCTTTGAGATATGCCAAGATCAAGGCATCGATCTTCTCTTGTTCCATGGGTGTCGATTATGTGATCTGATAAAAAGACACCCGGCGGGGAAAAACTACCTACTTATTTTACAAGAAAAACAGCAAAAGAATAGCGATCATCTCTTCTGAAAGATGCTTCCGAAGGATCTTAAGAGCTTTATATACCTGATTGTCAACCGTTGACAAAGAAAGAGACAGTTTCTCTGCAATTTCTTTATGGGAATAACCTTCGATATAACTCATCCGAAAGATTTCCCGGCAGCGCCCGGGCAGCAGTTCCAGCGCCTCTTCGATGGAAGACAAGGTCTCTTTCGCATACAGGGAACGGATAACTTCGTTCCGGTCCGGATTGGAACGGGACGCCGCCAGAATCTCAATGTTCCGCTGGTACTGGTTCCGGAAATCGGAGCGGTGGGACTCGTCACGCAGGTAATTGAGCGCCCGGTTATGGACCGCCCGGAGCAGATACGACCGGGGCGATTCGAGGGTTTGAAGATGATCCCGCTGGGTCCATAAATTCATAAAGACCTCCTGGACAATATCTTCCGCGGGCCCTTCGCCGACTTGCAGGCGGGCAAAGTGCACAAGCGGGTCACGATGGCTCCGGTACAATTCCCCGAAGGCCATCATATTCCCGCTGCGGAGACCCTCCATCAACTGTTCATCGGTCATCTTCATAACGGCTCATCCTTCGTGTGCAAAGATAGTGAAAAGTTGTTTCCCTACCTTCTGTCTTTTTTGCTATCTTTGCGGCAAATAACCTGCTTTATGAAACGTTTCATTTTTATTCTGGCGACAACGGTACTGATTCCGGCCGGCTTTTTTTCCTGCAACAAAATAGAAAAACCGGATGAGACCGTATCTGTCGAAGCCGTTACCTTAGACAAAACCCGGATGGACCTCTCGGAAGGAGAATCCCAATATCTGACCGCAACCGTCTCCCCTTATCACGCAACGGACAAAAACATAACATGGACCAGTTCCTCTCCGGAGGTTGCGACGGTCAATTCGAGCGGACTTGTCTCCGCCGTCAAGGCAGGCCGGGCGACCATTACGGCAGCTGCCGGAAGCAAGAAAGCCGAATGCCTTGTCGCCGTCTTTGCCAAGGAGACCCCCGGGATTGACGCCTTCCCCGTCAACGTCGTCAAAGCCCTCCAGCAAAACTCTTCCCTGATCAAGACCCTCAGGGACAGTTCTTCCTACCGGCCACATGAAAATGTAACCGTTACGGAAGTGAGTTATGTCGACCATGCCGGCAACAACCTGGCGGCCTTCGTCATGCAGGTCAACCTTGCCGATCCCCGGGTCTCCATTACCAACACAACTCCCGGAGATACGGATTTCCAGGTCGGGAATGTGCAAAGACAGAGACTCTCCGAGCAGTTTAAACTCATCGACAAAGCCGGGAACCGGGTCATCGGAGGGGTCAATACAGACTTTTTCACGACGACGGGAACCTATGCCGGCAGGCCCTCGAGTGCATTCTGGCATAATGGAGTCTGCTACCGGGACGTCTTCGCTTCGGAGACGAACCGTCCCCGCTGTTTCGTCTGGTGGGGAGAAGATGAACACATCCATATGGGCCATTCCTCCGACTACCCGGCCGCCAAGGCGACCGGAAAGATCAAGGAATTGTTCAGCGGCGGACAGATCCTCCTCGAGAATGGAAAAATCACCGCGTTCTCGGAAGACTCCGTCTATGGAACCCACCCGAGAACACTGTTCGGCTACACCTCCGATGACAGAAAGATTGTCCTGGTCGTTTTCGACGGACGTCAGAGCGCCTGGTCTGTCGGGGTCAATTATCCAGACATGCAGGCCTTTATGAACGCTATCGGCTGCCACTGGGCGATCAATATCGACGGGGGCGGCTCCTCAACTTTCATCGTCCGGAAAGACGGTGCTCCTTTCACGGACGCCGGGCGTTTCCTGATCCGGAACAAGCCCTCCGACGGCTCAGAGCGGGCCATCGGCCCCGGCCTTGCCGTCGTCGTGACGGATTGAATGCTCCCTACCTGCACTCCAGCCGGTAAACGATGAAGCGGCACCCTTCCGAACTGTTCCGGAAACGGAATGGTTTCAGTCGTGTTACGCTGCGACCTTCCGGAACGGAAACATCCTTGAAAACCTTGCGCTCCAGCACCCGGCCCCTTTCGTTCTGCAGCTCGACCGTCAGGGTTGCCGTACAGGCCTCGCCGAGATTGAAGATCACGGGGCGGACCGGGTCACCGGGCCCGTAAACCACATCCACGTCGTCACTGCCCGCCCAGGTCCTTGAAAAGGCCATCCTGTTGGCATAGAAAGCCAGTTTCGGGACGAGGAAGGGATCGACCAGCGGTTTTTGGTAGGTAAACATATTGGGACCGGACTCCAGGGTGCACCACGAAAACCCGCTTACCCCCATCAGGGTCTGCTTTTTCATGGACTCCCAGGCAGAAAAGGCCTGCCAGCCCTGGCTCGCACGCCACTCGTTATTCCCGAGAAGCCGGCCGATGGTTCCTTTCTCATAATTCTTCTCGTAAGAAGAGAGGCCGTACCAGGGTTCCTTCCGGGCAAGCGCCCAGTTCGGCTGGGCGATCGATTCCTCGTGCTCGAAATTGAAATAGCAGAGGTCCCTGGCCTCCAGGCAGGATTTAGCCCAGGGTGACGGGGCCTTCCGCAGGACGCTCCAGTCCTTCTCGTAGCCCGTATAGGAATCCTGGCTCCCGCGGGTCATCATGCGGTGCATCAAATTCGGGTTCGGGGCGTGCTTCCCGCCTTTGTAATCGAGGGTCCCGTCATAGTTCGCATAGTGCATGTGCTGCCAGAAGGAGGTCGGGGAGACCAGCCGGCTGCTGTCCGTCGCCGTTATAATCGGAACAATCTGATTGATATAGTCTTCCGAATCGTTGAAATCGTGACGCTTGAACCGGTTCGGGTGGTTGCTCGCCTCCCACATGACGATCGAAGGGTGGTTGTAAACCTGCCGCATATAGGTGGCGTAATTCGCGAAATCGACGTTCCAGGCCTCTCCTTCACGGATCCATCCCGCCGTCTGCCAGATCAGGAAGAGCCCCAGCTGGTCGGCATATTCGGCGAACCGGGGATCGTTGATCCCATCCGGGGTGTTGAGCTGGGCATGGATGTGGATCCGCAGCAGGTTTCCTAGCGCTTTGGTCATCAGCAGCTCGCGCATGATCATCCCGTCGGAGGCGCAGCGGATCGTCCTGGCCATCGTCTCCACCGGAAGGCGGAAGCCCATGATCTGGGCCCCGTTCAGCATCTCCGGGCGGTGGTTGATATAGAGGACCCCTTCCCGCTGCTCGATAACGCGGATTCCGGTCGTCGTGACGTAATCGTCCACCGGCTTTCCGTTTTCATCTTTCAGGATTACTTCGACCCGGTACAGCCGGGGCTTGTCGGGACTCCAGAGAGCCGGATCGTCGAGGGTCAGGTCCATCTCCACGGAATTGTCGACCCGGGGCCGGAGCGAGACCTTCCGTTCGAGGGACGCCACGCAGGGCCCCTCTTCCGGAAACCAGGGATAATAATTGACCTGCACAAGTCCGGTACCGGGCAGGCCGGTATCGTTCCGGAGGATGATCCGATGGTGCTGGACGGCTTTCGATCCCTCCAGGGTGGCGGTATGGACCAGGGCCTCCGCAATGCGGTCCGGCGTATCCGTCAGGACCAGTTCCGTCCGACCGAGGAACCAGCCGATATAGGGATCGGAAGGCGCATGGAGCATGTGCTGCTGCGGCTGATAAGGCTTTACCCGCACGGCGATGGTATTCTCCCGCCCGGGGATCAGATACGGCCCGATTTCGATTTCCCGGGGAATCCGGCCGTTCAGGACCGCCGCCACTTCGCCATTGACCCAAACCTCCCCCGCAGGATCGAGCGTTTCCATCCGGAGGAGGGCGTGGCTGAAGGAATCGACCTGGACACGCGTCCGGAGGTAATAACTCTCTCCGGCATCCTTCAGGCCTCCGTGCGAAGACGGCAACAGGACCTCTTCCCAGGCCGAATCGTCATAGCCGGAAGTCTGCCACCCGCCCATGGACGGAACCGGCTCGAAATCCTCGTCCCAGACGAGTTCCGTCCGGTACGGTGTGCGGAGATTCTCCTCCTGGCGCACGAAACGGTAGAAGGATAGCGCCTCGACGGAAGCCTTCCCGGACGGAGCGCCGATGGAAAAGGCGGTAGCGGGGCCTCCCTTCCAGGGAATCTCCCGGACTGTCCTCCCCTCCGAAGAGAGGAATATCAACCCATTCTCAAGGTCCCCGTAGATTTCAAAGGTTGTCAGGGCGCCGACGGCGATCTCGAGGGGAGCCTCTCCGTCCAGGGAGAGGCGGACCAGCAATCCGGAAGGGACGTCGCTGAGGGACGCCTTGATCCGGAAACGCCAGTCGGCGGGGTCCATTCCCGGAGAAGCCATGACTCCGTCCAGGACGAGACACCCATTCTCGATCCGGGCCCCGTCCTTTGTCCATTCCATCCTTTCAAGCTCTTTCTGCTCCTCTTTTCCTTTTTTATAACCATAAGCTCGCCAGGTTTCCAGCGGAACCGTCCTCCGGACCGAGGTCAAAGGCTGCGGCTTGACCCTGGCGAGACGTTCCTGCACTTCCGATTCCGGGAACAAGGGTTTATCCAAACCGGGGTCACCCCAGAAACGGGAGGCATAGGCGGCATATTTGTTCAGCAGGTCGATCCGCTGCTCCGTATCCAGCCATTCCGTTTCCCCGTGGAAATCGGTACTCCCGTCCGCTTTCGGATCTTTCGTAAAATACCGCATCTCGAAAGTGGTCTGCACCTGCTGCGCGCCCGCCGGCAGGAACGCCATGCAGGCTAAAAGAAAAAGGATAACTCTACTCATGTTGTAAAAATAACTCTTTTTATCGATTGTTCCAATTTCTCCCCGTCCTTGACAGGACAAGGGTCTTTTTTCTTGTTTTTTAAAGCAGTATCTTTGTATCTGTTATGAAAAAGACTCTTATACTCAGCGGATTGGCCGCTATCCTGATCTCAGGTTGCTCGACCGCGCCCGCAGCCTTCGTCGATGCGGAGGCGCTCGATAATCCCGGCGGCTGGGTCACAGACCAGCAGGCGATGGACGTGCTGGGATCCCCGTATCTTCTAGCCCATGGGGCCGGCGTCCCTGTCGAAGACGCTTCCGGAGCCGTGACGCTTCCGGAAACGGGCCGCTGGCATGTCTGGGTCCGGACCTATAACTGGACCTCGCCCTGGTCGGAGAAGGAAGGACCCGGAGCGTTTGAAGTGACGATTGACGGGAAGACACTCGGAAAGACGTGTGGATCGAAGGGTTCCGCCTGGGAATGGCAGTATGCCGGGAGTTTCAAGGCCTCCGGAAAGGAGATTTCCCTCGGGCTTCATGACCTGACGGGCTTTGACGGCCGGTGTGATGCGATCGCCTTTACAAAAGGACGCCGGGCCGCCCTTCCCAAAACGCCCGATCAGATGCACGCCCTTCGTCTCGCTTTCGATCCGGACTATGAAACCCCGGCAGAAACGACTGAATATGACTTTGTTGTCGTAGGAGGCGGGATCTCCGGGATCTGCGCCGCCGTCGCCGCGGCCCGTCTCGGCATGCATGTCGCCATCCTCAACGACCGGCCGGTCCTCGGCGGAAACAACAGCGCCGAAATCCGGGTCCATCTCGGGGGCCGCATCGAACTGGACCCTTACCCCAATCTCGGAAACCTGATTAAGGAATTCGGTCACAAGGCGTGCAAGAACGCCGACGCGGCGGAAAAATTCGAGGACGGAAAGAAGGAGGATATCCTCCGGAGCGCCGGGGTCGACATCTTCGCCCCTTACCATGCCGTCTCGGTCGTCAAAGACGGTTCCCGGATCGCTTCCGTCGATGCCCGGGAGATCAATTCCGGGGAATTGATCCGTCTCTCCGCCCCGCTTTTTGCCGACTGTACCGGAGATGGAAACCTCGGGTTCATGGCCGGGGCCGACTGGACGGAAGGGCGGGAGGCCCGGAGCGAATACAACGAGCCAATGGCTCCGGAAACGGCTGATAAAGAGCATCTTGGCGCATCGCTCCTTTGGAACTCAAAGGATACCGGCGCGCCTTCTGCTTTCCCCGAATTCGAATATGGACTCCACTTCTCGGACAGCACGGTCCAGCGGGTGAAAAAGAGCGAATGGTACTGGGAGACGGGCCTGAGCGATGACATGATCAAGGACGTTGAGAAGATCCGGGACTTCGGCCTCCTCGCGGTCTATTCCAACTGGTCCTACCTCAAGAACCACGCTTCCGGTGCGGAAGATTTCGCGAACCGCGCCCTCGACTGGGTCGCCTATATTACCGGCAAGCGCGAATCACGGCGTCTCCTCGGGGACCATGTCCTCACAGAAAATGACATCGTGGACGTCATTCCCTACCCGGACGGGACCTGCTCGACCTCCTGGTCGATCGACCTCCACTACCGGAAGCCGGAGAACAGCCGGGACTTCCCCGGAATGGAGTTTATGACGACAGCCGAGCACAAGTATTTCGAGCCCTATCCGATTCCCTACCGCTGCCTGTACAGCCGGAATATTGACAATCTCTTCATGGCCGGACGGGATATCAGCGCGACCCACGTCGCTCTCGGATCGACCCGGGTCATCCGCACCTGCGGCATGATGGGCGAAGTAGTCGGCATGGCCGCTTCGGTCTGCAAGGCCCACGAGTCCCTGCCCCGTAGCGTCTATACGGACTATCTGACAGAGCTCCAGGCCCTTATGAAAGAGGGAGTCGGCCAGAAAGGCCTCCCCAACGACCAGACCTTCTGCATCCACGGCTGCTATCCGCCGAAATAGCGTCCCCTACAGCGGCAGGCCGCAGATATTCTTGATCTCGTTCATCACGAAGGAACTCTGGACAGAGCCCAAACTGTCGATGGTTCCCAGGGTGTTGATCAGGAAGTCGTTGTAGTACTGCATATCCGGGGCGTAAATCTTGAGCAGGTAATCGAAATCGCCCGAAATATTGTAGCATTCTGCCACTTCCGGGATGTCTTTCACCCGGTTCACGAAATCATTGGCGATCTCCTTCCCCATCCGGCGAAGGCGTACGCTGCAGAATACCAGGAAGCCGCGCCCCAGTTTGGCGGCGTCCAGCACGGCCGTATAGCGGCGGATAAAACCCTCTTTCTCCAGCCGGCGCAGGCGTTCGAAAACGGGGGTCGGGGAGAGATGGACCTTCAGGGCCAGGTCCTTGACGGTGATACGGGCGTTCTCCTGGAGGACGCGCAGCATCTGGATGTCGGTTTTGTCGAGCGTTTCGGTCATAGTGGATTCTTCTGTCGGCGGGGGCCTTGCCATATCCATTCAGATCATATCCCCCGCGATTATCGGCAAATTTAGAGGAATCCGCCAAATTTTCAAAGTTTCTTGTTTGATATCTCCACGCGCCATAACTTTGCAAGCAGAAAAACACAACGATTATGGCTACAAGTAAACTTCACTTCGAGACCCTTCAGCTCCATGTAGGACAGGAGCACGCCGACCCCGCAACCGACGCCCGCGCGGTCCCCATCTACCAGACATCCTCCTATGTCTTCCATAACAGCGCCCACGCCGCCGCCCGCTTCGGCCTGGCGGATCCCGGCAATATCTACAGCCGCCTGACCAACACGACCCAAGACATCCTGGAGCAGCGCATCGCTGCGCTGGAAGGAGGGGTGGGAGCGCTTGCCGTGGCTTCCGGAGCCGCCGCCATCACCTATTCTATTCTGAATATCACCCGCGCCGGCGACCATATCGTCGCGGCAAAGACCATATACGGCGGCACCTACGACCTCCTGCAGCATACCCTTGTCCCCTACGGAATCTCGACCACCTTCGTCGACCCTGCGGACATCGGGAACTTCGAAAAAGCCATCCGTCCGGAAACGAAGCTCCTGTTCATCGAGACCTTCGGCAACCCCAACGGCAATGTCATCGACATCGAAAAGGTCGCGGAAATCGCCCACCGGCACCGGATCCCCCTCGTCGTTGACAACACCTTCGCAACGCCCTTCCTCCTCCGGCCGATCGAACTCGGCGCGGATATCGTGGTCCATTCCGCCACCAAGTTCATCGGCGGGCACGGCACCACCATCGGCGGCGTCATTGTGGACTCGGGGAAGTTCGACTGGAAAGCCTCCGGCAAGTTCCCGCAGTTCACGGAGCCGGAGAACAGCTATCATGGAATCGTCTTCGCCGACGCCGTCGGCCCCGCCGCCTACATTACCCGGGCCCGCGCCATCCTGCTCCGGGACACGGGCGCGACACTCTCTCCGGTAAGCTGCTTCATCTTCCTCCAGGGTCTGGAGACCCTCTCGCTCCGGGTCGAGAGACATGTCGCCAACGCCTTGAAAATCGTGGACTTCCTGTCCCGTCACCCCAAGGTGGCCAAGGTCAACCACCCCTCCCTGCCGGACCATCCGGACCACGAAACCTACCGGAAATACTTCCCCTGCGGAGGCGGGTCCATCTTTACCTTCGAAATCAAGGGCGGAAAGGATGAGGCGTTCCGGTTCATCGATTCTCTGGAGATCTTCTCCCTCCTCGCCAACGTGGCCGACGTCAAGTCACTGGTCATCCACCCTGCCACGACCACACATTCCCAGCTCACCGAAGCCGAACTCACGGACCAGGGCATCTATCCGAGCACAATCCGCCTATCCATCGGCACCGAGCATATCGACGACCTGATCGCCGACCTCGCCCAGGCGCTCGACAGGATTGCATAATCCCAATAAAAGAGGCTGGTCAAAGAGATTCTTCGGCCAGCCTCAAACACAATAACGTAAAGTAAGCCAGGTGGTTAGCCTCAACCGACTACCATCCGGGGTTCTGGGTCAGGTTCGGATTGACGAGACGGTCTGCGGCCGGGATCGGCCAGAGATAGTCGCGGTCCTTGTCGAACGTCCGCTGGGCGGCAACCGCGATGTAACCGGCTTCAAGCTGGTCGGTAAGATCCGCATAGCCATACTCGTCAAACTTCGGCACACCGCCGATCGGGAAGTTGCCGTCGTCCCACTGCTTAAGAATCTTCTTGAACGCCTCGGAGACCTGCGAAGTATCACCAGCCCAATTGGTCTTTCCAGACCAGACGCGCGGCAGGTAGTAAAGCGGGCGGTTGAAGATGACGTGGCAGAGTTTCCAGCGGTAAAGGTCCTCCACGCGAAGTTTCTCAAGAGCCATCTCTACGAACCGCTCGTTGCGGAGTTCGGCCCTCATCTCAGCCTGGGATCCGAGCATCAGGCGGGGATACTGGATCTTGCTTCCGGCATAGGCACGTTCACGAAGCTTGTTGATCGTCTGATCCAGCACTTCCTGGGTGCACTTGTTCTGCTCGATCATCGCCTCGGCGTACATCAGCAGCACATCTCCGTAACGGATGTAGACTTGGGGCGTGTTGGTACCCGCGAGACCGTTCTCCAACCAGCTCTCGTCAACAAACTTCTTCACCTGTAAACCATTGTAGTTCGCGTGCTCGGCACGGCCCTTGGAGTCGTTGTTCGTAACCTGCTTACCGTCGGACATCCGTTTGACCGTGTAGGCCCAGGGGCTCGGGGAATACTCGTACCCGAGCCAGGCGTAGTCTTCCGGTTTGTAATTATCACCGAGAGCGGCCTTTCTATAGGCGGTCGCGAAGGGAACGATGGTCTTGCCGAGACGCGGATCGCGGTTCTCGAACGGATCTTTCGGATTATACAACGGAGATTTGTCAATCCGAAGACCGTCCGTGCAGCGGTAGGCGCAGTAGAGCTCATAGGTGATGCCCATCTGGCCGAGGCCGCCGGCCGTTCGGGTAACTCCTTTTTTGACGTTGTCATAGTAGAAGTAGTAGTTCTTCAGAGCAACTGAAGCCGGGAAGTAGAAGATCCATTCCTTGGAGAAGTCCGTCGTAAAGATGTCTTCATACTCCTTTTCAAGCTCGTATTCGCCCAGGTCCATACACTTCTTGGCCGCTTCCGCCGCGAGGGCATAATCCCCATTGTAAAGAGCGATACGGGCTTTCATCGCATAAGCCGCCCCTTTCGTGGAACGCTGGGAACCGGCATAGGAGACCGGAAGTTTTTCACCAGCCTTGTCGAGGCATTCATAAGCATAAGCGAGAACTTCAGACTTCGGACTACGCGGTAGTGTGTAAGAGTCCTCCAGGCTTACCTGCTCCTTGTACAGGATGACATCGCCCCAGTGGAAGGCGAGGTAACCGTAGGCGAAACCGATGTAGAAATAGGCTTCTCCCTCATACTGGTCGAGTTTTGCCTGGGCAATGCCCATGCTCTTTCCCTTTTCCAGATTGGCGAGGACGCGCTGGGAACGGGTGATACCCTTGTAAAGGTTGGTCCACCAAGTGCCGATGGTGCTGTTCTCGGCCGTCAGGGTACCGTTGAACAGGACCGGGACATTGACGCGGTTGGCGAGGTCATCCCCCCAGTGAGAGGTCATCAACGGATAAAAATCCGTTCGGTACATGTCTGCCGTGGCCATCTCAAACTCTTCAGGAGAAGCGAACCAGTTGCTGCTGGAGCCTTCGGAAAGCGGGTTCAGGTCAAGATCCACGCAGGCGGGAAGCATCAATGCCGCAGACAGAATAGCGATAAAAATAGATATCTTTTTCATGATTGATGCGATTTAGAATTTAACATTGACACCGAGCGTAGCCGTCGTGGAAATGTACACGCCGCCCCAACTCCATTCCGGATCGATTCCCTTCGGGTAGTTGCTGATTGCAGGGAGGTCGGTGATGTTGGCATAGACGCGGAGTCCTTTCATATTGAGGGAATCCGTGATCCGTTTCGGGAAAGTATAGCCAAGAACGATGTTCTTGACGCGGAAGTAACCGCCGTTGAACAGCCAGTAGTCAGAGCCGGAAGTCGTATTGGTCCGGTACGTGAAGGTCACGAGCGGATACTTTGCCTTGAGATTCTGCTCTTCCGTATTGTACTTGCTCCAGTAATTGCCCATCAGGTTCTGGGGTACACTCTTGTACTGGTCCCGGATCGGCTGGATCCAAGTGGTATTGAACAGGACTTGCTGATGACCGATACCCTGGAACTGGAGACTGAAATCGAAATTCTTGTAGCCCATGGAGATGTTTCCGCCATAGAGGTACTCCGGGCGGGAATTGCCAAGACGGACCTTGTCATCCGCGTTGACCTTTCCATCTTCATTGACATCGACATACTTGATGAAACCGGGCATATTCACGGCCGTCAGGCTTGGGAGCTTGGCATCCTCTGCGGTCTGCACGAGACCATCGGTCTTGTACATATACCACTCCTGGAAATAGGAACCCTTCTCATAAAGGTAGTTGCCGCTGAGGGTCTTCTTGTCGCCGAGGTAGCCCATGATCGAACGATAGTCGGAGAGGTTGGCGGACAGGCTGTACCAGAAGTCGCCGACGCGGTCTTTCCAGCCGAGTTCGATGTCATAGCCATAGGTGTGCATGTCTCCGGCATTGGCTTCAGGGGAGCTATAGCCGTAATAGGACGGGAAGCCGACGGTCAGAAGCATGTTTTCAGTCTTCTTGTAGTAGGCGTCGACGGTCGCCGTGAGCCGGCTGTCGAAGAAAGCGGCGTCAATACCAGCACCATAGGTCGTCGTGGTCTCCCAGGTCAGGTCTTCATATGCATAATGGGTCTGACGGGCAGACTGGACGGCCTCAACTTGCTTGGAACTGTTGTTGCGGAGATAGACGGTACCGAATTCCATCGCAGCCTGATACGGGAAGTCGGAGCCAAGGCGCTCGTTTCCAAGCTTACCCATGGAGGCTCGGAGTTTGAGATAATTGGTCAGGCCCTTGTCGTTGAACCAGGGTTCATCGGAAACGACCCATCCAAGGGAGAAGGACGGGAAAACACCCCAGCGGTATTGGGAGGCGAAACGGGATGAACCGTCAACACGGATACTGGCCTGAAGCAGATAACGGTTCTTGAATGAATAAATCAGTCGGCCGAACGCGGATTGATAGGCGTTGTGGCTCGCACTCCCGGAGTTGTACTCGAAGTCCTCGGGGCCGAGGTCGAGGTACGGGAAGTTCGTCAACGTGTAATTGAGCCGGCTGGCATCGACAGCCTCATGATAATAGGTGAAGCCCTCATAACCGAGCATTCCGTTCAAGGCATGTTCGCCGAAACGGTTCTGGTAATTGGCCAGCGCCTGATAGGTATAAGACTCGCTGTAACCACGGGTTTCAGCAAGGCTCGTAGCATTCTGCTCCAAAGAGTTACAGGCCTTTCCGTCTTCATAATTTAGGATAAGCCGTTTCTTGAAGGTTTTATTCCTGGAGAAGTTGTAATTCGGCGAGAAGATACCGGTAAGGGTCATCCCTTTAAACGGGGTGATATCCAACTGTGCTTTGCCTTGAAGACCGTAGTGTTTGTTCTGGACAAAACCGCCGGCTTCCAGAAGGGGAAGGATGTTATTGCCATCCTTGACATCGGAATATGTACCGTCACCCCACTTCGCCGTGTAAATCTGGGGAAGGCCATAGGCTTTGTCGATAATGCCGTTGCCGGGCTCATTGCCAGCCGGAATGTCATCCAGGATATTGTAATGGTACTGAAGATCGAAGGAAGCCTTCATCCAGGAGTTGATCTGCATATCCGTATTCACACGGCCGGAATACTTATTGAACGTATTCCCGTCATAATAGCCGTCGCCGGTGAAATAGTTGAAAGTCGCCTTAGTCTTGATCCGTTCGGATCCGCCGGCGATGCTGAGGGCATGCTTCTGATGGGCCGTGCTGTTTTTAATCATCATGCCGACCCAGTCCGTATTCGGATAGTGGATGGGATCCTTGGCATTGTTGGCCATGTAATTCTCGATGAACTCTTTGGAATAGACCGAGTTCGGCCCGGAGCCGTCATTTTCGCGAACCTCATTGAAGACATTGAGAAAATCCACGACGCTTGCCTTTTCCGGGCGGGCCGTCGGCCTGTCGAAGGAATACTCATACTTATAGTCCAGAATAAACTGGTCCGTCTTCGCACGCTTGGTGGTGATGAGGATGACGCCGGCCGCGGCTCGAGCTCCGTAAATAGCCGCCGCAGACGCGTCTTTGAGAACGGAAAGGGTCTCTATATCCTCGGCATCGATATAGGCAAGTTCGCCCGGGACGCCGTCGATGATGACAAGCGGATCATTCTCCGACATGGTCGTCATACCGTGGATACGGATTGTGGCCTGCGAGGCATTGTTGCCGCTCGATCGCGTGATTTGCACACCGGCAATCTGACCCTGAAGGGCCGTAGACACCTGAGCGGATCCCCGTTCAACCAATTTGTCGCTTGCAACGCTGGAAATCTGGCTGGTCAGGTCGCCCTTCCGGGCGGTACCGTAACCGACGACGACAACCTCGTCCAAGAACTGCGTATCCTCTTTCAAAACAATGTTGAGAGGTTCTCCTGTGACTTTTACGAGCTCATCGGAAAAACCGATGGACGTAATCCTAAGTTCTGCCCCTAAAGGAGCATTCAGCTCAAACGCTCCTGTCGCATCTGTAACGGTTCCGACAAGATTGTCACCGACGAGCATGACCGTGACGCCCTCAAGCGGAGCGCCGTTAACGTCAGTAACACGCCCCTTGACGAAAACCGGATCTTCCGCTGCCCAGGAGGCAATGCTTCCTACCATAAAAATGATAGTAAGCATCATAAAAAATCTGACTTGTTTCATCACTAACATTATTAGATTATGAATTGATGCCTTCCACGTATTTTTTAAAAGAAAAGGTCAAGCAAACTCTTAAATACTTAAATATCAATTATTCTTCCGGATCCCAGTAGTCGAAGGAGCAGGAAACGGCCTTGGGATCGGAGGATTTGTGGCTCTTGGCCTTGATAAAGAGCAACTGCCCGCCGGTAAGCTTCGGGGGCATGACATCGAATCCCTGATTGGCGCTCAGGAAATGGGTCCGCATCACTTTGAGGTCCTTGTCGAAAACCACGATCTGGGGCGCACCCGAGACGGAATAGAAGGATCCGTATATTTCCTTGCCATCCGTGGTGATGTTCTGGAAACTGTATTGAGTTTCATACCCGTAGTCGAATTCGGCACGGGGCGCAATCTCTTTCAAGGTTTTGGCATCAAAGCGGCCAAGAATGTTGATCCGGTGAGGGTTTGAGGACGGTTGTTCCTTGGCTCCCATGCCGATGTAAATAACGCCGTCGAGACAGGTGATTCCATCGGTGCGGCGGTCGATTTCCTTCTCCCGCACCAGATTGAGATCCTTGTCGAAGACTTGGATCTTGCCGACACCGGCAGAAGGGTCAGACAGGGGTGTGGTCGCCTCAGACGCACTAAGCGCCAAGGCAGCAAAAAGCTCTCCCTTGTACCAGCAAAGGTCTCCGGTATGGTTCGGGACTTCCCGGCTTTTGAGGAGTTTTCCGGTCCAGTCCACCTTGGCGAGATGGCGGTCCTGAGAAATGTAAAGGGCGTCTTCGCTCGCGGCGATGCCTTGGATATGACTGCCGTCGGGATTGAATACTTCCGGTCCGGCCGTAAAAGGTTCCGGTACGGCCGCAACGGGTTCCGGAGTCGGAACCTTACGGGCGCATCCTACCAACAAAAGTGCCGGCACCACAAACAACAATACGAACTTTTTCATGTTTATTTGTAAATATAAAAAACATATTTGTAAAAATAGAGAACATGACAGAAAAAGATTTCACGCATGCCTCCTTTTTTTTATTTGTTTACAATAAAATTGCGCAACTGTTTTGCTATTTTTGCGCTACCGTGCAAAAGAACGACGAGGGAAGACGGGACGGTCAGTCTTCCGGAGCCCAGTAGTCGAAGGAGCAGGAGACGGATTTCGGGTCGGATGCCTTGTGGCTCGTCGCTTTGATAAAGAGCAGTTCGCCACCGGTCAGTTTCCCCGGCATGACATCGAGCCCCTGGTTCGCTTTCAGGAAATAGGTCCGGAGGACATTCAGATCCTTGTCGAAAACAACGATCTGAGGAGCTCCGTCGACGGAATAGAAGGAGCCGTAGATTTCCTTTCCGTCCGTCGTGATATTCTGAAAGCTGTACTTGGTCTCATATCCGTAGTCGAATTCCGCCCGGGGGGCGATTTCTTTCAGGGTCTTCGCATCGAAACGCCCCAGGATGTTGACGCGGTGAGGGTTTTTGGACGGTTGTGTCTTAGACCCCATGCCGACATAAAGCACGCCGTCCAGGCAGGTAATCCCGTCCGTCCGCCGGTCGATCTCCGTCTCGCGGACGAGCTTGAGATCCTTGTCGAAAACCTGGATCTTGCCGATTCCCGCCGACGGGTCGGCAAGGGGACTGTCGGACGTGCCGCTTAGGGCAAGGGCTGCGTAGAGCTCTCCCTCATACCAGCAGAGATCTCCGGTATGGTTCGGAACGGCATGGCTGGCAAGAAGTTTTCCGGTCCAGTCCACCTTTGCCAGGTGGCGGTCCTGAGAGATGTAAAGGGCCTCTTCACTGGCAGCGATACCCTGGATATGACTTCCTTCCGGATTGAATACGTCCGCTTCAGCCGTAAACGGTTTCGGAGACGGGCCCTTCGTTTCCTCTGTTTCGTACTCCTTCAGGAGCGCTTTCTGTTCTTCGGTAAGGATCAGGATCCGGTGCGAACCGCCGGACTTGACATGCGTATAGCCTTCATCATCGACCGTTACGGTAACAGGATCGCTGACCTGGAAAAGATCCGGCCGGAATACGAATGCGACAGAGAGGATATCCCACGAAGGACGGTCATAGCATTGCGGCTTATAAGAGCGGTAGGCATCGAACATCGGATTGCCGGTCCGTTCCCAGATCGCTTTTCCCGGATACATCACTTCTGTCCCCAGTTCGAAGGGGTTCTGATAAATCGGGGTCGGCCACCGGTCGAATACCTTCTGCATAGACGGGATATCGTTCCGGACATTGTATTCGGCCCGTTTCTTAAAGCCGTCGAAATACGTTGCTCGGGCGCCGTTAAAGGGAATGCTATCATCCGGTCCATAGCTTCCTGCCATAATCGAAAGATACTTGACTTTCTTTTTGACAAGGTCCCGGCCGCTGAGTCGGCTATAGCTGTCCGGACCGCTTTCCAGCAGCTGGGCGAGGGCAGGAGCGAAACCGAGAGAGACAATGACGACAGAATGATTGGGGCGTCCGGAGAGGATCCGCCTGTATTCGGCGACAGCCTCCGGATAGCCGCCCGTATAACGTCCGCAGCGAGGATAGTCCATCTCAACGACGGGCGCGGTATAATCCCGGTCCTTGTTGACGACGGGGGTTGCGCAGCGGGCGACAGCGACCTCCGGGTGGGCATAATATGTGTTCATCATATCGATGAACGCCGAGGGGCAGTCTTTCTCGCTCGCTTTGTGGTTCGAGACCATCAGAAGGTCCACCATCCCTTCGTCCATCCCTTTATGGGCCAGAGCCAGGGCGATGGCGTCGTCAATGTCGTTGCCCATGTCGGTTTCGATGATGAGTCCGACAGGGCCGTCTTTCCTGGAGTCGCAGGCGGTTTGGAAACTCGCTGAAAGGAGAAGTGCTGCGAGGAGGGGGTAGAGTGACAGGGGTTTCATAGATTCTTCACTTCGTTCAGAATGACAGGGTTAGGGGCAGAGGGTCAGCGGGCCATGACGATGAGGGCGAGGCCGGCGATGAAGAAGACGAACATCAGGGCGAGGAGGCCGCCGACGGGTTTCTTGGACCCCTTGAATTCTTTCCATATAAAGATACCCCAGATGGCAGCGATCATCGGTGCCCCCTGGCCGAGCGCATAAGAGATGGCCGCTCCGGCGCGCCCGGAGGCGAGATAACTCAGGGCCGTACCAAGGCACCAGATTGCACCGCCCAGCATGCCGACGAGGTGGGTCTTCGCATCTCCTGCGAAATACTGCTTATACGTAACAGGCTCTCCGACAAACGGTTTCCGCATAACGACCGTATTGAAGCAGAAATTAGACAGAAGGACGCCCAGCGTGAAAAGAACGATCGCCGTGTACGGCGTGACCATACCCGGATCGGGATGATTCAGATTGAGGGACATCCCCCGCACGACGAAGGAATAGAACAGGGACATCAGGACACCGGCACAGATCGCCAGGATAATGCCCTTTTTCTCAGATGGATTCTTTTCTCCGCCTCCCCGGCGGCTGGATGCAATCCCGTTGCAGACCAGGGCGACGACGACAAGAGCGACCCCGAGGAAAAGCAGGAACGCATTCTCATCCTTCGCTCCGCCGAGATAATTGAAAAAGACGCCCAGTACCAGCGCCAGCCCGACCCCGAGCGGGAAGGCGACGGACATGCCCGCGAGCGAAGTCGACGCGCTCAGCAGGATATTGGACGCGTTGAAGATGATGCCGCCGACCATGATCCAGAGCACGCTTGAAAGCGATGCCTGGCGGAGATCGGCGAGGAACGGACGGCCCTCGGTTCCGATGGACCCGGCCGTAAAGGCCAGGAGCAGGGCGAACAGGACCATACCGATGACATAGTCCCAGTAGAACAATTCATAGCGCCAGCTCTTGGCGGCCAGCTTTTGGGTATTGCCCCAGGATCCCCAGCAAAGCATCGTCACCACACAAAGGACGACGGCAAGGGCATAGGTATTGACGATAAACATGGCTATGAGAGTGTTAATAATTCATCACGGACAGGCATGGACGACTGGGCGCCCATGCGGGTTACGGAAAGGGCGGCAGCCCGGCTGGCAAAGTTCGCTGCACTGACGAGGTCTTCTCCCTCGGCCAGCGCAACGCAGAGAGCGCCGCAGAACGTATCGCCGGCAGCCGTCGTATCAGCGGCATGGACCGGGACAGGGGCGATCCGGATCGCGTTGACTCCGTCGTAAATCAGGGACCCCTGGCTTCCCAGGGTAACGATCAGTTTCGAGACCCCTTTGTCCATCATGACCTGGCAGGCCCGGACCGCGGACGCCTCATCCCGGACCTCAACGCCCGAGAAGGACGACAGTTCGGTCTCATTCGGAATGAACAGGGTAACGTAACGGAAAAGTTCTTCCGGTACTTCAGCATACGGGGCGGGATTGAGAATAACGCAAACGCCTGCTTCAGAGGCAATTTCAGCCGCCCTCAAGACCGATTCGACCGGTATTTCCAGCTGGAGCAGCAGGATGTCCGCCTCCCGGATCCGGTCTGCGGATCGTTCGATATCCCCGACCGTCAGGTCCATATTCGCTCCGGGGGCGACGACGATACAGTTCTCCCCTTTGGCATCGACCGAGATCAGCGCAACGCCGGATGGCTGTTCCGAACGAAGAACGCCGGACGTATCCAGCCCGTCGGCCTCATACCCTTTGACGGCATTGTCTCCCAAAACGTCACGGCCAACCTTGCAGATAAGGGAAACATCTCCGCCCAGCCGGACGGCAGCGACGGCCTGGTTCGCACCCTTGCCGCCGGCGCCTGAAGTAAAGACGCCTCCCACAATGGTTTCTCCCGGCCGTGGCAATTTTTCAGCCTTGACGGTCATATCCGTATTGCTGCTTCCGATAACAAGTATCTTTTGTTTTACCATAAGCAACTTACTCTGAAATCCTTTGTAAAAATAGAAAACATGATAGAAAAGAGATTCCGCACAAGCCTCCTTTCTTTTATTTATTTACAATAAAATTGCGCAACTGTTTTGCTATTTTTGCGCTACCGTGCAAGAGAACGACGAAATACGCTGGTAGTATCGCCACCTTAAGGACGCACAACTTTTGTGCAAATCCAGGAGACAGGACGCTACGGAAGATAGACCCCGTCAGCCTTGAGGGTGGCGACCAACTGGTCCGAGTCGATCTCCTTCGGACCGACTCCCGCCTTGACGGCCATCGCGGCAGCCGTTCCGGCAGCCTGACCCATCGCGAAGCACGGCGGGATGACACGGATCGCAGCCATGACGGGGCGTTCGGCCGCGGCGCAGCGGCCGGCAACAAGCAGATTGTCTACCTTCAAGGGCAGCAAGGCACGGTAAGGAACATAGAACGGTTCGTTCGTATTCCGGGCAACATAGTCTACGAAACCTTTCTTGTGGATGTCCATGCTGTTCGCGCAGCAGAAGATCGGATCGGGATACTTGACCGAATTCTTGGCATCCTCCGTCGTGACGGTATAGACGCCCTCGATGCGACGGGTCTCGCGGACGCCGAGATCGGCCGCCGTCGCGACCAGTTCCACATTCTGGCAGCCGTCAACATACTTGCGGAGGAACTTCACGATCGCATGGACCTGCTGCCGTCCGTCAATTTCGGCATCGGTCACCTGCTTCGGGTCAAGCCCGTCGACGCCGTCTCCCTGGGCCATATTGACCGTATACGTTCCGTCGAGATTCTCGAAGAGCGCAATCTTGTTGCGCCAGGAAGGGAATTCTCCCTTTTCCCGCGCAGCCTTGATCTCGTTCATGTACCACTGGCCCTCATAATCGCCTTCCGCGAGACATTTCGCGTTGTGGGCGTCCATCTTCGCCTTGTCGACACCGCGGACCGTAAAGAACAGGGAAACCGCCTGAATCCCGCCTTCGCCGTCACCGATAACAACTGGAACGCCGGCCTGGTAGGCCAGGTCTCCGTCGCCCGTACAGTCGATATATTGCTTGGCCGTTACCTTCCAGATTCCGTCCTTCGTCGCAAAGTAAGCGGCCGTAATCTTGCCGCCGCGGGTATCCGCCTTGATAAACAGCATGTGGTACATCAGGTCGACGCCCGCCTCGGTGCACATCTGCTCGAGCGTGCGCTTGAGGCATTCGTAATCGAAGGTCGTGAGGCCGTGGTGGCCCTTGTCGCGGTAGGCGGTCCAGGAGCCGATCTGGGCGTCGAGCGGATGGATGGCGCCGCCTTCGGCTATCATCCGGTTGACCAGATCCTCGTAAAGTCCGCGGATCAGGAAGGTCTTGCCGTCGGGGGTGGTTGAGGACATGAACGGAGCGACGAGCCCGGCCGTCGCGGTTCCGCCCAGGACACCGTTCCGTTCGGCGAGGATCGTGTTGGCTCCGTGGCGGGCCGCACTGATTGCCGATGCCGTCCCCGCAGGGCCGCCGCCGATAACCAGGACGTCACAATCGAAACTGCGCGTGACCTTCAGCCGGACTTCCGAATTGCGGCAGGAGGACAACAGAACAAGGCATGAAGCGAAAACAAAAAATAAAACGCGTTTCATAATATGGCACTTAACTAGTTGATTATCATTTTCTTTCTCTCTACCCTTTGTCCCGAAAAGGACAAAGGGTAAGGGCTAATCCGTTGATCTTCGCGAGGTTAGGCGGCACACGAGCAGGAGGACAAGGGAGGCGAAGACGGTCAGGGTGCCGCCGAAAAGGAGGAGGAGGCTCCGGTTCTCCGGGAAAAAGAGGGAGAGAAGGAGCGAGATAAGGCCGAGGGCGAGATAGGTGCCCATCATAATCTTCAGGGCCATCCCGGAATAGACCCGGCCGGACTGCTTCGCCGTTTTTTCGTCGATCCTGTCCTCCTCAACAAGGAGTGCTTCCATCTTCCGGTACCCGTCCTCAACGGGACGCTTCCGGGCAGCCAGTTCGAAGAAAGTCAGCATCAGCAGCGGGACAAGGCAGCCGACAAGGGCGTCGGCAAAGACCGCATGACCCGAAACCCACGCGGGAAACAGGACACGGAACTTGACAAGGATGGCAAGGACATAGGTCACGCCCATGGAAATAACAACCTCCCGGCCCCGCAGTTTCTTTGAGAACAATCCCCAGATCGACGGAATGAAAATCGGCGAAATAACGACCGTAAGGAGCGTTACGACAACCTTTTCCGCCCCGCCGAGATAGGGCAGGAGCACAGCGATCACGACCAGCATGAGGCCGTAGAGATAGGTAAACCGCCGCCCGACCCGGATCTTGTCCGCCTCGGTTGCCTGCGGATGACGGGGGAGATAAAGGTCACAGGTAAAGACGTTTGCAAAAACATTGAGTGTCCCGGAGACGAGGGACAGGGTTGCGGACATCATCGCCGCAATCATGAACCCGAGAAGGCCGGGGCCCAGCACCCGCTGACTCATCAGCATATATGCCTGCTCGGGATTCGCGCCGGGATCGACGGTACGGTAGACCATCGCGGGGATGTACCAGAGGATCGGGGTCAGCAGATACAGGACTCCGACGAGATAGGAACTCTTCCTGGCATCACGGGCGGTCGGGACGCTGATGTACCGCTGGACGAAAGGCCAGTCGCCGCCGATCATGAAAAAGTTCAGGATCGCCCAGAGTACCAGCCAGGGAGCGGTATAATCACTGCTCGTGAGTTTGAAAAAGCCCTCCGGCACCTTGGCGACGAACGCCTCGATGCCCCCGGCGTAATGCAGCGAAAGCGGAACCAGGATTACAAACATCACGAAAAGCACGGCAAACTGGACGACATCCGTCATCAGGACGGCGAGGTATCCGCCCATCGCCGTATAGACGAGCGTGATAATTCCCAGAATGATGACGGCCCATTGGACGCTGAGGTGGCCGGTCGCGGAGTCCACCAGGAAATGGCCTTCCGGAAGCGGCATCAGCGCGACGACCATGATCGAAATGGCATAGAGGGCGACGGCGGTATGGACCGCACGGCCGAAAATCAGGACAACCGAATAGAACTTCAGCGTTTTGTCCCCGAACCGATGCGTCAGATATTCCGCCGGGGAATCGATCCTCATCCGGGCCCATTTGCCCGAGACCCATTTACCGACCGCGATGGAGGCGATGCCGAGCATCATGCCGAGAAAGGCGGCACATAGCCCGCTCTTGAAAGCGACACCGCCCCAGACCGCAAAGGTGCTCGCCGAGAAGATCGTCATGTACGTCGACAGGCCGGAAATCCACCAGGAAGAGTTCTTTCCGGCCACGAACATTTCCTTCGAACTGCTGATTCTCTTGCCAAGAAAGTATCCGACGGACAGGAGCCCGACGAAAAACAACAGGATGATCAGGTAGTCGGCGATGGTCATAGGCTATTCTTTGCAGGCAATCTGGATATTCAGTTTCATGGACCCGCCGCGGACGGAGGCATCCAGCCGGAGCCAGTTGCCGAATTCGCGGACACGGATGAAGTTCAGTCCGTCCCGGATCGGCCCGGAGACGGTTCCCTCATTGCACCAATGGACCCCGTCGTGGGAAATCTGGACCCGGGCGTTGAGCTCAGGATCGCCGATGCGGTCCTCGACGTGGATGAAAAAGATACACTCCGAGGCCCAGCCGGCCTCGTAGGGATTGGTCTGGAAATCACCGTCGAAGTACTTCTTGACTTCGAGGTGGGAGGCATTGAACAGTCTCATTGACAATTACTTTGATTGATAAGGTCCATGGACTGCCTTGACGAGGAATTTCTGGTCATCGTCTTCGAGAATAAGTACCCAGTAACGGTCCCCGCCCGGCTCGACGCGGATGACGACATGGCCCTGGGTGGAAAGGAACTTCTCCGGGTCAACACCGTCAGCCTGAAGCAATTCCCGGCTGCGGTCGACCATATTGGTCGTAATGATCTTGGCCTCAGGGTTGGCCTTCCAGACCCGCTTCATCGTTGCCGGATTCGGCTGGACGTCACGCCAGTTGGCGGCAATGGCGATCTCCGGCTTGAGGGCGTTCAGCAGGGCCTGGCTGTTCGTTCCGCTGGTTCCATGGTGGCAGAGTTTCATTACATCGACCTCGGGCATGATCTTGGCGACGGGCGCCTCTGCATCGAACCAGGCAAATTTTTCCTTATGCTTGTACTGGAGGTCTCCTGCGGCGAAGTAGTTGAACTTACCGTACTGCAGGTGGAAGATGCAGCTGAAGATGTTCTCATTGATATTCGGAGCGTCTTTGTCTTCCGACTCAGCGAAAGCGAGGCATTCGGCCGGGGAAGGGATATAGGTCGAATCCACTTCGGTTCCTTTCCCGGTCCAGTAGTTTCCGCCGGCACCGACGTTCCGGACCGAAAATCCGGGATACTTCGCGGGTTCGTGCTTCAGGACAATCTGATCGTCGCGGCCGACCTGCATGGGCTCGTAGACCGTTCCGTTGGCCTTTTCGGACCAGGCGACGAACTTGCGGTAATTCTCATACCGGGCCCAAGACTCCGGATTCCGGAAACCTTTCGAGGCGCGGGAGGTGAAGTCTCCCCGGTCGATAATCTTCCCGACCTTGAGGTTGGATCCGACCTCGGAAACGGAGACCATCTGGAATCCGCCCTCGGGATGGACCTGATATCCGGGTGCATCCGGCGAGGGGATGAGGAGGCCGAAATGATCCCCATGGAAATGGGTAATCATCATATAATCAAGCGCTCCTTTCGAGACCTCCGGTTCGAACTGGGAGACATAATCCGTGACGACACGCCCCGGGGTTATGTCCTTGGACGGCTTGGAAGGGAGCCCCGGAGGATCGAGCGGATAATCTTCCTCCGGAAGAGACCCCGCGGCATCGACGAGCATTGTCGTCCCATCCGGGAAAATATAAAAGAAACTCTCTCCCCGACCGCCATTGATCGAGTGGATATCCAACCATCCCTCCTGCCACGGCGGGAGGATCTTTCCTGGTTTTACGCTGACCGGCGTTTTCACAGCACATCCGGCCAGAAGGGCAAGCAAGGCCAGCCCGGCAAAAATCTTCTTCATAACTTTCTATTGCGCCCGGAACGGTCCGAACTTATATTTAACTTTATACTGCTCATTGTTATCATCCAGGACGAAGACCCAGTACTTCACTTTAGAGGGGTCGACACGGACGACGACGTGGCCCTGGGTCGCCGAGAAACGGTTCGCCGGGATACCTTCTTCCTGCAGAAGCTGCAGATTGGCGGAGGTCATATTCGTCGCGAAGAGCTTCACTTCGCTGTTCGCCGCGATAAAGCGCTGCATCGTCGCGGGATTCGGCTGGACATCCTGCCAGGTTGCCGCGATCATGACATCGGGCTTGAGGACAGAGAGGAGTTCCTTGCTGTTGGTATTGGCCGTGCCGTGGTGGCTGGCCTTCATGACCTCGACTTTTCCCATCACTTTGGCGATAGGCGCCTCGATGTCCTTCCAGGCATAGGTCGAGCGGCCGTTATACTGGATGTCACCGCCGGTAAAGAAATCGAAGGAACCGTACTTGAGGTGGATGACACAGCTGTAGATGTTCTCCCCGATGTTCCAGTCGGTCTCCATCGCGTGCTTGAGGCACTCGGCCGTCGAGGGGACATAGCTCGTATTGACGCCGGTGCCGTTCCCTGTCCATACGTTTCCTCCGGCCGCAATATTCCGGATGGAAAAGCTTGTGAATTTGGACGGATTGTGCTTCAGGACGATCTGATCGTCCCGGCCGACCTGCAGGGACTCCCGGACGGTTCCGTACTTATTCGCAGACCAGTTCAAGAATTTGATATAATTGTCATAGCGTTTTTTCCCGCCGCTCTCGAAATACTCTGCGGAGGGTCTGTCCCCCCAGTCTCCACGGTCGATAACCTTGACAATCGGCAGTTCCATCCCGACCTCGGGAAGCCCGTTGACAACGAAACCGCCCTCGGGGTTGTAGGTCCATTTATACGTCGTCTGCCAGGCGTCCCGCCAGGCGCCGATATGGTCTCCGTGATAATGGGAGGCCATGAAATAATCGATCTTCCCCTCGGAGACCTTCGGGGCGAAGTGCTTGATATAATTGATAATCACCCGACCGCTGCTGACCGTCAGGTTCGGCTTTGACGGGAAACCCGTCTTATCTGCCGTGTACTCGTTCTGGGGGGCACCGGCCGCATCGATCAGCATCGTCGTCCCGTCGGGGAGGATATAGTAGAAACTCTCCCCACGGCCGCCGTTGATCGAATGGATGTCCAGCCAACCCTCCTGCCAGTCAGGCAGGACCTCGCCCACCTTGACATCTGAAGGCGACGTCGTTTCGGCCCCGGGCCCCGGGGTCGGAGCAGGCGTCGGGGTCGGAGTTGGATCGACCGGTTTCTTACAGGACAGAACCGCACAGGCGGCAGCGAGGATCAGTAAATAGCTGCTCTTCATCTACTCTTGGGATATGACAACGGAATCAAGATAGAGGAAACTCCGGCGCGGCGCATCAGTCTCGACCCAGGCGAGGGGGTTCATCAGCCCCTCGATCCGGGCATAGGCCGGCGCTCCGTAGATCGGATGGCGCCCCAGGTCCATGATCTTGTCCTGACATTGCATTTCAACATATTCATGGGCCTCCGTATCAATGAGAAGACGGAAATACTGCCAGTTCAACTTGCAGTCCGTCTCATTGTAGCAAAGGTCCTGATGTCCGTCAGGGACATCGATAAAGCCTTCATGGCGTCCGTCAGGGTAGCGCTTCCCGTTCCAGAACGGATCGACTCCCTTGACGCACCAGTCTCCCTCCGTATCGTACGCCCAGGCCTTGTCGCTCTCGGCCCAGGGCCAGATCAGCTGCCATTTCCGGACCGGCTTCCCGTCGACCGCATTGAGGTAGCGGACTCCCGCGAAATAACGGTTCCCGCCCCTCTCCTGCAGGTCCCATCCGAAGCCGAAACAGCGGACGGAATTCTCATGCAGCCCGGGCAGGTCGCCCCCCGCATCGCAGACATCCTGCTCTGCGGTATAGGCGAACCATGTCTCGAACTGCAGATACTTACCCTTCCGGAAGAAGGAAATCCGCTTGATACCGTGCCCCATGGAGCCCGGCGCCGGTTTTTCGGCATAAGGGGAGCACACGTTCCGGGTCGAAATCTTAAGACTGTACTGCCCGCTCATCGAACCGTGCGATCCGGGATACCGGAACGTAGCGGTCGAAAGCATACAGGGCGGCCATTGATCCTTCGAGACGATACTCGGGCTCTGCTCGAAGCCTTCATTGCAGAAGTTCGGCATGATAACCATCCAGCCGTTGAAGCCCGTGTCGAACACATCGTGGACGAGCACGCGCTTCAGCGGAAGGAATCTGGATACTTGGATATTGTCTGTCATTCTGCTAATAGCCAGGATTCTGGGTCAGTTTCGGACAAACGGTCCGCTCGTTGATCGGAATCGGGAAGAGATACTCACGCGAGACGAACGCTTTCTGAACATTGATGACGTAATAGTCCGGGTAGTTCTGCAAGTCGGAAAGATCGATGATCGAGGACTCGGTCATGCGCGCCTTGAATCCCTCAGGGAAGAACCAGTACGGGGTCTTCTCGTTGTTCTTGCGGGTCGCGTTGGCCGGAAGACCGTAGCAAGGCATCGTCAAGGCCTCTTCGCAGACTCTCCAGCGGATGAGGTCGAACCAGCGGCGGTTCTCCCAGGCCAGTTCAATACGGCGCTCGTTGCGGATAATCCGGCGGAGTTTCGTCTGGTTGGTCTCGGTAACGGCCGGATACTTGCCGGTCTCCCTGACGCCGCACTTGTAGGCGCGGGCACGGAGGGCGTTGATCGTCTGGTCGAGAACATCCTGGCTGCAGCGGTTCAGTTCCATCATGGACTCCGCATACATCAGCAGGACGTCTCCGTAACGGATAATCCGCATCGGCATATCCGTCAGACGGTCGTCGATCCACTCCTCATCAACGAACTTTTTCAGCACGAATCCGTTGTAGGAGCAATCCTTGGACACAGCCTTGGAGTCGTTGTTCTTGACCATCAGGCCCGTGGAGACCTGGAGAGTCGTCGTAGCATCGATTCGCGGATTATAGATATAGTCCATGAACTCGGAACCGAACGGGACGATCGTCTCCGCCAAGCGGGGATCGCGGTTCGCGAACGGGTCGGCGTTGCTGTAAAGCGGGGACTCCCAGGGCATCTTGCCATCCGTACAAGGGAAGGCGAAGAAGAGGTCATAGGAAGGCTGGGCGACGGAGGTTCCGCCGTTGTTGCGCGGGTAGAACGACCGGGTCGCGCCCTCGTCATAGGAATGGACCCCGAGGGTGTTGGATGCCGGGAGGGCGAAAATCTGCTCCGGGGAGGTCTTCGTCGAAGAGAGGAAGAGCTCACGGAAATCCGGATGGAGCGAATAGACGCCAAGGTCCATACAGGCCTTGCTGGCAGCGGCGCAGGTCTCCCAGTCGCTCATATAGAGGGCGATACGGGCCTTCATGGCCAGGGCTGCACCCTTGGTCACGCGCTGGGTTCCGGTATAGCTCTCGGGAAGAGCGGCAATGGCATCGTCAAAGTCCTTGTAGATATTCTGCAGGACGACTTCACGGTCGACCCGGCCCATCTCATAGGCCTCCTCGAGAGTAATATAATCCGTATAGAACGGAACGTCGCCGAAGAGGGTGATCTGGTAGGAATAGAAGCAGGCGCGGAAGAACTTCGCTTCGCCCGCATACTGGGCCATCTTCTCGTCTGGCAGAACTTCTTTCGCCTTGTCGAGGCTATAGAGAATCGTATTGGCACGGGCGATGCCTTTGTAGTGGTTCGCCCAGTCGGTCGCTCCCTGGCTCCAAGTCGAAGAAATCGTGCCTCCGAGCCAGTCGTAGAGCTGGGTCCGCTGGTTCCAGTCATCGGTCCAGCGGTCCGTATTGAAAAGGCGGGTGCATTCGGAGCGCCAGAGAGCCGGCTTGTACAGGTCGTTCAGGGCAAGGACGACTTCCTGCTCACTGCTGAACCAGTTCTCGCTGGATCCTTCGGAAAGCGGATTCCGGTCCAGGTCGACGCAGGCGGTCAGAAGGGCGAACAGCGCGAATGTTGAAATAATATATTTTTTCATCTTGCTTCTTATTTAACGATTGCAATCCAGGTATGGTGGGAAACGACCGGGGCTCCGCCGGTAGAAGAATCCTCTCCGCACATGCGGACGACAGGGTTTTCGTCCTTTCCGGAAGATTCGCCGATATAGGTCACGACCTTCGTGCCGTCGGCAATCATCAGGGACTGGCAGACAACGCGGTACTCAACCTTGTCGACAGACTTTGTCAGGGTATAGTTCCTGTCGACCTCGGTGTTGAACTGGGTCGGATTCTCCGGGGTCTTGTCTCCGGCGGGATTGAAGACGAGTTCGATATTGTACTTGACATCAACGCCATTGACCGACGCGGTCTTGACTTCGCCTACCGGAACCCAGGTTCCGCCGTCATTGATCTCGAGGAGCCAGTATTTCAGGGTATTGGCCGTATTCGGACGGAGAGTGAACCAGATGTTCAGGGTCGTTCCGGCAGCAAGCGGAGCCGTCGGAGTCGCCTCAAACCAGATATAGTCACCGAGCCATGCGCCGTACCAGCAAGGTTCGCCGCTGTTCCCGATGCCCCTCTTGCAACGTCCCTTCGGATTGAGGGCCGTCTTGTCCGTCGCATTGTAGAACATGATCTTACCGTTTCCGCTCTCATTTGCGGCACAATAGAGATCATCGCCGAAACCGACCAGGGTAGAGGCGGGATTCGACACGCCGTCAATCTTGGCAGCCTCGGCGAAATGGGCGCCGAGGGCGTCAGCCTCCATCGAGCAGAAGTGCCACTGGGCCAGCATCTCGAGTTCGGGACCGACCTGGGCGGCAGCCTGGGTGATTACGACGGCATATTCCGCCTGGACGACACCTTCGACGGCCGTCTTGACCGTTACAGTATAGGTAACCTTCTCGCCCTTCTCATTGGCCGGGAACCCGACGTTGACCGTACCTGCGCCTTCGCCTGCGGCGGGCTCAAGGGTCACCCCCTCGCCCGTTGCCGTCCAGGCGACATCGCCCTCAACGGTAATCGCAGCGGTGGTCGCCGCCGCATCGACCGCAATCTCGAGCGGGGAAACGACGAACGTATGCGCAGGCTTGACCTCGGCGGCGGCTTGCGTCAGAACAATCTGGTACTCAGGCGTCTCGACATTCTTATCCTCCGTCTTGACCGTTACGGTATAGGCAACCGGTTCGGTCTTTTCGTTGGCCGGGAAGGAGACGATAACGGTAGCGTCCCCGTTACCGGAAGCCGGATCGAGGGAAGCGCCGCCGGAAACTGTCGCCGTCCACGGAACGTCAGAACGGATATCAAAGGAAGCGGAGGTTTCTTCCGCACCGGCAGAAAGCTCAAGCGTAGAAACAGAGAAGACGACCTCGACGGGTTCGGCGTTCGGGTTGGGAGCCTGCTGGACTTCGACGCGGGTCATGACAATGTCGTCATTCGTATCGATAATTGCAACGCTGGCATAGCGGAGAACGGCCGTCGGGTTTTCGGTAGCGGTAAAAGTAATCTGGTCCCCGGAAACGCTGGCCGTCAGCCAGGTCGCCGTTTTCGGGACGGATACGGTAAAAGGAAGCTCCGACGCGACAGTCGCCGTAAGGGAACCGCCGCTGAACGGAATCGGATCGGTTGCCATCGTGACCTTGGTGCGGTCGCCGGCATAGGCTTCCTGCTCCTTGATCTCCCGGGTCTCGACGCAGGAGGAGAGGGCCAGGGCGGCGATGGACAGAAGTGTAATTATTCTTTTCATGTTCATGCTTCTTTAGAATGTGATCTGGGCACCGACCGTAAAGGTCTTGACAATATAGGCACTAAGGTTCGAGTAGGCCTCCGGATCCCATCCCTGCGGGAACTTGGAGATGCTGAACGGATCCGTGGCCGCCGTATAGAGGCGGAGCCGCTGGACGTTGATCTTCTTCGTCAGGCGGGAAGGAACGGTATAGCTGAGCGTGATGTTCTTCATACGGAAATAGGCACCGTTGAAGAGCCAGAAATCGGTCATCTGCTCGTAGTTGTTCTTCGCAGAGTTCGTCAGGGTTGCACGCGGGTACTTGGCCTGGGCGTTCTGCTCAGGAGTCTTCAGTTCACTGTAGTACCACTTGTCATACTCGACGGGGAAAGTATATGCGTCGCCGTCGCGGTAGACCATCGCCTGGTCCAGTTTTGCAAGGACATACCCGATGCCCTGGAAGGCCATGGAGAGGTTCCAGTTCTTCCAGCCAAGGTTGATATTGCCGCCGTACTGATAGTGCGGGGCGGAACTGCCGAGTATTTCGCGGTCATATTCCGCATTGATGATTCCGTCCGGCTCGCCGTCCGGACCGCTGAGGTCCGTATAACGGACATCGCCCGGCTTGACATTGGTATAGAGAAGGGCGGCATTGTCGATCTCTTCCTGGCTCATGAAAAGGCCCGGAGAATGGTAACCATACCAGGCGTTGTACTCGACGCCTTCCTTGATGATCTTGCTGCCGAGGCTCTGGTAACCGCCGAGATTGCCCATGACAGACTTATAGTCGGAAATATTGAAGGAGGCTGCATAGGAGAAGTCGCCGATACGGTCGTTCCAGCCGATCTGGAATTCCCAGCCCCTGGTATACATATCGCCGATATTGTCCTGCGGATCACTGTAACCGAGCACATCGGGAATCTTGCGGGAAAGGAGCATGTTGTAGGTGTTCTTCTGGAAGACGTCTGCGGTGACGCTGAGACGGTTCCGGAACATGGAAAGGTCGACGCCGACGTTCCAGGTCTTCGTCGTCTCCCAGGTAATGTCGCGGATCGCATAGGCGGTCTGGGCGGCCGTCATCATGGAGATGATTTCGGTTGCCGTGTACATCGGGACGGAACCGAGGTCCATGATACTCTGCCACGGGTAGTTACCGATCTTCTCGTTACCGAGGGTACCGTAGGAAACGCGCAGCTTCATAAAGTCGAGCGCCCTGAGGTTCATGGCCTTGACCCACGGCTCTTCCGTCACGATCCAGCCGAAGGACGCAGACGGGAAGAAACCGCCGCGGTACGCGCTGTTGAAGCGGGAAGACATATCGTAACGGGCATTGACCTGGAAGAGGTAGCGACCGAGGATATCATAGGTAATCCGGCCGAAATAGGACCGGTAGGCATTCTCGGAAGCATTTCCGGTGCTGGAAAGGAAGTTCTTGTTTCCGCGGTTCAGATACGGATAAGAACTGAGTTCCATCTAGTCGGATCCGCTCGAAAGGGACTCGGTCCAGGCATAATAGTCCTCGTAACCGAGGAGCCAGGTTGTCTTGTGATTTTTGCCGAAGTCTTTCTTGTAATTGAGAAGAAGCTGCTTGGTGATGTTCATCGAGTTCGTCCGGCTCTCTGTCAGGGTGTTATAGGTACAGCCGCTCAGGGGGTTTTCAGAAAGGATGCCCGGCTCGCGGTAATAGTAGGCCTGCTTGATAAAGTTCTTCTCGCGGCTGTTGCGCAGCGACGGGGCGAACACGCCGGTAATCGTAAAGTCCTTGAACGGGGTAATCGTAATGGATCCCTTGGCATAGAAGGCATCCCGCCAGGTGTTGTCGAAGCCGCCGGCATGGATGCGGGCGTAGGTATTGGTACCGTTGTTGCCCGGGCCCATCGTACCGTCGGACCAGACAGCCGCATAGATCGGGTTGTACTTGAAGGCGGCCTGGACCGGGTTGACCTGATTGTTCGCACGGAGACGGTGGTTGAAGGTCATGTCGATCGAGGCGGAGATGAACTTGTTGATTTTGATGTCGTTGTTCAGCCGGGCGGTATACTCGTCGGAGTAGCGTCCGACATAGAGAGCCTGCTCGTTGGCATAGCTGATCATCGCCTGGGACTTGATAAATTCGTTGCCATAGCTGACGCTGATCCTGTGCTTGTGCTGCGGAGCCGTCTTTGCAATCATGAGGGCATCCCAGTCCGTCAGCGGATAGTCATCCGGATAGAGTTCGTGGTTGGCCATGTAATTGTCGACGAATTCTTTCTCATACTGGAAGTATTCCCGGCCTTCCGGGTTGCCGGCATCGTTCCACTGGGCTTCGTTCTGGAGCTCCATGAAACGGGTCGGACTGACCTGGATCGGGTGCGTCGTACGGGAAAGGAGGCTGAAACTGCCGTTGTAGTCGATGTGGAGGCTGCCCGGTTTCGCACGCTTGGTCGAAACGATGAGGACGCCGCCGGAAGCCCGGGCGCCATAGATCGAAGCGGAAGCCGCGTCTTTCATGACGGTGATGTTGTCGATCGCATCGACATCGACATCGTCCAGGCTGGAAACGGGAACCCCGTCGACAATAATGAGCGGGTCGGAGTCGCCGATCGTCGTGATACCGCGGACGCGGATCGTTGCACTTGCCCCCGGAAGGCCGCTTGTACGCGTAACCTGCACGCCGGGCATGGATCCCTGCAGGGCCTGGGAGAGACCCGTCGCCTGCATGGCTGAGATCTTGTTTCCGTCGACATTGGCGACGGCGCCCGTCAAGTCTTTCTTCTTGACGGTACCGTAACCGATGACGAGGACCTCATCGAGGAGTTTGGCATCTTCCTCCATGATGACATCGATCCGGGTTCTGTTCCCAACCGGAATGACCTGGGTCTCGTATCCCACGAAGGAGATTTCGAGTTCGGCCTTTCCGGAGGAAACGGTCAGCTCATAACTGCCGTCGATTCCGGTCGTTGTGCCGTTGAGCGTTCCGCGCTCGATGACACCGGCGCCGATGACGGACTGTCCTTCTTTGTCGAGGACAGTTCCCTTGACCGTGACCTTGCCTTGGGCGAAAGCCGTCACAAGACCGAGAGTCAGGGCCAGGAGCGTCAAAATGATTCGATTTTTCATAAAAATTGTGTTATTGTGTTGTGTTGTTATTTTACAGACAGGCTTTCCCCTTGATAAGTTCTGCGCGGAGCTCTCCGTAATCGAGATCCTTCGGCTGGATGCCCTTGGCAAGCGATAACGCCGCAGCCGTACCGGCGGCCTGGCCGAGGGCCATCGCAGGCGGCATGACACGGATTGCCCCCGCAGCGGCGGAATCGGCTGATACGCAGCGACCTGCAAGAAGCAGATTCTTGACAACGCCTGGCAGGAGAACCCGATACGGGATGCCATACTTGTCCTTTTTGATCGGCATGTACAGCCCTCCGGCCGGACCGCCCATGGCTCCATGGACATCAATTGAATTCGCCGAGAGGAGGATATTGTCTTCCGGGATGATTCCGTCGATCAGATCCTGGACCGGAAGGACGAAGTCCCCGTGGACATGGCGCGATTCGCGGATGCCCATCACGGATCCCGTTCCCATCAGGGTTGCTTTCTCGCAACCCGGGACATATTTATGGAAAAAGTGCATGAGTTCCTGGACCTGGCGGCGCCCCTCTTCTTCTGCGGCGGAGAGGTTTTCGGCATCCGTCGCATCAACGCCATGGATCCGGGTGCAGTTGACGACCCACTGGTCCTTCTCGACGGAGCGCCAGATATTGACCGACTTGCGGGCAAGGTCCCATTCTCCGTTCGCCTCCGCTTCGGCGACCCGCCAGTGCAGGCAGCGGTAGCTGACTCCGTTGACCCGGCGGAATTCCGGGAGGTGCGGCTCGACTTCGGCGATCAGCCGGTCGGTATCGATATTGTTCATCCGGAAGAACAGGGAGGATGGCTGGACGCGGCCCGCCTCGGGATCCCCGAACACGCAAGGCGCCCCGGCCCGGAAGGCGACGGTTCCGTCCCCGGTCGCATCAATGACCATCTTAGCCTCGGCCGCCTCCAGCCCGGAAGGGGTCAGCAGTACGGCGCCGCAGATTGCGTCGCCCTTCATGATCGGCTGGGCGAAAACGCTGTTATAGAGAACCTTGATCCCGGCTTCCTTGCACATATGGTCATAGACTACCTTCAGGATCTCGGGATCGAACGGGGTGACATGGTCATGCCCCTCACTGATCCAAGCCGTGAATTCGGTCTTCTGGCGGATTCCGCTCGGGTGCAGGGCTCCGCCTACTGCGACAAGCCGGTCGACGACTTCCTCGAAAAGGCCCCGGATAATCATTTCTTCGCCTTTCGCATCGTAACAGGTCATGAACGGACCTACAAGGCCCTTCGTTCCCATTCCGCCCAGGCAGTTTCCGGAGTCGACCAGCATGACTTTCGAACCAAGCCGGGCTGCGGAAACAGCGGCGCAGACACCTGCAGGACCGCCTCCTACAACAAGGAGATCACATTTGTAAGACTCCTTCGCTGCGACCTTGGCTCCTGCGAGCAGCGGGTCCCCGCCTCCCTTGCAGGAACCGAGGAGCGGAGCGGCGGCGCCTGCGGCAGCCACCAATCCCGTTGTCTCAAGAAATTTTCTTCTGTCCATTATTTTGATTGATAAACGTTTGACATCTTTTTGACCGTCATCTTCCCGTCAGAATCCGAAAGGGTATAGATCCGGTAGTTCGCCCCGCCGTCATAGACGCGGACGACGATATGGCCGTTCGATCCCTTGACCTGGGCGAAACGGTCATACAGTTTCATGGCGTCACAGATATTCGTAATATAGATATCCGTCGACGGAAGGAGATCCGTAACACCCTCATAGGTCGCCTCGCGCGGATGTCCGTCGGTCCAGCTGTTGACAACCCAGCAGCGGGGTTTGAGATACTTGAGGGCCTCCGCCTTCTTTCCGGTCACCTTTGACGTAAAACCGTATCCATTGGTGTTCGTGACCCCGTGATGGTCCGCCTTCATGACGTCGACCGGGCCGGTCACCAGGGCAACGGGGGTCTCCATGTCTTTCCACGGAAAAGTCGACATCCCGTCATACTGGGCATCGCCACCGTCGAAGAAATCAAAAGCGCCGTAGCTGACTTTCAGCACGCAGGTACAGTGGTTCTCCTCGGGACAATTGTCCTCGTTTCCGACGCTCTTGGGATTTGCGACCACGATTTCCGACAAGGCAGGGAATGTCGCCGTGGCAGTTGTCTTCGATCCTCCGTCCCAGATCTCCCCGTTGACCGCGATGTTCTGGACTGAGAAGGACGGATAGTCCCCGGGCTTCCGCTTCAGGACGATCTGGTCCCGGGATCCGGCCTTAAAACGCTCAACCTTAAGCCCCTTGTTCACATAGTGCCACTTGACTGCCGTCACATAATTGGCAATGGTCGAGGCGTTGGAAGCCTTGGTCTGCATATCGAAAGGATAGTTGTAGTCCGGCCATCCCCGGTCCATCAACTTGCCGACTTTCAGCAGATCCAGGACTTCCGGAAGACTCTGCTTGCGGTAGGTTGAAGAAAGGTTGGAAACCGGAAGATCCTTACTGTATCCCCCGAAATGATCGGAATGGAAATGGGTATTCACGACATAGTCCAAGGTCTTGTTCCCGGTCCATTCCATGCACTTCCCGATATAATCCGCAATGAATTTCCCGGCCCGGAAAGAAGGATCCGCCGTCGGGTCCCAGCGCGCCCGGATCCCGGTATTGGTCGAAGAGGTGCTGACTTGTCCCGTTTGGGCAAGGGACCCAGCCGCATCGACAAGCATCTGGGTGCCGTCCGGGAAAATCAGAAATACGGCTTCCCCGGTCGTCGTGTTGATAAAGTGGATGTCCAACTGCCCTTCCTGCCAGGCAGAAAGGGGCTGCCCTACAGTCTCGGGAGCCTTCGCCGGAGTCGTTCCGGCGGGACCCCCTGTCTCTTTCTGCGGCTCGCGACCGCAGGCGGCAAGCACAAGACAAACCGTAAGGATCAGAATCTTTCTCATCGTTTCCCGTTTTTAGGCATGGATATCCGGTAGACATTCGGGACAATACCCCCTTTCGAGGGTGTATTGGCATTCATATAGATCCAGCCGCCTTTGAGGAAGACATCTTCCGGCTCCTGGAGCACGACATCAAAGAGGTTGTAACGGGCGTAGATCTTCCCTGTATCGGTATCATATACCCGCATTCCGGCCGGGCGGCTGGCGTCGCGGTTCCCGACGCCGAAACAATAGTAGATCAGGCCGTCCTTCATGCAGCCGGCCTGGGTAAAGCCGATGTCCGAAGGGAAGGTGACCTGCCCGAGAATGTCTTCGACGCCAAGATGGACGACAGGCCCTTCGGAGAGTTTCGGGATACGGAACTTCGTCGCTACATAAAGGTTCTCCCGGGGATCCGGAGTAACTTGCGGGGTTGTCCGGCGGATCGCAGAGAAGGTCCAGAAGAACCCGCGTTCCCGGTCGATCAGCCAGCTCGGCGATCCGAAAATCGCAGTATAACCCGCCTCTTCCCAGCCCCGGGTCTTATCGAGGATGATCGTCTGCACGAGTTCGCTTTGCCACTCTCCTTTTTTCCGGGTTACACTTTCGACGTAGCAGGTCCATTCCAATTCGCTCCCGACTTTTCCGATGGAGATATAAAGAAGCGGAAACGATGCGCCCTTTTTCTTCTCGACCCCAAACTCGGCATTGTTTGCATGGTTGTCCTTGGCAGACGAAGCCAATTCGAAACCGGCAATCGGTTTCGGGTCCACTTTCTTGAAATCGTATATATTGACATGCCCGCCGTCTTCGCAGGAGAAAAGGTATCTCCCCCAAAGGGCCATTCCCTGCTGGGCGCGGCCGCGTCCTTCTTTCGCAATAAAGACGGAAACCTCCGGATTCTCAAACGGAGGCATTTCCTGCGCGGCGGCGCCCCCGATGGGAAGCAGCGCCAATAAGCTGGCAATCAAATGCTTTTTCATCCTAAAAACACATTTTGTTTCTTCAGTTGGGCGAGAAGATCACCCGGATCCAGGCTTCGCGGAGACGTTCCCGCTTTGGCGGAAAGGGCCGCAGCGGTTCCGGCCGCCTCGCCCATTGCCATGCACGGCGGGATAACCCTCACGGCGCCTGCCGCATCCGACGTCGCGGACAGACAGCGTCCTGCAATCAGCATATTATCAATTCCTTCCGGAAGAAGACTGCGGAACGGGACTCCATACCAACGCCCGCCGCTGATCGTCTTGTACTCGGTGCCCATCGCACCGTTGCGTCCATGGACATCAACCGAATTCGAAGCAAGAAGGATACTGTCTTCCGGGACCTTGCAGGAAAGAAGATCCTCCGCGGTCAGGACGTAATCACCCTTGATATGTCGGGATTCCCGGATGCCGAGGGTCGAGGCAGAGCACATCAGGGCCGCATTTTCACAGCCGGGAACATATTTCCGGAAGAAATGCATCAGTTCCATCACCTGACGCCTTCCTTCCGCCTCCCCGGCAGAAAGGCTCTCGGAGTCCGTCGCATCGACATTTGCGATCCGCGTGCAGTTGACAGCCCATTCATCCTCCCGGACCGCCCGGTAGATGTTGACGGACTTCCGCGCGATATCCCATTCTCCGGCCGCCTCGGCCTTGAGGACATGCCAGTGGAGAGCCCGGTAGCTGACCCCGTCGACCTTCCGGAACTCATGGAGGTGGGCCATGACATCGGCCTCCAGCTTCTTGGAATCTACGCTGTTGATCCGGAAGAAGAGGGTCGATGGCTGGACCTTCCCGATTTCGGCATTCCCGAATTCCGACGGGACGCCAGCCCCGACGGCCACGGAACCGTCCCCGGTACAGTCAATCACCTGATCCGCATGGATCTCCCACAGACCCTTCCGGGTCAGGACAACCGCTCCTGCCGCTTTTCCGCCTTTCAGGATGGGACGGACGAAACTGGCGTGGAGAAGGACCTTGACGCCGGCCTCGGCGCACATCCGGTCGAGCACGAACTTGAGAATCTCCGCATCGAAAGGGGTCACATGGTCATGGCCCGCCGTAATCCATGCGGAAAAAGCCGACGTATGGCGGACCTCCCGGGGATGGATGGCCCCGCCGAGGGACACGAGCCGGTCCACGATTTCTCCGAAAAGACCCCGGATGCACTGGATTTCGCCCGTTGCATCGAAACAGGTCATGAACGGACTGACAAGGCCCTTGGTGGCCATTCCGCCGAGACAGCCCCCTTCATCGACGATAAGGGTCGGGATCCCAAGGCGGGCGGATGCGATCGCTGCACAGACGCCGGCCGGACCGCCTCCGATGATAAGGACCTTCGTCTCCTGGCGGGAAACAATTTCACCGGCAACCGGCTCTGATGATTTGCAGGAAAAAGCCGATGGCGCGACGAGACCAGCCGCGGTCGCCGCTCCAGCGCTTTTGATAAAGCTCCTTCTATCCATACGGATTTTCGTTTTGTGTTATTGCTTTCAAGACAAAAATAACAAATGCATTTCGTTTTTCCTCGCGTGCGCGGGTAAAATGTGTAAAATACGACCCTTTTCTTTCCTGCAAACGTTCCCATTTTTGGGTTTGTCATCAAAACGTTCTATTTTTGAAAAACGTTTTTCATGAAAAGAGTAACCATAAAGGATTTAGCTTCCGAACTCGGGCTATCCCCTTCGACGGTATCCCGGGCTCTGAACGGAGACAGGAACATCCGGCCGGGAACCCGGCAGCGGGTTCTTGAGGCCGCCAAAGCAAGGGGATACAAACCCAATCTGGCGGCGACCTCCATGAAGACCGGACGGACCTATACGGTCGGGGTCGTCGTACCGGAAATGGTTACGGGTTATACGATTGAAGTGATTCGCGGGATCCAGGATGTCCTCTACGCCAAAGGGATCCGGGTTATCGTCGCTGATTCTGCAGAGGATCCGGTCCGGGAGAAAGAGAATCTCCTGATGATGGAACGGTTCATGGTCGACGGCCTCGTCTTCTCTCCCAGCAATTACCACGAAAACCACGAGACCCTCGAGCGGCTGATCCGGGAAGGGCTTCCGATGGTCTGTTTCGGACGGATTCCCTATGGGATCGACATCCCGAAAGTTGTCGTCGACGACTACTCCAAGTCTTTTTTCGTCGTGGAAAAAATGATCCTTTCCGGCTGCCGGAGGATTTGCCATTTTACCGGACCGGACGAGGTCTATAATGCCGTCGAACGGGCCAAAGGCTACTGTGACGCAATGGCCAAATACAAGCTGGAGGCCATCGAATTCCCGGGAGGACTGGGGAAAGAAGGAGGTTATGCTGCGGTCGACCGGATGATGGAGTCAGGAAAGGCCTTTGACGGAATTTACGCTTTCAACGAAGCGGTCGCCGTCGGCGCGATGACCCGCCTGCGGGAACTCGGACGAAGGATTCCCGAAGAAATCGCCGTCGCGGCCTTTGCCGGGACGGACCTTTCAACCGTCATTTATCCCCAGCTGACAACTGTCGAGCCGCCGATGACGGAGATGGGACGGACAACGGCGGAACTGCTTATCGAAAAAATCAAGGATCCGTCCGTTGAGAGCCGGACTGTCGTCCTCAACGCCGAAATCAAACTTAGGGGATCAACAGAGAAAAAATAATCATGGACACAATTACTTACGCGTCTTCGATCAGAGTCAAGGCCAGGTATGACGTTCTGGTTGCCGGAGGTGGGCCTGCCGGAATCTGTGCAGCCGTTGCCGCGGCACGGCTCGGTGCGTCCGTCGCCCTTGTGGAACGGTACGGAGTCCTCGGCGGGAACCTGACGGCCGGCCACGTCGGACCGATCCTCGGCAGCGTCGGGGAAGGAACGATGCGGGATGAGCTGGTCTCCCTGCTGGGTGTTCCGGACAACGACTGGATCGGCGAAACGGGAAAGGCCCATGATGTTGAAAAGGCGAAACTCGCTCTGGCAGAGTTTGTTGCGGCAGAGAAAATAGACGTCTACCTGCAGTGCTCCGTTTTCGATGTGCTGCGCTCGGGGCCGGTCGGACACGGGCCTTACGGGGCTCCCGGTGACTCTCCTCGTGCCGGTGCCGGCCCGGAAGATCCTGCCGCCGGTGCTCCCGTTGTCCGGGGTCTTGTCATCGCCTCGAACGAAGCGCCCTTTATCCTCCTCGGCAAAGTCATTATCGACGCAACCGGCGATGCGATTGTCTCTACCCTCGCCGGCGCCACGGTTTTCAAAGGCCGCGAGGACGGGCTTATGCAGCCGGTTACGCTCGAGTTTACCATCGAAGGGGTGGACGAATCCCGCGGACTGATCTGTATCGGGGATGTAGACAATGTCCAGCTGTTTGGCAAACGTTTCCTCGACTGGTGCCGGGAGCAGGCCGATGCCGGCAAGATTCCCCCTTCCCTTGCTGCCGTCCGGCTGCACCCGACAGTCCATCCGGGGGAACGTCAGGTCAATACGACCCAGGTTTGCGGCGTAGACATTACGCAGGTCGACCAAATCTTCCCGGCGGACCTGCAACTGAGGAGGCAAATGGTCCTGCTGGAGACCTTCCTAAGGGAGAATGTGCCCGGGTACGAAAAGGCACGGATTATCGCGAGCGGCACGACGACCGGTGTCCGGGAGAGCCGCCGCGTTCTCGGGGACTACCTAATCGACGCCTCCGAGCTCGCCGCCGGCTGCCGCTTCCCTGACGTTGTTGTCCATAATGCCCTCTTCATCGTCGATATCCACAATCCCGCCGGAGCCGGTCAGGCGGAAGACCATATCCAGTACTGCAAACCCTACGACCTGCCGTACCGTTGTTTCCTTCCGAAAGGGCTTGAGGGTCTGCTCGTTACGGGCCGGTGCATCTCCGGCACCCACCGAGCCCACGCTTCCTACCGCGTAATGTCAATCTGTATGGCCATGGGAGAAGCGACCGGCATGGCCGCCGCTCTTGCCGCCACCCGCGGCTGCTCCCCGCGCAAACTCCCCGTCTCCGACCTGCAGTCCGCCATGACCGCCCGCGGCATCCGCCTCTTCGACTAAGATCCCCCCGGCCGGACCGCCGGCCATTCTACCCCAGGATGTATCCTCACGGTTTATTCGGCCTTCCCCTGGCTTTAATCCTTTACTCACACATAGCCTTTTCCTTGGAAGTCTCCTGACTGTCTTCACCCCTTAACTCTTCCCCCTATTCTTAATCATGGACCCTTTATGGCTTCTCCTTGGCTGCACTTCGACAGGGGAACGGCCCTGTAGTGGCGTTTTCGTGTCAAAGTAAGGCCCTCTTCACTTTTGGAGCGGCACTTCGACAAAGAAACGGCCCTCTGAGGCTGTTTTTTTGTCAAAGTGAAGCCTTTTTTCGAGAAAACGCGCCATAGGGTGCGCACTTCGACATGAAATCGCAGCTAGAAGCCCTTTTTTGTGTCAAAGTGCTAGCCTGACAAAATGGACATCCTTGATTACGGATGGACAGACACCCTCCTTTCCGGAGGTCATGGACTTGAGTATTGACTCCTATACGGGCTGAATAGCCTTCATCGTTTCCCTCCATCTCCCGTTCGGGACCCCGGTTTATGACTCCACCTCAATCCCGTAAGACGAGGCACCGGCGAATCTGTCTTTCGGGAATATGATAATCATAGAACAAACTCTTGGCTATCTGCTTTTTCCGTCCTCTTGAAATCTGGTATACCGAACCCCCGGAGCCCGAAAGAAAATCCCTCTCTATCAACTGGCACACATCCAAATCATCCAACCCTCTTCCTGCAGTCTTTCCTTTTTCGTTTTTCAACAAGGACACTATCCCGTTCTCGTCTACTCTCTCTACATCCGCCAACGTCAGAGGATCTCCTGTTCTATCCCGTTTTTGCTCTACAGACCAACTTTCATCAGTCAATCGATTCATCTGAAACAAATAATTTCTCGGCGTTTGGTAGTATTGCTCAACCCGGCGTAATTCCATAAATCTCTCCCTAATTAACATTCCGTTCCTATCAAGTGCATAATGATCGGGGAACTCGGCATGCCTTGGAAAGAATTGTGCCATTTCTTTGCGCGACGTGTAAACAGGTGGAGGAGAATAGTATCCGAGTTCTTTTTTGAACAATTCCCGGGAAGAGCAGTATTCATATCCGAAAGGAGTTGTCGCGACTCCATGATGGAGTCCATTCCGCAGAATATAGTTAAATAGAACGAGATGATGGAAAAAACCGCTCACTTTTGACAAAAAGATTTTATTCTCTCCAATTTTCCCCTTTCGGGAATACTTTCTGTTGAAGTAATGGGTATAACTCATCCGCAGTCCGGCTGCGTATTTTATCGGTTGTGCCGAAAAGATTCCCTGATGCCAGTGCGTAGACATTTCCGCGGAGACTAGAAGTTCTGCTTCAGCACGATAAACCTCTATCCCTGAAAGGTTTATAAAGGCATAGTGATCTTCAGGGGATCGGAAAAGGACTTCATCATGGGAAGACAGACAAATGTGATATACCTCTTTCATAGTTTTTTCTGCAAAGAAGAGAAATGGTATCCGTTTTCACAAAAAACAAATGTTTATCTCTCTTTTTACCGCTCACACGCCCCTCAAAGGCCGTTTTTCCGCCCTTGTCCATTCAGATTTTTCAAAAAAAGAAAGCCCTCACAGATTGCTCTTTGACACAGAATCGGCCTTATAACGGCGTTTCCGTGTCAAAGTGCTTTCTAGACGACTTCTTCCTTTCTTCTCCAATCAATGTGGGGAGAAGAGGGATGGATTTACTTCCTGTCAGACAGAGAGTTGAGAAGGCGGGCGAGGGAGGCGGTGAGGGCGCGGCGCTCGAACCGGGAGATATCACCCGTAACAGGCGGCAGACCGGTAGGCTGCCGGAAGGCATTCCACGCAGATTCGAGGGTGGCGCGGATGGCGGATTCGTTCTGCCAGTCAGCCGTAATGCCGGCTCCGGTTTCGGAAAGGACGCGGGCCATGGCTCCGTCCTCCTGCCCGATGCCGAGAATGGGCCGGCGTGCCGCCAGGTACTCAAACAGCTTGCCCGGCAGGATCGGCCTGTACTCGGGATCGTTCCGAAGGGGCAGAATCAAAAGGGTCGCCCCCCGCTGTTCCCGGACGGCACCGGCATGGTCCAGATACCCCAGGGAAACAACATGTTCGCGAAGTCCGGCAGCGGCAATGGCGTCAAAAACCTCCCGATCGACTTTCCCGACGAGACGGAGGCGGAGACGGTCGGCAAATTCCGGATCGTCTGAAACCATGGATCCAAGGACTTTCCAAAATACGAGAGGATTCCCGTCCGAGGCGAAAAGCCCCGTATGGACAATGTTGAAAAAGCCGTCCGGAACCGGTTCCGGCCCGGAAAAATCTTCCCGGTCATACCCGTTCGTAATCATGGCAACGGGGGTCCGGGTCCTCGCCTGAAAGTCCTCCTGGACAAGCGGAGTCACGGCAAGTACCGTCGAACTTCCGTCCAGCACCCGCTGCTCCATCTTCCCAAGCCGCCGCCATGTCCGTTTAGAAAGGCCCAAGTGCTTGAGATAGTACATCTTGGTCCATGGATCCCGGAAATCCGAAATCCAGGGAAGGCCTGTCGCGCGGGAAAGGCGAAGGCCGATCAGGTGCATCGAATGCGGAGGACCGGTCGTAACGATCGCATCCACAGGATGTTCCTTCAGGTATTTCTTAAGGAAACGGACCGAAGGACGGACCCATCCGACGCGCGGATCCGGAACGAAAACATTGCCGCGGATCCAAAGCGACAGCCGCTGTTTCCAGGTCTTGGAGCCACTTCGGATCGGAGTGACATCCCCGCCCGCAGCCGCTGCGGTAACGGACGCCGGGTCTCCGGAGGAGCTCCCTTCAATCATCGTTTTAATATCTGTCGAAGCGCCTTTCCCCATCAGCTTCCGATAGATGCCATACGGTTCGAAAATCGGCCGACGGATAATCTCCGCTTCGGGCGGAATTTCTGCCGAAAGGGTCTTATCAACTGCCGTAAGCTCCGGATTTTCAGGCGTATATATTACTGGCTGCCATCCTTCCGAAGGCAGATATTTCGCAAATTTGACCCACCGCTGGACCCCCGACCCTCCGGACGGCGGCCAATAATAGGTTATGATCAGAACGCGCTTCATGATACAAAAATAAGCGTTTTTTGTCAATTATCAGCCGAGCAGAAGCGGAGCAAGGTCACGGAAAGAGGCGAGACGGACCAGGTTCGGATGGTCATATTCCTCTATATCCTCGTAGGCCCATGAAAGAGCGCACGGTACATGGATTCCCCACCCTCCGATTTCCAGGACCGGAGCAATGTCGGATTTGAAGGAGTTCCCGACCATTGCGAACGCCTCCGGCTCCACGCCGCAACTGCCGCAAAGATCCCGGTAGGTCTCCGCATCCTTATGGGGCACGATGACGGTCTCGTCAAAAAGCGGCGTCAGGCCGCTCCGGCGGATCTTTCCGGCTTGTTCCTGGAGATCTCCTTTTGTATAAAGGACTGTGTAATAATGGCCCCGGAGAGCTTTCAGCGTCTCGACGACACCCGGGAGCGGGGTAGCAGGCATGTCGATGACGGACCGTCCGGCCCTCAAGACGCGGTCTATCTGCTCCCGGTCTGCTCCGAAAGCGATCGCCGTTTCAACCATGGAGATTGTGAACGCTTTCCCGCCGAAGCCGAGTTTTTCCATATTACCGAGTTCCGTCCGGGTCAGCGCATCAAAGAGCTCCTCTTCCCCGGCATAGGGGGAGAGTGTCTTTTTGAAGACATCGATAGCCTGATCGAACCAAACCTGGCAATCCCAAAGGGTATCGTCAGCATCAATGGCAATAAGGCGGAGACGGTTTCTGTCCATAAAAAAAGGTTTCTGCCTGCAAAGCTACACATTAATTGGAGATTTTTCGGTATTTTTGTAGGTTAGACCAAAATCTTGAGAAGAGATGAAGCTTTGGAAGAAAATAGCCGTCGCCGCCGGCATCGTTCTGTTTTTCCTGGTTCTTTCCTATGGATTCGTCCCGCAGGTTCTGCAGGGTAAGATCGTCAACCAGAGTGATATATCTGGATATGCAGGGATGGCTCACGAGATGAACCAGTGGAACAAGGTCCATCCCGACGACCCGACTTATTGGACCGGGTCCATGTTCAGCGGCATGCCGACCACGGCGATTTCGACGCTGAACCAGGGTGACTGGACCCAGAAGATCTATGACCTGCTTCTCGTCGGAAAACGGCCTGCGACCTATCTTTTCATCGCCCTTCTCGGAGCCTTCCTGCTGATGCTCTCGCTTGGGATCGACTGGGTACTGGCGATCGGCGGAGCGATCGCCGTCGCGTTCTGCTCGTATAATTTCCAGATTATCCAGGTGGGGCACAATACAAAAATGCAAGCCATTGCGTTTATGCCATGGGTTCTTGCGGCCCTTGTCTTTACCTATCGATCCGCCCTGGAGGACCGTACCTCCAAGGGCAGATGGCTGCCCCACACGGGACTCGGAGCCGTGCTTTTCGCCCTAGCCGTCAGCATGCAGGTCAAAGCCAACCACCAGCAGGTAACCTATTATCTTGCCATCATTATATTTCTCTACGCCATTGTCCTTTTCATCGACTTGATTCTCAAGCATAAAGAACGCCTCGGACGGTTTTTCGCCGCCTCGGCGCTGCTTCTTTGCATCGGCCTTGTCGGTGTCGCGACGAACGTCAATAAACTCCTTCCTCTCTACAAATACCAGCAGCACACCATGCGGGGTGGCAGTGAGCTCAGCGGAGGTGACAAGGCCTCCCAGGGCGGTCTGGACCTCGATTATGCCACGGCATGGTCCTACGGATGGGAAGAACTGCCGAACCTCATGATTCCGGATTTCAACGGCGGCGCTTCCTCGGCGGCGGTCAATCCCGACAAATCCGCAACGATCGCTCTCCTTCGCCAGGCCGGACAGGGAAATCTGCGCGAAACCGCAAAACACCTTCCGATGTACTGGGGCCCGCAGCCCTTCACGGCCGGACCGATGTACATGGGCGCTATCACGGTCTTCCTCTTCATCCTCGGGCTCTGCCTGTATCGGGGGAAGGAAAAGTGGTGGCTGCTTATCGCAACGATTCTGGCGATCCTGATGGCCGTCGGCAACCACTTCATGGGCTTTACGAAGCTTTGCTTCCAGGTCCTGCCACTCTATAATAAGTTCCGGACGGTGTCGATGGCCCTGATTATCCTGCAGGTAACCTTGCCGATGCTGGGCTTCCTTATCCTCGACCGGATCGTCAAGGAAGAGATTCCCAAGAAAGAATTCATGAAAGGCGGGTGGATCGCGTTCGCATGCACCGGGGGACTATGCCTCCTTTTCTGGCTCATACCCACTCTTGCAGGAGATTTTTCCGGAGCCGTAGATGCCGGACAGCCGGATATTCTACAAAACGCCCTTGCAGCAGACCGGAAGATGCTGCTCCGCCATGACGCCCTGCTCTCTTTCTTCCTGATCGGAGCGGCCTGGATGCTTCTGCTCTGGTCTTACTTCCCGAAAGGACAAACCGCTGACGCCAAGGTTTTTGCAGGGAAAGGAAGAAAATGGATCGCGGGAGCCGGGATCTGCGTCCTCGTGCTGCTCAACCTCTTCGCAACGGGTAAGCGGTATCTCAAGGCTGATGATTTTACAACACAGAAGGATTTCAACCAGCCCTTCGCCGAGCGGCCTGTAGACAAGATGATACTGGAGGATCCGGCGGCTTCGTACCGGGTACTGGACCTGACCGTCAACGTCTTCAACAGTTCTGTTCCGAGCTACCGCCATAAATCTGTCGGCGGCTATTCCCCTGCGAAACTCCAACGTTATCAGGATCTGATCGAACAGTATCTGACTCCTGAAATCAATGCGGTCTTCGGCGCCATCGGGAAAGCGAAAACCGTCGAAGAAGCACAGGCCCTACTGCCGGATACGCCAATTCTTAATGCACTGAACACCAAATATCTGATCATCGGAGGAGAGAATGCACCGCTGGTCAATTCCAACGCCCTCGGAAATGCATGGTTCGTTTCCGGAACGGTTCCCGCGGCAAATCCGGACGAAGAGATTGCCCTGACCGGCAGTGCTGATCTTAGGAACAGGGCCGTCGTCGCCGAGGCGGATGCGGCACTCCTTGCTGCCGCGGCGCCCGAGGAAACCGGCATTTCGGCCGAAGGGACTCCAGCTGACACCATCGTCCTGACGGCTTATGCCCCGAACGAACTGCGTTACCATTACAACGCGGCCGCACCAAGACTCGCCGTCTTCAGCGAAATTTTCTATCCAGGATGGACCGCAACCCTTGAAGGCGGCGAGACAATCGACCTCGTCCGCGCAGACTGGGTCCTCCGATCCGCCGTGCTTCCCGCAGGAGAACACGACATCACAATGCGATTCGAACCGACGTCTTACAAGACCGGCGAACGCGTCTCCCGCGCCAGCTCGATTCTCCTGATTCTGCTGACCCTCCTCGCCTGTGGAGGAATGTTGCGGCCGGATCTCTCTCGGGCAAGGTCGAATCAGACCCCGGGGGACCTTGCCGGGGAATAATGCCCTACAGACCCTTAAAAGTCATAATAAACGGGCAAGGTCGAGAATCTAAAATTCGACCTTGCCCGAAATTATTTTACTGAACTGTTCTTATTTGTTGACCGCTTCGACAAGTTTGCCGGCCAGGTCGAGGAAGGCAAGACCGTCGGGACGGGAGGAGAGGGCGGCCGGCTCGCCGGCATCGCCGCTCTCTCGGATTGACTGGACAATCGGAATCTGCCCGAGAAGAGGGATTCCAAAGTGCTCCGCCATCTTGAGTCCTCCGTCACGACCAAAGATATAGTACTTATTCTCAGGAAGTTCTTCCGGCGTGAACCAGGCCATGTTCTCGACAAGGCCGAAGATCGGGCGGTTGATGTTCTTGTTCCGGAACATATCAACCCCCTTCTCTACGTCGGCAAGGGCGACATCCTGAGGCGTCGTCACGATAACGGCTCCCTCAAGGGGAATGTCATTCACAAGAGAGATATGGATATCCCCGGTTCCCGGGGGCATGTCTATGAGAAGGAAGTCGAGCACGCCCCAACACACCTGCAAGATCATCTGTTTCAGCGCGTTGCAAGCCATCGGACCCCGCCAGATCAGCGCCTGTCCGGGCTGGGCGAAATAGCCGATGGACATCCACTTGACCCCGTGCTTTTCGATCGGGACCATCCAGTCGACACCGTCCTCCGGGTCTATCTCGGGAACGGCTCCCTCCGTATCGGTCATGATCGGAACAGACGGTCCATAGACATCCGCATCCGCCAGACCGACCTTATAACCGAGCCGGGCGAGGGCGACAGCCAGGTTGACTGCAACCGTCGACTTCCCTACGCCTCCTTTTCCGGAGGCGATTCCGATGATATGGCGCACATTGGCCAGTCCTTCCAGGGTCAGGTCCTTGACCGTCTTTTTCTGGGTCGCAGGTTCTTTGACAATCGTCTGGATTTCAACCTCGGTCCCGCCGGGGGCATGGCGGTATACGGCCGCCCGGGCCGCCCCGACAAGATAGCTTTTCAGGGGATCCGGCCGCTTCGGGAAGGCCAGGGTCACCGTAATCTTCCCGTCACGGGACGATACGGAATCAACGATGCCCAAATCAACGATATTACGGTCTCCCTGGGCGGGATGCTCGACTTCTTCGAGCCACTCAAAAATCTCTCTTTCGTTCATTATCAATTATTTCACAGGAGCAATTTCCTCGATGATATGGCGGGCGCCGCCCAGTTTCTCGACGAGGAAGAGGACATAGCGGATATCGACGCAGATGCACCGCTGAAGATCCGGCTCGAACATGACATCGGAGGACATGGACTCCCAGTTCCCGTCAAAGGCAAGGCCGATCAGTTCGCCCTTTGCATTCATAACCGGGGATCCGGAGTTACCGCCCGTAATATCATTGTTGGTCAGGAAACACGTATGGACTTTCCCGTCGGCAGGATCCGTATACTGGCCGAAATCGCCTTTCTCATACAATTCTTTCAACTTCGCAGGAACGATGAATTCCGGGTTGTTCGGATCTTCCTTTTCCATCACGCCGGCAAGGGTCGTATAGTGGCGATAAAGAATCGCGTCTTTCGGAGAGTAGGGCAGGACATGACCATAGGTCAAACGCATCGTCGAGTTGGCATCAGGATAGGACGGTTTCCCTTTCTCCCATTCCATCAGGCCGGCCGTGAACTCTTTGCTGCCTTCCTGGAGCTTTTCCTGGGATCCATAAGCGACAGGATAAAGTTTCATCAGCACGCTCATAATCGAGTTCTGCAGGCGGACGGCCGGATCATTCATGATCTTTTCGACATCTCCGTCGGCAGCGAGCTTCTCGAGTTTTTCGTAAGATGTGAAGGCTGACTCACCGAAGAGTTTTTCAACGTAAGCCGGAATATCAAGGGTGGCGAAATCAGTTCCTTCCGCGCCGAGACCTTCCAGATAATTTGCCGGATCGGCTTTCTTCCGATAATACTCGAGGAGGGCGACGGCCTCTTTGCAATCGAGACCGACTTCATAGTCACGGTAGGCATTCTTCAAGGCTGCCAGGCCGGCAGGGATTGAGATCCCACCGTCGCGGGTCGCGATCCGCTGCAGGAAGCGGCCCGCCATTCCGACCAGTTCGATCCGGTAAGGGGCTTCGGTCAGCAGGGAGACGGCCCTGCTTGCCTTGGAAGAGGCGTTGACGGCCTCCTCAATCTTTCCAAGAGCCTGTCCATAAGCTTCCTGACGTTTTTTCTTGGCATTCACCCACTCCATGAACGCAGCCTCTTTCTGCTCTTCGCGTCCGATAATGTTCAGTTTCTCAAACGCAAGTTCTTCACCTTGCCATTTCTTCCAGCCATTGGCGGAAGAGGCATACTTGCTGGCATATTTGAGCTGGACATTAGGATCGGCGCACATCGCCTCCCACATCAGGTCCTGGCGGACGGTACGGGCATCGATGGCGATCCGGTTGGTCGCGAGCATCTGCTTGAGCTGGGCGGCCGTCTGGAACCGCTGGGTACGGCCGGGATAGCCCATGATCATCGCGTAATCACCCTCCTGTACGCCCGCAAGGGATACCTTCAGGTGATTTGCCGGGCGGTACGGTTTGTTGTTAGGAGAATACTCAGCGGGCTCATTGTCCGCTCCGGCATAGACGCGGAACATGGAAAAGTCTCCGGTATGGCGGGGCCACATCCAGTTATCCGTTTCACCGCCGAACTTGCCGACAGATGCCGGCGGCGCTCCGACAAAGCGGATATCGCGGTAGACCTTCGAGACAATCAGATACTGGACGTTTCCGTTATAGAAAGAAGAAATGCGCGCAGTACAGTTGGGATTAGCCTTCTCGGCTTCCGCCGTCAGTTCCTGCATCTTGGCACGTACAGCCTCTTCAACCGCTTTTGCGTCTCCTTTTTTTGCGGCATTCGCCTCAACTTTGGCAAGGATATCGGTCACATCGGTCATGGACTTGAGGAAAGTGACGGAAAGGCCGCGGCAAGGCAGCTCTTCCGCGCGGGACATCGCCCAATACCCGTCCATCAGATAGTTATGCTCGGGGGTGCTGAGCGCCTGGATATTGGAGTAACCGCAGTGGTGGTTGGTCACGATCAGACCCTCTCCGGAAATGATCTCTCCGGTACAACCGCCCCCGAAATGAATGATGGCATCCTTCAGGGAGGTATTGTTGATGCTGTAAATCTGCTCCGGCGTCAAACGGCATCCGGCCTCCTGAAGGGCTTTTCCGTTCATTTTCTGAAGCAGGGGAAGGAGCCACATGCCTTCATCGGCAAGGGCGGGGAACGTCAGCAGCACAGCAGCTGCAATAGCGAAAATCCGTTTCATATTGTTAGAATTAGTTTTGCAAATATACATTAAATTTCCCGAGCGCGCTCATAGCCGTCCTTTGCATTCCATGTCAGGGCGAAGAAAAGCCCGCCGATAACGGCAACAACCGCCAGGATCAGGAAAAGATAATCCCAGAAAACATCTCCGAAACGATCGGAAAGGGCACCGATGCCGTATCCCGTAAAGAGATTGGCGCAATAGCTGACAATTCCTACCAGACCGACCGCCGCTGAGGCCGCTTTCTTGGTCGCTTGTCCTGCGGCAACGACACCTGCCAGGGTCTGGGGTCCATAGAGGATAAACCCGACAAGGCCAAGCCCGATGCAATACGGGATGAATCCCCAGCTCTTCGGCATCAGCCAGAGGAGAATAAGGGCCAGGGCGGTAAGGCCCATCCAGATCGTCGCCACATGCTGTCCCTTGCTTTTGAAGAGCTTGTCTGTAACGAAACCGGAGACGACCATGCCGACAATCCCGCAGATTTCAAAGGCCGCAACGGCAATACCGGCCTGCTGCGGAGTGAAGCTCTGGGCTCCCTGGGTCATGAATTTCGGTCCCCAGTCAAAAATGGCAAAACGGACGATATAGACGAAAAGATCGGCAATCGCCAGGAACCAGATGACCGGATTCCGGAAAACCATCTTCCGGACAAAGACCTTATAATGAGCCGCCGAATCATCCTCGTCCATCGCGGTCTGCGTCCCTTCCAGTTCAGGCAGACCGACGGATTTCGGCGTATCGCGGATGGCGAACCACATGAAAATCACGCCGGCAAGGCCGATCAGGGCAGGAATCCAGAAGCACCACTGCCAGGCTCCGACATGTTCCGCGGCCTGAATGACGGCCGGATCGGCGACATCCTTCCCCAGGTTGCCGGCGATCCGAGCCACAACCCCAGTATCTGAAGACAGGTTCCGTCCCATCCCGCCGATAATCGCTCCGCAGAGGATGGAAACGAGGGCTCCGCCGATCGAGTGGGCCGTATTCCAGATCGACATCTTTGATGCCAGTTCCTTGGGCGGGATCCAATGGACCAGAAGCCGGTTGCACGGAGCGAAGCCGACCCCCTGCGCAATGTTGTTGAGAATCAGCAGCACCGCGATGGACATGATAAAGGCATTGATGAAATCCGGGCCTTCCGTCGTCCCGGTTATCCAGTGGCTCAAGTCTGCCGTCCATCCGAAAAGGAAGTTGATCAGCACGCTGGCCGACAACCCAATCGCGAAATGCCAGCGGGCGTTGGCCCGGTCTGCGATGACTCCGTTGATAAACTTGGAAATACCGTAAATAATGCCGACGAGCGACAGGATGATACCGAAACTGGTATTCTTGATTCCATATTCCGCCCCGAGGGCCGGCATCGCAAACGCAAAATTCTTACGGACAAAATAAAAAATCGAATATCCGATCATGGTGGAGATAATCACCCTCCACTGCCAGTACTGAAAGCTTTTTTTTGTCTGCATAGCTTTGTATCAAGAAAGTACCAACAAATATAATCAAACAGAACGGTTCCGTCAAGGACTCACGCCCTCTCCGGAACCGCTTGTATCAGAATCGCCGGCTTTCCTATTCGGCAGGAAGAACCTTATAAAGCGCGTCGCTGTTGTAGGTCAGGTACATATCGTCGCCGATAAAATCAATTCCTTCCGGCTCAAGTTCGTAGAAATCCAGACGGATTTCCTTTTCCAGACGGAAGGACTCCAAGTCGAAAACGGCGATCGTCCTCAGGAAATTCCTGGCGGGATTCCGAAGGTTGGCCCTGGTCTTCAGGCCGGCAAGGATATAGAGCTTTCCGTTATGGACCTGCTTGTCCTGGGTCGCCAGGTAAACGGGGATTTCCGTCCGCCTCAGAATATCGCTTTCGGTAAAATCCTTATCTCCCTTCTTCGGATCCGGAAGAGCAAACTCGAGGATGATCAGCTTGGTAGAGCCCTCTACGTCATGCCGGGGATGATTCTCCTTATAGGCGATGGAATACAGTTTCCCCTTCTCGAAGTCCGGGACCCAGTCCATATATCCCGAGCCTTTGACCGCATCGGGAATCCCGTTTGCGGAAAGGGTCTGGACAAGTTTGCTGGTCCAGCGGTTCCCCTTGTGGCGGAGATCTTCTACGAAGAACCGCCGCTCTCCGTTCCATTCACTGATATACAAATAGTTCCGTCCTCCCTTCCGGGTCATGTCGGCAACGTTGCAGTGGGGGTTGAAGGCGGAACAGGCGAGATCGAAGGTTGCATCCAGGGCCCCGTCGGAGAGCCGGAAAGCCTTCGCATGGGCCCCGATATTGAGGGTCACGATATGGTCGTCACAGAAGAAAGCGGCCTGGCGGGAATCCGGGACCTTCACGATCGGATCACTCAGGCGGACGGTATTCTCCGCCCACATCTTCCGGATCTCGGTCTTCCAGCGGTCATAGCTGTCGCAGATGGCGCCGTTTTCTATTTCCGCCCATTCTTCGGGACGGAACCGTTCGGCATAGTACTGCTGGCGGCGGTAGGCGGCCCGGTCGTCGGGTAATCGGCGGGTCAGGTGGTCTTCAACCCCGGCATCCCCGTTGGTTGCCTGCCAGTCGTCCATCCGCTGGCGCATCTTATTGAGAACCGGGAGATAGGCCGGATCGCCTGCAAGGTTCTTGACGCAGAAGCCGTCTGCCCGCCAGTCATAGAGTTCCTCGACCGGTTTGCTGTCGGCAAAGAAAAGGAGCTGGACCGGATTCAGCCGGCCTTCTTCCTTCAGCTGCTTCATCACATGCATCGCCGGACGGTAGCAATAGGTATAACAGTGGTTTGCCGTATAGGGGAGCTGGGGAACATAGTTGCGGACATAGATATAGCGGTCGTCCGTGACAGCGCGGATGCACTCCTGCACCTCGTCCCAGGTATCCCTCGCGTGATAGGTCCACTCATGGGCCGCGCTCTTGCCGGAGAAGGCCTCCAGGACCTTTCCCTGGTAATATTTCGGAATTTTAACCCCGGCGAGGGAAAGAATGGTCGCCGGAATATCCAGCTCGCTGACCAGATCATCCACGACCTTATGGTCCAGTCCCGGAGCGCGGACGATCATCGGGACACGGGTCCCGTCATTGTACATCCAGCCCTTCGCCCGGATATCCGCACGGCCGTTGTCGGCGATGAAAATGATCACCGTATTGTCCTCCTGGCCGTCTGCGCGCAGTTTCTCCAGGATCTTTCCGACTTCCGCGTCCATGTATTCCACCTGATCGAGATAGCAGGCGAACTCTTCCCGGATCCTCGGATGGTCGGCCATATAGGGCGGAAGATCGACCTTTGCCGGATCGACCGGGTGGGCCGAGCGGTCCCGGATATCTTTCCACCAATCGCCCCGGTGGGTCACATAGAGAGTAACCTGCTGGAACCAGGGCCTTCCGTCGGCCGGCCTGTCATACAGCGTATCGAAGAGACCGAAAGATGTTTTTCCGTCATAGGCTCCCGTGGGTTCATACTGGAAATTGCAGTCAATCTTCCGGCTGCTCTCATGGTCCGCATGCGTGACGGGGTTTTCGAATGCATCACGATCCCCAAGGACGGTCGCATAACCGGCCTGCCTCAGAAGGACCGGATAGGGGACAATGTCCACCGGAAGGGGCTGGTCGCGGTGGGAGCGGTGGTTATGGGACGCCGTTATTTCATGGTGGAGGCCCGTCATCATCGCCGAACGGGTCGGCGAACTGAGCGGAGCGACGCAACGCGCGTTGGTATAGACCACGCCCTCCGAGGCAAGCCGGTCGATGTTCGGAGTCTTGACATCGGTTCTTCCATAGCTGCCAAGGTCGAGGGTCATGTCCTCGGCCAGGATAAAAAGGATGTTCGGGCGCGAAGGAGTCTGCTGGGCCTTCACGGGAATGGCGGGAGCCGCAGCGCCGGCCGATGCAGCCAGCAGCAGAAATAGATTTCGTTCGGATTTCATTGCAAGACAAACATACTAAAAAAATACGAACCGATGTCGATACTCGCCTTAAATATTTTTCCGGAGAAGAGGAAAGGTGACACATAATCATCATTGACCGGGACGCCCCGTCAAAATATTATGACCTGTACCGCGACCGGGCATTGGATCTCGACACCGCCCGCGTTGTTCTCGCCCCAGCCCAGGCCTACCGCACAAACAGGGAACTGGTCGAATATCAGGATGTCCCATCAGACGGCCCCATCCCGATCGAATTGCAAAAAGACTTGAAAAAGTCCTATTACGCCTGCGCCTCTTTTACAGATGACAACATCGGCGCCATCCTTTCCCGCCTGCAGGAACTTGGCCTTTATGACAACACGCTTATCGTCTTCCTCGGGGACCATGGATACCACCAAGGAGAGCAGGGGCTCTGGTGCAAATCCACCAACTTCGAATCCTCCTGCAATGCCCCGTTAATTATCAAGATGCCGTCAAAAAAGGGCCGCGCCCTGCCACACCGTGTCGACCGGCCGGTCTCCTTTATCGACCTGATGCCGACCGTCTGTACGGCCTGCCGCGTTCCGGTCCCGGACGGAGCAATGGGAGAGGACCTTTTGGGCTCGGCGGAACATAATCCATACGTTTTCAGCCAGATCGCTCACAGCCACAACGGCATCAAATACATGGGCTACGCCATCCGCGATACCCGATGGACTTACGTGGAGTGGTTCACGCCGGAGATGGACTGCGCCGCCGCGGAACTCTACGACATGGCCGGCCGTGACACATGCCGCTACGAAAAGATCAATGTTCTCGAGGCCCATCCGGACATCGCCGCCACCCTCTCCGAGGCCCTGCACGGCCACCTCGACCGGGTGCTTTCCGGGAGATCGGATTCCCGTTAATAATACTTATATCCTGCTTTCCGGAGATCTGCTTTCGTTTTAAATGGACGGGGAGGCTTCAGGTATTCCGCCATGAACCGATAGGTTTCAAAGCGGATGTCCGTCGCTTCCCCGGCGTCAATCCGCTCAAAGACATGGGCCCCGGACATACGGGGATAGACCTTGTAACGAAAATCCTTTCCTGCCGCCTTGAGCGCTTCCGCCATCCTGTCGACCTCTGTCCAGCTGACATCGTCATCGTTGACGCAAGTCGTTATCATCAGCGGCCGCTGCAGGCGGTCCGCGTAGTTTACGGGCGAACGGCGAGCATATTCTTCCGGAGCCTCTTCCGGCAGAGCACCGATATGGTAATCGGCCGAAAACTCATTTTTATACGAAGGAGCCTGATAGGAAAGCCGGTAAGCGACATCGCTGACCGGCACCCCGGCATAGGCACAGGTGTATTTTTCCGGCCACTGGAGGACGTTCATCAGCGTTGTCATCCCTCCGTGGCTCCAGCCCATGATTCCAACCCGATCCGGATCCACAACGGAATAATTCTCAACCATATAATCTCTCGCGGCAAGCACGTCTTCATTCTCAAGGCCGCCGTAGTCGATCGCCTCATAGAAACTCTTCCCGTACCCGGTAGAACCCCGGTAATCCGGAGCGACGACAATATAACCTTGCGCAACCAGTTCCCGGACAATATGGACAAAGACTGTCGAGAAATTGCCGTGGATTCCGCCGTGATTCAGGACCATCAAGGGATATTTCCGTCCCTGCCGTGTCTTTTCCGGGAAAAATACGTAGGCATAGAACTGCAGGCCATTTGTGCGCAGCGAATCTTTAAATTCGCAGACAGGCTTCGCCGGAACGGCCTTTGCGGGACCAATCAGGCGAACCTTGTCGACATAGGCAACGTCGGATAACCTCTGAAACAAAAGGATTTCCTCATTCTGTCGATTGAGAACCTGATACTGATATTTGTCTGTCTGGGCATGAGCCGTAACAGCGATAAGAAGAAGGGCGACGAGGATTGTGGTCGATCTTTTTTTCATGGTCTTGGTTTTTCACAAAGATAAAACAAAAATATCATTTCGCCGCCCCCTCATTCAAGACTTGGGGCCACGAAAAAAGACGGCCTTTTCGCCGTCTTTTTTCCGTGGCCCCTGGGGGACTTGAACCCTCGACCCACGGATTATGAGTCCGCTGCTCTAACCAACTGAGCTAAGGGGCCTTGGGTCTTCGGTTAACCTCAGACCTTGATTTCAACCTCGACACCGGAGGGCAGTTCGAGCTTCATGAGAGCATCGACGGTCTTTGCGTTGGAGTCGTCGATGTCGAGAAGACGAACATAGGAGTCGAGCTCAAACTGCTCGCGGGACTTCTTGTTGACGAAGGTCGAGCGGTTTACAGTAAAGATCTTCTTGTGCGTAGGAAGAGGAATAGGACCATTGACCTTTGCACCCGTAGCCTTCACTGTATCAACGATCTTGGTCGCTGACTTGTCAACGAGCATATGATCGAATGATTTAAGTTTGATTCTGATTTTCTGGCTCATATCAATAACTACTTTTTTGATTTCTTAAACTTATTCATCATCGAAGGACATCCTTCCGTATCCACTCTTCTCGATAATGTCCTTGGCAAGGGATGCCGGGACTTCGGAATAGTGATCGAACGTCATCGTGCTGGTCGCACGGCCGGAGGACAGGGTCCTCAGGACGGTGACATAGCCGAACTGTTCTGCGAGCGGTACGAACGCCTTGACGATCCGTGCGCCATTGGTGGTCGAATCCATCGCGACAATCTGTCCGCGGCGGCGGTTAAGGTCGCCGACGATATCTCCCATATAGTCTTCCGGAGTAACCACCTCGAGGGACATAATCGGCTCGAGGAGAACCGGATGGCACTTCGGGCAGGCATGGCGGAAAGCCATGCGGGCCGCGATTTCAAAGGAGAGCTGGTCGGAGTCCACCGGATGGAAGGAACCATCGAGGAGGGTGACCTTGAGGGCGGGGACTTCGTAACCGGCGAGTACACCGTTGGCCATGGCGGCTTCAAAGCCTTTCTGGACACACGGAACGTACTCTTTCGGAACGTTTCCACCCTTGACCTGATTGTCGAACTGGAGGCCTGTGACGCCTTCATCAGCCGGGGAGATCTCAACGACAATGTCAGCAAATTTGCCTCGGCCGCCCGTCTGCTTCTTAAAGACTTCACGATGCTGGATAGACGTCGTAATCGTCTCTTTGTAATTGACGTGCGGGGCGCCCTGGTTGATATCGACACCGAACTCACGGCGGAGACGGTCTACGATGATGTCCAGATGGAGTTCGCCCATTCCGCTGATAACGGTCTGGCCGGTCTCTTGGTCGGACTTCACCGTGAAGGTCGGATCCTCTTCGGCAAGTTTGCCGAGGGCGATACCGAGCTTGTCGAGATCCTTCTGCGTCTTCGGCTCAATGGCGATGCCGATAACCGGATCCGGGAATTCCATGGACTCAAGGGTAATCGGATGATCTTCCGCGCAAATGGTATCTCCGGTGCGGAGATCCTTGAAACCGACGGCCGCGCAGATGTCTCCCGCCTCGACGAATTCAATCGGATTCTGGTGGTTGGAGTGCATCTGGTAAAGGCGGGCAACCCTTTCTTTCTTCCCTGTGCGGGTATTAAAGACATAGGTTCCGGAATCGAGCCGGCCTGAATAAGCCCTCAGGAATGCCAGACGGCCCACGAAGGGGTCGGTCGCAATCTTGAAGACCAGGGCGCAGAACGGTTCCTCGTCGCTGGGATTACGCAAAATTTCATCTCCCGTCTTCGGGTTCTTACCCTTGACGGCACCCTTATCGAGCGGGGAGGGAAGATAGCGCATGACGCAGTCCAGCAGGAACTGTACGCCCTTGTTCTTGAACGAGGAGCCGCAGCACGCCGGAACAATCTGCATTGAGATCGTTCCTTTGCGGATCGCGGTGATGATCTCGTCCTCAGTGATGGAATCCGGGTTCTCGAAGAACTTCTCCATCAGGGACTCGTCACACTCGGCCGCAGCCTCGACAAGGACATCTCTCCAACGGGCGGACTCTCCTCTCATGTCTTCCGGAATCTCGCCGACACGGTAGTTGACGAGCTCGTCCGTATTGTCATAGAAGATCGCCTTCATGGAGATCAGATCCACGATACCTTCGAATTTATCCTCCGCTCCGATCGGGAGGCAAACAGGGACGGCGGTGGCGCCGAGCTTTGTCTTGATTTCTTCCACACAGGAAAGGAAATCGGCACCGACGCGGTCCATCTTGTTGACATAAGCAATCTTAGGAACACCATATTTGTCCGCCTGACGCCAAACGGTTTCCGATTGCGGCTGAACCCGGCCGACCGCACAGAAAGTAGCGATCGTACCGTCCAGCACCCTGAGGGAACGCTCGACTTCAACGGTGAAATCCACGTGTCCCGGAGTGTCGATCAGGTTGATCTGATAAGTTTCTCCGTTATAATGCCAGAATGCGGTGGTCGCGGCGGAAGTGATGGTAATACCCCGCTCCTGCTCCTGGACCATCCAGTCCATCGTAGCGGCACCTTCGTGGACCTCGCCGATCTTGTGCGTCTTTCCCGTATAATAAAGGATACGCTCGGACGTCGTGGTCTTACCGGCATCGATGTGGGCCATGATACCGATATTCCTGGTGTATTTAAGATCTCTCTTGGCCATTCACATGCAGTTTTAGAAACGGAAGTGTGCAAATGCCTTGTTGGCCTCTGCCATTCTGTGCATATCTTCCTTACGCTTGAATGCACCACCTTCGTTGTTGTAAGCGGCAACGATTTCGGCGCACAGTTTTTCTGCCATAGAGTGTCCTGAACGCTTGCGGGCGAACGAGATCATGTTCTTCATGGAGACGGAGACTTTTCTTTCAGGACGCAACTCTGTCGGCACCTGGAAGTTCGCACCACCGATACGGCGTGACTTGACCTCGATCTGAGGGGTCACGTTCTCGAGTGCCTTCTTCCAAATATCGAGAGGAGCCTTGTCAGAATCTTTCATCTTCTCGCCTACCATGTCAATGGCATCATAAAAGATAGAATACGCGATACTCTTCTTCCCCTGCAACATAAGGTTGTTCACGAAACGGGTAACCTCGACATCGTGAAACTTAGGATCTGGAAGTAGAATCCTCTTTTTAGGCTTCGCTTTTCTCATTTTGAAAAATAATTAAAGGTGATAGATTGGTGAATTACTTCTTAGATTTCTTCGGCCTCTTGGCACCGTAGAGGGAACGGCCTTGTTTCCGTCCGTCTACACCTGCCGTATCCAAAGCTCCTCTAAGGATGTGGTAACGTACACCAGGGAGGTCCTTTACACGACCGCCGCGAACGAGCACGATGGAGTGCTCCTGGAGGTTGTGGCCCTCGCCCGGGATGTAAGCATTGACCTCTTTAGCGTTTGACAGGCGCACACGCGCAACCTTTCTCATGGCTGAGTTCGGTTTCTTCGGCGTAGTGGTATACACACGAAGACAAACGCCACGCTTCTGAGGGCAAGCGTCCAACGCACGAGACTTGCTCGATACCTCGAGGGTCTCGCGTCCTTTGCGAACAAGTTGCTGAATTGTTGGCATAAATGTTTGTTAATAAATAAGTTATGTTTTTTTCCCGTAAATTGGGGACCGCAAAGATAGTTAAAAATATTTAATTAACAAAGTTTTCAACACCGATAAATGGCTTATAAGCCCCCCGGATGTCCTTATTTTACAAACACTTTCGTATCTTTGTTCTATGAAAAAGTTCCTGTTCCTTCTGCTCGCCGCATACCTGTCCACGGGCGCGTTCGCGATGGACCTCAGGCCCCATCCGCGCCTGTTTCCGGATCCCGTGTCCATCCCGGACGATGCCCCCGCTCCCGTCCGGGGTGCCGACAGCGTCATCACGGCCTTCAGCCGGGAGGTACTCGGCAAGCCTCCCGTCGAACGCATCAAGACCGGAAAGCGACTGCTCTCCGTATCGCGCGAGGCCCTGAAAAGGATCTTCTACCTTTCCTATACCTACCGGGTCCATGGTGGAGAAACCTATGCCCGGAGGGCGATCGAGGAGATGCTCGCCGTCTGTTCTTTCACAGATTGGAATCCCTCCCACTTCCTGGATGTCGGGGAAATGGCCATGGCCGTTTCGATCGGTTACGACTGGTTGTATGACCGGCTGACCCCGGAGGAGCGGGGAACCATCACCCGTGCGATGCAGGAAAAGGCCTTCAACGCCTCGGAAAACAAGAAACACGCCTGGTTCTATACCGCCGAAAACAATTGGAATTCCGTCTGCAACGCCGGACTCATCTTCGGCGCAGCCGCCTTCTGGGAAGAAGACCCTGAACGCTGCGAAGAAATCCTCCGCCGCAGCCTGGAAAGCAACCCCAGAACCCTTTCGGCTTCCTTTCAGGAGAACGGCGGTTATCCGGAGGGATACAATTACTGGGGTTACGGCGTCGGCTTCCAAATCCTTCTTTTCGAGGCCCTGGAGACTGCTTTCGGAACGGATTTCGGGCTTCTCGAGTCCTGCCGGAAAGGCTTTTTCAACACGGCGGAATTCATGCAGTTCATGAGCACCCCGTCAGGGTTCGCCTTCAATTTTTCGGACAGCGCACCCCGTGCCGTCGCCCAGTATATGCAGACCTGGATGGCCTGGAAAAGCGGAAATCTCTCCCTGCTTTATCCGGAAATCAAGATTATGGAAAAGACCCGGTTCCATGCCTTCAGCGAACCGCGCCTGTTGCCCTATTTCCCTATCTTTTTCTCCCGTCTTGCCGGACAGGAAATCCTTCCTCCGGAGAAAAACACCTTCTCCTGCAGCGGCCGTACGCCGGTATTCATCTTCCGCAGCGGCTGGAAGTCCCCGGATGATACTTATCTTGCCGTCAAAGGCGGGCTGACCCAATCCAGCCACTCCCACAGCGACCAGGGATCCTTCCTTTTCGAATCCGGCGGGGTCCGGTGGGCCGTCGACCTCGGGATGCAGAACTATTATTCCATCGAAAAACGCGGGATGGACCTCTGGGACATGACACAGGACAGCGAACGGTGGGATATCTTCCGAATCGGACCGTTTTCCCATAATATCCTGACAGTCAACGGGCACCGGCCCAAGGTCCATCATCCGGCGGAGCTTGTCCGGACCTGGGAAGAGAGGAACCGGTACGGAGCGGAGATCGAGCTCGGCAAAATCTATTCGGAAGACCTCGTCGCCTGCCGGAGAGAGGTCTGGACAGACGGAGAAGATAATCTCCATGTCCGGGACATCCTGGAAACGGGCGACAGCGCCTGCACGGTCCGCTGGGCGCTCTGCACGGCCGCCGCGGCCAGGACGGTCCGGGGGAAAAGCGCCTTCGAGCTTTCGGGAAACGGCAAAACGAAACGGCTGACCCTCAACATATTGAGGGACAGCGATGGAGAAAGACAGAGGCGCTTCCGGAAGAAAGACCTCCCGCAGGTCCGCGCGGAAATCCTGCCGACAACCGCCCCGGGCCCATACCTGCATGATTACGACGCCCCGAATCCCGGGACGCAGATGCTCTGCTTCTTCGTCGATCTCCCGCCCCGAACCCGCATCTGCCTCGAAGCCCTTCTCCGGTAACGCTCCGGGGAAGAGGCAGGATCCTTAACCGGAACCATGGCCACCCTCGGCCATGTAAGAGGGTGGGGCCCAAGCTCGCTTGGGAGGGGCCGGAGCGAAGCGAAGGCGTTCCGGAAGGACCTGCCTCTTCCCCCAGAAGAAGTTGCCGGTATTAGTTATTTCGTGAAAAATCCTTATATTTACGGATAATTGGGAACTCAGATGAAAAAAGGACTCAGAATAGCACTCATTTCCGTTGCCGGACTCGTTCTGGCCGCCATCCTTGCGGTCGCCGGATTCATGTTGTGGATCGACTCGAACAAGCCGGCAATCTTCCACGACAATTTTACGCCCTATCCTTCCCGGCCCGGACGGACGCTCTTCAACGAAGGGTGGACCTTCGCGCTCGAAGGAGAGACGCCCCGGACCGTCAACCTGCCCCATGACTGGGGTGTCGAAGGAGCGTTCCGGCAGGAATACCCGGGAGAGACCGGAAAACTCCCCTGGTGGGGAAAGGCAACATACCGGAAGGATTTGGAAATCAGCAAGGAAGACCTTGAAAAAGAGTACTCGATCGAGATTGACGGAGCGATGAGCCACGCCTCCGTTTCCGTCAACGGGACCCCGGTCGGAGCCTGGCCCTACGGCTATGCCTCCTTTGCCGTTCCGCTCTCCGGGGCGTTGAAAGAGGGCAGGAACGAGATTGTCATCTCGCTGGACAATCCGAAAGAGTCTTCGCGCTGGTATCCCGGCGGCGGACTCTACCGGAACGTATGGATCGTCCGCTCCGAAAAGCTGGGAGTCCGTCATTGGGGGACGGCTATGACAACCCGGATCCTCTCCCGCAAGGACCTTTTCGCCGATGCGGAAGCGTCCCTCTCCCTGGAGCTGGAAAACAACGGGGAGGAGGTCCCCGCCACCGTCCGGACAGTCATTGTCGAAGAGTCGGAAACGCTGAATAAAGAAGCCGTTATCCTTGCGGAAAAAGACACGCTCCTAAGGCTTCCCGCCGGGGAAACGAGCCTTGTTCAGGAGTTTATGCTGAATAATATCCGGCTCTGGGACGACCGGCTCCCGGCATTATATATGGCCATCACGACCGTGACACCGGAAAGCGGGACCCCCTCCGTCTACTATACCCCCTTCGGGGTTAGGGAGGAGGAATTCCGCGCAGACGGTTTCTACCTCAACGGACAGAAGGTTTTCCTCAAGGGCGTCTGCCTGCACCATGACGCCGGTGCCCTCGGAGCCGCCTGGAATACCTCCGCGTGGGTCCGCCGGCTCGAAAAGCTCCGGAAAATGGGATGCAACGCCATCCGGACGAGCCACAACCCTCCGGCTCCGGAACTGCTGGACCTCTGCGATAAAATGGGATTCCTCGTCATCGATGAACTGACGGATACCTGGACTGTTCCCAAGAAAGAAAACGGCTATGCCGCCCTCTTTGACCAATGGGCCGAAAAGGATCTCGTCGCCATGATCCGGCGCGACCGGAACCACCCCTGCGTCATCGCCTGGAGCATCGGTAACGAATGCGGAGAACAAGGTCTTCCGGACCGCTGGGACATTCCCCGGCGCCTGAGCGAAATCTGCCACCGGGAAGACCCGACCCGCCAGACGACCGCCGGCAACGACAACCTATGGGCCGCTTCTCAGCCCTATGCGGAGACGATCGACGTCTATGGATTCAACTATAAGCCCCATGCTTATGAGTCTTTCCGGGACGCCCACCCGGGAAAGCCCTTCTACGGTTCGGAAACGGCCTCCTGCATCTCTACGAGAGGGTATTACGTCTTTCCGGTCATCGATGAGAAAAACAAGGGATGGCTCGACGATGGGCCCTTCCAGGTCAGTTCCTACGACCTGTACGCCCCCTCCTGGGCTTCGAAACCCGACTATGAATGGACCTTCGAAGACAAGGTTCCGGAGTGCGCCGGAGAGTTCGTCTGGACCGGCTTCGACTACCTTGGAGAGCCGACCCCCTACAACCTGGATCCTTCGATCCTGACCAACTTCCACACGGAAGAAGAGAAAGAGGCCGCCAAAGCGAGATTTGCGGCCTGGGGACAGAAAGTCAGCGACGTGCCGCTCCCGTCCCGAAGCAGCTATTTCGGGATCTTCGACCTTGCCGGATTCCCGAAAGACCGGTTCTGGCTCTATATGGCCCGCTGGGCCCATACCCGTCCCTTTATCCATATTCTTCCCCACTGGACCTGGCCCGGACGCGAAGGGGAAGTCACTCCGGTCCATGTCTATACGAACCTCCCGTCCGTCGAACTTTTCGTCAACGGAAAGTCCCAGGGCGTCCGGACAAAGGGCCCCGGGGACTACCGGCTCCGTTGGGATGATGTCGTCTATGAGCCCGGAACGCTCACGGCAAAAGCGACGGTTTACGGAGACGAATTCGTTCAGGAGGTCCGGACGGCCGGAGCACCCGCCAGGGCGGAAGTGCTGTTTGAGACGACCGTCGGCTATGACCAGGGGAGCAAGCGCCTGCTTGTTGAGACTCAGAACCCGGAAGAACGGGTCCTCTTTGCATTCGTCCGTATCCTCGACAAAGAGGGGACCCTTGTCCCGACCGCCGATAATAAACTGACATTCAGTGTCTCCGGGCCTGCGGAGATTATCGCGACAGACAACGGGGACCCGACCTCCCATATTCCTTTCAAAAGCCTTGAAAACCGCGCTTTCAACGGACTCTGCGGGGTTCTCCTTCGTCCGACAGGCGAGGGGAAGATTACTCTCCGAGTCCGGGGCGACGGGATAAAAGGCTCCCGCGCATCGGTTAAAATCCACCAATCATTATGAAACGAATCCTAACCCTCACAGCCCTGCTGCTGACCCTCTCGGCCGCGGCCCAGCCGGCTCCCGGCTCTGACAACAAAGTCCGGAAGGCCAACTATGACCTCGCCGAACGGTTCTCACAGAAAAAGACCGGCCAAATGGTCTACAGTACCCGGATCCGTCCGAACTGGTTCGCCGGCAGCGATAAGTTCTGGTACAGCTGGAAGACCGCCGAGGGGACGAAGTATTATATCGTAGATCCCGTCTCCGGGAAGAGTGAAGTCTTTGACATGCCGCGCCTTGCGATGCAGCTGACCGAGATAACGAAGGATCCGTACGATGCGGCCCATATCCCGATGCAGAATCTCCGTCTCAAGGACGACTCCCGTTTTGAGTTCGATATTGTAAGCTCGCAGGAGAAAAAGGATACTTCCGCCAAGAAGAAAGGACGGCCGGAAAAGCTGACCTATCATTTCAAATACGATATCGGATCGAAGGCCCTCACCTGGGATACCAAGGATAAGAAAGAAAAATATCCGATGTGGGCCAGTGTTTCCCCGGATGGAAAGGTCGGAGTCTATGTTAAGGGCCATAATCTGTTCTGGATGGACTCGACAAGCCTCCGGAAAGCCGTTGTCGATGAGAAGGATACAACCCTTGTCGAGCATCGCCTGACCTCCGACGGAGTCAAGGACTTTTCCTGGGGCGGCGGAAATTATACCGGTGATACCCAGACAGATACGACCAAGCGCACGCGTGCCTCCGTCGTCTGGTCTCCGGACGGAAAGCGGTTTGCTATCCTGAAATGGGACATGTCGAAGGTCAAGGAGCTCTGGGTCATCAACTCCGTTACCAAACCCCGTCCCACCCTGGAGACCTACCGCTATCAGATGCCCGGAGAGCCCGGACCGAAAGGATATCTCTATCTGATGGACCTCGAAGGAAACCGGTCCTACATCAAGACCGGAGCCTTCAAGGATCAGGATATGGACATCCTCTACGCCCCGTCCCTTTCCAAGGACCAGAACCTGGACTACCGGAAGAGCTGCTGGCTCGGCGATGAGAAGGGTTTCTGGATGGAACGCGTCAGCCGGGATCTCAAGCGGAGGGATCTCTGCTACGTTGCCGTCGGTGCCGACAGCACGAGAACCATTGTCTCCGAGAGGATGAATACGTATGTCGAGTCCCGCCGGCCGCAGTTCCTCAAAGACGGACGGTTCGTCTGGTGGTCGGAGCGGAACGGGTGGGCCAATCTCTATCTGTATCGTCCGGACGGTACGCTCGAGGCCAACTTGACAGAAGGGGACTACCACGTAGAGGACGTCCTCGCCCTGACGGACACGTACGTCCTTTTCAGCGCCTGCGGGGTCAACAAGAATGAGAATCCTTACCAGATGCATACCTTCAAGGTTGCGCTCAAGGGTGGTGCGATCCAGCAGCTCGACATGGACGACATGGATGTCCTTTCGACGGCGTCGGATGACGGGAAATACTTTGTAGCCAATTACTCCAGGGTCGACGCTAAGCCGGCAACCGCCTTTTACAATGCCGTGACCGGGAAGAAGATCATGGAGCTGGAGGAGGCCGATTTCAGCCGGCTCTTCGCTGCCGGGTATAAGTTCCCGGAGCGTTTCAAAGTCAAGGCCGCCGACGGGATTACCGACCTGTACGGCGCCATGTACAAGCCGTTTGACTTCGACAGCACGAAAGTCTATCCGATCTGCGACTATGTCTATCCGGGACCGCAGGTAGAGGCCAACAATATTTCCTGGTCGTCCGGATTTACCCGGACCGACCGCCTCGCCCAGCTCGGAATTATCGTCATTACCGTCGGAAACCGCGGCGGCCACCCGAACCGCTCGAAATGGTACCACAACTACGGATACGGCAATCTCCGCGACTATGGACTCGAGGACCAGAAATATGCGATCCAGCAGCTCGCCGCCGAACATAAATTCATCGACATCGACCGGGTGGGGATCCATGGACACAGCGGCGGCGGATTCATGTCCACGGCGGCAATCCTTCAGTATCCGGACTTTTTCAAGGTCGCCGTTTCCTGCGCCGGCAATCACGACAACAGCATCTACAACCGCTGGTGGAGCGAGCAGCACCACGGGATCCAGGAAAAGATCGAGAAGAGCGATACGACCTTTGTCTACCACATTGAAACCAATCCCGAAATCGCCTCCCGCCTGAAGGGACACCTTCTCCTTGTCCATGGTGATATCGACAATAACGTGCATCCGGCCAACACGATCCGGGTTGTCAACGCCCTGATCCGCGCAAACAAACGGTTCGATATGCTGATCCTGCCCGGACAGCGCCATGGATTCGGGGACATGAACGATTATTTCTTCTGGAAAATGGCCGATTATTACAGCTACTGGCTGATCGGAGACCGGACGCCGAGACCTGTCGATATTCCGGAAATGAACAATGATTAAAGATCCTTTACCATGAACAGACTGAAACTTCTTATTTCTCCCCTGATACCCGCTCTGCTCCTGCTTGCGGGCTGCCAGAACCTCAAAACGGAAAACTATTCCGAGACGCTGAAGCAGCCCCTTGCAGCCGAGAGTACCGATACGCTTTCCATCCAGATCTCCCTCGACTATCCCGTCAAGGGGGCATCGGAAGAAGCGCTCGCTGCGATGACCCGCAATATCGCGACCGTCGCATTCGACCAGGAAGCGGATCTTCCAACCATCGACGACCTGGCCCAGCGGTATGAGGCTCAGCTGACGGATCAATATCTCGACGAGAACAGGCCCCTGGTCGGGATGACCGAAAGCGGCACGCTTTCATGGGAAGACAGCATCAACGGCTACTTTTCGGGACGGTATAAGAACTATGACGTCTATGTTATTGAATATTACAGTTATCGAGGCGGCGGTCATGGTATGAACACCCTGACCCCGATCGTGCTTGACCGCGAGACCGGAGACGTTGTCGCAGAACCGGCATTCTTCAAAGACGGTTACCAGGCCCGGATCGCTCCGCTCCTCCAGGAGGAACTTCGCCGGGAAATACTGGAGAACCCGGAAGGGGCCGAAGACTACGAATCGCTCTATGTAAAAGAAATAACCCCAAATGGCTGTTACGATGTGGGGAAAAACGGTGTGACCTGGTATTACCAGCCCTACGAAATCGGTCCGTACTATCTCGGAGTGATTTCGGTAACCCTCCCGTGGGCGGCCATTAAAGACCAGATCAGATAATATGGCACGGAAAGTTGATTGGATTGTAACGGAAATCGACGGGAAGATCGCGTCCGTCGCGGCTGATTACCGCCATTTCGCCCAGCTCGCAGCAAAGATTGCCCAGATGAGTCCATCCGCCGTTTCCACGGTTCGGACGCACAAGGTGGCAACGGAGCAGCTTCCGGACCTCTCGGCCGGAACCCGTTGGGAAGACCTGTACCTCATCGGAACGAAGTTCCAAATTTCGGTCTGGAGAAAACTCTTTGACCTTTCGCACGGAGAGAAGGATCCTGCATTGATGAGTTACACGGATTTTGCCGCTCTTTGCGGAAACCCGCAGGGGGTCCGTCCGGTGGCCCACGCCGTCGCGATCAATCCGGTTGCCTATATTATTCCATGCCACCTGATTATCCCGAAAGAATCGATGGACAAGGGGCGGGAGATCCGGGATGCGGCTCGCGAAACGACGCTTTTCAAGGGGAGCGACCTCTATCTTCTTGATACGCTCGATGTCGGAGAATATGCTTATGGGCCGGTCCTCAAGCGCGAACTGATTAAGTTGTCGCTTTCCCCTAAGGGATAACACGAAAGAGACCGGCCCTTACGGGTCGGTCTCTTATTTCTGTGCTCGTCCTTTATCGGAGCTGGAAGATAACCGGGAAGGTGTAGGTTACCTTGACGGCGCGGTCACGCTGCTTGCCGGGTTTCCACTTCGGGGAACTGGAGACAACGCGGACAGCTTCCTTGTCAAGGGACTCATCGACGCCACGGAGAACCTTTACGTTCGTTACGCGGCCGTCAGCCTCAACCGTGAACTGGAGGGTAACACGGCCAGAAACGCCGTTTTCCTTCGCAATTTCAGGGTACTGGAGCTTAGAGTTGACCCACTTGGAGAACTCGTTGGCATCTCCTCCGTTGAAAGACGGTTTTTCCTCAACCAACTGGAAAGGAATCGCCTCTTCCTCAACTTCTTCTTCCTGTACTTCTTCTTCCTTGTAGTCCATGATTTCGACGCCGGTGTTGGCATCGTCCTCAAGGCTTACGAAGAGGTCATCGACCTTGATTTCGTCATCGACGATATCAATCTGGTCGGAAAGGACGGGAATGTTCGGGGCCTCGGGCGGCGGTGGCGGCGGTTCATTCTGGATCGCGACCATCTCCTCGACCTCGGCCATCTCGGTCGTGTCCTCGAGTGCGGCTACCTTCGCTTCCTTGGAGGAGTAGTTGAAGGCTCCGTAAACTACGAGAAGCGCGAGCACGAGACCGATCTCGGTGAAAAGCAACTTCTTGTTTTCAAGACTTGCTTTGGCGCTTTTTTTAATTTCCATAATACGTGGTTTTACGGTTTCTAACTGATGCAAAGTTAAGAAGAGAAATCTGGCAAATCAAGAAAACCGTCTTTTTTAATCTCGCAAGGGTCTTTTATAACCGCATGATTATCAGCGCATTAGCGGCTTGCGGTTTTCGTAAAATCTCGCAAGGCCCGAAAAACACCTATCGGTCAAGCAGGGAAAGGAACTCTTTCGCCGCAGGATCCCCTGAAGACGAGATACGACCCTTGAGCCGATAGATCCGGTTGTAGACATAGGGCTTATCTTTTTCCATCAGCGCAGCGATCGTCGTCGACGAGAAACCGGAGGCGACGAAACTGTACAGCAGGAAGTCTTCCTCTTTCCATTTCGGGAAACTCTCTCGAAGGCGTTTCATGATCCCGTCGTGCTCCCCGTCCAGCGTTTCTTCCAACGCTTTCTGGGTTTTCGGATCAGACCGGAGCCCCTCGACGATCGATCGGACCTCCTTAAGGATCCGCGGCTGGAGGTTGGTTGTCCCTTCATAGACATAGAATTGCTCGCAGAGACGGTCCAGCATATCTATTCCCGCGACCTTCGCCCCCTTTTCCCGCTTGTTCTCCCGGCTTGAAAGACGGCTCTGCAATTCCTCGGCAACGGACATCAGGCGGTCGTTTTCGTTCTTCTCTTCGATCAGGAGTTTTTCTGTCTGAACCTTACGGGCATGGGAATAGAGAATCAAGGTCGCCATCAGGGCGACAATAAACAGCAGGAGAGCGGCATACCGCATCCGGGACATCTCAATCTTGCGGGCCGCCTCCCGGGCCTTCATCTGGCAGATCATCCCGGAGGAATAGCGCTGCGAAGCCGTCCGGACCGCTCCCAGCAATTGCCAGGCCTTGATTGCAGAGAGCGCCGGTCCATGGGCATCAAAATACGAGCAAGCCCCAAACAGCGCCTCTTCTGATTCCTTATCCAGGAAATAATAACTCCGATAGAAGGCCTCTGCGTAGAGGTAATCGAATTCAGCCCGGTTCCGATCGTCCGAAAGAAGCATGCCGTCATAAGCATCCAGAGCGACCAGGGCGCTGTCGGGTGCGGACTCTACGAAAGAAGCAATGCGCCCCAACTCCGGCTCCATCCGTGAGCAGGATAGTGCCAACAGAACCCCCACAAGGGCATATATAGGCCATTTTTGCTTCATTTCTCCGCAAACTTAATATTTTTAACGAAGACTTCAAAAGATTTGTTATCTTTGCGGCAGATTGATAGAAATCAGTTTATAACCACATATAGACTTTTCCACCGTCCTGTTTCACGAAATGCGAAATAATCAATAAAGGCCGGGCGATGGAAAGGCCGTGTCAAGTTAGGCGCGGTCTTTTCATTGTTTGCCTTTATAGGTCTTCGCATACCTGTGAAACAAACGATGGGGACCGTGCCTTTTTATGGAAACATGAAAAGGCTGCCGCTGCTGGTCTTTCTTTGCCTGTCTCTATGGAACGTAATACTAATCCTAAGGCTCAAGAAAGAAAAGGAACGATATAAAAGAGAACATCTTAAACGACTTGCTGCAATCCGGGATATCAATGATCTCCTGGCAGAAAACGGACGCCTTCTCAGACTGCTTTTCCGGATACGGACCAAGGTCTTCGATTCAGAAGAGAAAGGCTCCTGCGATGTGGAAGATTTGCTCAACCGGTACGAGAAAGAGGCGGTGACGAAGGTCCGGCGCCTGCTTCCCCGGTGCCGGGAGCACCAGATCCGGCGTCTTTGCTACTTTTTTGCCGGTCTTTCCTACCAGTCAATCAGTTCTCTGACTCATGATTCCATCCCTGCCCTGAAAGAATCTAAATCCCGCTACCGGAAAATCTTTCTTTCAATGGGAACGGAGACCGGGAACTTTCTCGCATCTCTTCTCGACGGCCCCGGGCATGTCCCTGAGACCAAACAGAAAGGAGGGGCTGCTTAGTCCCCTCCCTCTACAAAAGTTTAAGTTTAGCCCTCCTACAAAAGACCGGAGGGATGTTCTGCGGCAAATGTCGGAACTTCCCTCCGGATATCCATTTCTTCCAAGGTAACATTTCACCTTTTGGAATGTCTGATAATCAATCCATTGTAAAAAATCAAGGTAACATTTTAAGAGAGCCTTGATCAGCAAGGGATTACCTTCCACCAATCAAGCCGCTTCAGAAGACCCACCCGGCAGAAAAATAGTAAGACGGCTGCGCGGCCCGGAACACTTTGGACTGATAATGAAGATGGCCGACTGTCAGGCGGAGGTGGTGAAACAGTTCCACTCCGGCGCGGGCATGAAGATCGACTCCCTGCTTCTTCCAAGAACCCTCGTCGCCCGGCCATTTATGCTGGAACTGAGGACCGGCACCGACTCCGATAAAAGGAGAAACCATTTTCGTGGAAAAGAACCGGTACTCAACAAGGGCATTGAGCGAATGGGTAAGATCACGAAATTTGGCAACCTCTGTCTTATCTGGATACCCCTCATAATAACTGCCCCACCTCGGCATCAGTTGATACTGGGCTCCGACAGACAAGCCTCTCCAAATCTGATAACGATATTCTCCATAAAGATGCATAGCGTGTAATCCGATAAGCGATTCATTGGAACCATCAAGCGTCATTTCCCCAGGGAAAGACACCCCGCCGCCAAATTCAAAAGAGTGCTTATTCTGCGCTCCCAGAATAGCCGGAACCATCAGCAAGAAAACAAATAATATCTTTTTCATATCCATAAAAATAGTTTTAAACCAAAACGACCCACACCCGACGCTCTTTCTCCAACAGATTTGCGCCCATCGTAATCTGACACTCCCCTTTGGGATGGAGTTCCTCTTTCTGATAGGAAGAAGGTGTCGTTACAACACGGATATCCTCGTATTCTGCAACCATCCGGTCGCTTTCCTCGTCGTATACAAATGGCACAAACGTTCCCTCTCCCAATTTATTTCCTTCTTCGGAGATTATCAATTCTTTTTTTGTAAATAACGATAGGCCAGTAGTCTTTTGTATTTCGCTTATGCGAAGCGGAAAGTTTACCGTCTTCTGTCGGAGGAGGATAGACCTGCCCCATGAAAAAGAATGCGGTAACTGACGCTTGGCATGATCGGAAGAAGGGAAATCTGTTTCCAGACCCGCTCCTCCGCGTTATACGTGATCATGAAAGGGTTGTGCCGGTTCGTCAAGTTGTAGATGCCGAGGTGCAGTTCCCGGGATAGCCGGTCTCCGCGTATTTTCATATACCAGCCGGCATCCGTCCGGAAGAACGTCGGCATCCGATAATTGTTCAACGTTGTAAAGTAATCGAAATCAACTTCTTCCCCGCTCGGAAACAGCGGGAACCAAAACCGGGCGGCGGGAACCGTCTCGCTGCAGCCCGACTGAACGGTTATGAAAACCGTCAGGCCCGTCTCTTTTCGTTCGCTCCGGGTAAGGATCCAACTTCCGCTCAGGTTGAAAATGTGCGGCCGGTCGAATTTGGCCGGGAAACGCTTCCCTTCGTTCAGATACCGGAAATACCGGTCGGTCTTTGACCATGTATACGCAGCCCGCACGGAAAGCCGCTTCCCCGTATAGCCATAGGACGTTTCAAGACCATACGAAAGGCCCGATCCGACCTGGATCGGAGACCGGCTCGACCCGTAAAGCGTCGATTGTTTCCATCCTGCGATGTCCATGCTGAAGACATCCGCAGCCTCCTGGAAATACACCAGATTGTCCATCTCCTTCCAGTATCCTCCGAGCGTAAGATGGTGGTTCCCCAAATCTGAAACGACTCCACCATAGTACTGTAACGCCTTTTCGGGTGGCAACTTGCTGTCGGCCGGCACGATCATGTCCAGAGACCATCCTACCGGAATCCCCTCCAGTGTATGATAGTACTGGTACCGGTTGTCAAAGGTCCCCTCAATGGCCAGTCCCTTCAGCAACAGAATTCTCAGCATGGCGCTGTATTCGGTGTTAGCGAACCCCTGATGGGCATTCCGCCGAAGCGCCACCCTTGTCGAGAGCCGGTCCGGAAGTTCATATTCACCCTGGACGTGCAAGGTACTCGTCGTCGATTCTTCCCGATTGTCAATCATCGGTGAAACGCGGGCCTCCCGATAGTAATTCCCGGAATAACTGGTAAACGAGCCTGGATTGAATGAGCCGTGTCGATAGGAATATCCGCCGCTGACGGTAAGGCCCTTCGCCAGATGGACCAGCAGGCTTCCGTCAAACCCTTTTTCGGCCAGGCTGTCCCGGAGGATGAACGTGTTCATAGCCCCTTGAGTCTCCTTCTCCTGGATTTGGCGTGAATTTTTCCGGTTCCAATAGCCTCCAGCCTTCGCCTCCAGTCCTTTCCATTTCCATTCCCACCGGACCATCCCGATCAGATTGTCCCACCCGAACCGGTCCATCGTATTCCCGTCCACCGTGAACCGGTAGGAATCGTCGCTCCGGAACACGCTCCCGTCCAAGCGGCTCCCTTTCCACAGTTTCGCGGAGACTTTCCCATAAATGTCGTAGATGCCTGCGTCCAAGTCGGTAAATTTCCCGAAAGAGCGATTGAATAGCTGCAGCTCCTTTCCCAGCGGAGACCAGCGGGCCGCCCCCACAAGGCTGACCCGATTCTTGACGAGGGGACCGGAAACCGAAGCGCCCAGCATGAAGTTACTCACGCTTCCGCTGCCATGGAAACGCTCCCAGTCTCCCTCGGCAGAATACAGACGGATATGGGATGCAGTCAGGTTCCCTTCGTCGGAAGAGAAGCCTCCGACCCGGAACATCGTTTCTCCGACCACCTCATTCGACAGAACCGACATCATTCCAAGAAGATGACTGGAACCATAAATTGGAACCCCGTCCAGGGTCACAACGTTGTTCCCGAGATTCCCGCCGCGAACATATATGGCAGAAGATCCGTCCGCTCCGGAAGAGACGCCGGGAAGTGTCTGAATGTATTTAATATAATCGGCCTCACCCGAGGCGGACACGACGGCGCGGATCTGAGACGGACTTACAAGGTGAGTCCCAGTACCATGCCGGAAGCGGTAGTCCTCCTTAATGGCAGCCGGAAGTGAATCACGAAGGGACGTCACCTCCTGACCTCTCATCATGAATGACATGACAGAAAAGAAAAGGAGCGTCATGAATCGGATCCTTCCCATATTAATCAGCGTAAAGATTATGAATTGGCGAGACCGTCCGGCAAATCAATTCGCTGCCAAAGACCCCGACGACGGAAGTCCCGGTGATATTGGAAGGGAATTCTTTCTCTTCCTTTAAAAGAGACAGGACATCTCCTGCGAGGATATTGCTGCGTTTTTTATATTGGGCCGTTAAGAACGCATCATACTCGGGAGAAACATAATGGCTTTCTACCATAAGAACTGGTTGATATAGTTCAACCCCCGGCGGTAAGTTAAGTTCGACCTTTTGTTTAATGGCTGCATCAAGATCATACTCTCCCAGAATCACAACCTTGGTTTCTCGTTGTAATTGTATGGGAGCACTGTTCCTAATATATTTGTCCCGAAGGGCCCATTCGACGACGGGCAGGTCCATCATCGGGCGAGTATTTTTGATTGCTCTGTCGGTCCAGCCCGCTTGTTTCATGAAGGAAGGGTCATAGCATGCAAAATCGCCCAGATGGACTCCCGGAATCACCATTTGTGTGTTTTTCGAGACACAGAGATAATGGCAGTATCTCTTTTCTTTCCCGATCGGCTGATACATCATCGTCCATAAGCTAACTTGATCATCATAAGGAGGATCTGTCCCCTCTATTGAATCCAATCCAGTATAATAATGATCCAGAATGATGCCAAATAAATCGCTCTTTCTGTGGAAAAAGCCAAAGGGCTCCATTTTGGGCACTCGGGTCGTCCCTTCGAATGTCCTCCCGTCTTCCATTAAGATCGTAAGAACGTATTCCTTCCCTTGAATCAACGCATGTTTGCAGGTCCATAAGGCGCCATCCTGATGGATAAACGGATACTCGGGATCGCTGAAATGCAACACGACAGCAGCAACATCCTCTTCCGGAACAGGAGTCATTCCTTCTCCGGCAAGAGAGGACGCATAATATAGTTCCAGCCGCTGAACAGACGTGGTATCATTCAGAACGCAATACACCACAACAGGCTTCTCCTCCTTCGAATCCATGACGATCGTTTCCACGCAGGATATGGCCAGAAGGCAACAGAGTGATAAACAGATGAAGTGCTTCATACTTATTAGATGCATTTGAAACAGATTTTGTTGCAAAATTAAGAATTAATAATGATGATTACTTTCTGCAAAGTTCGCGAAGACATCGGACTTCAGCATAATACAAGATATAACAAATACACAATAATCATATTGATTATCAACCAGTTAATTATTTGTTATATAACAAGATAATAATGACGTCCCTTAAACCCCATTATTCTTTTGTATTTTGGCGAATTGTCAGTACCTTTGTACTGAAAGAATATAGACGATTTCGAAATAAAAGGAATCTTATTGGCAGGCGACCTCAAATCCGTGCAATTATTTGAATCCACATCATAAGAGATCCCATGTCTTTTTCCTGTCGGTAAGATGACGGCATAGCTGCTGGGGCCTTCATCATAACCTTAATGATAATTACTTTCTTGTTCCGGCAGCTATTTTTATACTCAAGAAAAAATATGTCTTTTTCGTTTAAGGTTTGTTTTATTGGTTTATTATTCCTTGCTGGTTCGTGTTCGCCTGTTCGACAAAGACTGAATAGCGCCGAAGAGTGCATGATGGAACATCCGGACAGCGCGTTGTCTATTCTGAACCGTATTCATCCCGAGACAATACATAGCCCCGGAAATAAAGCTCGATATGCCGTATTGATGACAATGGCTCGACAAAAGAATTTTATTTTTGAAACAAACGATTCTACAATTCTGCGGGCTTATAAGTATTTCAACAGATGGGGATCCCGTCGGAACCGGATGATCTCGGATTATTATCTTGGGGTTGTAAGACACAATGCTGGAAATACTCTCGAGGCCGTGCCCGTCTTCATTCAGGCGGAACCTTTAGCCGTTGCTCTTCACGATACGCACCACCTCGGTCTTATCTACAGACATCTGTGTGAAATATATACGACTAACTATGATTACGTAAGAGCGCTGGAGTACGGGAAAAAAGCGTTTGCCGCATTCAACGAGAAGAAAGAGAAGATCTATGCAGATTATATGGCTGCATACATTGCCGGAATGTATATAGGACAACATAATTGGAAAGAAGCTCGGTTTTGGGCGGACTCTCTTCTCAGAGATACGACTATCAATAATAGTTTGTTTTGTCAAGCAACGAGATATAAGGCAGAGGCACATCTCTGGGAGGCTGATTATGGCGTTGCAGATTCTTGTTACCAACGATTATTGAAGCGAGGCGTTCCTCTCCTTGAGCGAGACCTCTTCGGTTTTGCCATGGTTAAGGAGTTTTCCGGCGATTCCGAAACGGCGGACTCGCTTTTGAAACAAATCGAAACGACGGTTGAGACGCCTTTGGACAGCGCGACTTTTTATGATTACCAACACAATGTCTATGACCTTCGGGGCGACATTCCGGCGGCTTATGATGCGCTGATTGAAGCGCTGAAGGTGCAGAATCGGGTTGTCAGGCAACAGTTGGAACAGTCTGTCAGCTATTCCATGGCGACTGCGTTCCAGACTCAAGCTGAACTGGAGCGGACGCGATTGCGGCTGACACGAATCGCCTGGTTGTGCTCAGGGTTGGCACTGCTACTTTGTGTTGTGGGGCTATGGCGTCTTCTCAGGCGTAAGAACAGGCAGCTGTTGGAAGAAATGGCGATGGTCGAGGGTATCGAGACGGACCTGGAAATACTCCGGAAGCGGGATCAAAAGACCGCGTCGGTCCTGGATTCTTTTGTTTCCGATAAGATCCGCTTGCTTCAAAATATCGCAGAAACCTATTTCAACTGGGAAGAAGAATCCATCCGGAAAAGGGAGAAGAGGTTCGGGAAGATGACCCCGAACGAGATGTTGATCTCTTTCCAGCGACAGCTTGGTGAACTTCGAAAAGACAAAGGGTTCATACAAACGCTCGAATCTTCCCTAAATCTATCCGATAATGGAGTGATGGACCGGCTCCGGCTGGACTTTCCAAAATGGGATGACGAGGATTTTACGCTTTTGACTTTGTTCTTTTCGGGTTTTTCCGCAAAGAGTATCGGGTTTTTCCTCCGGATGTCCGACCCCGCAGTCAGAATGAGAAAAACCCGCTTCAAACAGGCCTTCGAACAACTTCCAGACGGACACGGAAAGGAATATCTGGTGCGACTCGGTTATTAACTATGTACTCAAACTTACGTTATCGTTTCCTTTACATGAAGAAAACCGGTATTCTCCTTCTTCTCCTTTTTATAGGGCTCTTCCTGCCGTCATGCCGGCCGCAGGAAGGCCAGTCCGCCCAATCCGTGCTGGTCCATATCAACTTCCCGAAGGACATCGCTCCGGGCCCTGTCTTGTTCCGCTATCTTGACAATGGAGAGACGTTCCGGCTCAACCCGTCATCTTCCGATGGGACCTTTATGTTAAAAGGAGAGGGTGGGGCACTCCGTTCGCTCGCGGCCGTATATCCTGCAGACGCTGCGGTTTCCTTTGCTAACGGGCGGCTGTATTTTGAAATCCCGCCTGAGCAAACCGGAACGCTCTCTCCCCTGCTCTATGCCACGGCAGAGGTTTCCCCCGGGTATGAAGCCACGGATATGACTTTGACGCCACTGTACCGGGTTTTACAGGCGGATCTTGGGCGAACTCCGTTTTCGCTCCGGACAATAGATCTGGTTCCTTCTGACGGGTCACTTCTGTCAGGCCGCGCGTGGGTTGAGCTGTCTACAGGAAAGAGGGGGGCGTCGCAATCGAAGATAACGGTTACACCGGAAGAGCCCCTGGACTGCCGCCCTCCAGGAACGACTCTTTCCGTCATGGTCCCGGACCCTTCCGTCCCGATTTCCGCTGTGCTGACCTTCACGGATGGAACTAAGTTCCCAATACAGGATCTTGCTGCTTATTCGAAACTTATCAATACTCCTTACACCCTTGGGACTTCACTCGCCATCAACAGTTCTCAAAATGAGACGAACATCTCCCGGATTCCCGCGGCGGGTATCCGCTGGGTCGAAGTCACATGCAATTCTTTCTGGCGAAATATCCCGGAGGCCGAGTGGAACTGGCGCGCCCGAAATATCCAGCAACTCCTCAAGGATTATGGTCTAAAAGTTTGGTCATGTCATCTTCCATATAGCGGAACGATGGATATCTCCGTGCTGGATGACGCGAAAAGAGCGGAAAATCTTGCCGTCTTCAAGCGGATAATCCGCCTCTGCGGCGAACTGTACCAGCCCCAACGGCTCGTGCTGCATCCAAGCAGCGAGCCGATTTCAGACGCCGAGAGACCACGCCGCCTGGAAAACGCGAAAGCTTCCATTAAGGAACTCGCTCCCGTCGCAAAGGAAATAGGGGCCGTGCTCTGCGTGGAAAATCTGCCGCGCACATGCCTCGGCCGCGTAACGGAAGAGATGAAGGAGCTGATTGCTGAAACGCCCGATGTGATGGTTACCTTCGATACAAATCATCTCTTGATCGAATCGCATGAAAAATATTTCGATGAACTCGGAGACAGGATCGGAAACATTCATGTCTCGGATTATGACCGGATAGACGAACGTCATGCCTTGCCTGGCAACGGGGTCATCGACTGGCCTTATATCCACTGGCGCTTACGTTTGTCAGGATATAATGGTATTTTTATGTACGAAGTAAAAGCGTCGGCAGGAAAACCTGCCGACCTGATCATGCGTTACAATAACGTTATTTTCGGAGAATAAGAGGACGAAGGGCCCTACAGATTCCGGAGTAGATTGTTGAGGCTGACCTTCTTGTCTATCAGGGCGCGAAGATCTTCAATCTTGACGCGCTCCTGGGTCATCGTATCGCGGTCGCGGACGGTCACGCAGCCGTCGTTGACGGTCTCGTGGTCGATCGTGACGCAGAACGGGGTGCCGATGGCGTCCTGACGGCGGTAGCGCTTGCCGATGGAGTCTTTCTCGTCGTACTGGTAGGAGAAGTCGTATTTGAGTTCATCGACGACTTTCTGGGCGATTTCCGGGAGTCCGTCTTTCTTGACGAGCGGCAAAACGGCGACCTTGATCGGAGCCAACGGGGCGGGAATCTTCATCACAACGCGGGAGTCTCCACCCTCCAACTGTTCGACGGTATAGGCATGGCTAAGAACGGCCAGGCACATCCGGTCGACGCCGATCGAGGTTTCGACGCAATAGGGAACATAGCTTTCGCCGGTCTCCGGATCGAAGTACTGGATCTTCTTGCCGGAGAGTTTCTGGTGGTTGCCGAGGTCGAAATCGGTACGGGAATGGATTCCTTCCAACTCCTTGAAACCGAAGGGGAAGTTGAACTCGATATCGGTGGCAGCATTGGCATAATGGGCCAGTTTCTCATGATCATGGAACCGGTAATTCTCCGCACCCATACCGAGGTTCACGTGCCATTTCATACGATTTTCCTTCCACTTGCGGAACCACTCCATCTCGGTTCCCGGTTTGCAGAAGAACTCCATCTCCATCTGCTCGAATTCGCGCATGCGGAAGATGAACTGACGGGCGACAATCTCGTTGCGGAAGGCCTTTCCGATCTGTGCGATACCGAAAGGAATTTTCATACGGCCGGTCTTCTGGACATTCAGGTACTCTACGAAGATTCCCTGAGCCGTCTCCGGACGGAGATAGATCTTATCATCGTTGGCGCCGGTATTGCTCAGAGAGGTCGAGAACATCAGGTTAAACTGACGGACATCGGTCCAGTTGGCCGTTCCGGAGATCGGGCATACAATACCGCAGTCAAGGATAATCTGCTTGTATTCAGCGAGGTCGTTCTTGTTCTCCGCCTCTACATAGCGGTTATGGACCTCGTCATATTTGGCCTTTTCGCGAAGGACATTGGGGTTCGTAGCACGGAACTGCTCCTCGTCGAAGGCCTCGCCGAAACGCTTGCGCCCCTTGGCGACTTCCTTGTTGATCTTTTCCTCGATCTTAAGGAGATAATCCTCGATCAGGACGTCGGCACGGTAGCGCTTCTTGGAGTCTTTGTTGTCGATCAGCGGATCGTTGAATGCCGCGACATGACCGGAAGCGACCCAGGTCTTCGGGTGCATGAAAATACAGGAATCGATGCCGACGATATTTTCGTTGAGGCGGGTCATCGCTTCCCACCAGTAGGTCTTAATATTGTTTTTGAGTTGAACACCCATCTGGCCATAGTCATAGACCGCAGCGAGTCCGTCATAAATCTCACTTGAAGGGAAAATAAATCCGTACTCCTTGCAATGGGCAACCAATACTTTAAAAAGCTCGTCCTGTGTCATATTCTTTTATTCTTATTATTAGCGTGCAAATTTACTGAAATAATTCGGGAAAAGCGGTTTTTAGGGAAGGTTTTGCGATTTCGGTCAGCGGAATCATCACAAACGGCCGCTCGGCCATCAGGGGGTGGGGAACCTGCAGCTCCGGAAGGTCGATCCGCTCTGATCCATAGAAAAGAATATCTATATCGATTGTCCGGTTGTGATAGACCGGTTTCCCGTCCGAGCCTTTGGTAGATTTCTCTTTTCTCCCCAATTTCTTTTCAATATCCTGACAAATAGCAAGCAGTTCCAATCCCTGCTGCTCTGGCGTTCCCTTCCGGTATATCCTATACAGTACGCAGCAATTCAAGAATTTATCGCTGCTGTCGAACCCCCAGGGGCTGGTTTCGATAATCTTTGAGAGGGATTGATAATGGGACCCCAGCGCATCATCCAGCATGGAAAGAGCCGCCTCCAGATTTTTCAAGCGGTTTCCAAGATTGCTTCCCAAGCCGAAATATACACTTACAAAGGCCATTTTATTCTTCCGGTTCATCAAATCCGTCAAGCCCCAGTTCGACCCGTGCTTCATCAGAAAGCATGCTCCGGTCCCAAGCCGGCTCAAAGGTCATTTCTATCGAGCACGAAACGACGCCCGGGACTTCTTCGACGCTCTCCTTTACCTCCATCAGGACCTGGTCTGCCATCGGGCAGTTCGGCGCTGTAAAAGTCATCAGGATCGACACATGATGCTCTTTGTCGATCGTCAGGTCATAAATCAGCCCAAGATCGTAAATATTGACCGGAATCTCAGGATCATAGACCTGTTTGAGAGCCAAAACGACGTTGCTGTACAGAGGTGCAAGTTGTTTCGCATCCTCCGCTGTCAAGACTTCTTTATTCTTATCTTCCATTGTCTCACAAATTATCCTGGGCGGCCTGACGGATTGTACTGATCATCGAGACAAGTCCGTTCGCCCGTGTCGGAGAGAGATTCTCTTTCAATCCGATTTCCTCTATGAAGGAAAAATCATCCGCTGCAATTTCGGCCGGAGTCCGTCCGGAATAGATGCTGATCAGAAGGGAAATAATTCCTTTCGTAATGATTGCATCACTATCCGCACGAAAAAAAAGTTTTCCGTCTTGGAGGGCATAATCCAGCCAGACGCGGGACTGACAGCCTTTTATCAATCTGTCTTCGGTTTTTAACTCTTCCGGATAGGAATCGAGATTTTTTCCGAGATCTATCAAATATTCATATTTATCGAGCCATTCGTCATACATCGAAAACTCGCCGATGACGTCCTGCTTTGTTTCTTCAAGGGTCTTCATACCAACATTGCTATTGCCTTGTCGAGGCACTGAATAAATAATTTCGCTTCTTCCAGCGTATTGTAAGGTGCAAAAGAGACCCGGACCATGCCGGTTACACCCAGATAATCCATCAACGGTTCAGCGCACATCTGGCCGGAACGGACGGCTATTCCCATTTTGTCTAATATCAGAGCGATGTCCTCATGGTGAGCCCCGTCAACGGAAAAAGAAAAAAGACCGATCTTATCCTGCGTTCTACGTGGAACACCATAAAGATGGACCCGGGGGCGCGCAGTTAATTCGTCCAGAAGATAACGGACGATTTCCTGTTGCTGCCCGATCATCTCTGAATCTTCCCGAACAGACTCCATCCAGTCGATCGCCGGGATGAGGGTCGGAACGGAAGAGATGTTTTGTGTACCTGCCTCGAATTTCTGGGGGAGCGGCGCAAAGGTCGTCCCGGAAAACCGGACGTGCCCGATCATCTCTCCTCCTCCCATATAAGGCGGCATCTCTTCCAACCATTTCTTCTTTCCATAGAGAACACCTGTTCCTGTCGCAGCATAAATCTTATGTCCGGAAAAAGCGAGGAAATCACAATCCAGCTCTTGGACATCGATTTTCTCGTGAACCACTCCTTGCGCCCCGTCCACAAGGACAGGAATGCCTTTTTCGTGACAGATATCAATGATTTCTTTTACAGGATTTTTAATACCTAATACATTAGAAATCAATGATATAGCAACAATTTTCGTGCGCTGAGAAATTAATTTTCCGAGAGACTCGGGTGAGATATAACCTTTTTCGTCAATCTCAAGGACTTTAAGAACGGCTTTTTTCCGCTGACATAGCAGTTGCCAGGGAACGATATTGGAGTGGTGCTCTTCGACAGAAACGATCAACTCGTCGCCTTCTTTAATAAAGGCTTCGCCAAAAGAGTAAGCGACCAGATTGATAGAGGCCGTCGTTCCGGAGGTAAAGATAATCTCTTCCCGGTAGCGCGCATGCAGAAAATCCCGGACACGGTCCCTTGTCTTTTCATACGCTTCTGTCGCCGAAGAAGCAAGGGCATGGACAGCACGGTGGATATTCGCATTTTTGTCCATGTTCATTTCGTCCCATACCCGGATGACGGACAAAGGTTTCTGGGCCGTCGCCGCATTGTCAAGATAGACAAGCGGCTTCCCATAAACCTTTTTCCCGAGAATCGGGAATTCTTTTCTTACTTCTCCTGCTTTCATATAGTCTTAAAGAGTACAAATTTACGAAAGGTTTCTTTTATTTGACACGAAATTATCATAATTTTGCATTATACAGCAGAAAAAACCATGATTGACTACATTAAAGGACAGATTATTGAATTAAACCCCGCCAGCCTCGTATTGGAATGCAGTGGTATCGGTTATAATATTCTTATTTCCCTGCAAACGTATGAGGTGCTGCAAAATCAGGAAAAAGCTGTCGTTTATATCCACCACTATCTTACCGAGGACAACGAACAGTTCTACGGGTTCGCAACGAAAGATGAAAGAGAATTGTTCCGGTTGCTGATCAGTGTATCCGGAATCGGAGTCAATACAGCCCGAATGATGCTATCGTCCCTGACGGCTCAAGAGATTCGGACGGCGATTCTTTCCGAAGATATAAATCGGATCAAGAGTGTAAAAGGTCTTGGGCTTAAGAGCGCTCAAAGAATTGTCCTGGAGTTGAAGGATAAAATCGTTAAGGGAGAGGGGATGGAGAGTGCCGTTCTGATTAAAGCGGAAAAGAATCCCGCGGCTGATGAAGCAACAACCGCTCTTGTTATGCTGGGATTTTCAAAGGCGAATATCAATAAAGTTCTCCCTAAAATTTTGCAGAAAAACCCCGCAGCAAAGGTCGAAGATATTATCAAGACGGCGCTGCAGATGCTTTAGATTCTTCGCTTCGCTCAGAATGAGAGGGACTATCTTCCGAAGTAGACAAGAAGGATTGAAATATCAGAAGGAGATACTCCGGAGATACGGGAGGCCTGGGCGATTGTCTCAGGCTTGTATTTTTTTAGTTTCTGCCGTGATTCGATCGAAATAGACTGAATGCTGTCATAATCAAAATCAGTGGGGATTTTCAGATATTCCAGACGTCCAATTTTTTCAGCCTGCTTTTTCTCGCGATCAATATAGCCGCGGTACTTGATAAAGGTCTCAACAGAATAGATAATCTCAGTAGACAAACGATCTGAAATTGTTTCGTCGGCATGAGATAAATCGAGACGGGAAAGAGGATATTGTGTATTGAATTTAAGGATACGGACAGCCTCATTCAAAGATCCCAACTCAGGATAATGCGAATCTTCAAAACCAGACTGGATCATCTCTGAATAAGATATAGGCAGATGGAAATCTTCCTTGATATTGCCTTTTTTAATTGTTCCATGTGGAACAACTTGAATAATATCAGAGAGGGCAGTTTCGGGACGAGAGGCAATTTCTGATACTTTTTTAGAGTCTGTAATCAGCGTAGATCCAATAGAACCCAAATAAGTATTTACCCAGTCTGCTTTGATATTTTGATTCTCGGACCACTCCTGGAGACTAGATACCCGCTCGTACTTTCTTTTCATGTAATCATAGCGGAAGGGATCTGCGAGACCTATTTCATAGGACCTGGCCGTCAATCGCTCATCCGCATTATCCTGACGCAGAAGAATCCGATACTCTGCCCGCGACGTAAACATCCTGTAAGGTTCATCGACTCCTTTCGTAATCAAGTCATCGATCAAGACACCTATGTACGATTCATCCCGGTGGAGAATAAAAGGATCTTTTTCATGGATCTTAAGATGAGCATTTATTCCGGCCATAAGTCCCTGGGCAGCGGCTTCCTCATAGCCCGTTGTTCCATTTACCTGGCCGGCCAGATACAGATTCTCTATAATTTTTGATTCCAAAGTCGCTCTCAAATAGACCGGATCAAAATAATCATATTCAACCGCATAAGCAGGACGATAAATCACCGCATTTTCGAGACCTTCAATCGCATGAAGCGCGTCCAATTGGATATGGAGAGGAAGGGAAGAAGAAAAGCCCTGGAGATAATATTCGTTGGTAAAACGGCCTTCCGGCTCAAGAAATAATTGATGTGAATCCTTATCAGAAAATGTCTTTATCTTATCTTCAATACTGGGGCAATAACGAGGCCCTTTCCCTTTTATAAGGCCGGTAAAGAGAGGAGACTCGGAAAAACCTGAACGAAGAATTTCATGAACTTTTTCGTTCGTATGGACAATAAAGCACACTTTCTGCGGAGTTCCATTCTGAGCTGTAGACAAATACGGAAGAAAAGAAAATTTATCCGGATGAGAATCTCCTTTCTGAACAGGAAGACGCGACGTATCAATAGAAGTAATGTCGATTCTCGGAGGAGTTCCTGTCTTCATCCGGTCAGTCGGAATTCCCATCGAGGCGAGTTGCTCTGTCAGCCCGTAAGAAGATTTTTCTCCAATACGTCCTCCCTCGAATTCAGTCTGTCCGATAAAAAGCTTGCCTGTAAGAAAGGTTCCCGCAGTAAGAATAACCGCTTGAGAATTAAAAATTGCTCCGGTGAGCGTCTTGACTCCGCAAATACGCGATCCAGAAAAAATAAATTCAGTTACAGAATCTGCGTAAATACTTAATTTACAATTATTTTCAAGAATACGGCGCCAATTTTTTGAGAACTCTTCCTTATCACATTGTGCACGGGGACTCCACATGGCAGGCCCTTTGGAACGATTCAGCATACGGAACTGAATCGTAGAGGCATCTGTAACGATTCCCATGTATCCCCCCAGTGCATCAATCTCCCGGACGATCTGTCCTTTGGCAATACCGCCAACAGCAGGATTACAGGACATCTTTGCAAAGGCAGTCATGTCCATGGTAATCAAAAGAACGGAAGAACCCATGTTCGCGGCAGCCATCGCAGCCTCACAGCCTGCATGCCCCCCACCGACAACAATGATATCGTAATCCATATCAGACCAATTCGCGTAAAGAAAGATAATAATTTTCTTTCGCTCTCATTTCTTTAATATCTTCTTCCGAATGATCATCATATCCTATCAGATGGAGAACTCCATGGACAATAACACGATTCAGTTCGTCTTTGAATTCGGTACCGTAGAAAGCAGCATTTTCGCGGACTGAATCTATACTGATGAAAAGATCTCCGGAAACCGTATCTCCCTCACAATAATCAAATGTGATAATATCTGTAAAATAATCGTGTTGCAGATATTTCATATTGACATCCAATATATAATTATCAGAACAGAATATAATAGAAATATCACCCAACCGACGGATTTCACTTTCAGCAACAAGTTTCAACCATCGATTTGTAAGTCGTTTTTCTTTGAAGTCAAACTTTATATCTTCATTGAAATAGGATACCATATCACACGGATTTAACATGCAAAAATACAAAATAATCACTACTTTTGCAGGCATGAGTGAGATCAAAACAGAAAAAGCCGTATTTGTCGGCGTTGTACTGGAAAAGGGCGGAGAGAGAAAAACAATGGAATATCTGGACGAACTCCAGTTCCTTGCTGAAACGGCAGGTGCGGTAGGAGATAAAAAATTTGTCCAGCGGCTTGACCGTCTCTACCAGGCGACTTATCTCGGAACAGGTAAACTGGAAGAGATTAAGAATTATTGTGAAGAAAATGATATTCAATATGTTATATTTGATGATGAACTCTCCCCTACCCAGCAGCGGAATATAGAGAAAATCATCGGATGCAGCCATATTCTCGACAGGACAAGCCTGATTCTTGAAATCTTCGCACAACGTGCAAAAACCTCTTACGCTAAAATGCAGGTTGAATTGGCACGTCATCAATATATGCTGCCAAGACTTGCCGGTATGTGGACCCACCTGGAACGGCAGCGGGGCGGTATGGGAACGCGAGGCGGTATGGGTGAAACCCAGATCGAAGTAGACCGCCGGATTGTAAAGGAAAGAATCCGGAAGCTAAAGGAGGATCTTGCAAAAGTGGACCGGCAGATGGCCACGCAGAGGGGTAACAGAGGCTCTCTGGTGCGGCTTTCCCTGGTAGGATATACCAATGTAGGGAAAAGTACTTTGATGAATTTACTGGCCAAATCTGACGTTTTTGCAGAGAATAAACTCTTTGCAACGCTCGACACGACCGTTCGTAAAGTCGTTATTGAGAATGTACCCTTCCTTTTAAGCGATACGGTTGGATTTATCCGGAAACTCCCTACCCAACTAGTCGAAGCCTTCAAAAGTACCTTGGACGAGGTAAGGGAAGCCGATATTCTGGTCCATGTCGTAGATATCTCCCATCCGGATTTTGAAGAACAGATGAGCGTTGTGGAGCAAACCCTTCGAGACATCAATGCGGCGAATAAACCTACGTATGTAGTATTCAATAAAATAGATGCCTATAAAAACGAAGAATACGACGAGTTTTCCCTCCAGCCGAAGGGTAAACAGCATATGACACTGGAAGAGCTGAAAAACAGTTGGATAGCGGAAGAAAAAACTCCCTGTATCTTTATTTCTGCAAAGGATAGGATCGGTATCGATAAACTTCGCAGTGATATCTATAAAATGGTAGCTGAAATCCACGCTGGACGTTATCCGTTCAATAATTTCCTCTGGTAGGCGCAGATTTATCAAGAGGATCAGCATTACATTAAAGAATAAAGTTTCTCCTTTCAAACCGCCGCTTTGCGGCCCCTCCCTAAAGGGCCCCTCCCTCTTATATTGCCGAGGGTGGCATAGGTTTGAAAGGAGAAACTTTATTCTTTCAGTACGCTATTCGCTGAATTTAGCTTTCAGGTATTCGCGGTTCAGACGGGCGATATGGTCAATCGTAACGTGTTTCGGGCATTCCATTTCGCAGGCACGGGTATTTGTACAGTTACCGAAACCAAGTTCATCCATCTTAGCCACCATCGCTTTGGCGCGACGGGCAGCTTCCGGACGACCCTGCGGAAGAAGAGCCAGTGAGGAAACGCGTGCCGCAACAAACAGCATAGCAGAACCGTTCTTACATGTAGCTACACAGGCACCGCAACCTACACAGGCTGCAGCATCCATGCTCTTTTCTGCCTGATCGTGCGGAATGAGAATATTATTCGCATCCTGTGCGGAACCGGCACGAACGGTAATGAAACCGCCAGCCTGGAGGATCTTATCGAATGCACCACGGTCAACTACGAGGTCTTTAATGACCGGAAAAGCTCCGCTTCGCCAAGGCTCAACGGTGATAGTAGCACCCGGCTTGAAATGACGCATAAATAGCTGGCAGGTAGTAACCTGGTCATCCGGACCATGCGCACGTCCGTCCACATACAGCGAACAGGCACCGCAGATACCCTCCCGACAATCGTGATCGAATGCAATAGGCTCCTTACCCTGGCGGATCAACTGGTCATTCAGGATATCGAGCATCTCGAGGAAAGAGGCATCTTCCTCGACATCAGTGACATGATAGGTTTCGAAGTGACCTTTTGCCTTGGCGTTTTTCTGACGCCATACTTTGATATTGTATTCCATATCCGATTAGTCTTTATAGTTTCTGGTTGCAATCTTGATGTTCTCGTACTTGAGCGGCTCTTTGTGGAGTTCAGGATCCACTCCTTCGCCCTTGTACTCCCATGCGGCGACATACATGAAGTTTTCGTCATCACGCTTCGTTTCGCCTTCCTCTGTCTGCATTTCCTCACGGAAATGACCGCCACAGGATTCCCGGCGATTGAGTGCGTCACGGGCCATCAGTTCACCTATATCGAAGAAGTCGACAAGACGAAGGGCTTTTTCCAGTTCCTGGTTGAACTCTTCGTTCGTTCCGGGTACCCGGACCGTCTTCCAGAATTCCTCGCGCAGTGCACGGATTTCTTCAATACCCTTCTTAAGGCCTTCTTCCGTACGGGCCATGCCGACATATTCCCACATAATGTGGCCGAGTTTCTTATGGATACTGTCGACAGTTTCCGTTCCCTTGACTGCAAAAATCTTAGCAATTCTATCACGGACAGCTTTTTCCGCCTCTGCAAATTCAGGAGCGTTTGTATCTGTCTTAGGCTCTGCGAACTTATGGGAAAGATAGTCGCCGATCGTATACGGAAGAATGAAATAACCATCGGCAAGACCCTGCATAAGAGCAGAGGCACCGAGACGGTTTCCACCGTGGTCTGAGAAGTTAGCTTCTCCGATTGCATACAGGCCCGGAATCGTAGTCTGGAGATCATAATCTACCCAGAGACCACCCATCGTATAATGGATAGCAGGATAGATCATCATCGGCTCTTCCCAAGGAGAGGTTGTCGTAATCTTCTCATACATCTGGAAAAGATTTCCATAACGCTCTTCAACTCTCTGATGACCAAGACGCTTGATAGCATCGGCAAAATCAAGGAAAACTGCCAGTCCCGTTTCATTTACGCCATAACCTGCGTCGCAGCGCTCCTTGGCGGCACGGGAAGCAACGTCACGGGGAACAAGGTTTCCGAAAGCAGGATATCTGCGCTCGAGATAGTAGTCACGGTCTTCTTCAGGAATCTGGGACGGCTTAATCTCATGCTTACGGAGTTTCATGACATCTTCCATCTTCTTCGGAACCCAGATACGCCCGTCGTTACGGAGAGACTCAGACATCAGCGTAAGTTTGCACTGCTGATCACCATGGACCGGAATACAGGTCGGATGGATCTGTGCAAAACAGGGATTTGCAAAGAAAGCTCCTTTACGGTAGCACTGCATCGCAGCGGAACCGTTGGAATTCATAGCATTGGTCGAAAGGAAATATGTATTTCCATAACCGCCGGTTGCAAGAACAACGGCATGGGCACCGAAACGCTCGATCTCTCCGGTTACAAGGTTACGGGCAATGATACCCTTCGCCTGTCCATTGATAATAACAAGGTCTAGCATCTCATGACGAGGATAGCTCTTGACGGTACCTGCAGCTATTTCCTTATTCAGGGAAGCATAGGCACCCAGAAGAAGTTGCTGTCCGGTTTGTCCGCGGGCGTAGAAAGTACGGCTTACCTGGACACCGCCGAAAGAACGGTTGGCAAGATAACCGCCATACTCACGGGCAAAAGGAACACCCTGTGCAACGCACTGGTCGATAATCGCGGCACTTACTTCAGCAAGGCGGTAGACATTGGCTTCGCGGCTGCGGTAGTCACCACCCTTGATCGTATCGTAGAAAAGACGATAGATCGAGTCATTGTCGTTCTGGTAGTTCTTAGCTGCATTGATGCCTCCCTGAGCAGCAATGGAATGCGCACGGCGAGGCGAATCGGAAATGCAGAAAATCTTGACATTGTATCCGAGCTCTCCGAGAGAAGCAGCTGCAGATGCACCGCCAAGACCGGTTCCTACCACGATTACTTCGAGTTTCCTCTTGTTGTTAGGACTGACGATTCTAATTTCGGATTTACGCTTGGTCCATTTTTCGGCGAGCGGTCCATCCGGAATCTTTGAAATTAATTTTGTATCGGCCATTTTTGTATGATTATAATTGTACAATTAATCAATTATCCTGCAATTTTAATCAATTTTAAGCAAATCAGCAAAAATACGATTATAGACTTTAAAATATTTTCCCATTAGCCTGTCATATTTCTTGCTAAACCGCTTTTCACTCAGTTTTCCAGAGGCAAAATCTTGATAAATTACATCAAATGAAGGATCTATAAATGTTTCTGCTTTTGCACACTCAACTGAATAGTCATTTTCCTTCATGAACAAGGCATTATCGCACATGACAGCCGTTTCATATCCTTTCAGATAAGAAGGAATATGATCTTCATGGAGGACCATCAGCGGAACGTAAACTGCCGTGGCCGGCCAGCCGAGGGCAGTCCACATAACTGTCTTAAGCGGATCGTCTCCAGGTTTTACGCCCTCAAAAACAGCGACGGCGGATGTTATGTTCCGAAGAATAGGTTTTCCGCTCCTGGAAATACCGTTTATCAGTTTCTTATGCGGAATGCATTCGCTCCAACCATCAATTGCCGATTCCATGAATAATCCCGCTTTTTCAAAACGGTCCACTCCCCTGCGGTCTTCCACCCGGCCCGTCCTCGTAAAATTAGTTACTACCCGATATCCTTCCGGATCTTTATTCACGTCGAATTTTACCCAGGAATGATTATTTACCTCATAATAGGCAGCTCCCCCTTCCGCATCAATGACTCCGAAATTGGTTTCTACTCCCATCGGACGGCTGAGCGTATCGAGAAGCGTCTCAAAATCAGCCAGATTCCGGCAAATTTCAAGAGCCCGGTACATCACCTGCCCCTCCCGGTCCATCAATTTTTCAGGCACATCATCATCCTTCAGGTCGTAGGTTGCCGTATTCATGATACAGAATCCGGCGGAATTGGTTCCGGACCAGGCTTCCGCTCCATGAAACGGAACCTTCGTGGTCGGTTCGGTATTCCAGTTGGAATTGACCAACGCTACGAAAGCATATTTTTCTCCCTGAAACCATTCCATTTTATTGTTCAACTGGCCAGTATCGCGATGCTTGAACATGACAGGACGGCCGTCAGCCCGCATTTTTCCGCTCACTATGACGGACGTACAGGCAAAGGAAGGAACAGAAAAGAAAAGGACAGCAGTGACCATAAGAAGTCCTGCCCGGAATCTAAAAGAGCGATCCATTGTCATCATTATTGATTTTGGGTGCATAATATCCTTCAAGTCCGAGATGACGGTAAGCCATTTCGGTGGCAATCCGGCCGCGCTGGGTCCGGACAAGGAAACCTTCCTTGATCAGGAAAGGTTCATATACTTCTTCCAGCGTACCCGTATCTTCTGATATGGCTGTTGCAAGCGTTCCTACGCCAACCGGCCCTCCCTTGAATGTTGTAATAAGGGTCCTCAGGATCTTATTGTCTATCAGATCAAGTCCCCGTTTGTCAATCTTCAGCTTATTGAGGGCGAACCTGGCAATCTCAAGATCTATATGCCCGTCACCTACTACCTGGGCAAAATCACGGACCCGCTTAAGCAGCGCATTGGCGATTCGGGGCGTACCCCGGCTCCGCATGGCAATCTCCACCGCCGCTTCCTCATCAATCGCAACATTCAGAATCGAAGCGCTACGGATAATAATCCGCTTAAGGTCTTCTTTATCATAATACTCAAGCGCACAATTGATTCCGAATCTTTCACGGAGCGGAGCCGTCAGAAGACCGCTTCGGGTCGTAGCCCCGACAAGCGTAAAAGGATTCAGGGAAATCCGGACGCTTCTGGCTCCCGGTCCCTTGTCGATCATGATATCTATGACATAATCCTCCATGGCAGAGTATAAATACTCTTCAACCTCAGGAGAGAGACGGTGAATCTCATCAATAAAAAGTACATCTCCGGTTTCCAGGGATGTCAGAAGACCGGCAAGATCCCCGGGCTTGGCAATAACGGGACCGGAAGTAACTTTCATATTGACACCCATCTCATTGGCAATAATATGGGCAAGGGTCGTTTTTCCCAATCCGGGAGGACCATGGAACAATATATGGTCAAGAGCCTCACCGCGCATCTTAGCGGCCTTTATATAGATGTTCAGATTGGATACGATTTCCCGTTGACCGGTAAAATCATCCAACTCTTGCGGACGGATTATTCCGTCCAATTCACTATCTTTGCGCTCTACTGTATTCCGAGGATCGAATTCACTCATGGCATCGGGTTCGATAAACTTTACAAATATAGTATTTTTTAAAGATTAAAGTTGTTTTTGTTAAAGCTGTCAATATGTTGATAAGTTTTCGGAAATACTTAATTGATAAATATTTACAATAAAAATAGAGTATTGAAAACCTTGTTGAAAAATAATAATCCAACAGTTGAAAAGTTATGAGTGATTTTTTTCAACTTTATTCAGTTTGATATAAACATGCTTATAAACAGGTTTTCAACAACTTTTAAGAAGAAATGTTAATAAGTTCAGAATCCACCAAAATACTCAGCAATAAACTGGAGACAGGGAGGAAAGTATATTGCAGCGGTCTGTTTCTTTCCGCCAGATGGTTCGTGCTGTCCCAGGTTGCTTCGAAAGGAATCCATTTTATCGTTCTTCCTACACGGGAAGCGGCAGAGTATTGTTCGAATGATCTTTATAACCTGAACGAAGGAGATTTCATTTTCTATTTTCCTGATACCGGAAAAGCGGTGGAAAGAAGCAATTATAAGTCTTCTTTAGGAGTGCAGCGGACTTCTGCTCTGGCTAAGTTACTCTCCCCTTCCGACCGTCTGTATATAGTTACTTATCCCGAAGCAATTGAGGAAAAAGTACCTTCGGGACATACGATAAAGGATGCTATTATTACTATAAAGATAGGACAGGAAATCAGTCATGATACAATCAAGGAAGTATTATTCGGACAGGGATTCGAAAGGGTAGATTTTGTATCTGCGCCGGGTCAGTATGCGGTAAGAGGATCCATCATTGACATTTTTTCTTTCTCTTATAACCATCCTTACCGCCTTTCTTTCTTTGGTAATGAAGTAGATGAAATCCATCTATTCGACTGTAATACACAACTTTCCATCGAAAAAGTTGATAAAGTCGATATCTATCCTGATTTGGTTTCCGAAACAGAAGAAGGAGTTTGTGTGCTGGATATACTTCCAAAAGAAACAGTTGTATGGCTGGACTCATCCGATATGTACAGCAAGTCGGATTTCTTCCCTTCATTTGATAAGTTCCGTACGGTTTATCTTGAGGTACCCCTGCAAAAAGACGGAGTAGATCCGGTTAAGTTCCAAATCAGTCCCCAACCTGTTTTCAATAAGAATTTTGAACTGCTGGAAGCGGATATCAGAAAGAATATTGAGGGAGGTTATAAGGTAAGGATTACCGGAGAAAAACAAAACCAGATAGAAAGGCTTAAATCAATTCTGATACAGGACGGAATACCCCTCCCGGAATTTATAAAAGGGATGAATCTGCATAATGGATTCATTGACCATCAGGACCGGGTCTGTTATTATACGGATCATGAGATTTTCGACAGGTTCCACCGGGCACGGATCCGCCGTACCGTTGAAAAGAGTGAGCAACTGACGTTGAATGACCTGACTTCCTTTAATATAGGGGATTATATTGTCCATATCGACCACGGCGTCGGTATTTTCGGCGGTCTTGTCAAAATGCGTGACGATAAGGGCCGGGTCCATGAAGTAGTGAAACTTACCTACAAGGACAACGATGTCGTATTTGTTTCGGTCCATGCCCTTCATAAGATTTCGCGTTTCCGTTCCCGTGAGGGGGAAATGCCGAAAATCAATAAATTGGGTTCCAAGACCTGGCAGAATCTCAAAACAAGTGCGAAATCCCGGGTCAAAGATATTGCCAAGGAACTGATTCAACTCTATGCCAAGCGGAAAGCTTCGAAAGGTTTTGCTTTTTCCGCAGATACTTATCTCCAGGAAGAACTTGAGTCCTCGTTCATGTATGAAGATACTCCGGATCAGGAGAAGGCTACCCTTTCTGTCAAAAGAGATATGGAGGATGATTGCCCGATGGACCGCCTCGTGTGTGGAGACGTCGGATTCGGAAAGACGGAGGTGGCTATCCGGGCTGCTTTTAAAGCGGCAACGGACAGTAAGCAGGTTGCGGTCCTCGTTCCGACAACCATCCTTGCCCTGCAGCATTATACTACGTTTAAGTCCCGTCTTGAAAACTTTCCGTGCACAATAGATTATGTAAGTCGGCTCAGAACGGCAAAGGAACTGACGGAAATAAAGAAAAGAATGAAAGAAGGAAAAATAGATATTCTGATAGGAACGCATAAAATCCTTGGAGCCGGATTTGAATTCAAGGATCTGGGGCTTCTGATCATTGATGAAGAACAGAAATTCGGAGTCAGTGCGAAAGAAAAACTCCGCCAGATCAAGAGTTCCGTAGATACCCTGACTTTGACGGCGACCCCGATTCCCAGGACGCTGCAGTTCTCACTTCTCGGGGCACGGGATCTTTCCATTATTAATACTCCCCCGCCGAACAGGATTCCTATCCAGACAGAGATCATTCTTTTCAATAAAGATGAAATCAAGAGTATCATTGATTATGAACTCAACCGTGGCGGACAGATTTTCTTCCTTCATAATAAAGTAGAAGAATTGCCGGCTATCCATGATATCCTGCACCGGTTGGTTCCTGACATGCGGATCTGTATTGCCCATGGACAGATGGAATCGAAAGAATTGGAAAACAGGATGCTGGATTTCATGAAGGGGGAATACGATCTGCTTCTCTGTACGACAATTATAGAGAATGGACTTGATATTCCGAATGCCAATACGATCATCATCAACCAGGCCCAGAATATCGGTCTGAGCGATCTCCACCAACTCCGGGGCCGGGTGGGACGTTCAAACCGGAAAGCTTTCTGTTATCTGATTGTTCCCCCTCTTGTCAGCATTACGGATGATGCCCGGAGAAGGCTAAAAGCGGTAGAGGAGTTTTCAGACCTCGGAAGCGGATTCAATATTGCCATGCAGGATTTGGATATCCGGGGAGCCGGCAATCTGCTGGGTGCTGAGCAAAGCGGATTCATTACGGATATGGGTTTTGAAACATACCAGAAAATATTGTCTGAAGCGATGGAAGAACTGGGTGTCGAAACCGGAATCAAAACAAAGTCCGACAATGATCTGTATGTAGGAGAATGTACGATTGAAACGGATCAGCCCGCATTTATTCCGGATGATTATATAGATATTAATGCGGAGAAAATAAGAATTTACAAGCAACTCGATACAATTACTTCTGATAAGGAAATAGCAAGGTATCGTGAACAATTGACAGACAGGTTCGGAAAATTCCCTGAAGAGGTAGAAAATCTTTTCTATGTAGTAAAAATCAGGAATCTGGGAGTAGAAAAAGGATTTGAAAAGATTATAATCAAAAACGGACTGCAGATTATGTTCTTTGTCAATAATCCGATGTCGGCATATTATAAATCCAAGATGTTCGGGGATATTTTAGCGTCTGTCAATGCCAACAGTTCCCGGTATTCTTTCTCGCAGAAAGACGGAAAGTTGCGGATAATTTCAAGAAATGTAACCTCTCTTGAGAAGGCTTTTGATAATTTAACAAGATTGTAGAATTATTTTTGTATTTTTGCGCCCTGTCAAAAGTGGGAATTCGTGTCGAATCTTTTGATTGAAATAGGCAACACGGCCCTCAAGGCGGCTTTTTCCGACGGGATGACGCTGGGAAAAACCTACCGGTATCAGGGGGAGAAAGTGATGGATTTTATCCGGACGATTCTGAAAAAAGATCGGCCCGGGGTTCTCGTTGTTGCTTCCGTGTATGATATTTCCAGAGCGGATGAGGAGTATTTGCAGGGAGAATGTCAGCATTTGATCCTGTTGGATCCTTCCCACCGGAGTCTTCTTTCTTCGTATTCCCTTCCTTCTTATCTGAGTTATGACAGGGCGGCTTCCATCCTTGCAGCCCGGTATCTTTTCCGTGGAAAAGGTTGTACGATCGTTGATTTCGGAACAACCCTGACCTTTGATTATACGGATGGAGATGGAACCTATCAGGGTGGCGGCATATCCCTCGGCTGCCGAACCCGGTTCAAAGCCCTGAACCGTTATTCAAAGGTTCTTCCCTTGCTTAATTCTCCGGAAATGAAAGATATTCCGCCGCTTTCGCTGGAAGGGTCCATGGTTACCGGAGTCGTTTCGGGCATACTATTTGAAATAGAGGGTTACACGAGGTTAAATCCGGAAAATATCGTGGTTTTTACCGGTGGGGACGCGAATTTTTTTGCAAAAAGGATGAAAATCTCGATATTTGTGATTTGCAATCTCGTACTTATGGGATTGGCTTTAATAGCAGACAATTATGTCAGGAAGATGGATAAATAGATGGATTGCAGCGGCGGCGGGACTTATCCTCGCCGGCTTCCTAGCGTCAGCACAGGACGGTACCTATAACGGATATACTCCTTATTCGGTATATGGTATCGGAGAACTCCATACTTCCGGTTCTGCATATAATTCTTCCATGGGCGGCATCGGAATAGCCAACCGGACCCGCCGGTATGTGAATTATATGAATCCCGCATCGATTACGGCTCGGGATTCCCTCTCCTTTATGGCTGATTACAGTATGTCGGCAAAGACCTCCATTTATACGCAGGGGGACCGTCATTCCGCAAAGAATCTTTTCAATATCAATGATTTCGTAATCAGTTTCCCGATATACCGATCTTCTGCGATGATGATAGGAATCACTCCCCTGAGCAATACGGGGTATGACTTTACCTATATCGAAACGGATCAGAACCTGATCGGAAGGACAGGGACCCAGGCTTATTCCGCGAGCGGAAACGGCAGTATTTATCAGTTCTTTACAGGCGGTGCGGTAACGTTCTGGAAACGTCTTTCCCTGGGAGCCGAGTATATCCTGAATTTCGGTAATATAGACAAGAACGTCGACTTGACGTTCTCGAATACGACCTTCCGGAGCATTGAGAGCGGGTATACCCTGCAACTTCGCGGATCAACTGCCAAATTCGGCGTCCAGTATGAGCAGCCGATCGGAGCGCGCCAGTCTCTGGTAGTAGGAGCGACCTATCGTCTTAAGTCTTCGATAAAAGGTTACTCGACGGATTTTGCTTATGCAAACATGTCTTCCCTTGTCGATACGCTCCGCCATAGGGAAATCAATCTCTCGGAGGGAAACAAGATTCGTTTCGGAGATGAACTGGGATTCGGTATTTCTTACCGGAGCGCCGAAAAATGGTCCGCGGAGATAGACTATGTACGGTCCGACTGGAGAAATTCCGGATTTGAGAATGTCAACGGATTCTCCAACGTATCCGCCTATACGTTTACTTCGGGAGTCGCCCAGTCTTTGCGGGCGGGTTTCGAAATCACCCCGAACCGGAGCGACATCCGCTACCGCTGGAAGCGCTGCACGTACCGGGCCGGAGCCTATTATGAACAGTCCTATTACCGGCTGGACGGAAAGAGTATCGATTCGTTCGGGATAACGCTCGGGGCGACAATACCGGTCTTCCAGGGTTACAACGGAGTAACGGTCGGACTGGATTTCGGAAAGAAGGGAACCGTAGCCAACAATGGTATCCGGGACAACTATATAGGATTGAATATAGGATTCAACATATTTGACATTTGGTTTGTCAAACAACGCTATGATTAATATTTAACGGTTAACGATATGAAAAAATTAACTTTCATCCTCATCGCCGCATTGGCAATCGTTTCCGGCGGAAACCTTTTCGCCCAGGGTAAGTATGGAGCCGACAGTGCAGAATGCATTAAGTACCTGAACTACTATCAGGAGTACTATAAGCAGAAGAATTACGACGCTGCCCTTCCGAACTGGAGAAAAGCGTACAGCATTTGCCCTGCAACCGCTTCCCAGAACATGTTCATCCACGGAACGACCCTTCTGACCCGCGTCTTCAACAAGACGAAGAATCAGGCGGTTGCTGACTCTATCCTGATGCTCCAGGACCAGCGTCTTGCCCAGTATCCTAAGAATAAAGTTTCGATTCTGAACAATAAGGGAACCTATATCGTCAACTTCAAGGGAAATGATTCCAAGTTTGTCTATGACAATCTGAACGCGATCATGAACGAACTCGGCGGCGAGACCCGTGCCAGCATCCTGGTGAACAACCTCCAGGCCGCGATCATGCTGTTCCAGGATAACAAGCTCGCTGCAGATGACGTAATCGGTGCTTATAACAAGGCCGTTGCCTGCATTGAAGCTTCTACGCCGAAGAATGCAGAAGAGGAAGAGCAGAACGCTAAGGTTCGCAACGACCTCGAGGCCATTTTCGCCCAGAGCAAAGTAGCTAGCTGCGAGAATATCCTTAACATTTTCGGACCCCGTTTCAATGCGGATCCTGAGAATGTTGGCCTTGCAACGACGATTGTCAAGTTGATGAATACGGCTGAGGATTGCCTCAATAACGATCTGTATCTGAAGGCCGTTACCCTTATGCATAAGGATGAGCCTTCTGCCAGCACCGCTTACTATCTCTACCGTCTGCATTCCGCTAACGGCAATACCAACGAGGCAATTACCTATCTTGAGGAAGCAATCGCATATCCGGGAGTCGAGAAGGCTGACAAGGCCCAGTACACCTACGAACTTGCCAACTTCTGCCTCAAGAACGGAATGAAAGCAAAGGCTTATGCCAATGCAAAGGATGCTGCAGAACTTGGCTGCGGCTATACCGGAAAGGCTTATTATCTGATCGGAACGATCTGGGGATCTACCGCCTGCGGCGGAAACGAGATCGAAAGAAGGGCTCCTTACTGGGTTGCCGTTGACTTCCTCCAGAAGGCAAAGGCCGCCGATGAGTCCCTCGTCGAGGATGCGAACCGCCTGATCGGCCAGTACAGCGCTTACTATCCGCCGGCAGCAGACGCTTTCATGTATGATCTTACTGCAGGCCAGTCCTATACCGTTTCCTGCGGCGGCATGTCTGCAACGACGACCGTCCGGACGAGAAACTAATCGTCTTTTGAATCCGGTCCGAAACATAATGAAGATGATGGCAACCGCGCTTGCGGTTGCTTTCATCGTCTATTCCTGCAAGGGAAAATTGTCCGAAGCCGATAAACTGGACTTGTCCGTGACTCCGCTGCAGCGGGTTGAGGACATGTTCTTTGTCCAAACGGAAAACGGATTGCTGAAAATCCGCGTAGAAGCGCCCGTCATGGAAAGTTACGACAATGATACGGTTGCGTATGAATTGTTTCCGGAGGGGTTGTATGTTTACGGTTATTCTGCGGACGGACTTCTCGAAACTACGATCCGTTCCGATGCCGCCCGGCATAACCAGCCGAAGGGAGGACAGGCGGAACTCTGGCAGGCTTTCGGCAATGTTGTTGTCAGAAACGAGATTAAACAGGAAACGATAGAAACGGATACGCTTTACTGGGACCAGTCCAAGCATGAAATCTATACGGATTGCTATTTGAAACTCTATTCTCCGTCCGGTTTTATGCAGGGATACGGAATGCGTTCCGATGAGATGGCGAGGAATTCTGAGATCCTTGAGCCGTTCAATACGTATGGGGTTGTCGTTCAGGACACAACGCGGGTCGTGGTTGATTCAGCGAATTTTATAGGACCATTATTAAAAAAATAGTGCTACTTCCGATAAAAATTTCTAAATTTGCACCCCTAACCGTTTTTTGGATAAAAATTAAAAAATAAGCATAAAAATGGCAGTTTTACAGAAACTTCGCGGATGGGGCGTCGTCCTTTCGATACTGGTCGCCCTTCCCCTTTTGCTGTTTATCATCGATCCTCAGCAGATCATGCAGACAGTACAGTCCGTGTCGTCGCGTAACGACGTCGGAAAAATCAATGGAAAATCTGTTTCCTATATGGACTTCCAGCAGGATGTCGATAGATTCCAGAGCATCCATGAAATCATGACGGGAACCTCTTCCACCAGCGAGCAGGGCCAGCAGCAGGTCCGCGACGCGGCCTGGCAGAGCCTGATCGACAAATATCTTTTCGAGCCGGAAGCGGAAGCCGCCGGTCTCCAGGTCGGAAAGGATGAGATGATTGACCTTACGGTCGGCGACAATGTCTCTCCGCTTATTTCTTCCAATCCGTATTTTGTCGATGAGAACGGAACCTTCTCCCCTCAGCGCCTGACCGAATTTGTCCAGGCGGTCAATGGCGGCGATGCCGACCCCCGTTTCTCCCAGTATTGGGATTATCTCCAGCAGTCCGTCAAGACTTCCCAGCTGTACAATAAGTACAACAGCATCTTCTCTGCAGGAAATATCGAAAACAAGCTGATGCTTGGCAATGCGATCAAGGGTAACAACGAAACCGCCAATGTCGAGTTCGTAATGGTTCCCCTTACTTTCGCCAATGATTCTTCGGTGGTTGTTTCCGATCAGGAGATCAAGGACTACTACAACGCCCACAAGGACCTCTATTTCCAGAATGCGGCCCGTGATATCGAGTATGCCGTTTTCGAGGTTGTTCCGTCTGCTGAAGACATTGCTGCCCAGAGCGCTGACTTTACTCGTCTTTACGATGAATTCGCATCGACGGAGAATGTCCGCTCCTTCCTCCAGAGGAACTCTGACACCCAGTATTCCGACTACTATTACAAGACGGGTGAACTGAATTCCGTCAACGGCGAAGTAGAGGCATTCGTTGCGGCGAACAACGCAGGAACCTCTCCTGTCATCCAGGCCGGAAATACCTTTTACGCCGCCCGTATCCTTGACAATGCGATGCTTCCGGATTCTGTCTATGTCCGTCATATCCTCCTGCAGGGAATGGACGCCAAGCATGTCGCCGACAGCCTCGTAAAGGAGATCAAGGGAAACAACTTCTCCACCCTCGCTACGCTCTACTCTGTAGATAAGGGTTCCGCCGCGGACGGTGAGAACGGCAATATCGGCTGGATGACCCAGAATATGATGATTGAAGGTTTTGAGTCTGTCATGACCGCCAAGATCGGTGTTCCCTATGTCATTACGACCCAGTACGGCACCCATATCGTTGAGGTGACCAAGGCTACCAAGCCGAATCTCAAGAAGAAAGTCGGCCTCTTCCAGAAAGAGACCCTCGCCAGCAAGGAGACCTTCAATAACTTCTACAACAAGGCCAACCGTCTCGCTACGATTGCCGGTGGCAAGATTGCCAATTTCAAGGCTGCTGCCGACTCTACCGGTGCCTATACGCACCCGATGACGATCACCGAGGCGACCGATACCTATGGTTCCATCGGCCACGCCAAGGAAGTTACCCGCTGGGCTTTCGACCACAAGCCGGGCAGTGTTTCCCCGATTATCACGGTTGACAACAATTACTTCTTTGTCGTTGCCGTCAAGGATGCCCACAAAGAAGGAAAGCCTGAAATCAAGGAGGTTGCAAACTCAATCCGCAGCCAGCTCTATTCCGAGAAATATGCCGAGGCCCGCAAGGACGCGATCGCCAAGGAGATTGCCGGCCTGACCGATATGCAGGCAATTGCCGAGAAACTCAACTCGACCGTCAGCACCCAGGAAGGTGTCGCCTTCTCCGCAATGTCTCCGACCCTCGATCCGAAGTTCATCGGCGCGATCGCCGCTGCGAAGGAAGGGGAGATCTGCGGTCCGGTTGCCGGATCCTACGGTGTCTACGTATTCAAGGTTACCGGCCGCGATACCGGATCCTATTATACGGAAGACGACGCCCGCAACTACAATGCCCAGTTTGCTTCCTATCTGTCCCGGATGATTCTTCCGGTCATGATGAACGACGCGAACGTCAAGGACAACAGAGCCAGATTCTATTAGGATTATGTCTTTGAAATGTGGAATAGTTGGACTTCCTAATGTTGGGAAGTCCACTTTGTTTAACTGCATCAGTTCCGGGAAGGCCCAGAGCGCGAATTTCCCGTTCTGTACGATCGAGCCGAATATCGGTTCAACGAATGTTCCGGACCGCCGGCTGGAGGTCTTGACCGATATCTGCCACCCGAAGCGTACGATTCCCGCGACGGTTGAAATTGTCGACATTGCCGGACTCGTCAAGGGTGCCAGCAAAGGGGAGGGGCTTGGGAACCAGTTTCTGGCCAATATCCGCGAAACGGATGCGATTCTGCATGTCCTGCGTTGTTTCGACGATGGGAATATCGTCCATGTCGACGGTTCCGTAGATCCCGTCCGGGATAAGGAAATCGTTGACACGGAGCTCCAGATCAAGGATCTTGAAACGGTCGAAAACCGGATCAAGAAAGTCGAAAAACAAGCGACGACCGGGGGAGACAAGGAAGCGAAGAAGCTGCTGGTCCTCCTTCAGAAATACCGCGACGTGCTCCTCCAGGGGAAGTCCTGCCGGACCGTTGTTCCCGATAATGCCGAAGAGGCCCAGATGGCCCACGATTTATTCCTGCTGACCAACAAGCCGGTCATGTACGTCTGTAATGTAGACGAGTCGTCTGCGGCCAAAGGAAATGCCTATGTCGATGCGGTACGCGAGGCCGTCAAGGAAGAAGATGCGGAAATCCTTGTCATTGCAGCCAAGACCGAGGCGGAAATTGCCGAGATTGAGGAATATGAGGACCGTCAGATGTTCCTGGAGGAAATGGGTTTGGAAGAATCCGGCGTCGTTCGTCTGATCCAGGGAGCTTACCACCTTCTTAACCTCCAGACTTTCTTCACGGCCGGAGCCGACGAATGCCGCGCCTGGACGATCTGCAAGGGCGACAAGGCCCCGAAAGCGGCCGGAGTGATCCATACGGATTTCGAACGCGGCTTCATCCGTGCTGAAGTGATCAAGTATGAAGATTTTGTAAACTACAAGTCGGAAGCGGCCGTCAGGGCGGCCGGAAAGATGGGAATTGAAGGGAAAGAGTATGTCGTCCAGGACGGCGATATCATGCATTTCCTCTTCAACGTGTAAAACCAATTTCTGGTTTTTACTTTTTTTTCTGAAACCAAGATTCTCATGACTTATCTTTAGGCCATGAGAATTCTTTTTATTATCCTTTCAATCACGGTCTCCCGGCCGGATTCACTTTCGTTCCTGTTTTGGAATCTGGAAAACTTTTTTGACCCCCGTCCCGACTCGACGAGTGCGTCCGAGCTTGCGTTTTCCGCTTTCGGAGAGCGTCATTGGAGCCGGAAACGCTACGACCGAAAAGTCGGGATGGTCGGGAAGACGATTCTTTGGTCGGCGGCCCGATACGGGAGCCAGCCTGCCATCATGGGGTTTGCTGAATTAGAGAAGAAAAGGGTGTTGACTGATCTTGTCCGGCATACGGCTCTTCGGAAGCAGAATTATTCTGTCGTTCATTTCGATTCGCCGGATCCCCGCGGTATCGATGTCGGGCTGATCTACCGGAAAAAGCTTCTGACCCTTCTCCGGGCCGGCCCCGTCCATGTCTATGACTCCGCCGGGGCCGTACTTCCGACACGGGATATTCTTTTGGCGGAATTCGGTCTTCCGGACGGAGACTCCCTAGCCGTGATGGTTTGCCATTTCCCGTCCAAATTCGGCGGCGTTTCAGCCTCCGCTCCCAAGCGGAACGCCGCGGTTCGCCGGCTTGAAAACGTGACGGATTCCTTGTCTGCCAAAGGTTTCCGCCGGATTGTCGCGATGGGAGATTTCAATGATACGCCGGAGCACGTTTCGCCCCGGGGACTTGTCAATGCCGCCCTGCCGCTTTGGAAAGGAGGGAGAGGGACGATCCGCTATGAAGGAACATGGGAACTGATTGATTTGTTTTTTCTCTCGCCGGACCTCTCTGGTTCCGTTCGGATGGAAATAGCGGAACCGCCCTTTCTTCTTGCGGAAGACCGTAAATATGGCGGAACGAAACCGCTCCGGACCTATTCCGGCCCCCGTTATCTCGGCGGCGTCTCAGATCACCTCCCGATCCTTCTGCTGCCCGGGAAATAACCGGTATTGACATTATTTGAAAAAATACCTACCTTTATGCAAACGAATGTAATCATTATGTTTCGCAAAATCCTTCTTTTTGCTACAGCCCTGCTCCTTTGGGCTGCCGCTCCGGTCCACGCCCAGAAAAAACCGTCGGAGCAGGATCCCGCACCCAGGCCAGGTGTACTGAACAATACGAAAATCAACGGTTTCCGTCCGATCTGGTTTGATCTCGGACAAAGGAGTGAGTATGGATCCAAATACAATGGAGCGTTCGGAACCTATACGATGAAGCACCGGCCCCTGGCGATTTACAGCGCCGAAGCGGACAAGACTTTCTTTGTTTATGGCGGTACGACAAAAGCGGACGAGCGGCATCTTCTCTGTATGATCAGCTGCTATGACCACAAAACAGGCCTTGTCGAGAAACCGACCGTCGTCTATGACAAAGGCCCCGTCAACGATCCCCATGACAATCCAGCCCTGCTGATCGACCCCGAAGGGTATCTATGGGTCTATGTCGCCGGACGGGCCAACAAGCGGATCGGTTTCCGCTATCGCTCCGTGAGGCCTTACGACATATCCGAGTTCCAAGAAATCGGCGGCAGTATTATGGCCTATCCGCAGCCGTATTATATCGAGGGGAAGGGGCATTTCCTTTTTGAAACCCGTTACGACGGCGTCCGGCAGCTCTTCTACCAGACTTCGCCGGATGGAGTCAACTGGACCCCTTACCGCCAGCTTGCCAGTATTATTGACAAGTCGAAAGGGGAGAAAAAGTCCGGGCATTATCAGATTACCGGCCGGTATGGGAACAAGCTTGTTTCGGCTTTCAACCGGCATCTGAACGGTGATTGTGATACCAGAACGAATATCTATTTTATCCAGACGACAGACTTCGGGGAGCACTGGACCCTTGTAGACGGAACCCCGGTCGAGATTCCGATCACGGACAGTGACTCGCCCTGTAAGATCCTCGACGTCGAGCACAACAACCAGAACTGCTATATCAAAGATGTCAATTTTGACGAAAAAGGCAATCCGGTCATCCTCTATCTAATCAGCAACGGTCACCAGCCCGGACCGAAGCATGGACCCCGGGAGTGGTATACGGCCCATTGGACGGGGAAAAAGTGGGACTTCCGCTTCGTAACCCGCTCGACGAACAACTATGACTCCGGATCGATCTGGATTGACGGAAAGACATGGACGATCATCGCGCCCACCGGACCCGGCCCGCAGCGCTGGGGACAGGGCGGAGAGATTGAATCCTGGGTCAGCAACAACTGCGGAAAGACCTGGAAGAAGGCGATCCGGTATACGGCCAATTCCCCGATGAACCACTGTTACGTCCGCCGTCCGGTCGACTGCAAGGATCCTTTCTGGTGCTTCTGGGCCGACGGAAATACGGAGATCTTCTCTATTTCCCGTTTCTATTTCGCCGACAGCAAAGGCAACGTATTCCGTCTGCCCTATGAATTGCCGGAAGATGTGGAATGGGTTGAACCCGAGCGCGTTGTCTTTGATAAATCCATCCAGTTCTAAAGTGCCATGAAAAAGATCGCCGCCCTGCTTCTCCTGCTGCTGGCTGCCGTTTCCGTCCAGGCCCAGCCCTATTGGAACCAGAATCTCCGGATCAAGTCCTTCCGTCCCCCGGTGGGGGAGAGGCCGGAGTTCATGGACCTGAACCGCGACGGCCGCCAGGATGCCGTCAAAAGCTATATCGCCGGCGATGTGCCCATCCTGTGGCTCGACGATGACGGTTCGATGAAAGAAGGTGACCTGGAGGGGGATACGGTCAACGACTGCCTGCTTGTCGACCGTGACAGGGACGGCCGCTATGATCTGATTGTCAAGTTTGCCGACCTGAGCGGCAACGGCGTAGCGGACCTGCAGTTGATCCTGGACTATCCCGTCGGCAACCGCAAGACGAAAAACCACATGTTTGTCTTCGACGACGACGGGGACGGAGTCTTCAACTATATCGACTGGAGCACCCTAAATGTCCTGTGCTGGGAGAAAAACGGCATTTCCGATTTCTATACGGATTACAGCGGAAACAGCACTTTCCTCAAAACCCACCGGCTCTCTACGGAGATGAGAGACCTTCGCTACAACTGGGAGAACCCCTTCCTTTTTTATGATTTCGATGGGGACGGGCTTTCGGAGATGGCGGTAAGATTCTGTGATAAAGCCCTTCCGGATCCGGAGGCGGTCAAAGAAGGCTTTCTCCGGACCCAGTATCAGGGCTGGATGGGATGGTTCTCGATGGGCATCGACATGGACAATGACAATACCCGCGGAAACGACTTTGACTTCGACATGACCCTGCACTATTCCGCCAAGAAAGGGTTCAATTACAGCGAATGCGTGCATCCGCTTCGGAACATGAGGGGACTCCCGGAAGCCGATGTATTCTTTCCGGATCCCCGGTTCCGCCAGTTGACCGAGCTGATCTATCCGGATCGGAACCAAGCTTTCAAGAAGGCCTTTTCCGGCACCTGGGAATCCGCCCGTTTCGTTTGGGACGAGGACGATGACTGCGGACGCTGGGAACGGGTGGAACTCTATGAGAACCGGGATGCATTTCTGTCCGGTTCCCGGAATTTGGGGCTTGATAACCACCCCCAGGCGGATGTCGCCGGCGACCGGGGCGAATGGGACGAGGATTTCTCCGGCGGCGGGGATATCTATGTCGGGGCCTTCGACGGCCGGGTCCATCTCTACGGAGCAGAGCGGGGCGCCTGGCGGATAGACCAGAATACCAATTATTACCAGGGCTATAACCGCTCCTTCCAGGGGACCTCGCCGACGTCCTTCGCGACGGTCGAATATTTCGATACCGACGGAAACGGTTTCCTCGACACGATCCGGTACGATCTGGACGGGGACCGGGAATACGAGTGTTCGATATCTCTTCTTTCGCTCGGCCTGGATGACCGCTGCAAGGTTCTTGATGTGTCTAAAATGGCATACCGGGACTATACGAAGCTTTTCCGCCAGGTCTCTTCAAACATGTGGAAAAGGGCCGAAAAGGCCGAAAAGGCCGCTATCCGGTACGGAATCCCGGTCCTTTGGTATTCCAAGATGCGCAATCCCACGACGCTGCGCCAGAAGTACCACGACGGCTGGTGGCTCCAGTTCTATATCTTCAAGGATCTGGAGGACAAGTTCATCCGGGAAGGGAACGAGGCGGCGCTCACGCGTCTCGTGCGGGCTTATTACGGCGGAAACTGGGACGCCCTATAGATCGAACCGGAAGGCAAGCGGTTCGTCCGGAAGGTTCTTGGGGAGCGCGAGCGTCACTTTTCCCCCTTTGACCTTCGGCCGGATCTTTTTACCGGTATTGAGAAGGGTAACCTTTCCTTTCGGAAGATTCCCGGTCCATTCTATCGTCTCCGGAAGGGTCTCCGCTTCTTGAAGGGCATAGACGGCATAGCCGGTTTTTCCATCCTTGGAGCTGGTGAACCAGACATTTCCGTCATGATAAACCTCGGCCTGCCGGGTCCCGTAGAGGGCCTCACCGCACCGGTCGAGCCAAGAACCGATTTCCCGCAGGATAACAGCGGCTTTTTCTTCGATCAGACCCTCAGCCGTAGGGCCGACACCCAGGACCATGTTCCCTCCCTTTGCGACGACCTCAGCCAACACGTCGATGACTCTCCGGGCGCTTTTATAGTGGTTGTCCGGGGTCCATCCCCAGTCGTTTCCAAGGCTCATGCAGGTCTCCCAGGGGTGCCCCAGCGGCCGGGCGGGAATCCGCTGTTCCGGGGTCTGGTAGTTTTCATAAGGGCCACGGATGGTCCGGTCGACCGAGAGAAGACCGGGACTGACTTCGCGAGCCTTCGGAAGGATCTCGGCCAGTCCGACGTCTTCTCCCCGGATCCATCCCCCGTCCAGCCAGAGGATGTCCAGCTTTCCATACCGTCCTCCGGTCAATTCTTCCAGTTGGTTTTTGGTAAAGCCGACGTAGTTCTCCCACCAGTCGAGATGGGCGTCTTTCTTGTAGTTGATGTGCCGGTTCGGGGTCGCATAATAGGGGCTCCAGAAGTAAGGGCAGTGCCAGTCCGGTTTTGAATAATAGGCGCCGACCATAAAACCCTCTTTCCGGAAGGCCTCGAAGACAAACCGTGCCACGTCTTTTTTCGGATTCTTCGAGAAGGGCCCTTTTGCAATCGTGAAATCCGTATACTCAGAATCGAAGAGGCAGAAGCCATCGTGGTGCTTGGTCGTAAAGATCATGTATTTCATTCCCGCTTCCCCGAAAACGTCCGCCCACTGTGCCGGGTCGAACCGGACCGGATTGAAGACATCGGCGAGGCCCCAATACCACCGCTTGTACCCCTCATAGGTTGTATCTTCCGGGCGGACAACCCAGTCTTCGTTACAAAGGTTCCACGACTCGACGATTCCCGGAACGCTGTAGAGCCCCCAATGGATCAGGACGCCGAATTTCAGGTCCTGCCAAGCGTCCAGTTTCTCGAGGACGGCCGGGTCTTCCGGCCAGAGGTAACCGTCGGAAGACGGATGGACAAAGGAATTCTGGGCAAAGAGGGCACCGCAGGAAAGGAGACTCGAAAGGAGAGATAGGAAGATCTTTTTCATAGGATCAGAACGCGAAAACAATGATGTAATATAGCATGAGACCGGAGGCAATCAGTTTGATCCCCGTTCCGGAAAGAAAGCCCAGGAAAGCCCCGAATGCCGATTTGACGGAGGTCCAGGTATCTTTTTTTGCAAAAAGCAGTTCTGCGGCGAAAGCGCCGAGCAGCGAGCCGACAATCATTCCGACCGGCGGAACGATCAATCCGACAAAGAGGCCGATGATTGCGCCCCATCCGCCGTATTTGGACCCCCCGGTAACCTTTGTGAACCAAGCGGGTACGATATAGTCGATAACGGTGACGATAACTGTAATGACCAGCCAGAGCAAGAGCAAGCTTCCTCCGAGGACCGCCCCCTCTCCGTTCGTTCCGGAGCCCCAGAAATAAAGGATCAACAATCCGACCCAACTGATCGGAGGTCCCGGAAGGCCGGGAACGATACTGCCGATTATTCCGACGATGCCGAGAATAATGGCAACGATAGCGATAAACGTTGACATGCCATTTCTTGCAGCAAAAAATATACAAAAATATAATTATCTTTGTGAAAGAATGAATTATATAGAGTATGTTCGAAAAAAATGTTTATATAGAAAGACGCAGAACCCTCCTCGGCAAGATGCGGGAAGCGGGTGCGCAGGGCATTCTCCTCTTTATCGGGAACGCAGAGGCTCCGGCCCAATATAAAGATAATTGCTATAAGTTCCGTCAGGACAGTACCTGGCTGTATTTTTTCGGCCTGGATGAACCGATGATGGCCGCCGTCATTGATCTGGAAAGCGGGGATGAGACCCTCTTTGCCGATGATGTAGAAATAGGCGATATTATCTGGATGGGTCCCCAGCCCTCCGTCCGGTCCAAAGCCGAAAGCGTCGGGATCGCCGGCTCGGAACCGTATGCCGGAGTGGACAAGTGCGTCAAGGCGGCCGTCAAGGCAGGCCGGCCGGTCCACTATATCGCACCCTCGCGCTATTTCAACAAACTACGCCTGATGGAGATGCTGGGACGGTACCGTGTCGAAGCCGGCGTCTCTCTTCTGATGACGGAATCGATCATCTCGATGCGCCTTGTCAAGGAAGACGTCGAGATCGCTGCGATTGACGAGGCCTGCGCCCTGGGTTATGAGATGCACTCCGTCGCCCGCGACAGCATCGTGCCGGGCATTGTCGAGCAGGAGATCGTCGGAAAAATGGAAGGCGTAACCCTTGCCAAAGGCTGGGGCGTCTCCTTCCCGACAATCCTGACCCAGCACGGAGAAACGCTCCATAACCACCTGCACGACAAAGTAATCGAGCCGGGGAAACTGATGGTCATCGACGCAGGGGCCGAGTCGAACCAGCATTATGCTTCAGACTTTACCCGCACGTATCCGACCTCCGGAAAGTTCACGCAGAAACAGCGCGAAATCTATCAGATCGTCTGCGACTGTAATGAATATGCCTTCTCCCTGACGCGTCCCGGAATTACTTACAGAGAAGTTCACCTGGCGACAGCCCGGAAGATGCTGGAAGGCCTTTCCGCGCTTGGGCTTGTCCATGGCGATCTGGACGAGATGGTCCGGGAAGGGATTGCCGGCCTGTTCCAGCCGCACGGGCTCGGTCACAATATGGGCCTGGATGTCCATGATATGGAAGATCTCGGCGAGAATCTGGTCGGATACGACAAGGACCAGACCCGGGCGAAGCAGCTGGGACTGGGGAGTCTCAGAATGGCCCGCAGGCTTGTTCCGGGCCATGTGATTACCGATGAGCCGGGCATCTATTTCATCCCGGCACTGATAGATAAGTGGAAAGCGGAAGGAACCGGCAAGGCCTTTGTCAATTTCGACAGACTGGCTTCTTATTATGATTTCGGCGGCATCCGTCTTGAGGATGACGTTCTTGTGACAGAGACCGGTGCCCGTCGGCTCGGACCGAATCGCTTGCCGATTTCCCCGGATGATGTTGAAGCCGCCATGGCCCGCTAAAGAGAAGAGAATGGAGAGCAAAACCTACGGACTGGACCTGCATTGCCAGACGATTCTGGAAGATTACCGGGCGACCCAACCGATGTATTCTCGGATGAAGGAATTCCTGCTTAAGACGATCCGGAATGTCCTTTCTGAAGCGGGGATTCTGGTGACAGCTGTCGAAGGGCGCGTCAAGACTGAGGAGTCCCTTGTCGGAAAACTGGAACTGAAGGGGTCCAAGTATTCCTGTCTTGAGGATATAACGGATATCCTCGGGCTTCGTGTCATCACATTCTATACGGATGATGTTGATAAGGTTGCCTCTGTGATGGAGCGTCTTTTCGAAATCGACTGGGAGAATTCGATCGACCAGCGCAAGCTCCACAAGCTCAATAGCTTTGGATATAATTCCCTGCATTATATCTGCCGCCTCCCCAAGGAAATGTATACCGAAGCGGACTGCCCCGCCGTCAACCGGGTCCGCTTTGAGATCCAGATGCGGACGACGCTCCAGCATGCGTGGGCCAATATGTATCATGATACGGGCTATAAGTCCGGCGTCGAGATTCCGGATAATTATCTCCGCAACCTGAACCGGCTTGCCGGAATGCTGGAACTGGCCGACGAGCAGTTCAGCCAGATCCGGTCCGAGATCAACGATTACCGCCGCAAGGTCCGCGACCTTGTCGTCTCGGGCAACCTGGAAGACGTCGCCCTCGATGGTGATACTTTCCGAAGTTTCCTCTCCCTGAAACCGTTCGATGCGCTGAACCGACGGATTGCAGCCGTCAATCAGGCAGAAATCCAGGAGGTTTCACTGATGAGCTACCTGTCTGTTTTCAAGGCGCTTGAGTTCGCAACGCTCGGGGACATTCAGGAGATGATCCGCAACTGTTCCGAAGGCGCCTACCAGCTGGCCTGCTACCAGATCAGCCTCACCGACCTGGATATTCTTTCTTCTTCGGTCGCACCGCAGAACCTGTGCATCGTTCATATTCTCAAGAAAGGGGCAGGAGCGGTCGGAATCCGCTTCTTCCTGGATCTTCTCAACGGTCCGTCAGAAAGCAACCAGACCCTTGCGGAGATGTTCGCCGCCCAGGCGGAGGACCTTCCCTTCATGCACTCAGTAACGAATGAACAATAACACGATATGGCAAACGAACCGATGGATAGTACCATCCTCGACCGCGCAATCCTTTTTGCCGTTGAGGCCCACAAAAATACCGCGCGCCGCGGAAAGCAGCTTCCGTATATCGTCCATCCCCTCGAAGCGTTGACGATTGCGGCGACCCTGACCGACGATCAGGAAGTCCTTGCCGCTGCCGTCCTGCACGATACGACCGAAGATACGGACGTCACCCTTGAAACCCTGAAGGCTGAATTCGGCGAGCGGGTGGCCAGTTTTGTCGCAACGGAGAGCGATGATATTTCGTCCGGGGATTCCTGGCAAGAGCGGAAAAGGAAATCCGCCGAACGCCTGATGGCCGCTTCCCACGAAGCGAAAATCGTCGCGCTTGGCGATAAGCTATCGAATATGCGGGCCATCGCACGTGATTATGCGATGCAGGGAGAGTCTTTCTGGGACCTGTTCCATGTCAAGGACAAATCCGTCCATGCGGCCCGCTATCGCGGTCTTGTAGAAGCATTAAAGGAGTTCTCCGGGACCTGGGCCTTTGAAGAATTCCGAGAACTGGTCGCACAGGTTTTTTTTGAAGAATCATGAAAGAGGAAATCAAACCGGTTCTGATCAACCTCGCCGATTATGAGGAGGTCGGGGAAGGAGCCAACGGAATCAGTCTGAACCACAAGACAGATCCGACGGTTCTGCTGAAACTCTATACGCGCGGATCTATTCAGCAACCTCTGGACGAATGGCTCTTATCCAAACAAGTTTATGAGGCGGGGATTCCGACGCCCGAGCCGGGCGAGTTCGTGACGGACGGGACGCGGTACGGGATCCGGTTCCGGCGGATTGTCGGGAAAAAATCTTTTGCCCGGGCGGTCGGAGAGGAACCGGAAAAAGTTGGGGAATATGCAAAGGAGTTTGCCGGGATGTGTCTGCAACTCCACGCGACCCATCTGGATACCACTCTTTTTGATTCCGTAAAGAACCGTTATAATAACCTGCTGAAGAAGAATCCGTTCTTTACGCCGCATGAGAAAAGCCGGATTGCGGAGTTCATCGCTTCTGTTCCGGATACGGATACGGCGATCCATGGGGACCTTCAGTTCGGGAATGCGATTTTTGTCGGAGAGAAGCGCTATTTTATCGATCTCGGAGACTTCTGTTACGGCCACCCGTATTTTGACCTCGGAATGGTCTACCTGTGCTGCAAGATGAATGATGCCGACTGGACCCGGGAGGTCTTTCATATGGAACCGGAGACCGCTGTCGCTTTCTGGGAGGCCTTCGTCCCGGCTTATTTCGGACCGGAGGCTTCCCCCGAAGAGATTGAGCGCATGATCCTGCCGTATGCAGGACTGAAAACCCTGATTGTAGAAAGAGACACCAACCGTCCGATGCCGGAATTCCGGGCGGCCCTTAAAGAGATATTGTAATGTCCTCGCATGAAACACCCCAATCCTTCGTCTGGAGGGTCTGTCTGTGGGTCTGCGTCACGGTAGGCCTTATCTTTCAGATCCTTTTTTCCTTTACGACGAAGCAGGAGATTTCCCGCCTGCATGACGAGATTGATTATGTCGCCAGAAAAGAGCTGGAGCATCTCTCCCTGTTTATCCAGGAAAGATGCAGCAATATCGAAATTGCAGCAAAGAATCTCGCCTATTCGATGGGGCGGGACGTTAGGGGGCAGCGCCTGAACCTGGACAATCTTTTCGACAGGATGGAAGAAGTAGTTTCGATGAATCCAGAGCTACTTGGTCTCTCGATCGGTTTTGAGCCCGAATACAGCCGTAACGCCAGGGGATTCGGTTTCTGCCCATTTGTCTACGCTGATCCCCAGAGCGGAAAGATTTCACGTGTTCAGGTTGGCGAGATCCGGGATTTCAGGCAGATGGATTTCTACGCCGGGACGAAAGCGCTTCGTGCAACCCGCTGGTCAAAGCCCTATATCGGAACGCGCGGTCACCTGATATCGAATTACTGTATTCCCATGATTTCGAACGACCGTTTCGTGGGCGTATTCGCGGCCGATATGGACCTTCGGGAACTGACGGAACTGGTTAATAATATCCGCCCTTACAAAAGCGCCATCGTTTCGATTATTGACGGGGATCTGGAATATGTTGTCCATCCAGAGGAAAAATACGTAACGTCAGAAACCCTTCTGGACCGAGTCGCGAAGGGGGAAATTCCGTTGGACGAGAACGCCATCAAGGAGATCCGGGGTCACGAAAGCGGAGAAATCATCTATCGGAAAGGGATGGACCGGATTCATCTCTATTATGCCCCGATTCCGGATGTCGGCTGGACAGCCCTTATGGAATGTTCGGAAAAAGACACTTTTGCGGGGATCAACAAGGTCAGGAAAGAGCGAGCCCTGCTTTCTTTGATGTCCATGCTCCTGTTATTGGGCGTCTGTGTCCTCCTGCTGAGGCGTTTGACGCGTCCGGTTCTGCAATTCAGTGAGGCTGCGGAAAGCATCGCCGGCGGTAATTTCCACACCCGCCTCCCCGAAATCAAAGCCAAGGACGAGCTGTACGTGCTCCGGAATTCTATGGATACGATGCAGAAGTCCATGGAGAAATACATGAATGAGTTGAAGGACACATCGGAAGCCAAAGGACGTATTGAAGGGGAACTGCAGATAGCGCGGGGGATCCAGATGTCTATGGTTCCCAAGATTTTCCCGCCTTTCCCGGATCGCCGCGAAATCGATCTTTGTGCCATGATGACCCCGGCGAAGGAAGTTGGCGGTGATCTGTATGATTTTTATATCCGGGATGATAAACTTTTCTTCTGTATCGGCGATGTCAGCGGAAAAGGCGTTCCCGCTTCGTTGGTCATGGCTGTGACCAGAAGCCTGTTCCGGACGCTCACCACCCATGAAGACAACCCGGCGAAGATCATGGGAACGGTCAATGACCTGATGTCGGAGTCGAATGACAGCAGTATGTTCGTGACATTTTTCCTGGGAGTCATGAATCTGGTGGACGGACATCTTTTCTACTGCAATGCCGGACACAACGCACCTCTTCTCATAAGTCAAGGGAATGAATGCCGCCTTCTGGACGTCGTCCCGAATATCCCGCTTGGCATCATGACGGGATATAGGTTTGTCATGCAAGAGCAGGATCTGTCGATCGGGGAGTCATTATTCCTTTATACGGACGGTTTGACCGAGGCGGAAAATCCGAAACAGGAGCTTTTCGGAGAAAAGCGAATGATGGAAGTTGCCTCTGGATTCGGTACCACAACGGCCATGCAGCGGCTTGATGTCATGGAAAAGGCTGTTAATGACCATATTGCGGGCGCCGTCCGAAGTGACGATCTGACGATGCTGACAATTATCTATCAAGGCATCTCTTCACGGCACCACCTTTCTTTAAGAAATGAGATCGGAGAAATCGGAAAACTGGAGTCCCTCTTGAAAGAGGTCGCCGAAGAAGTAAAACTGGATCCTTCGGTCGCGATGAATCTCAATCTGGCTCTTGAGGAGGCCGTTACCAATATTATCCGCTATGCGTATCCTCCCGGAGAGAAAGGATTTATCGGTCTTGATGCGGATGTTAATGACGGAGAAATCTGTTTTACACTGATCGACGGCGGTCTTCCATTCGATCCGACAACACAACCCGATCCGGATCTTTCCCTTGACGTTTCCGAGCGCCCGATCGGCGGTCTCGGGATTTATATGGTCCGGAGGATCATGGACGACGTCCAGTATGCACGAGAAGATATGAAGAATATTTTGACAATGATTAAAAAGATATAAACCATGGAAATTCTTGTAAATGAGCAGGGAAAGAATACACTGGTCGCAACGTTTGTCGGCCGTCTTGACACGCCGGCTTCCGGTGAAGCCGCCGTTGCCGTCCAGCCGTTGATCGAATCGGCAGAAAAGACGATTATTCTGGACTGTCGGGAACTGACGTATATCAGCAGTTCCGGGCTCCGTATCTTCCTCTCCATACGAAAAGCCGCGGCCTCCAAAGGCGGCCGCGTCATTATTCACGGAATCAACAATGATATCCGTCAGATTTTTGTCATGACGGGATTCCTGAACCTGTTCGAGATCGAGAACGCCTAGAACTCCAGAACGGCCTTGATCGGGTAGTGGTCGGAGATGAACTTACGGTCCATATACGGTTTCCGGACCGTCTCATAAGAGATGCACTTGCCCCAGCCCTTGACGAAGATATAGTCGATGATATCCTTATCGACTTTGCCCCAGCCGTTGAAAGTCGGGAGATGGTCCGTAACCGGAGCAATCTCGCGGGCATCCTGCATCCGCTTGCGGAGTTCGTCGAATTCCGGACGGTCGGGGGTCATGTTGAAATCGCCCGTCAGGACCATCGGATAACCCTTCGGGTTCATCTTGTCAATATAGTCGACGATCAGTTTCAGACCGTTCCGGCGGGCCTCCCAGCCCTTGTGGTCGAGGTGCGTGTTGACATAGTAGAACTTCTTTCCGCTCTTCTTGTCTTTCAGAAGGGCCCATGTCGCCGTCCGGCGGCAGGCTGCATCCCATCCGAAGGAGGGTTCATCCGGCGTTTCAGAGAGCCAGAATGTTCCCCATTTGATCATTTTGATCGTCTTCTTGTTATAGAAGATGCTCATATACTCACCCTTGGTCTTGCCATCGTCGCGGCCGACACCGACGCTCTTGTAATAGCCGGGGAATTCGGTCAGATACTTGACCTGGTAGAGATAGGCTTCCTGGACACCGAAGATATCCGGTTTCTGATCCTCCAACATCATGGCCGAGGCGGGATAACGGAACTCCCAGGAGTTGGTGCCGTCCTTGGCCTCTCCGTTCCGGATGTTATAAGACATGACGGTCAGGCGGGCCGGTTCATTTTTCTTCGCAGCTGAAGCCGTCTGGGGAAGAATGGCCAGAAGGGCGAGAAGGGAGAATAAGATCTTTTTCATAAACGGATAGTTTTGTGTCTCCAAATTTAGCAATAATTATTAATTTTGTAGAGAACCGGAATAAAATATAACATGGCAGCACAGAATTTCACAGATATCGGCAGAGTAGAGGCCGTCGCGACGCTTTTGAAAGAGGGCGGTTTCAACCCGGACCTTACGCCGGCCTTTGCGGCGGAAGCCGGGGACCGGGTCTTTACCTGTTCCCGCCTTTTCATAGAGGGGATGGACTTTAACCTTGTCTATTTCCCGTTCCAGCATTTGGGATATAAGTGCGTGACGTCGGTCGTCGGGGAACTGTATGCCCTCCTGGCTCATCCCCAGGCGGCGACCGTAACCCTCGGCCTTTCTTCTAAACTCGATTTCGGTGAGGTCCGCGCCCTCTGGTCCGGGATGGTCCATGCCTTCAAGGAACACAGCATCGGGCAGGTCTCCCTGGATCTGGTCCCCTCACCGAACGGACTGACCGTTGGGGTGTCCATGACGGGGACGCGCGGGAAATTGACCTCTGCGCGGATTCCGGCACCGAAAAGCAAGGATCTTCTTTGTGTTTCCGGCAGCCTTGGCGCCGCATATCTTGGGATGCGGATTCTCGAAAAGGGACGGGCAGACTACGAAAAGACGGGGAAACAGCCCGATCTTGAGACATATAAAATGCTTGTAGGGGCCTACTTGAAGCCGGAGCTCGGAGACGGAATCGTAGCCCGGCTGGAAACGGAAGAAATCTATCCGTCGGCGGGCGTTTTCGTTTCCCGCGGCCTGTCTGATGCCGTCAAGCGCATTTCCCGGCAGACCGGCCTGGGCGCCAAGGTCTATGCAGACCGTATTCCTTTTGAAGGGAACAGTTTTGCCGCCGGGCGCGAACTGGACATCGACCCTGTTTCCGCCGCAATGAACGGAGGAGAGGACTGCCGGCTCCTTTTCGTCGTGCCGATCCTTGCGATGGAAAAATTCCGCAGGGATTTCCAGACATTCGATATCATCGGCCACCTGGCCCAGCCCGAGGCCGGTACGGTTCTTGTGACTCCCGACGGCGTCGAACTGCCCCTTCGCGCCCAGGGATGGAACGATCACCAGGATTAAGCAGAAATAGCAGAACGAACTTACTTACAATAGAATGATTATGAAAAAAGTAATGCTTACCCTTGCCGTTGCCCTGTCTTTCGCAGGCGCGGCTTCCGCCCAGTCACTGCTCGGCGGTCTTCTTGGCGGCAAAGCCTCCAATACGATTTCCAATATTGTCAACGGACTCGCCGGGACGGTATATTCCGCCCCCGTCAGCCTGAATGGAACGTATACCTATAACGGTGTCGCCGTCGGTCTGGGCAGCTCGGAAGGCGGAGTCCTTTCGAACATCGGCGGTTCGGCTGTCGCATCCGGCATCGAATCGAAAATTGACGCCCAGCTCGCCAAGGTCGGAATCAAACCCGGCGCGATGACATGGACCTTCAACAGCGAGGATAACACCTTTACGCTAGGAGTTATGGGGATCAACATCCCGGGAACCTACAAGGTAGGAGACGGGGAGAATACGGTTACCCTTACTTTCGGTAAGAAGTTCCAGTATCTTTCGATGACCGGAACTCTCAAGTCGACTTCTTCCGGTGCCGAAATGCTTTTCCAGGCCAACAAGGCCCTCGCATTCCTGAAGAAAGTTGCATCCGTCGTCGGTCAGGCCTCTTCCGAGGTGGCCGCCGTGACCAAATTGGCGGAAGGCTACGACAATTTCAAACTCGGCGTTAAACTGGCCAAGTAAAAAGATGGAGGAAAGAAGCATCGACCGGCTCGCCCGGTATATCATAACCCTTGGGATCCTTGGCATCGTCGCCGTACTCTGCTGGTATTTCCGCAGTGTGCTGGTCTATATCATTGCGGCCTTTGTCGTCTCATTGATAGGCCGGCCGGTCATGCGCCGCCTCCGTCGTTTCAAAATCAAAGGACGCTCCGCTCCGGACTGGCTCCTTTCCATCCTGACGATCGTTTTTATCATGCTGGTTCTCGGCCTGATCATCACACAGGCCGTTCCGGTTGTCGTCCGGATCGTCAAGGATGCCGCAATCTTCAACAACAGGGGGCTCTCCGGCGCTGCCCCGCTTGAGGCGTTCAACCAGTGGCTGATAGGCCTGTTCCCTTCCCTCGGTCCGGATTTCAATGCCGTCGGCCTGTTGATCAACAAGATGCGGGAAGCCCTGAATGTGAGCAACGTAACGAGCATTCTCGGATCCGTCGCGTCGGCCGTTTCCGGAACGGCGATCGGGATTTTCTCGGTCGTCTTCATTTCCTTCTTTTTTATAAAGGATGAATTCCTTTTCGGGCGCATCGTCGGAGCGCTCGTCCCGGACCGCATTGAACCGAGTGTAGGAAAGACAATCCATGAGATCGATTTCCTGCTTTCCCGGTATTTCGTCGGACTGACGATCGAGGTGCTGGGCGTTGCCTTGGTTGATTTCCTGGGACTCTGGGCCATCGCCCGGCTACCCTTCACGTATGCCGTCGGTATCGCCTTCATCGCCGGTATCCTGAACGTGATTCCCTATGTCGGACCGCTTATCGGAGAGATTATCGGCGTTGTCCTTGGTGTGATCATCAAGTATGGAACGGGGGCCGGGCTGGATGTCAATCTTTGGATCTTCGCCCTGGTCGTCTTTGCCGTCATGATGGGAGCCCAACTGATTGATAACTTTATCTATCAGCCGCTTATCTATTCGACCAGTATCAAGGCCAGTCCGCTGGAAATCTTTATCGTCCTGCTTGTCGCCGGTCATGTCGGCGGTATGCTCGGGATGCTGGTAGCGATCCCGGCCTATACCGTCATCCGAGTGATTGCAAGCCGCTTTTTCTATCACCTCAAGCCGGTGCGGCGCCTGATGCCCGACCGTACGGAAGAGGATCAGTGGCTGGAATCCTAGATTCCGAAGAGTCCTTTCAGCAGAAACCAGAGAACCGGCACGAGCAGCGCCGGAAGGTAGTTCAGTGTCTTGCAATCCTTGATTTCAAGGATGGACAGACCGGAAGAAATAATGAGGACGCCACCGACGATCGCGAGTTCGTTGACAAGCGTGCCCTGCATGATCGCCGTTCCGCCGGCCAGTTTGGCAATGAGATAAAACATCCCTTGCCAGCAGAACAGGATCGGGGCCGTGATGATGATTCCGATTCCGTAGGTCGTTGCGAAGACCATGGACGTGACAAGATCCAGCGTTGAATTCGTAAACAGGAAAGTATTGTCTCCGTTGAGGGCGCTCATAACCGGCCCGACGATCGAAAACGTTCCGATACAAAAGAGCAGGGAGGCAGAAATAATGCCTTTCGCCAGCCCCTCACCGGACTTTTTGGCAATCAGACGGTGGACCCTTCCGTCCAGATCCAGCGCTGTTCCGACAACCCCGCCGAGGGCGAGGCTCAGGATAAACAGGACCGGGAATTCGCTTTTCGGCATATTCTGTACGAAAGAGGACGCCCCGAGAGCGAGGGACGCAAGGCCCATCGCGTTGAACAGCGTCTTCGTATACTTCTCCCCGAGCCCCTTCTTGAAAAGGGTCCCGACGAGGGTCCCGGTAATGATGCAGACCGTATTGACGATGGTTCCGACCATAGCGATGCTATCCAAAAATCGTATTCAGGGCCTTGGCGAGCTGGTAGGCGGCTTTCCGCAGTTCCAGCTCCGCGAGGGCAATGTGTCCGTCGACGAACTCTTGTCCGAGCTCTGCGCCCTCCGGAACGGTCCGGATATACGGCCGGACATCGCGGGCACAGTCCTCGAACCACTCCCGTGCCCATCCCTTACTTACCCGGCGCTGCTCCCGGCGCGACCAGGTGTCGAGCCGGTCGGCGTATTCCTTATAGTCCGTATAGACCAGGCCGCTGTATTTCTGGATCAGTCCGGTATCCCAGACGGCATGCAGGGTCGTCTCTTTCCCGAAGAACGTGACCGGATACTTCAGCTCATTGTGCTCATCCGTATAGCGGACGTGGGCGGGGCAGTGGAAGTCTCCGACCATATGGACAATGCACTTGATCGCTTCAAGGACCATACTGTCCGGCATTTCCCGGTAGTCCCGCAACATTTCCCGCATCATGTCAAGTCCCGAGACTGTATCCTTGCAGTTACGGCGGAGGCGGCGGAGATAGAGCGGACTCCGGCAGTCCGGGGTGACGATGGAAGCATGCCAGCCGGCGAGCGTCTCCTTGTAAGGCGGGGTGTTGACGACTTCGTCCATCCAGCTTGAATAGGTCGCAAGCGGGGTTCCGTGGGTATATCTTTCGATGTTGGCCCGGGCGGCGGGGGTGAGATGCCGCTCGGCGATCTCTGCGATGGTTGCGTGGCCGAGGCGGCCCCATCCCAGGGACGGGAGGCAGCAGAAGACCTGCAGCAAGAGAGAAAGGAGCAGTTTTTTCATAACGGGAAATCTCTGATAAACAAAGATAAGGATTTTTTCAGAAAAACGTCTCTATTGGAAAACTCCGCGGAATTTCGCATCTTCGCAGAAGCAATACCGTTCCCTGATGAAACCGATCCGTTTTTTTTTTGTTTCCGTCCTTGTTCTCTTCGCCGCCGGAACCCAGGCGCGGGAAACCCGTGATTCCCTTTCTGTGGACGGTCCCTATGTCCTCTATACGGAATCGGGGGTGCGGGTCATCACCGTCGACGCGGCGGGAACGGTTTTCGATACGATCCTTCCCGAAGCGCCGCGGACCTTGAAGGTAACCGACCACCGCGGGCGTTATCCATTCGAAGTCTCCCTCCGTCCTTTCCGGCGCCAGCCGTGGCGATCCGGAGAGCAGCCGGACCGGATCTTCGTGATGTCAGACCCGCACGGCCGGCTGGACTGCGTAGTCAGCCTTCTTCGTGGGAATAACGTGATTGATAGGGATCTAAACTGGTCCTTCGGGCGCAGCCGCCTTGTTGTGATCGGTGATATTTTCGACCGGGGCGAAGATGTCGTGCAGATTTTCTGGTTTTTCTATAAGCTCCAACAGGAAGCTGAAAGAGCAGGAGGCTGCGTAACGATGCTTCTTGGCAATCATGAACCCATGCAACTCGCCGGGGATATGCGGTACGCCAAGCCGAAATACGGGATCCTTGCCCGTGAGCTCGGAATGGAGTACCGGGACCTTTTCGGTCCTTCTTCCGAACTTGGCCGCTGGATCGCCTCCTGGAATACGATCGGGATTGTCGGCCGGGACCTCTTTGTCCATGCCGGTCTCGGCGGGGATTTTTATCGATGGAACCTGCCGGCCGAAACGGTCAACCGGCGGATGAGCGATGCGATCTTTCTCAGAAATAAAGAACGGAAAGCCCTTTCCGATACGCTGGCATTCCTTTACGGAAGTTTTGGACCGATCTGGTACCGGGGGCTTGTCCATCAGGAAGAAAAGCGCCGTCCGGTCCCGGCCGATACCCTGGGGCTCCTGCTGGACCGGTTCGGAGTCGACCATCTTATTGTCGGCCATACGATATTCAAGGACGTCAGTACGTTCTATGACGGGAAAGTCATCGACGTCAACGTCGACAACAGGGTCAACCGCCGCAAGCACCGGGGCCGCGCGCTCCTGATCGAAGGAGACCGGTACTTTGTCGTCGGAGACCATGGAATCAAACGGGAACTTAAATAACTGCTATATTATGAAACACAGAAAACTTCTGCTTTGTCTTCCGCTGCTGGCCCTGCTGGCCGGCTGCGCCGAAAAAAACATCTATTCTGATCTCAACGCCCAAGCCGTACGGGAATACCAGGAGCCAGTCCGTCCCGCTTCCGAGGGACGCAATCCCTGCTGGAACGGTTTCGCCAAAAAGTTCATGTATGCTCCCGCCTTTGATATTGCATCGGTGGAAGGTGCTGAAAAATACCGCTTTACCGTTTCCCAAAAAGAGGGAGAAGGATCATGGAACTTTATCTCAACGTGTGCCTGCGCAGATCTGTCCCCGATTTGGAAAGACATTGTTCCGGGCCATGTCAAACTGACCGTTGAGGCTCTTGACGCTTCGGGGAAGGTCCTCGCGACCGTCTATGAGCGCGAATTCGTCCGGGACTTCCCGTTTGAGGGGCCTTATTCGGAACCGGTCCGCGATTACCGTGAGGCGGCCATCAAGGGCGCCCTTTATATCCACATGCTTCCGGCAATCCAGCACTGGACCGAGGCAACGACCCCGGACATGTCTTACCACCACAATACCTATCCCTGCAAGATTATCGGAGCGACGATCCGGAATGAGTGTTTCATCGCCCGGGAGCTCCCGCATCGCCGCGAGAATGCCCTTGCCGTCGCCCGGGGTGCAGCCCAGTTCCTTATTGACATGAGTCACCCGGAAGGACACCCGCTGGCCTTTTTCCCTCCGACGTATTATCTGGATCTGGAGGCGTCCAAGCGGGACTGGAACCAGGGTAAGACCATGACTCTCGAGGCCGCCAAAGCCGGTGATGCCTTCCTGGATCTGTATGACCTGACCGGTGAGAAGGCGTGGATGGACAGGGCTGTCGGCATCGCCCGGACCTATGTCCGCCTCCAGCGGGAGGACGGATCCCTTCCGATCAAGATTGATTTCGAGACCGCAGAGCCGGTCAATAACGTTTCCGCCATGCTGCATCCGCTTCTGCGCTACTTCCAACGGCTCCGGGGTTACGGCCTGACCGAGTTTATCCCGGCACAGGAGAAGGCGGAGAAGTGGATGGATGAAGTGGCCGTCGAGACCTTCGACATGACCGGCCAGTTCGAGGACGTGAATGTAAACGGTCTGCAGCCCTACCAGAACCTGACCAATTGCACGGCGGCTCCTTATGCTTCCTATCTACTTGATAAAGAGTCTGTTTCTGAAAAAGATCTGGCGAATGCCCGCGATCTGATCCGCCTCAGCGAAGACCAGTTCGTGCACTGGGCCTATCCGGACCTGACAGAGGATGGTTTCCCGAAAAAGAATGCCCCTTGTGTCCATGAGCAGTACCACTATGAGATGCCCGTCGACAACAGCGCCTGCAATGTGGCGAATGCATGGCTTGATTACTATGAAGTCACCGGCGACCTGCTTTCCCTTGCCAAAGCAAAGGCGATGGGCGACCAGATGACGATCCAGCAGAACGCGGTCAACGGCATGCTGCCGACGACATGGGAATGGCGCGACTCCAAGCGCGACCGCAACCGCACCTTCTGGGCTAATTGCTCCTTCTCTACCGAAACCTTCCTCATGCGGCTCGCAGGAATGGAAGAGGACCTTAAGAAGCTGAAGAAGTAATCTTTACAGGATTGCCTGAAGGATTGCCGCGACTTTTTCTGCGGAGGTGACTTTTTTTCCGTCAGTCGTTTCCGATGCAGAGGCATGAATTTCTGACGCGCCGGTTTCAGAAAGGATACGGGCGGCGTTTTCCGGGGAGACCCCGCCGCCGGGGAGGATGATGACCCGGCCGGCCGCCCTTTCGACAAGGCTCTTCAGGAGCGGGATTCCCGTTTCGGCGGAGGCCGCCTGACCGGATGTCAGGATACGGTCAAACCCCAGGCTTGCCAGTGCTTCCAGCGCGAAAAACGGGTCACGGCTGGCATCGAATGCACGGTGGAAGGTCAGGCTGACGGCCTTTCGGGGTGCCCCTGGGAAGAAGTGGCCGTCGTTCGAGGCGTGGCAGAGGTCGGAGTCCGCCAGTTCCCGGGCGAGGTTCCAGTCCTCGACAGGGCGGACCAGCTCCAGCAGCGCCTTGATGTCGGGATCTCCGTTTTTGTCAAGACAGCCGATGACGATACCGTCCGCACCGGACTCCAGGGCCTCTTCGACCTTTCCGGCCATGGTCTTGATCTCTTCTTGTGTATAGTGGAAATCGCCCGCCCCTGAGCGGATCAGAACATGGACCGTCAGTTCCGGATACCGGGCTTTGACCGTTCGGAGATCCTCTGTCGACGGGGTCAATCCGTCAAGTTCCAGGGCCGAGCAGAGTTCGATCCGCTTTGCCCCGCCTTTCACTGCGGCTTCGACGCTTTCAAGGTTCCCGCAGCAGACTTCGAGAAGGCGGCTCATTTCAACTTGATCTCAAGGACCATATCGATTTCTTCTGCTGCCGGTTGCGGCAGGGTGATCGTCAGGAAGCCGTCCTTGGAGGCTTTCCAAGAACGGATCTCCCGGGTTTTGAAATCGCTGATTCCTGCGATTTTCTCAGCGAAGGGAATCACGAGAATGGCGGTCTTCCCGTCGGAAGGAAGTTTTCCTGCATCGATAATATGGAGGAAAACAGAGGCTTTTGTCCGGGTAGAAACGCCCCAGGGCTGCTCTGGAATCGCCGTTTTGTCCGTTCCGTCAACAGTCGGGGAGAAAACTTTCATCCATGCGCCGAGTCCCTTGAGACGGTCCAGTGCGGGTGCCGGCAGCTCTCCATTTGCCTGCGGACCGATATTGATCAGCAGGTTCGACCCCTTGGCTGCAGCGCGGACCAGCAGACGGACAAGATCCTTAACGCTCTTATAGTTCTGGTCGGCAACCTTATAGCCCCAGGCGGTGTTCATCGTTTCGCACATCTCGAGGGGCATGACCGTACTGACGGCCTGGCCGCTCATCCCGGCTTTGTTTTCCCCCGGAAGATCCCGTTCAAACATTTGGAAGTCTTCTCCTTCGAGAGGAGCAATGTGGTGGTTGTTTCCGATGAGACAGGCGGGATCCATGCCATGGATGAACCGGTAGAGTTCCTCCATCCGCCAGTCGAACCCGGCCTCGCGGTGATCCCACATGCCGTCGAACCAGAGCGCTTCCGGCCGGTACTGGGTCATCAATTCCCTGATCTGAGCCTTCTCAAACTCGAAATAGTGGTTATAGTCGGCCTTCTTCGGGTCTTTTGCAATGCCGGATTTTCCTTTCGGATAGTCCTCCCGGAGCCAATCGAGCAGGGAATAATAGAAGTGCATGTCCATTCCTTCGGCTTTGACGGCTTCGGTCAGCATCCCGACCGCATCCTTCCCGTAGGGAGTTCCGTCTACAATATTGAAGGGGCTTGCTGCAGTCTTGAACATGGAAAAACCATCATGGTGCCGGGAGGTCAGGGTTACATATCCTGCTCCGGCCTCCTTGAAGGCCCGTGCCCAGGCCTTCGGGTCGAAACGGGCCGGGCAGAATCCTTCCGCCGCTTCCATATAGGCTTCCGGATCCAGTTTTGAGGTAGAAAGGTACCATTCGCCCTGGGCGTATGAGCTATAGATTCCCCAGTGCAGGAAAATACCGAGCCTGTGCCCGGCGAACTGTTCGCGCGCCTTAAGATTCGACTCCGCAGGGACATATTTCTCGGTTTGTGCCGTTGCAATTCCTGTGAAAAGCAGGCACACAAGGGAGCAGTATAGCCATTTGTTCATAATAACAGGATTTTGTGGTTATTACAAAGATACCTCATTCCTTTGAATTCGGCAAGGGTGCCCGCCATTATACTGAGAATTAAAGGATTAAAGAAAAGACTCCCTCCCGGCGATAGGGGGACGATATTTTGGAAGTGTTTATGTGTTAAACATTTGCCGGTCACCCAAAAAAGCCCAAACCTTTCTTCGAGAAGCGAGAGGGAAGCGGTTTCTGAGAAGGCGATACAACGATTGTTTCTCTTTCTCCGTCCCTCGGAGCAAATCTTTAATGTGCTCTGTGTGATACTTTTCCTTAAGAAAAGAGGAAAATTGATAAAATATATGATCAGAACCCCCGAAGGTGTTTTCGTGGATATCGTATTCACTCCCGGTATTCGAGTTTATAGCGAGTATCATTCTTTCATAATCCCCGTAGAAAGCAATGACGGACTTGTAATCAATAGCTGAATATTTGAAGATAATATAGTCATATAATTGTTCGCGCTCCGAGGGAGTCAGAGGTTGGATTATTCGTTTCAGGCAAGTCTCATTCAAAGGGGAGTCTGCAGCCCTGATCGAATCGATTTCTGCGAGGGCTTTTCGAAAGAACTTTCTGGAATGCTTTCGCTGTATTCTTTCTGAAAAAGGATGATCAGAGGTTGCAAAGGCAAGGAAATTCCACCGGTATTCTTCGACACGGGAGCAGAGTTTTTTCTCCACCGGATTGTTGTACAGATAAGCGATGGCCGTCCGGATTTTTTTCATTCCTCTTTTTGCCGCCCGGCCGAATCCTTCATTAAACAGGGGGCCACCTTTGCCCAGAGAATTGTTAAATGATCTGGAATAGCGCGAAGTGCAACTCTGCATAAAACGCCGGATCCGTGGCAGATCGGTTTCTGCGAACAGAACATGAATATGGTCTACCATAAGACATAATCCAAGGATCTTAACCCTGAACTGCCTGACGCAAACGGAGAAGACGGAATAGAAAACAAGATAATCGATGGGGGAATAAAACAACAGGGCTCCGCCGACAGTATTCTGATAGACGTGCAAGACGCTCGGTTCTTCTTTGAAGAAATTCATAGTTCCGTTTATTTGTTCAGGACAAAGATAAAGAAAAAAGGGGAGAGAGGAAAGGAGGGTGCCGTCCAAATGGTTGATTATGTGGAGAATAATGAATATCGTCCCCCTATACCATAGGGGGACGATATCGAGAAAAATCCTGATTATTAATTACTTATGCGGCGCCGTCCCTACTGCTCGGAGAGCCGGAAGGAGGAGAAAGTCGCAGTGCCGGAGGCGCAGAACATGCCGATGGTGACGCCGGTGAAGCCGCCGACCACTTCGGAGCTTAATAAGGACCTCTCCCGCGGTGGAGCGTCCCGTTCCACCGTCACGACGGCGAGCTGCCCTTCCGGGCGGACACCTCTGCCTAATATGTCAGAATATTGACATCCTGGAAAGAGATCATCGCCGGATCGGCGATATCCGTTCCTTTTTCGCTGTAAAAGATGATGCTTTTTTCCAGGGTGATATCATGAATCATTGTAAGGAGGCCGTGCGCGGCAACTCCAATTCGGGTATCCCGGCAGGTGACCCCGGAGATATGGATGTCTGAAAAGTCGGGCTGGAAGTTCTCCGTCCGGGCGGCCTTTGCCGTCTCTCCGACGGATTGGTTGGCATAAGCGGTCTCGAAAACAATCGCTTCGTCCCGGATGTCGCTCATGAAAATCGAAGAAATAAAGATGTTTCTGCATCGTCCGCCCCGGCCGGGACCGCTTTTGAAGCGAAGGCCGGTATCTGTTCCTGAGAAGGTATTGTCGCGCACGATGATGTCAAACATGCCTCCGGAGAATTCGGATCCGATGACAAATCCGCCGTGGGCATGATTGACCGTATTGCCTGTAATCAGGATTCGCTGGCAAGGGCCTCCTTTGACTCCGGCCTCCCCGGCGCCGCCCTTTAGGCAGATTCCGTCGTCTCCGACATCGACCCGGCATCCGGTTACAAGGACATCACTGCATTGCATCAAGTCGATTCCGTCTCCGTTCTGCGCATTCCATGGACAACGGACCGTTACGCCGTCAATTATGACATTCCGGCACCGCTGGGGGACGAGGTGGAATTTCGGAGAATTCTGGATCGTAATTCCGGAAACCAGCACGCGGTCGCAGTCCGTGAACCGGATCAGGTGCGTCCGAAGCCGTTCCTGTTCCTGAGGAGAGGCCGCGGCATTATCGAAGAGCTTAAGCCCGAAAGGGTACCAGAGCGAACCGTCTTCGCTAACCGTTCCGCCGAGGCGCAGGAAGTCTTTCCACTCAACATCACTGACCTTGCTCCGTTTGACAGCCCGCCACCATTCTCCGTTTCCGTCCAGGATTCCCTCTCCGGTTACGCTGATATTCTTGCGATTGCTGGCAGAGAGTCCCGGGACCATTCCGGAACCGTCCGCCTTCAGGAAGGCGGCTTTTTCGGGCGTAAAGAGAACGAGTGCGTTACGCTCCAGATGCAGATCAATATTGTCTTTGAGGGAGATCGGTCCTGTCAAGTAGATCCCTGCAGGAACGAGAAGGTGCCCTCCTCCCTGTTTCGCCAAAGAGGAGATGGCTTTCCGAAAAGCTTCGGTATTGAGCGTGATGCCGTCTCCGGAGCCGCCGAAATCAAGGAGCGAGACCGTCCTGTCGGGGATGACGGGAGCGACCGGCTCAGAAAGGGCGATGGGCAGATTCCGGTATAGGTCCGTATAATTGCGCGCCGTTACGACGGCGACAGAGGCGCACAGAAAGGCGAGGGAAAGTAGAATTCGTTTCATAATCGCAAAGATAATAAAATGCGGGAATCTGCGGGAGGAATTCGTATCTTTGCAATAGAACTTTAATGAAAAGCAAAATGATCAGAAGCAGAATTCTGTCAATGGGCCTTCTTTCGGCCCTGATTATCAGCGGTTGCAAGGGCCCGGAACAGATTCCTTCCCATGCGGTTATGGCCCATCGCGGTTCGACCTACTGGGCTCCGGAGGAAACGGAAAGCGCCTGGCGTTGGGCACGGGAAACCGGGGCCGATTATCTTGAATCCGACCTGCAGTGTACCAAGGATGGGGTCATCCTGGCCAATCACGATGACAACCTGACACGGACGACGGATATCGAGGCGGTCTTCGGGGACCGGATTCCTCAGACCCGGATCGGCTTTTACGAGTCGCTGGGATTCAGCAGTGCAGATGCCGTCGCCCAGGTAATCCGTGACAAAGAGACATTCCAGCCGTATGTCGCCTCTTCTTATTATTATACCGAACTCCTGATGCTGGATGCCGGAAGTTGGTTCAATGCGGAGAACCCCGACAGGGCTCGTCCTTCTTTTGCCGGGAGCCAATACGTTTCTGCCTTGCAGGACCAGATCGCCTATGCCTCTGGAAAGCGCCTTTGCCGGGATACCTCCGGGCGCAGGATTTTGCCATACGCGCTGAAAGAATCTTGCCGGGGGAAGACCCTCCAGGAGATTTTCCATGCGGCTCCTGAAGGTGGGAAGTATATGGAAATCGTGGCGTATGATTTCTCTAAAGCCTATGAACCCGACCCGCAGGATTCCGGAAACCGGCCCGGAATCTATATTGAATTCAAGGAGCCTGAATTCAATCCCGCAGATATGGAGCAGCGCGTATATGATATCCTGGATAAAGAAGGATGGAATATCCTGACGCGTCCGGCCGCGGAAAAAGCATTCTATAAAGACGGTCGGATCAATGTCGGGAATACGGGAGGAAAAGTTATCCTCCAGACGTTCTCTCCGGCCTCTCTCCAGAGGGCGCATGCCGTTTTCAAGGGCCGCCTCCCGATGTGCTTCCTTCTTTGGCCTCCCTGTCCGGAAGAGATTCCGGGCGGAGACCTGGATACACCGGAGGGATTCGAGGCGATCCTGAAGTGGGCCCGGAAGAATGGAGCCAACATCTCCGGCCCGTCCATTTCCGGGGCCCCGAACAATTATGCCGAGCTGAATCATCCCTGGCAGGCGGAACTCGTCCGGAAAGCGGGCATGCTGAATCATCCTTATTCCTTTGATACGGAGACGCAGATGGAAGAGCAGACCGGCCGCTCAGACGGTTTTTTCACAAACCGAAGTGAGATGACACTCCGGTTCCTGATCGAGCGCGGGCTTCGGGAAAAGGGAGCTCCGACAGAGGTGCCGGATGCGGAAGAAACGCTTCGACGACTCGGATACTGATCATTATTTCGTAAGAATTCTTATATTTGTAAAAATAAATCTTTTAAAAGATGAAAAAGACGTTACTTATTCTTGCCGCTCTTCTCGGCTTTGCCGTAGCGGCTTCCGCACAGTCCCGTGCACTTGGTGTACGCATCGGCCCGAACACGGAACTCTCTTATCAGCACACCATGGGTGCCGAAAACTTCCTCGAAGTTGATCTTGGGTGGAACTTCATGCATGGTTATTTCAACGCCGCTGCCGCATATGATTTCATGATTGCGCCCGTCGGACCGCTGAATTTCTATGCCGGTCCTGCCGCTGACGTCTGGATTGCCGGAGAAGCCGGGCTCGGCCTTGGAGTCGGAGCCCAGGTTGGTCTTGAGTATCTCTTCCCCAGTATTCCTTTCCAGATTTCGTTGGACTGGAGGCCGATGTTTGAGCTCATTCCGGCGACAACCTTCGGATGGTCCAGTATCGGATTGGGTCTCCGCTATCAGTTTTAATTGAATTTTTGTTAGATTTCGAGGCTGGCATTCCCAGCCTCTTATTGTTTTTCCATCATGAAAAGAATCATCGGACTCTTCTTCCTCTTGCTCAGCCTTTCCCTGTCAGCCTATGAGAGGGAATCCATCTGGCCGAAGGGGAAAATGCCGGATGCTCAGAAGCATCAGATTGCCGCAATGACAAACGAAACCGCAGCGGAAGGATTCAACCCCGATGCCTACCGGACAGCTTATCTGGAGTGGTTCGAAACCCCGGACCCTTCTGTCCGCAACGGAGCCTGTATGATTCTGATTTCCGGAGGCGGTTATAATAACTGCTGCGATGTGGGACTGATCGATAAATGGCATAAGGAACTGACAGCAAAGGGGATACAATGCGTCAATTTCGTCTACAGAACGCCGAGGCCGGAGGGGCTTCCCGTCTATCAGACGGCTTGGGAAGACGGGCAGCGGGCCGTGCGGATGGTCCGAAGCGAAGCGGCAAGACGAGGTTTCGATCCAGAGAGGATCGGAGCCATCTCCATGTCGGCCGGGTCCCATCTCGCCGTGCTTTTGGCTACAAGTTCCGAAACGCCAGCCTACGAAAAGATTGATGCCCTCGACGAGATTCCGTGCCACCTGAACTGGGCAATCGTCAATGCTCCGGCCTACGTGACGACGGACGGGGAGACCGGAACCCGGGCGACCCGCGAAGGATATGGCCCCGATGTTGCCCTGAGCGATGTTTTCAAATTTGATTCGAAGACCTGCCCGATGAGTCTGCATCACGGCGGCCTGGACCCCTATCCTCCGACCGGTTCAACGCTGATCTACCGAGAACTCCGGAAGCGGGGGATCCCGGCGGAACTGCACCTGTATCCCGGAAAAGGACACGGAGCCTTCGGGCTTGAAAGGGGGATTGAGTTTATGGTCCAGATGGGTTTCCTGGGACCCGTTCCGGAAGAAGTCAAACTGATGGACCGGTATCCGTCCGACGAAGCGCGCGGCCGGGTTCTCAGGGAACGCGTCTGGCCGGAAGGGAAGATGCCAGACGCCCAGGACCATCTCTGCGAGCCCTATATCGAATGGCATTTCCCGAAAGAGCTGAAAACGAAAGCAATCCAAATAATCTATTCCGGGGGAAGCTATCTCGGCAACAATCCGGACGGATTTGAAGTCGCACCCGCCCGGCGGTATCTGAACGAAAAGGGGATGACTGTCGTGACGCTGCGGTATCGTTCCCCGCGTCCGAAAGGGCTGGCCAAACATACATGCGCCTGGGAAGACCTGCAGCGTACCATCCGTATCGTCCGGAGCGAAGCGGCTGCTCGCGGCCTGGATCCGGACCGTATCGGAATTATGGGCTCTTCCGCCGGCGGCCACCTGACCCTGATGGGCGTGACCTCTTCCCGGCACCAGGCTTACCTTCCCATTGACGCGATAGACAAGCTCTCCTGCAAGGTTCAGTGGGGTATCGGGATCTATCCCGCCTATGCCCTGACAGACGGGCTTGAGAAGAATAATACGACCGGAGGCAACGATGATGCCGCCGTACTGGCTCCGGAGTTTTCATTTGATCTCGATACCGCTCCGATGCTTTTCATTCATGGCGACGCGGACAAATGGGCCGCGATGAACTCCGTGAAGACATGGGAAAAAATGCGTGCAATGGGTATCCAGAGTGAGTTGCACACCCTGGCAACCCGTCCCCATTGCTTTCAGCGGACGGCCTCTCCCGGCACTGGCAGCTATACCTGGCTGGAACGGATAGGAGAATTCCTTCAACCGATAATCACCGAAGAATGAGACGGTTCACTTGTATCCTTGCCACCGTTCTGCTCTTGGGTTCAACGGCCGGGGCCCAGACCTGGAATCCCGGAGCAGAACCGCTCCATAAGAAAGCACCTTCTGTTCCGGCTTATATGGTATTCGCCGGCGATACCGTTTCCTTTGCCCGCCAGGATTTTTATGAACGGATGGACCGGGAACTGATCGCTTTTACCTATATGCACTCGACCTCTGTGCTGATGCTGAAGCGCTCCCGGCGGTATTTCGCCCGGGTCACCCCCATTCTGAAACTCTATGGAATCCCGGATGACCTGAAATATCTGATGGTGATAGAGAGCAATCTCGACCCGAAGGCTTTGTCAAAGGCGGGAGCCGCGGGTCTCTGGCAGTTTACAAAAGCGACGGCCCAAGGCTACGGGCTTGAGGTCAGCGCCGAAGTTGACGAACGTTATCATATTGAAAAAGAAACGGTTGCTGCCTGCCAATTCCTGAATGACGCGCTAAGGAAATATGGCGACTGGATGACGGTGGCGGCGAGTTACAACGCCGGTCAAGGCGGGATTTCCCGCCGCCGCGAAGAGCAGAAACAAAAAAGCGCCCTGGACCTTTGGCTGCCCGAAGAGACCTCCCGGTATATGTTCCGGCTCCTCGCGGCGAAGATGTTCTTTGAGAACCCGGCGGCCTTCGGTTTCGAAATTGCCCCCGGGGAATACTACCCTCCCTTCCGGCCCCGGGAAGAGGTCAAGGTAAGCGGTCCCGTTCCGAGCCTTGTCGATTTTGCCCTTGCCCACCATACGACGTATGCCGCACTGAAAGAGGCCAACCTCTGGCTCAGGGACAATAAGTTGACCAACAAGGCTGGAAAGACCTATACGATTCAGATCCCTTAGGATCGGTTATTTCTCGAAGCTGCGGGAAGCGAAAGGAAGAGCGAGACGGAGGGCATTGTGCCAATACTCCCAGTTGTGGACACCGTTTCTGATCCGGAGTTCGGACTTGACTTTTGCGAGCTTCATTTTCATGTGCAGCTGGAAAGAAAGGGCGACAAGGAAATCGTCGTCTCCGCAGTCGATGAACCACTTGACCGTTCGGAGGGACGCCAGCGTCGCCTCGTCTGCCTGGTCCATGAAATCAAGGGCGGAATGCTCCCTGACGGACTTGGAGACATAGTACAGCTTGTCTTTATCACTTTCTTTCACATTCTCCTGGATGTTCTGGTCCAGCCAGGCGCTCATCGCATAGCAGCTGGAGAAGAGCTCCGGGTGACGCTGGCAGTAGACCGTGCTGCCACCTCCGCCCATGGACAGTCCCATGACCGCCCGATGGCCCTTGTCTCCGATGGCCCGGTATTTCTTCTCTACGGCAGGCATGAACTCTTGGAAGAAGAAATCTTCATAGTTCCAGCCGGGCATATTGAAATAGCCGTTCCATTCGTTGTGCCGGTCGGCTCCGCCGGCATTCGGCATAACGATAATCATCTCGACCGCTTCGCCGGAACCGATCAGCTCATCGGCGATTGCTTTCGCAGACCCTTTGTTGACCCAGTCTGTGTAATTGCCGCCGAGACCGTGCAGCAGGTAGACAACCGGATAGGATTTGCCGGATTCGTCAAATCCGTCAGGGAGGTAGACATTGAATTTCACATCAGCCTTCAGGATCTTGCTGGAGAGGCTGTCCGTGACAACTTTACCTGCATTTGCGGAAAGAGCCGGCAGGCAGATCAGCAAAAAGATTAAAATTCGTTTCATATAGCAGAAATTATTTGCATCCGGTAGCGGAAGATATGACTTGGTACTCATTGGTCAGGATTGTATCTGCCCCGATTTCGAAGTATTTGCGGGCATCCTTGGGCGAATCGACGGCGGCGACGTTGACGCGAAGGCCGGCGGAATGGGCCTTGTCTATCATTTTCTGACTGATATTCGCCTTGGTCAGCTGGACGATCCGGCAACCCCGGCGTACAGCTTCATCGACGGCATTTCGTCCACCGTCTTCCAGGCACCGGGGGATGTCGGGAGCATACTCCGCGAGCTGGGCATTGAGAGAGATATCTCCGGTCGTAAAATAGACATGTTCCTGGGCATCATAGGCAAAAATCAAGGCGTCAAGTTGCTTCAGGAGCGCTTCGTCCCATGCTTTGTTCCCTGCCGCCGTAAGGCGGAGATTCATAATCGTATGGCATGAAAGCTTGGCCAGAATCTCGCGGAGGGTGACACCGCCTTCCGTGATGAAAACCCCTTCCGGGGACGGCCAGACGTCGAATCCGACTTCAGAGGCGCCGAGGGCGACCGCTGCTCCGAGAGCTGCCAGCGGACTTTCGGAAGCAATGGAAGAGAACCCGCGGCGGGCGCAGATCCGCTTTTCCGGAGCCTCTTCGAAGGGCGTGACGATCGCACTGCCGCCCGGACGATATTTCCATGGACGACGTCCGATTTCAATATACTCCGAGTGCAAGGAAGGAGGGTTTCCATAGCCTGCGGGCTTGAGGTATTTCTCTTTGGGATCGAAGGTTACGTCGAGGGTTGCGATCTCAGAGCGCAGGGTTCCGAGGATTTCTCCCGTCGGGGCGACGACGCAGGAGCAGCCCCCCAGTTCGGAATCGAGGCCCATGGACACAGAGCACCGGACGAGGTAAGCGCCGGTATTGTAGGCACAGAAAGAGTTGATGATATCCAGTGCCCGGAATGTGTCGCTCCGCTGGTGGGAGCAGCCGATGATCACATCCGGTTTCCACCGGGCGATATTGGCGAAATTCTCGTAAAAATAGAAATCGTAGCAGGTCAGGAAAGCGAATCGGACGCCTTCGAGATCGAGGATGTATGGCTTGGACCATTCTTCCGTATAGGACTTGTCCAGTCCGTTGCGGGTCCATTCACCCCGGGTCAGGTGCTGTTTGTAGTATTTTCCAACGAGGTTTCCTTCCCGGTCATAGATGAAAATCGTATTCCTGGGGACTTCGAGTTCGGTGTCTACCGCCCCGGCAAATACGTAGGAATGGCACCGCCGGGCCGTCTCGGCACAGGTTTTCAGCAGGCGGGGACCGCACGCTTTGGCGTTGTCGATAAAGCTGCCGGTCTGGGATTTCCCGGGCACTTCCGAGAACTCGGGAAGGACGATGATATCGAGACTCTCATCGCATTTTTCCAGTTCTTTGATGGTCCATTCAAAGCTTTCCAGGCGCCCTTTGTCATCTTGGGCAAAGTATTGCTGGATGACACGCGCTTTCATCGGGGCCGCCCCGGACGGAATGGCGGCAATGAGGGTCAGAAGAAGGAATAAAGGAAGGATTCGTTTCATATTAAACGTCTTTTTTGCTATAGAAACGGTTGATAATCAATGCTATGGCTCCGTCTCCTGTAACGTTGCAGGCCGGGCCGTATCCGTCGAGGGCAAGGTATAGGGTCATGACCAGGGCCGTCTGGTCCGGGGTAAAGCCCATAATCGACTCGAGAAATCCGATGGAAGCCATCAGGACTCCGCCCATGACCCCCGGAGCCGCGACGGCCGCGATGCCCTGCATCAGGACGAAATGGACATAAACGGCAAAAGGAAGCGGAGTTCCGGTCATATAGGCCACGGCAATGGCAGAGACCGCGAGTTTGATCGTCGAACCGCACATGTGGACGGTCGAGCAAAGGGGGATCGTAAAGTCGACGATATCGTCGCTGACGCCGTTTTTACGGGTGCAGGATGAGGTAACGGGAATGGAGGCGGAAGAGGAACAGATCGAAAAGGCCGTGAGGTAGGCCGGCAGCATGTTCCAGAGGCACTTGAAGGGATTCTTTCCGGCGATGGCCCCTGCGATGCAGTACTGGATAATCAGATAAAGGATCGTCAGGACAATGCCGGTCAGGATGATTTTGAATCCGGAGCCGAGAACGACGGCAATCACTCCCTTGGCGCTCATTTCGCTGATCATCGTAAAGATATACCACGGGAGGAGCGGAATGATGACTTTTTCTATCGTCAGCTTGACGATCGCGCCGAAATCGTCAAAGCCCTTTTTCAACGGAGACGATCCGGTTGCGATGATGCCGATGCCGAACATGAAGGAGAGCAGCAGGGCGGTCAGGATATCGCAGACGGGAGGAATCTTGAGATCGAAGTAGGGTTGGAACTCACGGGCGGAAACGGCGTCGGCGGACAGCTCTCCCGCATTGAGGTAAAAGGGGAAGACATTGGAAGAACAGACGTGAGCGAAAAACCCGGAACAAATAGTTGACAGATAAGCGATTCCGATAACAACGAGAAGCATTTTTCCGGCTCTCTTCCCGACATTGGCAATCGCCGGCGTGACTAGGCCGAGGACCAGCAGCGGAATCATGAATTTCAGGAGCTGGGCGAAGAGGACATTGAAGGTTTTCAGGATCCTGATGATAACATCCGGAGCGAATCGGCCGAGAAGCGCGCCGCCTGCGATTGCGATCAGAACCTTAACGAATAAGCCGGGTTTGAACTTTTTCATATTATGTGGGGATCTTTTCCAAAGATAGTTATTTCTGACGAAAAATAATGAAAAACCCGTATCTTTGTTCTGCCATGCGGAAACTCTCTGTCCCGAATACCTATGTCATTATCGCGGCCCTTCTCGCGATCAGCGCCGTCGCGACCTGGCTTGTTCCCGGCGGAGAGCCGCAGACCTGGCAGGTCCTGACTTCCGTTTATCACGGTTTCGTCAAGCAGGCGGGAATCATTATCTTTATCCTGGTTGTGGGCGGGGCTTTTTCGCTGCTGAATTCGACCGGGGCCGTAGCCTCGGGCATCAGCCGGTTCATCGCCCGCGTCGGGAATCGGGACAAATTGATTCTTGCTGCTCTCACGGTGCTTTTCTCCCTCGCCGGGGCGGTTTTCGGGATGAGCGAAGAAACGATTCCCTTTGTCGGGATCGTGGTCCCGCTGGCGGTGTCCATGGGCTATGATGCCATCATGGGAATGCTGGTCGTCTATGTTTCGTCCAATGTGGGGTTTTCCAGTGCCTTCCTAAACCCGTTCACAGTCGGAATCGCTCAGGAAATGGCTGATTTACCACCGTTTTCCGGCATGGGATATCGAATCTTCTGCTGGGCTTTTCTGACGGTTCTGATGGTCATTTTCGTGTTGGTCTATGCCCGGAAGACCCAGCGTAAGCCGGCCGGAGAAGAAGTCATGGCCGCAGGGAGTGAGTCCATGACCCGGCGCCAGGCATGGATCCTTGCCGTCCTTTTTCTGACTGTAGCCCTGCTGATCTACGGGGTAACGTGCCGGAAATGGTACCTGCCCGAAATCACCGGCCTTTTCCTGGCAATGGGTCTCGTTTGCGGGATCATAGCCGGGTTCTCTGCCAACCGGATTGCGGAAGAACTGCTTGCCGGCGCGAAGGATATTCTCTCCGCCGCCTTGGTTGTCGGGGTCGCTTCGGGGATCATAATCGTGCTTCAGGACGGGAAGGTCATAGACAGCCTGTTCAAAACCCTGCAGGACGGCCTTGACGGAACGGGTCCTCTCGCGTCGCTTTCAGCGATGTATGGAATCCAGGCCCTGATCAATTTCCTGCTGCCGAGCGCGACGGCCAAAGCGGCGATTACGATTCCGGTGATGGCCCCCTTCTCCGATCTTGTCGGAGTCTCCCGCCAGGCGATGGTCCTGGCTTTCCAGTTCGGGGACGGGTTCACGAATATGCTGACCCCGACGTCGGGCGTCCTCATTGCGGCGCTGGCGATGGCCCGGATTCCCTATACGAAGTGGGTCCGGTGGATATGGAAAGGGGTCGTTGTTCTGCTCGTCCTAGGCCTGCTGCTTTTGATCCCTACCGTCTTTTTCCCGATAAAAGGATTCTGATAATCAGCGGCTCAGGTGGTTGCCGTCAAGGATGGTGCCGGCAAGGGCACCCGTATGGGTTCCGTCCTTGATGGTCCATACACCGTTGACGAAAACGTGGGCGATCCCTGTCGGGAACGTGTGCGGTTTGGCATAGGTTGCCTTGTCCGCGATCGTTCCGGGATCGAAGACGGTAATATCCGCGGCATAGCCCGGAATGAGCAGGCCCCGTTCTTTGAATTTCGCCCGCGATGCCGGCAGGCCGGTACATTTATAGATCGCGGTCGCAAGGTCCAGTACGCCTTCTTCCCGGACGAATTTTTCGAAGAACCGGGGGAAAGTCCCATAGGAGCGGGGATGCGGAAGTTCCTTTCCGAGAACGCCTTCCGGGGAGTAGACACTGCCGTCTGAGGCCGGCATGGAAAGCCGGTGGGCATAGATTATTTTCAGGTTTTCCTCTTTCATGGCAAAGGTCGCCTGATTGACCTGCAGGCGCTCTGAAACGAGCAGGTGACGGATCATTTCCCATTCGTCGAGGCCGGAAATCTTGCAGCATTCCGCGAGGTTCTTTCCGGCATAGGCCGCATTCTCCGGGGCATTGCATCCTGCGACGACGACTTGCTGCGGGCCTCCGAAGCGTTCGATCCGGCCGTACGCATATTTCTTGATCTTCTCGCAGGCGGCGGGATCATTCAGCCGTGCATAGATATCCTCGTCCGTCCCGTCCCGCAGTTCAATGGGGATGAAGGAAGTAAAGCCGGTTGAAAAAGCGGTATAGGGATAGCGGTCGAAGGCGATGTCGATCCCCTCTGCATACGCATCGTCAATCTTCCGGAGCATCCGGTCGATCTTGTCGAAATTCGCCGGATTCTGCGCCTTCAGGTGGGAGATTTCCAGACGGGCTCCGGAGCGCCGGGCGGCCTCGATCGCTTCGTCCATCGCTTCGAGGACATGGTCGTCCTCATTGCGCATGTGGATGGTATAGAGAGCGTTATGCTTGGCGACGACCTTGTTCAGCGCAACCATCTCCCGGGTGTCGCTATAGCATCCGGGCGCGTATTCCAGTCCATAGGAGAGCCCGATCGCGCCCATGGACAGCTGCTCGTCAAGAACCTCGCACATTTTCCGGATCTGTTCGTCGCTGGCCTTGACGTTATAGGGTCCGACGACAGCTTCGCGCACGTCGCCATGTCCGACAAGGCTGGAATAGTTGATTCCGATCTTGTTGTCTGTGAGACGCTGGTAGAATCCGTCGATGTTCCGCCAGGCAGGACCGCCTTTCCTGGGCTTGTCTTTGCGTGCCTCCCAGGCGTCATCGGAATAGACGAAAGGACAATATCCGCAGTTCCCTCCGACCTCGCTCGTGATGCCCTGGAAAATGCGGCTGTCGCCCTTCGGTGCGTCAAAAAGATTCGTGTCTGTATGGACATGGAGATCGATGAATCCGGGCGAAACGGCCATCCCTTTTGCGTCCAGGATGGTCTTGGCGCTGGTCCCGAGGTTCTCTCCGATCGCGGCGACCTTCCCGTCCCTGATCGCGAGGTCTCCCTTGACGGGAGCCTTTCCGTCTCCTAAGTAGATTACCCCGTTTTTGATGAGGGTGTCAAAATCATTCTTGACCTTGACCCTGCAACCGGAAACGCCGGTCAGGCCGAACAGGGCGGCGCCGAAAGCGGATGTTCTCAGAAAATCTCTTCTGTCCATAATATGCTATCTGATTGTTCTGTCAAAAAAAGAAAACTATAACGAAAGGACAAGATCCGTTTTTCCGGTATACTCTTTTCCTTCGGTTACCGCGGTTATACCGACCGGAAGTTCGACATGTAGTTTCCGTCCCTCCCGGATAACGAGGATGGGTCCATAGGGCGTATTCTGCGTGACCCGGACCTTTTCCAGTCCTTCCGGAGTCTGCGGCTCGATCCGGATCCGGCGGTAACCGGGCTCTTCGGGAATGATCCCGCCGAGGGCCTGGTAGAACCAGCTTCCGATGCCGTTAAAACAGTTGTGCAGGCGGCTTCGCCGGCCATTCCAGTGCTCCCAGGTTCCGGTGGCACCGTTATCCAGCATATAGAGATAACCCGGATAACCGTGCTTTTTCAACATCCCATAGAACCAGTCGCATTCCCTCTCCAGGGTTACCCATTCCGTCAGGACGGGGACTCCGACAAGTCCTGTAGCAAGATGTCCTTGATAAGTTGTTTCCGTCCTCTCCATCAGTTTGTTCCGTACTTCGTTATGCAGGGAATCCGGGACGGCCCCGACCAGCATCGGATAGACCATGTCGATCTGGCTTCCGGAGCCATATACGGTTTCTTCCGGGTGGTAGAAAGCGGCATGGATCCGCTCTTTTAGGGCGTCGTTGCGTTTTCGGAAACGATCGGCCTCCTCTTCTTTCCCCAGCAGGAGGGCCATCTTTTCAAGATCCTCATAGACTTGGCAGAGGGAACAGTTATTGACGAGATCTATGCTTTCCGGGTCTTTGACATCTACGCCGTCCGGAGCCGCCCAGTCTCCAAGGTACCAGTGTCGGTACTCGGTATTGGGCCATGCTTTCAGGAGCCCGTCAACCGTGTGGGCGTCCACGTAATCCAGCCAATGGACCATCGTCGGGTAGCAGCGCTTGATCATCCTGGCATCGGCATAGCTCATGTAAGTCCTCCACGGAGCCTGGACGATGAAGCCGCACCAGTATGGGCCGCCGCCGGCCCGTTGCGGGCAGGGTGCGGTATGGGGGAGTCCGCCGTCTTCCCGGATTACGTCGTTCCATGCCTGTAACCAATTGACATACAGAGGGGCGACGTCCCCGAGAATCTGAAGGGACAGTGTCGAGGCGTTACCGTCGCCACCGTAACCGAGACGTTCAATGTTGGCACAGTCGACCATGTATCCGTCAAAAGCGAGGTTCTCCATTGTATAGACGACCATGTCGTGGATCCGATTCAACTCCTCATCCGAAGAGACAAAGGATCCGCCTCTCGGGAAATCCGTCCGCATCCGGTGGGCCAGGGCCTTGACGGGGGCTTTGGGGAGGCTGTCCAGCTGGATATACCGGAAAACATGGTGGTTGAAACGATTGGCGAACCGGTCTCCGCCGGGAGCGCCGGAAGAAATGTACTCATTCCGGCTGACCGGGTCGAGGGCCCCGTCTTCTCCCCGGAAATCGCTGAAAGAGGCCGTCGTAACGTGCCCCTCCGGGAGCTCGGGAAGGCAGATTTCCGCCATTCCGTTGACAATCCGGCCGAAATCGAGGATCCAGGAGCCGTCCCCGGCGGCTTCGATGCTGACGGGAGAGAGGGTTTCCTGGATCCGGCAGGGTTCGCACATCTGCGGAGTCGCGGCGATGCCCGTGATTTCCGGCGTATCGACCGGCGTCCATCCGAGCCGGTCCAGGTTCTTGCTTTTCATGGAAAGCGGAACGACCCTTGCATCAATGATTTCCCCTCCGAAATGATGGGCCCGCCAGGTATCGTAATCGCGGTATCCGCTCCAAGTTCCTTCCCAGGAACCATCGGTCCATACGAGGGGCGTGGATCCGTCCGGAGCTATGGCATCAAGCTCCGCTTTTACGAGCGGACCGTCATACGCGGCGTTGAATGTTCTTTTTTTATACCAGCCGGAACTGATCCAGAGCACCAGCTCGTTCCTTCCTTTTTTCAGGAATTCTGAGACATCGTAGGTAACGGTCAGGGAGCGTTTGTCCAGCTGGGAAACGGCCGGGGTCAGCACGGCATCCGAGACTTTTTTCCCGTTGAGGTAAGCCTCGTGGTAACCGAGTGAATTGACATGCAGAAGAACCTCCTCTCCGGTGTTTTCGACAGTAAAAGTCTTTCTCAGAAGGGGGGCGCGTCCTTCTCCCGAAGCGGCGCCGATATAAACGCCCTTCAGGGTATCTGCGCCGGTGATTCCAATCCCGAAACGCTGCGGACGGCTCCACTTCGACAGCCTTCCGTCCGCGGTCCGGATCCGCACCCGCCAAAAAGCCAATGTCCTCGAAGAGAGCGCTTTGCCGCGGTAGGGGACCATGACCTGATCAGCCGACCGGACCGGACCTTCGGCCCAAAGGTCTGCCTTTCCGCTGCGGAGCGCCTTTTCGGAGCGCCCCACCTCAATTTCGTAGAATTCCTGGACCACGGGATCTTCCGAGCGGATTTTCCAGCTGAAATGCGGAAGATCCGAATCGATGGCAAGGGGTTCCCGGAGGCCTTCGCACCGGAGATCGCTCACTTGTGGACCGGGAGCGCAGGATGCTGCTAAAAAGAGCAGCAGCCCCGGCACCGGAGAAAGGAAACGTTTCATAAAGAGTTCTTTTTAAGAAAGGACCCTTAAAGATACGGATTTTTCTTGCTTTACCAGCTGAAGACGCGGACTTTATACATGTTTATGTCCTCGACGCGGATGATACCCTGCGCGTCCTTGGTGGGAGAGAACGAATTCTGGAGATTGTCGGTATAGCGGATCCAATGGCTCGACCAGGTATAGGCCCCTTCCGAGTAATTCTCCCAGGCATAGGTATAGTACATTTCTCCTGTCGTGGCATTGTAGTTGACAGACTTGAATCCGGCAACACCGTTATAAGCCTGGATCCCGGTAAACCGTTCCGTGTTGATATCGAAGAAGGCGAGTTTGTTCCCTCCGATGATGAGGGTGTTCTCGTCAACGGCTGTCATGTCGTGCATTCCCGTTACGAAACCGGTGCTGGAAATGGTCTTTTCCAGAACAAGTGCGGGCCTTGTCTTCCAGTCGTCATTGAGTTTGTAAATCTGCAGGGAAGACGCGCCGATTGCATAGAGGCGCTGTTTCTTTTCGCTCCAGACGACACCGTGGGCGGACGTGAGGGGATAGTCGGCAATCCGAAGATTGCTGTTGGATTTGTCGTAGAGGGCGACATATCCTTCTGCGCAGGCAACGGCAATCCGTCCGTCCGGGAGAATCTCTGCGGAATGGGCATTGGTCAGGCCGGTTGCGTAAAAATCCAGGTTCTTGGTTTCGATATCGACGAGGGCGCACCAGGCGAAGGAGCTGGTAACCAGCATTTTCTTGTTGTCATATACGGGTTTGGCATCATCGATATGGTCCGGACGGGATAGCTTGCCTGCTTCTTTCGAAGAATCCCATTCCCAAATGAGGCCGGCCTTGTAGTCCCGGGCCTCCCGGGCAAGTTTTTCATCAAACAGATAGACCTTTGTACCCCCGGCTGCAATCAGCTGTCTTCCGGCACTGGCCGGATCCGTGCTGAAGACCGAGCCTGAGCCCAGCGAGACCGGGTCCGTAACCTTCGAGACAATCTGTTTCCCGTCGTCGGTATGGAAGGTGACGGTCAGCCCAGTCTTGTAAGAGCCCGGCGCGACGAAAAACGGGACGGTCTGAGCCTCGCGCCGGCAGTCGAGGGGCGTCTGAAGGGTGACGGTTACGGAAGACGCGGAGGCGGCGTAGGTCCCTTTGTCCATTTCCACGCTTACGACTCCGGCGAGATTTTCCCCGCTGTTTGCAGTCAGAACGGCTTTCTGAATGGAATAAGATCCTTTTTGGACAGCCGCGCGGACCAGGGCCATGCGGGCGTCAAGCCGGAGGGAATTTCCGGAATAGGTATCTCCGGAATGGGTTGTCCATCCGATCATGGGAATGGACAAATCCTTCCCGTCCTGTTTATCGGGAATCGTGTAGGAGACAGAATGCTCCTTGAAAGAGGCACTTGCGTCCGAAGGAAAAACGGCGGCAAGGAGGTCTCCCGCAGCGGCGTTTTTCAGCGAGAAGAGGAAAGATGACTGGCTGCCGCCCATATTGATAGGAGGCTTGACGTCGGATTCTCCATTCGTAATGTCCACCAGCCGGACCAGGTCTCCCTGGTTGAATACCGGAGAAATGAAGGCGCCGGTAGCGCTTCTGTAGGACTGAAGAGCGACTTTTGTCGTAACGGTGACTTCTGCCGGCGTTTTTTCTTCTTGTCCGCAGGCGGTCGCCAGAAGTAGCAGAAGGAAACAGGTCCTTCCGATTATCCCTTTGAAATTCATCTTTCTTCTATTTGGTTCTCACATGGATATAATTCATATTGCTGCGCTCCTTTCCGTTTGAGTCGGAAGAAGGGCAGAGGATCTCAACGTTCCCGTTGTTGACGAGGCACATTTCCGTCGATCCGCCTCCGTCGAGGCGCAGGGCGTTGTACAGGCCCAGTTTCCGCGCCAGTTCATAATTGTCCGGGAAGGTCAGACTGGCGGCGGAGGCGATGAGTCTGACGGTTTTCCCGTCCTGCGTCGCACCGATCAGGCTGGCGCGTGTCGCCGACCGGGGATCGTCATATCCTTCCCCTTTCTGTCCATTTGCAAGGATCAGGTATTTCCCTCCGATATGGGTCCGGACGGGCTTGACGGATCCGTCGATGGACAGCTCGAAGGAAATATCCAGCCTGTCGCCCGGCCGTGCGCCGGACAGGGCCGCAGCGCTCTCTCCGGTAAGTTGGAGGACCCATTCATCCTTTCCCGTAACGAAAGGTGCGGACATAAGATTGCCGCTCCTGCCGTCATAGACGGCCGTAACCGTCGACGGAATCGGGCCGGTATTGACGGAAAGGGGGACAGAGGCTTTGGCAACGAGGAAAAGCGCCCGTGTCCCGATTTTGTTCCGGACTGCCGGGAAGGGCTTTTCGACCATCCGGGCGGTATAGACGTTCGCATCCTGGTAAGCCTTTGAAGCCTGGACGGCATTCGGGCTCAAGGCGAGGATCGTATCATTGACCGAACGGACGGAGACGGAAACGTCTTTCCAGACAACGGAACTACGAACGGAGCGAGGCCCGAAGCTGATGCTCCCGTCGGAGAATTGGGTAAAGCCGTATTTGAAGGCAGGCTCCCGGACCAGTTCATACGGGTTTCCGAAGAAGACCGGTTTCCCGTTCTCGACATGCGGGGAGAGGGTGATTCCGCCTTTGGTATGGTAATAGTCCCCGTTGATGCCGCCGACAACCTTTTCGCCAAGGCGGCGCCGGAGCGTCTCGGAAAGCGTTTCGCGGAGTTGTTTCCCGTTGTTCGTTCCGTTCGTTGCCGGGTTCGGACAGAGGCCGTCCGCCCAACAGGCATCCAGAAGGACTCCCTTCGTCATGTCGAGGGTCAGGACATGGATGTCTCCGCCGAAGCGGTCCAGGGTCATTCTTTCATAAAGGACACCGTCGGCAACCTGCCGGGACTCCCGGAGGGTCATGTCGAAACGGTGTTCTTCAAGAAGATCCTGAGGATTGATTTGTTGTTTCTGTTCCGGTTTTCCGCACGAAAAACCTGTCGTCAGCAGGATGGCTGACGACAGGATCAACGTGTGGATACGGCAGGATTTCATTATTTGATGCAGCAGGAGCCGCAGATATCGAAACCGTGGCCGTTGTAACGGGTTCCACCGACATATTTGCCGATGAAGTAGCCATTGGCTCCGGAGGCGCCGATGAAGGCGGAGTAGAAGACGCCGTCAAGATAGTTGTTGCCACCCATCTGCTTGTCACCTTCTTCGTACTGCCACTTGTCCTTTATGCTACCGTCGGGGCCGATGATGAAGTTCTGGTTCTTCTGGCCGCCGGCCGTGATGTAGAAGTTACCGTCCGTGTCGACTACCGGGTGGGAGTAGTTGAAGGCGTTGTTTCCGTTGCCGGAATCAATAGCCGAAATCAGCTCAAGACCCGGGGTCAGCAGATACATGAATCCGTCCTTGCTGCCATAGAAGACTTTTCCGTCCGGCCCGACGACCGGTTCGTACATATTGTTCGTTCCGACCGGCTTGTTGTCGACAAGCAAAGTGTGGTCGACAAGATCGACAGCGGAGACACCGCCGCCGGTGTTTCCGAAGTAAGCGGTCTTCAGGTCCTTGGAGATGCCGAAACCGGAGATGTCGGTTATGTTGGCCCCTCCGGTCAGCTGGGCGATAATCTCGCCGCTTTGGGCATTGACGAAGGTGAGGGTCTTGTTCTGGACACCGATGAGGACCTCATTTCCGTTGACGAGGATTCCGCCGCCCTTCGCTCCGAGAGCGAGGGTCCACTTTTCAGCACCGGTCGCTGCATCGAGGGCAACAGCCTTGCCGGTCGCATCAACGGCGAATACCAGCGTACCGGCCTTGTTGACGGCGGGAGCCGCGGACTGCATGGATCCGAGTCCCTTGTACGCCCACTTGAGCTGGCCGTCGGCCGTTACGGCGACGAAGCTGCCGGCGGTCTGGGTTCCGTAATAGATATCTCCCGTTACCGGGTTGACAGTCAGCATGTTGTAGGATCCCTGGTTGAGACCGTCAGGGTTCTCGAAGGTCCACTTCCGTTCTCCGGTTGCCGTATCATAGGCCAGGAGGGTGGTCTTCTTGTTGAAGGTAATGTTATAGACGGTCTTTCCGTCCGGAGAGAAGACCGGGCAGGAGCCCTTGAAACCGCTGTAGTTTGTTCCGTTCTGCGGGAATTCATTGACGTGAAGTCCCCACTGGCGTACGGCAATGCTCAGTTTCCATGTCTTCTCGACTCCGCCGATGAAGGCGTGGAGAACGACCGGCTGCTCGCCTTCGCTTCCGAAACCGTACTCAACTTCTGTGCCTTCTTTTTGTATGCCGCCCGGGAACTCCCAGAATACCTTCTGAGCCGTCGGATAGGCCTCGGTATTGAAGGTAAAGCGGACAGGCTGGTTTACGATGGCGTTGTCGCGGTCCGTGAAGAAGGCGACGGCGCTCATCGGCATCGCTTTGGCGGAAGCCTGGTCGGACTCGCCCTTTGCGTAGACCCCGACAAGGAAGAAGATGTAATTCTTGTCATTCTGAAGGCCTTCCAGCAAGTAGCTTTCGGCATCCTTGTCAATCGTTACGGTCTTGACGTCCGAGGGGGTATCCTCCATGTAGTAGGTGAGTTTGTAGCTCTGTACGCTCGTAGAGGGCTTTGTCCAACTCAGAGCGACCGCCTGGTCCATGCCGAGGGCGGCGAGATCCTTGACGGCGATCCGGGACGTGACCGGTTTCGCATTGACCGACTGGATCCCGGAGAGGACATCGTCATACTGCGCCTGGACATTGAAAGTATAGTTATGTCCGTTGGTCAGGTCGGTAACGAGACAGGAAAGATCCTTGGTTTCGATTCTTCCTGCGGACTGGTCCGGGTTGGTATACGTGATGACATACTGCGTCGGATTCCAGCCTTCTTCCATCGTCCAGCTCAGCTGGACCTCCGTATCTCCGGGGACTGCCTTCAGGTCGGAGATCTCATGGCGGAGCTTAAGGTCTTTGCCCTTGGCGATATCGTCTATCTCCTCGTTCCAGCAGGAAGCGAAGGAAAGGACAACGGCCGCGGCGGCAAAAATATGGGTTATCGTTCTTTTCATGTTCATTACTTGCTATAGTTGCTGTTGTATCCCGGGTTCTGCCAGAGAAGATCGGTGTTGTTGTAGATCTCAAGCTGGGCGCGGGGGATCGGGAGGATCAGCTCGTGCTCGTCGAGGTTGTAACCCAGGCTGCGGAAGTAGTCGACAGCCAGGCCGAGGCGGACGAGGTCGAACCAACGGTGGCCTTCGAGGGCAAATTCGCGGCCGCGCTCATCGGCCAGTTCCCGGATGAACTGATCCCGAGAGGAAACCTCTTTGGTGGTCAGGGCAGGGAGGCCGGCACGTGTACGGGTCTGGTTGAGGTAAGGGAGGGCACCGGCGATATCGCCGCCGAGACCGATCGCCTCTGCCTGCATCAGAACCACATCCGCATAACGGAGCATCGGGAAATCGTTTCCGACAACCGTCGTGAAGGTAGCATCATAGGTGTCATACCACTTGTTCATAGCATAGACGGAGGAGGAAATCTTGACATAACCGTTGATCAGGTCAAAACGGTTGTCCAGCTTCTGGTCATAGATTTTCTTGAACGTCGGCGTGGGATTGTTGCGGTCGGCCTCTACGGCAGTATTGGAACTGTACCAGTAGCCGTGGCCCTGGTCAATGCTCTTGTTGTAGCAAAGGGCGAAGAGGATTTCCTTGTTCATCTTGTTGTTGACATCGAAAGCGGCGGCCGTTGTCGGCATCAGTCCGTAGTTCGGATCCTGGAGGGCCTGTCCGAGGATGGACTGGGCTTCCGCATATTTCCCGAATTTGAGGTAGACACGTCCGAGCAGGGCCTGCGCGGCGATCTTGGAGACGCGCGCCTTCTCGACTGGTCTTGCGGCCGGCAGATTGGCAATGGCGTCGGTCAGGTCAGTGACGAGGCGGTCATACATTTCCTGGTCCGTGCAGCGTCCGAGGTTCATGGACTCGGCCGGAGTCAGGACCGTCGTCGGAATCGGAACGGTTCCGAAGGTCTGGTAGAGCATGAACAGGTACCAGCTGCGGATGAACAGGCATTCAGCCCGGTACTGAGGCAGTTTCGCGAAGGATTTCCCTTCTGCATGGTCGAGAACGTCGTTGCAGCGGTAAATACCGTTATACCAAGCATTCCATACGTCGGAAAGGATCGTATTGCTCTCTACTTCGACAAAATTGTCGAGGTCATAACGGAACTGGGTCGAAACGGCCATGGATTCGAGGATGCACTCGTCGCTGCGGTAGGCCAGTTCCGTCAGGTAGAACGCCATCTGGGTCTTAAGCTTCGCGTAGCAGCTGTAGACGCCTTGGTTGAAGTCTGCCTCACTCTGGTAGAAGTTGCCTTCCGTCACGCTGTTGGCAGGATACCGCTCAAAGAAAGAGTCTGAGCAGGAAACGGCGCCCAACAAAAGGGCAGCGCTGGCAATGATATATGTTATCTTCTTTTTCATAAGGCATTACAGAGTTAAGTTGATACCGACACTGACGGTGCGCGGAAGCGGATAGGAGCAGTAGTCCTCACCCGGGCGCAGGGCATCGCTGGAATTCTTATTGACTTCCGGATTGTAGCCGGTATAGTTGGTGAGCGTCAGCAGATTGGATCCCTGGAGATAGATCCGGGCTCTTTCGATATGGGCCTTGCGGGTCCATACGGAAGGAAGGGTATATCCCAGCGATACGTTCTGAAGACGCAGGTAAGAACCGTCCTCGATATGGAAGGTCGAAGTGGAGGAGCCGTTGTTGCCCGTCGATTTACGCGTGGCACGGTTGAGTTCTCCGTACGGGAAGCGCTGGAGGGAGAGTTTCATCATGTTGGAAGAAGCCTCCATGTTGCAGAGATAACGGCGCTCAAGGTTGAGGATTTCGTTTCCATATACGCCCTGGAAGGCGGCGGAGAAATCAAGTCCTTTGTATCCGAGGTTGATGCCGAAGCCGTAGTAGAAGTCCGGCATGTAGTTGCCGACGATGACGCGGTCGGCATCCTGCTCCAGCTTACCGTTGCCGTTGGCATCGATGAAGCGGAAGTCGCCGATCTGGGTCGTGTCGAAATGAGGATAGGACGCCAGTTCTTCCTGATTGTGGAAGACACCGTCAGCCACGAGCAGGTAGTAACAGCCGACCGGCTGTCCGACCTTTGTGATATAGTAGGCACCCTTATAGTCAGCCTCTTTGATGATCGGTGCGTCCTCGGAGCCGAGGGAGAGAACCTTGTTGCGGTTGAGAGACCAGTTTCCGGTAATCTCATAGGAGAATCCGCTGGCGAACTGCTTGCGGGAGGAAACGTTTACTTCGATACCACGGTTCTGCATGGACCCGATATTCATGTTGGAGGAAGAGAGACCGGAAACCTGGGGCACCGGAACGTCGAAGAGCATGTCGGTCGTCCGGGAGTTGTAAAGATCCAGGTTCAGGATGAACAGGCCCTGCCACATGGTGAGGTCGAGACCGAGATTGACCTGGGTGTTCTTTTCCCAGTGGAGCTCATTGTTCGCAATCTGGTTCGGATAGACCTGGTTCACGAGTTCGGTACCGTTGCCGAGGTAGGTCTGGGCGGAGCCGTAGAGGGCCAGGTATTCGGAGGCGCCGATCTGGGCGTTACCGGTCTGGCCGATGGAGGCGCGGAGTTTCATGTCGGAGATGGCGCTGAGCGAGCTCATGAACGGCTCGTCGGAGATACGCCAGCCGATGGAAGCAGCCGGGAAATATCCCCAGCGGGACTTCGGAGCGAAACGGGAGGAAGCATCTCCACGGATGGATGCAGATGCCATGTAGCGTCCCTTCCAGGAGTACTGGGCACGGAGCAGCCAGGAAGCGAAGGTGCTGGAGGATATGTTGTTCACGGCATCTCCTGCAGCGATCGTCTTGCCTTTGGTCGTCGTGATCTTATCGTCGCCGGCGACGCCGGTTCCGGTAATGCTCATCGTCTTGTTGATATATTCTTCCGCTTCGTATGCGGCGACGGCATTGATGGAATGATTGCCGAATTTTGCATTATAAGAGAGCTGGTTCGTGATATTCCAGTGGAAATACTGATTGGACGCAACGGTAGCGGTCGGGTCAGACAGGGCTACGGTAGAGTGAGGGACCTCGCTGGTCTTGGCAATCCAGTACTTGTTCCCGCGGAGCGGGAGCCAGGACGGGCGGTAGTATTCGCGTCCATAATTGTAGAAGTCGCCGCCGAGGGTGAGTTTGTACTCAAGGCCCTTGAAGAGTTCGATGGCGCCGTAGACGTTACCGATCAGGTTGGTCTTTTCCCTCACATCTTTTGTTTCAAGGGCGAGGGCGACCGGGTTGAGAACTTCGTTGGTCTGTGTGTCACCATAGCCTTCGGGGTCGACACGGAGCATTCCGTTCATATCCCAGTTGTAAGTGCCATCGGCATTGTAGACCGGGAAGATCGGGGGAGCCATAAGGGCGGATGCGATGACGCCGTTGCTGCCGTATTGGGCATCCGAAGCGACGTAATGTGTCAGGGAATAGCTAGGAGAGAAGCTCGCTCCATATTTGAAAATCCCCTTCTTCCCGTCGAGGTTGAGGCGGAATCCGAAGCGCTGGAAGTCAGAACCGATGATGGTTCCTTCCCGGTTGAGATAGTTGGCGCCGAGGAAGTAACGGGTATCTCCCGCTTTCCCGCTGACAGACAGGTTGTGCTGGTGGCTGAGGGCATTGCGGAAAATTGCATCCTGCCAGTCCGTATTGGTCAGGGAACGGCTAGAGTCATTCAGATAAAGTTCGATGATGGGGTGGATCCGGTGATAGACCTGCGGGCGACTCTGGTAGGGATCGGAGATGGATCCTGAGGGGACATTGTACAGGTATGCACCGTCGCGTGCCTCTTTAAATACTTCTGCGAACTCATAGGCATCGAGCAGTTCGATTTTCTTGGAAACCTGCTGCATGCTGAACATGCCGTCATAAGAGACGCGGGCCTTTTCTGTCGAGCCGCGTTTGGTTGTAACGAGAATGACGCCGCAGGACCCGCGGGATCCGTAAATAGCGGCGGCGGAAGCATCCTTCAGGACTTCGAGGCTCTCGATTTCAGATCCTGAGATGTTTGCGAAGGCCCGGGCGTCGCAGGGGATGCCGTCAATTACGTAGAGCGGTTCGTTGCCGGCGGTTGCGGACTGGATACCACGGACGCGGATGGACACGTTTCCATCCGGCTGGCCGCCAAGGGAAAGGACCTGGACACCAGGCATTTTTGCTGCCATCGCTTCACGGAAGTCGGAAGAGGGCTTATTGGCGAAATCTTCCGCCTTGATCGAGGTGATCGACGTCGTGACGTCGCGGCGGTTCTGGACGCCGTAACCGATGACAACAGCATCGTTCAGGAGCATGGCGTCCTCTTTCAGGACGACGTCGAGCCGGTTCTGACCGGCTGTAAGAGAGAGCGCTTCGGTTACATAACCGATGCTGGAGAATTCAAGAACGGCGGCTCCGTCGACACGGAGGGAGTAATTGCCGTCAAGATCGGTAGCGGCACCGTTCGTGGTACCCTTGACGAGAACCATCGCGCTGATAACGGGCTGGCCTTTCTCGTCCACTACTTTTCCGGTCACGGTCCGCATCTGTGCGGAAGCTGTGAAGGAGGCTGCAAGCATGGTCATCAAGGCCATGCAGACAGCAAAGATTTTCAAATTGGCTCTTTTCATCTGTCTTTCCGGTCTTTACTTGGCGGCTTGCGTCAATGTGTAGGTTTCATTGTAGGAGCCGACGGAGAAAACAACGTCTCCGCTGCGCTGGCTTCCAGTTGTGTTTTCCGTGTAGGAGAGAATGACTTCCCTTACACCTTTTGTGTACTCCATGCCGGGAGCAAGGCTTACCGTAATCCAATCGGCCTGGGACGTAACCGTCCATCCGTCGACCGTCGCGGACACGGTAACACCGAGCGTTCCGGCGGAAGCGGCTACAGGCTTGTCTGGATGAGTGTAAAGTGCAATGCTGGCAGGAGTCTCATGCTGGACCTCCTTCTGGCAGGAGATAGCACCAATCGCCATTGAGGCGATGGCAAGCAACATAAGAAATTTTTTCATCTATGCACGTTTTATTTAAAAAAAGTGGACAAAATTAGCGATTTGCTATGACTTTAACAAGAATCCTATATTACATTATTGAAAAGAATTACTATTTTTGCAGCCGCAAACTAATAACGAATAGAAATGATGAAAAAAGTTCTTCTTTCCGCTCTTTTCTTGATTGTTTCAGGCGGAGCCATGATTCTTTCCGCACAGGAAAAAGAGATGAAAACCGGATGGAGTTTCGGTGTCCTTCCCTGTGCCACGTATTCCGTTGACAACGGTCTCCAGTACGGAGCCTTTGGCGACGTCTATTACTATGGAGACGGGGCAACCTATCCCGATCCGCTCCACAAGATCAGCTGGGAGGCCTCCCATTTTACCAAAGGCAAGACCCGTCTGTATATGGGTTATGACTCCAAGTATGTGATCCCGGGCATGCGGGTGAACGCCTCGGTTACCTATGTGGATGATCCCATGTACAACTTCTGGGGTTTCAATGGAACACAGGCCCTGCAGAACTATGATCTCTGGACGAACAAGGGTATCACCGAAGGAAAGCCGGTTTTCGACAAGGCTGTCAACTATTACGGTATGAGCCGGAAGATGTTCCGCGTCCTCGCCAATGTCCAGGGACGTATTACGGATAACCTCAACTGGGCCGCCGGCGTCAATTTCTGGAACTGGAAAATGGGCGACATGCGGGAGAGCCAGAAGAACAAGGATACCGGAAAGGGCCTTTATGACACAGACGTCACGCTGTACAGGCGGTATCAGGAAATCGGAGCCATTACCGCAGAGGAAGCGGCAGGCGGCAACACCCTGGAGCTCAACGCCGGCCTGGTATTCGACACCCGCGATATGGAAGCAGCTCCGAACAAGGGAATCTGGGCGGAAGCTTACCTGAACGGAAACGTCATCAACCAGCGCTACCTGAAGGCTTGCGTTTATTTCCGCAACTATATCGACATCCCTATCCATATTCCGGCCGGCGATCCGGTCTTCGCTTACCGGCTGGCCTGGCAGCAGACCCTCGCGGGCGAGACGCCGTTCTATATGATCCAGAACGTCCCGCTCCTTGTCCAGCGCAATATGATTTCCGAGGGATTCGGATCCAGCAATACGATCCGGGGCATCCGCGAGAACCGCATCCTGACCGAAGGTTTCGCATGGGCCAACGCCGAACTGCGCGTCAAACTGGTGAGCTTCAAGCTTCTGAACCAGTTCTTCTATATCGCCGTAAATCCTTTCTTTGATGCCGGAATTGTCACGAAAGACTATCGTCCGGGCGTGTTCGCCTTGGCGGAGAATGCGGTCGATCCCAAACTGAGGACCCTGGGAGTCAATCCTACGATCTATGATGCCACCAAGAAAGGCGATATCGTTTATAGCGGTGGCGCCGGTCTCAAGCTTGCGATGAACCAGAACTTCATCGTTTCCGTTGAGCTGGCCAAGTGCTTCTACCAGCCGCTCGACGCGGGTATGTGGATCGGGATCGGTATCAACTACCAGTTCTAGCCATCTATTCCTTTTTCAGTTCGGTCGCAGGATTCGTCTTTGCTGCTTTCCGTGTCTGCCAGAGCACGGTTGCAAAGGCGAAGGTCAGCGACATCACAACGGCCACAACGAACACCCATCCGTAGCCTTCAATCCGGTAGGCAAAGCGCTCCAGATACAGCCGGGCGGCCCAGACGGCCAGCGGGATGCCGATGAGGCAAGCCACGCCCACTAGCGCCATGTAGCTGCGGACCGTCCGCCGGGTCTCCTGAAAGACATCGCTGCCGAAGACCTTCCGCACGGCGATCTGCTTGGTATTCTCATCGGCAAAGTAGGTGCTCATGGCCAGCAGGCCCAGCAGGGAGATAAGGACGGCCAGGACGGCGAAGAGTACCACCAGCCGCAGCGTGCGGCGAACCGGTTCCAGTTGCTTGCGGTTGATGTCTTTGATAAAGCCATATCGCCAGGCGGGTTCCTCAATGCCGGAGGTTTCCAGCCGGAATTCCCGGTATGCCTGGAGAATCTGCTTCTCATAAGTCGGGTCTTCCCCGGTGGTGCCGATCAGGAGACAATTGGAATAACGGAGCTCTTCGGCCCGGGTGATGATGACGCCGCCGTTCATATTGATATCATTCTCCGAGGCAGGACGTGTGGGATAATCCGCCACCACTCCCCCGATGAATTCAGGCTGGGCTCCGTTCATGTTGATTCTCCGCGGGAATACCGTGGAAGTATCCGATACTGCCGCCGCATTGAAGGCACTGCGGCTCATCCAGAGCGAGTGGACCAGCGGATGGCCGAAGTCTTCTTCCACTTCCAGGCCCAGCAGTTTGAAATAAGTGGAATCGCAGAGGATGACGGGCATATCCACGCGATGCTCCTCGTCCACCTTGACCCCCATCGTCATATTGATGAGTCCCGGAAGGCCTCGTCCCACGCCTGCTTTTGTCACAAAGGGAAGTTGTTCCACCTTGTCCTTGAAAAGCTTCATCGCATCATAGTTCTGGGCTGAGTACTCGATGTAATAAAGATTGTCCGTGGCTGCGTGCATCGGCCGGGTGAGCATGTGGCGCATCTGCACTTCCATCACCAGCGCCAGGGCAATCAGAAATACCGAAAGGACGTTCTGCACCACGATGAACACCTTGCTCAGTACCATTTTGTTCCGGCGACGGAGCGTACCTTTGATGACGTCGATGGGTTCGTAACGCGAGGCGATGATGGCCGGAAGAAGGCCGCAGACGGTGCCCAGCAGCAGGATACCGGCGATATACGCCAGGATATACCCCGGTGTCATCATGAAGGACACTTTTACGCTGGTATCTCCGATGCCCATCATCAGCTCGTCCGGGTCGCCGGTGGAAACCAGGCTATTCATCTTCGGCACCAACAGGTCGGCCAGCAGGAGCGCCGCTGCGAAGCAAACGGCTGTGAAAGCCACAGATTCACCGATGTATTTCCAGAGGATGCTTTTTTTTGTCGGCACCCAGCAGCCGCCGGGTGGCCATTTCCTTTGCTCGCTTGCCTGTAAGCGCCAGACTCAGGTTCACATAGTTGAAGATGGCCGACAGCAAGAGCAGCAGCACGACGACCGTCAGGAGCCTGAGCATCCGGGCGTTGCCCTGCCGGGTGAGCCCGTTGCTGTTCCCTGTGATAAAGAAGGCCTCATCCATGCGGTAAACTTTCCATACGTCAACCCTTTCCGCACCCCAAATGGGATCGTAGTTCTTGTGCAGCAGCGCTTTCACTTTTGCCCTCACATCGACGGGATCCGCGTCTTCGCGTATGCGGAACCAGGTAGTGTAGTTGCCGATGCTGCCGAAATTCCGCTCCCCTTCTGCGGCCCAGGTTCCCGAAATGTGCGTAATGATGTCGTAAGGCATAAAGAAGGTCCCGTCAAAATCGGCATAGATGCCCTTGACTGTGCGGTTGCTGCCGTCCACGTTGATGACGCTGCCGATGAGACTCCCGGTCAAGCTGGGAGTGACGGAACCGTCATTGCCGACTTGATCGGCAATCTTCCTGGCTAGGGATTCGCTGATGAGGACATCGTCTTTTCCGACGAAATCTTCCGCGCTTCCTTCTACCAGATGGTATTCCGGGAACACCTTGAAGAAGGCGGCGTCGGCCTCAAAACCGGAGGCCCGCAGGTGCTCGTCGCCGTTTTGGATGACGGGCTGCCAGAGAAGCGCCATATGGGTGACGGCCACCACCTCCGGGATGTTTATTTCCAGTTCCTCCTTGTCCCAATAGGTCAGGCCCAGGAAATCTTCGCTTCCCAGGACAAAGGTGCGCTTCCACTGCGGCGACTCATGCGCCACCTCGTACTGCTGCACCACATAGCTGCCAATCAAAATCACAAACGCCAGACTCACGGCCAGCCCCACCGCCTCGATGGCGGTGTAGAGTTTGTTGCGGGAGAGGAATTTCAGGTAACTTTTCATATTTATTTGTATCTTTGTCAAAACACTTTTTATGCAAATCCTTCAGCAGGCTATCTCCATATCGCAACTCAAAGAGTTGGCGCAGAATACTTTCGGCGATATGATAAAATGCGTGGCAGATGTCAAGCGAGGCCTTTTGGCCGTCGATGCCGACCTCCATTCAGACTTGGAACGTCTTCTTCTGGAAGACGGCTCTGCGCAGGAAAACCTTTGGGGCTTCAACCTTTGGGTAGAGGAAGAAGGCGAGGATTTCATCGAATTCGATTCGCTCATCAATATTCGCTCCTGGCAAGGGAATCCCTCTCGTGGCGTTGAAGATCCAGAGGTCCGGGAAGCTATCAAATCCATTATAGATAAATTCATTACAGCATAAATGCAGCACGCTTCCCTGGAAAACGGTCGCTGGGCCGAACTTACCTTTCCGCAGCAGATGGCCAACATCGGCAGCGAAACTTCCCGTGTCCTGAAGGCCCTTGAAGCCGGGAAAGAAAGCCGCGCCTTGAGCGCTTTTGCACGTTTCCAGGAACTCATCGACCTTACCATCCGGTACGGAAGGCAGGGCGAAAACCTGTCTGCCCGCAGCGCTATGTGGGAAGAACTCTGCCGTTTCCGGGAGTTGTACTGCGCCGCCTTCGAGAAGCGTAACCTCCCCGAACTTGCCGCGGCCAACCGGTATCTGGACCAATTTGCTTCCATACGATAATCTGTAATTCTATTCTTATTCTTTTTTCAATTCAATTGCCGCCAGCCTGTAAATGAAATCTTTGAGGTATTCCTGCGCGGCATAGACCGCAATCGGAATGCCGATGACGCAGGCAATCCCTACCAGCACCATGTATTCACATATCGTTCTCCAAGCCTCGGTGTCCACAGTGCCGCCGAAGACCTTTCGCACTGCAATGTCGCGGCTCTTTTCATCGGCATAATAGGTACTCATGGCTACCAAACCCAAAAGGGAGAGAATAATGGACAGGAACATGAATACTTCCAGCAACCGCATATTGTTTTGGGCGGGTTTCCAGGCTTCGGCAATGTGCTCATCAATCCAAAAAGCGCCAAAGAAAGAGATATTACTATTCTGGGCAAAAGCTTTATAGGTATTCATGATTCTCTCATAAGCCTCTTTTTTGTCTCCGATGGTCTCAATAATAAAACTTCCATCCCAGGGATTATCCATGCGTACGACAGAAATGATAGCATGTTCTTCTGCTCCTAAATTGGAACTGTTCGTGGGGAAGGCCTTGAAAACGCCAGCCAGTTGGTCGCATCCTTTCGTTCTTTGAGCCAATATGCTGATATCATGATGATCAGCATCGAACCCTGTTGCAGCATAGCTCTCGTCAGAGAACCATACACTGTTGAAAACGGGAGCATTGAAGTCTTCCAGAATCTCAAAGTCAAACATCCGGAAAGCAGTGCTGTCCATCTTGTAAATACAATAAAGGATATCTTGTCCGTCCCTTGTCTTGCTGTATTGTCCCCCGGGCCCGAATCCGGGCACACCATTGCTGACACCAATACGTTTCACGCAAGGAAGCTGTTCCAAAGCATCTTTAAGGGACGCTTTATCATCCCACGCAAGGAAGAAGAGAAACACCTTGTTCTGTATGTCACAATGCAGGGG
>CADANY010000001.1 GCA_902789395.1 uncultured Bacteroidia bacterium | reverse complement strand
GCTCACCCACGCCGATGGTACTGCCCCACCAGGTGGGAGAGTAGGTAGCTGCCGTTCTTCGAAGCCCTGATCAGATATCTTCTGGTCAGGGCTTTTTGTATGCTAAAAAGAGAATGATTACCGGTATTCCGATAAGTGCCATCGTGCTCCCGACCGGCAGCGGGGAGGAAGATAGATTGGATAGGATATCTGCGATCAGTGAGATGATTCCTCCTATAAGAATACTTCCGCTCAGGACCGTGAGATTCCGCGCATCCCGGAAAAGTGCCCGCGCAAGGATCGGTGAAATGATTCCGACAAATCCGATGGGACCGCAGAACGCCGTGACGGCAGCTGTCATCAGACAGCAGCTCAAGACAGCACGGAACCGGATCCTCCGTACATTCCCTCCGGACACTTCTGCATAATTCTCCCCGAACAGCATCAGATCGAGTCCCTTATGACCGGCAAATCCTAGAATCAGCCCCACAGACAAGACTCCTCCCATCAGGGCGATCTCTCCATATCTGAGTCCGGTGAAACTGCCGGCAGCCCATCCGAAGTAGAGTTTCAACGATTCCTCGTTGGCTGTATATTCCAGGATGGACACAAGGGCACTGAAAATGAATCCCAGCATCACTCCGATGAGAAGGAGTGTGTTCCCGGAACGTATTTTCCGTGCGATAGAGAGAATCAGCAGCGATGTCAGGAATGCGCCCAGAAGTGCGAATAATGCGATCCCATAGACAGAGCCTCCGCCATTACCGACCATCAGCGTCGCGATGGCTGCGCCTAATCCGGCTCCTCCGCTGATCCCCATGATGTGCGGATCGGCCAGTGGATTGCGGAAAATACTCTGCATCTGGGTCCCGCCTGCGGCCAGGGAAGCCCCGGCAATAAGGGCTGTCAGGATTCTGGGTATCCTGAGGCGAAACATTACGGTCCTGTCTGCCCATGAAACCTGACCGTTTCCGCTGAATAAATCGGCACACAGTAATGCGATAAGGACTAAACCCCCTATCAGCAAAACTGTGTGCCGTCTTTTATTCATCAGGATTTATTCCTCCGGAAGGAACATCGGATCCCATGCGGGAAGAAGGATCGGTTCCTGATTCATCATTGCGAGAATATCAGCAGGGACATACTTCTTCTCGACGACGAGGCGGAACATATACTCGTTGAACCACTCATCGGTCATGATCATATTCCCCTTGTAACCGGATGTCGCTCCCCAGCTGTTTTCAACCATCCATTTGACGGGCTTGCCATTCTGGATATCTACAGCAATGAGGGTCATAGCATGGGAGGAGCCGCTGGCATGGGTCTGAACGCGTTCTTTCTTGTTCATGCCGAACTTGACACCCATCAGGTCATCATAGTTGTAGTTGTTGATGTCGAGGATTCCGGTCGTACGGCTGGAAAACTTGCCGACATCACAGGAGAAATAAAGAGCGGTATTGTCTTTGATCGATGCGATGGCCATTTTCTTGATATCCTCGATCGGAAGATTGAGATAGACCCAGTTATCACCGTCGTAGACGTGGCGGTCGTATTTGATTTCGTATACCTTGCCATATTCGCGGCAAGGATCGTTCATGACCATGATATAGTTGTTTTCCAGGTCTTTCCCGACAAATTCATCGTAAAATGATTTCGGGGTGTAGCTTTTTTTGCTGACCAGTTCGCCCTTGGAATTGTATCGTGCCCATTCGAACGTGGTCGGAGGAACGCCCAGGCAGATGGCGAGGATGTGGTAGATTTCCTTGAGCTGGTCGATCTTCATGGACTGGAGCTGAGCCTCAAGTCCTGCGGCGGAGGCGGCTGCTTTCTTGCCTTTGAGTTTGGCTGCGGCAGCTTTTCCTTCTGCGTATGCCTGACGGAGGCGGAGACCGTCTTCGCGGAGTTTCGTGGAGATTTGCGTACGCATTTGGGCGGTATTCTCGGCGCAGTACGTCTCAGGCATGACTTCGCTCGGGACGACACCGTATTTCATGATCAGATTGGAAACGCCCGTGAATTGGCCACCGTCTCCGATCGGATGGCTGAATAGCCAGTCCACTTCGCGGTCATCATCCGGAAGGTCCTTTGTATCAATGATTCCCTGAAGGAAGAGATTCGCTTTTTCAAGCTGGTCGTAGAAGAATACATAGTTCTGGGAGAAGGTGAAGGCACCGAGATCGTGTTCAGCAATGGCTTTTGCACGCAGGACATTCAGTCCGGTAAAGAGCCAGCAGCGGCCGGATGATTTCTGATTGGTCCTTCCTTTCGTAATGACCTCATCGGAGAAGTGAGTGTCCATCACCGGGTTCTCACTGTTCTGGGCGAGGGTGTTGATAGGAGTCGTGTTGAGTGCGTTCCGGATGGCTTTGTCAGCCGGAGTGCCCGCATAGCCTTTGCTGATTTCAGTCAGCATGTCGGCATTGATGCCGCCGTTCTGGGCGGAAAGGGTGGCTGCACCCATGAGAGCTACGGAGAGAATCGTGAGTAACTTTTTCATATCTGATTGGTTTTGTGGATAATATGCGGTAGAGCTGCAATGAGGTAGCCGACGGATGCAACGCCGGCGGCTGTTAAGAGAAGATCGGTCCCTTTAAGGATAACGGGATAGGCCGGCACAACATAGGATCCGGGCATCTTGATCAGGCCGAATTTCTGCTGCAGGAGCACGAATGCGACCCCGATTACAAGACCGATGGCCAATCCCAGAAGGGAAATGAGCCAGCCTTCCAGAATGAAGATCCGCCGGATCAGGCTTTCGTCCGCTCCCAGGCTTCTGAGCGTCCCGATGTCATGTTGCTTTTCGATAATCAGCATGGACAGGGAACTGAAAATATTGAATGCAATGATAATAATGACGAAAATCAGGATCACGAAAATGGCCAGCTTTTCGTATTTCATCATTTTGAACAGCGCGTCATTCTGCCGAATCCGGTCGGATACTTTAAAAGATGGGCCCAGCGCACGGGAGAGTCCGTCGATGAGGCGTCTTTCGTCATCGGCTCCGGCTCCCGGCACTGTTCTGATTTCTATGGCGCTGACTTCGTCCCGGTATCCGGTCAGTTCACGCATCGTCTCAATCGGGACCAGTACAAGTTCTGTGTCTGTATTGGCACTGATAGCGAAAAGACCTGATGGATAGACCTTTGCATGATTGAGCGAGGAGAGGGGAGAGGACAGGGAAACGTTACCGTCCCGCTTGGGATAGTAGAGTTCTGCCGGGGCCAGGAAGCGGGGACTGATTCCGAGTCCATACGCCAGGGTCGCCCCGAAAACACCCTGACGGATGTCTCCTTTGTGGAGGGAAAAGACACCTTCTACGATATGGTCCCGAACAGGTGTCGATTGCTCGAAGAGCGAGTCGACCCCTTTTGCTTTGGCAAGGCTCTGCTTGCCGTCATAGCTGATGACTACGTTCTCTTCCAGGGTCTCGCAGACGGAGAGGACGGAAGGGTCCTTTCGGATCCTGCCGATCGCTTCCAGCCCCTTCGGAGAGAATACTTTGCCGGTCGAAGGGGTAATTCGGATCTGGGGCTGAACCTCTCCGAGCGTCTTTTCTACCAGATCGCTGAATCCGTTGTAGACGGACAGGATAATGATGAGCGCAGCTGTTCCTATCGCCATTCCGGCGACGCTGATGCCCGATATGATGTTGATGACGTTATGCGATTTGCGGGCCAGCAGGTAACGCCTTGCGAACAGCAGCGGTAGATGCATTTATTGTTTCAGAAGTTCGTCGATGTGGGCGGCGTAGTCCAGGGTGGTGTCGAGGTGGAGAACCAGTTCCGGAACGATCCGGAGCTGCTTCGCCACTTTCCGCCCCAGTTCGCCCCGGTAAGCGCGGAGATTCTCATTGAGGATCGTCATGACGCTTTCCTGTTTCTCGGAAGGGAAGATGCTGACGAAAACTTTGGCCACGGACAGGTCCGGGGAAATCCGTACCTCGCTGACCGTAACCATGGCTCCGCCGAAAGCGGCCATCCCTTTCGAACGGATGATCTCGGCCAAGTCCTTCTGTAATTCGCGGGCAACCTTGAGCTGTCTGGTTGATGCCGGTTTGTCCATATCAGATAATATTGATAATGAAGTAGTTCTTCTTACCTTTCTGGGCAAGGATATAATGTCCGTTGATAATATCTTCGGAGGTTATTTCCGCATTGATGTCGCCGACTTTGGCTTTGTTCAGCGAAACGCCGCCTCCCTGGACCATCTTCCGGGCTTCTCCCTTCGAAGGGAAAACCTGCGTCTTGATGGCGAGGAGGTCGAGGATATTGCACGGGAATTCGGATGCTGCGACGTTGAAAGAAGGTACGTTCGCGAAGACCTCGCGGACCGTCCGCTCGTCCATCTTGCGGAAGACATCGGAAGAAACATTCCCGAAAAGGAGCTGGGTGGCGGCAAGCGCGTTTTCATAAGCCTCCTCTCCGTGGCACATGATCGTGATTTCCCGGGCGAGTACTTTCTGCAGTTTGCGCTGTCCCGGATCTTCCCTGTGCTCCGCAATCAGCGATTCGATCGTTTCGCGGTCAAGCATCGTAAAGATCTTGATATAGCGCTCCGCATCATCGTCTGCAACATTCAGCCAGAACTGGTAAAACTCATATGGAGACGTTCTTTCGGCATCGAGCCAGATATTGCCTTTTTCCGTCTTCCCGAATTTGGTCCCGTCGGCCTTCCGGATCAGCGGACAAGTCAAAGCGAAAGCTTCGCCTCCGTCCATACGGCGGATCAGTTCAGTCCCGGTCGTGATATTTCCCCACTGGTCGGAACCGCCGAGCTGCAGGATACAACCCCTGTTTTTCCAAAGCCAGTAGAAATCATACCCCTGCATAAGCTGGTAGCTGAATTCCGTAAAGGACATGCCCTCGCTGGAGTCGCGTGAGAGGCGTTTCTTTACTGAATCCTTGGCCATCATATAGTTGACTGTGATATGCTTACCGATATCGCGGATGAAGTTGATGAAACTGTAATCCTTCATCCAGTCGTAGTTGTTGACCAGTTCCGCCTTGTTCGGTGCATCGCTGTCGAAATCGAGGAACCGCCCGAGCTGGGCTTTGATGCAGGCGACATTGTGGTTAAGGGTCTCCTCATCCAAAAGATTCCGTTCCGCTGATTTCATGGACGGATCTCCTATCATTCCGGTTGCACCGCCTACTAGGGCGAAAGGCTTGTGCCCACAGTTTTGGAAATGCTTGAGTATCATGACACTGACAAGGTGACCGATATGCAGTGAGTCCGCCGTCGGGTCGATGCCGACGTAAGCCGCCTGGGGGCCTTCCATCAATTTCTCTTCCGTTCCCGGCATGATATCCTGGATCATGCCTCTCCATCTAAGTTCTTCTACAAAATTTTTCATCTGACGATTCTGTTTCTATATCTCACAAATATACGATAAATTCCCGCCTTCTCCAATTTTGGCTGACCTGGTTTGTGAAATTGTACGGGAATGTGTAAATTTGCACGATTTGAACTTTATTAAAAATTCAGAATATCAAATGAGAAAGTACATTGTTGCAGGCAACTGGAAGATGAACACTACAGTTCCTGAGGGCGTTGAACTCGCCAAGGCCGTCGCAGAAAAGGCAAAAGAACTTCCTGCTAACGTAGATCTCGTTGTCGCTCCGCCGTTTACGCATCTCGCATGTGTCGCCGAAGCGCTGAAAGGTTCCAAGGTCGCTCTCAGCGCCCAGAACTGTGCAGATCATGAGAAAGGAGCCTATACGGGTGAAGTCGCCGTCAACATGCTGACCTCCGTCGGTTGCCAGTATACGATTTTGGGTCACTCCGAGCGCCGTCAGTATTATGGGGAGACCGATGAGAAACTGGTCGTTAAGACCAAACTGGCTCTCGAAGCAGGCTTGAAGGTAATTCTCTGTGTCGGAGAGAATCTCGATGAGCGCGAGGCTGGAAAGCATTTTGAAGTTGTTACTTCCCAGACCAAGGCTGTCCTTTATAACTTCACGGCTGAGGATATGAAAAATATCGTCATCGCTTATGAGCCTGTTTGGGCTATCGGCACCGGCAAGACCGCGACGGCTGCCCAGGCGGAGGAGATCCATGCTTGCATCCGTACCGTCATCGCCGAGAAATTCGGCCTCGAGGTTGCCGAGGATATGACGATCCTCTATGGCGGTTCCTGCAAACCGTCCAATGCAAAGGAACTTTTCGCTGAGAAAGATATCGACGGCGGCCTGATCGGCGGCGCTGCCTTGAAGGCAGACGACTTTATCCAGATCGCCCTCTCATTCTAAGAACCTGACTACGGCGCCGATCCCTTCTTTTCGGTTCCATAGCCACACATATCCGTTGTCAGAGAGTTTCTCGACTTTCATGGTCCGTTTCTTTCTGACAACGGTATTGTTTTCCGTCCACTGCAGCGTCACATCGATCGTCTGTCCTTTCTTGGAAGGACGTTCCGCGCACGTTGCCGTGAAATAGTCTCCCATATTGTCGCTCCCGGCCCGGAACTGGCAGGTCGACTTGTTGAATCCGAGCTGGTCTGTAGCGGGATTGTATTCGTAGATCAGTTTTCCTCCCGCCTTGAGACAGATTTTCTCGGACTTGAGCATCTCACTCTCCATGTTGAAACTCCCCTCACAGCCGGTGGTGAGGAGGAAGAGTCCGGACAAAACAATATAAAGGGCTTTTCTCATTTGACGGTAATCTCTTTAAAGATAATATCTTCTGAACCGTCTTCCTGGATAATCCTGGCCTTGAGGACGCCGGAGTGGCTGATTGTCCAATAGCCGGACAGGCCTGTCATGACCGGTTCCTCATCGAAGAACCACGAGACACTCTTTGCATAGGGTGCATTGTAGACCCGAAGCGGCAGCTCCGTTCCGGTAGCGAAGGCGCCCGAGGCGTCCCGCCCTTCGCCGGGAAGGAAGATATAGGGGAACGATGCTGAATAATAGGAGCGGGTCGTGAAAGCGCATTTTTCGTTGATTGCTCCGGGAACATTCCGGGATTTGAAATAGATCTGGGCGCGATAGGCAGTACGTGGCAGAAGCCCTTCGATCGTGAATGCGTATTTCCCTGGTTCATAAGGTTGTACAGCGATTTCTTCTCCGTCCCTTCCGCTAATGTCATAACGGATATATGCCTCTTTCCCATACTGCGGATCGGAAGATTTCCACCGAATGATCGCCGCGTCCTGAAAGACTTCCTGCCGCTCAATAATAGCCTCCGGAGCCCTTTCCGTCGCGTCTCCGACAAAACGGAAGGTGATGTTATCACCGCTTCGACGGATATCCAGAATGGCGACACCGGGTTTCGTCCCGCTCCAGAAACGGATAGCCGGGTCCGTTTCGGTTGTAAAGGAAGTATGTCCGGATTGGGGCCAGAAGACATGGACCACACTGGTCGCGCCCGGAATGGCACCGACAAGGTCGGCGCAAAGATGTTCCGGAGCCGCATTGACCTCATTATACCTCCATCTTTCTGCTGCGGTCAGGGCGCCGTGGACCGTTGAGTTGCCGGCCGACCGGTTTGACAGGTCGAGGTGATAGACCAAAAGTCCCGACCCTCCGATATGGGCATCCCATTTCTCATTGGAACGGCACTCGACCAGGTAGTATTCCTGGTCATTGTCCGTCGGAATGATCCCGTACATGCCGCTGCGGTGGATGGGCTCCAGGGTCCATTCGCCTTCTGTCAGGAGTACAGGCTCTGAAATGCCGAGCAGATACCGCTCGATTGCGTTGAACCAGGGCGGGGTATAACCGTCATTGTTGTAATTGCCGGCGTCCATCAGGGAGGTGCTTCCCCAAAGCCCCTTAGACTTCCCTCCGCTGCTCTCATCGTCGGTATCGTAAAAGTCCGGAAGTCCGAAGGTATGGGTAAATTCGTGGCAGAAAGTGCCGATGGAAGCTGTCGTGTAGAGTCCTGTAGACAGGCGCATGAACTCAGAAGCGCACGCATACCGGCCGATCCTTTTCCCGTCAAGGTAGAGAGAGATGCCTGCACTGGCAAGGGAATAGGCATGGGGCCAGATACAGTCGGCGTTCTTGTCCGGATCGTCCGCCTCGCTCCGGCCGGCGAAGAAAACGAAAACATTGTCGACTGCGCCGTCCCCGTCATCGTCATATTGAGAAAAGTCGATGCCGGCATCTGCCAGCTGACATGCTTCCCGGATCATTCCTTCCGGATTTACGTCTTCTCCATTCTTCCCGTTTTTTCCGTAGTCCGCCATCTTTCCGGATACCGTAACGATTTCACTGACATCGAAGAGGAAATCGAACATCCCGCCGAACTGGTCGTTGAAATAATCTTTCGCTGAGGATCCGGTATGAGCGTTCAGAAGCTGGTCGAAATAACTTCTTGTATTTTCGAAGCGTACGTCCTGGAACTGGGCAAGGATAACGATCCCATGCCGGGGTTGGTTCCCGGACCGGGTCGCAAAGGGATGACGGTCGCGGATCCTTTGAACCGGATCGCTGCCGGGAAAATCATCCGTGAAATTCCTTTTCCGGGCGGCGTCACGCATCATTATCTCGAGAGGAATGCTGCGGCTCGCTGAAAGGACGGAGGCAGGGACGGCGGGATCTCCAACCCGGAAAGGAGTGCTGAACATCGTTCCGTTCTGATCGAAGGACGCGTAACAATAGAAACCGTCATCGTTCCGGATAACTGCACATCCGTCATCCGTCGTCATGAGTTTCAAAAAGGCATCTCCGCGGAAATTGGCATGAAAAACAAAACCGTCCGGCTGAGTAATATCCATGGAGTGCCACCTTGTCGGAACAGCCCATACCGGAAGTGAAAGGATAAGCAGCAAAACTGCCAGTTTGTATTTCATGTCGTTCGGGTACACGTTTATAATACAAATATAGCGATAATACTTCTTATTACCTATAATAAATCCATATTCCCGGGAAATCTTGCGTACTAAGCCCGTAAAACCAAAGCCGGCCCGCTATCGCAGCGGACCGACTTTTAGACGTGTACTAAAACCTAAACCTATCTTATAGATGCAAATCAGATCGAAAACGTTGCAGTCTCAGATAAAAAAAGATAAAAAAAAAGCAACCGCCCACACAGGCGGCCGCTTCATGCTTTTGTACGGTTAGAATTACTTCGCAGCCTCAACAGAAACTTTGCGGAATTCCTTGAGATCCTTCATGAGGGTAAGAGCAGCCTTGCGGGCGCGAGCGCCGGCAGCCTTATTGCCCTTTACAACCTGTGCTTCCGCGTTCTTGGCGAACTCAGCGTACTCAACTGCGATTTTCTCAACAAGCTCTTTCATGATCTGTGGTTTTATAATTGTACGTTAAACATTAAGTATCAAAACTTTCGGCAAGATATGGATAAATCCTAAAAAATCAAAATTTTTCAAATAAAAATTTGGTTACAACTGTGTTTTATCCTCTTTTTTTACCTTTGTATTGAGTTCGTTCATCGCTCTCTCCGGCCCCAGTACGGACAGGGTCCGTATCCCTGCGATGACTTTGTCGCACAAGGCGGGTATCTCTGCGGATTCTTCTTCTGAAAGGTTGCCGAGGACAAAATCGATCTGCCCCCCGCGACTGAAATCGTTACCGATGCCGATCCGGATCCGGCAGTATTCATCCGTCCCCAGCAGATACTCAATGTTCTCAAGTCCGTTATGTCCGCCTGAACTGCCTCTTTTCTTCATCCGGATCGTTCCGAAAGGAAGGTTCAGGTCATCACAGATGACGACAAGATTTTCGATGGGAAGATTCAGTTTCCCCAACCAGTACCGAACGGCATTTCCGCTTAGGTTCATGTACGTGGAAGGCTTAAGCAAGGTAAAATGCCTGCCCTTGAATGAGGTCTCGGCTATATCTCCGTACCGCTGTGTGGAAAAAGAAACATTGGATGCCTTTGCAAAGGCATCCAATACCATAAATCCCATATTGTGGCGGGTAGAAGCGTATTCGGAGCCGATATTTCCCAATCCGACTATCAAATAGTTCATAACCGCATACCTGCTTCAGGCAATTAGGCGTTCTTGGCGGCGTCGGCAGCAGCCTGCTGCATGGCGCGGGTCGTCTTAACGCGGCAGATAATGGTGTTCTTGTCGGAAAGGATGTTGATCCCGTCGAATTTGAGTTCACCAACCGTCAGGCGCTTGTCGAGACCGAGCGGAGTGATGTCGACATCGAGCTGGTCGGGAAGATTCTCGAGGAGGGCGCTGATGCGGACTTTGCGGGCCAGCTGGGTGAATTTACCACCGGCCTGGACACCGACCGGGTGACCGAACAGGTTGAGGGGAACTTCGATGGCGACCGGCTTCTTCTCGTCAACGGCGAGGAAGTCGATGTGGAGGCAAGCGTCCGTTACCGGGTGGAACTGGAGCTCGTGGAGAACGGCCATATATACCTTTCCGTCGAGGTTGAGGTCGACGATATAGGAAGCCGGGGTGTAGAGAAGGCCCTTCAGATCTTTCTCATTGACGGTGAAGAGGACGTTTTCCAAACCTGCACCATAGAGGTTGCAAGGAACGAGACCCTGTTTGCGGAAAGCCTTGATGACGGCTTTGTTACCGACCTGGCGGATCTGGCCATTGAGTTCGAAATGCTTCATTGTACTTTAATTTAAAATGTGTTACTCAGTCCGGAGTCAACCGGACCCCATTGCACCAAAAGCACTACTGCTTTTAAAAGGCCCGCAAAGATAGGTAATAAAATCGTGATTTCAAAACATTTATCCCTTTTTCCTGGGGTGATGGGACAGGATATCGTTTTGCCATACGGACTTTTCTATATGCGTATAGATTTCAGTCGTCAGGATACTTTCGTGTCCCAGCATCTCCTGGACGGTCCTCAGATCCGCTCCGTTTTCAATCAGATGTGTAGCAAAAGAATGGCGGAAGGTATGCGGAGAGATTTCTTTCCGGATACCGGCGGCGAGAGCCTGCTGCTTGACCAGGTTGAAGATGGCAATGCGGCTGAGCGGTTTTCCGAACCGGTTCAGGAAAAGAAAATCCTCGAATTCAGGAGCGGCGGCCGGGTCTCTGTTGTCAAGATAGGACCGGATCGCTTCAGCCGCCACTTCGCCCATCGGAACGATCCGCTGCTTGTTCCCTTTGCCGATGATCCGTACGAATCCTTCCTCGAAAAAGAGATCCGATATCTTCAGCGAGGCGGCTTCGCTGACCCGCAGTCCGCATCCGTAGAGGGTCTCCAGGAGCGCCCGGTCGCGGAGGCCGTTCCGTGCGTGAGGGTCAACGGATTCAAGAATCGTATTTACTTCATCGACCGAGAGAACGGCTGGCAGGTAGCGCCCGAGTTTGGGCGTTTCGATGCCGTCGCATGGATTGGTCTTCCGGTCGCCTTCCATGACGGTCCATTTGAAAAAAGAGCGGAGGGCGCTCATCAGGCGGGCCTGGGATCGTTTTGAAAGGCCTTTTTCCGCCACTTCTGAAAGGTAGGAAAGGATATCCTCCCGGGAAATGCCTTCCAGCCGGCGGTCTTTCCATTGTTCCAGGAAAGCATCCATGTCAGACACATAGGATGCCACCGTATTCGGCGACATCCTGCGTTCGAGGGTAAGGTAGTAGCGGTAGTCCCGGATGATCCGTTCCTTGTCCATGCTCAGAGCGTTCCGTATTTCTTCCCGTAGGAGAGCATCTGTCCGAGGTAATCGTCCGTGTATTCCACTTTGTAATCGACGACTTTGCCGCCTCGGGTTACAGGAACGATGTCGGGATTGATGAACCCGCCATAGGGTTTCAGGTGGAGGGCCTGGTAGCGCTGCAGGACTTCTTTGTGGAGATCCGGGTCGATATGGACCGCATAGGTCTCAATCAGGTGCTTGCCGGCTTTGTAATCCCCTTCGGATTTGATCCGCTGAATTTCAGCAAGGAGGTCGGCAAACAGTCCGCGAAGCGCCACATAGTCGTTGACGACGAAATAAGTCTTTCCGTCTCGGATTTTTTTCTCGATGACATGGTCGGCCGCCCCTTTCTCATAGCACCATTCGGCGATCAGCTTCCGGTTCTGCATGTGTGCTTCCGTATTCGGCCGTCCTGGTTCGACACGGGTGAACTGGACCATCAGGCCATTCCGGATATAATTTGAATACTCGGCCTTGTACGCTTCGGGATCAGGCATGATCCCAAGTTCGACCATCTTCGGATCGGCGCTGTAATAAAGCCCGAAAAGATCTGCCCTGGCCTCTTCCAGGGCGGAAGCGTATTCTCCCATCGCCGTCGTGGATACGCCGGGAAGGAGCTGGCCGGAGGCGTGGCCGAGACATTCATGTAGGTCGGTATGGATCTCGTCCGCGACGGGGCCCCATTTCTTGGCGAGTGCAATTTCGTCCTCAGACCAGGCAAACTCTTGGAGGGTGCTGTTGGGAGATTCCTGGGCGGAAAGGTCGTAGGTATGGGTGATATTGGAGATCGTAACGGACTTGGATCCATGTTCCTTACGGATCCAGTCTGCATTCGGGAGATTGATGCCGATCGGTGTCGAGGGGTACGAGTCGCCGGCCAGGCAGACGGCATTGATGACCTTGGCGGAAATTCCCTTGACGACGGGCTTCCGGAACCGCGGGTCGATCGGAGCGTGGTCCTCGAACCACTGGGCGTTTTCGCTCAGGATTTCAGTCCGACGGGATGCCTCCGCATCCTTTATATTGACATAACCTTCCCAGGAAGCTTTCCTGCCGAGGGGATCATTATAGTCTTCGATGAAACCATTGATAAAGTCGACGGTACCGATCGTGTCCTTGACCCATTCGATGTTGAACTCGTCCCATTTCCGCAAATCCCCGGTGCGGTAATAGTCCACCAGGATACCAAGGGCTTTTTTCTGGATGTCATTCTCGGCGACTTCGGCGGCCTTGGACAGGTGTTCGCAGATTTTCTCAAGGGCAGGGGAGTAAAGCCCTCCGATTTTCCAGGGCAGTTCGCGAATGACCCCGTCGGCCCCTTTCACGACTTTCGTATTGAGACCGTAAGAAATAGGTTCCGGGTCGTTGGGGTCCATGATCCCGGCATAATACCGCTCGACCTCTTCCCGGGTGACCCCTTCGTAAAAGTTTACGGACGAGGCTTGGACGATATCCCCGTCAGTTGCCGTTGCGCGGCGCTGGGGATAGATCCCGGGGTCATAGATGACGTCGAGAAGCTGCGGATCTTCGATGCCGGCAGAAGAGAGAAGACTCTCGAAATACTCCCTGCTGCATTCAGGGAAAAATTTGTCTTCCGCGTAATGGTGGTGGATCCCATTGGAGAAGAAGAGTCTTTTGGCATAGACCGTAAAGCGGGCGAAATCTTCGGAAGAGCGGTCTCCTTTGTAGGTCTCAAAGATCTTTTCGACGGCATGCCGTACCCGGAGATTATCCGGACAATTCTGGTCCCAGAGAATATCCCGGCCGTATTTTGCGGCTTCCGAAAGGTGGTAGGCATACTCCTTCTGCCGGAGGGTCAGATCTTCCCATCCGGGGATCTTATATCGCATTACCTTAAGGTCTGCAAATTCATCGACAGTGTATTTGAAAGGTTGTTCTTCCTGCTTCGTTTGCAGGCCGCAGGAAAGAAGCGTAGCTGCTGTAGAGGCGAGAATCATGATGCTGAATCGGGTTTTCATGGCTGTTTGCGTTGGTATTAGCACGATTTATGCAAATTTATAAAATAATCGTTAACTTTGCCATGTAACCGCTGAAAACATGCGTAGCAGAAACTTCATACCGGTCCGGGCGATAGGCGCCCTTGTCCTGTCCGCTCTTCTGGCTCTCGCGTCCTGCGAAAAGCCGGAACCTTTCTCGATGGACCGCTCGTCGGAAACCATCACCCAGACTCAGTACCATCATTTCACGACATCCGTCTCCTATGACCATGTCGTCCTTCTCTACCAAGCCGGGTTCAATTCCCTGAGCCGTTACCTGGAACAGAATGTCGAAGACCTTTATTCAGGATATATTCCGAGCAGTTCCCGGGATGTCCTCCTTCTTTTGAGCCATCTCCCTGAGCGCGCCGGCCGCTACTCGGTCCGTACTTCTCCGGTCCTGCTGCGTATCGAACCTGATTTCAAGGGCAATGTCCAGGTCGATACGCTTGTCGTCTATCCTGAAACGACGGTCAGCTCCTCTTCCGAGACGGTCCGTCAGGTACTGACCTATGTCAGGGACAGGTTTCCCTCCGACAGTTACGGCCTTATTCTCTGTTCCCATGCATCCGGCTGGCTTCCTGAGGGTTATTATGCCGATCCCGATACATACGAATTCGGTAATGTCTGGTCCGTCAGTCCGGGTCCCCGTTCCGTGGACGCCGCTTATCCGGGAGCCTTTACCTACGTTGACCTGCCGGCCGAAGGATCATTCCCGGCGGTACGCAGTTTCGGTCAGGACCGTGTCCTCGTCGGATCAAGGGACCTGACCTATGAAATCGATATGGCTGATCTGGCCGCTGCGATACCGATGCATCTGGATTATATCCTTTTCGATGCCTGCCTGATGGGCTGTGTCGAAGTGGCTTACCAGTTGAAGGATGTATGTGACAAGGTCGGGTTCTCTCCTGCCGAGGTTCTTGCCGAAGGGTTTGTATACGACAAGATTCCCGGTCATCTGCTGGGACAGAATGATCCGGATCTGCAAGGAGTCCTGAACGATTTCTTCGAGAAATACGACAAGATGGACGGCAGTTCCCGCTCGGCGACGATATCGCTTGTGGACTGTACGAAACTGGACCGCCTGGCTTCGGTCTGTGCGGATCTGATCGGAAAGTACCGGACTGAAATTCAGACGATGGATACGGATGCGGTCCAGCGGTATTTCCGTCATGGAAGGAATTACTTTTACGATCTGCAGGATATTTTCGTTAAGGCCGGAATCAGTTCAACTGAGGCATCTTCGCTTGAATCCGCCCTTTCGGAAGTGGTCCTTTTCAAGGCGGCAACCCCTAAATTTATCGACAGTTTCCAGATCCTGTCGTATTCGGGGCTGAGCATGTACCTGCCGGCCATTGCCCATGACAATCCCGGCCGGGATTATTCTTTCCTGAACCGGTACTACCGTGAGTCTGTCGCCTGGAATGCGGCTGTCGGTCTGGTCCGTTAAGGTGCAGCGATGACGCAGCGGGAGAGTTTTCCGGCCGTCTCCTTGTCCAGAATCCCTGCTTTCTCCAACGATTCGATGTCCCACTTCTCTTTCGAGGTGTTTTCCCGGTAGATCCGGATGCTTCTCGCCGTCTCTTTCCCTATGTAGGGATGGCTGGAAAGTGCCTTTTCATCCAATGTCCATAAAGGGTAGGGAACGGGGGTAGAGACCGTGATGAGGTCTTTCAGCCCGTCATATTTGTCTTTGTCAAACCGGTATAGGTCCATCAGCTGCTCCGGATAGGAGAATCCGTTGAGTTGTTCCCGGTAGGCGAGGATCTTGGATGCAAAGTAAGCCCCGATGCCCGGAAGGGAGACCAAAGCCAGGCTGTCCGCCCGGTTGAGGTCGATCCGGGGGATCCGTATGAACGGCTCCAGTCTTCTGTAGACAGAGTCTGCGACGACATACGACTTGGCAAAGTCTTCCTTCCGTCGGAAACGTCCTCCTTTCTGCCGGTAACGGTCGATTGATTCGGCTTGTCTGGGCGTGAATCCAAGCCTTTGCAGATCTTCCGTGCTGACCGTATTGGGGTCGAATGGAAAGGTTTCCGTGCGCGTCCTCGCAAGGCGCGCTCCATGGTCCCGGACCAGTTGCTTGTGGGGGCTGTTCTTCCGGACCGTCTCCCGGATCATTCCGTCCGGAGAGGGACGGGTGGCAGCCCCGGGAGGTGCCGGTTCATAGATACGTATGTAGACCGTGTCGGGTCGGTCTTGGTTCGCAGCCAGTCTGAGAGTGGCGGCCTTATGGACAAACAGGGCCGTCTGGTAGCCGATCGCCAGGAAAATCAGGGCAATCGCTCCGGTCATGAATGAAGTCTTTCCTTCCATAGTTTTTCTTTTCCTTCTTAGGTTCGGCGCCGGCGACGATAATCACGATTTCCCCCTTGGGCTCGTGCTCCCGGAACCATGAGGCGACCTCGCCGAGGGTCCCTCTCCGGTGTTCTTCATGTATTTTTGATATCTCCCTGGCAACGGAGCATTCCCTGTCCGGTCCGAAGTATTCGGAGAACTGCTCCAGTGTCTTGACAAGACGGTAGGGAGACTCATAAAAGACCATCGTTCTCGTTTCTTCGGAAAGGGCTTTCAGCAGGGTCTGCCGGCCTTTTTTCTGAGGCAGGAACCCCTCGAAGCAGAACCGGTCGCAAGGAAGTCCGGAACTGACGATGGCCGGAATGCAGGCGGTCGCTCCGGGGAGGGTCTGTATCTCAATCCCTTCTTCGGCACAGGTCCTGGCGAGGAGAAAACCGGGATCGGAGATGCCCGGCGTTCCCGCATCGCTGATCAGGGCGACGTTCAGCCCGCCAAGGATACGCTCCTTGATCAGTTCGCAGGTTTGGTGCTCGTTGAATTTGTGGTGGGACTGCAGGGGTACATGGATATCGTAATGCTTCAGCAGAACGGAACTGGTACGGGTATCTTCCGCGAGGATGAGATCCGCCTCACGGAGGACACGGATGGCCCGCAGGGTCATGTCCTCCAGATTTCCGACAGGCGTCGGAACGATATAGAGCCGGCCGGCCATTATCCGAGTTTCTTGCGAAGGGCCATGATGAAACTGTAGACAACGTCCGAACCGAGATTCCAGTCCGGGAAATGCTCCAGGATATAATCGATGGCTTCGTCCGTTGAGGAGAGGGCGTTCAAATCCCCGATCGTACGGTCATACAGGGCATAGTCTTCTTTAAAGAGGGTATTGATGAAGAGTGCCCGGTCGAAAAGCGAAATCGCGCTCCGGATATTCTTGACAGGCATACCCGGAAGAGCAGACTGCCAGGCATAGCTGCCGTCCACGGTGCGTAATTTTTTCTCCGCTTTTGCAGGAACCTCCGGGACCGGAGGCTCTTCGACGGGCGCTTCTACGACGGGGAGGTCTTCCTCTGCCGGAAGATCTTCCGTTGTCGGAAGGTCCGTATCAGGGGAGGGAAGATCATCTTCCGGAAGGTCGCTCTCGGGGACCGGGATTTCGGGGGCCGGAGCAGGAATGTCGATTACGTCGATATTGAAATCGACATCGACTTCCGCTTCTTCCACAGGGGCGGCTGCGGCTTCTTCCTCTTTCTGACGGAAGGCGGCGATCTCCGCTTCCAGAGCCTCGATCCGCTGCTTCAATTCCGAAATCCGGGTCTCGAAATCTCTCAAGATTTCTATGCTGTTATTCTCCATAATTGAGTATATTTGCATACGATAATCACAAATATAAGGAAATGTTTTCAGAAAATAGCAAAAAATCGGGCTGCATCGAAGTGATCTGCGGTTCGATGTTCTCAGGTAAGACGGAAGAACTGATCAGGCGGCTCCGCAGGGCCCAGTTTGCCAAGCAGAAAATCGCCACGTTCAAACCGACAATAGACAAACGGTATTCTGAACTCGACGTCGTTTCCCACGATTCCCACAGCATTTCCTGTACGCCGATCAAAACCCCTTCCCGGATGCTCCAGATCGATCCATCGATCCAGGTCGTCGGCATTGATGAGGCCCAATTCTTTGATGACAGCATCATCGATGTCGTCCAGGAACTCGCAAACCGGGGAGTCCGGGTTATCATCGCCGGCCTCGATACGGATTATCTCGGCAAGCCTTTCGGACCGATGCCGGGACTTCTGGCCATCGCAGAGGATGTCCAGAAAGTCCATGCCATCTGTGTCCGCTGCGGTGCCCTGGCGAACCACTCCCACCGTCTTTCCGAGAGCAAGAAACTGGTAGTCCTCGGCGAGAAGGATACCTATGAACCCCTCTGCCGGGACTGTTACAATAAAGCGATTCAGGAAGACTAAGGTCAGTCGTTGACCCCTTTCATAGCTTCCCTGATCTTGCCCTCGATTTCTTCGGCAAGTTCGGGGTTGTCGATCATCAGCTGTTTGGTCGCCTCCCGGCCCTGAGCCAGTTTGGAATCGTTGTAGCTGAACCAGGATCCGCTCTTTTTGATGATATCGAGCTCGACGCCGAGGTCCACGATCTCTCCGCTGCGGGAGATTCCTTCCCCATAGACGATGTCGAATTCCGCTTTCTTGAATGGCGGAGCCATCTTGTTCTTGACAATTTTAACCTTCACCCTGTTTCCGAGCGCCTCGTCCCCATCCTTGATCTGGGCAGCGCGGCGGATATCGATCCGGACGGAAGCGTAGAATTTCAGGGCGTTTCCGCCGGTTGTCGTCTCGGGATTGCCGAACATGATACCGATTTTCTCGCGGAGCTGGTTGATGAAGATGCAGCAGGTATTCGTCTTCGAGATGTTGGCGGTCAGTTTGCGTAGGGCCTGACTCATCAGGCGGGCCTGCAGACCGACCTTGTTCTCGCCCATTTCCCCTTCGATTTCGGCCTTCGGGGTCAGGGCTGCCACGGAGTCGATAACGATGATGTCGACGGCACCTGAACGGATCAGGTTGTCGGCGATCTCGAGCGCCTGTTCGCCATTGTCCGGCTGGGAAATAAGAAGCGTCTCAAGGTCGACGCCCAAAGCTTTTGCATAGCTCCTGTCGAATGCGTGTTCGGCATCGATGATCGCTGCGATGCCACCGGCTTTCTGTGCCTCGGCGATCGCGTGGATCGCCAGGGTCGTCTTACCGCTGGACTCAGGACCGTAGATCTCGATGATCCTTCCCTTCGGATAACCTCCGATGCCAAGGGCATGATCGAGCGCGATAGAACCGCTCGGAATGACCTGGCTCGCATCCCATTCTGGCTGATCTCCCAACTTCATGATCGTCCCTTTCCCGTAATCCTTCTCAATCTTGTCGATCGTCGCCTGCAATGCCTTCAGACGGGCGGCATTGATCTCGGCGGCGCTCTTTTCTTCAACTGCTTTAGCCATAATGTAGGTTGTTTAAGTGTTTATTACTGTTTCGGGCGGCAAAGATGCCCCCTTTCTCGCAAAGTTATGAAAATACTCGGTATTTTAAAGACTTTTTTGTACTATTTTTGCAGTCAAATCGAGTATGAAGACACAGTTGCTGGGAAAGACTCCCGAAGAGCTCAGGCAGATCGCCGTATCAGAAGGGCTCCCCGCTTTTACGGGGAAGCAGTTGGCCCATTGGATGTATGTGAAAAAGGTTCGCTCCTTTTCGGAAATGACCGACATTCCGCTGGCCGGACGGGAGCGTCTCGGGGAAAAGTATGAGGTCGGTGTGACCCCATACCTGACTTGCCAGATCTCTTCGGACGGAACGAAAAAGTATCTTTTCCCCGTTTCCGGGTCAGGCAACGCGGTAGAGACGGTCATGATTCCGGAGGCGGACCGCAAGACGCTCTGCGTTTCCTCCCAGGCCGGATGCAAGATGGGGTGCCATTTCTGCATGACGGGCCGTCAGGGATTCCATGGGAACCTCTCAGCCGCCGAGATCCTTTCCCAATTCCTTTCCGTTGATGAGTCGGACGGATTGACCAATGCGGTATTTATGGGAATGGGGGAGCCGTTGGACAATTGGGATGAGGTCCACCGTGCGATCGTCGTCCTGACCTCCGACTGGGGTTTTGCCTGGAGTCCCAAGCGCATAACGCTCAGTACGATCGGAGTGCTTCCCAATTTGAAACGGTATCTTGACCAGTGCCGGTGCCATCTTGCCGTCAGTCTCCATGATCCGTTCCCTCAGGAGCGCCTCTCGCTTATGCCGGTGGAAAAAGGGTACCATCTTTATGATGTCCTGGACCTGATCCGGCAATATGATTTTTCCGGGCAGCGCCGCGTCAGTTTCGAATATACGATGTTCGGCGGGCTCAATGATTCCTTCCGTCATGCGGATGAACTGGCACGGCTTCTACGGGGGCTGGAGTGCCGCGTGAACCTGATCCGGTTCCACCAGATTCCCGATTTTCCGTACCGCAGTTCCTCGGATGAGGTCATGGAAGCGTTTCGCGACCGGCTCAGCCGCCGCGGCGTTACGGCGACCATCCGGGCCTCCCGTGGAGAAGATATCCTGGCGGCCTGCGGCATGCTAGCGGGCAAACATAAGACCACAGTATGAAAAGAAATATCCTGATAATCCTGGCCCTGCTGTGCCTGATCCCTGTTCTTTCTGCCCAGGACAGGGAGGTTTCCGGTTTCGGACTCGATCCTTCAGACCAGGCCGCGATAAAGTCGATCAATGTCCGGATGGATTCGATCCGGCGCCACCGTCCGACTGTCGGACTCGTTCTCGCCGGCGGCGGAGCAAAAGGGGCTGCGCACGTCGGTGCGATCCGGTATATCGAGTCTCTGGGAATTCCGGTAGACCTCGTCGTAGGAACGAGCATGGGGGGACTGGTCGGCGGAATGTATGCGCTCGGCTTTCCTCCCGAGCACATGGATTCCCTGCTCAGGAACATCGATTGGGACCTGGCCCTGAGTGACAAAGTGGACCGGGCTTTTATTCCGAAAGACCGGAACCGGTACAAGGAGACGTATGCCGTTTCGATTCCCTTTCTTTACAGCAATGCGGATTTCATGAACCTTAACCATGTCTCCGACGGGTCCGGCCTGAGACTCTCCGCCGATGCGGATGCGACTGCACTCGTACGGCAGAATCTGGTGGGGAGCCTTCCTTCCGGTATTGTCCAAGGGCTGAATGTCGGAAGTTTGATCGCCAGTTTCACCGCGGGGTATTCCGATACGACAGATTTTTTCAAACTGCCGATCCCTTTTGCCTGCGTGGCAACCGATCTTGTCTCCGGAAAGGCGAAGGTATGGCATTACGGAAGCATCAATACGGCACTCCGTTCGACGATGTCGATCCCCGGCCTTTTTACCCCTGTCAGGACGGACGGCATGGTCCTTGTCGACGGGGGCATGCGGAACAATTTTCCTTCCGACCTGGCTCGCCGGATGGGAGCCGATATCATTATCGGCATTGAACTGTCCGACTCTGAAAAGGGGTATGACCAGATTCATAACCTCCTCGATATCATCATGCAGAGTGTGGACATGATGAGCAATGATTCTTTCCGGAGAAATCTGCGAATAACGGATCTTAAAATCAAACCGGACCTTAAAGGGTATGATATGCTCAGCTTCAATGACGAAGCGATCGATACGATTCTGAGGCGAGGTTATCAAGCGGCGGAAAAGGAGCGGGATCAATTGCTGAAAGTCCGTTCCAAAACCGGCACGGTGGAGCATCGCTCGGGTATCCGTCCCGCTGTTGACGTGGGGTGTACGCCTGTCAGGGTCGGGGATGTCGAATTCGAGGGCGTCAGCGAACAGGAAGCGGAATATCTGGTTCGTTCCGTCCATTTGCCGGAAGACCGCATCGTTGACCGGACCCTTCTGGAAACCTTGACCTCGAAACTGTATGGAACGGGATCATTTGATTATGTGGGATATGAACTGAGGGGAACCGGAGAGCCCTATACACTTTGCATCATTTGCCGGAAAGGGCGTCTGAACCAGCTCGGCATCGGCGTCCGATTCGACACGGAAGAAATTGTGGCAGCCTTGCTGAACCTGGGCCTTAATGTCCATAGCCTGAGCGGACATTCCTTTGAATTTACCGGGAAAGTGGGGACCAATCCCTATGCTGATCTGCATTACCGGCTCAAACCGGCTTCCGGTCCCGCCTTTAACTCCAATACGAAGTTCAAGTATGTCGATAGGAACCAGTTCCGCTTTGAAGACAGCCGCGTGAAAGTCAATTATTCCAACTTCCGTCAGGAATTTTCCATTTCCAACATCGGCTGGGACAAGTTCGACATGCAGACCGGTATCCGGTATGACTACTACAAGATCGGAGACGTATTCTCTGACAGGAGCATGGCCGGATACAGCCTGGACGAACTCAGTAATTCCTATTTTTCCGGTTTCTTCCGGGCGGGCTACGATACGTATGATATCGGTTATTTCCCGCGTTCCGGTCACTTTTTCGATTTCGGCTATTCGCTCGTGATGGGCTCCCTTTTCCAAGGCCGTTCGATGATCCATATATTCGACGGATATTATTCTTCTGCATTTTCGGAAGGACGTTTTACCGTCCAGCCTTCAGTGGATTTCCGCTTCCTCCTCCATCAGGAGGATATTCCGGTCCCGTTCATGAACATGATCGGCGGCCGGATGAGAGGCCGGTATCTGGATCAGCAGATTCCTTTTATCGGTGTGACCAATGCCGCGGTCATGCCTCCGGTCCTTGCCATTGCTGCTTTGAATCTCCGGTGGGAGTTCCTGAAGAATCATTATCTGTCCGGGATCGTCAATGTCGGCAATGCCGGCGAAAATTTCTCCGGATTCGTCGATCCGGCCCGATGCACCCCCCTTATCGGGGTCGGCGCGGAATATGCCTATAATTCTATTGTGGGACCGATCAGGGCTGATCTCCACTGGTCGAATATCTCTCATTCTTTCGGCTTTTACCTGTCATTAGGATATGACTTCTGAGAGAACGGATGAAAAAGCGGTTCTTATCCGCCTGCAACGGCAATGCTCCCGGATGGAGTATTGCAGCCGGGATATCTATCGCAAGGCGCTGAAAGCGCTGGACGGTGACGCCGAAGCGGCAGAACGCGTCGTCTCGTCTCTTGTCGGGGACCGTTTCGTCGATGACTTGCGCTATGCTTCCGCTTTTGCCAGGGAAAAAGCGTCCCTGCAGGGATGGGGCAAGGTCAAGATTTCGTTTCAGCTTCGAGGGAAAGGGATTCCGGAAGAAACGATCCGTGAGGCCCTTGTGGAGATTGACAGCGAGAAGGCTGCCGGACGCCTTGAAAGGGTTGTCGCAGAAAAGTACCGGACCCTGAAAGGGGATCCGCAGTGCAAACTGAAGTTGCTGAAATTCGTCCTGGGCCGGGGATACGCTTATGATGAGGCGGCTCCGGTTATTGATCGGATTCTGAAGGAAGACAGGTAAGCCGGTATTTTACGCTGCCCCAATTCATAAAGAAATATGCACCTTCCGCTGCGGCCTCCCCGCTGCGAAGTGCTTTTCTTTCCCAGGTTACAGGATCGATAGAAAAGAGGACAGGCTCCCGGAGCCCCTCTTCCACAAAACCCAATCGGCGGTAGACCCCGCCTTCTGACCATTCCCGGTCCGCGTAACTCATGACGTCTCCCGGTCTGATATCGCGGAGGAACGCCTTCAGGATTTTCCCCATTCCCCCCGATACTCGGAGCCCGGGGAGGGAAGCGTAACGGATCCATTCATAAGAGGCGGCGCTTCTGTCTCCGATAAGAATCCTTCTCGCATTGGAGAAACTCGCAGCAGCAACGAGACTTCCGGCCTGAAATCCCGATACGTCCTTTTCGGTGAAAAGCCCGTAGGCGTACCGGCAGCGGGCCGATCCGTAGCTATGGACATCCTTAAGGAAAGTATCCGCTTCAGGCCTTGGAATCCGGCGGACCAGACAGTTTCTGGCAAAAACGGATTGAAAGATTCCGAGATGGGCGGACAGCCTTTTACGGAAAAGGTCTCCGGAGTGCCTCCACCGGTCTTCCGGAAGGATCATGGCATGCGGGCTTTCCCGGCGAATCAACTCGACGATCCGTTGTTTTGCTGCGGCCTCTTCCGGCGTTTTTTCATGGATCGGAACCGCAATGACCGAAAAAGGACGTCCGTTTTCGTTAAAACGAACCATATCCTCCGAAACCCGTTCGGAGAAAATCCTGCCGCTTCCATGAAGGAAAGCCCTGACTTCTTCCGTAAATCCTTCCATCCCGTATGCAAAGATACTAAACAAAATGCTATATTTGTGTATAGAAAGATTCTCAAATGGAAAACCCAGGATTATTGCTTACGCCGGTCCCGCAGGATGCGTCCAGGGACACGGATGGCCTGCCGGGGATGGCGTTGGAGGCTGTCCATGCCGGATTCCCTTCCCCTGCCCAGGACTATATGAACCCCTGTATCGATCTCAATGCAGAACTGGTCCGTCACCCGGTCGCGACCTATTATGGCCGGGTAGTCGGGGACTCGATGGTCGATGCCGGCGTCGACGAGGGAGATATTCTCGTCATAGATAAATCGCTCGATCCTTCCGAAGGGGATATGGCTGTCTGTTTCGTCGACGGCGAGTTTACACTCAAGACGATTTCTTTCAAGGATCCCTCGACGGGCAAGGCTCCTGCGAAACGGGATGGACTCTGGCTTCTTCCCGCCAATCCTTCCTATCCGCCGATCCATATTACCGATACCAATGACTTTACCGTCTGGGGAGTCGTAACTTATATCATCAAGAAAGTAAAATGAAACGTTTGATTCTTTCCGGAATACTGCTTCTTTCTTTTGCCGCCGGATTATCCGCCGGTGATTTTGATGCCTTCTTCGAGGATGCGACCCTGCGGCTGGACTATGTTTTCTGCGGGAATGCATCCCGTCAGGAAATGTATTTCGCCGAGGCCTTCCGCACGTCCGGGTGGGCCGGGCGGCGTACCCGCCTGGACCAAGTTTTTCTCGAAGGGAACGGTCAGATCAGCCTGTCGGATCCGGAAACAGGCAAGATACTGTATGTCAACAGTTTCTCGACTCTTTTCCAGGAATGGACATCCTATGAAGAAGCGACGCGCGTCAACCGGGCTTTTGAGAACTGTTTCCAGGTTCCTTTCCCGAAGGCCCCGGTCCGGGTTACCCTGACCCTGACGGACCATCACCGGAAGGTCTCTGCCCGGATGAGCCATATCGTGGACCCTGCGGATATCCTGATCCGTCCTCTTGCTGACAATGGCTATTCGCGGACGGTACTCCACCGGGGAGGCGATCTAAGGCGGGCCTGTGATGTCGTGATCCTCTCGGAGGGGTATACGGAGGCTGAACGGTCGAAATTCTACAAGGATGCCGCCCGTACCGTCGAGGCCCTCCTGTCCCATGAGCCCTTTGCCTCCCGCAGAAACTGTTTCAATTTCACGGCCATCGCCGTACCCTCACCGGATTCCGGCGTCAGCGTTCCGCACGACGGCCGCTGGAAACGTACGGTGGCTTCGTCCCATTTTGATACATTCTATGTCGACCGGTACCTAACGACGGCCAATATGAAAGACGTATTTGACGCGATAGGAACCGTATCCTTCGAGCATGTCATCGTCCTGGCCAATACGCCGGTCTACGGGGGCGGAGGCATTTTCAATTCCGTAACCATCATGGGCAGCGATCACCCTACTTTCCCCCGGGTGATTGTCCATGAATTCGGCCATGCTTTTGCCGGCCTGGCGGATGAGTATTATTACGATGACATGTACGACCCGATGTATCCCCTCGATACGGAGCCGTGGGAACCGAACATTACTACGAAAATTGATTTCCTATCGAAATGGAAAGATCTTCTCGACGAAGGGAAAGCCGGTCTTTTCGAAGGAGGAGGTTATACGTCGAAGGGCGTTTTCCGGCCGGCTGAGGACTGTAGGATGAAAACCAACTCGTGCCCGGATTTCTGTCCGGTCTGTACCCGTGCCATTAACCGGATCATCGATTATTATACGGCGGAGGAGTGATGTTCCTTCTGGTTGACTGCAACAATTTTTTCGTTTCTTGCGAAAGAGCCTTTCAGCCGCAGCTGGAGGGGAAACCGGTCGTGGTCCTCTCCAATAATGACGGTTGTGTCGTCGCGCGGAGCAATGAAAGCAAAGCCATGGGAATCAAGATGGGAACTCCCTTTTTCAAGGTCCGTCCCCTGGTCGACAGCGGCGTCCTCCATGTTCGTTCTTCGAACTATACGCTCTATGGCGATCTTTCCGCCCGGGTCATGTCCATACTCCGGGAATTCGCCCCGAAATTGGAAATCTATTCCATCGACGAAGCCTTTCTTGTCATGGACGGGATCCCCGTCGACAGACTCATTCCCATCGCCCGTGAGATTATCCGGAGGGTCCGCCGCTGGGTCGGTATCCCGGTGAGTGTCGGTATTGCTCCGACCCGGACCCTGGCCAAGGTTGCCAACCATTTCGCCAAGCGGTATCCCGGCTATAAAGGGGTCTGCGTCATCGATACGGACGAGAAGCGGCGGAAAGCCCTGAATCTCACCCCGATAGACGATGTCTGGGGAATCGGATGGCGGAGCGCCCCGAAAATGGTCAAGGCTGGGATCCATACGGCGGCAGACTTTGCTGAAAGACCGCAGGAGTGGGTGCAGGAACGGATGGGAATCATCGGAGTCAGGACCTGGATGGAACTCCGTGGGATTCCAGTCATTGTCGAAGAAGAACGGGAACGGCGGCAGACAATCTGCACGTCACGTTCCTTTGCCGATATGATATCGGATCTTGAAGAACTGTCGCTGCGGGTTTCTGATTTCGCTGCCATCTGCGCGCGGAAACTCCGTGATGAGGGCTCTGTTGCCGGAACAGTAGGCGTTTTTCTGATGAGTAATCGCTTCCGGGATGATCTGGAACAGTATTTCCCGCAGGATCTGGAGCGGTTTGATGTCCCGACGAGCAATACTTCGGATATCGTCAGCGCGGCTTTGCGGATTACGAAGCGGATCTACCGGGGGGGAATCCGCTATAAGAAGGCTGGGGTTATCGTGATGGATATCAAGGATGGGCGCTATGTCCAGCCCGATCTGTTCGATGAGAGAAAGCAGGAACGCGAAAAGAATGACCGGATCTCCCGGATCATGGATGAAGTCAATGTGACGGGCCGGCAGTATCTGCGCCTGGCCGTCCAGCGTCCCGGCCATTATGCCGACGGAATCCGGATGGAACACCGTTCCCAGCGTTTCTCAACCGATTGGTCCGAATTGATGGAGATCCATTAGTCTTCGATTGTCAGTCCGTCATAAGCGGGGAGGACCGTCGAGCGGATCCGCTTTTCCCTGCACATGTCTGCCAGATCACGGCAAAACGTATCATAGACAGGAAACGTGTGGCTGAGGTGCGTCAGCCAGGTATGTCCGGCACCGATCCGGTCCGCCAGGGAGAGTGCCTCGTCCAGGGAAAAATGGGAATGGTGCGGTTTGTATCCGACTGTATTGAGGGTCAGGTGGGACAATCCTTGCAGTTTGGCGAATTCTTCTTCCGGGATGGAACTCATGTCCGTAATATAGGCGATATTTCCGAAACGGAATCCAAGCACGGGCATCTTGTCGTGATAGCCCCGGATCGGGATGATCCGGGCGGCGCCGGAGGGAATCAAGGCGCCTTCCGGTGCGGCTTCGGCTGGTTTGACGGCGGAATCGGAAGGATGGAGGGTTCCGTCAGGAAATTTCTCGAAGTATCCGATATCATGGACCCATACGAGTTCGCCCTGGGAACGGGAAGTACGGACCAGGAAGGGGACGTTCCCGATGGTATGGACATGCCATTCCGGGGCTCCCGGATACTTGTGTTCTTCAAAGGCGTAGCCGTATTCGCGGCGCAGGGATTCGAGGACGGCCGGCTCGCAGAAAATATCCACGGCACTGCGGTCCGTATAATTGAGGGAGCGCACGTCGTCGAGCCCGCCGGTATGGTCTTTATGGTTGTGAGTCAATAGGATAGCATCCAGGTGACAGACGTCTTGGGAGAGCATTTGCATCCGGAAATCAGGACCGGCGTCGACAAGGACCGTCAGGCCCGCATATTCAACCAGGGCTGAGGCCCTGAACCTTTTGTCCCGCGGATCGGCACTGCTGCAGACCGGGCAGTGGCATCCGATAATCGGAACGCCCTGGGAGGTTCCCGTTCCGAGAAAGGTCAGCTTCGCTTTCATATCGTTACGGTTTCAACGGTTCCCGCCCTGGACGGGTCATAAGGACGTTCGATGCGGATGTAATTGCCGGTATAACCGCCCATCATGCCTTCATGGACGGATGACTCCCATAGGACCTTATCGGTCAAGCCCCTGTTCTGAGCGATAAAGTCCTCATGCAGTTCCCGGCAGAGGGCTTCGAGACGTTCGACGCGTTCCGTTTTGATACGGTCCTGTACCTGGTCTTTCATGAGGGCGGCACGGGTCCCGGGACGCCTGGAGTAAGGGAAAATATGGATAAAGGCGGGTTTGATCCGGTCGCGGAGGAAGGCATAGGTTTCCATGAAAAGCTCTTCGGTCTCTCCGGGAAGTCCGACGATTACGTCGATTCCGAAGAACACTTTCGGCTCTCCCGGATGCTCAAGCGCTTTCCGGATATAGTCGATCCGGGAAGCAAAGAGGGCGGTGTCGTACCGTCGTCCTACCTTGCGGAGAATCGTGTCGCTTCCACTTTGGAGCGGAATATGGAAATGATGCTGGAATTTTGTTCCAGAAGCGATCCAGTCTACGATTTCCTCGGTAATGAGGTTCGGTTCAATCGATGAGATCCGGTACCGTTCGATTCCCTCGACCGTGTCGAGCGCTTTTAAGAGATCCAGGAAACTTTCTCCGGTTGTCCGTCCGAAGTCCCCGGTGTTGACTCCCGTCAGGACGATTTCTTTAATTCCTTCTGCAGCAATCGCTTCCGCTTGCTTTACAAGCTCGCAGACGGGTATGTTGCGGCTTTCGCCCCTGGCAAAAGGAACCGTGCAGTAGGCGCAGAAATTATTGCATCCATCCTGGACTTTCAAGAAAGAACGGGTCCTCTCTCCGCTGGAGTAGGCTTCGAGGGTATCTCCCGGTACATCGGGAACGGATTCCTTGTCTCCGAGCAGGTGAAGCAGTTCGGGAACGATTCTCTTTTTCTCTTTCGCTCCGAAAACGCGGACGACGCCTTCGATTCCGAGGATTTCATCCCTTCGAAGTGATGCATAGCAGCCGGTGACTGCAATGGGAGCGTCCGGAGCCAGTTTATGGGCTTTCCGGATCAGGTTCCGGGACTTTTTTTCCGCCGTCTGGGTGACGGCGCAGGTATTGATGAGGTAGGCGTCGGCCGGCTGGTCCCAGGAAACGGTCTCGTGACCATAGGCGCGGAGTCCTCTTTCATAGGTAGAGGTCTCTGCGTAATTCAGTTTGCAGCCAAGGGTTGTGAAAGCGATTCTCATAGTCGGTCAGGCAAGCATCAGGAAGACACAGGGACGTTTTTCGATGACCAGTCCGCTTTTTTTCCATGCCGATACGCTGCAGGTGCGGATAAAGGCATCCGGAAGGGTCAGATTGGCAGCGACCGTGATTTTCGTCCGGTCCGCACAGGTCGCGAGCAGATCCTTGAATAAGGAATCGTTCCGGTAGGGCGTCTCGATGAAAATCTGCGTCTGGTGCTCTGTCGATGACCGTTTCTCGATCTTCCGGATCATAGCCCGGCGCTCTTCGGTCTTGGCAGGAAGATAACCGCAGAAGGCGAAGGATTGTCCGTTCAGGCCCGATCCCATCAGGGCGAGCATCAGAGAAGACGGCCCGGTGAAAGGGACGACGCGGATTCCTTCCCGGTGGCAGAGGCTGACCAGCTGGGCACCGGGGTCTGCGACGGCAGGGAGCCCGGCTTCCGAAATCAGCCCGACATCCTGCCCGTTATCGAAAAGGTGAAGGTAGGCTTCGACTTCCTTCGGATCGGTATGCTCGTTGAGTTCATGGAATTCCAACTCCCCGATATGGCCTTTAAGCCCGGCTCTGGACAGAAAACGCCGGACGGTGCGGACCTCTTCCACCACAAATACCTTCAGCCGCCTCGCTGTTTCGAGTGCGGGCTCCGGTATCACTTCAGCCGGGTCGTTGTCCCCGAGCGGGGAGGGAATCAGATATAGGGTTCCTCTATTCATTTTCATTGATTATGTTTGCTTTTCCGGTCGAGTCGATCTGGAGGGTGATCATATCCCTCATCTGCTGTCCCATCCTCTCTTCCCGGCGCGATTTGGGCGAGAAGAGTTCTCGCAGGAATTGGGTGAAAGAGTCGAATTCCCGCTGGTAGGCGATACCAGCACCGCTTCGCTGGCTGTTGTCCAGGTAGTTGGTGTACTTGTCCGCCGAGTGCGAGAACAGGTTCAGCCGGAGGGTCCCCGGGCGGTTCAGTTTGACATCGATATCGAGATCGCCGACGACCTCGTCCGTGCTGCCGCCCGTCCCGTACTGGCGGTTTCCTATTGTCCCGTTGACGATAACCCGGTTATGGAAGAGTTGGGTAGAGAGGGCTACGTCAAAGATCTCAGCCCCCTGCTCGGTAGACTCGTAATTGAGACCGAGGTCCAGCGGGATCTCCAGTTTCTGGAAGATGTTGTTGAGCTGACCCGCCATGATGCTGGAGACGTTGCTGTAGAGCATACTGCTGGAATTATTAACGATCCCCGACTGCTCGCTTGGCAGGAAACTGCCGGCGACGAGCAGGTAGACGAACTGTTTTTGGATGTTGTCTTCGGTGTTGAGGGCGCTGGATACGAGGGTCTGTGTCGTCGGATCGATGTCCGGGATGTCGATTGAGAACTTGACCTGGGGATTCCGCAATTTGTCGGTAATCTTGATGCCGCAGTTGACTGTACGCCGTGTCGGGGCTGCGCTTTCGTCCGAAAGAAGGCTGGAAAGCGAAGCCTTGGTCACGTAGAGACCGTCGATGTTCAAATCGGAGTCCATGATATCTCCGTTGAAACGGACTGAGCTGCCGTCCTGCAGGGTGAAGTCCCTGTTTACGATCCCGAGGGCGGAGAATTTGAAACTGCCGGAGGTCAGGGTATAGTCCCCGTTGATCGTGAAGAGTTCATTGCTCGTACGCGTCTCGATTTCGATGGTTCCGGAACCCTGTCCGGTCAGAGCGCTGCCGGACGATTTGTCGATTTCGACATGGGCCGTGACGTCCGGTGTTGCCCGGACGCGGAGTTTGACACCCAGGTCGCTTGCCTTCTTCCGTTTCGAGGAGAAGCGTTGCATCATCATATCATACGGGTCGATGTAGATCTCCTTATCTTTTTCCGTGAAGGTCAGCAGATCCATTGATTTATTAGAGGCCTTGTTCCCCAGCGGGATATGGAGATCCCCTTCCCGTGCGGTAGTCGCATCAACATTGATCAGGATATTGTCGAAGGGGCCGGTTACCCCGACACGGCCGGTCCCGTAGACCGTTCCATAGAAGGTGCTGTTCATCTCTCCGGTCAGATCGAGGGCAAGCATATCCCTCATCCGGACTTGGACGTCAAGCCTGGGATCCTTGAACAAATCTTCGTACAGGATACCGCCGGAGAGCGTTCCCGTGCCCTTTTCTCCGTCTGAGATACTCATGTTATGGAACTGGAGACCGCCGTTCGTGAGTGACAGCGGGCCGGCTACCCGGTAGGCGACATTGGTGAAACCGATCCTGAGGAGGCCGTCCCGGATGGCCGTATCCTCGCTGGAGATATCGAGGTTGTTCAGGGGACCCTGGATATGGATCTTCCCGTCCAGGAGGCCTTCCGTTTCGCTGAATACGCTGCTTAGGACCGGAGCGGCATAGCCGAGGTTGAAACCGTCCATGTCCGCGAGGAGATCGATCCTCCGGTCGGACGGCCGGAAGAAACCGCCGATATCGAAATTGGTCTTTCCGTCAAGTTCGTTTTTCGCGAGAATGTCGAAACGCTTGGCTTCGTCATTCCAGGCGCTTTCCAGCCGGATCTGCCCGGCCGGATGGCCGGCGATGGCGGTTGAATCGCAGATCAGATTGACCAGCATGCCGGGCTGTGGCTTGGAAGGAGAGATGAGAAATGCTTTTCCGGTCGCCCTTCCATGGATGTCCATCTGCATGGGAATCAGGGAATTGGCGATACCGAGATCGAATCTTTCCATCCTGACGGTCAGTGTATCTGCACTTTCGGGTGAGAATCCGCCGTCGACAAGGAGGGTCTGGTCATCGCAGAAAGCACGGAGCTGGCGGATGTCCCATTTCTTATCCTGCAGGCGGATGTCTTCGGAATTGATTTCCCAAGTCTTCCCGTCGTATCGGATCTGGGAGGGCAAGGCACGGGCCGTCAAGGCGAGTGAGCCGTCTTCATCGCGAGAAAAATCACCGTTGAGGTAGACGGAACCGCCGTCATCTTCGCCATTCCGGTAATTGTAGCTGATCCCGACGCGGTTGTCTTCGGCGAAAAGGGAACCGCTGTTGTCGCGGAACTGGATGCCGGCTACATTGATCTCGGGGCTCGTAAAGTTGCCGACCAATCCGTTCCCGCTATTGTCGAGATTGAGGTTGAGTCCCTTTACATACTGGTTGCCGAAAGCAATGCGGCCGGATCGGACATTCCCTTTAAGGACACCGTCGGGAGAAATCTTCATCCGGATGGCCGTACTGTCAGCGATATAAAGCCCTGGAAGGGCAAAGGAGAGGAGGTCCCTGGAATCGTGGAAATTGAGTGAGAGGTCGTACGTCGTCCCGTCCCATGCCGGGGCTGCATTGCCGGAGAGGGCCGGCAGTTCCTTGTCCAGCGTCAGGTTCCGGATATCCCTCGCCATCTTGAAGATGGACCGGGAACTCAGGTAAGTTCCGTCCGCGAAGGAGGAATTGAGCCGCATCCGGTGGACTTCGTCATTGGAATGCGAAAGAATGGATATATTTCCGATATTATGGCGGCCTTCATCATTTTCCAGCACAAGGTCCGCAACATTGATATCGCCGAGGATATCTTCTTTATTGACATAGATGAAATCCGCCTTGGTCCGGAACGAGACCTTGGACTTTCCGCGCTTGTCAATGTTGAGGGCATTGAGGTCGGCGTAACCGACGTTGGCGTAGAACTGGTAGGCGGCATTCTTGGTAGAGTTCGACAGATTGAAAAGTCCCTGGAGAATGAAATTGAGGTTCTTGTCGTGGCAGACAATCCGTCCGTCGAAGGCTTCATTCGAGTAGGTCCCCGTCGCCCAGATGTCCGAATAATCATATCCGAGTGCGTTCAGACGGGATACTCTGAGAGAATCGATGACGACTTCGGGTCCTGATTTTGCCAGCGTGGCGCCAAGCCGGGTGTCGAGGGATATCTGCCGGACCGCGTCAGTCCCTATGATCGTTCCGATGTCAAGGTCTTTCGTCTTCAGATTCCCCTTGACTGAGAGGTCTTTCGAAGCGTCGATAAGATGGCTGATGTCAAGGTCGGCGACCGCTTCGCCGACCGACGGGGCACCGAGGGTTCCGCTAAGGTGGAGATGGTTGACGGGACCCTTTCCTTTCCCGTTGAAAGTCAGGGTCTTCCCAGGTGCGACCTTGCTAAGGTCCATCTTGACACCCGGAGCCCATTCCCGGATCAGTTTCCCGAGCCCGTCCGTCGAGAAAGATAAATTCCGGACATCGAATTCCGTCTTTACGCCCGCTAAGTCAGGAAGTCCCGTCACGCGTCCGGCCAGGTTGCCGGCGACTCCGCTGGAGGGATCCCGGAAAGACAGACGTCCGATCTGAAGATCGCTGACGGGGCCGTCGATACTGCCCTGGATATCGGCACGGAAAGTATTTCCGGCGAGAGCTGGTGCGAAGTAACGGATCGAACGCATATCGAGCAGAGAAGGACGGATCTCGCCCCGGATCCGGACCTCGTCCATGAAATTGGAAAAAGCGCTGATGTCTTTGTAGCTGAGTTGCAGCCGGTTGAGATCGAGATCCGAAAAACTGTCCCTGAGATGCAGGCCGCGTACAATCGTCTCTCCGACTCCGACCCTGGCCTGACCGGACAGTTCGGCCGTATACCCGCTCTTCTCGCGGATCCGGATCCGCTCGGCATCGCCGGACATGATACTGTGCGAAAACCGGAGATCCTTTCCCTTCAGATCGGCCGTGATCTCCAAGTCATTCCAGTCAATCGCATCTTTCGGGATCTCCCTTCCGGTTTCTTTGTATTCCCTGGCCATCGGGTAGTTATACATCCGGAATGTAAAGTTCTCGATATCGAACCGGTCGACATGGAACAGATTGCCGGTGTCGTGGGGGACTTCGTGGGTGTTTTTAAGGCGGAAAACCCTTGCGAGGTTTGAAACGGACTCTCCGAGCGAATCCTTCTGCAAGGCCAGATTGAATTCCGCATCTTTGATGACGGCCCGTTTGATATGGATTCCGCCTCCTGAGAACAAAGACTTTACGGAAAGGGTCGCGGCGATATATCCTGCCCGGACAAAGGTGTCTACGACCGGAAGGGAAGTCCCGGCCGTATCGAGGGTCGGTTCCTTGTCTGTGATGAGGACGTCTTTGAGAATGACGGCGCTGACCGGTTTGATTTCCACGCTCCCGACGGAAATCTCGCCGCCTAACTTGTCCTCCAGCGCCGCTAACGTTTTATGGGTGAGGAAGGTCTGGACGGGAGGAAACTGGATGGCGAACGCCAGCAGAAGGAGCAGCAGGAGTACTGCCGCCAGAATCCGGACCGTTATTTTCAGAGCCTTTCTCATCAATCTACAAAGATAGTAAAAATCTGTCGGACTCCGTTCTTATTGCGGTCACAAAGTGACCGAGGCGATTTTTTCGGCGCAATTGATGCCGTCCAGGGCGGAAGAAACGATTCCTCCGGCATATCCGGCCCCTTCTCCGCAAGGATAGAGTCCCGGGACGTCGACGTGTTCCAGTGTTTCTGCGTTCCGCGGCATACGGACAGGGGAGGACGTCCGAGACTCGACTCCGAGAAGCAGGGCGTCGTTCGTATAATACCCGTGCATCTGCCGGTCCACCTGCGGGAATGCCTTCCGAAGCCTTGTGGCTACGTTCTGGGGCAACAGTTCATGGAGCGGGGCGGAAACGGCGCCGGGGTGGTAGGACGTCTTCGGAAGGGTCTCAGAGAGGATCCCACGGCAGAAGTCCTTCATCCGCTGGGCCGGTGCGCGGAGCGGATGACCCTCTCCCTTCCCGTTACACCAGGTATACATGCTCCGTTCAATATCACGCTGGAAATTCATCAAAGAGAACGCGCCGGCTTTGCGGTATTCTTCCGGCTCGTCGCCCGGTTCGATTTGGACAACGACACCGGCATTGGCCCATTTTGAATTCCGTTGGGAGTTGGACATCCCGTTGAGTACGACCGTCCCCGTTTCCGTGGAGGAAGGGACGAGGATACCTCCCGGGCACATACAGAATGAGAAAACGCCCCGGCCGTCGACCTGCTGGACGAAAGAATATTCCGCTGTCGGCATGAACGGTTGGTACTTTCCGTGGTAGCGGATTTGGTTGATCAGCCACTGGGGGTGTTCCACGCGGACCCCGAGCGCAAATCCCTTGGCCTCGAGAGACCATCCTTTCCGGGCGAACATCTCGTAGATGTCCCGTGCGGAGTGACCGGCGGCGACGATGACCTTGGATGCCTCGTAGACTGTTTCTCCGCCGGATTCCGGATGGACCGCCGTGATGCGGAACCCTTCCCGGCAGGGGGTGATATCGGTTACGCGGGAGTCGAAATGATAGGCTCCGCCATGTTCGGTGATACAGGTCCGGATATTCTCTACGACAGTCGGAAGGCGGTCCGTACCGATGTGGGGATGGGCGTCTGTCAGGATCGAAGGATCGGCCCCGAAAAAGACCAGTTGGTGGAGGACTTCGAAGATATCGCCCCGCTTTGAGGAACGGGTAAATAGTTTTCCGTCCGAGAAGGCTCCGGCTCCTCCTTCGCCGAAACAGTAATTCGAATCCGGATCGACAGCTCCGGTGGTGGAGAGTTTCGCCATGTCGGTTTTCCGGCGGTGGACATCCTTCCCCCTCTCAAGGATAACCGGCTTCAGCCCGAGAGTCAGCAGTTTCAGGGCGGCGAACATACCGGCCGGTCCGGCTCCGATAATCAGGACGGGTTTCCCTTCCCGGACATCTTTGTAGACCGGCATGGGATAGGTCTCCAACGCCTCTCCCTCCCGGGTCGCACGGATACGGTACCGGTATAGAATATCCTGGCGGGCATCGATGGAACGCCGGACGACGCGTACCTGTCCTACCTTTTCGGGGCGGACTCCGAGCGCTTTGGCGGCTGCTTCGCGGAGTTCTCCCTCCGTCAGCTCTTTCCCGAGCTTTTTCGTGATTTCGAATTCTTTCATTTTTCTAAAAATCGGCCATCCGGGAGACGGGTGCGATATCGAGCGGAGTCCTTTCGCCGGCAAGGTAGTGGAACCATCCGGCGATGGCGATCATCGCAGCATTGTCGGTGGTAAACTTGAATTCAGGGAGGTAGGTGTTCCATCCCCGCTTTTTCCCTTCCGCTTCGATCCGGTTACGGAGTCCGCTGTTCGCAGAGACCCCGCCGCCGATTGTAATTTCGCGGATCCCGGTCTGTTTCGATGCTTTGATGAGTTTGTCCATCAGGATATCGATCAGGGTTTTCTGGAAACTGGCGCAGATGTCTTCTTTGTTTTTCTCCATAAAATCAGGATCTTCCTTCAGCTGGTCCCTGACAAAATACAGAAGGGACGTCTTGATTCCGCTGAAACTGTAATCCAGTCTCGGGATATGCGGTTTGGCAAAATGGAACCGGTCCGGATCACCGCTTTTGGCGAGCCGGTCGATGACAGGTCCTCCCGGATATCCGAGCCCCATCATTTTGGAACACTTGTCGAATGCCTCGCCGACGGCGTCGTCGATGGTCTGTCCGAGAATATCATAATCCAACGGTCCGGAGACTTTGACAATCTGGGAATTACCTCCGGAAACCAGCAGGCAGAGGTAGGGGAATGAAGGTTCCCGGACCGGCTTGTCAGGCTGACGGATAAAATTGGCCAGGATATGTCCCTGAAGGTGATTGACCATGACCATCGGGATGTCCAGCGACAGTGAGAGGGCTTTGGCGAAGGACGTTCCGACCAGGAGGGATCCCAGCAGGCCCGGTCCCCGGGTAAAAGCGATCGCCGTCAGGTCGGAAGCCTGGATCCCGGCTTTCTCCAGAGCCTGGCTCACAACGGGTACGATATTCTGTTCATGTGCCCTGGAGGCAAGCTCCGGGACGACGCCGCCATAGTCTTTGTGGACCTGCTGGCTGGCGATGACGTTGGAAAGCAGCCAGCCGTCCTTGATGACGGCAGCTGAGGTATCGTCGCAGGACGATTCTATGCCGAGGATTATATCAGCCATGGACTATTCAGATGCGATTCAAGATTGCAGTCAAAAGTTGTTTGTGGTGGCCGGGAAGGACGATATGGTGGTTCCCGATCGGGTTATGGAGGAAGTATTCAGCGTCAGCCGGATCGAGCCGGACGGCAATCTGCGTGCGGCAGAGATCGGGCTCCGAGAGATTCCGGATGAGCTCTCCTTCCGCGATGAAGAAGCGGTTCAGGTCACCGGAGACCTTGAACAGGGTAACCGGGCCTTCAGGAAAGTGTCCCCGGATACCGACACCGATGCCGGATTCGAAATGGGTGTCGAATGTATAATCGGATACAAGGTCCAGGGGAATCGTGCAGTGGGCGAGAACCATCTCTCCGGTTTCGGTATCAATCCGGGAAGGATTGGCTTGGAAACCGGACGACCCTGTCGCCGCGCGGGCGATCGTCATGGACAGGAGTGCCGGGATATCCCCCTCGCAGCCGGCGGGAATTCCATCGGCATTGAGACGGGCGAGGGCCAGGCAGCCGGTGTTTCCGACGGCTCCCAGCAGGTCGAAACAACGGAGGGTCAGGCCCTGGAGATTGTGCTTCACGATGAGGGTCTTCAGGGCTTCATGGATTCTGACGGCACCTGGAAAAGCATCCCGGACTGACAGGTTTCCGCCAGCCGCTTCCGGAATTTCTTCATGGCAGCGGGACTCTTTGATGGCTTCGAGCAGTTCCTCCATCGGGATATCTTCCAGCCAAATCCCCAATTTCTCATAGATCTTCTGATAATCGGTTCCGCTTGCAATCAGCCAGTCGGAGGGATGTCCGATGACGCCGAGGCAAGTCGATCGAAGCCGCTCGAGCGTTTCTTCAACCTGCATGATTTTTCCTATCCGTTTCCGCACGGATTCCGGCTTGCCGTGGATGATCTCGCCATCCAGACCTTGTCCCCGGAGATAAGATAAGATCTCCATCGATGCGGCGAGGGAATTGCTTTTTCCGGAGGTGAGAAGGTTGAACCTTCTGATGCCGGCATCGAGAAGGCCGGGAAGCAGGTCCCGGAAAATTCCTTCTGTTCCTCCGGTGCGGACGAAAATCAGATCGACCGGGTGATCGCCGAAGAGGGTAAAGTCCTCTCCACGGAAATCATATCCGCCTTCCGGAAAGATTTCGCCGAGAAAACGGTCGGTTATTCCGGCTACGGAAGCCTCGTCGTGCAGGGAGGATGTAAGGGTATAAATAGCAATAGGATGCATAAGGGCTATATTAATAAAAAAAGGGAAAGCTGATTACATCGCACCGCTACGACCTCCTACCCTTGCTGCCTTCCGGCCCTGGGGGAATTCAGAGGGAGCTGGTCGTGTAAGACTTTCCCGTCACAAAGGTAGTCATTTTTTCCGGACCACCAAAATTCTATACTTTCAAACTGTCAAAAATAAATGGCAGGAGATCTTCCGTCTTTGAAAACTTATAAATGCGTTTCGATCCTGCCAGGATGATCTTGAGCGGACGCTTGAACTTTTTCTGGTATTCGGCCATGACCTGGCGGCACGCCCCGCAGGGGGTCGCCGGACTTTCGCAGATGACCCCGTGGTCACTGGCAATAACGGCCAGCGTGTCAAACGCTTTCTCCGGATAGTTCGCCCCGGCATAGAACATGGCCGTCCGCTCGGCACAGAGTCCGGAAGGGTAGGCGATGTTTTCCTGGTTGGCCCCTTTGATGATCATCCCGTCTTCGAGCCGGAGGGCGGCTCCGACCTGGAACTTGGAATAGGGTGAGTAAGATCCTTTCTTCGCTTCCAGCGCGGCGAGAACCAGTTCCCGGTCAGCGGGTTCCATCTCTTCAAGGGAAGCGTATTCGATGTAGTCTATGGATAAATGTCTATTGGTCATGATGCTGCAATATAGGAATTATTTTGCAAAAACATTAAATTTGCATGCAAAAATCGGGCAAGTGGAGTCCAAGTCTCATATCAAAGTTTGCATCGGCCTCTCCGGAGGCGTGGATTCGAGTGTCGCAGCCCTTCTGCTGAAGCGGCAGGGGTATGATGTATTCGCGATGTTCATGCAGAACTGGCACGATGCGGATGCGACCCTCCATGGGGACTGCGAATGGGAAGAGGACCGTTTCGTCGCGGAAATGGTCGCCCGGAAAATCGGAATCCCGTTCTATTTCGTGGATCTTTCCGCCCAGTACCGGCAGCGGGTCGTCGATTACATGTTCGATGAGTATGCCCATGGCCGGACACCGAATCCGGATGTCCTTTGCAATCGGGAGATCAAATTCGATGCTTTCATGGAAATCGCCCGTAAATACGGGGCGGATTATGTCGCGACAGGACATTACTGCCGGAAAGAGTTCCTTTCGGGGGCGGATGGAAAGCCTGTATACCGGCTTCTGGAAGGGGCGGATCCGAATAAGGACCAGTCCTATTTCCTATGCCAGCTGACCCAGGAGCAGCTCTCCAAGGCTCTTTTCCCGATCGGCGACCTGACCAAGCCGGAGGTGCGTTCCCTCGCCAAAGAGGCAGACCTGCCCTCCGCCGACAAGAAGGATTCCCAGGGTATCTGTTTTGTCGGGAAGGTGGATCTTCCGACTTTCCTGAAACAGAAACTCCGCAGTGTCGAGGGAAATGTCGTGGAAGTTTATGACGCCTATTACGCTTCGAATGCGCAGTATCGCTATATGACAGAGACGCTGCATCACTTGGCGAAACCGGGAGTCGAACCCTGCCTGATTGCTCCCTATGCCCCTGAAACAAAGATTCTTACATCCGATGGAGACCCTCTTGGAGAGAGTCCATATGATCTCGGGAAAATCGCGTCCCTCTCCGACGGAGACCTCCTTCGTCTCTCCGAGCCCGTCCCCTATGATATCTCTTTCGAAACGGAGACGTACCGGAGCGGAAAGAAGCATCTCCGTAAGACGCGTTTCAAGGAAAACCCCTTTGGAAAGATCGTCGGGGTCCATGAAGGGGCACAGTTCTATACGATCGGGCAGCGGAAGGGACTCAATATAGGCGGCCACAAGGAATCCATATTCGTCATCTCGACCGATCTCGACCGCAATATGATCTATGTCGGGGAGGGACATGCCCATAAGGGGCTTTCCCGCAGTTGCCTGCGGGTGTCGCCGGACGAGATCCGTTTCCTCCGGAAAGATCTGGAGATGGGAATCGGGGAAATCCGCCGTTATCGGGTCCGGATCCGCTACCGCCAGCCGCTTCAGGGAGCGACTCTGGTAAGACGCGAAAACGGACTGTATATCATTTTCGACAAGGCGCAGCGGGGGATTACCCCAGGACAGTTCGCCGTCTGGTATGACGGAGATGAACTGATCGGAAGTGGAGCAATCTGATCCGGTCTTCCTGTTTTTTCAATATTTTTTTGCGGTTTCCGGAAAACTGTTTATATTTGCAATCCCGATTCCAAGAAATCGGTTTCGCCACTTTAGCTCAGTCGGTAGAGCAGCGCATTCGTAACGCGCAGGTCGGGAGTTCGAGCCTCCTGAGTGGCTCAAGGAAAAGGTCCGGAACGTGAGTCCCGGACCTTTTTTCCCTGCCTTTTCAATCAGATTATCTGTAATCTGTAATGATACTTCCTTCAGGAATGATCCTGACGATACGCTCCTTTTCTGAATTCTCCCGGTCATACTCGACCCGATAGTAGCGGGAGACGCCGGAAGCTTGTTCGAAATAGTCAATGTTTTCGATTTTCCATTCTCCGTCCTTATAGTTCCGGGCTGTCTCCAGAACGGCTTCCGGAACCTCCGAAAGACTGATATCGGTCTTGGTCCGAACCCAATCTCCTTCTTTTTCGAACCAAGCTTCTTTTTCTTGATCATTGATGTTGAAACTTGCCTTGAATTGTCCCATGTCCCGTTCCCACTCAATGCGGGTCGCATCCGGGAACCGGCTATCGAAACATTTCATTACGGCATCCGGTGCCGTTTTCACTTCATAACGACAGGAATAGAATGCGGATATACTGAGAATAGCGCAAAGTATCAGGGCCTTTTTCATATAATGAAATAAACTGATTGCAATGCAAATATAATTTCAGATTATTACTTTGAAATGACAATCCTGTTACGATTCAGTTTCGCAGATGCCAATAGGCCCCCCTTTTGGTTTTTTTAAAGAAAATGTATAATTTTGATTGCAGAAGTCACTGCACTTCCTTCCGGGAATCCGCCTATATAACACAAAACACTGTTCCATCATGCTTCGTAACAATCATCTCGCCTTGGCGGCGCTTTCTCTCTTGACTTTCATGATGTTTTTCTTCTCGTGCGTCGGGAAGATGCCGCCGGCAAACTATGTCGATCCTTTCGTCGGAACAGCCTATGTGGGGCATACGCACCCGTCGGCCATGCTGCCGTTCGGCATGGTCCAGGTGGGCCCCAACAACCTCATCGACACTCGTACGAGGCAGTGGGATTTCTGCTCGGGCTACAACGACAAGTCCGATTCCCTGGTTGGTTTTGCACATACCCACCTCAGCGGCACAGGCTGCCCCGATATGGGAGACATCCTTTTCATGCCGGTAACAGGGGACGTGCCTTTCACCTACATCGGCGGGGAAACGTACGGATCGCATTTCTCCCATGATAGCGAAGAGGCCCATCCGGGCTTCTACAAAGTCCACCTGGACGACTACGAAGTGGATGTGGAACTGACCGCCACGACCCGGGCGGGCTTCCATAAATATATCTTCCCCAAAAGCGACGCGTCCGGCGTCATGGTCGACCTTGAGTACGGGACATGTGACGCCACCACGGCCAGTTTCATCAAGATCGTGGATGACAGGACCCTCGAAGGGATGCGCCGCTCCAAGGGCTTTATCCGCGACCATGTGTACTACTTCAGCGCCACTTTCTCCAAGCCCTTCGAGAAGGTGGAGACGTTCCGGGACGGAGTCACCGGTGCCGGCGCAGATGTGGAAGGAACGGTGACCAAGGCGATTGTCCGTTTCAAGACGAAACGCGCCGAAAAGGTCCTCGTGAAGGTGGGCATCTCGACGGTCAGCTGCGAGGGCGCGCGGAAGAACCGCGAAGCGGAAATCCCCGGATGGAACTTTGGCAAGGTGCGGCGGGATGCGGAAAAGGTATGGAACGGATACCTCTCCAGGATCGACATCGATCCGCTGAACCAGCGGGACCTGAAGGCTTTCTACACGTCCTTGTACCACGCGCTCATCATGCCGAACAAGATTACGGATGTGGACGGAGCCTACCGGGGATGGGACCATAAGGTCCACGTCAGTGACAGAGGCGACATGTACACGAATTTCTCCCTGTGGGACACCTACAGGGCCGAGCATCCTTTCCTGGAACTGCTTTATCCCGAGATCAACAGCGCCCTGGTACAGTCGCTTCTGGAAAAATACACTCAGACCGGTCTGCTGGTCACCAATGAATACGGCCAGTGCGAAACGTGGAGCATGATCGGGAACCACGCTGTGGATGTGATTGTGGACGCGTACCTCAAGGGGGACAGGTCTTTTGATCCGGAGTATGCCTACCAGGCCATCAAGCGCTCCATGACCAAGCCGCACAAAAAGTCCGACTGGGATGTTTACGAGAAATACGGCTATTTCCCGTGGAACGGCAGTTCCAAAGAGTCTGTTTCCCGGCTGATGGAGGCCTGCTATGATGACTGGTGCGTCGCACAGATGGCGAAGGCCTTGGGCAAGACGGAGGATTACGAACGCTTCACCAAGCGTGCCGATAATTGGAAGAATGTCTTTGATCCCCAGACCGGCTTTGTACGGCCCAGAGGGGTGGACGGAAGCTGGATAGAGGGATTCGACCCTTACGCCCTCATCAGTGATCCCGTAACCCGCCGCAGGGACTATACCGAAGGAAACGCATGGCAGTGGACTTGGCATGTCCAGCACAAGCCCGAGGATCTTCTGGAGGCCTTCGGATCCGACGAAGCTTTCGTTACGAAACTGGATACCCTGTTCTTCTCTGATCCCGGGAAGCTTCCCGGTCACGAACAGGTCGCGGATGTCACCGGAATGGTCGGTATTTATGCTCACGGCAACGAGCCCAGCCATCATGTGGCCTATCTGTATAATTATGCGGGACGTCCGGACCGTACGGCCAAGATTGTGCGGAAGATCTTTGACGAGTTTTATATCCCGCAGCGGGACGGTCTCTGCGGCAATGATGACTGCGGACAGATGTCCTCCTGGTACATGTTCTCGGCTCTCGGCTTCTACCCCGTGTGTCCGGTTTCGGGAGAATACATCTTCGGAGCCCCTCAGCTGAAGGGTGCCACCCTTCACCTGCCCGGCGGGAAAACCCTTCAGATCAAAGCCAATGGCCTTTCTGACAAGGCAATGTACGTTAAATCCATCCGGCTGAACGGTGAAGACATCGGGCTTCATGCCATTACCTACGACCAGGTCACCGGAGGCGGTGTCCTCGAATATGAAATGACAGACCGTTCCGAAGAATAAAATCTTCGATGTATCGGACAGATATTCAGTAACTTATGAAAACGAAAAAAGGGCAACTTCTTCTGAAGTTGTCCCCTTGTGCGGGCGGTGGGACTCGAACCCACACGCGCGAGGCACAAGATCCTAAGTCTTGCTTGTCTACCAATTTCAACACGCCCGCATTGCTATGTGACGGCAAAGTTAGTTGTTTTTTTCGGATTCGCCAACCTTCTCCATCCCGACACAAGCCCATCCTTCCCGGGTCAGTGTCCGGAACGGGCTCAGCCCCAGCGGAGCAGCGGCATCGAGAACCGCCGGTATATCTGTTTCGAAAAAACCGCTCAAGAGAATCCGGCCACCTTTCCGAAGAGACCGGACGTATGTCGGCAGATCTTCGATGATGATGTTCCTGTGGATATTGGCGAGGATAATGTCATACGAACCCATCTGCAGGAGGGAGGCATCCCCGCATAGGGTCCTGATGCGGCTCCCGACCCGGTTCCATCTTGCATTGCCCCAGGCCGAGCGGGCCGCCACGGCATCAATATCAATGGCATAGACCTTTGATGCGCGCATCTTGGCCGCCAGGATCCCGAGAATGGCGGTTCCGCATCCCATATCGAGAACGACATGGTCCCGGATGTCGTTTTCCAGTGCGAGCATCTGCTGCATCATCATGAAGGTCGTGTGATGCGATCCCGTCCCGAAGGCCATTTCCGGTTCGATCCAGATGTTGAAACGGGTTCTGGGTACGTCTTTGTTGAAAGGCGCCTTGATCGTGACGGTGCCGTCGACGACGATGGGGGAGAACTCCGATTCCCATTCCCGGTTCCAGTTCCGGCCCTGGATAAGGTTTGCTTCCCAGGAAATGGCTGCGCCGAGACCGGTCATTCCGGAGAGAACGACCTTGACATCCTGGGCTTTGTAGAGATCTTTCTGGATATAGCACTTCAGATACGGCGCTTCGGAAGAGAAGGCCTCGAAAGGAAGTTCCGCGATTTCGGACGTGAGAATCTCTGCGAGTTCCTCACTGAAGGGATCGATCCGTATGGATAACTCAATATACTCCTGGCTGTTCATTGTGGTGCAAAGATAAAAAAAATGTCAGGAAAAATCCTGACATCCTGTATTACTGCTCGTCCAAAAGCTGGAGATGCTGTACATAGATCGCTTTCTGCTTGGCGATTCTCTTCTTGACAGACGGCTTCTCGAAGTTCTTGCGGGAACGGAGCTCGCGGATGGTACCGGTCTTCTCGAATTTCCTCTTGAATTTCTTCAATGCTCTTTCAATATTGTCGCCGTCCTTGATCTGTACGATAATCATGCTTTTACACCTCCTTTTTCTTTGGGACTGCAAAGGTAGGAATTATTTCTGGAATTCCAAATCTTTTTAATCTGTATCAAGAATCAGGAAAGAACGGGAGATAATCTGCTCCTGGGTCTTTTCCCCATCCGTGACGATGATGTGGCGGTCGTAGGCATAGTAAATGGGCCATCCCGTCGGAAGATGGACTTCTTCTGTGATGAGGTCGCACAGTCGCATCTGCAGCCCGTTTGTGGCCTCATCGATCCAGCCGGCATCCTTGGAAAATGTGGAGATAACGCTTGCGATGAAAGGCTTCAGTTGCTCTTCATCGATGGACTGGATACAGTGAAGGATAACGCTCTTTTCATCCGTCCATTCCCCGTCGGCCCAGAATTCCCCTTTCATTTCGAGCATTTTGTCCGAGACTGCCGACAAGGGCTGAATTTCGGTATCGAAAGGATAATGCTTGTCAATCTCAAGGCGGGTGCCGTGAAAGAACAGGAGAGGGGAGATCAGGTTAAGTGTCGCGTTGGTGAGATATTCCGGGGTCAAGAGGGCAGAGACTAATCCCCGCAGTTCCTTCAATTCTTTATTCGAAAGATTCTTTTCTTTCTTATAATGATCCAGGGCGACATCGAGGATTTTGTCCTTTTCTTTCTGGGTGAATGTGACCGGAGAAATCTGGAGAAATGTACCGTTAGGGTCCGTTTCGAATTCGACGGGAATGTCTCCCATCAGCTTTTCCAGCTTCCGGTTCAGTTCCATCCTGCCGTAATCGCTATGCTGGTCGTCAAGAGAGGTAACCCGGATGCGGTATCCGGCCGCCGTTGAATCGATGACTTCGAATGTCAGTATCTGGGCGGATTTTTCAACAAGAACCGTATCGGTATCATTCATCACATTCACCTTGCTTTCTTCAAGCTGGTAGGAGTATTTGTCCCCGATAAACCAGTAGGCGACAGTCTGAACGGTCGAGTCTGGCATCATCTGGGCGCGGACGACTGCCGAGGAGAGAATGAGCAGGATGAGAGTCAGGACTCTTTTCATTTTTCGAGCATTTTCAGGAAGGTCTCCATCCCTTTCGTTGCGACCTCCCGGATATGGGTGATCCTCTTGTCATGGACCGGAACATCCTGGGGGTCTATAATATAAATAGGGGTATCGAAACGGGCGTAGCGGTAGAGTCCGGCAGCCGGGTAGACCTGGAGGGAAGTTCCTACGATCAGAAGGATATCGGCGGCGGAAACGAGGTCAATCGCTTTTTCTATATTCGGCACGGCTTCGCCGAAGAAAACGATATGGGGCCGGAGCTGCTGCCCGTTCGGGGCCAGGTCTCCCAGATTGACATCTTCGAACCCGACATCGATGACTTCGTCCGTCCGGTATGTATCGTCGTACAGCCCGTTCTCCGGACGGACTTTGGTCAGTTCCCCATGGAGATGGAGGACCCGTGTGCTGCCCGCTTTTTCGTGGAGATTGTCAACATTCTGGGTAATGACATCGACCCGGTAATCCTTTTCGAGGCCGGCAATCGCGAGGTGGGCTGCATTGGGACGGGCATCTCTCAGCTGCCGTCTCCGGTCATTGTAAAACCGCAGGACGAGCTCCCTGTTCCGGTACCATCCTTCAATCGATGCGACATCATTGACATTATACTGCTCCCAGAGGCCTCCCGTGTCCCTGAAAGTCGCAAATCCGCTCTCGGCACTGACTCCGGCGCCGGTAAGCACTGCTATTCTTTTCTTTGCCATTATACGTTCTTTTGCTCAAAATAATCGTGCCGGACCCAGTATTCGAAAAGGGGATCCAGAAAGGCCGGCTCGTCGTTATCATCAAATGCGAGAATCTCTTTTTTCATCAAGGCATCCTTGACGCGCTTGACATTGGCCGATGAATTGAGGCTGTATCTGCGGATCACGTCGGAGGAACTGAATCGGACATGTCCGTCGATGACGGCATGAAGCAGGTTGACCTGATGGGTCGTCAGCGAGTCCATCATCGCGATGAACCGGGGCTGGTGGATCGCCATGATGCAGCCCAGCGCCTCTATCAGGACAGGCTCCATGATATATCCCTTGGATTTGGCGTCGCAGATCGAGACGAAATGGTTGATATACCAAAGGTGGTTCTTGAATAGACGGCATACTCCGAGGAGCAGTTCCTTGTCGATCACTTTCCCGCTTGTCAGAAAGCCTTTGGTGACGTGGTCGGTAATTTCACGTTCGTCGGGATCCTGCATCCGGAACTGTTCCGTCACCCTGTAGAAATGCCGGTGGGTGAAGAATATCTCCTTCATCGCATTGACCATGGATCCCATAAAAATAAAGGAGAAAAGGGTCTGGCCGGCCTCTTTCCGGTTTCTCATTACTTCTTCCATGAGGCGGAAAAAGTGGTATCCGTCGCCGATGAAGGAGAGGTTCTGGAACTCTTCGATGATCATCAGATGGCGCGTTCCCCTTTCCATGGCGATGCGGTAAGGAAGGTCTACGATCGCCTTGATATCCTCGTCATCCGCTTCCCAATTGAGCGAGATAACCTCATCGTTCTCGGAGAAACGCTTTGGGTCGAAAACCATGTGCGTGCGTTCCAGGTGCTTTCCGATCAAGGCGCTGAATTCAGCGGGGGTCGATGCGCACATCCGCAGGACGGCAGACCCGAACCGGATGATGAAATCTTCCGTCGTCCGTACATTCAGGGCGCTGAACTGGCCGATGCGGAAATTGTTCCCGCTCATCCGCATATTGAACAGCGTCTGTTGGATCAGGGATTTCTTCCCGGTCTTTGGGGGAGAAGACAGAACAATGTGCTCTCCCTGAGAGATCAGGTTCGCCATGACCTGGCAATCGTTTTTCCGGCCGATGAAGTTCTTGCCGGTGACATATTTATCGTATATGAACGGAGAATCCATACCGTAATAACTTTTATGTTACAAAAATAAGCAATTATTTCAGAATAATTTGCACATTCATCAAAAATTCCTAACTTTGCAGTCCAAATTTTGAGATGACCGTCAAGCTATGGACAAGAGCCGCCCGGGAGGCGACCGCTTGCGGCCGGAAACTTTTAATAAGTTTTATAGAATGTACGCAATCGTAGACATTGCAAGCCAGCAGTTTAAAGTTGAAGCTGGAATGGAAATCTTTGTCAACCGACTCAAGGCTGGCAAGGGTGCTGAAGTAGAATTCGACAAGGTGCTCCTCGTTGAGAATGAGGGTGCAGTCAAGGTCGGTGCTCCTTACGTTGAGGGTGCTGTTGTCAAGGCTACCGTCCTCGATGACGAGGCCAAGGCAAAGAAAGTACTTGTTTTCAAGAAAATCCGTCGTAAAGGATTCCAGAAGCTGAACGGCCATCGCCAGAAGCTTTCCAAGATCCGCATCGATGCTATCGCTTAGTTTTATCAGGAGGAACGAATTATGGCACATAAAAAAGGTCAGTCCAGTTCTAAGAACGGTCGTGAGTCGCAGAGCAAGCGTCTCGGTATCAAGAAGTTCGGAGAGGAAGCCGTAAAGGCTGGAAATATCCTCGTCCGCCAGAGAGGAACCGTCCACAATCCTGGTAGGAATGTGGGTATCGGCAAGGACCATACGCTCTATGCCCTTGTTGACGGAACTGTCAAGTTCACGCGCAAGAGAGACGACAAATCATTCGTATCGGTAGTCCCGTTTGAGAACTAATCCGGAGGGCCGGTACCGAAATGGAACAAGGAGGACTTGCACTTCGTGAGAATGCAAAGCCTCCTTTTGTTTTTCCTGAATCTTTAATTCCATCGATATGCTTACTTTAAAGACGCTCCGGGAGAATCCGGAACATGTCATTGAAAAGCTCGCTGTCAAGCATTTTGACGCCCGCGAAATCGTTGAAAAAGTCATCGCGCTCGATGACAACCGCAAAGCCCTGCAGACCGAGTCGGATGCGCTCCTTTCCCAGCAGAAAAAAGCCGCCGCGCAGATCGGCCAGCTGATGAAAGAAGGCAGGCGGGAAGAGGCCGAACAGGCCAAGAATGAAGTGGCCGCCCTGAAAAACCGCTCAGCGGAGCTGCTTGACCAGGCTGCGGAAAACCAGAAAGAACTTGATGCGGCCCTCGTGCTGCTTCCCAATATGCCGTGCGACCTTGTCCCCGAAGGGAACGGATCAGAAGACAATCTTGTCGTAAAGATGGGAGGCAATGATCCCGTCCTCCCCGAAGGCGCTCTCCCGCACTGGGAGCTGGCTAAGAAATATGATATCATTGATTTCGATCTCGGCGTCAAGATTACAGGGGCAGGTTTCCCGGTATATAAAGGAAAAGGTGCCCGTCTCCAGAGAGCCCTGATCAATTATTTCCTGGACCGCAATACGGCGGCCGGATATATAGAGGTGGAACCGCCTGTCATGGTCAATGCTGCGTCCGGCTTCGGAACCGGTCAGCTTCCTGACAAGGAAGGTCAGATGTACCACGCGACCGTGGATAATTTCTATATGGTCCCGACGGCTGAGGTCCCGGTTACCAATATTTTCCGGGATGTTATCCTCCAGAATAACCAGTTCCCTCAGAAACTGACTGCTTATACGCCCTGCTTCCGCAGGGAGGCCGGCTCTTATGGAAAAGACGTCCGCGGCCTGAACCGGCTCCATCAGTTCGACAAAGTCGAGATCGTCCGTGTCGAGCGTCCGGAGGACAGTTATGCTGCTTTGGACGAGATGGTCTCTCATGTCGAGGGACTTGTCAATGAACTCGGACTCCGCTACCGGATCCTTCGTCTGTGCGGCGGTGATCTCAGTTTTACCTCTGCTATTACCTATGATTTCGAGCTTTGGTCTGCTGCACAGGGACGCTGGCTGGAGATCAGTTCCGTATCAAATTTCGAGAGTTTCCAGGCCAACCGGCTCCATCTCCGTTATAAGGATGAGAACGGGAAGACCCAGCTTTGCCATACCCTGAACGGCAGTTCGCTCGCTCTCCCGAGAGTCGTGGCCGCCCTGCTTGAGGACAACCAGAAGGACGGGTATATCGAGATCCCCGAAGTTCTCCGTCCGTATACCGGCTTTGACAGGATTGACTAAAGATAGAATCATATTGGGCATCGACCCCGGAACCAATCTGCTTGGCTTCGGGGTCCTGCGTATTGTCGGCCGGAAACCGGAATACGTGGATATGGGCGTCCTCGATCTCCGGAAAGAGAAGGATGCCTATGTCAAGTTACAGGCGATATATGATTGTATCACGCAGGTATGCAAGTCATACCATCCGGATGAACTGGCCATAGAATCTCCTTTTTACGGAAAGAATGCGCAGGTCGTGCTGAAACTCGGACGTGCGCAGGGGGCGGCCATGATTGCCTGTCTGGAGAGCGGGATTACAAGCGTTACAGAGTATGCTCCGAGAAAGGCTAAGGAGGCAATTGTCGGCAATGGAGCCGCATCCAAGGAACAGGTCCAGCTTATGCTGGAAAAAACGCTTGGGGTAAAACTCCAGGCGGAGCATCTGGATGCGACGGATGCGCTCGCAATCGCCCTTTGCCATCATTTCCAGACTGCTAACCCCCTGGCTGCCGCCAAGGGTGGCGGAGGCTGGGAGAAATTCATCCGTGAGCACCCTGAAAGATTGAAAAAATAGCTTCCTGGCGTTAAACCTTGGCTTTTTGACGGCGTCTAAAGGAGCGTAACAGTTATTTTGATTTGATGAGAAAGATTATTGCTTCTGTTCTGACAGCCGTCTTGTTCGCCTTTTCTGCGGCAGCTCAGTCTTATTCCGTTTCAGTCCGTCTCGAGGATGCCAAAACCGGCGAAGCTGTCGCTTTTGCGACCGTTTCCCTGACTCCGGACGGCGCTACCAAAGCTACGAAGTATGTCCTTACCGACAGCAAAGGTGCCGGAAAAATCGAGCGTGTCCGGCCCGGAACGTACGAAGTCAAAGCGGAATTGATGGGGTATAAACCCTTTACCCAGACGATAAAAGTCGAAGATAAAAACCTGGACCTGGGTGCTTTCAAGATGGATACGGATCAAGAGGTTCTCGATGCTGCACAGGTATCCGCCGTCGGTAATCCGATCGTCATCAAGAAAGATACGGTCGAATATAATGCGTCTTCCTTCAAGACGACGGATAATGACGCTCTCGAAGAGTTGCTGAAGAAACTGCCGGGCGTAGAAGTCTCTGAAGACGGTACGATTACGTCCAACGGCGAAACGATTTCCAAAATTACGATTGACGGAAAGACTTTCTTCCTCGATGACCCCCAGCTTGCCTCCAAGAATCTTCCGGCTAAGATTGTCGATAAAGTCAAGGTCGTCAAGAAAAAATCCGAGCAGGCAGAGTTTACGGGTATTGACGACGGAAATGAAGAGTATGTTATCGACCTTACCGTTAAGAGAGGCATGATGAACGGCGTATTCGGCAATGTCATGGCCGGCGGCGGTCACGATGTCCCGAATGATGCAAACGGGCTGAATGACTACCGCTATCAGGGCGCCGCCATGGTAGCCAAGTTTACGGACAAGTCCCAGCTCAGCCTTATCCTGAATGCCAACAATACCAACAACCGTGGTTTCAATGACCTTTCCGGCAGCATGATGCAGTCCATGCGGGGCGGTGGCGGCGGCATGGGCCGGGGCCAAGGCGGCTGGGGAGGCGGCAATGGGATCACGACTTCTTATATGGGGGGTATCAACGGAGCATGGACCCTCTTTGACGGGAAGATGGATTTCGGAGGGAACTATCTCTACAACAACACGAACCGCGACGTCCTTGAAGAGAGCTATAAGGAAACTTACCGTGAGAATGCCCCGACCCTGATCTATAATACCAGCGGATCCAACCATACGGCATCCGACGGCCATCGTCTCGGATTCCGTCTCGATCACAAATTCTCCGAGAATACGTCGATCCTCATCCAGCCGCAAATCGATTTCGGGAAAGGTTCTTTCCTTGAATTCCAAAAATTTTCAACCGAATCTAGGGACGGAGGCATCACTAGCCCCCTCAACGAGGGCTTTTCTTCCACAAGCGGAGACAATCGGAATATCACGACGCGTGGTTTTGCCCTTTTCCGTCAGCGGCTCGGTCTTCCGGGACGGACCGTCTCTATCATGACGAATTGGAACTACAGCAATAACGACATTGACGGATACAACCAGTCTCTTACGGATGTCTTTTCCGGGGATGCCATAAGGAATTCAACCATTATCAACCAACGCTACGATCAGAATTCCAGAAACCGGTCTATTTCCTCCCGTCTTGTCTATACGGAGCCCCTTGGGAACGATTTCTATCTCGAAGGAAACTACTCTTATTCCTGGCGCAAGAATACGTCTGAGAAAACGACCTGGGATGGTTTCGTCCCCTCGACCTTCAACGAGAGCAGCCATGTCTATGATCCTACGAAAGGGGAGACGGTCAACCTTGCCTATACAAATCATATCGTCAATCTCTCCCATTCACACAGCGCTGGAGTGAACCTGGCTTACCAGCATGGGAAAACCCGTGCACAAGCCGGCGTTTCCGTCAACCCGACGACGACCCACAACACGACCACCGAGGGCAGTACGGAGAGGACTTACGACAATAAAGTCGTAAACTGGGCGCCCCGTGCGATGGTTTTCCACGACATCAATGACAATACGGAATTCCGTCTCTTCTATATGGGACGTTCCAGCCAGCCGTCGACCAATCAACTCATGGCGACCCTTGACAACTCCAACCCTCTGAACCTCAGTTTCGGTAATCCGTCGCTGACTCCGTATTTCAACCATGACCTGCGGACGGAATTCAATTATTCCAACCGGCAGACCTTCTTCACCCTCCGGGGAACCCTTGAGGGAGGAATGGTCGAGAGCCCGATCGTCAATGCGACCTGGACGGACAAGAGCGGCGTGACATATGCAATGCCGGTCAACGGAGACAACCGGTATAATGCCAGCTTGCGGTTGTTCCTGAATGCTCCGATCGCCAAGTCCAATTTCTCACTCTCATTCATGACCCGGAATTCCTATTCCGAGACGAACAACTTTGTCGGGAAAGGAACGGATTTCAACATGGACGCCTATTACAATGAGGATGGGACCGTCAAGTATGATGATTTCGTCGCGGCCTTCAGCGATATCCGTTCCCGGAATGACTTTATCCATAACAAGACCCGGACGCTTAGTTCTATGGAACGTCTGCGGCTTACCTACCGGAGTGACAATCTCGAGATTACAGCGAGCGGTCGTACGCGGGTTTCGAAGCCCTGGTATACCGTCGTGAGCGACAATACCAACGACAATGCGACATGGAACAACCAGTTCCAGAGCACATTCAACTGGACTGTTGGTGAGACCGGATTCGTTATGAAGGCGGATTACAGCTATAACTGGTATAATGGCTATACGACCCAGCTCAGCCCCGAGCATATCCTCAATGCCGAGATCAGCAAACTTCTTTTCAAGAAGCAGTTTACCCTTGCGCTCCGCGGGTACGACATCCTGAACCAAACCAAGAATCTTTCGGTTTCCGATACCGACAACTACCACCAGGAGACCTGGAACAATACGCTCGGTCGGTATGTTATCCTGTCCCTAACGTGGCGGTTCGGTAACTTCGGAAACGCCCGTAACGGCAGAATGGGAGGCATGGGACCCGGCATGGGCGGTCCCGGCGGATACCGCGGCGGCAGGCGTTAGATGCCGCTTTCAGTATAGCGGCGCCATTTCTCAATAAGCGCAGTCATATCATCGGGGACGGGGGAGTCGAAGAAAATTCGCTCTCCCGTTTTCGGATGGTCGAATCCGAGTGTTTTGGCATGAAGCGCCTGCCTTGGGCAGATATCGAAACAATTCTGTATGAATTGTTTGTACTTTGTATAAATCGTTCCGCTTCGGATTTCTGATCCGCCGTAGCGCTCGTCGTTGAAAAGAGGGTGACCGATTGAACTCATATGGACCCGGATCTGGTGGGTCCTTCCGGTTTCCAGCCGGCACTCGACGACGGTGATGAAACCGAAACGTTCGAGAACGCGCCAGTGGGTTATGGCATGTTTGCCTTTTTCCGGATCATCATAGACGCGGAACCTGAGCCGGTCATTCGGGTCCCTTCCGATCGTCCCTTCAATCGTCCCTTCATCTTCGGTAATATTACCCCATACGACGGCAACATAGAGCCGGTCGATCGAGTGGACGAAAAACTGATCGGCGAGATTCATCTGCGCTTCAGGATTCTTGGCAACAAGCAGCAGTCCGCTCGTATCCTTGTCGATCCGGTGGACCAGAATTCCCATCCGTTCGTCTTCTGCATCCGGTCCCTGGGACAGGCCGAGGTGGAACGCCAATGCGTTCACGAGGGTCCCGGAGAAGTGTCCATGCCCCGGGTGGACGACCATCCCGGCTGGTTTGTTGACAACCAGGACATCATCGTCTTCATAGACGATATCGAGCGGAATGTTTTCAGGAAGGATTTCGACGCCCCGTCGCTGGTAGGGCATGACGAAACGGATGACATCACAGGGACGGATAATCGCATTGGCCTTGGCCGGCTTGTCGTTGATCAGGACGTAGCCGTTTTTGATGGCGAGCTGGACCCGGTGCCGGGATGTGCTCTCGAGGTGTGTGGAGAGGTATTTATCGACCCGGACCGGCGCCTGGCCCTTATCGGCGACGAGGCGGAAATGCTCGAACATTTCCTGGCCTTCGGTTTCTTCTTCAGGCAGGAGATCCGGTTCTTCCGTGAGATAGTCGTTCAGGAATTCCGTCATTATTTCTGCGGCAGTTTCCCTTCGTCGAGGGTAAAATACAGATTGACCTGCGATCCGAGGGTTTTCGATGTACCGGCAGCGTCTTGTTTGTAGACAAACGCATTGAGGGAATCCCGGTAGCTGTTGATTTCAGGATCGAAATGCATGCGGCCGGTGTTGAGATAACGGTCATGAATCGCATCGATGGCGCGGATGTATTTCATCCCGATGACGTTGGGAACCTTGGTCTTGCTGTCTTCCCGGCTCAGCCCCAGAACGAGGTCGATATCCGACCCGCTGACGATCTTTTCGCCCGGTCGGATGCTCCGGCCGCGGTATTTCTGCTCCAGGACGCTGTTCGTTGCTATATCGCTGACATAGGTCAGTTTCCCAAGATTTAACCCCCGGTTGCTAAGTTCAGCCCTCGCTTCCAGGAAAGAGTAGCCGACCAGGTTCGGCATCGTTGTCTTCCTGGGTACGATAGAATTGATAGTCAAGAAGATACTTCTTCCTCGCTTAACCTCAGCCCCGGCCTTGGGACTCTGGCGGTAAACGACTCCTGCTGCCAACTTCCGGACAAAGACCGAGTCGATGACTTTGACATGGAGGTGACCTTCTGAAGCGGCATTCCGGGCTTCTTCGACACTCATGTTCGTAAAATCAGGGACTGTGACGGTCCGGTTGTGGCGGGTGATGACATTCAGCAGGATCGAAGCCCCTATCATAAGGGCCAATATCAGAGCGGCTGCGGCGACCAGATTCCGAACGATCCAGTTGTCGGCAAGTCCTTTGGATTTCTTTTCAGCGGCCATAAGAAAAATCAATATTTGCGCTAAGTTACGAATTTTTTGCGTAAGTTTGTCTTTATGAAGCGACAGACTGCCATATTCTGTATATTGACGGCACTCTTTACCCTTTTCTCGAGTGTCCCGTTCCTTGTTCCCCATACCGGCCCCCTGATGTTGATCGCCTTTGTCCCGCTCCTTTGCATGGAGCGGATGGCTTCTCTTTCCGGCCGGAGGCACTTCTGGTTCTGGCACTATGCCTGTTTTGTCCTGTGGAATGCCTGTACGACCTTCTGGGTCTGTAATGCGACTGTCGGAGGCGGTATTTTCGCCGTTCTGGCCAACGCCTTGCAGATGTCATTGGTTTTCGGCCTTTTCCGCTGGGCCAAGCGTCGAATGAAGGGAGTCCTGCCTTATATTTTCCTTGCCGCAGCCTGGATTGCATGGGAAAAGTATTATCTGACAGTCGCCCAGATCTCCTGGCCCTGGCTCATCCTCGGCAATGCATTTGCCGGAACCATAGGGCTTGCGCAGTGGTATGATACCCTGGGGAGCCTTGGCGGATCCCTGTGGGTATGGGCGTCGAATCTGGCTGTTTTTGGGTTGATGACCGCTCTCTCCGACGGAGCTTTCGCCCGGTGGAGGGGCAAAGCGAGAGCGGCCGCCCTTATATCATCCATCCTGGTTTTTTTCGGGCCCATGGTATTGTCTGCCGTCAAATGGCATACTTACCGGGAGAGTCGTGAGCCCCTTGATGTCGTCCTGGTCCAGCCGAATTTCGATCCATATCATAAGTTCGTGTCCATGACCCAGGAACAGCAGACGGCGCTGATGGCAGGCCAGATCGAATCTGCCCTTTCGGAGCATCAGGGGCAGGATCCCGTCCTGGTCCTGACGCCGGAGACATCAACGAACGATGTGGTCGTCGGTGCCGTACAGGACGGAATGACCTATAACCGTTTCCTGTCCCTGACCCGGGCTCGCCCATGGACCAATATCCTGTTCGGTGCTTCCTCCCACGAGTATATTTTCGGGGAGGCCCGCCCGTCCCCGACCGCCTGGAAACTCAGGGACGGCGTCTGGATCGAAAGCCACAATTCCGCCCTGATCGTAGATTCTACCGGCCGGTACGATCTTTTCCATAAATCCAAACTCGTCATCGGTACCGAGATGCTCCCTTATCCGAAAGTCCTCGGTCCGGTCAACGATTGGCTGGGACATCCCAGTGCAACGAGTACGGGACAGAAAGAAATCGATGTGCTTCATTTCCGCCCCTACCGCGGCGGAGAGATGCTTTCCGATGTGCCGGTCGGCTGTGCCGTCTGTTATGAATCCGTCTACGGCGAGTACTGTACGGGCTACGTCCGGAAGGGTGCCCGGATGATCGCCGTTATTACGAACGATGCCTGGTGGGGGAATACACCCGGGTACCGTCAGCATTTGAATTACAGCCGTCTGCGTGCAATCGAGACCCGGCGGGACATAGCCCGGTCTGCCAATACCGGCATCTCGGCCATTATCGATCAGCGCGGTCGCATCCTTGAAAAGACAGACTGGTGGGTTCCCGCTACGCTTTCAGGAACTGTCCATCTGAACGAAGCCATTACCCCTTTTGTGGCCTATGGCGATATAGTCGGCCGGCTCTGTGTCTTCATTTTCCTGCTTCTGCTGCTTTCGGCATTCCTTCCTTCGCGGAGCGGATAATCCCGGATTGAAGATTTTTTCGTATATTTACTGACCACTTAAATAATTGATAATGACCGAAACCCATACCTTTTTGGCAATTGACTGCGGCGCGACTTCCTGCCGCGGGATCCTTGCAACGTTCGACGGCGGTTCATTCCGGATGGAGGAAGTAAGCCGTTTCCCCACGGAAGTAATTGAAAAAGAAGGGAAACTGTTCTGGGATACCGTTTCTTTGGGCAGGCACATTATTTCCTGCCTGAAAGACTTGGGACAGAAAAAGATACGTCTGGATTCAATCGGGATCGATACGTGGGGTGTCGATTTCGGTTGCATCGGCAAAGACGGAGAACTGACAGGCCTCCCGCGTTGTTACAGGGACTTGTATACGAAAGGAATTCCCGAACGTGTTTTCCGGGAGATCCCCCGCGATGATCTCTATATGAGGACCGGCATCCAGATCATGGATTTCAATACAGTCTTTCAGCTTTATGCCCAGACGAAGGCGCAGGATCCTTCACTTGCGCAGGCAGCGTCCATTTTGTTTATGCCCGACCTTCTCGGCTATCTTCTGACCGGAAACCGCGTCTGCGAGTACACAGATGCATCGACATCCGGGATGATGGACCAGGTAACCCGCGGGTTCGATACGGCCCTTCTGGAAAAATTGGGTATACGGACGGACGTCCTGCTTCCGATCGTCTCTCCCGGATCACAGACCGGGGTCCTGAAGCCGGAACTCGCAGCTGAAACCGGTCTCGGACCGGTCCCCGTTATCGCTGTTGCCGGACATGATACGGCCTCGGCCATCGCCGCGGTTCCTGCGGAGGATGCGCATTTTGCTTATCTCAGCAGCGGGACATGGAGCCTGATGGGCATTGAATCCCCAGAACCGATTATCAATGAGGAATCTGCCCGTCTCAATTTTACCAACGAGGGCGGCATCGAGGGAACGACCCGTTTTCTGAAGAACATTACGGGAATGTGGCTTCTGGAACAGTGCCGAAAGGTCTGGAAAGCCGCAGGGAAGGACTATTCCTATCCGGAACTGGTTGACATGGCCCGCCGGGAAGCCTCGTTTCCTGGCCGGATCAATCCGGACGATCCGCGGTTTGCGAATCCTGCCGATATGGTTCAGGAGATTCTTCGCTCTACCCAGAATGACAAGGGCGTCATCCTGAACGAAGTGAAGGATCTCTCCGATGCCCAGATCGTCTCCTGCATCTTCCATTCCCTTGCCGACCGATATAAGGAAGTCCTTGACATGCTGCAGGCTTTCGCTCCGTTCAAGATCAATAAACTTCATATCATCGGGGGAGGCAGTGCCAACGAACTGCTGAACCAGTGGACGGCGGACGCGATCGGCCTGCCGGTCGTCGCAGGCCCCTCCGAAGCCACGGCTATCGGTAACATCATGATCCAGGCGAAAGCGGCCGGCCTCGTGCGTGACCGGTGGGAAATGCGCCGCCTGATCGCGGAAACCTTTTCAGTAAAAACCTTTTATCCGAAAACAATATGAAAGAGAATGACATCCTGAAAGCGTACGAATATGCGCGCGAACGCTACGCTGCCCTTGGCGTCGATACCGACAAGGCGATCGCTGAACTCGAAAAGCAGCAGATCTCTCTCCACTGCTGGCAGACCGACGACGTGCTCGGTTTTGAAAGCGGCGGTGCTCTGACGGGAGGAATCCAGACGACCGGAAACTATCCGGGAAGGGCCCGGAATATCGACGAGGTCCGCAGCGACCTGGAGTTTGTCAAGACCCTTCTCGCCGGCAACCACCGGGTCAACCTGCACGAGATCTACGGTGATTTCGGGGGAAAGTTCGTGGACCGTGACGAGGTCGGCGTCGAGCATTTCCAGAGTTGGATCGAATGGGCACGGGAGAACAATTTCAAGCTGGATTTCAACTCCACGTCCTTCTCCCATCCCAAGAGCGGGGACCTCTCCCTCGCCAATCCTGATCCGGCCATCCGCGAATTCTGGATCGAGCATACCAAGCGCTGCCGCCGCATCGCAGACGCGATGGGAAAGGCCCAGGACGACCCCTGTATCATGAACATCTGGGTCCATGACGGTAGCAAGGACCTGACAGTCAACCGGAAGTATTACCGCGAGCTGCTCGCCTCCGCCCTGGATGAGATTCTCGCCGAGGATCTGCCCGGCATGAAGAGCTGCGTCGAACCGAAACTCTTCGGCATCGGTCTCGAAAGCTATACCGTCGGCTCCATGGACTTCTACGAGGGTTACTGCGCGACCCGCAAGGTCATCTATACCCTCGATACCGGCCACTATGAGCCGACTGAGAACGTCGCGGACAAGGTCTCGTCCCTGCTCCTCTTCGTTCCGGAACTGATGCTCCACGTCAGCCGTCCGGTCCGCTGGGATTCCGACCATGTTACGATCATGAACGACCCGACCCTCGATCTTTTCAAGGAACTCGTCCGTGCGGACGGTCTTTCCCGTGCCCATGTCGGGCTGGATTATTTCGATGCCAGCATCAACCGCATCGGCGCCTATGTGATCGGCACACGCGCGACGCAGAAGTGCATCCTCAGCGCCCTTCTCGAACCCCTTGACAAACTTCGCAAGTACGAAGCTGCCGGACAAGGATTCCAGCGTCTGGCTCTTCTCGAAGAGGCCAAGACCCTTCCTTTCGGTGCCGTCTTCGATTATTTCAATTACAAGAACAACGTTCCTGTCGGCGAGGAATTCATTTCCGCCATTGAACGGTACGAGAAAGAAGTAACTTCAAAGAGATGAACCTCGTAATCGGACTCCTCATCATCGCCGTCGGGGCCTTCTGCCAGTCCTCGAGCTATGTTCCCATCAATAAGATCAAGTCTTGGAGCTGGGAGAGTTACTGGATCGTTCAGGGGGTCTTCGCTTGGCTGTTGTTTCCGCTTCTGGGGGCTCTTCTGGCCGTTCCGGCAGGGGAGAGCCTGACTGCCCTTTTCGCCGCCCATCCCCGGGAGAGCCTTCTGACCATGCTGTTCGGCGCGCTCTGGGGAGTCGGCGGACTGACGTTCGGCCTTTCGATGCGTTATCTGGGCGTCGCGCTCGGACAGAGCATTGCCCTCGGAACTTGTTCTGCTCTCGGAGCGATCCTGGGACCGGTCTTTACCGGACATGCCGCTGACCTGACCTCGGCGGTCATTATCGGGGTCGTCGTGACCCTGATCGGCATCGCCATTATCGGTGTAGCCGGCGGCATGAAGTCCGCGGCCCTTCCCGAGGAGGAGAAAAAGAAGGCCGTAAAGGACTTCAATTTCGGAAAAGGAATCGCGGTCGCGCTGCTGGCCGGTTTCATGAGTGCCTGCTTCAATATCGGTCTGAGTTTCGGTGCTCCTCTGACCTGGAACGCGACCAAGCCGATATTTGCGACGCTTCCGGCCACATTGCTGGTAACCCTGGGCGGTTTCCTCACCAACGCTGTCTACTGTTTCTACCAGAATACAAAAAACAAGACTTGGGGAGATTATAAGAAAGGGAGCCTTTGGGGCAATAATCTCTTTTTCTGCGCCCTGGCCGGCTTGCTCTGGTACAGTCAGTTCTTCGGCCTGAGTCTCGGAAAGGGGTTCCTTGCCGCTTATCCGGTTCTCATTACCTTCAGCTGGTGTATCCTGATGTCCCTGAATGTCGTTTTTTCGAATGTCTGGGGCATTATTCTCAAAGAGTGGAAGGGCGTTTCCAATAAAACGATAGGCGTCCTTGTCCTTGGAATCATTATTCTTATAATCAGTACTTTCCTGCCGCAATTGCTCTAACCCATGAAAATACGGCCTTTTATTCTCGCGTTTGCCTCCGCACTTCTTTTCTCCTGCAGTGGCGGAGAACGGCATGTCAGTTATGTGGATCCCTTTATCGGGACCGACTTCAATGGACACACATCACCGGGCGCCTGTGTTCCGCATGGTCTCGTCCAGGCCGGGCCGCAGACCGGAATCCATACCTGGGACTACTGTAGCGGATACCGTTATACGGATACGCTCCTTCTCGGTTTCTCCCAGACCCGACTGAGCGGAACGGGATGCGCCGATCTCGGCGATATCCTCGTGATGCCTTTTTCCGATTCCGTCCGGACGGACTATGCCTCTCATTTCGACAAGTCCTCGGAGTTTGCAGAGCCCGGGTATTATACTGCCTATATGGACGAAAACCGGGTCCGTACGGAGATTACGGCGGCCCCTCATACGGCCCTTTACCGCTTTACCTTTGACGGCCCCCGGAGGAATGTGTACATGGATCTCAATTCCGTGACGGGGGGAAGGAAGGTTACCTTTGCAGAAGTATCCTGCCCTGATGCCAGCACGCTTGCGGGAACGGTCAAGGTGCACGGATGGGTCCGCAGGCAGTATTCCTTCGTGATGCAGTTCGACTCGCCCATCGTTTCCCAGCGGGAATGGAGAGAAGAAGATAAAGAAGCTTCCTACCGGGTATTCTCCTTCGAAGACAACGGAAAGCCGCTCATGATGAAAATAGCCCTTTCAAGCGTATCGGCGGAAGGCGCCGGGAATAATCTCGCCGCGGAGATTCCGGACTGGGATTTCGAGAAGGCCCGTTCCGCAGCGGTCGCTTCCTGGCAGGAAGTCTTGTCCATGGCGGATGTTATGGGCAGCGACCGCGAGAAGACGATTTTCTACACGGCCCTGTATCATATGTATATCCAGCCGAACAATATCGCCGATGTGGACGGTCAGTACCGCGGTGCGGATGACAAGATCCATCAGGCTGCTTCCGGAAAACACTATTCTACGCTTTCCCAATGGGATACGTTCCGTGCTGCCAATCCTTTCTATAGCATGATGACGCCGCAGTTCGGAGGAGAACTGGCCGTATCCATGATCGAGCAGGCCCGTGAACAGGGGTTCCTTCCCATCTGGGCGCTCTGGGGGCAGGAGAACTACTGCATGATCGGGAACCACTCCGTCCCGGTTGTCGTTGAAGCAGCGCTCCGGGGACTTCCCGGAGTTGATGCAGATGAGGCGTATTCCGTTGTAAAACAGTCTCTTACTCAGCCGCACCGGAAGTCCGACTGGGAGCTGTATGACCGTTACGGGTATCTGCCCTTTGACCTGGCCGGATCCGAGTCGATCGCAAGGACCCTTGAAATGGGATACGATGACTATTGTGCTGCCCTTCTGGCCGAAAAACTCGGATATACGGAAGATGCCCTTTTCTTCAGGAAACGTTCCCAGTATTACCGGAATGTCTATGATCCTTCGACCCGTCTGGCACGGGGCAGGGATTCCGAAGGGAATTGGCGTACGCCTTTCCTTCCCTTCAGTTACCAGACATCGAGCAAAGGAGGCGATTACACGGAAGGCAATTGCTGGCAGTATACCTGGCATGTGCTGCAGGATGTACCCGGCTTGATTGAAATTATGGGAGGGAAGGATGCTTTTGTCACAAAACTCGACAGCCTGTTCGTCTTTACTCCGGACGAGTCCGTAACCGGATATGTCCCGGATGTTTCCGGTTTGATCGGTCAGTATGCCCATGGTAATGAGCCGAGCCATCACGTGGCTTATCTCTATGCCCTGGCCGGTCGCCCGGACCGGACGGCTGAAGTGATCCGGGAAGTCTGCGACCGTTACTATACAGACCAGCCTGACGGCCTTTGCGGAAATGAAGACTGCGGGCAGATGTCTGCCTGGTATGTCTTTTCCGCTTTGGGATTCTATCCGGTTGATCCTGCAAGCGATACCTTTGTTTTCGGCGCGCCGCAGATTCCCGGGGCTGACCTTCGGATGCCGGGCGGGAAGCTCTTGAAAGTCCGTGCCAAAGGCCTTTCGGAAACGGCGAAATATGTCGGAAAGATTACCTTAAACGGAGTCCAGGTTTCCGCTCCTTCTATTACTCTATCCGAACTTCTCGAAGGTGGTGAACTCGTTTTTGAAATGATCGAGAGATAGTTATATGATTTAACCATCAGATACTTATGAAAAAAATATCCTATTGGGTTTCGGTTTTGGCAATGCTGACTTTGGCGTCTTTTTCCTGCACGCCGATTCCTCCGGACCTGACGTTCCCGGAGACGGGCTCTTCGGGCAGCGCCTCGGTCGAGGTCAACTGGTCGTCCGAGACGAATGTGAGCCTGGTATTTCCGTCTTCCGGCGGAACGGCGAATGTGGCGATCAAAGCGACGGGAAACTGGGAAGCCTCCGTGAGCGGCGGAGCGGTAGACTGGTGCTCGTTCTCGCCTTCAAGCGGCGCCTCCGTCGATACACAGCTGAAAGTCAGCGTAACGGCAAATGAGTCGTATATGGACCGGAACTGTTCGATCACGCTTATCTGCGGAGAGAATAAGCGGACGGTCGTAGTGACGCAGAAACAGCTGGATGCTGTATTCCTGACCCCCTCAAAGGTCGAAGTTCCGTCTGAAGGCGGAACGTTTGAGGTCGAGGTCCGCCACAATACGGAGTTCAGCTATGCGGTGTCGAAGTCTGCGACGGAGTGGATCATCCCGGTCGAAACGAAGGGAATGACGACGGACAAGGTCCATTTCGAAGTGCGGACGAACCCGGAGTCGGAGCCCCGTCAGGGGGACATATCGTTTATGTCGGGCAACGTCGGTGAGACGGTCCATGTTTACCAGGAGGGGATGGCCCCTTGTATCATCCTGACGCAGAAGGAGTTCAATGTCGGGTCGGAAGGCGGAGCGGTTACGGTCGAACTGAAGAGCAATGTCGACTTCGAATGTAAGATAACGGAGGGTTCCGCATGGCTTGCCGAAGACAAGACGCGGAGTGTGGTTTCGACGCATACACGCAGTTTCTTAGTTGCAGCGAATCCGGAAGAGAAGCCGAGAGCCGGCAAGATTGTTTTCTCTAACAGGGAGAATGGCCTTGTCGAAACGGTGACGATAACCCAAAAACAGCTGGTCAAGTTCTCGTTATCTCCTGAGAGGGTAGAACTGGAGCCTGAGGGCGGTAAGTTCGAGATCAAGGTCACCTCGACGATCGGTTATAAAGTAACGTCGATCCCCGAGTGGATCAAGGAAGTCTCGACTCGTGCCACAACACGCACGCATACGTTTATCGCCTCGTCGAACCGGGTCGAGGAACCTCGGAGCGGGGTGATCGTATTCTGCAACGACGAGAATGTCTGTGTCCCGGTACAGATCAGCCAGAAACCGAGGGTCATCGACGTTGACTGGAACCAGGAGTTTTATCACCGGTCGCTTTTCATGCGTTTTACGGCGACCTGGTGCCCCGCCTGCCCGATTATGTATGAAACCGTGATCGCTGCTCAGGAAAGCTATCCTGACAAACTGATTCATGTCGCACTCCATGGGTACGATAGTGAATTGTACTTTTCTCCGATGTACGTACTTGATAATCAGTTTTATGTAACAGGCTATCCGACTGGTATCGTGGACGGAAGAACGCAAATAATGAATGAAGGAAAGGAGATTGCTGCTCCCAAGGTCGTCACAGCGGTTAAAGAGACGGAGTCTTTATTCAAAACGAAAACCGGATTCTCTATCTCATCTTATATGTCCGGTCGTGAGGTCACTATCAATTTGACAGTTTATGCCAAGAAAAGCGGGAATTACAAACTCACAGTCTTGATTCTTGAAGATGGTATCAAGGCAATGCAATCCGGTGCGCCGACCCCGATTATTACACATAATGATGTTGCCAGGGTTGCCGTTAACGATATTTCCGGCGAGCGCTTTTCCATCACGAAAGATAACGGTTACAAAGATTTCTCCTATACGGTATCTATTCCTCAGGTGTATGCTATGGACAAGATGAAAATACTGGCATACGTACAGACAGAATTCCCGTCTTCAGGAAGAGTCCAATCCCGTGATTACGGAAATTATTATGTAGACAATTGCCTGACGGTCCCTTTAGGAGAGTCTTTGAAAGTTCAGACGGCAGAATCTGTATCGGGAGGTAGGAATGAGGGAATCGTTCCTGGTAATGATATTGAATTATAGGGAGGACCAACCATGAATAAGATCAAATTTGTTCTTAGCTCCGCTTTATTGATTCTCCTTTCCTCCTGCACCTATTGGGAGGTTGACATTCCAGGAGAGGAAATGCATGAACTGGTCGCTTTATTGGAAGACGAGAATGAAACAAGGACGTATCTTTCCGGCCCGGAAGGGGGAATCTATTATCCGGAGTGGACGGGTCGTGAAAGCATAGCCGTCTATGTTGATGAATCACATGTTGCCAGCCGATATGCTTTCGTCTCCCAAGGAGAGAGCCGGCAGGCGACCTTTGCCGGTCCTGGTGCCGGAAAAAAATATGTTGCTTTCTATCCCTATGGTTCGGAGGATAGTTATGATGGCAAAGACCTTACATTTACTCTGCCCGGAGAGCAGGTATTCGTCCCCGGATCATTTGGGGATGGGTCTTTCCCGATGCTTGCGGTCAGTGAATCCAATACACTATATTTCAAGAATTTATGTTCAGTCCTGAAGGTCTCAATGACAGGAAATACGAATGTCCAGTCTATCACCTTCATTGCCAACGATCCTCAGCATTCTGTTTCTGGAAAGGCAACGGTATCGATAAAGGATGCCTCAAGTCCTGTTCCGGTGATGGCGGAAGGAGGATCATCTTCGGTCCGGCTCTCATGCGAAGGGGTGCTTCTTTCGAAGGATGTTCCGACTGATTTCTTTCTTGTTATCCCCCCGGGAACATATCGGGGTGGTTTCACACTTAAGATCAAAACGACTGAAGGAACCGTCGAGAGAACTACGGACAAGGATGTCGTATTCGAACGTTCTCAATTCCGTTCTTTCCCACTCTTTGAGTGCAGCGGAGGAGAATTGGACCCGGAAGATCTTCCGGAGAATGTGATTCTTTACAAAACGCGCTCCGGTCGGAAACTGGGTGTAGATGAATGGTTTATTGATTCTGGTAATGGTAATACAACTCAAATCATATCTGACAGATATGAAAATGGGTGGGGAAAGATTATTTGTGACGGCCCTATACGAAATATCGGGGTGGGTTTTTTTAGAGGTCGTGAGTTAACTGAGATCCACCTTCCTCCTTCTGTGGAATCGATATCACAGTGGGCCTTTCAAGCTGTCCTTTTGGAAGAGTTTACTGTTCCTGAACAGATCCGGACGATTGAATTGGAAGCTTTCATGGATTGTTCGCACTTAATTCGTTTTTATGGACCTTATGTAACTGCAGATGGGAAAACGATTATCATAGATAATGAGATTGTCGCGCATATTGTTGACAATGAGGAGATTATAACTATTCCTGAGGGGGTGCTTTCTGCCCATACCGGCTCCTTTGTCTACCCGGGAGGAAGCAGGGAGAAAGTAAAGGGAATAGTTTTCCCGGAAGGATTCACTCTTATTACATATAATAATTTCAACTATCTTCCCAATCTGGAATATGTTACCCTTTCTTCCACATGTCAGCTCGCATGGTCGTCTACGTTTGAGTATTGCCCCTGCTTAAGAGAATTCCGGGGAAATAGCAGTTGGATTAAAGATAACGGAAGGTGTCTGGTTGATCCGGAAGGTTATTTGATCGCCTTCGCCGGAGCGGGAATCTCGGACTTTGTGATTCCTGAAGGTGTTCTGTATCTTTCCGATTCTGTCTTCGGAGGATATGATTCACTGTTTAGCTTAACCTTGCCGGAATCGATCAAAGGAGTAAGGAATGCGCCTTTTGCCGGAGCAGACAATCTCTCATTTATTTATGGAAAATATGCTTCCCCCGATGCTCATTCTGTTGTAATCAACGGGGAAATCGTTGCCGTCGCCCCTGCTGTTGAAGAGTATGTTTCCCCACCTGGCGCGACGAAAATCGGCTGGGCCCTGTTCGGGGATCGGGTGAAAAAGATAACACTGAATGATTGCGTCATGGAAACAGACGGTTACGCTTTCTATTATGCATCCAATCTTGAGACCCTGATTCTCTCATCTTCGATGAAAGAAATCAGTTATTATTGCTTCAACCCGAATAGAGTCTTGAAGGATGTCTATTTCCGCTCTTCTACACCCCCGGCTTGCGGACCTTTGATGGATGGCTCGGGCAAATTCAGCAACGACTTGGTGGTACATGTTCCGGAAGAGTCTCTGGAGGCTTATCGGAACGCACCTCAGTGGTCATTCTTCGCACCTTATTTCCAGGGTTATAAGGTTGATGATCTTCCTGCGGTTGATTCAGACGGGACAGTAGTTACTCTCCAGAAAGCTACGGAAGGTCAGGGCATTGATCTGGTATTGATGGGAGACGCCTTCATCCAGGAGCAGATTGAGGACGGAACGTATGGTGCCGTCATGCGGAAGATGTTGAACGCATTCTTCTCCGTTGAGCCTTACCATAGTTACCGGAACTATTTCAATGTATATCAAGTTGATGTGGTGTCTGAAAGAAAAGGTTATGGGGGTAACGGACAAAAGCTCGGAACCTGGTTCGGAGAAGGGACGAAAGTCGGCGGCAACGACGCTACCTGTCTGAGCTACGCCCGGAAAGCGGTCGGGAATGACAGGATGGACAATGTTCTGGTCCTTGTTGCGATGGATACGACAGCCTATGCCGGGACTTGTTATATGACGCATTCCTCTGCCTATCAAGGCGATTGGGGAGAGGGACCGTCGGTGGCGTACTTCCCGCTGGGAAAGACTGACGAGATCCTTGCGCAGCTGGTCCATCATGAGGCGGGCGGCCATGGCTTTGCGAAACTGGCGGACGAGTATGGCTATGAATCCCAAGGCGCCGTGACGCAGGAAAAGATAAACGAGACGCACAGCCTGGAGTCTTATGGCTGGTGGAAGAACGTTGATTTCACCTCCGATCCGGCACAGGTCAAGTGGTCGCATTTCCTGAAAGACGAGAGGTACCGTAATGAGGGCCTCGGGGTCTATGAGGGCGGATTGACATTTATCTCCGGTGTCTGGCGTCCGAGCCGTTCGAGTATCATGCTGAACAACACAGGCGGATTCAATGCTCCCTCGCGCGAGGCAATCTGGTACCGACTCCATAAACTGGCATACGGTAAGGGCTGGCAGTATCATTACGAAGACTTCGTATCCTACGATGCCATCAACCGGAAAGCGTCTGCATCCGCTCCTTCTTACTCTCCCCGTGAGGTGCTGCCACCGCTTCATCCGCCGGTAGTAACCTATATGGACAGCAATGAAGCAGACAAGAAATAATATGGCTATATGAAACGATTCATTCTCTCCCTTTTCCTGCTCTTGTGTCTCGGAGGAATGCTCCGGGCACAGGACCCCTCGGCCGTTAAACTTCAGACCCTGGACGGAAAAACAGTTACCCCTGCTTCCTGGGTTGACGGAAAGACCCCGTATGTCGTCTCTTTCTGGTTCGTTACCTGCAAGTACTGCCTGGAGGAGATGGATGCTGTCAGCGAGTTGTTTGAGGAGTGGAACGAGACGGTCCCGTTCCGTTTCGTAGCGGTCAATACCGACGATGCCCGTTCGCTTGCAAGGGCGAAGGCCATGGCGGCAGGACGGGGATGGGACTCCTTCCAGTTTGCTTTCGATACGAACCGGGCCTATGTGCGGGCGATGAACGTCGTGTCCATGCCTCACGTCTTCCTGTTTGACAAGAACGGAAAACTGGTCTATACCCACGTCGGGTATGCTCCGGGCGACGAGGAACTTCTCTTTAAAGAACTCAAGAAACTGAAGTAACGATTCATGAGACTTTTCCTGCCGGCATCCTTTATTCTTTCCCTCCTGCTCTCCCAGCCGGGACGTGCACAGGGCGTTTTTACCGGTGGGCTCGAATCCCAGACCGCCATCTATAAGGGCGGCTCATACGGATCGAACAATTACCTTAAGCTGGATTACATGCAGGGCAGTTTCTCGGCCGGAATCCAGGCAGAGTATTATCCCGAACCGATGCTGGGATATGACATGAATCTCAAAGGATTCGGGCTTCCCGGAAAGTATCTTGCATGGACGCGGGAGAACTGGAGCCTGACGGCAGGGGACTATTACGAACAGTTCGGATCCGGGATCATTTTCCGCAGTTGGGAAGACCGGACGCTCGGATGGAACAATTCCGTCGGGGGAGTGAGGGCGACATTCCGAACGTCCGACGACCGCCTCTCCGGGAAGATCCTTTACGGGGTCCCTCGGGAGTTCCTCCACTACGCTTCCCGGCAGATCGCCGGGGGAGAGGTGACGGGCAGGATTGGAAACGTGGCCGTATCTGCAGCCGCGGTGGACCAGATTGCGGGCGGGGTGTCTGATCTCAGCGGAATGCTCGCTCTTTCCTGGGGTGCGGGGCCCTTCACCGCCTCTGCCGAGTATGTAGGGAAAAAGGGGGGACATGCGGAATCGGCCGTTCTCGGCTACGCCGCGAAAGGGTTTTCCGCGTCCATGACCGTCCGCCGTCTCGAGGGGATGCTGGACCGTACCGGCATGAACTATCTTCCATCGCTCTGCCAGCAACAGGTCTATATGCTTGCGACCTTGAATCCATATACTACCTTTGCGGACGGAGAAATCGGGGGTATGGGTGATCTTTTCTACCGGTATAAAACCTGGAAATTCCATGTCGGCGGGTCCATGATCTATGCCCTCCCTTCCGCCCTTTCCGGACACGATACCCGCCGTCTCTGTTACCGGGATATCAACATCGATATCGAGAAAAAATGGAACCGGAAGTTCAAGACGGTCGCTTTTGTCAGTATTCAGGAGAACTCTCCTTCCCATGGGCAGCGGAAGGCGACCAATGCCCAGAACGTTTTTGTCCTGGACGGGCTTTATAAATTCAATGCCCGTTATTCCCTCCGGGCGCAGGTCCAGTATCTCTACTCGCAGGAATTGACGAAAGACTGGGTCGCCGGTATGCTGGAAGCAGGGTTCGCCCCCCATTGGACGATCCATATCAGTGACATGTATAATCACGGCGATACCCGGGAACATTATTATGAAGCCGGGGTAACCTATGCGCTGCATGCCCTTCAGGTGGCCCTGAGTTACGGCCACCAGCGGGCCGGTTTTGTCTGTTCCGGGGGCGTATGCCGCTGGCAGCCGGAATACACGGGCGGCATTGTCCGCCTTTCCTATAATTTTAGAAGATGAAACGAATACTTCTGATAGGATTTCTTCTGTTCCCGCTTTGGTCCTGTGTCGGCCAAAAGGAGGATCCGGAACCTATTGTCGAGCCGGTTACCGATCCCGTCGACGGCAGCGCTGATATGGGAACACGTTTCTTCCGCCGGACACTTGCCTTCGATTTTACGGCGACCTGGTGCCAGTACTGTCCGAACATGGCATCATGCCTTGAAACGGCGAAATCCCTGCGTCCGGGTCGGATTGTCAACGTCTCCGTCCATTATGCCGATGAATTTTCTTCCAAAGATGCGGATGACATCGTCAATTCATTCCGGGTCTCCGCCTTCCCGACGCTGATTTTCGACATGGATCCGAAGACGGCGACGTATGATCCTTCGGTGGCTCCGATGACGGCCTATGTGGACGGAGTGCTGAAGGGAACGGCCCCCTGCGGAATCGGATGGACCCTTGAAGATGGCTCCCTTGTGCTCAAGGTCAAGGCGGCAGAAGTCGGTGAGTATATGGTTGCAGCCCTGCTTCTTGAGGATGGAATCATCACCCAGCAGACCGGTGTCGGCCCTTATTACAGCCAGGAGGCCGTCCTTCGGAAAGTATTGACGGGAACCTTCCTCGGAGATTCTATCGGAACTCTTTCGGAAGGGGATGAGAAGACACTGCCGTTAGGGAAAATTCCTCCCGGTGACTCCTACAGAGTCGTCGCCTATGTCCAGAAAAAGACAAATGGTGTATTCCGGGTTGTCAATGCTGTCGAAGGGAAACCCGATCAGGAAAAAGAATATCGTTTTGAGCCCGTTACCCCTCAGAAATAGATTATTCTTTCCGGAATAGGATGTTGTCCGGGAAGATTTTGAGAAGATTCCTGGAAGATTTCGGGAAATGAAGAAATGAACAGTGTTATGAATAAAAAAGAGAAGCTCTAGTCGAGCTTCTCTCCTTTTTCAGTGAACAGTTCATTTTGCAGGACTGAGAAATCGGTCGTTTCGACCACTTCCAGTTTACACTTGTACTTTTTCTTCCACCTCGAGACGTAGGAGTTGAATACGCCCCTTTTGAGGTAAGCTCCAAGGATCGGACTCGTTTTGAGGGTCAGTGATTTATGTCCCTTTTCATTGACGTAGAAGGCAAGTTTCCGCTCAATCTCTTCGTCAATGACCACGCTGGAGGATATCTTGCCGGTGCCGTGGCATACCGGGCAGGTCTCCGTCGTGTCAATTTCCGTTGCAGGCCGGATCCGCTGGCGGGTGATCTGCATCAGCCCGAACTTGGTCAGCGGAAGCACATTATGCTTGGCCCGATCACTTTCCATCAGCTCCTGCATGTATTTATGGAGGGCATTTTTGTGTTCGTTGTTGTCCATATCAATGAAATCAACGATCACGATCCCACCCATGTCCCGGAGCCTCAGCTGACGTGCAATCTCTTCCGCGGCGAGTTTGTTGACCTCGAAGGCATTGTCCTCCTGGTCCGCTGTTTTCGTACGGATGCCGCTGTTGACGTCAACCACATTCAAAGCCTCAGTCGATTCGATGACAAGATAGGCGCCTTGCTTCATGGGAACGACTTTGCCGAAGGAACTCTTGAGCTGCCGCGTGACCTCGAAATGGTCGAAGATGGGCTGCTTCTCGTTGTACAGATGTACAATCTTTTCCTGGTCGGGAGAGATCAGGGAAACGTATTTCCTGGCCTCCTCGCAAATCTTCCCGTCATTGATGTAAATGTTCGAGAAGGAGTCGTTCAACAGGTCCCTCAGGACCGTTGTTGTCTTGCTGTACTCTGTAAAGAGCAGCTGGATCCCTTTGTTGTTTGCGATCTTTTTCCAAGAGCTTTCCCATTTTTCAATCAGGGCCTGGGTCTCTCCGACGAGAACGGCTGCGTTCTTTCCTTCTGCGGCAGTCCGGATAATGGCTCCGTAATTCTTGGGAAGTATGCTCTTGACAAGCGTCTCAAGACGTTTTTTCTCTTCTTTCGATCCGATCTTCTGGGATATGCTTACCTTCTCCGCGAAGGGAAGCAGTACAATGTTTCGTCCTGCCAATGAAATTTCCGCAGTCAGTCGTGACCCTTTGGTGGAAATCGGCTCTTTTACGATCTGTACGATGACCATCTGTCCCGGTTTGAGCAAGTCTCCGATTTTTCCTTCCTTGGGAACGACATCTCCGAGCTTGATGCTGGAATAGAGGTCCTTCAGGTTGGTGTTCTGGTTGCTCTGGCGGACGAACTGGTCGAACGCGTAAAAATACAGGCCCAAGTCCAGATAGTGGACAAAAGCCTCCTTTTGGTCTCCGATGTCCACAAAGGCAGCATTCAGGGCGGGGAGGAGTTTCTTGACTTTGCCAAGATAGACGTCTCCTACCGTAAAATGGGTTCCCTGGCTGGACTCCTTGTTGTACTCGATCAGCCTGTGATTCTCCATCAGGGCGATGTGTACTTCGTTCGCAGTTACATCAACTACGAGGTCTTTCGTGGTTTTTTCGGACTCCATCTGGAAATTAAACATTTAAGGAACGAAAAGCAAAAGGGCCCCCGGAACCTCCGGTCAGCCCTTTTCTTTTAGCAGACTGCTAAAATGGCAGACACGAAGAAATTATTTCTTCTTGTGTCTGTTCTTGCGCAAACGTTTTTTACGTTTGTGCGTAGCCATTTTATGTCTTTTTCTCTTTTTACCGCTAGGCATGGCTTAATAATTTAAAGGTTTATTTTGTTTCTTTTACAGAAGCGATGAATACCTTTGCGGGTTTGAAAGCGGGAATGTCATGAGCCGGAATGACCATCGTGGACTTCTGGGTGATGTTTCGGGCCGCCTTCTGGGCGCGGTGCTTGATAATGAAGCTACCGAAACCGCGGAGGTATACTGGGTTGCCGTTAGAGAGAGAGTCTTTGACCGTCTCCATAAAAGCCTCTACAACTGTCTGTACCTGTGTTTTTTCAATGCCTGTTGCTTTTGCAACTTCATTTACGATCTCTGCCTTTGTCATAAATTTAGTTTTTTATAATTAAAATATAGATTCTGCATTGTTTGGAATGCAAAAGTAGCCTTATTTTTTTTATAATCAAAATTTTAATTCAAAAACCTCTGCATATTTCTTGGCACGGAGATTGACATAAATAGAACCCGGAGCTTTTTTCCCCGGATTCATGCCAAAATGTCAGTCCGGATACTTACAGATTTTAACGTGATATGAAAGATACTCAGAATTTTTTTACCCCCGCCGGGGTTGAAGTCAATATCATGCCGGTCGTCCAGGGGGACACAGGCGTCCAGTTCGATCCGGCGTCCCTGCCGGACGCCCTGCCTGTCCTTGCCCTTCGCAATGCCGTTATTTTCCCTGGGACGATTTATCCTGTGACCATCGGCCGCGAGAAATCAATCCGGCTGATCCGCGATGTGGAGTCTCGGGACGGTTTCCTGGGAGCCGTTCCCCAGAATGATATCTCCGTCGAAGAACCGATGGAGAAAGACCTCTATCCGTTCGGGACGGTTGCGAAGGTGATCAAAACGATCGAGATGCCAGACGGTTCCCTTACCGCCATCCTCCAGGGGTTGAAACGCCTTCAGTGGGAGTCTGTCATCCAGTTTGATCCCTATATTGTCGCACGCGTCCATTATCTCGAGGATTTCATGCCGGATACCGATGAGCGTCAGGTCCGTATGATTATGGACAGCCTGAAGGAAAAAGCGGGATCCATCGTCAAGGCATCCTCTTTCGCCCCGAAAGAGGCGGCAACTGCCCTGCGCTCCATCGATAACTACCAGTTCCTCGTCAACTTTATCGCCACGACCGTTGATGTCGATAATTTCATGGACAAGGTTGACCTTCTCCAGTATGCTGACCTGCAGGCGCGTGGAATGAAACTGCTTTCGGTCCTCGAGACCCAGGTCCAGCTGCTTAAGATCAAGCAGGAAATCAACCAGAAGGTCAAGAGCGATATCGATCAGCAGCAGCGGGAATACTATCTCAACAACCAGCTCCGTACGATCCAGGAGGAGCTCGGGATGGACGAGGAGGAAGATTTCCAGAAGCTCCGTGCCAGGGCAGCCGAGAAGAAATGGTCGAAGGAGGTCCAGGCTATTTTCGATAAAGAAATGGCCCGCCTCGAAAAATACAATCCGAGTTCTCCGGATTACAGTATCCAGTATAACTATGTCCAGTTCATGCTTGACCTTCCCTGGGGCGAAATGTCCGAAGATAACCTGGACATGAAGCACGCCCAGAAGGTGCTGGACGAAGACCATTACGGTCTGGATACGGTCAAGGACCGGATTATCGAGTACCTCGCCGTCCTGAAACTGAAGGGAAACATGAAGTCCCCGATCCTCTGTCTCTATGGCCCTCCCGGAGTCGGCAAGACCAGCCTCGGAAAGTCAATCGCCCGGGCTCTGGGCCGGAAGTATGTACGGATTTCCCTTGGCGGCATGCACGACGAGGCGGAAATCCGCGGCCACAGGAAAACCTATGTGGGAGCCCTTCCTGGCCGGATTCTGAACGGATTGCAGCGTGCAGGAACTTCGAATCCCGTCATCGTCCTCGATGAGATCGACAAGCTTTCGAGCGATTTCAAGGGTGACCCGTCTTCCGCTCTTCTGGAGGCACTCGATCCCGAGCAGAATTCGACCTTCCACGACAACTACCTCGATATCGACTATGATCTCTCGCATGTCATGTTTATTACGACGGCGAATGGAACGTCAACGATCCAGCCGGCCCTCAGGGACAGGATGGAGATGATAAACGTCTCCGGCTACCTGGCGGAGGAGAAGATGGAGATTGCCAAGAACTATCTGATCCCGAAGCAGATCGGTGAGCATGGACTGAAAAAATCCGATCTGAAGATCGATAAGACGGCCCTTGAGCATATCATTTCGGATTATACGCATGAATCCGGCGTCCGCGGACTGGAAAAGCAGATCGCAAAGATCGCCCGCGTGACAGCGAAGAAGATCGCTCTGGGAGAAACGGTCCCCACCACTGTCAAAAAGGACATGCTGAAAGAGTATCTCGGGCTTCCGACCGCTTTCCATGACATGCAGAAGGGGAATGAAGCGCCCGGTGTCGTCACCGGTCTGGCATGGACCGAGATGGGAGGGGAGATTCTGTTTGTGGAGTCCTCCGTCAGCGCCGGGAAGGGCGCCTTGTCCATGACCGGCAATCTCGGAGATGTCATGAAAGAGTCCGCCCAGATCGCATATCAATATATCAAGGCCCATCCCCAGCTCGCTAAGATTACTTCGGAGGAGTTCGCCTCCAAGGATATCCATGTCCATGTTCCCGAAGGCGCCGTGCCGAAAGACGGACCTTCCGCAGGTATTACTATGGTCAGTTCCATGATTTCCGCCCTGCGGGGCGAGCGGCTCAAGAGCGGGATCGCGATGACCGGAGAGATGACGCTGCGGGGACGGGTCCTTCCTGTCGGAGGCATCAAGGAAAAAATCCTTGCTGCAAAGCGGGCGGGCGTTTCCACTATCGTCATTTCGGAAGATAACAAAAAAGATGTCGAAGATATTAAGGATATTTACGTAAAAGGTCTTACCTTTGTCTATGTCAAGAATATAGAGGACGTAATCGAGTATATCTTCTGATGGATGTCAAGATAGAACAAAGCTGGAAAAACGCGCTGGCGCCGGAATTCGAAAAGCCGTATTTCGAGTCGCTGGTGCGTTTCCTGCATGCTGAAAAGGCGGCCGGGAAAGTCATTTATCCCCCCGGCCCCAGCATTTTCAGGGCTTTTGAACTGACTCCCGTTGATGCCGTCAAGGTCGTCATCCTGGGACAGGACCCCTATCACGGGGCCGGACAGGCCATGGGACTATCCTTTTCCGTTCCGGATGGGATCCCGGCTCCGCCGTCTTTGAAAAACGTTTTCAAGGAAATCCAGACGGATCTCGGAATCCGGATGAGCGGCAGCCCCAATCTGGAACCATGGGCCCGGCAGGGGGTACTTCTTCTGAACGCTTCCCTGACCGTACAGGCTGGCCTTGCCAATTCCCACAGCCGGATCGGATGGCAGGAATTTACCGATGCCGTCATCCGTTACCTGTCCGATAACCGGGAGGGTATTGTTTTTCTGCTCTGGGGTAATTCCGCCCGGAGCAAGAAAGCCCTGATAGACCCTTCCAGACATGCGATACTCGAGGCCGCCCATCCGTCCCCGCTCGCCGGCGGGGCCTTCTTCGGCTGCCGTCATTTCTCGAAGACCAATGAAATCCTGATCCGTCAGGGTAAAACCCCGATCAACTGGCAATTATGAAAACAAAAGCACTGTTCCCCGGATCCTTCGATCCCTTTACCGCAGGTCATCTGAATATTCTTACACGTGCCCTTACCATGTTCGACGAAGTCGTCGTCGCCATTGGTATCAACCAGGACAAGCGCGGCTTTTTCGATATGGACAAACGTCTTGATATTGTCCGTCAGGCTATCCGCGGCATGTCAGGTGTTTCCGTCATCCAGTATGACAACCTGACCGTTGATACCTGTCGCGAACTGGGAATCCATCATATCGTGCGTGGGGTACGGAATATGATCGATTTTGAAACGGAGCGGTCTATCGCCGATGCGAACCGCCGTCTTGCGCCCGATATCGAAACAATTATCATCCCGACCGCTCAGGAGTTTGCGCATATTTCTTCGTCCGCCGTCCGGGATATCCTCAAGCATCACGGAGATTATTCTGCCTTCATCCCTAACGGCGTCGAGTTATGATCAGGAGAGTCCTTGTGTCAGGCTTCCTTTGCCTGATCTTCTCCCTGTCTCTGGGAGCCCAGCAATTGGATGAGCGGCAGACCGCTGCACTCACCGCCAAACTCAATGAGTATTTCTCTGCCCTTGCCGGAGAGCCGGCCGAGGTCCAGAACAAGGAATGCGACTTTATTATTTCGAATTGTGCGGATTCGCTTGTCCGTCAATGGGTTACGCTCTATCTATACGACCACTATCTCCAGTCTCCGATTATGGGGGATGAGGCAGTCGCGGTCCATCTGGCGGATGAGTGGCTGCTCAGCGGAAAAGTTTCTTTCAAAAACGAGGTTGACCGGATCAATGCGAAGGTGTTTACGGATTTCAACCGCAGCTCGCTGATCGGAAAGCCTGCTCCGGAACTTGTCCTGCGGGATCATAACGGTCTCCCGGTCAATCCGGCCGTGCAATCGGAAGGCAAATATTATCTGTTGTATTTCTACGATACGGATTGTTCGACCTGCGCTGTCGAGACAGCGCTCTTGAAACAGTTCCTTTCCGGCAACGAGTTCCCCCTCGACGTTTATGCCGTCTATACTGCGGATGTGGAAAGCGCATGGGCCCGGTATACGGCGATGAACCTGAATCTTCCGGGCATCGTCCACCTGTGGGATCCCGAGATGGAATCGGATTTCCAGCGGAAATACGGCATTCTCCAGACTCCCGGCATGTTTCTCGTGGGACCGGACGGAAAGATTCTCGGCCGCCGGCTGAATACGGAAGCTCTTGCGTTGTTGATAAAAAAGCTTTCCGCACCGCAGCCGTATCTCTATGGAAGTGAGTCGTCAAAGGTCTTTTTCGACAGTGTCTTCGGAGAGGATGTCAACGATTCCGATATTGTCAACATGACCGATTATCTGTTGTCTAAGTCCCGGAAAGAAGATTCCGAAGAGGAGTTCCGCCATACGGCCGGCGACCTTCTCTATTATCTGACCTCCCGGCGGGGCGAGGCTTACAGGCAGGCATCGCAGCTCCTGATCGAGAAATATATCCGTCCTTTCGGGGCAGATCCCGAAGTTGCCGCCCTGTCTGATTTTACCTATGATCTGCTTGCGAGGACACCGGTTGGATCCGCTCTTCCGTCTCTATCCCTGCATGGAACCTTGCGCTCCCGCCCCGGCCTTTTCTGTAAAGGGGTGCGTTCAGGTGCTTTCGACCTGGCCTCGCTCGGCGGGGAACCGTTGTACCTTGTTTTCCATACATCCGGCTGCGGAAACTGTGAGGAGACCCTTTCTGCTATAGAACAACGGCTGAAAGAGGGAAGCGAGAGGAAAGCGAAATATCTGCTTGTCGATATGGATGAACTATTCTCCTCCTATCCGGATGAGGCCAAGGCCGCCATGGATTCCTTCGATCTTTCCACCATGCCGTTTGTCCTTCAGGCCCGTGGCGGAAAGGTGGTTCGTCGGTATGTAGACCTTTGATCGTTCCGTATTTCAATAATTATCAGTATATTTACGGTCGGAATTCAGTCAGATGGCAAAAAGAAAGCATATTTCAGGTGTGGATCCGGCCTTCCTGGAAAAGCAGAAGGCGTCGCTGCTGCGAAAGAACCGTCAGGTCATCTACTTCAATGACAAGGAGATGGAAGCGGTAGAGGCTTACTGCAGCCGCTTTAATGTCCGCGCCCGCGCCACTCTCTTCCGCGAAGCCATCATGGATAAAATCCTATCCGAGCTTGACGAGAATCATCCAACACTGTTTTGACGGGGGAATAGGATTCCCCCGAAACCCCCTGCGGCCATAACCCCCTTTCCGGTTTATTTGCGGATAATGATGCGTTCGATGCGGCGGGGAACCGAGGCCATGATTTCGTAGGGTATGGTCCCGAGGGCATCGGCAATTTCCGAAACAGTCGGATCGTCTCCGAATATCGTTACCGTATCCCCGACTTCTGCCGGAACGCCGGTAATGTCAAGCATGCACATGTCCATACAGATATTACCGATTGTCGGGACCCGGTGACCGTTCAGGGAAAAGGAGAAGTTCCCCCGTCCCAGGCGCCGGTCGATTCCGTCCGCATAGCCGACCGGGATGGTCGCTATCGTCGTTCCGGATGGGGCGGCGTGGCCAAAGCGTCCGTATCCTACCGTGTCTTCTGGTGATAAGGTCTTGATCTGTAGAATCTTGCATTTCAGAGAGGCGACAGGGGAGAGATGGACTCCGGGCAAGGCGCTGATCCCGTAGATCCCGACTCCGAGCCGAACCATATCGAACTGGTACTGCGGGAAACGCTCAATGCCGGCCGAGTTGAGGATATGGCGCATCGGCTTGTAACCGATCTTCCGGATAATCGTTCCCGAATTTTCCTCGAACATTCGGATCTGTCCGAGCGTGAACTCATCCTGGGACGGATCTTCTGCGACACAGAGGTGGGAGAAGACGGATTTGACACGGACCTCGGGACTCTCGGCGAGGACCGTTGTCAGTTCCTCCAGTTCCCCGGTCGAAAAACCGAGTCTGTGCATCCCGGTATCGAGTTTGATATGGACCGGGTAATCGCGGAGCCCTTTTTCCCTGAGGATCCCGACGAATTTCTTGAGAGAGATGACGTTTGGGATACTCGGTTCAAGGCGGTATTCGATGATTTCGTTATAGAAATCATTCCCTGCGGTCAGGACGAGGATCGGAGTAGAGATACCGGCCTGGCGGAGTTCGATACCTTCGACGGGATAGGCTACGGCCAGATAATCGGCCCCTGCGCCTTGAAGCATGGCTGCAAATTCTACGGCTCCGTGACCATAGGCATTTGCCTTGACCAGAACCAGCATCCGTGTTCCCGGTTCAAGCCGGGAGCGGAAGTACCGGTAATTGTCGATACAACTGCGCAGGCGGAGTTCCAGTCTTGAAAAATCGTCTTCTCTGTACATCCCTTCGTTTTATTGAACAAATTTACAACTAAAATGTGACATTTTTTCAAGATTATCGTATTTTTGTCGTAAGGCGTGCATTTTGTATAGAGCCATCATTGTTGAATGATATAAATGAAATGATATGAGTACGGGAATGATGTGGTTTGTGATGATCCTGGTGATGATTGCCAGCATGATTATCCAGTCTGTGCTGAAAAGCCGTTTTGCAAAGTATTCCGAGATTCCGGTATCTCTTTCGGGAGCCGAGGTCGCGAAAATCATGTTGCAGGCCCATGGCATCTATGATGTCCAGATCAAGTCTGTCGAAGGCATGCTGACAGACCATTATAATCCGCAGACGAAGACCGTCAATCTAAGTCGGGATGTATATTATGGCCATTCCGTGGCAGCTGCCGCCGTGGCTGCCCATGAGTGCGGCCATGTCGTCCAGCATGCAACGGGATATGCTCCCCTGAAAGTCCGTTCAGCCCTCGTTCCGGTTGTCAGCTTTGCTTCGAATATCGTTTCATGGGTGCTGGTTGCGGGGATTGTTTTCATTCAGGTATTTCCGTCACTGATATGGATTGGCGTCGGTCTCTTTGCCTTAACGACTCTGTTCAGTTTCATAACCCTTCCCGTCGAGATCAATGCCAGCGCACGTGCCGTCAAGTGGCTCGAGGGAGCCGGAGTCGTCAATTATGAGACCCGTCCGATGGCCGTCGATGCCCTGAAGTGGGCAGCCTATACATACGTTATCGCCGCCATCGGTTCGCTGGCGACGTTACTGTATTATTTCTCACTGGCTTCCCGTCGGAACTAGAGCATCAGTCCGGCTTTTACCTTTGCAGCCGCCTCGTCTCCTTTCAGGTAGGCGAGGATATGGAGTCCGAAGTTGACGGCGTGCCCTGCGCCGCGTCCGGTAATCATGCGTCCGTCTATGACGACGCTTTCCGGAGTAAAGACAGCACCTTTGGCGATCATGGTCTCCTCAAACCCGTCGAAACAGGTGAACTTCAAGCCTGTGAGCGGATTGAGCTGGGAGAGGACAAGTCCCGGCGCAGCGCAGATGGCCGCGACGGTTCCGCCCATGACGTAATGGACCTTCATGATCTGCATCAGGTCGGCATCTCCCGCCAGATTCCGGCTTCCCGGCATGCCTCCGGGAAAGATAAGCACATCTTCCCGGTCCGATTTGTCCGTGAGATTCTCTTTGAACTCACTGAAGGTCATGTCAGCAAGAACAGTTACGCCATGCGATGTGGTTACATGGGGATCGTCCGTGATGGAAACCGTGCTGACATCGAGTCCGCCCCGGCGGAGAATGTCGAGGGTGGCGAGACCTTCCATGTCTTCAAACCCTTCGGCGAGAAAAATATAGATTCCTTTCATGATGGGTTGAGATACCAGGATTCGAACCTGGACTAAGGGAACCAAAATCCCTGGTGCTGCCATTACACCATATCTCAAGGGACTGCAAATGTATTAAATTTTTTGGATATATCAAAGGGGATGGGCCCTGTGGCATCTGTTTTGGAGCAGGTCGTCCGTGCGAAAAAAAAGAAAGCTCTCTTATTGGATCTTTGTCCGTATCCCACTGTGGTTCATCGCAGTGAGTCTTTTTTTCGTTACCCTTTTCAAGTGGGTTCCCGTCCGGTTTACTCCTGTCATGCTGAAACGTGCCGTTCAGATGAGAAAGGTTGAGGATTACCACATCCGTCAGGAATGGGTCCCGATCCGGGATATTTCTCCCGAAATCGTCATGGCGGTCATTGCCAGTGAGGACAACCGTTTTTGTACGCACAGCGGCTTCGACTGGACCGAAATGGGGCTTATGTGGAAAGAGCATTTCAAGAAGGGAAAGAAACTCCGCGGTTGTAGTACGCTCTCCCAGCAGACCGCAAAAAATGTGTTTACTTTCGGTTCTCCGACCCTCGTCCGTAAAGTGTTTGAGAGTTGGTATACCTTTCTAATCGAACTTATCTGGGGAAAGCAGCGCATTATGGAAGTCTACCTGAATGTTGCGGAGACGGGCCGCGGACTGTTCGGGGTAGGGGCGGCCTGCGAAACGTATTGGGATACTTCTCCCCGTCGGCTATCCCGTGACAGGGCCGTCTCGCTCGCGATCTCCCTTCCGAGTCCGGTCCGCTATGCGCCCAATACGAGCCGCACGGCTTTTCTCCGGAGAAGGCATGCCCAAGTTATGAAACTGATCACCCAACTCTCTTATCCGGAATGGGTTACGGTGATGTCCAATAGATAATTTCAAAAAGCCCTCTTGTTACGATGATCCGATCCATTCTCTTCGCCCTGCTCTTGATGACGGTTGCTTTCTTCCCGGCCTCGGGAAAACCTGCCCAAGCCAATCCTGTTGCAAATCCTGATGCCGTTGTGACGGAGGGACAGGCCCGTTTTACGGTACTGACGCCCCGGCTTGTCCGGATGGAATGGTCCGAAGATGGCCGGTTCGAGGACCGTGCGAGTCTCGCGGTCCTGAACCGCAGGCTCGACGTTCCCCGTTTCACCGTAACCCGGGAAGGGAAAACCCTTATTATCGAAACGGACAGCCTGACGCTGCGCTATACCGGTCGGGACCCTTTTTCGGACAGCAACCTGAGTGTGTCTTTCCGGCTGAACGGGAAGATGAAGGAATGGCGTCCGGGAATGGACGATTCGGCGAATCTGATGGGGACCGCACGGACCCTGGACGGGTTTGACGGGACGAATGAACCGAGGAATTTCGACAAGGGAATTCTGTCCCGTGACGGATGGGCCATTGTGGACGAGAGTTCCAAATGTGTATTCGAAGAGGTGGATGCGGATTGGGAGACATGGGTCGCACCCCGTGATCCGGGCCGGAGGATCGACTGGTACCTGTTCGCTTACGGCCATGACTACAAGGCGGCCCTCGGGGATTTCATCCGGATTGCCGGCCGGATTCCGATGCCTCCGAAATATGCGTTCGGCTATTGGTGGACGCGCTTCTGGCAGTACTCTGATTTCGAGTTCCTTGAGCTGGCCCATACGATCCGGGACCTGAATATTCCAGCGGATGTCATGATCCTGGACATGGACTGGCATGAGCGGTACGGATTGAGGAAATACAGAACTCCGAAGGACTTGCTTGGAAATAAGGATGGATGGACGGGGTACGATTGGCAGCCGCAGCTCTTTCCGGCACCGGAGGTCTTATTGGAGGAACTCCATGACATGCATTTCAAGACATCACTGAATCTCCATCTCTGCCAGGGGATCAATCCCCGCGAGAGCCGCTATGATGCCTTTGTGCGGGATTATCTGGGAAGGGCGGATGAGTATGACGGTCCGGAGAATTATGTTTTCGGAGAAGGCGGCTATCAGTACCAGGGCTATAAAAATAAGGTCGGAAAGGCTGGGGATAAGGCCCCTGTCCCGTACCGGCTCAGCCAGCGGGCATGGGCGGACAGTTATTTCGACGTCATCCTCCACCCGATCCAGCGCCAGGGTGTTGATTTCTGGTGGCTGGACTGGCAGCAGTGGCTTACCAGCCGATATGTACCCGGACTGAACAATACCTTCTGGCACAACCATGTCTTTTTCCATGACATGGTCCGCCAGAAGGCCCACCTTGGCAAAAAGGCGCCAAGGGCCATGATTTATCACCGCTGGGGCGGACTCGGCAGCCACCGCTATCCGGTCGGTTTTTCCGGAGATACCAGGGATGAATGGGAAGTCCTCGATTATCAGCCCTATTTCACGAGCACAGCCTCCAATGTCGGGTTCGGCTACTGGGGCCACGATCTCGGCGGGCTGGTCCCCGGTAAGCGGGGTAAGCACAGGACCGAACCAGAAATGTATACCCGTTGGCTTCAGTACGGCGTTTTCTCCCCGATCTTCCGGACGCACTGGAATAAGAGTGAGGTGACTGAGAAGCGCTTTTGGATGCATCCGGATCATTTCCAGATAATGAAGGATGCCGTCCGTCTCCGTTATACCCTCAGCCCCTACATATACAACGCCGCCCGGCAGGCCTATGATACCGGTATCTGTATCTGCCGGCCGTTGTATTATGAAGCTCCGGAAGAGGACAGGTCCTATACGTATTCCTACGAGTACTATTTCGGAGACGATATCCTCTCAACCAGCATTTCGATGCCTGTCGACAGCGTGACCTCCCTTGCTTCCAAGGACCTTTGGTTCCCGGAGGGATCGGACTGGTACGGAATGGAAACGGGGGAGATCTATCCGGGAGGAACTTCAGGGACGCATTATTTCACGATTTCCGAGATCCCCTGGTACGTCAAGGCAGGGTCCATCCTTCCCCTCGCCTCCGAGCGGATCACGAATCTTCAGGAAGCGGACAATGAACTTCATCTTCTTGTCATTCCGGGAGACGGAGAGACGGAAATCTCTTATTATGAAGATGATGGGAGCAGCCAGTCCTATGAAACAGAATATGCGGTGACCCGGATCGTGAAGTGGAGCAACCCCAGGGAGGCCGGGATTACCATCTCTCCCCGGAAAGGGAAATATGAAGGAATGGATCCCCGGCGAAGACTGACCGTCACCTTCGAAGGAGTATATCCTCCGGAGGAAGTACTCCTGAACGGGAAAAAGGTCCCGTATACCCGGCTCCACAAAGATGGAAACCGGGCCGAATGGACCTATGACGGGGCGGATTTGGCATGGACCCTTTTCATTCCCGAAACGAATGCTTCCGCGACTGTGACTGTCCGCTGCCGGTATCCTGACGCAACTGTCGGGAAGGAATCCCTCCTTCGGGGCAAGAAGGGCCGGATGCGCCGGATCCGGGAATTCACAGACGAGACCAAGCGGGTCTACTGCCAGTATGACGATCCTTTCCAGGTCCAGCCCAAGGCGTTTCTGGATATCTCCCAGTGCGCAAGCTTAATTACCGAAGATCCCGTCCATACCGAAGTATTCCTGAAAGCATTTGATCTTGGCGCGATGATTGAATCGATCCAGGCCAACGACCGTCTGCCTGACTGGTTCAAGAAAAGGACGGAGGCAATAGGAACACTTTATTGATTTTCATGGACATAATAAACAGCCTTCCTGTCGGCACCATCGCGGAAGAGGTCAACCGCTCTCTTCGGGACCATCCCCGTCTCATCGTGACAGCCCCGCCCGGATCGGGAAAATCGACCCTTTTGCCGTTGACGATTCTGGATGGATTCGTGAAAGAAGGGAAGATCCTGATGCTTGAGCCCCGTCGCCTTGCTGCGCGCCAGGTTGCCTGCCGGATGGCAGATCTCCTGGGTGAAGAAGTAGGGGAGACGGTGGGGTATCGGATCCGGTTCGAAAGCCGCGTTTCTCCGGGGACGCGGATCGAAGTACTGACGGAAGGAGTCCTGACGAAGAGGCTGATAGATGATCCTGCCCTGGAAGGCGTTTCCGCCGTTCTTTTTGATGAATTCCATGAACGTTCGCTCCAGAGCGATACGGCCCTGGCGATTGTCCGTGAAATCCAGGCGGTACTGCGTGATGACCTTAGGATCGTCATCCTGTCGGCCACGCTGGATACGGAAAGCCTGCGGGATGCTCTTGATGCTCCCGTCCTGTCTTGCGAGGGCAGGATGTTCCCGGTTGAGATCCGGAGGTTCCCGGAGGAGGCAGATCCCCGGAATGTGGCGGAAGTGACGGCGCGTGCGATCCGAATGGCTTGCCGCGAAGAAGAGGGTGACATCCTTGCCTTCCTGCCCGGGGAAGGGGAGATCCGCCGGTGCATGGACCTTCTCGGCGAGTCGCTCGGTTCCGGGATTTCTGTCCATCCTCTTTATGGTATGCTTCCCTTTGCCCGCCAATTGGAAGCGATGGCCCCGTCTCGGGACGGGTGCCGGAAAGTTGTCCTGGCGACTCCGGTTGCTGAGACATCCCTGACGATCGAGGGCGTCCGGATTATCATCGATTCCGGATTATGTCGCCGTCCTTCTTTCCATCCGGGAACCGGTCTGGTCCGGATGGATACTGTAAGAATCAGTACCGATATGGCTGCCCAGCGGGCCGGCCGGGCGGGAAGGCTTGCCCCCGGAATCTGTTACCGCCTGTGGAGTGCCGGTACGGAAGTGCGGATGGCCCCTTGCCGAAAACCTGAAATCCTTGAGGCTGATTTTGCACCGACCCGCCTGGATATCGCGGCATGGGGAGAATCCCGTCCTGAGCGGCTGCCCTGGCTGACACCTCCTTCCCAAGAGAGCCTGTATCAGTCAAAAGATCTTTTGATTAATCTTGAAGCTATTGATTCTAAGGGAAATATAACGGATGTCGGGAAGCGTCTCGCTGCCTTCCCCTGTCACCCGCGGCTGGCAAAAATGATATCGTCCGCTATCTCTCCGGACGAGAAAAGTCTGGCCGCAGACCTCGCTGCTGTTTTGGAGGAGAGAGATCCTATGTACGGACAGGCGCAGAGCCGTCTGGATCTCCGTCTCGATGCGCTGCGTAGGGGAAACGCCGATGGATGGCAGCGGATCCGGCAGGTAGCGGATCAGTATCGCCGAATGATCCGTGCAGAAAAGTCGGGAGCCCCGGCGGATCCATTCGAGATCGGCGCCCTCGTGGCAAGGGCTTATCCCGAGCGGATCGGCCATTCATGGAAGGCGGCCCCGGGAGAATTCCAGTTGTCGGGCGGGCAGATTGTCGCCCTGCCTTCCGGGGATGATCTTTCCGGAACGGAATGGATCGTGGCCTCCTCCCTTTCCTTGCGGGAGGAGGGGGTTGGGAAGGTCTTCCTGGCCGCTCCTGTCGATCTTTCGGACCTCAAGCCGTTTATGAAACGGCGGGAACTCTGTTATTGGGACAGTGCGAAAGGGGAGGCATGCGCCTGCCGTGAGACCCGGATCGGAGCAATCCTGGTACGCTCCGAGAGTCTCTCCGGCCCGGGAATTTCCGATCGTCTGGCGGACGCTATTGCCGAAGCTGCGACGAAAGACGGTCTGTCCATGTTCTCTTTTTCCGAGAAGGTAAGAAACCTGCAGGTCCGTATCGCAACCGTTGCAGCTTGGCATCCGGAACTGGACCTTCCGGACGTTTCCACGGACGCTTTGCTTCAGTCTGCGAAGGAATGGGTCCCTCAGTTTGCCGGTAGCATGCGGACGGCAGCCGATCTTCGGAAGATCGATGTATGTGAGGTGATACGGTCTATTCTGACCTATCCGCAGTGGCAGGCTGTCGAACGGATCGCCCCTTCCCACCTGACCGTTCCGACGGGGAGCCGGATTCCGGTTGAATACCGTCCGGGTGTCGGCCAGCCGATCCTGCGGGTTCGTCTGCAGGAATGCTTTTCCCTGACGGATACCCCGCGGGTAGACGAAGGGAAAAGACCGGTTTTGATGGAATTGCTTTCGCCCGGATTCAAACCGGTCCAGACGACAAGCGATCTCCGGAGTTTTTGGTCCGGAACCTATTTCGAGGTGCGGAAAGAGCTGAAAAGGCGCTATCCCAAGCATGCATGGCCGGACAGTCCGTTGGAAGCCGAACCGATACGCGGCGCCGTTAAGAAAAAAGCCTGAACGCTCAATCTCTCCCGTCCAGAAGATGGATGACAGCTCCGCTGACGAGTATCTGGGAGAGATAGAATGTCGGGAGCATCAGGAAATATCCGGTACTGATGCCCATGAAATCATGAAGTGAGATCAGGAAGTCCGAGAACAACAGGGAGGAGATGCCGGTAATGACTAGCAATTTTGCGGTCTTGTCCATCGTCGGGCCATACGGCATTGCTGAAGCGCAGGATACCGACAGGCAGGAAACGAGGATATAGAGGAGGACGGCGGCCCGGATGCCGGTATTGGAGATAGACGGTACGAGCAGCCAGAAATAGTACGCAATGAAGACAGCCGTCAGCACGGCGAGCATCGCCCAGTTTACCTTTCCTTTCCGGAGCGTGTAGCAGATATAGAAAACGTGCGCGATAAAATAAAAGGCCACTCCGGCGATGAATAAGGGAGCCCGCCCCTCATCATAATGCAGGAACATGTCTCCGATGATTGAGAATCCGAAAGCCAGGGGGACGAACAGGTATCTCATGATACTCCCATTCGGTGCTTTCCGCAGGATCAGTTGCAGTACGTACAGCAGCAGGAAGGCGATGATTGACCAGCGGAACCAGTAGATGTCAGTACATGCGTAGAGGATGTAGAGGATGACGGCGACCGCGAGGGGCCAGTACTTGGAAAGCAGTTTCATGGTCTTTTGGATTTAAAGAAATCAGTCATAAGCGCCGCGCATTCGTCGGCCAGGACGCCGGAGGTGACTTCGGTCCGGGGGTGGAGCAGGGAGGGGGAAAAAAGACTGTGACCCCGTTTCGGATCGGGTGCGCCGTAGACGATCCGGCCGATCTGGGACCAGTTGAGAGCCCCCGCGCACATGGGGCAGGGTTCTACGGTTACATAGAGGGTGCAGTCATTGAGATACTTTCCGCCGATCGTTTCGGTCGCCGTCGTGATGGCGATCATCTCGGCATGGGCTGTCGCGTCGTGGAGGGTTTCGGTCATGTTGTGACCGCGTCCGATGATCCGGCCGCGTCCGACGATGACGGCACCGATCGGAATCTCACCCTCTTCGGCGGCCTGCAGGGCTTCCCTGAGGGCCTCTCTCATATATTTTTCATCCCATTCCATCATCTGCTAAGGTACATAAAAAAAGCAGACCCTCCAAGAGTCTGCTTCATTTTCATCGCTATTGACGAATCCTACCAGCGGTCTTCGTCAGATACGGTAAGTTTCTTGCGGCAGTGACGACGGCGGGATGCGAGTACGCGGCGGCCGTTGGCGGAAGCCATTCTCTCACGGAATCCGTGTTTGTTGACCCTCTTGCGACGGGACGGTTGGAATGTTCTTTTCATGATATCTGTTTTTTATTATTATTACCTTGGATAGCCAAAAATCCACAATAGGATTGCAAAGGTAGTCTTTTTCATGCAATCCGCCAAATATTTTTTGGATTTTTCTCTCAGTTGGTAAATCAGAGAATTTGCGTTAATTTTGTAGGATAGAGATTATGTATATTATGAAGACAAAACTTCTTATTATTGCCATGACGGCCGTTCTGGCTGCATCCTGCGGGAAGACCCCTTCCGCCGCACCCGCCATACCCTGTGACAAGGAACTTGAAGCGCGTGTCGAAAAAGTGCTGAAAGGTATGACCCTGGAAGAGAAAGCCGGCCAGATGGTCCAGCTGACAATCAGTGTCCTCGAGGATGAGAGCCATGAGGCAATCGATCCCGCCAAACTGGAAAAGATTATCGGGGAGTATAAAGTCGGTTCGATTCTGAATGTCCTGCACGACCGGGCCCATTCCCGGGCCGAAACCGCCGATATGGTCCGCCAGATCCAGGAAAAGTCCATGGAGAAGATCGGAATCCCTTGTATCTACGGACTTGATATGATCCATGGGGCCAGTTATCTGTCCGACGGAACCCTGTTCCCGCAGGAAATCAATCTGGCGGCAACGTTCGATCCCCGCCATGCAGAAGCAATGGGCCGGATCATGGCTTATGAGACCCGGGCCGCAATGGTTCCCTGGGTGTTCTCTCCGGTGATGGACCTCGGACGCGATCCGCGCTGGCCGCGCCACTGGGAAAGCTGGGGCGAGGATCCCTGCCTCTCAACAGTCATGGCCGTGGCGGAGACCCGGGCGATCCAGGGGGAAGACCCGAACCATATCGATCTGGAGCATGCCGCCGTCAGTATCAAGCATTTCATGGCCTATGGCGTGCCGCATACGGGGAAGGACCGGACGCCGGCTTATGTCCCCGGGAATGACCTCCGGGAAAAGTTCTTCGCCCCCTTCCTCGGCTGCTTCCGTGCCGGTGCACTCACCGCAATGGTGAACTCCGCGTCGATCAACGGGATCCCGACCCATGCCAACAAGACCCTCCTGACCGGATGGGTGAAAGAGCAGCTCGGCTGGGACGGCATGCTCGTTACCGACTGGGCCGATATCGACAATCTTTATGTCCGTGACCATGTCGCAGCGGACAAACGCGAGGCGGTCAAGATCGGGATCAACGCCGGAATCGATATGATCATGGATCCTTACGATCCGGAGTGCTGCCATGTCATCGTTGACCTTGCCCGGAGCGGTGAGATTCCGATGGACCGTATCGACGATGCCGTCCGCCGGGTTTTGCGGCTGAAATTCCGTCTCGGCCTTTTCGACAATCCCGTCTGGGACGTCTCAGGCTATGACCGTTTTGCCGCGCCGGAATCCGCCAAAGCCTCCTATGAGGCGGCACTCGAGTCGGAAGTTCTCCTCAAGAACGACGGAGTCCTGCCGATCGCCAAAGGCAAGCGGATTCTTGTCACCGGGCCCAACTCCAACAGCATGCGTACCCTGAACGGCGGCTGGTCCTATACCTGGCAGGGAAATGCCGACGCCTTTGTCCCGGAACGTAATACGATTTATGAAGCCCTGCAGGAAAAGTTCGGAGCAAAGAACGTCATCTATGAGCCGGGCGTAACCTACGATTTCCTTTCCGGGGACTGGAAGAAAGAGATTGCATCCGGAATCGGCAAGGCCGTTGCTGCCGCGCAAAAGGCCGATATCATCGTCGCCTGTGTCGGTGAAAATACCTATTGCGAAACCCCCGGCAACATGGATGACCTGAACCTTTCCGGAAATCAGAAAGACCTGGTCCGCGCTCTTGCGAAGACCGGTAAGCCGATCGTCCTGGTCCTGAATGAAGGCCGTCCGCGCATCATCGGGGATATCGAGCCGCTCGCGGCAGCCGTCGTCGATGTCATGCTTCCGGGCAATTACGGCGGAGACGCCCTGGCCGCCCTTCTTTCCGGAGAAGAAAACTTCAGCGGAAAACTGCCGTTCACCTATTCCAAGCATATCAATTCGATCCATACGTATGATTATAAAGTGTCCGAGCACCGCGAGGTCATGGACGGCGCTTACAACTATGACGCAATCATGGATGTCCAGTGGCCTTTCGGCTACGGACTCAGCTATACAACCTATACCTATTCCGACTTCAAATGCCTGACGGAAGGGGATTTCAAGGCGGAAGATGAACTCCGCTTCGAAGTGACCGTCACCAATTCGGGCGAGCGTGCCGGCAAAGAGTCCGTCCTCCTGTACTCGAGCGACCTGGTTGCAAGCCTGATACCGGAAGTCAAGCGTCTGAGGGCCTTCGATAAGGTTGAACTGCAGCCCGGGGAGAGCAAGACGGTTTCCTTCTGCATTCCGGCTTCCGACCTGGCTTTTGTGGGCTCAGACGGGCACTGGGTACTGGAAGCGGGAGATTTCCGCTTCAGCTGCGGTCCCTGCTCCCTGAACGCCCGCTGCGCAGAAACGAATGTTTGGAACACCCCTAATATCTGATAAAACCACTAAACCATAACACGACGATGAAAATGAGAAGAATCTTTTTGGCTGCCTGCCTGCCGCTCCTGTGTGTCAGTGTCCATGCCCAGAAGGCGGAAGACTGGCAGAATCCCGCGGTCTTTGAAATCAACCGCATGCCGATGCGTGCGACCTTCGTGACCGATCAGCAGCAGACGCTGAACCTGAACGGACTCTGGAAGTTCTATTTCAACGAGGCCCCGGAAAATCGCTTGAAAGGATTTGAAAACCCGTCTTTCGACGATTCTGCCTGGCGGGAGATCCCTGTCCCCGGCCACTGGGAACTCAATGGTTATTGCGATCCGATGTATCTGAATATCGGCTACCCCTGGCGCGGTCATTACAAGAACAATCCGCCGATCGTTCCGACCGAGCACAATTACGTCGGACAGTACCGGAAGACCTTCACGGTAGACAAGTCCTGGATCGGAAAACAGATCTGCCTCAATATCGGCTCTGCGACCTCGAACGTCCGGGTCTGGGTCAACGGGAAAATGGTCGGATACAGTCAGGACAGTAAGCTGGAAGCCCGTTTTGACCTGACAAAATATGTCAAGGCAGGGGAGAACCTTCTCGCGCTTGAGATCTTCCGCTGGTGCGACGGTACCTATCTCGAGGATCAGGATTTCTGGCGCCTGAGCGGTATTGCCCGTGGCGTTGAAGTCTATACCCGCGAACCGGCCCGTCTGGAGGATGTCCATGTCCGTGGCGAGATGGACGGAACCTATGAGGCCCTTTTCGAAGTTACCTCCGGCATTACTTCCCTGGACTACAGCATCCTTGATGGAAAAGGCAATACGGTAGCTTCCGGGAACGTTCCAGTCAAGGGCGTGAAAGAGAAGTCGGAAACCGGCAATCTGGTTGTCCGTGCCGGCGGAAGCGTCCCTTCTCCGGCCCTGTGGTCGGCTGAAACGCCGAATCTGTATACCCTTTCGGTCCGCGCAAACGGTAAGAAAGGTCTATCGGAGAGCACACGGGTCGACTTCGGATTCCGGACCGTTACGATTGAGAATGTCCAGCTGAAGGTCAACGGCAAACCGGTCCTCATCAAGGGAGCCGACCGTCATGAACTTGATCCTTATAAAGGATATATCGTATCCGAGGCTGACATGATCCGGGATATCCGGATCATGAAAGAACTGAATATCAACGCTGTGCGTACGTGCCACTATCCGGATGACCCGCGTTGGCTCGCACTGTGCGACAAATATGGACTCTATGTCGTCGACGAAGCGAACATCGAATCCCACGGCATGGGCTATAAGGACGGAGAAACGCTGGCCCAGGATCCGCAGTTCCTCCAGGCCCATCTTTCCCGCGACCAGCGGATGGTCAAGCGTGACTACAATCACCCTTCCGTCATCATCTGGAGTATGGGAAACGAAGCCGGAAACGGAGAGAATTTCTATGCTTGCTATAAATGGATCAAAGCCTATGATCCGTCCCGTCCCGTTCATTATGAGCGGGCTAAAGATGATTGGAATACGGATATCTACTGCCCGATGTACGAGTCTCCTGCTGGGAATGTAAAGTATCTCCAGCATGCGGATAAACCGTTGATCCAGTGTGAATATGCCCACGCGATGGGCAATTCGATGGGCAATTTCAAGGAGTACTGGGACCTGATCCGGAAGTATCCTTCCTACCAAGGCGGTTTTATCTGGGACTTCCAGGACCAGGCACTTGTCTGGCCTTCGACCAAACCCGGAACCGACCATATTTTCGCTTTCGGCGGAGATTTCAACGATTATGATCCTTCCGACGGTTCATTCAACTGCAACGGGGTTATCGCCGCAGACCGTACCTTGCATCCGCATGCGTATGAAGTCCGCTACCAGTACCGCAATATCCTTACATCGGCGGGCCGCACCCCTTCGGAGATTGAAATCTACAATGAGAACTTCTTTGTCGATCTTTCCGGCTACCGCCTTCTCTGGGATCTCGAAAAGGACGGCGTCAAAGTCCTGAGCGGGGTGGTCGAGGACCTGAAAGCAGCGCCGCAGCAGCGGACGAGGATCAATCTCGGATTCTCCCTTCCTGAAGACGGAAGCGTCCTTGCCCTGAATCTCCATTACGTACTGAAACAGGCTGAACCGCTTCTGCCTGCCGGATTCGAGGTCGCCTATGACCAGATTATCCTGCGTGACAGCCCGTTCGCCTGTGGTGCGGAAACGCATCCCGGAACGCTCCGCAGCGAAGAGCGGGGAAGCCGCATGGTTTTCGGAGGCACTTATTCCTATCCTGGAACGCTCGGCACCCGTACGTCACAGTGGGAGGCCGCTTTTGACAGGAAAACCGGAGCGCTCGTCAGCTATGTGGTCGACGGTGTCGAGTATATGTCCGGCCCCATGGTACCTTGCTTTAACCGCGCCGTTACAGAAAATGACATGGGCGCGCGGTTCCATGTCACGATGGCACCTTGGCGGAATCCGGAAATCCGGCTCTCCTCCTTCACAGGAGAAGCCGATGAGAAAGGCGGTCGGGTCCGGGTAGAATTCGAACCGATCGGAGGTGCGGCGGCCCTGGCAATGGAATACCGGATCTATCCGGACGGTACGATTGAAGGATCCGAAATCATGTCCGATGCCGGAAAACTCTCGGATCTTCCGCCGATGTTCCGTTTCGGTATGACCTTCCCTATGCCCGGGATTTTCTCGACCGTTGATTTCTTCGGTTATGGTCCATGGGAGAATTACGCTGACCGCCGCAGCGCCGCACTTCTCGGCCGGTATGTGCAGAGCGTTAATGACCAGTATCATTACGGATATGTCCGGACCCAGGAATCCGGAACCCATACAGGGCTTCGGTTCTTCCGGATCCTGGACGGGAACGGTTCCGGTCTCGAAATCACTTCTGCAGAGCCCTTCTCGGCGTCCGCGCTGCCGTTCAGCATCGCAGACCTGGATGTCGCGCTTGCTGAAGGCGACCGTCCTCAGAAGAACCATAACAACCAATACGGAATTCCGCGCCATTCTCTCGAACTCAAGGCGAAAGCACACGAAAACGACCGTTCCAAAGGGACTACCTATGTCCATTTCGACCAGGTCCAGATGGGTGTCGGCGGAATCAATTCCTGGGGAACCTGGCCGCTTGAAGAATATCTTGTAAGGCCGAAGGCGCGTACCTTTGCTTTTACAATACGTCCTGTCAATAACTGATATGCCTGAGCAGACGGTTTGGGATCCGCTCCGGCGGAAAGATGTGGCCCTGACTCCTGAAGAGGAAGTCCGGCAGTGGTTTATCACGGTGCTCCGGGATGGAATGAAGATTCCGGAGCACATGATGATGAGTGAGGTCTCCCTGAAAGTGGGGGCCAAGCCTTATCGCGCCGACATCGTTGTTTATGACCGTACGGCGAAACCGCTGATGGTCGTTGAATGCAAACGTCCGGATATCGTGCTCAACCAGGCCGTCATCGACCAGGCCATCCGTTATAACAGGGCGCTAGACGTGCGCTATATTGCCGTTACAAACGGCCCCAAAACGTTTCTTTTCGCCAAAGAAGGCGACGGATTCGTTTTTATGGAAAAAGCCCCGATGTGGGAGGAAATGATATGCAAACAGTAACGGAAGGATTCCTGGATCATCCGATTTTCCGGATTGTATCCCAGACGGCCGAAGAAATGGGCGTCCGCGCTTTCGTCATCGGCGGCTACGTGCGGGATTGTTTTATCGGACGTCCGAGCAAAGATATCGACATTGTCGTGGAAGGAAGCGGGATTGCCCTCGCGGATGCCGTTGCGGAAAAGCTCCATGCCAAGGTCTCCGTCTTCAAGAATTTCGGAACCGCGATGCTCCACTATATGGGAACGGAAGTCGAATTCGTCGGTGCCCGGAAGGAGTCCTACAACCGGGATTCCCGCAAGCCGATTGTCGAAGACGGGACCCTGGAAGAAGATCAGCTCAGGCGGGACTTTACGATCAATGCCATGGCTTTCAGCCTGCAGAGAAAGGATTTCGGCGCTTTGATCGACCCGTTCGGCGGCATCCGGGATCTGGTCTCCGGAATTATCCGGACTCCGCTCGATCCTGATACGACCTATAGTGACGATCCGCTTCGGATGCTGCGGGCGATCCGGTTCGCGACGCGGCTGAGTACTCCGGAACTGACCTTTACGATCGTTCCGGAATCCCTCGCGTCCATGCGCCGGAACAAGGACCGGCTTGCGATTCTCTCCAAGGAAAGAATCGTGGAAGAACTCAATAAGATGCTGGTGACAGCCGTCCCTTCGCGGGCGTTTCGCCTGATGGATGAAACAGGTCTGCTGGAGGTTATCCTCCCTCAGCTTGTGCGCCTGAAAGGTGTGGAAACGGTTGAGGGAAAAGGCCATAAGGAGAATTTCTCCCATACGCTCCAGGTTCTCGACAATGTCGCAGCGGAGGAAATGGAAGCCATTTCCGCCGCTGCGCTCAAGGATTATACGGTCGAACCGGACGGAGACGGGTGGGTTGAATCTGTCCGTACGGAACCGAATGTATGGCTCCGCTGGGCCGCTCTCCTTCACGATATCGCCAAACCCGCGACCAAACGTTTCGTCCCCGGGACCGGATGGACCTTCCATGGCCATGACGCGGTCGGTGCGAAAATGGTTCCCCGGATTTTCAAGGATCTCAAAATGCCGCTCAACGAGAAGATGAAGTACGTCCAGAAATTGGTCGGCCTGCATCTCCGTCCGATTGCCCTTGTCGATGACGGGGTTACGGATTCTGCGGTCCGGCGGCTGCTCTTCGATGCGGGAAACGACATTGATGATCTGATGCTTCTTTGCAATGCCGACATTACGTCCAAGAATCCGGCCAAGGTGGCCCGCCTGAAACGGAATTTCGATCTGGTCCGCACAAAACTCGTCGAGGTTGAGGCAAAGGATGCCATCCGGAATTTCAAGAACCCGGTCACGGGCGACTATATCATGGAAGTTTTCGGCCTTTCACCCTGCAACACGATCGGCGTTTTGAAGGAATATGTGAAAAATGCGATCCTGGACGGATTGATTCCCAATGAGTTCGAGCCAGCCGACCGCCTGATGCGGGAGAAAGCGGCGGAAATGGATCTGTATCCGCTGCCTGGCAAATGACGACGCAGTTTCTGGAATATGTCCGTACCGTCCTCCGGTACTCGGACCGGACGGTCGATATCTACGACGGCGTGCTTCAGGATTTTTGCAGGTATGCCGGAGAAGATGTCATGCCGGTTTTGACTCCGTCGGGAATCCGCGGGTACGAAGTTTACCTGATGGAACAGCGGAAGCTGGGCCCTGCTACGGTCAACCAGCACCTCTCTGTCCTGAGCAGTTTCTGCCGGTTCCTGATGCGGGAAGGAAAGTTGGATGCCAATCCGGTCAGCCTCGTTTCCCGTCCTAAAATGCCGAAGCGCCTGCCGGAGTACTACAGGAAAGAGGTGATGGACCGTTACTTTTCTGAAACGGCTTGGCTGATTGATGAATATGATGCTTTTTCGGATCCGAAGTATTATCTGCCGAGACTCAGGCGGGTGATCGTCAGCATCCTTTTCGGCACCGGCATCCGGCGGGCGGAACTGATTTCACTGCGGGTCGGTTCTCTCGATCTCTCCCGAAATGTGCTCCACGTTTTGGGAAAAGGAGACAAAATGAGAGAAATTCCCGTGATTCCTTCGCTTTGTCATGAAATTTGCATATATTTACAATCGGTTGATTCGATGGTAGGCGGTGCAAGACCTGACAATGCACCTCTCCTTGTCAACGGCAAGGGGGATCCGCTGAATGCGGAATACGTCGACCGGGTCGTCAAGCGAGAACTCAGCGGGTATGGCATTACCGGAAGGAAGTCTCCGCATGTACTCAGACATACGCTTGCGACGGACCTGCTTGGCGAAGGTGCGGATCTGAACTCGATCAAGGAGCTGCTGGGGCATTCCTCGCTTGCTGCGACCCAGGTCTATACGCACAACTCCGTCGAACGGCTGAAAAAAGTTTATGATCATGCCCACCCCAGGGCTAAAACAGGAGGTAAACATGGAAATCAGAGTTAAATCCCTGAAGTTCGATGCAGACCAGAAACTGCTCGACTTTGTAGAAAAGAAAGTCTCCAAACTGGAGAAGTTCTTTGACAGACTCGACACGGTAGACGTCACGCTGACGCTCCTGCCGGAACCTGAGAACAAGAATGTCAAGCTCCAGACCCGGATTCCGGGAGAAGAGCTGATGATTGAGCGGAATGCAAAGTCTTTCGAAGAGGCAATTACGGATGCCGTCGATCTGATGAAAGAAAAGATCGTCCGGGCCAAAGAAAGAAAATTCGATAAATAAGACCACAAAACTCTCAGGCGGCCCTATAAAGGGCCGTTTTTTTTATATATTTGTAAATTAATGGCCGCAAAAGGATACATAGAGACGGACCGGCAATGCCGGAATCTGATTGAGGATGCGAAAAATGGCATCTTCAAGCCCGTGTATCTGCTGATGGGAGCCGAGCCATTCTATACAGACAGGGTCTGCGACGCGATCTTGGAGAATGCGCTCCAGGAGTGGGAGCGTGACTTCAATGAAACGGTCTGCTACGGGGCGGATGTCGATGCTGATACGGTTATTACCGCTGCCCGCAGGTTCCCTATGATGGCGGAGCGGCAGGTCGTCGTCGTCAAGGAAGCGCAGGCTATGAAATCCCTCGAAGAGATGGCCCTGTATTGTCAGAATCCCCTTGATTCAACGATTCTCGTTCTCCTGATGCGCGGCGCATCAGCCGATAAGCGCAAGGCCCTCTATAAGTCCGTCCTCAAAAACGGAGTTATTGTTGAGTCTAATCCGCTGAAAGATTATGAGATGGCAGGATGGATTTCGTCCTATTATTCCGACCGGGGACAGAAGATCGAACCCGAAGCGGCAGCTCTTCTCGGTGAGTTCGCGGGGACGGACCTCTCCAAGATCGCCGTCGAAACGGAGAAATTGCTGAAAAACCTCCCGGAAGGAACTACGGCCGTCTCCGTAGAAGATATAGAGAAGAACGTCGGTATCAGCCGCCAGTTCAGTGTTTTTGAACTGACGAAAGAATTATCGTACAGAAATGCCGGCAAGGCTCTGCAGATTGCCGCGCGGATAGGGGAAACGCCCCGGTTTGCCATGCCGATGGCAGTCAGTGCCCTTTTCATGCATTTCTACCGGATACTCAAGTACGAGGCTCTTCTGCAGAAAGATCCCCGTCCGTCGCAGGATATGAAGGCGCGTGTACTGGGTGTCAGCCCTTTTTTCCTGCGGGAATATGACGCTGCCGTCTCGGCTTATCCGCTGAAGAAGTGCATGGCGGTCATCTCGCTCCTGAATGACTATGATTTTAAAGGGAAGGGAGGGGAGACCGGTGAGACTGAGCAGGGTGACCTTTTGGTTGAGTTGATAACAAAAATACTGAATATCTAGAAATATTTATTGTAAATCAATAATTTTATATATATTTGCAGAAAACTTAACAAAATATGTCAATTATTCAGATTCAGCATGTCAGCAAGTCTTTCGGGGAGAAAGTCGCACTTCAAGACGTTTCGCTTGAGATCCCTGAAGGAAAGATTTTCGGTCTGCTCGGTCCGAATGGGGCCGGCAAGACGACATTGATCCGGATTATAAACCGGATTACGATCCCCAACAACGGATCTGTCCTTTTCAACGGACATCCGATTTCCGATGAGGATGTGTCCCGGATCGGCTATCTTCCTGAAGAGCGGGGGCTCTACAGGAAAATGAAGGTCGGGGAGCAGTGCCTCTATCTTGCCCAGCTCAAGGGAATGTCTTCACGGGATGCGACCAAAGAACTCAAGAAATGGTTCCGCAAATTCGGCATCGAAGACTGGTGGTACAAGAAGGTGGAGGAACTCTCCAAAGGTATGGCCCAGAAGATCCAGTTCATTACGACGGTCGTGCACAAGCCTTCCCTGATGATTCTGGACGAGCCTTTTTCCGGTTTTGATCCGGTCAATGCCGAACTGATCCGCAGTGAGATCCTCCGGCTCAAGGAGGATGGAGCTACGATTATCCTGTCGACCCATAATATGGAATCCGTCGAGGAACTTTGTGACGAAATCGCACTGATCAACAACTCCCGGCTGGTCATCACCGGGGGCGTCGATGAGATCCGACACAAATACGGAAACAACAATATTGAACTTGTTTATACGGGTGAAACCATTGAGAACCATGAAAATATATTCAAGGTCCTCAGCGATATCGATAATGCCGGTCGCCATACAGCCGTCCTGTCTATCGATCCCGGTTATTCTTCCAATGCGGCACTCAAGGCCGTTATGGACAGCGGAGTCACGGTCAATTCATTCAAGGAACTGATTCCGCGTATGAACGATATTTTCATTAAACTGGTTACGGAGGGCGTCTAATATGAATCTCAAGAAACTCGGTATCGTCATTCAGCGTGAATACTATAACAAAGTCCGGAAAAAATCTTTTCTCCTGATTACTTTCGGCGTTCCTATCCTCTTCGCCTTGATGTATGTGCTGATGATCTTCATCATGCTCAAGGCCAAGGATGAAGCGAAGACCGTCGCCGTTATCGACCAGTCCGGTATCGTCATGCCGTATCTGGAGGATACGGATGTCCTTCAATTTGTCGAACTGAAAGATGTCGTTCCGGACAGTGTCAAGAATAATCTCAAAGCCTACGGCGCCGACATGCTTCTCAGCATTTCTCCGCTCGACTCTGTAGCCAAGACTGTTTCGGCTACGACGCATTCTGAAAAACCGATCGGCGTCGAATCCATCGAAATGATGGAGCACCGGATCAACAAGGCCGTCGAGAATTATCGGATCGAATCCTATGGGATCGAAGGGCTGGCGCAGATCATGTCCGACGTCAAGTCTAACGTAAGCCTCCGTTCCTATACAGTCGATGAGTCCGGAAATGAGAGCATCTCACAATCTGAGGTCTATATGATTATTTCCATGATTCTCGGGATGGCGATTTATATGTTCATCGCCCTTTTCTGCGGAATGGTCATGACCAGCGTTATCGAAGAGAAATCCAGTCGTGTCGTCGAAGTCCTGGTGTCTTCGGTGAAAGCGACGGAACTGATGTTCGGAAAGATCATCGGCGTCGCCCTCGTTGCCCTGACCCAGTTCCTGCTTTGGATTGTGCTGACCGGTGCGATCGTCGGAGGAATCGGTGCCGCTGTCGGATTTGACAAGATCATGGGCGGAGACAATCCGGCCGTCGCGGAATCGGTGATTTCGAATAATCCGATGGGCGGCACCGACATGATGGGTGTCGACCTTCAGTCCCTGACGGATACGACGTCGACAAATGGAGAACTGACAGGAGCTGAAGCAGTTTTCGGAACAATCCGGAATATGGATTTCGGTAAGATCATTATCGCCTTCATCATCTTCTTTGTCTTTGGATATCTGCTCTATGCATCGCTGTTTGCGGCAATCGGGTCTGCCGTGGAGAATGAGGCGGATACCCAGCAGTTGCAGTTGCCGGTTACAGTCCCGCTGCTTCTTGGCTTCTTTATCGCCCTGTATGCCTTCCGGGCTCCTGATAGCCCGATCGTATTCTGGGGTTCGATGATTCCTTTTACATCACCGATCGTCATGCTGGCCCGGATTCCCTTCGGGGTGCCGATGTGGGAGCTAATCCTTTCGATTGTTCTCCTTGTACTGACCGTTGTTGCGACGGCCTGGATCTCGGCCAAGATTTATAAGGTCGGAATCCTGATGTACGGGAAAAAATCCTCCTTTAAGGATCTTTGGAAATGGCTTAAACAGAAATAGTCGGATGAAGAAAGTTTTTGAATGTCTCGCATGGATCCTGATTGCGGCAGGTATCGGTCTGGCAGTTTTCAAGGCCGGAAAGAAACCTGATATAGTTCGGATGGAGTGGAGCCGGACGATTATGGACGGAAGCCGGACGGGCGTAAAACCGGTTACGGTGGAAAATATCGAAGCAGCCCTCGGAACGTTTGACGGTGGTACCTATGTCGCTCCTAACGGCCGCCGTTTCGAGAGTGGAACGACACCGCAGGTCGCCAGATTGATGATGGACGCACAACCGCGCCTGAAGGATCTGAAGGAGGTCATCGGGTACTGTACTGAAGATATGAAAGCCAAGGGACCGGAAAGCGGCCTGAGCAATATGATGGTCGATGCCATGCGGGCGGAAGGAGAGCGCATCTTCAAGAAACCGATGGACCTGGCACTGTCCAATTTCGGCGGAATCAGGACCTCATTCCCGCAGGGACCGCTGATCCTGGACGATGTCCTGTCCATGTTCCCGTTCAAGAACTATCTCGTATTTGCGCAGGTAAGGGGATCCGAGCTCCGGAAACTCTTTACCCAGTTCGCAGAATCGGGCTTCCAGTGTCTCAGCGGGGTGCGGATCGTTGCGAAAGATCACAAGCTCGTATCAGTCGAGATCGGCGGGAAACCGCTTGATGATAAGAAGTTATATAATATGACGACCATCGATTTCCTCCTTGGCGGCGGTGACCATATCGCAATCGGTGCCATGGCGGAGAACCTCGTTCTTTCCGATGTCCTCATCAAAGACTATATGATCCGCTATATCAAGGCGCAGACGGCTGCGGGCAAGAATATCGAATATGCGAAAGACGGCCGGATAATCATAGAAGAGTAAAGCCATGAAAAACAAGAAAATCCTCTTTATTTCGCTCGGCGCCCTTGTCGCCGTAGGGGCTTTAGTGGCTGCTTTTTGTCTGTCCCGGCCGAAGCATCATCTCGTCATCCTGCACGTCAATGATACGCATAGCCATTTCGAACCGGTCCGTGGTGGAAATAGGGACGGTCTCGGCGGCATTATCGAAAGAGCCGCCTATATTGACAGTGTCCGCCTGGCGGATGGGGCAGAGAACGTCCTCCTGCTCCATGCCGGCGATTTCAGTCAGGGAACGACCTATTTCTCGGAACTCGGCGGCGATATGGAAATCAGTGCAATCAATGCACTTCAGTACGATGTCGTTACGCTTGGGAACCATGAGTTCGACAATGGACTGGAAGAGATGGCCCGTCGCTTCTCCAACCTGAAGGTCCCTTGTGTGTGTGCTAATTACGACTTTTCTTCCTTTGAAGTCGGAAAGTATGTCAAGCCCTATGCGATTGTCGAAAAGGCCGGTCTCAAGATCGGTGTGATCGGCATTCTCTGTGATATCCGCTCTGTCGTGAGCAGTGAGATCGCGGACCGGATTCCTTCTTTCGGAACGCAGGAGTCTCTTCAGAAATGGGCTGATTATCTGAAAAAGGAAGAGCAATGCGACCTGGTGATTGCCTTGACCCATATCGGTTATGATTCGGGGTACGAGGGTGATTTTACGGATCCGTCCCTGGCTGCGGCTACCCGGAACGTGGACCTTTTCGTCGGAGGGCATTCCCATACCTTCCTCGAGCAGATGGAAAGTGCCGTGAATCTGGACGGAAAAGCCGTCCCGATTGTGCAGGACGGCTGTTGGGGTCTTTTTGTGGGACGGGTCGATGTCGATCTATAGGACGTTCATCGACTGCTCCCGGATTTTTTCAAGCTCATCTTTCATGCGGACAACCAGCCTCTGGATGCCCGCATGATTGGCTTTGGAACCGGTCGTATTGATTTCGCGTCCCATCTCCTGGATGATAAATCCCAGTTTCTTGCCGGGATTCGGCTCATTGTCAATCGTCTCCATGAAATACTTGCAATGCTGGCGGAGGCGGACTTTCTCTTCATTGATGTCGAATTTCTCCAGATAAAAGATCAGTTCCTGTTCGAACCGGCTCGGGTCAGGTTTCAGGGACAGTTCATCAATCGCTTTGAGCAGTTTTGTCCTGACAGTTTCGATGCGCTCTCCTTCAAGGGCTTCGACTTCATCGTACAAGTTTTCAATCAAGGCGACGCGTGAAGTAATGTCCTTGTACAGGGCGGCGCCTTCCCTTAACCGGAAAGCATCCAACTGGTCGAGTGCACTGTCCAGCCCCTTTTCGACCTCCGGCCAGTTCTCGTCTGTAATGGCATCGGCCTTTTTGGCATCGACGACGTCCGGGAGGCGGAGGATGCTGCTGAGAATGATCGCCCTGGCATCACTCTTCTCAGGGAATACCGGATAAACCGGATACTTTTTCGCAATTTCATCTACCTGAGAGAAGTAGGAGAGGACGGCTTCCTTGTTGATCGGTCTTGCTGCGGCGGCTTCATTGGGCTCGAAGTTGAGGAAGAAATCAATGGTGCCCCGCTGGAGACGGTCCTGAAGTTTTTTCCGGACTAAGATCTCTTTGTCTTTAGGGAGGAGTTGGGATTTGATGTTTATATCCGCGCTCTTGGAGTTCAGGGTGCGGATCTCAAGGGTTATCTTGCCGGTTTCGAGAAGGACTTCCGCCTTCCCGTAGCCTGTCATGGAGCGGATCATGTTACTTGATAATATCGAGTTCCTTGAATACCTTCGTAAGAGCGGCAACGGCCCGGTCGACTTCTTCCTTGGTATGGGTTGCCATCAGGGAGAAACGGATCAGGGTGTCGCTGGCCGCGCAGGCTGGCGGAATGACGGAATTGACAAAAACGCCTTCGTCAAATGCCCGTTTCGTGACCATGAATGTTTTTTCGACATCCCGGACGTACAGCGGGATGATGGGGCTCTCCGTCTCTCCGATTTCGAAACCGGCCTGGCGGAATTTATCCAATGCATAGTGGGTTACTTCCCAGAGAGCGGTAATCCTTTCAGGCTCATTCTGGATGATGTGAAGGGCTTCCAATGCGCTGGCAGTTGCCGCCGGCGTATCGGATGCACTGAAAATATAGGTCCTTGCCGTATGGCGCAGGTAATTGATAATCACCTTGTCCGCAGCAATGAATCCGCCGATCGAGGCGAGTGATTTGGAGAAGGTCCCCATAATCAGGTCAATCTCGTCGGTCAGGTTGAAATGGTCACAGACGCCGCGCCCCTGCCGGCCAAACACGCCCAGTCCATGGGCTTCGTCGACCATGATGACGACATTGTCGTGCTTGTGTTTGAGTTCTACGATTTCGGGCAGTTTGGCAAGGTCCCCTTCCATGGAAAACACGCCGTCTACAACAATCAGTTTGACCGCATTCTTCGGGCAACGCTTGAGGCAGCGCTCGAGGTCCTTCATGTCATTGTGCTTATAATGAAGCGCTTTAGCGAAGGAAAGGCGGCGTCCGTCGACGATCGATGCGTGGTCCCTGTCGTCGCAGATGATGAAATCATTGCGGGTCAGCAGTTGCGGAATGACGCCGGAATTGACGGTAAAACCGGTTGAGAAACAGAGTGCTTCGTCTTTACCGACGAATTCTGCCAGTTCTTTCTCCAACTGGACATGGATATCGAGTGTTCCGTTGAGGAAACGGGATCCGGCGCATCCGGAACCATATTTGCGAAGGGCTTCAACCCCGGCCTCAATCACACGGGGATCCCCGGTCAATCCGGTATATGCATTGGAGCCGAACATCAGGATATTCTTCCCGTCCATCTCGACTTCCGTCCCTTGCTTGCTTACTATCTGTCTGAAATAGGGGTAGATACCTCTTTCCATCATTTTCTGCGGCAAATCATACTTTGCGAGCCGCGTTTTGAGCAGGTTCATATAATAAGGTTTTGTACGGTGCGAATTTACTATATTTTTTGTAACTTTGAAAGTTTTTGAAAGACTCTCAAATATGGAAGAACAAATCAAGGTGACGGCCGAAGAGCCCAAGAAGCTGAATTTTCTCGAGGAAATTATCGAGAAGGACTTGAAAGAAGGCAAGATAGACAGTGTCATGACCCGGTTTCCCCCGGAACCGAACGGATATCTCCACCTGGGTCACGCCAAAAGTATCTGCCTGAATTTCGGCCTTGCACAGAAATATGGCGGGAAAACCAATCTCCGCTACGACGATACCAATCCGACCAAGGAGGATACCGAATATGTCGACTCGATCAAGGAAGATATCAACTGGCTCGGTTTCCAGTGGGATAAGGAACTTTATGCATCAGATTATTTCGACCAGCTTTATGAATGGGCGGAGGAACTGATCAAACGAGGCCTTGCCTATGTGGATGACCAGACGCAGGAAGAGATCCGTCTCGGCCGGGGAACCGTCGACAAGCCGGGCGTGAACAGTCCGTACCGGGACCGGACACCGGAAGAGAATCTCCGGCTGTTCCGGGAGATGAAAGCCGGCAAGTATGCAGAAGGGGAGAAGGTCCTTCGGGCGAAGATCGACATGGCCCATCCGAACATGATGTTCCGCGATCCGCTCCTGTACCGGATCAAGTTTGCCCATCACCACCGGACCGGTGACAAGTGGTGCATCTATCCGATGTATGACTATACCCATGGCCAGTGCGATTCCATCGAGCATATTACCCATTCGATCTGTACCCTGGAGTTCGATGTGCACCGTCCGCTCTATGACTGGTTCATCGAGACCCTCGGCATCTATCCTTCCCACCAGTATGAGTTCGCCCGTTTGAACCTTACCTATACGCTGATGTCCAAACGCAAACTTCTCGAACTGGTCCAGAAAGGACTCGTGGCAGGTTGGGATGATCCCCGGATGCCGACCCTCTGTGGGGTCCGCCGCCGTGGCTATACTCCTGAGGCGCTCCGGATGTTCTGCGAGAAGATCGGCGTTTCTAAACGCGATCAGCTGATGGATATCCAGCTTCTTGAGTGGTGCGTCCGCCAGGACCTCAATGCCCGGTCCAACCGCTATATGGTTGTCCAGGATCCTTTGAAGGTGACGATTACGAACTATCCGGAGGGACAGGTGGAGTGGTTCGATTGCCCGCTCAATCCGGCCGATCCGGAAGGGGCCTCCAGAAAGGTTCCCTTTACGCGCGAGCTTTATATCGACCGGGCTGATTTCATGGAGGACGCTCCGAAGAAGTTCTTCCGTCTCAAACCGGAAGGCGAAGTCCGTTTGAAATATACCTATATTATTAAGTGCGAGGAAGTTGTGAAGGACGCGGAAGGGAATGTCATTGAGTTGAAGTGTACCTATGATCCTTCTACGCGCCCGGGTGCCGAAGGTCCATGGCGTTCCGTCAAGGGTACGATCCACTGGGTTTCCTGTGAGCATGCCGCTGAAATCGAACTGCGGAATTACGACCGTCTCTTTACACAGGCGAATATGAATGACATCCCGGAGGATAAAGACTACAAGGATTTCCTGAATCCGGATTCGCTGATCTTCGGTACCGGCTATGCTGAACCGGCCCTGCTGGAGGATGCCTCCGGCATCGCCGTCCAGTTCGAGCGTACCGGCTACTACTTCAAGGATCCTGACAGCACCCCCGAAAAGGCCGTCTTCAACAAAACAACCGCTCTGAAAGACTCATACAAACCGGAATAGAGGCTTTTCGACAGAAAGAGAGTCCTTCCTGAAACCGTCGCTTCGCGACCCCTCCCACTTCGTGGGCCCCTCCCTCTTATCATGCCGAGGGTGGCATAGGTTTCAGGAAGGACTCTCTTTCTGTGAATATAAACTCCTCCATCTCTTTTCGAAGTCGAAGTCCTCTATATCCTCATCACTGCAAGAATAATTCAACAGACAGTCTTCAACTGAGCTGCTGGTTAAACCATAGCCCTGGTAGCGGTTCTTAAGCATGATGAGTTTATATCTTCGGACATTGTTCGTTGCATTGTCATAAACATCTTTGCATAATCCATCCAAATTGTCCGAGACCTGTTCTCGAGAAGACATCCATCCTTTCCATGCCGTCATTTCTTTCTTCAAGGCATTGCGCATAACTGTTTTAGAATAATGGCATTCAGGATCGAAGAATGATTGTTCAATCAAGGCCATGAATCTCTCATATTCATCCAAAACGTCCTTATCTTTAACTTCTGCATGTCTTTCGACTTCGTATTCTCCAATACGGCTTGTTTTGTGTAAGAATTCGTAGTCCAGATTGTCGGTCAAGGCAAAGTAGAAATCCATTATAGAGATTTCTCTCATGATGGCATTATCCTCGAGGATCCCACAGATTGCCATGGGCCAGGCAGATCCTCCCATTCCATTGGGGTCTCCTTGGATGGATCGAAAAGAAGAATCTAATGCTGTTTGATATTGAAGCCAGTGATCCTGTTCCCTCTCTAACGCATCTGACAACCTCTTCTCAGAATGTCGGATTGCCTCCTTTAACACTAACCGATCATAGTATTCTTGGAAGTTTTGTTCAAGAGCAGAATGATAATTAATGTCCATCTGGCTCATGGGGCAATAAAGAAGTAGACTTTGGATGGCATTCTTTACCATCGAAAACCTGTCGAATTCAGAATCGCAGTAACCTGACAACTCTTTATCATACTGCATGAGACGCCATGTCGTCAGGTCATCATCTTCCAGATACGATTCCTCGTTGTACCATAACTGGATAAAATCCTGCACGGTCATCATTTGGTTCGCATCAGCAAAGCAATCCAGATCGCTCTTTGCCACCGAATCAATTGTATTCCTTGCTTCGCAGAGTTTTTTCCACTCTTTTATCTGAACTTCCTCAAGCACATCAAAGAGATAATCTTGCTGTGAAAGATCTCTCCAACTGCGGATTACGGGAATGTACTCGTCATCGTTATCACTATACTTATCTTTAATATCAGTAATAGACGATATTACTGCTTCTTCTTTTCCAGCATGAACCTTATGGGGGTTCTTGCATTCGCAGAAAGAGAAAGAAGTAAGTATAATTAATAATAAAGAATATGAAAGTTGAAGGCGACTCATGTTGACTCTATCATCATAAGATAAACGGACACATTCAAATAGTATATGAAGAAAATACCTCTCATATGTTTACTATTCTAATAAAGATTTTTTCCTTAGGATCTCGTTTTTATATAACCCATCAGGGAAATAATCCATATAATGAAAACAGTCTCTAACAGTTTTTATTGAATTATATAATTCTTTCTCATTACGGAAATCAAGAACGACTTTCCTCTTTATATCAGTGCAACCCGAGTCTACATGAATTATTCTAAGAGATTTGATTATAGTCTCTATTTGTGCTTTTCTCATGGCTATACTTTCTTTTATTATCATGAAATCGGACTGATTAATCTCAAAAGTCTCTAATATAGCCACAAGAGCTGAAACGCGATCAATCAAAAGAAGCAATTCCTTACAGCGGTTATAAATCTGCAAGTCTTTGTTAGGAAAAGGATCAAAGATACTAAATGAACTTTTTGAATAATTTGGTAGGATTTCATCTATTGTCGTATTCCTTTCTACATAGATGTATTGGTTCATTCCATCGAAGATCTTATTAAAGCATAACTTGGATGAAGAAATGATTTCTTTAATAAACAGAAGAATTGTTAAATCTTGAATCTCAAACGATGCAGTATAATCATTTTTTACATCTTCATAATTGGAAACAGTGAGTTTATTTGCATTTTCTCTATTTAAAAGTATAAGTTGACTACTCAAAATGCTACACCATACCTTTATTCCATCATTTGCCATAAAGACCAATCGAATATTATTATCAATGGTCGTTATTTTTTTTGTACTCTCATGTCCTCCATGCTTACGTAGAAATGGGACGATAGACTTGTGAGGATCCTTTCTTGCAAGATTTTTGCAATATGTCATTAGACACCCAAGATATGAGGCAGACTTTAAAATGAACACCTCGGTTTTGGAAAGCAATTCATTATAAAAACTAAACTCGATTGGTAATAGGGATATTTGTCTATTCTTTAGACGGGATTGCTCATTCTTAAAACCCTCTACTGTAAGCGACTTTATTGATAAAGAGTAACCGTTGATTAATTGATTCAGTTTGTTGCAATAATACTCTTTGGATTGTTCGAATAAACATGCATTAATTGGTGATTCAACCCAATAATCACATAGTAAAGGAACAGGAGTATCTCTCCGCAAAGTGTCAATTATTACTTGATAGAGTGCGTTCTTACTTATGTCAATGCTGTCATGGGAGATTGTTGGAATCAGGGCTTCCCTATAATAATCATCCTCAAATAATTTGGAATAATAAGTACTTGCTTCTTTTATATCATGGTTACAAAGTGCAAGAATAGCTCTATTTAACAAAGAAGAAAACGACTCGTGAGAATCCCATTCTGCTTTTGCAGATTCAAGATCTCCATTATTAAGAGATATAATTGCCTTTTCGTCAGTATCGTTGTCTACAACAAACCAAAAGAGTCCATAATGTGTTCTCTCCGATGGAGAAGAAAGGGAACTCAAGGCTCGTTCAATGGATTCTGGGTTTCTCCGAACTTGGGGGAGGATTACTGTCAAATCAGTAGATAACTGGCAAGAATGGCCAACATTCGTGAATGCTTTTAATTTTCTAGCGTTGTGTAAAACCTCTAAATTCGTTGCGTTAGACCATACGCCGAGTACTCTATATGGATTATCAATAATAATATCTAACATGAATGGAAATGATTATACTCTACTTGAAACCGATTCTTGCTCTCTTTTGTTCTTCTGGCTTTTTGCCCTCAAAAATATCTCTGATTTCTTCGTGTTTATGGATCATATCAATGGAAACACTAGGTTTTGTATTATTGATAGCTTCTTCCAATGAAGCCATGGTAATGCAATCTTTGTTATTTCTAAAGACCAATCTTGCTGCTGAGTCTACAATTAGTTTGATATCAGCAGCAACATAATTTTCTGTTTCCTCCGCGAGTTTATTATAATCTATTCCAAAATCTTTTTTCCTTTTAGATAAATTGATAATAAATAATTCTCTGCGTGTCTCGAAATCAGGCTGAGGGATATAATACTTATACTCTAGACGTCCTGCTCGTACTGCGGCCTCGTCAATTTCAGTTGGCTTATTAGTCGCTCCTATTACAATTACTCCGTCTTGCCCACAATTATTAAGTTGTGTTAAGAACTCATTTACCTCTCCGGCTTCGCTAACACTTGTTTGCTTGCTTCTATCTTTGATCATTGCCTCGATTTCATCAAAAAACAAAACGGTTGGCGCGTTCTTTCTTGCATCGTCAAAAATAGCTGCGATCTTTTCTTGCCCTCCATGGATATATGGTGATGCGACATCAGAGCATTTGATATACTTATAGTTACATCCAATCTCCTCGGCGAATTTCTCTGCGAAATAGGTTTTCCCGCAACCTGGGGGGCCATAAAACAGAAGGCCATTTGGAATAGATAATCCAAGTTCATTTGCTCGGTTAGGGTTGTTAAGCAAATCAATGACATCTGACTGAAGCTGTTCCTTGAGCTCTTTCATTCCGGCGATATCAGCGAACCCTTTTTGTGACTTCCCTTTATCTGATTTGTGTCGTCCAAATGAAACGTTCTCCTGTTTTTCAGGCATTATCTGAATCTCTCCATCTAACGCTCGAATGAATTCATCAGCATTCTTAAACCTATCACCTGAATTGTAGCTAAGAGCTTTTTGAAGGATTGGAATAAGTTCAGATAATCTTTCATTGCTACCGGTACTTGGTATTTTCAGTTGTTTATTCTTTTCCGCGATTAAAGCATCTTCACGAGCTTCTCTATCATCCTTATAACGTGATAGGTCTATAAAGAAAGGAGGTAATCCAAACAGTAGGTGATAAAGCATGGCTCCTATTGAATACAAATCTGTTTGAACAGAATAAAACCCATTAAACAATTCTGGGGCCATGTAAAAAGGGTTTAAGCCCTCTTTATCAAATACGCGTCTTCCTTGATCAAGGTATCTTGCGTGTCCCAGATCAACAATCTTCGGGATGACTACATTCTTTGACAAATCGAGCATTATATTCTGAAGAGTCAGGTCGTTGTGGATAATCGGCCTTGAACAATTATGCAAAAACTTGACCCCATTTAAAACACCAGAAAGAATGTTTTTTGCTTCATTGATTCTAAATTGTTTCTCTCGCGAAAGCTTTTGTGCAATAGTTTCACCACTGATATAGTTATAAACAATATATTCTTCCCTTCGTCCATTACGAATAATCGATCCGGAATCAATGAATTGGCAAAGATTAGGATGATGAAGGGTTTTGGCGAGATTGATTTCTAGAATTTCGCCATTATCGAAAATTTGTCCTTTCTTAAAACTATCCGTTTTGAATAGCTTTAAAAAGCAATTGATACCATCTGTATTCTTTACTCGGAATACTTCACCAGTTGAAGATGGAATCTGATTACAAACGCTGTATTTGCCAATAGAATCTCCTTTTTCCATACAATTAATAAGAAAAGGCTTTTAAACATATCAAATCTTAATGATGACTGAATCCGCCTCAGCCTTTGTCACAGGAGTTAACCACTTATTGAGATCACAGACTCTTTTCATATAATCGGACTTGCATTCTCCTCCTGCTTTTAATAATTTGATAATAAGTGATTTATTATCAATAGAAAACAAAACGTTGCTTAAAAGATCTTTTTTACGTAATACTTTTATCGGTTCAATTGTATCTACTAAGCAGAATAAGAAAAAAACTGGATGTCTTGAACGCTTGATTATCTTTTGGGAGGTTATCAATGAATCAAGATGATACTTTTTATAGTTTCTTGTCTCCCCTTCTTTTCCCCCATCTATGAAAAAGATATTGTGAGCTAAAACAATCCATGCTACATAATTGTATACGTTGATTAGGTTTTCAGACCATCGAAGATTGCCATCTTTTTCATCATCCTTTTTCTTTCTAATGCGGCATAGTTCATAGTAGAGATGTATTCCTGCATAAATACCATGATCTAAACATTTTAACTGATCTCGCTTATAAAACAAGTAAGAAAGATATACATTTTTATAGAGACGAGGAACCCCAGAAGGGTTCTTTAAGTGTACTTGTTGTAGTTCCTCAATTATTTTGGAGATATAATCTATATGATTTTTAGATTGTTCCTCAACCTCATATCCAGAATCGTGAAAGAAGCAAATCAGAAACCATATATATTCAAAACTAATAGAATCGTTAAGCCTTTTATATCGAACAATCTCTCTATTGATTTGAGAATGAAGATGTTTATGCTCCTTATACAAATAAATACCAAGAATAAATGTGTTTAAAATATGGTCTAATCTGGGTTGTGATTTCATCTGCTCAAGGTCCTCATATAATGAGATTTGTTCTTTCCCAGAACTCTGGACGAAGTTCAGAATGAATTCTTTGCTATTGACTCCAGTGAAATTAGCATTATAATAATCCCAGAGTCGTTTCTCTTTAAGAGTTTTTTCAATAATAACGCTGAATGGAATTAAAGTAGACATCAGAATCTAGGCTTTTCATTTTGGGGCATATCAAGTAACTCATAGATCGTGATACATACTTCACGTAGATCTTCCGTATCTGGGTTCCCTGTGTTAATTAATTGCAATCCTTTATTGATCTGTTGGCGCGCTGCACTTTCATTTTTCCATTGATATTGATTAAACTGTTCAGAACAATGATGAATATAGCCCATTAATTGGTAAATGAATGTGCAAGAAATGTATACCTGATTAATTGATTTCAGTACGCTTCGAGCTACTTGGTTATTCTTACTTTGAATTGCTCTCTCAACTTGATCCTGTATATCCTTAACCTGTCTATCGTAGTTATTCCCTAGTTCATTGTTCGCTTTCTCAAGTCTGGAAAACTCTATTCTTAATTCAGCTTCTAGTGAATCCCATTCATGATTCTTTTCAACTCTTTCCATCGAGCGGAATGCTTCTCTGAGTGAAGCCAGTAAATGCATTATCCCATCAGCAGAAGCGATCTCCCCATCAAAACGATACTCTATATCTCGGACTAGATTCCTGGATTCCTCTAATTCACTATCAGGTATCGTATTTGCCAAAACAAGAGCAGCATACTTTCGCTTTGCTTCCTCTAAACGATTATGGACTTCAGTCTTATTCTCCTCAACGGAGCGAGCCTTTACATTGATATTCCGTTCAATCGTTTCTCCGATTACTGGAAAACTAATCTCAATCTTCATCAATTGTGAACGATCTACCTTTATAGTAATATCGATATCACTGTTCTCAGGAACAAGAGCTGGAAGGTCATCACCTGTTACTACAACATCAAATACATGGTCATTATAGATCGCACTTGTCCCTTCTGAATTACTCTCACCAATATAGATTGGAATTACGAGATGGTCATCAGAAACACCAGGACGTAGACGTTTCGGTGTTTTAAGACCATTTCGAACTCCAATCGCGGGGAGTTGTTTGTTTTTTTCTAAACCTTTTATTGGAACAAAAACATCAGTATCCTTTTCATCATCATGCACTTCAATTCCAATATTGCGTGGTAGAATGGCATTCCCGACAACGCTTCCTTGAATAATATTTATCAAGTTCGGAACAGAAGGCAGGAGTGTGCCTTTTTCATCATATGCTTTAATATTGAACGAATTTGCTTTCCCTTCAATCAACTGACATTCGATGACGTCTCCTATCTCGTCGATTTCAATTTTGCCGCTTGACCATGCTTTATCCCCACGAACAAATTCGACAAACACTCTCTTAAATAATGAATCGTCTTTGATTTCAGTTCGAAGGAGCTTAACGGAAACATACTCTATAGTCTCGACGGAACTAGAGTTATACTTGACGTCCAAGGCAACGGCCCCCGAGATTATCCCTTCTTTTTCGGGACATTCAATGCCAGATGCGAAAAGAGCAGCCCCCTTTGCAACTGCTGTCATCGGATCTATACTTGAATCAATATTTTTTGTGATCTGCTCCCTTAAAAGATTTCTTAATACAGGAGAATAAGTTGGTCCGCCAACAAGGATCAAGCTATCTATTCTATCGTCAAGATTGTTACGCTTAATGATTCTTTTCGTAATATCGATCGCTTTCTGAAATATAGGAGCAATAACTCTTTCAAGTTCTGTTTGAGTTATGACCATATCTAATTCAATGGGATTCCCCTCATCGTCATTTCCAAATTCATCCAGTTGGGACATGATATCACATCGTTCTTTAAAAGACAGTTGATTCTTAGCTTGCTCAGCATAGAACTTCATAGCGTCTCGTAGGATTTGTCTCTTATTATTATCTGAGAGAATACTGTCAATGGTGTAATTCTTTTGGATATATGGAATGATTATTTCATCAACAATTGCATAATCGAGATTCTTTCCTCCTAAATAATTATCTCCCTCGGTATCGACGACCTGCATGATTCCACTCTCAACTTTCAACACGGCAGCGTCAAATGTCCCGCCTCCGAAATCGAAAACCAGCCAATTCCCATTCTTCTTTTCTGAACTTATTCCATAGGCGATGGATGCGGCAATAGGTTCCTGGAGCAATTCGCAGTGCTCAATACCAGCCATCGTCGCTGCTCGTTTTGTGGCTGCAATCTGATCGGGAGTAAACTTGGCAGGGATTGTTATAACGCATGCAGATATTTCCTCATCTGATATAAATGACTTTAATGTCTTTAAAACTTCCGATGATAATTCTTCGGAAGTATACGAGCGTCCCATATTTGAACTAGAATACTCGAAGTCCAGTCCCATTGTTCGCTTGAATTCTAAGAAAACATTGTTGTTATGATTAGACCAATTTTTGGTTGCTCGTGCTTTATCTTGTCTGAGATCGTTATAAGCGCTGTCTCCAACTTTTGTAACTTGTTTCCGGGTGAAAGAGACACACGAGGGGAGTGTATCCTTTAATGTATCGGTCTTCCTTATGACTGGAGCCCCATTTTCCATTTTACAAATTGCGGAATTCGTCGTCCCAAGATCGATCCCGTATTTCATTTTGACTTGTACCATGTCTAAATATTTTGACTAACTGTGATTTGTGCTGCTTGAATCATTTGTCCATTATGGTTGATTTGAGGCTTAATTATATCTGAGATAATTTGTTGCCCTTCTCCAAGATTATTATCCTCTATAAAGTTTGCCGTAACCTTCATACCTTCATGATAGGGCTTCCCAAGCATATCCACAATCTCGTATCCACTGGCGAGAAGATTGTCCTTCATTTGCCTTATAGATCTTGTTAATTGCTTGTACCCACGAACGGAAGAATCCATTCGGTAAAGGGTCATTTCCATAAATGTTATCTTGTCAGCAAGTAATATGATGAGATTATGCCTTTCTTGCTGTACCTCTCCTGAAGAGGAAAGAAGGATGATAGAATTCGAGATATTCTGAAACTCTTCAATCTCTAATGACAATCTTTTGATTATTTCTTTATTTAGATCCTGTGTCTTGACATGCAGAGTACCAATCTGTCTATTCACTCTTTTATAAAAGAAAAATGAAAGGAGGGTTGTTAACGCCAGAACAATTATAGAAAAGATAATGCTCCGTATGAATACCTTATTAGTGCTTGTTATGAGGTCCGACTCGATGAAACTAGTATGGTTGATGAGATGATCGACGTCATTTCTCAAACCCCTCAGAGCGTTAATTGTACTTGCTGAACTTGTTTTAGAGTCAGAGATGCTCTTCGACAGTGCTTCAGTTTCTCTTTTCAAATCTTTCGTTAAAACTTCTAATGATAGTATTCTTTTTTGGAGAGAGGCATTGGTCCTAGCCATTTCATTGTTTTCTTGTTGAAGTTGGCGGACTGAATTATTAAGTGAATCAAGTGCGGAAATGGACTGCAAGCTCTCATGTGCAAGAATCGGCATTGCCAATAGAGATATGATAATTAAGAGAATTATCCTTTTCATCTTTTGTATTATGAATAATTATAATATGTTGATAATTAATATGTTATCTTAACCGTTTAGGCCGATTATCCCCATCATTATGAAGGCAATTAAACCTCCAATAAGACTTATATACCCCAATATTTTTCCTATACCATCGTTAACGAGTCCATCTGTTTTTTCCGGTGAATGATAGGTTGTTTTTTGGGATCGATAGTCCTTTGAGGAATAATTACTGCTTCCGGCAGGAGTTTGAAGTCTTTGAACTATATCAGTTAAAGCTAAATTGTTCTGATTAAAATGCCCCCGTTCCTCTGAAGTCATATCTAAAGACCCGATAATGTGCATCGCTATTAACGCCGAGTGCAAAATCATCGTTTTATTAGGCTTGGGATATAGAGAATAAGGAGAATTGATCTCATTAACTATAGAAATGACCATCCCTAATGCATTATTAGCGACAGAACTAGAAATGGCAAGATAATTACTATCTGCGGGTCCTGTATGAGTTCTGATTGTAATCAGATGATCCTTGCACTTATTAACAAATGGAATGACTAATTCAATTGCCGGTGCGGCGTGATTGAAAGTATCAATTTCTTTAGCTATGGATTCTATACTATTAAGGTACGCTGCTTGTTTTTTCAGATTTTTTAGGTTTTCAATGCTTTTTCTGCACTTTTCAATTGTTAATTCTCCAGTTGCTAATTCCAATGCATAATTGTCAATTTCAAGTAAACAATCAATGGTATTCACATCATTGGCATTATTAGATAGGATTGATCCAATTCTAATAATCTGTATTGCTAGGTTATCTGCCGTTGTCAAATATAAGGGAGCGCTTTCTCCAAGAATTGTTTTAAGTTTTTCTAATGATGGTTTGGCATGATTCAAAATGATCTTTCTTACTTCCCATTTATCACCATTGTCCGCTAAGATCTCAACATCTTTAACCCATTTATTGATTAGTGAAATGTAATCTCTTGATGCATGATCTATGATGTAATCAAGTTCATATGATAGCTGATAGTGATTACTTTCCTCATAAAGAATCTCATATAATTCGTTAGAATCTAATTGGGATAAGAACTCCTCTAACAAGAATTTTGATAAATCAGTAGCGGAATAAGATAAAGAATCGCCGACGACATTCATCAGAAAACTCTCTCTATACTCATCTGTATGGATCAGTTTCAAATAATAAGCAATTGCACTTTCGTAATCCTTATCTATCAATGAAAGAACTGCGATATTAAGATAATATGAATAACAAGGGCAATCACCTTTTAATCCTTTCTCTTGCAAAAATGAAATCGCTTCACTTAAATTCCCTTTCTGCGCAATCTCCAATACCTTCTCGTCGATTTCAGTCTTTTTTGCAAACCAGAATAGAGAATATCGAGTCTTGTCTTTTGAAGTGCTGAGATTAGAAATTGCTGTTTCGATTGTTTCATTTGATCTATTAAGAAGGAACTTATGAAGACATAAGCGATCCTCTTCATCCTTAATATACAAGTATGCTTTATTATCTGATATGTAGTTAATTATCTCTTCTTTAGTCTTTCCAATAAGATCTTCGACTCTATTATATACAATAGCTGTTTCGATACTATTATATCCGACAATTATCTTTTCTCGCTCTGATTGCGATTGACAGAGGACCAGTTTCTTGTCATCTTCTCTAATTATTTCTAAGGATCCTGCAATTTCTTTTTCAAGTATATTAATCATATGATTATCGAGGTGTAGATCTTGCTCTCCACTGATTCTGCACCACGTTTGTATAATGTTATTCAAATCATAAGAAATATCAATTGCTATTTCTTGCCTTTTGTAATTAGCATCATAAGCTACGAGGAACCCTTCTTTATAGTTACTAGCGGGGACCGCATATACGGAATAATAATTTTGTAAGAAATCTCGAAGAGAAACTCCTTGGGATGATGTAACAAACTCGAGATGGTCAAAGCCCTTTTCCCATTCATGAAAAGGTTGGCCTGGACATTCAATTATCTGCTCAAAATCCGTTAATAAAGAAATGGGCTTACCGACAGTGGTATATGCTCTTAGCTTTCTTTCGTTTTTAATTATCTCAGTTTGCTCAGCGTTTGAATAGACACCAAGGATACGAAAAGGGTTGTTTTCAATAATGGATAACATGGCAAAAAAGTGTGGAGCATTTTCCGTTTATCTGAGAGAGGCTCTGGACAGCCCAAGTACAAATAAACAAAGACTCCACACCCGTATGGATATGTGCCGAGAGGCACGATATACCAACGAATGACGAAGAGTGCTTGTCTATCCTTGTACTTGTGAAATTGTCCAGATTTCTCTTCAAGGATAAAAGCGAAAACACGTTCATCGTATGTAATGTCCCGAAGGACACTTACAAATATACGAATTGTTTTTCAAACATCGGGTGTGGAGTATAAAAAAAATACGGATGTGTCGGCAAAGGTATGCATCGAACAGTATATCCGGAAATTACGACAAGGTTGTCATCGTGGTTAGGGGCGAGGGCGATTCTTCAGGGCGGTTGCCCTTCAGAATGACATAGAACCGGCCCTTCAGAATGGCCGTCGCCCACAGAAATGCCCATAAACGTGTGCGAAACAGGTGATTGGCCCCGGCCGCACACAAAAACGGGCCGAAATCGTGGGCGAGACCGGTGATTTGCCCCGGCCACACACAAAAACGGCCAAAATCGTGGGCGGGGGATTAGCTGGGGGAGATTCTTCAGGGCGACAGCCCTTCAGAATGACTTAAAACCAGCCCTTCAGAAAGTCAGCCCTTGAAAAACAACATCGGCTGGCCCGGAAAGGCCAGCCGATGCGCTAAATAATGGGGGCGGGGATTAACCGCCGAAGTTGTCGTAGAGGATGCTCTCGGGGGCGACGCCGAGGGAGTCGAGAAGTTCGTTGACGCACTTGACCATCATAGGAGGACCGCACATGAAGTACTTGATATCCTCCGGAGCCTCATGGTTCTTGAGGTAGGTCTCATACATGACATTGTGTACGAATCCCGGGGTGTATTTCACGCCAGCCGCATCAGCTGCCGGATCCGGACGGTCGAGGGCGAGGGTGAAGTGGAAGTTCGGGAATTCCTTCTCGATCTCGGCGAAGTCTTCCAGGTAGAAGGCCTCGACGAGGGCGCGGGCGCCATAGAAGAACCGGACCGGCTTCTTCGTCTTGAGCGTCTTGAAAAGATGCATGATGTGGCTGCGGAGCGGAGCCATACCGGCGCCGCCGCCGACGAAGATGTACTCCTGCGTGTCGGGATCGTCCTTCGGAAGGAGGAACTCTCCGTAAGGGCCGCTGATCATGACCTTGTCACCCGGCTTGCGGGAGAAGACATAGGTCGAAGCGATTCCCGGAGGGACGCCCGGGACGAACTTGAAGACGCCCTTCGGCTGGGTCCGGTCGAACGGAGGAGTTGCGATACGGACGTTCAGTTTGATGACGTCCTTCTCGGCAGGATACGAGGCCATCGAGTAGGCCCGGATCGTCGGAACGGTATTCTTGTACTTCAGGGAAGTGATGCCGTATTTCTCCCAGTCGCCCATATAGATCGGGTCCACGCCCATATCGGAGAAGTCTGCTTCGTACTCCGGAATGTCGATCTGGATGTACTCGCCGGACTTGAAATCGATATGCTCGCCTTCGGGGAGACGGACGGTGAATTCCTTGATGAAGGTCGCCACGTTCTCGTTGGAGATGACTTCGCATTCCAGTTTCTTGACGCTGAGTGCGGATTCAGGAACGGCGATCTGGAGGTTGTCCTTGACTTTGACCTGGCAGCCGAGGCGCCAGCCTTCCTTGATCTGCTTGCGGGAGAAGAATCCCGTTTCAGTCGGCAGGATGGTGCCGCCGCCGTCGAGGACCTGGAGTTTGCACTGGCCGCAGTTGGCCTTACCGCCGCAGGCCGAGGGAAGGAAAATGCCCTGGTCGGCGAGGGTGTGCATCAGGTCTCCGCCCGGAGTGACCTCAAGTTCCTTGGAGCCGCCGTTGATGCTGATCTTGACGGAACCGGAAGGGGTGAGAGCGGTCTTGATCCAAAGGAGAAGCGCAACAAGTATCAGGGTCACTATCGTAATGACCAGGATAGAGAATAAAATTGTATTTCCCATAATGGCTGCCTCCTCTTACAATGAAATACCCATGAAGGTCATGAAGGCGATGCCCATCAGACCGACGGTGATAAACGTGATACCAAGACCCTTCAGCGCCTTCGGAACTTTGCTGTAGGCCATCTTTTCGCGGATGGCGGCCAGCGAAACGATCGCCAGGAACCAGCCGATACCGCTGCCGAGGGCGTAGACGGTCGCTTCGCCGAGATTGACGAAGTCTTTCTGCTGCATGAACAGGGATCCGCCGAGGATCGCGCAGTTGACGGCGATCAGGGGCAGGAAGATTCCCAAAGACGAATACAGGGAAGGACTGTATTTCTCGACGACCATCTCAACGATCTGGACGATGGCCGCAATGACGGCGATGAAGATAATGAAGCTCAAGAAGCTCAGGTCGACGTCCGCGAGAGAAGGGCTGAGCCACTGGAGCGCTCCCGGACTGAGAACGAAGCGGTTCAGCAGGTAGTTGATCGGGAGCGTCACGAGGAGCACGAAGATAACGGCGACACCAAGGCCGGCAGCCGTCTTCACATTCTTTGATACCGCCAGGAATGAGCACATTCCGAGGAAGTATGCAAAGATCATGTTGTCAACAAAGATTGACTTTACGAATAAGCTGAGATATTCCATAATCCTTAGTGTTTTACGTTATTTCTCCTGAAGGTCTTTCTGGATACTGCGCTGGACCCATACGATGCATCCCAGGAGGATGAGGGCGAACGGCGGCAGGATCACGAGGTTGTTCGGAACGTAGCCGAGCCAGTTCAGGATGTCGATTCCGAAGAGCGTGCCGCTTCCGAGGAGCTCCCGGAAGAAGGCGACGATCAGCAGGATCATTCCGTAGCCGGCGCCGTTGGCGATACCGTCCAGGAAGGAAGGCCAGGGCTCGTTACCGAGGGCGAAAGCCTCGATACGGCCCATGACGATACAGTTCGTGATGATAAGGCCGATATAGACGCTCAGCTGCTTGTCGATCGCATAGGTCGCCTCAAAGGATTTGAGGATCTGGTCGACCAGGATGACCATCATGGCGACGACAACGAGCTGGACGATGATACGGACCCGGCCCGGAATCGTATTCCGGAGCAGGGAGAGGATCAGGCTGGAAATGCCTGTGACGACGATGACGGAGAGGGCCATGACGAGCGCACCCTTCATCGTAACGGTAACCGCGAGGGAAGAGCAGATACCGAGGACCAGAACGGTAATCGGGTTGCCCTTGAAGATCGGGTTCAGGATGGTTTCTTTGAGTTTTGCATTCATGGCTTACTCCTCCATAGTTTTAAGGAAATACTTGGCATAGGTGCCCAGCCAGGTGTCGATGGCGGCTTCCAATCCCTGGGACGTCATGGTCGCACCCGTAATGGCGTCGATCTTATTGTCCACGAGGGATTTGCCGTTTGCATCCTTGGGAGCGCCTCCCTTTACGATACTGAATACGTCGGTCCCGGCGAAGTCTGCGGTTTCCCCGTTGAATTCATGCTGGAATTCCGGGTCATCCTTGATTTTCGCACCCAGACCGGCCGTTTCACTTTCGTGATCGAAATACGCACCCTTGATTACATTGCTGTTCTTTTCGAAAGCGATATAACCCCATACCGGGCCCCAAAGGCCGGCTCCGTAGATCGGAACGACCGTCGTTCCGTCCTTGAAGATGAATACCGGAAGTTCGGCTTCGCCGGTCCCGGTCCCTTTGATGTTGTAATTCTGGCGTTTGAGCTCGGAAGGAGAGTAGACCTTGCTGAGGTCCAGGTCGGAGACCTTTTCCCCTTTGGCATTGACCGTAAAGGCCTGTCCGATTACATCCGCATATTTGGCGAGAACCGCAGCATTCCCCATTTTCTGGAATTCGGCCTTTGTGCCGAATCCGGATGCGGTCAGCATCTGGGAGATGGTGTCGGCCTTCTCGTTGGCTTCCTGTTTTCCCTTGAGGGACTGGGAGACGAATGCCAGCAGCGCTGCTACGACGACCACAATCAGTGTCGTGTAGATGACGGTATACAGATTGTTGTTTGTATTCATGGCGTATCTCCTTTTAAGCGGTTCTTACTTTTTTATTCCTGGCGGAGATCTTCGCTGAGACGACGCAGTGGTCGATGAGCGGAGCGAAGGTATTCATGAGCAGGATAGCGAGCATCATGCCTTCCGCGTAGCCGGGGTTCCAGAGACGGACGGTCACGGCCAGGGCGCCGACCAGGAAGCCGTAGATCCATTTGCCGCATTCCGTCTGGGCGGAGGTGACAGGGTCGGTGGCCATGAAGACGGTACCGAAGAGGAAGCCGCCCATGACAAGCTGGTAAACGGCCGGAAGTTCGGTTGCACCGCCGAGATGACCGAGCCAGCCGACAAGCAGACCGCCGGCGATGGAAGAAATCATGATCTTCCAGCTTGCGACTCCGGTCCATACAAGGATCAGGGCGCCGATGAGGATGGCGATAACGCTGGTCTCACCGACGGATCCCGGAATCAGTCCGTAGAAGAGGTCCATGAAAGAATACTGGGCGTTGAGGGCACCCATTCCGTCATGGGCGATGGCAAGCGGCGTTGCACCCGTAAAGGAATCGACGGCGGGCATGTCCTTCGGAATATGGACCCATACGTCGGAGCCGGACATACTGCTCGGATAGCTGAAGAAGAGGAAGGCACGGGCGAGAAGCGCCGGGTTCCAGATATTCATTCCAGTGCCGCCGAAGACGCATTTGCCGAAGATGACGGCGAAGGCGACGGCGATGGCGAGCATCCAGAGAGGAACGTCGACCGGAACAATCAGCGGAATGAGAAAACCGGAGACAAGGTAGCCCTCGTTCACTTCTTCACCCTTGATCTGGGCATCCGCGAACTCGATGGCGAGGCCGACGATGTAGGAAACGATATAGAGCGGAAGGACCTTGAGGAGACCATAGAAGAACATCTTCCAGAATCCCCAGGAAGCGCCCGTCGCGACAGCGGTCTGATAACCGACGTTGTACATGCCGAAAAGGGCTGCGGGAACGAGGGCGATCACGACCATGATCATTACACGCTTGAGGTCGATGCCGTCACGGACATGGGCTCCGCGGGCCGTTACGGTACCCGGAACGCGGAGGAAGGTGTCGAACGCATCGATAGTGGAGTGAAGCCAGTACAGCTTACCGCCTTTTTCGAAAAGGCCGGGTTTGTTCTGATCTGCCATATCTTATGCCATTTCTTTAATCATGAGATCGATGCCGTCCTGGATAATCGCCTGGATATCATTTTTGGACGGGTCAACATAGTCGCAGAGGGCGAGGTCTTCCGGCAGAACTTCGTAGATGCCGAATTTCTCCATCTTCTCGATATCGCCGGCAAGGCAGGCCTTGATCAGGTAGATCGGGAAAATATCGATCGGGGTAACGTCCTCGAAGCATTTTGTCTCGACGAAGGCGCGGGGACCGCCATGCAGGTTCGTGTCCATATCGTACTGTTTCTTCGGGGTGAGCCAGGAGAAATAGCACCAGGAGGAGCTGTGGACCTTCGGCCGGAACGGCTTGGCCCATCCGAGGACTTCGCGCTCAGTTCCTTCCTTGAGGAGGGTGAGTTGGTTGTCGAAGAAACCGAGATAGCCTTCCGGACCGAGGATCGTTCCGGTAAGGACATCGCCTCCGATGACGCGGACGCCCTCTTCGATTTGGGTAAGCTGGGCAGTCGGGGTGCCGGGAAGCGCTTCTACATAAGCCGGTTCGACGGCGGCGGGACCAGTGATGGCGATTCTGCGCCTGAGGTCCAGCTTGCCGGTGAGGACGACATGTCCGATGGCCGCGACCAGAAGGGGAGATACGGTCCATACCGTGTCGCCTTTCATGATCGGAGCGATATGGCTGATCTGGACGCCGACATTGCCTGCAGGATGCGGGCCGGAGACGGTGTGGATGATCGCCCCGTCCATCTTGGCGAAGGGAGACTTCGCTTCGACGGCCTGGTTGACGCAGAGGTGGACCCCGCCGTCGGTCAGTTTGCCGAGAGCGAGGATTCCCGCCTGGATGTCACTGGCCTTGTCTCCGAGTACGAAATCCGTATCGGGAGCAAGGGGAGCGGTGCTGAATGAGGAAATGAAAATAGACTTCGGACGGAGTTCCGGGTTCGCGGCGACGCCGTAGGGACGCTGGATCAGCGACGGCCAGAGTCCGCTCTTCAGAAGAAGTTGTCTGACTTCTTCGGCAGAGAGGGAGGCGGGGTCTTTCGGACCGAAATCCACGTACTCCTGCTCCGCGTCGGCCTTGACGAGGACCGCGAGAAGCTTTCTCTTGTCGCCCCTGACGACCTCTGCGACCGTTCCGCTGACCGGGGACGTGAACAGGATGTCCGGGTTCTGCTTGTCGCAAAGGATCGGAGATCCGGCCAGGACGCGGTCGCCTTCCTTGACAAGGAGCCTAGGTACAAGTCCCTTGAAATCAGTAGGTTTCAGTGCCACAGTGTCCGGAACAACCGTCTTGACGACTCTCTGGGCTGCAGCTCCTTTCATGGGGATGTCGAGGCCCTTTTTCAGATGGATGTTGTTAGACATTATAAATATAAATTATGAGTATTTCGTATAATACCGCGCGAAGATACGGAAAATTTTTGTATTTTCGTGGAAATATTGTGAGGAAGAAATGAGTGCTATATTTGACGAACTCAACAGCGAGCAGAAAGCAGCCGTTGAATGTGTAGAAGGACCGGTGCTTATTGTTGCGGGAGCAGGTTCGGGGAAAACGCGGGTGCTGACTTCCAGAATCGCGTATATCATAGAAAAAGGCGGAGATCCGGGCCGGATCATGGCTCTTACCTTTACGAAAAAGGCGGCGACCGAAATGAAAGAGCGGATTGCTGTAATGGTAGGGGAACGGAAGGCCCGGCGTATCTATATGGGGACGTTCCATTCGATCTTTATCCGTTTCCTCCGGGAGTATGCCGACCGGCTTGGCTACCCGCAGTCTTTTACGATCTATGATACTTCGGATTCCGTTAATGCCGTGAAAAGCTGTATCAAACAGCTTGGACTGGATGACAAAATCTATAAGCCGAAAGAGGTCCTTTCCCGGATTTCGATGGCCAAGAACAATCTCGTCACGGCGGAAATGTATGCGCGCAGCGATAAGGCGGTCATGGCCGACCGCCATTCGAAAAAACCTGAGCTGCATGCGGTCTACCGCGCCTATGCCGCAGTCTGCCGGCAGTCGGGAGTGATGGATTTCGACGATATACTCCTGAATATGTACCAGCTGCTGAAGGACTGCCCCGATGCGCGTGCCGATATCGCCGGCCGGTTCGACTATATCCTAGTCGACGAGTATCAGGATACGAATTCAGCCCAATACCAGATTCTGAAGGGTCTTATGCTCAACCACCGGAACCTCTGCGTCGTCGGAGATGATTCGCAGTCGATCTACGCATTCCGCGGTGCCCGGATTGAGAATATCCTGAATTTCAGAAGAGACTTCCCGCAGGCCCGTCTGTTCCGTCTGGAGCGGAATTACCGTTCGACGGCAAATATCGTCAATGCGGCCAATTCCCTGATCGCCAAGAATGAGTCCCGTATCCCGAAAAACTGTGTGGCAGTCGGCGAGACGGGGGAGAAGATCCGGATTATCCGGGCCTTTACCGAGCAGGAAGAAGCGCTTCTGATCGCTTCGGCAATCTTGACACGGATTCGCGAAACAGGATGTGAGTATCAGGATTTTGCGATTCTCTACAGAACGAATTCCCAGTCCCGCGCACTCGAAGAGGCTCTCCGTAAGCGCAATGTCCCTTACCGGATCTATTCCGGTAACTCTTTCTTCGAACGGGCGGAGGTCAAAGATATGATGGCCTATCTCAAACTGGCGGTCAATCTCAACGATGACGAATCTTTCAAGAGAATTGTCAATAAGCCGGCCCGAGGCATTGGAGATACCTCGTTGCGCGTGATCGAAGAAGTGGCGCGGAAAGAGTCGCTGCCTTTATTCAAGGCTGCATCCAGGCCCGATCTCGAACAGTACGGTCTCAAACCGGCAGCCCTGACGAAGATCCGCGCATTCTGCATAATGATCCGGCAGGCCGCGGAAATGGCAAAGACCCAGGATGCGGATGAGGTCGCCAAGTGGCTTTCTGATGAGTCCGGAATCTACCGGCTCTATAAAGAGGATAATTCGATTGAGGGGCAGTCCAAGGCCTCCAATGTCGAAGAATTACTCAACAGTGTCGCCTCTTTCAAAGAGGATAAACGGGGCGAGTACGAAGAAGAAATGAGAGAAGGCGGGGAACTCGCTCCGGACGCCGTGCTTGCTCCGGATGATTATCCGCAGGTCCTTCTTCCGGATTTTCTTGAAGAGATTTCCCTGTTGAGTAATGTTGATGTCTCCGACGATGACGAAACATCCAACAAAGTCTCCCTGATGACTGCGCATTCCGCCAAGGGACTTGAGTTTCCCTATGTCTTTGTTTCCGGCATGGAAGAGAATCTCTTTCCGACGGGCGGTATGCTCTCCTCCGAATCGGAGGTAGAGGAGGAACGCCGCCTTTTCTATGTCGCGATTACGCGGGCGATGAAGGCTGTTGTCCTGACTTTTGCGACGACCCGTATGCGGAACGGAAAGCATGAATCCAATGCCCCCAGCCGCTTCCTCCGGGAAATTGCTCCGCAGTATCTGGTCAATCCTCTCCGGAAAGAGGAAATGCATGCCCATACGATCGACGAGGATGATCAGCCCGGTTTCCGTTTCGGAAGCGGTTCCTTCCGGAGCAGCAGCTCGTTTTCCTCCTCCTCGAAGCCGAGGTCTTCTTTCCTTTCGAACCACCGGACCGGTCCTGTTTCTAGCGATCCGGTACGCCTTACGCATTCCGAATCCGGCGCTGAGATCAAGGCGCGTCTGGCCAATCGGCCGCTTCCTCCGAAAATCCCTGATGCTGAATTTATTCCGGATACAATGGACCAATTTAGTGTCGGATGTCGCGTCGAACACAACCGTTTCGGAGAGGGCACGGTTCTCGAGATTTCGGGGCAGATTCCCGAATTGAAGGCGAAAATCGCGTTCGATCGGTACGGAGAGAAAATTTTATTGCTAAAATATGCGAAAATGAGGCGAATAACTCTTGACAAATAAAAAAAAAGTAGTATATTTGCCTTTGAAGTTTTTCATAGTTTAAGTTTAGGTTAAAGTAATACGGCGGTCGCAGGGATGCAACCGCCGTATGAATTTTATTGGGGAGCGGAATACGAGGCTCGAACTCGCGACCTTCGGCTTGGGAAGAAATATTTGCCCTCTAAAACTATCTGATTGTCAGTTATTTCTAATTATTAAAATTTTTTCTCATCGAATTCTCACTAATTTTAGCCTTAAAAGCTGAAGTTCGGATCAATATTCCGACTTATTTTGTTATGAAATAAATGATGGCAAGCGGTATACCCAAGAAGAAAAAATAGATGGTTAATAATTCTCCAATCGACCACTTTTCATCTTTTATAATTTCATTTGAATAACTATCAACTCTATAACAACCAAGAGGAATTATAGGAAGATATAGTAACGATAAAAACAAATACTTTACCTCTGTCTTTTTCCCATATAAGCCATCCCCATATTCAGACCGGAAATCAAATCCAGCATCTCCACCTATTAGTCTGGTCCCGAATCCGAACCAATTCTTTATTTTTATCTTCGCTTCCATTATTTGATTCTTATAGGAGCATTACTGAACCTCTTAATAACACATCCAAGGACCAAATCCAGATGTCTTATAGATTCTTTCGGTATCCTAATCGGAGAATGAATCTGGCGACCATCCGGATAAGTTTCTCTATTCGTTGAGTAGGCGACAATGCAATCGCCATCGTCTTGGATTTGCTTGGTGATTCTGAATTCATCGGTCTCGATCACATAATGCTCCCCGTTTATGATTAGTCTCGGATCATTGACACGCTTAAGAGCAAGAATGCATCCGCTTGGGTACTCAATCATAGAGTCCCCGTAATGATATATTGCGGAAGTAGCCGCCGGGAACCAGTCTCCGGCATCAATCCACTCAGTAACTCGCGATTCATCTTCTGTATTTGCGACAATGTCGTTGTATCCACCAAAGGTTGCTGTATCATCGTAAAGAGGTATAACCTTCTTCTTATTATCTCCTTTCGCTTCTTCAACAATCATTTCTCCATCGCCGGACAATAGCCAAGCAAATGACACTTTTCCATCAGTGGCATTCACAATCTTTCTGCAAAGACCTTCTGTTAAATATCTCTTGTCTCCATTGAGGGCTCCTGACAAATTGTTCGCCCCGATCCCAATTAAACCGGCGAATTCTTTTTGATTCTTAACGACCCCTTTTAACCGTAAAAAATCGAATACGGCTCTAATCCTTTTCTCCACCTCGCAAAAATTCTTAAAAAAATCTTAAAAAATTCTTGTTATTAAGAATTTTGTTCTTACCTTTGCATTGTCAACCTCGATGAAACGCAACTATAACCGGGTTGACAATTAAGTCAAGTATGCAAAGTAAAGAAGAAATTAAGACAGATGCAAGAAGTTTCCAGCAAATTTGGGAAACTTTATCATCAGACGAGCGAACAAATCTATCCATCGCTCTATTCCAGGCGAAGTGTACAACCACTCGTCAGTCAATCTATAATTGGGCCAAGGGCATTAAGTCTCCCAGCAACCCCCTTATCCGGGACACGGTTGCACGGGTAGTCGGAAAAGCTCTTGGCTCTCGCGTTTTCCCCCAGACCCTTTTCCCGTGATGTTTGACGAAGAATACCGCACTATTCCACCTCGCGAACTCTGGAAGCATTATCAACAACAAATCAATAAACAATGGTATCCGAACTCCCAAACATATCTGACACCGCAAGAGTCAGTTTCTCCGATGCCGCAAAACTACTTGGAATCTCTCGCCCAACCCTTTACAAGAGGGTAGAGAGTGGACTGATAAAGTCACATCGGTACAAGGATAGTAAGTGGCCCTTCTTCTACGGGAGTGATATCAAGTTCTATTATCGTCGTATCGCCTTATAAATCCACCCATCATGAAAAAGATGTTCATCAGTGTGCTAATCTGCGCAGTAATTACCTGGATTGCTCTGATCGTCTGGAGCAATGCCCCCGAGTGGGGATCTTATTTCGGGATCAGCCATGTCTGGTTCGACATGCTCTCTGCCGTCCTTTTCATCGCGGCTCTCGTCCCTTCCTGCAAGTTCGAAGAATACAGACAAGAATGGAAGGAGGGAAGGCAATGAACTGGATTCCACAACGCAGCTTCTGGCTCCATCCGGCAGACCCCGAATACGATCCCGACTATGATGCCGATGAAGACTACGACAGATATCAGGAAGCACTTGAGGATCGTGGGGATTATGAGAGGGAGATGGGAAGATAGAATCCTAAAACGGGCGGGTCATTTTTCATGGGGTTATTAGAATGGTTATTTCGGGAGGTTTGCCCGTCCTCCCATATAGAGGGATAGTTCAGTTGGCAGAACACCGGATTTTGGTTCCGAAGGTCGTCGGTTCGACCCCGACTCCCTCCACAAAGAAACACACATTAACAACTTAATTCATTCAGTCTTATGGAAAATGAAAATGAATTGCAGGTAAACTTCGCCAACCTGCCGGACCTTTCCAAAGCGGAGGTCGCCCCTGTTGAACTCGCCGGTGAGTATTGGTCTCCGAGCGTAGTAGGAGAGAAGAAGAGAGTCTTCTTCGTCAGCATCACTGAAGAGACAGTCATCGAGATGGAGACCGGCGAGAACCGCCAGCTCACCGTCGTCAAGTTCGTCGAGAACGTAGACGGAGATCTCCGTGCCATCCGCAACGGCTCCCGTCGTCTGGTCGGTATCTTCGAGCAGTTCTCCAATACTGTCAAGCCGGGTGACGCTTTCGAGATCACCTACCTCGGGAAGAAGAAGAACCAGAACAACTCGTTCAAGAGTGATAACTGGTCTGTCAAGAACCTTATCATCCGCTAGGTCATGACACAGGAAGAATTACAAGCACAGTTCGGTTTCACAGCTCCGGATCTTTCCGGAGCGGAAACCGCAACGGAGCTGGCCGGAAATGCATTGCAGTTCGACCACGAAGACTATATCGATCTGGAGGCGATTTCCTACGGGATTTCCCAGTTGACCAACAAGCCGGGCAAGAAAGCATCCTGCAAGGAACTTTCAGTTAACGGTAAGGTAATCAATGACAGGATGGATAAGTATCTCGCCCATGCGGGGGAGAGCAGTTCCGCACTGAAGGAGGCACTCAAGTCCCCGAGGCACTATCTCATCTATAAGAACGAGAATCTCAAGCCGAAGGACGAGAGCCATTTCACACTTGGAACATTCATTCACTCCGCATTCCTGGAGCCCAACAAGTTCAATAAAGTCAAAGTCCTTCCAGAAGCCGGGAAGAATACCCTCGAGGGAGTTCGGACCCTCATCAAGTTCTACTGGACCCTCTTGCAAGTAGAACAGTCGGACGATCTGTCCGGTCTTACGATGCTTCAATTAAAGGAAATTCTTTCCGGCTTGGAAGAGGACGCGGCAGCAGAGGGATACACCTTCATCAAGCAGGAGGATGCAGATATCATCCGGATCATCAAGTCATCATATATGACGTATGCGAACGGTATTATCCCTCTTCTGGTAAAGAATGGTCGCACAGAGACCTCCATGTACGGAGTAGACAAGGAGACTGGGCTGAAGGTAAAGATCCGTCCGGACTGCATGCTTCTGGAAGAGCAGGTCGGCGCGAATATTATCCTTTCCGTGAAGACCACTTCCGCCACCACTATTGAGGCGTTCATGCGCGATGCCGCCAAGTTCCGTTATGAACTTGCAGAAGGTATGTATCTCCAGGTAGCAAGCGAGATCACCGGACGGCACTTCTCCGGGACGATCATGTTGGTTGCACAGACTGTCATTCCTTTCCAGTGCTTCCTCCTTTGGCTTGACGCGGAAGATCTCCAGATCGGCAAGTACAAGTACCGTCAGGCTCTTGATGTCGTCAAACAGGCGAAGGAAACGAACCGTTATCCCGGTTTTGAGTGCTATGCGGAGGATGGATCTTTCGGCCTTATCACCGCCAGGTTCCCGGACTACATCAAGAACGAAGTTAATCCGCAGAACATCTAGAGATGGCAAGCTATAATTACTTCTCTCACGATTCCAATGCAAGGAATTCCAAGAAGATGCTCCGTCTTCGCCAGAAGTTGGGCGCAGAGGGTTACGGCATATACTGGATGCTGGTAGAGCGGCTCCGCGACGAAGAGTCGCTCTCCAGTGATCGTGACTATGAGATGCTTTCGTTCGATCTCCGGGTTGATGCGGAACTTATCAGAGAAGTGATCGAGGACTTTGGTCTGTTCGACCTTACGGATGACTCTTTCTCATCACATGGGCTCGACGAGAGGATGCAATATGCCGAGGAAGTTTCTGCTATGAGATCAGCAGCAGGGAAGGAAGGAGCCAGAAGACGGTGGGCAAATAGGAGAAACGCAAATGAAATGGCTCAGAATGGCAAATCCATAGCAAACGAAAGGCAAACCGATGGCAAAGGGATAGCATTAAATAAAATTAAATTAAAAGAAATGAAATTAAATGAAATTTCTTTTTCTTCTTTTTCCTCCTTTTCAGTCGGAAACGAAGAACTCCAAGAAGAACAACAAGAAGAAATAATTCTTTCAAATTTCGTTTTTCTGAAAAACATCCCGAACCCGCAGGTCGAATACAAGAAGTTCATCGCCTACAACAACACCGGAGGTCGAGTCTGGAACAAGATGTCCATCGAAGAAAAAGATGCGGCCCTTGAACTGTGGAAGCAGAAGCCGGCTCAGAAAGAAAGGTTCGATGAAGAATTCAAAGGATTCTGGCAAAAGATCTACTCCACGCTCCTTTCCATCGATGCTCCTCCAGAGATCCGGATGGATACCCTTTCAGACGGAGTGAACTACACTCTGATGAACGGACGGTTTACGATCCACTGCACATCAAGGCTATCCACTTTCATTGAACGAAACCTTGACCACTTTAAAGGACATATCCTTGATTACTTGAAAGCAAAACATTGTAACGGATACACAATCCATTATTTCGAAATACCTGTACAAAACACTTAACAAAAATACCATGCAAGAAATGATCAACACTAAAGCGATAGGATCGCGCCGGAGACGCATCCTTGCTTACCTCCAGAACGGAGGGACACTGACTCCGATGCAGGCAGACGAGATCTTCGGGGAAAAGAAACTCGCAACCAGGATCTCGGAACTCAGACTCAAAGAGAACCACACCGAGATCCAGAAACGATGGGTAACGGTCTCCACCTGGGATGACGGGGAACTCGTCGAGACAAGAGTAAAAGAATATTTCATCACTGAACCAAGGCTTCTGTAAGATGAACTGGATCTACACAAAAGATAACCCACTCCGTGTTGTAACTCTTTGTTCCGGTTACGATAGCCAGTGCATGGCCATCCGGAATCTCGGGATTCCGTTCGACCTCATCGCCTGGTCGGAGATAGACCCCTATGCCATCCGCGCCCACGATGCCGTGTTCCCGGAGTATGCAGACCGCAACCTCGGTGACATGACAAAGATCGACTGGAGCAAGGTGGAGGATTTCGACCTACTCACATACTCGACTCCCTGCACCGATTTCTCGAATGCGGGCAAGCAGGCCGGAGGAGAGGAGGGGTCCGGAACAAGAAGTTCGATCCTCTGGTGGACCAGGTATGCGACCATACAGAAGAAGCCGAAGTATCTGCTGATGGAGAATGTCAAAGCCCTCGTTTCGGATAAGTTCCGTCCGCTCTTTCTCAAATGGTGTGATGAACTTACTTCCTACGGATATACCAACTTCATGCAGGTTCTCAATGCCAAGGACTACGGAGTTCCGCAGAACCGAGAGAGAATCTTCGTTGTGTCCATCCTCGGCGATGCCTGGTACACCTTTCCGCAACCGAGAGAGCTTGACAAGAAACTCCTCGACGTGCTGGAGGACAAGGTGGACGAGAAATACTATCTCGACCAGGAGAAGGTCAACCGTTTTATCGCAGACCTTGACGATGAAAAGAAGCGGTTACTTGAAAACGATTGACGGATATGATGGCTTATCTTTTCCCGATGGACGGGTGCTGGATGCCGAAAGTGTCCGATATGGGAATCTACATTGATAGCAAGGATGAAGGAATCGAACTATGCAAATCAATCGCCCAGGAACTGGGGATCACCGACCTCAAGGTCGCGGACATCAACAATGGTTTTCCGGAAACCGATTAACACAGATAGGGGGGGGATATGTAGATGTATCAAGGCCGGATATTTCAAGATGGGATGGACGAATTTCACCAGAGACCTGATTGGGATGAAAGATGGTTTTTCTGCGACTGCAATTATGGAGATTTATGAAAAGAATACTTCTGAATACGACTGCTAACGGATGCTCTTATGCTATTACGGTCGCGATGCCGAATAGGGCAGGATTAACCAATATAACCCTCGGGGGGGCATTACCCAGCTACCGGAGTGATGGAGATTTACGATGAAGATCTGGATGAAACCGATGAAGGGGAAGGTGCATGAGGCTACGGCAAGGAATATCGTTCTCGGCGAAGACAATGAGATTTCCCGACCTATAACGAAAGACGAAATGGACAATGTGATATATGAGGAACAGGAGATTGATGATGATAGCGGAGACGGCTATCAAGATGCGACTATCGGGAGGTGCTTATCCGCTTGATGGATACAATCAGAAGGTGATAACCGATGGAACTTGTTTCACAGTTACTACACGGACATTTGGGGATAACAACCATTTTCTCTTGGAGATTAACGATGAAGAAACCGATTAACACAACTACGGAAGGACTGGCCTATGCGATTAAGGCATCGTATTTCAAGAACGCCAGCCTTACTACCCTGACGGGGGGGGCGGACATTTCCCTTGCACGGGAGTCCTGGAATGTGGTCCGGATACTCGGGAGTTACAGCCCGACATCGCAGTTGGGAGGGAGGGTATTCAGTTTAGAAAATTGACCCCGCGGGAGGCGTTCCGCCTGATGGGGTGTTCAGATCTGGACATCAGCAAGATCCAGAACTACCCGCTCGTCTGGGACGGCAAAGATTTCGTCGCGCCGGACGGAATGCAACCGGGAGACATAAAGAAGAAGATGATCTCCGAGTCCCAGCAGTACAAGATGGCCGGCAACAGCATCGTCGTCGATGTTTTGATGGGTATCTTCACCCAGATGTTCCGCGAGGACAAGGACTGCTTGTTTTGATTACAAGTCGGAGACAATCAATAAACCAATCTGTTTTTCATGTCAACATGTTTGTTTTTGGATCCAGGATGCCGGGTAAGTCTCCGGCCCGGCTACTGGAAATTTTATGAGAAATGACACGTCAAGAATACATAGAATCCCTTGACAAGCAGGCACTACTTGCGATAATCAAGTACGGGCTTGTTGGTTCAGATGCTCCGTCAGATGTGACGGTAGACGATATCTATTACCTCATAGGATGTCTTTACGTTAAAGAAACATATTAAAGGGGAGCCACCGAGTAACAGTGAGTAGCGTCCCTGCGGCAAGGCTGCTCCCCTTATTTTAAGAAAAGGAAATAAACGTGAATTAAACGTGATTTTTATGACACAAGAAGAAAAAGCTCGAGCCTATGATGAGGCATTAAAAAGATCAAAAGCTGCTATTGATGTGGCTGCTGATAAAGATTTAGTTGAAGGAGTAGTAAAAACTATTTTCCCACAACTCCAAGAGAGTGAGGATGAGAGGATAAGGAAGGAGATAATACACTATATCTTGTATAAGGCAAACGGGGTGTCAGAGAAACAAGAACATGAATGGATTGCCTACCTTGAAAAGCAGAAAGAGCAGAAGCCAGCGAATAACAATAAATCCGAAATGTCCGATGAAAACGGACACCTTACCGGAAAGATTCTCGTTGAGTATGGGGCACACGCCAAGGTACGGGATGGTAAGAGACATTGCGAAATGGAATGGAAGGAGTTCCAGAGATTAGCTCATTATTTCTACGAACTTGGCAAGGCAGAGCAGAAACCCGTTCAGACGGCAGACGAGAAAGAGTACATCCGTATTATCAAGAGCCTTATAGCAGACTTCATCCGAGACAAGAAGCCCGAAGATGTGGCCTATTATCAAAAGATTTATGATTGGCTCGACGGAATCAGTAGCGAGCAGAAGCCAGTACCAATTTCGTGCAGTCAAGAAAATGGTACGCCAGCAGAATGGAGTGAGGAGGATGAAGCAGCATACAATGCTTTTATATGTGAGGTTGTAAACGAAAAGATGAATCCAACCATTGAGCAAGTAAAATGGTTAAGAAGCATTCGTGATAGACTCAAATCCCTTTATATTCAGCCAAAACAGGAACTTACCTTACTTGACGAAAACATAATAAATGCAGCAATTGCTTTTGTAGAGCAGAATGACCATTTTAATTGTTGGGGTGGGATTGATAAGCACACGGTTATAACAGCTTTACGTTCCCTAAAGTCTTCTTGGAAACCCAGCGAGGAACAGATATACTCACTTGGTACTGTTATTAAGGGTATGGGAGATGTTACTGTCGGGAGTGTTGGGTATAACTTGAAAGAACTCTACGAACAACTCAAGGAACTGATGTAAATGAGCAGTTTTGTTAATAAGTACAAAATTGTCTATGATGGCAATGATGGAATGACTTACGAAAAGTTTATTTACTGTAAGTTTGAGAATGTTTGGGATGGACAATTGTGGAGAAATGAAAATGGTACACCAGTAGATTTTAAGTGTGTTACTGATAGTGAGGCTTTAGTTACTGCAATGTGTATCGCAAATATTCCAACTGAAGATAAATACTTCTATTGGACAAAAGTAGAAGATTTTGTGCTTCCAGAAGTAGTCAGGAAAGAGTTCTATAAATAAAGAAGCTGATGTAAAACCATAGGGTGTGGAAAGGCACTTTTTTCATGATATAGGACATTAATTATTATCGCCAAGTACACACCCTTTATTTGATTTAGATATGATACCAGATAAGATTTACCTCCCAAAAGAAGAAATTGAGGAGAGGAAGCCCTGGATAGAAACCACATACGACCCTAATTGGGATGAATGTTACATCCGCAAGGATGCCCTGATAGAGTGGCTGGAAGGGAAAATGACCATTGAGGGAGCAATGGAAGGTATTGTTGGAGGGTATGATATGGCATTAAAGGATGTTATTGACAGACTTAATAGTTTATGAAAGCAAATATAGTTAAAAAGGGTGATAGATTTGGTAGACTTCTTATTAAGGAAGAAGTGTCTCCTATAATATATCCTCCAAGGACTTATGTTCGTAGGTTCCTTTGTACTTGTGATTGTGGGAAAGAAACTATTGTGTGGTATAAATATCTTAAAAACGGAAGGATTAAATCGTGTGGATGTTTGCGAAAAGATAAAAAACGGTGGAAGTATTCAGATGCTGAAGCAAAGTCAAGACTCTATACCATTTGGAGCTCTATAAAAGAACGATGTTATTATCCTAACAGTATCTCGTATCATTTGTATGGAGCAAGAGGTATTACGATGTGTAACGATTGGCTTCACGATTATTTATCCTTTTATAATTGGGCTATCTCTAATGGTTATTCAGACGATCTGAGCATTGACAGAATAGATAATAATGGGAATTATGAACCATCTAATTGTCGATGGGCCTCAAGAATAACTCAAGCAAATAATAGGAGAAGTAATGTGCGAATAGAGTTCAATGGCGAGAATCATACGATTTCGGAATGGAGTAGGATAATACATATAAATCAACCAACTCTATACCAGAGAATATATAAACGCCATTGGACTATTGAAAAAGCACTAACAACACCTGTTAAACATAAAAACTCTATGTAGATATGACAGTAAACATTGAAAAGATATATCGAGTTGTTTGTGATGACAACTATCAAAGGACAACTCCAGAGACTTATTGGACTAAAGACAAGCAAGAGTGTGAATCTTACATTCAAAGTAAGTACTACAAGCACTGCTTACGCATTGAGGAGGCAGTATTAACCGACAAGGCATTACCTGTAAATGGAATGTGTTAAAAATATTTAGATATGAAATACATTGACGCAGATCTTCTACGGAAGAATATAGACAACTGGAAGACAGCGATGACTGATGCCGTTGGTGAATATTCTGACGGCGTAAGGTTCGCATTGGAACATTTCACTTTTGTTCTTGACTCTCTCCAGCAGGAGTTAGATGTTATGGAGTGCTCTTTTAAGGGCGGGACATATAGCATTAACGGGGTAGAAAAAACGTTCAATGCCGGAACCGCAAAAGTGGCTATACTTGAAATTAACGAAAAAAGAAATGACACTAAATGAGCTAATCCTTGCGGCAAGAATGCTCTCTTACAACCTCTCTGGTGGAGGCATTCCACTCTGCCATAATGGTAAAGAGATTGATTTCAAATTCACGCTTGATGATAAAGAAATGAAAGTAAATGTTGAATGGGAGGAAGAAGAAAATGAGCATGATTAAAGATTGGGACACTCCCTTTGGCCCGTCGAGCCTTTTTGAGAAGTCGAAAGATATGACACGTCAAGAAGCTCTTGAAATACAGAAAGCACAGGATAATTTAGAGTGGGATTCATTCCGCAGAGAAGCGGCAAAGGATATACTTGTTGGATTATGTGCCCATGACGGCCCGATCGACATAAAAGATGATGTCCGTATAGCAATAAAACTCGCAGACGAATTGATTAAACAACTTCGGGAGGCGAAATAAATGAAAACAGCATTGATAATTTCTTCCGTCGTATTTGCCGTTTCTCTGACTATTCTTGGCTTTATTATATACGGGAAGAAGGAGAAAGACCGAAGCCCTGTTCCGTTCCTCTTTATCTGTGTCATATCTGGGTTAATCATGTGCTATACGTACTGGGTCTGCTTTGTCGATTGGCGGATAAGCAAGAGGTCTTATTTCGAGTTCAAGGCATCAGAATATACAATAGTCCCGATTATCAACGGACAAGATACGACTTATATGGTACTTAAAAAGGAGTCGAAATGACAATAACAACTATCAGCCAGTCCTATGACCTTATTCGGGTCGGATTAAAGAGAGAGGATGCGGACTTCTGCTATGTCCCTGTACCGGATGGATATGTGGTTGAATTCAATCGCCCAAACTACACTCCGGCATGGTCCATCGACCAGCTCTGGGAGGAAGTCCACAAGCTCGACTACATCTATGACTTTGACTCCACGCAGTCTGCCGTTGACCTGATAGCAGACCTTGTAGAGATAATCGTAAAAGCCCGAGAGGGCAATAATGTTTAACTTAATCTTTTTTGTTCATGAACACTACAAAAGAAAACAATGTCAGAATCGTATTGATCTGGCTCGGATTCCTGCTGATTACTATCGGCTTGGGAGTCAACATCAGTTTCTGCCTTGATGCGGGAGAGACCTGGAGAGGAATCGTAGGGCTCGTATCCTTCGCAATCCTCGTCTTCGGTACTGTCAAGTTCGGTGAGTGGGTAAGGAACTACTATGTCGAACTTGACAACCGTCAGGCTCTTGAAGCAGAAAAAGAGGCCAAGAAAGCCAAGAAGTAAAACCAACGGGGCGGTGCTCACTTAACCCGATACTGAATAAAACAACATCGCCCCTTAACCCTTATGATTATGTTTGAACTGATAGGCTGGATTCTCATTTCGTTCTCGACCACTGCGACGGTCTACAACGCAGTTCCGGAGCAGTGTGGTAGTAATCCCACAGTCACGGCATCAGGCTTCAAAATAGACCCCTCAAAAGTCCAAGAACTGCGTATCCTCGCTATGGAAAGAACCATGATGATGAAACATGGCATCCACTATGGCGATACGGTCTATGTTCTGGGAACCGGGAGGTACGATGGCAAGTGGGTGGTCGAAGATACTATGCACTCCAAGTGGGCCGGGCAGGACAAGATTGACTTTCTCGTTCCTGAAGATGTCAAGCTGGGTAAGTGGAAAGATGTGAAGGTTTACAAGCGATGAAGAACTCAGAAATAGTAGAAAAATACCTCGCCCATATCGGGTACTCCAAGGTCTCCGGAGAATCAATCCTTCCGGTCATGCCTTTTATTGTGATGGATGTCGTCTATAACATGTATAACAAGACCATACGACCTCTGGAGGCGAAGCACGAATTGAAACGGTTGAAATCAGATTGGGAGAAGGCATACGACAGATTCGACCGGATGTTCCTCGCGGCTTTCACACAGGAGGAACAGGACGAAATCATCGACAAGATGGACAGCCTTGAAGACTATATCTCCAACGCGAAGGCCATAGCGGAAATACAGACAATGAACTGCTTTGACTTCCTCACTCTCGACCAACAGAAAGTACTTGCTTGTGCGAACATATCCAACCTCCTTACTCATTATTCCCTGGAGATCTGGAAGGCAGTTTACAAGAACTACGACCTGGCGAAAAGCAAGGCAAAGATAGGGGAGCGTCAGTGGGTCATCAATGGTAAGAACTACCGGGAAAAGGAGAACCAGAATAAGGACCTCGCCACCATCGAGAGAGCGTCCGAGAAATTCATGGATGTCTACTATGCGGGGATCGGAGGGCCGAACCGGAATCTTAACAACTGTCCACAGATGCGGGACGCTTGCATGGCCCTTGTTCACAAGATGTATGACTGGGTAAGAGAAAATTAGAGATGAAAGACAAACGAAAAGAACTAAATGAACCCTGCTTCGGGGAAAAGATAGGCCCCATCCTCCAGGAACTCGAACTGGCTGTCGCTGAACGGAACACTAACCTTCCCGGGGACATACCGCACTACTCCAACGACGCTTTCCGGGCATCCCTATGTATCTTCTGCGATGCCGCACTCGACAAAATGTGGGAGTATCATGAAAAACTCGACCTCCCCATGAGAGCAAGGGAAGAAGCCGCAACCAAGTTTGCAAATGAACTGCGGGCACTCGTTTATCGTTATTGTGATATAGCAACGGAGAAACTATGAAGCCAATCATCCCTTATTCCGAATGGATAAAGACCACCATGTCCGCCTGCCGATGGTTTGGAGGATGCCGTATCAACGGAGAATGGTACTACATCGAACCAACATCCCAAGCTCTCGTCAGAGAGGATCTGGCAGAGTACATCGACAAGTACGGCATCCGACGGGTTGTTGATGCAATTAAAGAAGAAACAGACATAAAGAAGATTCAAAAGATATTAGACGATGAAAGTAAGAATTAAGAAATTGGATCTGGATGCAGTGATTCCACAGAAGGCACATCAGACGGATGCGGGATACGATCTCGTTGCCATCGGGGTGGATGAAGACCGTAAGAGAAACATCGTTACTTATCACACGGGGATTGCCGTAGAAATGCCTGAGGGGGTCATTGGCCTTCTCTTCCCCCCAAATGACATTTATAGACACCAACTGTATTTATCTGATTCAATTGGCGTTGTCAATACGAATTGTAAAGAGGAAATAGTATTTAGATACAGACTTATTCATCCACACATCAGCCGATATACCATTGGAGATGTAGTTGGTTCAATTTTGTTTATCCAAATTCCAATAATAGATATTGCCTTATGATATTATATAAAGAATGCAAGATTTGCGGGAAAGAATTTGGTTATCCGCACTGGAGAAAAATGGTCTTGTATTGTTCTCCCGAATGTCGACAAGTTGGGATTACGGCAAAACCGAACGTTTGTTGCACAAATTGTGGAAGTGAGTTTCATCTCAAAAAGTCTCAAAGAGAGAGATATGAGAGACATATGGGGACATTTTGCTCTCGGAAATGTATGTATGAATATAAGAAAAAGTGGTTTCGCGGAGAGAATAACCATCAATATGGGTTAAAAGGAGATAAAAATGATTCATTTAAGGGCGAAGAAATCGAAAAAGCGAACCACAGGCTTATGGAAATAAGAGTTTATTCTCCAGGTCATCCAATGGCGGATTGTGCCGGACGAGTTCTTAAACATCACCTCGTTGTAGAAGAAAACCACCTCATGTTTGATCCTAAATATTTTGAAGAAGCTAACGGTCGTCATATCCTTAAAAGAGGTTTTGTTTTGCATCACAAAGATGGAAATCATAGCAATAACGATGTTGCAAATTTGGAAATTATGACACGGGGAGAGCATGCGTCGTACCACAATCGCCTTAATCGCATTCCAAGAGATAATAAAAGCGGGCGATTTATAAAGCGGACCAACCTTGAATCATGTAAATCTTACCGGGGAACCGGCGGATATGGGAGTACGGGGGAATGAGACACAACGAATCACTTCTACAACAAGGATGCTTCAAGTGGTTCAGACTTCAGTATCCGGAATATAGGCTCAATTACTTTGCCGTCCCGAACGGAGGGTCTCGCGGAAAGAGGGAAGCCGCCATCATGAAAGGGGAGGGAGTTGTTGCCGGCGTATCCGATTCTATCCTTCTTGTCCCATCCAACGGGCGAAACGGTCTCTGCATAGAATTCAAGAAAGAGGCCATCACCTTTGACGAGAATGGGAAAGAGCATAAGGGAAAAACATATCAATCTTCTGCCCAGAAAGAGTGGCAGGTAGCAGTCGAGAAAGAAGGATACCAGTACGTTGTTATCCGGAACTTTGATGAATTCGTGAGATGTATTGAAGACTATTTGGGGAGGAAATAGTATGGCAAGACTGGTAGACCTTGACAATCGGCTCCAGAAATCCGTTCCGTCAATAAGGGTATACAAAGAGAGGTGCGTTCTCAATGAGAGTGCATGCTCTCTTCTCGGACTCTCCGAGCAGAAACCGAAAGTGTTCGTCCGGCAAGATGGAGAGCAGGCGATGAATGGCCGCGACCGGATTTATATCGGGAGATCCGACAAGGAGATCGGGTACGAAGTGAAGATGCGTGGGAGGAGTGGACGGATCAATTCCGCCCACCTCTCCAGGCAACTGTCGCAACATCTTTCCGGATATGGAGTCTATCGGATCTGTAAAGAGGTCAAGATCGAGGATGGACTCACAACCTATTACGAAATCTTCTTCCGCCGTTATTCGTGACGGCAGCACTGGCATCCCATCGTGCATACAGCATCGGCCAATGCTCTGGCTGAGTCGCCGGCGATGTAAGCCGGAGTCTCGCTTTCCAGATCGATCCCGAGTTCAGCCGCGATATTGACGGCAAGGTGGTGGATCTCATGGGTGAACGTGTCAACGAATTCCGCTCCGGATGAAGTCGGACCGATCACGACGACGGCTCTGAAGATATCCGGATTGGAGAATGTAAAACCACAGTTCAACTTCCCGTTCTCCATGATCTCTTCCGCTCTCCTGAGATCCGCATTCCTTGCTTCGCAGTCATAGAGACAACCGAGGGTTCCTTCGATGTCGTAATCATTGACAACGAAGATGAAGTCAACGACCCATCTGCCTATTTTTAAAACCCGATGCATAATCAGATCATATCAGCCCAGGGAATGTCGATCCCGAGAGCAATTGTCTTTGCGTAGAACTCGTCGAATGCCCTCGTCTTGCTCCCGTCCTTATCGTCTAGATAGTCCTTGACAAACTTCGACAGATGAGCCTCGTCAGTGATCGAGCTGCCGAAATAGTCGTTCCGGGCCATGTTGTACACATAGGCGACATCATAGTATCCAGTCTTGTTCTTGACTGTCACGTTGTTTGCCGACAAGATCTGGTCGACCCTTTCCTTGTCAACGAGTCTCGCCGGATCTCCGTTTCTGTCCTCCATCATGGACACCGCCCAGGTAAACATAGCTTTAGAGAAGTGGTATCCGTGTCTGGAAAGATATGCGTCCATCCCTTCGGGGAGTATATCAAAATAATCAAGTCTGTTCATCGTTCATTCAATTATCGGATTATGAAAAAGGGAGGGCCGGAGCCCTCCCGATTCGGACTAGCGGTAGCGGCCCATGCTGTCGCGTCCCCGGCGTTCGTCCATCTCGTCCCAGTCATCCCGGCGGGAGTATCTGGAACTGTAGCCGCCTCTCATGGAACTGCGACCGCCCCTTTCTTCCATGTCGGAGAACTGCTCCTCCATTTCTTCGGCGAGTTCGCATGCTTCCATGATGCCCTGCTTGGCCATCTTGAGAGCCTTCTTGAAGCGGATCGTATCTTGATCATCGCTTCTGCTGAGTATGTGAATGTATCCCATTGTTATTCCTCCTTTTTATCTTTGTTTGCAAGGAAAGCAGAGAGCATCCTCTTCATATCCGCAAGTTCGCCCTTGAGGTCGGCCATCTCCTTCGCCGTCTGGACCTCCTTTTGTTTCTCCGGATTCAACTCCAAGAGAAGGTTGTCACACTCCGTGACCATCTTCTGGTGCATCGGGACTTGAGAAAGGATCTGTTTGGACATGTTTGCCATCGACTCGACCTCTCTTACAACTGCGGTGCGATCGGTACTGATGAAAATGCCCTTGTCCGGGTAGTTTGCGGTTGTTGCGTTAACTGGAATCTCAAAAGAGGTGGTGTCATTCCCAGTCGAGACAGTAGCCTCCATTACAAGTCCTCCGAATGCGGCCATCGGATTGCCCTGGCTGGCCTTCGGTGGTTTCGGACCCGTAACGTTTACAATGTTGCCGGACACCACTCGCGGCTCGTTGCGGTATAAAATATATAGGGATGTCCCCTGCTGAATTCCTTGGAACATAATATTATTATTTGTATATTTGTTATTAGGGAATAGGTAGGAGTCATGACCTACTGACAAGAGGTTCGTCAACGCCTCTTTCCCTTTTCTCCATCGTTGACATAATGTTAATAGTTGACAAAATGACAAAAGAAGAATTTATTCAGAGCGTAGCTCTGCCAGGAGAAGAATGGAGAGATGTTGTCGGTCGAGAAGGCTCGTACATTGTTTCGAATTTTGCGAGGATCGCGACTATCCGAAATTCATTTGAATATGTGCGAAATGGGAAACCATTTCGCAAAAAAATGAAACCCCATATTTGTAGCACATCTATCGCGCCAAGCACCCCATATCGGAGAATGACTTTCGTCGAAGGGGGCAAACACTCAACAGAACTTGTTCACGTTGTTGTCGCCCGTGCTTTTATTCCGAATCCAAATAATTACCCATGTGTTGACCACATAGACGATAACCCTAAAAACAACAACTCAAGCAACCTCCAGTGGTGTGACTATAAAATGAATAATTCTAAAACGCACCACAAACAAGCACAATCTCGTTGTAGAAAAGGGAATCCCGCTCCGAATAGAAGAAAAATCGTACAATTGTTTAATGGAAAACTCATTCGCGTGTTAGACTCGATGAGCGAACTTGAAAGCAAAGGATACAACCATTCTGCAATCCATCGAGTGTGCAACGGACACCTAAAGAGCCACAAAGGATTCCAGTGGATGTACCTATCCGACTACGAATCTCTTATCAGTATGTCAAAGAACTCTGATATCTAATTCTTAGGCCGTTGCCGGGCTAAGAGAGATAACCTGAAGTGTCCCAGAATACCAATCGTAAAATACGGTTAGTATACCGGTCCCTTCAAGGTCCGCTGCTGTTACGTTTGCTCCGCCGAAAAACGTCAGGTTCCTGGTATTTCCATTGAGAGTAAATCGCACAGGCAGGGTGCCGGTTGTTCCTGTCGGTATTGCGTCCGCGATGTTTATGGTGATATAACCAACGGGCGGGATACGACGGAAGCCAAGACTGAAATCCACTGTGTCAGTCCCAACAGAAACCGAACTTGTACGCAAATACGGGATTCCGTTTATGTTGCTTATTACGTTCATGCACCCGAACATGGCTTTACCTCCTTAAAAGTTAACGCCATTACCGAAGCCCCAACCATTTCCGTAGTAACCACCATTCACGTAAGGAGTGGTGTTAACCGCCGTCAGTGCAGGCCACTGAACAGGGACCGTGTTTGGCTGGCGAGCCGCGAGGTCGGTGATCTTCTGGTTGAGCACGTTGAACGCAGAGGTAAATGCCTCCGTCTGCTTGTCGTTGCTAATCTGGCTGCGGAGCTGGGTGATGATGTCTCCCTGACGATTGATCTCGTTCTGCATATCCCGCTCTTTCGCGTCACAGAACTCCTTGACCATCGTAGTCTTGAGATCAGAGATCGCATCCACATTGCGCTGACTTGCACCGGTGATCGCCGTTCCAAGCGTGTTGGTCTGTTCACAAATAGCCAAACGGTTCTCGCAGCAACAAGAGGCAAGCTGGCTTGCAAGGGCAGAGTTACCGGACTGGATGGAGTTGATGATCTGCGGAACGGAAACCGCCTGCTGCATCGCAAGGGTAGATAGACCGCTCTGGAGGGTCTGAACTGCGCTGTTGACAAGGTTGAAATCCTGCCCGAGAGCCGTAGCGAGGTTCTGGACAGCGGCCCTGGAAGCCTCGCCGTTTGAGTTGATCGCGTTCATCAGAAGTTCGCGACCGGAATCGTTTGAGATCTGGTTGGAAAGGAATCCTGCACCGGAGCCTCCGCCCCAGCCGCCAAAGCCATTTCCAAAACCACCCCAACCGTTTCCGAAGAGGAGACCGAGGAAGAAGCCGAGAATGCCACCGCCCCAGCCGTTACCACCGAACAGGCCACCATTGTTTTGACCTGCCAACATCCAAGGAAGGACGTTGTTCGCCTGAGAATCAGGCGTGTAAAGAACTGTAGAGTCTGCCATAATAATAGATGTTTTAAGTATTACTATGGCACAAAGATCGGTTCTTGAAAGAGCCTTAAGAAAGAAGTTACATCTTTCTCTTAATATGCTTATCTATAGTTATTTATGCGTATCCTTTTTGTCCTTCCATGACTTTGGGATAGATCTGTTGAAAGTAGAAAAAGGATAAGTCACTATCCGTTCCGGTTTCTCGACAAGATATCGATTGATTACGACCTTGACATTGTTCTTGGATTGACCATAGAATTCGGCAAAGTCTCCTATTGTTCCACGAAGACCGATCTCCTTCTCGATTGTCCTCGCTACTCGGTCCGCTTCCGGAAGGGTCAACTTGTCGTTTTTGATCTTGTAATGAAGAAACTCAAGGAAAGACAACACGATTTCCTTGGCAAAATTGGATTCTTGATTCATATTTTGTACATTTGCATTGCATCACTCACATACACCTTAACGGCCACACCCACTGAAGGCAATTAAGCCTCCGGTTACGGGTGTAGCCGTAAGTGTTGTCAGGTGTGAGTGATGTCCCTTCTGACACCGGAGGCTTTTTATAAGTTTCACGAAATGCGAAACTGGGTCCGGCTCCGGTCGGACCCTTTAGTTTTATCTACCTCTTCACCCCTCCGAGTCTATCTGCTGACCGTTCAGTGAAAAACGAATAGTAGTCTCCCTTTCCAGGTTTCCACCAGGTAGCATGAATGAGAGAGGGCAATCCGATGACGATGAGATAGAGAGGCCCGAGAATCATTGACTGTCTGAAGTGCCCGTATTCGTGCCTCTCTGCAGTAAGGTCATAGTCGTTACGGTGTTCGCAGAGGAAGATATACTTACCAAGACAGACTCCGGAATGGAACTTTCCTCCGATATCCATCCAGCTTGTATAGTTCAACTGTGCCTCCGTCCATCTGTGCTTCCCAAGATTGATCGTATGCTTCACAGGAGAACAAAGAAAAGAGAAGATTAACCCAATCAAGTTTTGGGGTAACTGCCAGAGGTAGAGAATAATGGTGAGAATGTGGCGCATCATTTATTAATAAAATAGTTGGATAGCTCTCCTATAAAGATTTTGTAAGACAATGAATTCCCCAAGCGAGAGAGATGCCCAGATGTATAATAATCAGTATTATTCGAGTAGCCACTTACGGCCCCGAAGTCTGCCCCGTCATATCCGAAAGACCGAATATAATTGTTCATTTTTTCTGCCTTTTGAGCAGTCGCAGATGTTGAAGATCCTTCGGGCCAGATACGATTGACTATTGGAACGATGCCATCAGCGACGAGTTCGTCAAGATAATCAGATAATGTCTTTGCCCAGGACTCTATTAAGGAATCAGTGCTAAGGGCACTCATGTCATTAATTCCAATTGAAATGACCATATATTTTGTTTTTACATTACCCTTAATACTGTCGTGATATTGTTCTATTATATGAGATAACTTGCCACCACTTCTCCCGCAAGTCAGACTGTTTCCGAAATAATCCGATGCTTTCTTTGCCCAACAATCCATATATTGGCCAGCATATCCCTGCGTATAAGAATCGCCCTGGAAAAGCATGAATAAGTCAGTAGGAACTGCACCAGTGAAACGCTTGAAGATCGGGGCACCGGCTAATACCGAGAAAGCTGGATAGGTATATAGCCACCCGGCTGGTCTTATGGCTACATTTACATCTTTTGATTCTTTTTCGTCAACAAAAACAGACCTACACTCAAGAGTTGACTTATTGAATATTTCAGCAAAAGGGGCGCGGTTTTTTCTTCCTATTGTTAGTATATAATCTCCGGCGGATGATGCAAAAGAGATACCGACTAACTCTATTCCCTCACCTGCTGAGGTGTTAGTGGTTTCCGATTGGTATATTGATACCCGTCCGGCAGTGAAATCAAATAAAATATATGATTCTGTTTGCCCGTTTGTCGGGACTCCATCAGAGGCTGGTGCAGAATAAAACAACACTTTGTCAGATAAAGTTGCCGTTATTTCAAGACTTATTTTTTCATTGTCAAAAACAAATACCTTTTGGTGGCAAATATGATAATTCATCCCGACGGGAAGCGATAATCCGGATGAGGTAATCGTTGCATCTCCCAGACCGGACAGGGTAGGGGAAGATGTCATCCCAGGGAAATAATAACTGAAAATCCTCGCGGTGTCATAATTCTCGCGTAACAGGGACGAGTTCTTCTCCGAATTGTCCTTGAGAATTTTTGTAATCGGAGTTTCTGTTATTACTTCAATTTTGGATGGCTTTACATCTTTGTAATTCGAGACAAGCATCATATAGATATAACTACAGTCCATTGGCACATCCGCTATGATATAACCATCGTTGTTCGCAATAAGAGATGTACCACGACAAAGAATAGAATATGATGTACTTTTGTTGCTGGGAGAATTGCTTCTATCTTCTGCTGCAAAACCTATTCTTATAAAATCATTATTCTCATTTGATGTTACTTTAATTTTCTTCCCCCTATAAGCCGACCCACTAATAAAACCACCATAATACTGGGTCCCCCCAATACTACTATGCCAAGTACCATCATTCAAGATATACCCGCCACCCGATAATATTCCGCTAATATCTATTGTTGAGACAACGGTATAATCAGGAAGATTTTCGTTACCAACCTTCTTTGCAATATGATCGATATTAGCAATTTTCTCAGCCGTATCTTCCGTTTTACAAAGCACTGATACATAGTCTGGAAGAAGATTTGTTGCTCCGTTGAACTGATAAATATAGAGGTATATGCATCCACTTGGAACAATCGCTGTTGTCCCCAAAGAATTTGGCAAAGAAATCAACTCTGAATTGGGACAAAAATTATTTTCAGTTGTTGAAAGTCCTGTAATGAAGGCATACCTTATTAATTTTTCAGTCTCGTTTCGAAGAATAATAGTTTTCCCAACAAGATCTGATACACTCAAGACAACACCAATGTAAGTATCACTTACGTTAAACTTCCCATTCGTAAAAATATATCCGCCTATAGGCAACAGTTGGGATACATCGAGATGTTTTTCTACAAGCGATATTTTTTTATTAAGCACCTTACCCTGCTCTGCCGTTAAAGCCTTATCAGAGCCTCCCGTTACAAGGTCATTAATAAGTCCGATGCTCGACGGAAGTTCGCCGTTAGTACCGTAAGGATATACTGTTGAATTTGCCATAATTAAGAAATATCGGTCCCCTTAACCTGAATATTATCGTTATCGAAAAGAACGGAGTTAATAGTTATTCCATCCTGATTTTGGTCTTTACAAACAACCATAATACGTACAAAGCCGCATTCCGGAGAAAGTTTCTGTGTAAAAGGAACAACTTCATAAGAGTTCCTCTTAATAAAAACCTTGCTTGTTGTATATTCTGCAACATTAATGAAGTAGTAATAAACACCTTGTGGATAGCTGTTTGCCTTGAACTGCATTTCTTTATTATAGGAATATTCCCTAACAGGAAGATAGTCACTGCAACATATCTCCGGTGCATTATTTACACCGGAGATGATAGCCCCGGTGGTCGAAATCGTCATATTTGCTGTGAACAGAGATGCCGGTAGATTTTTCATGTCATATTCCGGTAATGAACCATACAAATCTATTGTCGGAGAGACATCATTTCCATTCGAGTACGTGTAAACGTACAAATACTTCGCATCAGAAGGAATGTTAACCTCAAGTGTCTCGTCTGTGTTATTTGTGACAAGAGATGTTCCGCTACAAAAACTCGGAACGGCATTAGCCGTAAAAGTGCCCGAAGTCAAAAAGGCATATCTGAATAAACTCGCGGATGAACCCCGTGTAAATACAGCCTTGGTCAGATTATACCCTTGTAAATCTATAATCGTCCCGTAATAAGTCGTACTGCTGAACCACTTATACGGCGAGCTTCCGTTCATAGCTCCTCCGCAAGACTTGGAGGAAAACAGCCCGGATAGTGTGAGAATAGGAGTTTCAACGGGAGGTGTTGGTGGCGTTACTTCTCCTTGAGCTAAGAGTATATTTCGTCGTAAAATCAGGCTCATACCTATACCTCCGTAAATGCCGCAATCCCGTCAAGGATGCTGATTTCATAATGCTTGCTGGCTGCAACGGTCGGACCCGTTCCATCTGCCCAGGTGATTCCGGAAGGCCATGTGACAGTCGGAGCGGTAGTATCCGTGTCGAATGTCCAGAAGTAATGGTTGATGTTTCCGACAACCGGATTTGCAAGGGCAAAGGTCGCCGCCCCGCTGATCGTTCCAAGTTTGTAGACCACATCGGGAAGAAACCCTCCGGATGGCTGCGTCGTCTCCGCCGCTTTGCTGAGATACTGCGGATGGACATGATTAAGATCAATCGTCACTGTATCTCCAGAAGTCAGAGTAATAACGATCGTACCGTCCTGCTGAGAAGACACACTCTGGAATCCAACTCCTTTGAGCCATTCCAAAAAGTCACTCTCCGTCCCGGTATGTCCAGCATCGAGCCAGGACTGGTAGGCGGATTTGCCCAAAAGGCCGGCAATCTGGGTCGAGCCTATGTAGATTTTCTTTGACATATCTTTTTGTTTTTACGTATTTCCCTTGAATCTGCAAACTTGGTGTTAATTCAGTCAGTTATGCCTAAAAGTGATTGAATTACGCCATCACGGAATCCATATAGGCAATTCTCTGCGTCACCCAATCAGCGATGTTGGCGATAGAATCAATGTCCCGGTTATTCCCCACATAGGACGGGCAATTAGGCCACCTCTTTGCGTGTCTGCCGTAGGCATCGAATCCTACCCACTTCGCCCATTCATCGAACAGACCGATGATGTTCTCCGGGGTAAACACACCGAGGGACTGCAACTCCTTGTAACGGGCCTTGATGTCATCCGCATAGATGCTTTCAAGTGCGACAAACCACGGCATAGAACGGGCCTTTTGGTTATAGGTGTTGCTCGTTGGGGAATAATACGGGGTGTAAATCCCAGAAGTCTTTCCTCCGAATCCGTTGAAGGAGTTGTTCATATCGTACACCATAGGCGAGAAATGAATCCCGTCCCAAGTCCCGTAAAGGGTGTTCCGCGACCACGAATCCCACACATTGCAGACATACATCATAAGATAGCAATCTATGAAGTCCTGCATATTCAGCAATCCTTCGATGGTGGATTTCGGAGTTGATGCGGTGACACTCCACAGGGCGGTCTCCCAATTCACGATGGCGGTCTTGACCGGGCCATCATTCGGTTCTGCGCACTCCGGGAAGGACGTGTTCCCGCTATCAGATTTCGGATTTCGGATTTCCACCCCAGTCCAAGAGAATGAGCCATTATTGGAGAACCAGTTCTGCGCGTCAAGAAAGATATGATTGGTATCGCTCTTGTCAAATAGATAATTGTTGCGATGTTTCTTCAGTCGCCACACATATAACCCCCAATAGACATCATTGATATAAAGTTCGAAAGGGAAACCGTCCACCCGACACAATGCGTTACTGCCGAAGAAACCCTTATATTTGTTTCCGAAATCGTTATGGAACAAGAACGGCCTTTCCTCCGTTACCTTGCGTGTCATGTAAATCTGTTCCAAAATTTGATTGCAGACCCAATCCCGACACTTAAGGAAATCCTCATAAAATGCCTTGAGGTGGAACGAATCGAACTCCATCCACTTACCGAACTTGTGCTTGTTGGCCGTGTCAATGCCGAAATTCTTTTGTGCATCGGCAAGCGAGGTTTTACCTTGATAGTTGATTTCTATCCTGTCCGTGAAGTTGATTGACTGCGATGTAAATTCAAGAATTACATCATCTGTGTCCACACTGCCAACCGGTTCTCCTTCCGCGTATGGGTTGGTAGTGTAGGTAAGAGGAGAAACTGTATTGTTGGTTGCGTCCGGGGTGAGCAATTCCGAAACGATGTTCACCTTCGGCACATCGGTGGGAAGGCCGAAATCCATCGCCCTCCGGGTTGTCCCCGACCCGACACCTGCAAGGATTTCTTCAAGTGTCCTTCCGTTTCCGTCAATGACGGCCATCGTGGAAGTCCTCAGATATACGGGGTTATCGTTCCCGTCTTTGTACTGTACTATCATTTTCCGAAACTTTAAGCGATAACGGTAAATGCTCCTCGCAAATCTACATCTCCGTAGAACTTATTGCCGACCAGCTCCCAAAGTCCGTTCTCTCCGGCATTGTGCGGTTGTGCGTCCCAGGAATCACTTGCAGAAATGTTCGTCAAAAGGGTACAGGGAACGAAGTCCATCACAAGTGTTTCTCCTTCGTGGATTTGGAAACCATACAGGTTGAGTGGTGCAGCCGACTTCGTTTGTGTCGAAGACAATGCGCCAGCGAAAATAAACAACGGGGCGGTGGGTGCAGTAAAATGCGGGGAAGAATAAGTTTTAGTAAATGTCCCGTCTTGCGGTGTTTGTGAAAAATTATCGTCTCCTATGATAATCTTTGTTCTTGTCAAAACAGTCGGGAGCGTGTTGCATTTTGCATTCGTACCATTACTTGATGTTGTCGCAGAAGAACCGAATCGAACATCTTGTTTCCATCCCAAATTCTTGGCAAGAAGATGCCTTGTAACGGGTTGACTTTCACCATTATACGCACCCCATAGTGTGAGATATTCCGGGATATCGTCAAGTGTCGCAAGGGAAAAATCGAAGGAAATCTTACTCGTTTGCTTTACGATATAACCCGTGTTGATTCTTGAATACCCGTCACCAACGAGGGCAGACTTCGTTGCGTACTTCATATTATACACAGTTACAGTTTTCTCGGCATAGATTGAACTGTTTTCGGTTGATGTTGCCCGGATTGTCACGGATTCGTAACTCGTCCATTCGAGCGGAGTCAAAACTCCCGTGGAACTATCTATCGTTGCATGGGTTCCGCCCGAAACGATAGACCATACGATGCCCCTCTGCGTAGTGTTCGCAGGTGCGTACGCAACGGTGTATGTCTCTGCTGCATAGATTTCACCACTCCCAACGATGGAAAGAGAAGTGAGCGGAATGATTTCTTGGAGTGTGACCTTTCCAAGATTTGCGTCCGAAAAGTTCACTCCGGGAACGATAAGTGCTATACCCATATTTTATCTATTTTTTATTGTTCAACAATTTCTGCCTTGAATATGTTTTTTGCAACAAGTCCGTCATTTGAAAGGGACATTCCGACATTGAGTTGTTCGTCCACAATGAAAAAACCCGTTTCCGTTACTCTTGCGAAATTGGTTGCTGCCGGGCCACCACCACCGGATAAAAGGAGAGCATTTATAAAATGTTCCGAAAATTTGGCGACATCAAGCCCATCACTATCGTACTTTACTACTACGTTTTGAGCATAATCGGCAAGGGCAAATCCCTCTTCCGTAATTGTCGGCAGTAACTCATCCACTTCTTGCTGCAATTGATTGATTTCCCCCCGCAATACCACTCCTTGCTCCGCACTCAAAGCAGCCCTAGCTCCACCATCCGTGAGGTTATTGACGACTTCGAGTTCGTCCGCCGCTCCTGTGTATCCGGAATTTCCTTGCAGACCTTGGCTACCGTTCTTCACTTGGAAAGTAGAAGTAGTCCCATCCGTCTTTGTGACGGTGACGACATTCACCCCATCGCTCTCGGTAGAAGTGGTAGTCTGCTCAACGGAGAGAATCCCAACGGGATCTCCTTCAACACCGTCAGGATCAGTGACGATATATATCACTCCGGGGTCTTTGGTAGTCAGGGCATCGTATTCTGCTTGTGTGAGTTCGACGATGGAATCAATCGTTTCGCTTCCTACCTTATTGGCCAGAGCAGTATTCAGCGTAGCCTCGTGGGATTGATCTATCTTGTCCTTAAAATGAGATAAGCCCGTTATATCTAAAAATTCATTCGCCATAATAACTCCATCTATAAGTTAAATACTGCTTCCGTTTCCCCTGACAGCACTCTGTGATATGAGATGCTCCCTTTCCAAAAAACCTTTCTGCGTCTCTAGAACTGTCAAATATCTTAAAGAGAATGCCATCCATAGTATATGCAGCAACCTTTTTCTTTTTTGCGCTATCACGCATTTTCTGCCTCGTTTCTTCAGAAGCCTTTTTTCCGAGGTTCGCCTCTCTTAGTTTTTGCTTTACTTCTTCGCTCCACTCCTTACCTTTATTCCAAGCAGTAAGACCCTCTCTGGCTTTCACCATCATCATTATATGCTCCCTTGCGACTTTTGGCCTGCTGTGCGTTTTATAATATTCAGCTCTGGACGCCTTACGTTTTTCAATTGTCTCTTGACTTTGTTTTATCCCCAAATGAGAATTACGTAACTTCTCCTTGGTCTCCTCTGTCATTTTAAGATGCAAGACACCATCGCCACCAGCGGTCAAGTTGAACCCCTTCTTGGGATTCATGGTATCAAACAGTGCAATATACTCGCGTTCTTTGCCTTTCGCCTCCTCTTCAGACAGACCGGTTTCAAGTATCTCGTGATCAAAGGCATCCCACCCATATTTACGAACGGCTGCTCCAAAATGAGTTCTCGCCTCATAGCCATAACCGTATTGCCACCTTTTCTTTAGACGCTGGCTAGTTATCCCGATGTATTTTCGTCCATCAGTTTTTAGCACATGGCAATAAACTACATAAGTTCTGCTCATACAAACAAAGCGTCTATTTGTGCATTAGTAATTGAAGCAATCGACATTGCGGTGCTTCCAATCTGCTCCCAAGAATAACTCCCAGATTGCTGTATAGTGATGTACTCGTCCTTGACATTCTGCGTCTGTGGATCTGATGAAGGAACGAGATAGATTGCCCCAAGAGTTGACGCGGATGCAGTCGGAAGAACAGACACTAACTCATAGGTAAAAGAACGAATCCCCGCGATCAATGACTGTACCTCTTCCTTCGTGAAGGTCTGGGACTTGGTATAGTAATTCGTGAGGTCATTAACCGTCTTCGTAATGAAAGCAGAGAGATCCGGTTTATTCAGAATCTGAGCATCACCAGATGCGGCATTCCAATCAGACTTTACATTCTTCTGCGCACCGGCTTCGATTCCGGACAATTTATCCTTGTCTGCATTGGTGTAGTCGTTAGTCGAGAGGTTTTTTCCTGGTACATTGTCAACCTTACCGAGCAGTGCAGAATAGACACCACCGGACTTGACGGGGTTCTGGCTATTTCTTACCGGGGCCTCGTCGAATGTATAGAGTCCGGCTTGACCAGCTCTCTCGATTGCCTCTGCAATTTGTTGGAGTGCTTCGTCAACCTTTTCCAGTGCCTCCGGTATTGCCTCGGATGCCAGTTCTCCATCTACATAGAGATTTCCTTCGGCATCTGTCGTCAGAACAGGGGAGTGCCCGAGAACGCAGAGCATCCAGATGTCTTCGTCCGTTCCCGGCTCAACATCTGTATTCTTCTTGATTGAGACATACCCGTTCCCGTCCCAGTAGACAAGAGATAGCCTCTCATACTCCTTCCCGGAAGTCCATTTCCCTTCCGGGGTGATCATTACTTTTCCTATTCTGACTGTCCGTCCCATATTATTCAGTAAAGTTTGCTCCTAAACTATCGATGAACAGGGGAGTGCAGAACTGCGCTGCCGCCTTGCTTATCACCTGCTCTTCTTCCTTGGAAAGTTCCATCTCTCCTTCGCTCCGGAAGATCCGGAGAGCAAGGTCGTGGATGAAGATTCCCGTCCCGTTCTTGTACAGCGTGTCCGCAAATACACGGGAGACATCCACAGTCCGGTATTCCGTCTGCGAGATGTCATTGAAGATCTTGAACTTTTTGAAATTTATCTTGCTCATAAGTTACATTTCGATAATAAGCCACATGGGGGTCGACCCATCGTAAATTAACTTGTAGGTCTTATTGGCCGTTAAGGTTGTGTTGTTTGATAAGTATTCTGCGGATGATCCACTGTGCCCAACAAGACGTGCCGATTTCCCGTTCAGATTGATTGTCGGGCCAACTCCGGTGCATACCAAAGTATATTCATCTCCATTTGTGGGGGAGCTGGGTAGTTGGATAGTGTATGCAGAACTACGATATATTGCGTAATTCTGATATGATGGATAGTTATCCAGACGAAGCGGAGAACTAGATCCCTCATCGAATACACCTGTATTGAGGCGGAAATTCCTTATTCTCCCCGCCGTGCCTATAATAACATCTCCATATACGTCAACAGACCCATGCTGAAGATACAGATCTCCGGCTTCAATAGTCACATCGCCATTGCCAACGGTAATTGCATCTTCGCCTTGATTGCCAGAAACCCATAATGGAGTGACACCGTCCGTCTGTGTGTTAATGACAACGAGTCGATCGGACGAATCAAGTCCAACGTTAAAGTATCCAACGGTGTATTTGGTGGATGCCACCGTCTCATATAATCCGTAAGACATTCCCTCCGGCGACAGGCCGAATTCGGAAGAGTATTCAGTAGCCGGGACATTACCAGACCATGAGATCGTTCCATCGCTATTGATATCGAATGAGCCAATCTTTCCAGATGTCGCATTTACGTGACCGCTCATATCCACATCTACTCCCACGACATCATGGAGAACCACATGTCCGTCTTCGTAGACCTGGAAAGTCGCACGATCATATGAAAGGACTCCATTAGGGAGGCCGGCGGCAATCATTAGTGTACCATGACGATTGTCATAGAAGTCGGTACTTCCGTTGAGCATCGCCACAACCCGCTCTCCGCTATCGTCCATTACTCCAAGGACAGACGACAATACCGCACCGCTGTATTCATCGAGCACTTCATCTTCTCCGAAGAGACCCTTCAGGAATTGAACGTCGTCCGCATAAGCCGGAACGACATACACCCCGATGATGACGGGATCGGTTTCGGAAGAGGTGTCATCGGTATACTCGACCTCTTCGTAATTCCAAAGATATCTCGCATTCGCGCTCGGGCTCTGAACGGTTGTGCCCCAACCAGATGTAGACCTGGTAACTCCAGATGAAGCATTGGTAGCAAGGTAATATTCTATAATTCTGCTTATACCCCTGCCTTCTGAATAGACGTTTAGGATGATCGGATCTGTGTTATCATATGTTCCATCATCATAATTGATGGTTTCATAATTCCACAGATACTTGTTTACAGCGTCAATAGTAGGAGGAGTGCTATCCCAGTCATACGGTTGCTCGGATGTACTGCTGCTTACACCGTAATACTCATCTACAGATGAGATGCCCCGACCAGACCCATATACACCAATGATGACCGGATCTGTTTCGCTTGATGTGTTATCGTCAAACTCGGTAATCTCATATCGCCAAAGGTACTTTTTATTCGGGCCGATTGTCTGGATTGTGCTGGTCCATCCAGTGGTGGATCTTGTTACCCCAGATACACTGTTCGTTGCGAGATACATCGCTGTGATCGATACGATCCCGCGACCGTCATCTCCGGGTTGGCCATCATCGCCTGGTCGCCCATCCTCACCGTAATGGGAGAAGAGTCTTGCTTTACCATTTGTCCCTTGGAATTCGGACCAAGACCCGTCGACTTTTTGCCTCCAACACATCCAGCAATATGGACGGACTGAAGTAACCCCGCCAGGGTTATCCGTCCACCCGGTCGGGACAAAGTCATCTACGTCAGAATATGCCGACGGGACATTAGGGGCAGTTGCGCTGGAACTTAACTGGAAGATATACTCATATCCAAAACCGTCTTCACCCGTGATTTTATTCCACGGCTGATACATGCTCACGTCACTACTATCTTCTGATATATAATCCACATATATTCCAATGTAATCACCGGGTGTTTCACCATCATTATCAGTAAACGTTGTTCCGCCGTCATTAGAATACTTAATATGGACGAATGGACTTCTTCCATCTAGTCCTGGAGTACCGTCTTCGCCTTTAATCTTGCCGACGTTCTCCCACGAATCGCCATCCCATACCCAGAGTTCTCCGTCAATGAGATATCCGTCGCCAGCCACATTCCCGGAAGAAGGTAGTTGGCTTGTATCGGTGAGTTTTCCTTTGATGGTTACGCTTGTTCCATCCTTTCCGTTTTCTCCTTTGATTTTTACAACCTGCCACGAACTTCCGGTTACGTAACTTCCGTTGCTGACTTTTCGCATTGCCATCCAGATAGTAGTGGCATCTGCCGAATTAGTCCAGTTTGGATTCTGCTCTGCACTAGCCGGAGTTGCCTTTGATGGTGTTCCAGGATTGGCGACAGAAGAGAATTCATAGTCCATGTATTCGTTATCGGCGACAACCTCCGGAGTCGTCCAAGCAGCTTGTTGCGGTGCAAGCCCGTCAGAAGAGAAGATTCTGGTACTCATCCAGATCTTCCCGTCTCCGGACGGGATTCCGTCTGACCACCCATAGGGAACCGGAGAAGCATACGAACCGCTTGTTGCAGACGGAGCATCGACGCTCGCGGCATTACTCCTTTTGAATACGATGCTCTTGAAGGCCGCATTCGGAGTCCTTCCGTCCTCGCCCTTGATCTTCGCGATAGACCAGGGTCCCCAGACACCGTTCCGTTTGATACGGACCGCCATCCAGATATCTCCCGTCACGCCTTCGTTGTGCCAGTTTGTAGGAGCCGATGTCGGACTGCCGGGATTTTCCGCTATGGCGGAGAATTCGATATCAACCTCTGACGTGTCGGTCGCCTGTGCCGGGACACTCCATGAAGTGGTGGCCGTCCTTTCTGGATCGGAGTAGAACCATCTGGAACTCATCCAGAGTTTTTCCTCGCCCTGCGGGATTCCGTCATTCCATCCAGAAGGGACTGGAGAAAGAAATGATCCGCCGGTTGGCGTGACCGGAGTCGTGTTGGAACGGAGGAAGACGATGCTCTTGAAGGCAGAAGATCCATCGCCACTCCCGCCTCCGCTTTCTCCGTCGATACCCTGCGCACGGACCTTGTTCCCGTTCGGATCGAGGAGCCATACACCATTGACTACCCAATAGAGATAGCCGTCCGTGTCAAAATCAACGCCGATGGAGATCGTTCCTCCACCCTCACCGGAGCCAGAACCGTCCTCGCCCTTGTCTCCCTTCGAGGCAATGAGCATCCAGTTGTCCGTGTCGCTTTCCGGATCATTCCCTTTATTGGTGGTCTTGCTGAGATAGGACGAGCCGTGCCTGGAGACGATAGTCAGACGTTCATACAAAGTCTTGTCAGTCCATTCGCCCCCTACGGTTATTCCAACCTTACCGAGATTCGCGTCGATTTTCATATCAATAGTTCTTATATATGAGTTCGCCCGTCTCTTCGTCAAGGGCGAAATTATGGTTGTACAGTTCAGAGTCCGCCATCATGTAGAGGTGCATGTCGTCGCGCACCTCAAATTCGGGGAATAGCAGATTGAAGGTCCCCGTGATGTACTCCGGATGGAGGACGTTGACGAAGGAGTTGAACGTGAATTCATTTGCTCCGCACGACCCGTTCTGGAGTCCGGCATAGATGACGCGGAACACATCGCGATGTTCAACGGTCGCGATCTGCATCCCTCCACGGATAATACTCAACACAATGGACCCCGCACCAAGGAATCTCTTGAAGGGGATGTTCACCTGGAAGGATATGACATTATAGTCCTCCCCGGTGACAGAGAAGGTAGACACCTCCGTCCGTCCTCTTCCGGTGATGACGAAGAGTTTCAGATCATACTCATCGACAGGGAATGGATTGCCATCGTTGTGGTAAAGATTCCATTTGATGAGGACATTATTGCTTATTCCTACAAGGTTTTCCATTGGGTTGATTTTTCATTAAAGTAATTCGCAAGTTCTCCCTCCTTGTAAATGTAGAGGACCATTGCCGTCAGCTTATTGATAACGTTGTCCAGAAGATCTGCGGAGAACTGATACTCCGTTGTGGCGGCAGCATACTCCATCCTCGGGACGATCATGAGTTTCCGGATGGCAGATGCCGGAATACTCTCATAGACTTTCCCGTCCCGCAAGGTATAATAACGGAAAGACGGCTTGTAGCCGGCTCCCTGCACCTTGACGAGTCTCGGGTTGTCATACGTTCCACGGATGTATTTATTAAGCTGCTTTCGCCCTTCCGGATCGGATTCCGGGATCACTTCGGTCACGACGATGTCAGAGTCAACCGCTTGGAATGCGGCCAGTCTCAGATACTTTCTGTCGAAGGTGAAGGACAGGACGTTATCCGATATGAGCAGTTGGTCAAAGGTTCTTATGATTTCTCCTTCCAGCAGTTGTGCCGGCGCAATCCTCTGGATCTCATTGATCGCTTCAGGGAGCGTCTTGGCAATGACAAGGTCGAGCGAATCATTATCAGTATTCTCATCTGAGTACATGACCGATTCGTTCAGGCCCTGCTCGTCCAGGTTCTTCCGGACGGCTGCGATCGCATCTGCTTTGGAGAGAGTAATCATTAGAAGGAGAAGTTAGAGAAGGTGATATTGTTCTTTTTCATGAACGTAGCGATGGACGCATCGTCACGGAGACTGGTTGCCTTTGCCCCGAGTTTCTTAAGGGTGGCGATAGCCTCTTCGCGGGTGGTCACTTCCGGATAATCCGTTACTCCGGTTTCCTCTTTCGGAGCCTCGGCTGGTTGCTGCTCATCGGATTTCTTCTGGGGAGCAGGTGCGACAGTCGCTTTTACTGCAACGGCCTCCGGTTCGCCATAAGCACGGATGAGTTTGATCTGCCGATTGAAGAGAGGGCTGCGTTCAATGATGTCCTGTTCGGTTTTGTCTGCGGTCGCGTAGGTGGCAGGACGATAGTTCGCCCGGTTATGAGGGCATCCTCTGGTGAACTCACAGTTCAGATATGCCTTCCCGTCACCTGCGGGAATCCTAATTATAGTTGTCGTGTATCCGTAGATACCATAGATTTTAGTTTGCATGGTGTTTAATTAAAAAAGGGGAGGGAGTGAGTCCCTCCCCTCGGTTCTACATCAGATCGCAGGTTATCGGATAAGTCCTTCGAACTTGACCCAACCGTTGAGATCGGTATCCCACTCAACGACATCACCAGCCTTGAAGCCGGCATTGTCGGCGGTCAGATAGTAACGCTTGGTCTTCGCGTCTGCGGTGAGGGAAGCACCGGTCGGGAGAGAGGCAACAGAAACGAAGCTGGCCTCGATACCACCGAGTTTGTAAGCCTCAAGAGCAACGGATGACGGGCAAACGAGGATTGCGTTGAACCCGTTCAGAGCGATACAGTCGATACGGCAGAGGTTGTGTTCCTTAGCCTCGCGAGCCTCGCCGGTCTTGGACATGTCGCGGGTGGTCTTGCTATCGTTCCGCTTGTACGGACGGGTTGCGTGATAGAGGTCGAGAACGACCATGTATTCCTCATAGCCGAGGTCATCGAGGGTCGGGTCCCAGACGAACTCGAAGGAACCGAAGTTGTCGCGATAGTTGCGGACCTTGATACCGTACTCATTAACTTCAACCTTGCCTACATCTTTATACTTGTCGGCGGAGTTGACGAGCTTGATGAAACGCTGCATAGCCTTCTTGCCGCAGAATACGGTAGCATCGTCGGACATCGAGTTATTGGTGAACATAAGGGTGGTCATAGCGAGGAGGTCATCATCGGTCAGTTCGTTGCCGTGCGTGTAGAGCATCGGGATCTGACGGAGGACACCATTCTCGCAGTAGACTGCCTCACGGTTGCCGGTCTCCGGAACGAAGACATCCAGACGGGACTTCGTACCATTCCAGTGAGAACGGGCACATTTACGCTTGAAGTTATACTCGGCATTTGCGAGGACATTGCGGGTCTTCAGAGAGACCTTCTTCTCCTGGCCTTCGAACTCGTCGGTAATGACGCAAGTAACGATCTTCTTCTGGAGATAGACATCGAAGCGTTCCGGGAGGTAAGTCTCGGAGGCAACGTGCATCTGGGACTCGGAGCAAGCCGTAGCCATCACATAGAAGCTGGCATTAGCCGGAATGGTGATGGATGTAGCGGATTCATTTCCGGAAGCCTTCTTGAGCGGTCCATTAAGGACGCGGAACTTAATATTATCGGAGGAATCCTTGTGATCCAGGACGAAGAGAACGAGTTCGCCGTCGCTGATTTCATTGCCGTCGTCATCTTTCCGGAAGCCTTCCACATCCTTTACTGTGATGGTGGAGAACTCGGTAAGGCACTCGGGATTCTCGAAATCGGAAACTGCGAGGGTCAGAACCTGCGTAGCAGCGATAAAGGTCGTACTGGTATTAGCACCAGCAGTGATGGTAACAGCAGATCCGGTATAGACGGCCTCCAGATCGGTGGAGCCGCTGCGGAAGTGACCGTGTACATAGGAGTCAACCTTCACCGGACGGCAACGACGGGCGAAATAGGTCTCGGACGGGAAGCGGAATTTGCGGAAGTTATCCACATCCTCATCGTAGTCCTCGGCCTCAAGACCAGCGTCACGGACATCGGTAGCCGTAGCCGCCTTGCCCTGAAGTTGGGTCTTGCCGCCTTGTTCGTCAGTCTGGAGCGTCTCGTCAGCCGGACGACCACCGGGGTTGGTGTCGGCATCATATTTCTCCATGTTGCTCGACGGGTTCGCATCGCCTGCCAACTCGACAGGCTCTACTGCCATAGCAAAGCCGCAGTCAGCACCCAGCATGGCTGCGACAGTCACAAGAAGCACTGACAGAATGCTGAGCTTGTGAGTTTTAAGGAAATCAAAAAGTTTCATATTAAACTTGGTTTAAGAAGTTTTCGTTTATACAATTCCACGGAACGGGCTCGCTTCTTCGTTCTCTTCGACTCTCGGTCTCCGCTCTGCGGATCTGCCGCCCTGCCCATTAAGGGTAGGAGGAACGGAAGGAACGGAAGAACGGCTCCGCCTGTTCTCTGCGATCTTCGCATTACGTCCGGCAACCTCGCCTTCCTGACGCGCCGTCGCGACATCGTTGTCGTAGTTCATCTCCTTGAGGACCATGTCGAAGTCTTCCGGCCCGTAGATATTCATCAGACCGTTGCTGACGGTGCGGATCAGACGGAGGATAACCTCTGCCTTCTTGTCGTTGTCGAGTCCTTTTTCGTCTCCCCAGGAGTCGAGGTCATTGAGGGATTTCTGCCAGTTCTCGTCTGCTTCCGTATTGAGCCTGTCGTTCTCTGCCCGTCGATCCCTCCAGCTCTGGAGGTTCTCGGAGAACTGGGAACGGCCTTCCTCGGTCGAAAGTTCAGAGAGATCATCACCGAAAGTCTCGACGAGAGCGACGCGGGGATCTCCCGTTTCGATCCATTTCTGTACGAACTCTGCGGATGACGGATCGGTAGTGAACAGTTCGACCAGACGGTCGTTCTTGGACTTACTCTCTGCGATCTGCGTGTCCTGTTCGGAAATCATATCCAGAATGGCCTGCTCCAAATCATCTTGTCCCTCTTGTCCGTCTTGTCCCGTTTGTCCCTGGAACACCCTGTCCGGATATCGGGAAGAGGCCCTTTCGAGCAACTGTTCTCTAGGGCTGGCAACTGCCTTATTTTCATTCTCTGGCATATCTGAAAAGCCTTTTTATGTGTTAAACTATGAGCCAAAGATAGGGAGGTGATTCTATGCCGTTGGTCTATCTTTACCAAAATGGAGTAACTTTGATTAAGCCGGGTGACGATGAAAGACACGAACTTGAAGAGGAAGCGCGACGCGGATCTCTACCAGACATATCTTCGCGGATTGGAAGGAGGATGCTTCGCTAATGCAAGTCAGGCTGCGGAATATGTTACGAAACAACCAGCTCCGCAGTTCTACATATCATCGCGTGAAATCAATCTGCACATCGGGAAGATCCAGTCGGGGACATCGCTGATTTACCTTAACTCCATGTCCCGCAAGAGGGTATGGCAACTGTACGACAATTATCTGAGATATCTTTCCGAACATCCGGATACGAAACTCTCCCGTGAGCGGATACTGGAAATACTTGTCGAGGAACCGGCTCCGGAGTATTATCTGTCTTGGCAAGCGGCCCGGCAGATACTGCGACGGGAGATTAAGAAAAGGAGGATGAAATGGACAGACAAATAAGGTACATCATCATAGCAGTTCTCGCTGTCATCTGGATTCTTTTCCGGTGTCCGGACTGGTTAATTACCGGACCGTTTTGGTTAAAAGCGACTACATACTCCTTTTTCCATGCCTCCATCTGGCATCTTCTTGTCAACTGCATTGCTATCTGGGGGCTCTTCCGCCCCAGCATTTCCTGCAAGCCCTGCAGAGATTTGCTTTTGGCGTTTATTATCGCAGTGCTTGTCTTCCCGATATCGCTCAAACCGATAGTCGGATTCTCCAACATTCTCTATGCATGCATCGGGATGCGCACTCCGGAACTGACATCTGGATGGTGGAAGAGGACTGAGACCATCACATTCCTTGTCGTAACGGTTGCACTTGTCTTCTTCCCTCAATTCAGCGCACTGACCCATATCGTATCCTTCATCCTCGGGATGCTTGTCGCATCCGTCAGAAGGATTACCAACAATCTCTTGAAAGATGCCAGACGCTATTATTGACATATACGACAGTCTGGTGTCTGAGAATAAAGCGAGATGGGAGACCCTTCAGGCGAAGTACGACCCCATCTCCGGGAAGGGAGTTGCCGAGCTGATGGGGGAGGAGCGGGTCAAACTGCACATCCCGGACTTTGCCGTCAAGGATCAGTACGTTCCGAAACCGATGATGGAAGTCCCGCTCATACAGGAGATCATAGCAGCCGGGAGCATCAAGAAGTTTATCAAAAAGCACGAATGGACGGAAGATGTTCCGGATGTCGTTGACATCGAGCATCGGATCAGGAGCATCCGCCACAAGCACGACTTTACCAATTGGACCTTCTTCTGCACGAAGATCCGATACAAGTTAGGTGGCCGGGGTCCGTTCCGGCTCAACTATGCGCAGTTCCAGGTTCTGAAACTCTGTGAGGAACTACGGCTTGCCGGAGTTCCCATTAATATCATTATTGACAAAGCCAGGCAGTGGGGAGGATCTACCTTCTGCATCTTCTACCAGTTCTGGATACTGGCGAAGTGGGACCCGTTCCACTCCTTCTCCGTCGCGGCACATGTCAAGGATGCATCACGTAATATCCTTAACATGTTGACGGAGTCCATCCGGGATTATCCGGCTTGGGATCTTGGCCTTCCCGACAACGAACAGCTTCGCCTTGCCCCACACATGGGCAGCGCACACGCCTTCGTTGTCAAGGATAGCAAGGATGTCCAGGTCCTTCCCGGTATCATCTACATCGGTTCGGCTGAAAAGCCGGAATCCCTTCGTTCCTCCAACATCGCAGGAGCCCACTACTCCGAGGTCGGTGTCTGGCCGAACACCCCCGAGAAAAGACCTGAAGACCTCATCGCTGACATCACCGGTGGTCTTGCCGATCAGCAGCCACTGTCGATGCAGGTCTTCGAGTCTACGGCAAAGTCCTCTGACGATTACTTCCATGAGATCTGTATGCAGGCGAAGAGGGGAGAGTCGAACTTCCGGATAATCTTTATCCCGTTCTACTTCATCCCCCATGACACACTCCCCGTGACTGACCATATGGAATTCGCCCATTGGTTATATGACCACCGGGAAGAGGACTTCTGCCGTGACGGGTGGAAGAGCCCCGGGAAATACTACTGGTGGCTCTGGGAACAAGGGGCGAGTTTCGAATCCATCAACTGGTATCGCTACAAGGAAAAGTCCTTCACCAAACGGTCACAGATGGTCAATGAGGCTCCCGCCTCCCTGGAGGAGTCGTTCATGTCCGCCGGACGGAAGGTCTTCGACTTCTTCGATGTCCAGAGGATGATGAAGAAATGCCGTCCCCCGATGTGGACCGGAGAACTTATCAGTGATGCTCATGAAGGTCCGGATGTCATCAAGAACATCCGCTTCATCGACCAGGCCGGCGGCAAGGTTAAGATCTGGGAGAAGCCGGACGATTCTCCCGTCAACAACCGATATGCCGTTGCAGTCGATATCGGTGGACCTAATCCGACCTCCGACTACTCGTCCATCCGAGTTATCGACCGGCTCATGATGATGCCGGAATTCGGCCTTAACGGTGTCCCGAATATCGTCGCCGAGATCCACTACCATGCGGATCATGATGTCGTCGCCTATGATGCATTGAGACTTGCGGAATACTATAACCATGCACTTCTTATCATTGAGTCCAATACTCTGGAGACGAAGGACAAGGAACGGGATACGGGAGGAGACGGATTCGAGTATATCCTTGACATCGTTTCCGACATATACGACAATCTGTATGCCCGGCATAAGAAGGAGGAGGACTTTGAGGATGGTGTTCAACGGAAGTGGGGATTCCATACTAACGTATCGACTAAGCCGAAGATCATCGACAATATGCGGGCATGCGTCCGCGATGAACTGTGGGACGAACCGTGCGAGAACTGCTGCGAGGAACTGTCCATGTACATAGACGACAACGGTAAGTTCACCGCTCCTCCAAAGAAACATGATGACGAACTGATGGCAACGGCCATCCTGCTCTGGGTGGCTTATAAGGAAATGGACACGCCGACTTGGATAACGCAGTCGAAGCCGACCGAGAAGAATGTCATCAAGGGAAGGAATTCAAGCGTTGTTAATTTATAATAATTCTAAATTATGAAGATTTTCAAGAAACTTGCAATCTCTGTAGTAACCATTTACGCAAACTACCTTTACAAGAAAGCAGTAAAGATGGCAGACGAGAGGTACGAAAAGGAACACACGATGATCTATGTCGCGTCGAAGACATTCCACCCGGACTATCTGACGACATATGACAAGCGTCGCTTCAAGATGGAGAAGAGCGTCTTCGGATACCACGCCAGACTCCTAACCTTGGAGACCCTCAAGAACGGGTGCTATTACCACACTCCGGATAAGGCAGGGAACCAGAAGATGGGCGAGAGGGAGAAAGAGAGGAGGAGACAATACTTCATCCGAGAGCGTCTCCAGAAAGCGAAGCTCATATAAAAAAACCTCCGCGATTCACATCGGGGAGGGAAAACGTTCTATGAAAAGCTATGAGAATTATAGTGAGAGAAAGAATTACTGAACAACCGGTTGCGGCTGGACCATAGGCATCTGACCATTTTGTGCAGCCTCCATCTCTGCTTCCCGTGCCTCCATCTCCTGGAAGAGTCCGTCGAGTCCGGGATGATAGCCGTACTTGAGGTACTGTTGCGGGGTGATCGCACCAAGCTGGAGCAGTTTGTCGAGTGTATCGTTTGCCGCCATCCGGAAGACTGGAGTCTCGGTGCTTTCCTTGATGGCAATGTCATATTCGATATCTCCAACCTCGTTCAGATTGAGGTTGGCATTATCGAACAGACCATCAATCTTTCCGGCGATGGACGCATATCTCTGCTCATCGTAGAAGAGAGCGATGTTCTTCATCTTCTTCGTGTGCAAATCCTCAAGGAAGATCCGGAACTGGGAAAGGAGTCCGGCGATAGGAGTGCTGGAGTTGTTCACCATCTGGGAGTACAACGCACCGGATGTTCCGCTATACGGAGTCTTTCCCTGAATGGCCGCATTGACAGCCGTTGAATTCTCCATCAACTTGGAGTAAGTATTGATGAGTTCAGAGACATTGAACGTCTGGGCCGTTCCGTGGAAGACCTGCGGCATCATCTTCTCTTCTCCCGGCTTCATCTCGATGAAGACCATATCATCGATGCTGGTCCATCTTGCCGCGAACTCTTCGAAACTCATATCCTTCGGGACGATACTCTTCGGGACGACCGTGACACCCTTTGCTTGGCTTCTGATGAGCCAGTCATGCAGGACAATAGCACGGTTCATCGCGATGTTGTGGTCGATCGCATCGGACATGTATCCGACAAACTTACCGTCCACGAACGGGGTCGCACAGATGGTGAATGGGTGAGATCTTTCTGCATACGGAGATTCGCCTTCCCAGAGGATCGTACCGTCCGGAGCGAGGTAACGACAGTACCAGAACGTATCGACGAAGAAACCATATTTCTCGGTCTCGTCGTTGCCGAAGCCGTCACCGATGATGTAAGGAATCGAGTCTTCCTGCCATCCGGCTTGCTTGGCAAGGGCACGTCTGCGGAGATTCTCCCGGCGGATCTGATTGCGATACTCCTTGTCATCCGCATCGATAACCTCTTCCGTTCCGTTGTTCAGATCGTTCAGCCGGATTCTAGGTTTGGTCTCCTTGGTCCAGATTTCGTATACGCGGCATCGTGCCGGATCATAGGGCGAGAGGAAAACAAGGTTGTCGTCGGAGTTCTTCTCCTGTGGATCTTCCGTCTGTTCGCGTTTATAGACAGAGAACTGATCCGGATAGATGGACTTGAGAATTGCATAGTCATTCTCGTCCCGTGCGAACTTGGCCGCTATCTCTTCGGATGAGAGGTCGAAGAACTGACCGATGATGGTCATATCCCAGTATCGAGGATCGCTCATCGCCGAGTCGCAGAAGAAATGGTTTGGGTTGACGTACTTCGTCCAAGTATCCCATCTCCGATCCGGACCAGACACATTGTCGTAGGTCTCCTGCGCGATGGTCAGACCGCCCAGGTTCAGATCCCGCATGAACGAGACATAGAGATTGGTGATCTTATTCTTATGGCAGTTCGCCTGGAGAGCGGCAGTCATGACTTCGCCGTACTGCTGCTCGTCACGGTCGCGGGCATTGCAGATCGGTTCGTTCTGTTCCTTTACCATGACACCGACAATCGTCTCCACCTTGCTCTTGATCTGGTTGGTTTGGAGGACGGCATTGCCTTGTTTCATGAGGTATTCCCGTTGCGTCATCACCTTACCGTTGACGACAATCGTATCGGCCCACTGGTCTCCGTAAGCGAACCGGATTGCCCTTGCCCGGTCTTGGCGGAATTCGGCAAGATTATCCCAAAGGATATTGCACCTTTCCAACAGGTGGACATCCCTTTCTTTCCCGACCTTTTCCTGCCGAGCCTTGACTGAATCCATCTGCTGTATCGAGACCCTGCGTATGAGCCTGCTATTGCTTTGCATGATAAACCTAATTTTCAGACAAAAGTGTCTAATCTTCCTTTCCTTTATGGTCTATCTTTACCAAATCAAGCAATGAATTGAACCGGAGGGTAACGCCTACTCCGATGTAGGGAGCCGGCGAGAAATGTCCGTTATTGACGGTAACACCATATCCGCCCTGCAATCCAAAGACAAGTTTCGGTTGTGGAGCAGTCACTGTTTTGGTGATATACTTCGTCGGTTGGAAGATCTTGATGGAGTCAAGTTGCGGTCTGTATCCAGACACCCACGCATGGTAATCCTCGTCCCCGTATTCCTTCTGTTCAATTGGGACACGAACAAGGATGCTGTCGGTCTTCCAGATAATGGTAGAGTCATGCACCTCGACGGGAAGAACGAAGAACTTGGTATCGAATGTTTTTACGGATAGTTCCTTCGGTTCTTTCTTCTCGATGGTTTTGTATACCGTGTGGACCGTCACCTTCTCTATCTGGACGGGTTTCTTAAAGTTCCATCCCGCGACAAAACCAAGTGCCGCCGCGATGATTAATCCAATGATGTATGAGATAATCTTTTTCATATCAAGTAAAAACGAGGGGACTTCACAGCCGCCTCGTTCATCCACATTAACAACTAATAATCATTATGAACAAAACCATTCGGTTCAGAATCTAATGACCTTCCTTGTTCTGGCATTGAGGACGAGCTGTCCGTATTGGATGCTCTCAAGTCTTCGTAGCCAGCCTTTCAAATACACTTTATTTTGTGGCCTGTTCTGACAGATCCTGTCAAAGAAAGCCCTTCTTTCTTCCTTGATTCTATCGAAAAACTCCTTCGGGTCTTGCTTGTTCAAAGCACCGAGGGTCTTCGGCCCGACTATTCCGTCGATCTTCACTTCAAGAATCCTCTGCGGAATTCTGATTCCGTATGAGCCGCTCCCCCAGACCCAGTCGACGAGAATGTTCGCCAGACTCTGATCCTTTATCTGGTCCGCTTTCCATCTGTCCCAGTAGTTAATCTTCATTATTCTTTTGGCATCCGCTTCGGACAGGAGTTTGAGATCCTCTACATCGATGTCCCCGTCCCCGTCCTTGTCGTATCCCTGCTTCTTCCAGGTGGCAATGGTCACTCCCATGTTGGTCGCTCCTCCCGCGTCACGCGGATCGTTGACAAATCCTCCTTCGAAGGACTTGACGAACGGCCACAGTATGTCGAGATTTGCCATGTTATTTGGTGGATTTGTATGTTTCGATCTCTTGTTCAAGATTGGCGACCTTGAGAGACAGCGTCTGGTTCTTCGCACTGAGTGTCTCTACTTGTCTTTTCAGTCCCTCGTTTTCTGTTTTGAGAGCCTGTACCTGCTCGTCCCTAGCGTGGACGGCATCCTTCAGTTCCAAGACTTCCCGTCTTACCTGATCCAGCATGTCCCCTTGTTTATTGTAAAGTTCTTCCATGTCTTTAATGCGATCCATCATGAAGTCATGACGTTCGCGTTTCGCCTCCGTTTCCGCTTTTTTCGCTCCGGCATTTTCTTGCTTAAGCCTCGGTTTGAAATAAAGAATGCTCCCGATCCCGGTGATTATGCTTGCCAGCACTCCGGATGTAACCAGTTCTATCCAGCTCATATCAGAATCCCATTAAGATGTAAACGATAAATCCGCCCAGGACGATCCCGATGACATCGCAGATGATGTCGTGCCACTCTGCCGTTCCTTTCTTGGTGATGAGGTCGTAGGTCTCTTTACCGGCTCCTATGAGGAATGTGGCGACCATCGGAATCCAGAAGGGACGAATCCATCCGAGCAGAGCAAGGAATATGGCGGAAGCCATTATATGCAGTAACCCGTCGACGCGAATCCACTGGTATGCGACGCGAAAGTATTCCAGAATCTTCTTCATGATGCATGATTTTACACTACGAAAATGGGAACGATTTCTCGTCCCCATAGTCTATCTTTACCAAAATGCTATCGCAAACGGTTCGTTAGGCGTGTTTCATACTCAATATCCACCCATGAGAGCCTTTCGACCGGGGTAAGACTGGATAAAATGATCAGCCGGAAGAGTTTGTACGACCCGCCACGAAGGGACGGGAGTACGCCCCAGTGGATGCCATCCATCGATCCAAGAAGGATGTACTTGATATCTCCACGGTTGAACTGTCCCCGAGACTTGATCTTCTTGATGGTCTTCCGGATATCTGTCTCTTCCAGGTCAAATGGCCTTGTAACAATGATACCCTTCAGATCTTCAGTCGATGAGACATTGAGGATAGGGGAGAGATTCCAGATATAGTTTTTGGTTACACTTCCAGATGTCCTTACGTTGACATAAGTATCCGGATAATTATTGAGGATATGAAGTGGAGCAATCGTCCCTTGCCCGTCCACATACATCTTATGCCATGTCTGAGTCTTCAGCATATAGACATACTGGTACTGCTCGTTCGCGTTGAAAAAGACAAGCCGGTCCCCCTTGTAGTCATATGCGACCATCGCATCAGACATAAAGTCCATGAACGGAGTATCGTCCGTGACCGCCGCAAGCAGCCCGGACCACTGTCCGCCATTGATAAGTGCATATTCCCGGCTTGTAGAGTCAATCGTAAAGTGCTTGCCGTGCATGTCCGGAGACAGGTCTACAACCTGAGATCCAGAGATCATCATTACCGTCTTGGATGTAACGAAGACAACGGCATTGTCGATGGTCGTAATAGATCTTTCGTTCGTGCAGACATCCCGGCTCAGTGGCTTTGTTGAAAGGAATGTCCCATCAGACCCGGCTTCTATCGCCCAGATCCCATCCTCAGTAAATGCATAGACGGGGAACTGACCGAACTGCCCCGTCGAGAGAGCCTGCGTCGCAATGGCACATCCGATCACACGGCTCGTCGTCGAAAGTCTAGAAGCAAGCGGGAAGATGAACGGGTTATCCATCTCGGATACATAGATCTTATTCGGGAGCGATTCAACGTGTGTGTCTGCCCCAGCAATATATGAGATTGTCCCCTCGCGACATAATTCAAGAAGTTCACCATCTCCACCATACCAGTATGAACAATCGAGGTTCGGATGTTCCGTCATCGGAAGAGTTACCGACCCGATAGGGGCTACTTGACCCCGAGGAGAATTCAATGGCCGGATTGTCGCTTCTACATCAACGGAGTATGCCCTCGCATCAGGACATACGATCATCGAATATGCGTTTGTCGTACATGTGTCTCCGGCTAAAGTTACGTAACCAAATCCAAAATACTCGCTTCCGTTATGTGTCGCTTTAATAGAAAAATCGCTACCGGAACTGTCTTTTAAGTGGAAAGTAAGCCTATACTCTAGAATCAGTGGATTCTGTGGTGTTTGGTAATTAATAGAATATTCGGGTTTCCATACGTCTCCGATGTCGGTATTATACGTGTGCCTTGCAATGGGTGATGCTAATTCAAAGGCAACCTTTTCAGAGATTCCAGACGCGACGATCTTGTTGTTATAGAGAAGAGACTGCGTATAGATAACTCCGTAGTGCTTGTTGTCGGAAAGTGAATTCAGATGGTAGCCCTTCGTGACGAGATCATCTGTCAACATATAGTTCTTCGTATCGAGAACCATTCCCGTCTGGAGTTGGTCGATATTGTCATCGTTCACCTCCATCGTGAAGACCCGGTAGAAATTCGATGCATTCAGATACTGTTCGAGGTAAGAATAGCTCGGATCTCCGAGATTAATGTTTGCCGTCAGATTTGTCCCGCTTGCAACAATATCAGTGAATGAACTTTGATTGCGATCAATATTGAGACCGACAAGAGGGGAGACGTATACCTCCACAGAGTCAACCACTCCTTTCCAGTCTTCGAAGAACTGGTACGACTGGTTAAGTTGGAGAAACAGTTTGTATGCCGTCTTGAATTTGACGGTAGCACTTCCAGACCACGTCTGGGTTCCTGATGAATATACGCCAGTAAAATCAATTTTGTACGGCTGCTCAAACCCAGGGGAGATGAAGACCGGAGTGGAAATGATTCTGGTCTCATCAAACAGTTTGATAGCGAGGATCGCGAACTGTTGGTAGTTATATACTCCCTGCCTCCTATTGGTCGCGACAGCTTCATCGATCTTGGTCCAGAGAGAATTCAAGACATACTCATGAAGGCTTGACGGCATCGTCGAGGAGGACTCAACAACATTGGACCAAGCCTCCGACAATTGGATATCTCTGATGATCTCCTCTCCAGATGTACTGGAGGATGCCACCTCATAGTTCGTCAACGTGAAAGCGGGGAACGGGATATCAGTTCCGATTGACGTGTATTCTCCGTTACTCATGAGGTTCCAGTGTACGCTCTGGTCGGTAACGATGCCAAGTGTATTCCCGAGAGAAATGCACCTTACGAACGTCTCCGATGTACTTACGGACAAGAAGACATCGCAGTCCTCGCCGTTCCATACTCCGAAGTGCATTTCTCCGGACTCCACGTACTTGATAATCGCCCTTGTGAAATAAGGAGTCTTATGGATATAGACACACTCCCATGCAACTTGCCAATCGGTTGGAGGGAAATACTCATATCCATCGTCATCCGTCATTGAATTGATCACCTCCGGTCTCAGAGTCGGAGTGATTTCATTATCGTCCAGATGGACATTAAGGCTCTCGGCGCAGCCCCCATCCTGCGTCATACGGTCGGATGGGGTGCGCGAGATACCACGGAGTTGAAGTCTTCTTATCATTGCTTATTCTCGTTACGTTCTTTAACCATCTTCTTGAATCTCTTGAGATAAGCCTTCTCTCTCTTATTCTCAAGTTCGTCTTGATAAGCCCATCCGGTAAGAGGAGCCCCTCGTTCGACCTTATAATTGGCATAGCGTTCCGCCATCTCCCCGTAGGTCATCTTCTGTGCTTCGCCGGCATTCACTCCCAGTTCGTCAATATAGATCTTGTCGATCTGCGACTGCGGAACCTGGAGGACTCGCATAATGAGAAGCATTGCTTCCTTGGACGTATCGAGGTCTCCACCACATGCGTCCTCGACAGCTACAATCGCGTCCGTAAGAGTCTGAGGATTGACTCCGATTCCGGCCTGGATTGCGAGGTTGACCAGTTCGTTTGCGGCTGCAACCTTATCGTATCCCATCATCTGATAGACCCGTTTCATATCAGAGAAGATCGGGAGGAGGGAAGGATCATAGTTCTGGAGGCTTTCGCCCTTGGCAAGCATGTCGAGAGCCTCGCTTGCAACGTTTCCACCGGCAAGCCCCTCAATTGTTCCACCGATGAGTCCCTTCCTTGCGGCATCTTCGAGCATCTTTTCCTTCTCGTCATCATCGTCTCCAAGGAGGAGATAAGCCAGGCTTCCACCAAGATTCCAAGCGAACTGGACGAGGAATCCGAAGGTCGCGATTCGTGTCGCATTATGGGCAAGAGCATTTCCATACTCCCTTTCTGCTGCATGTTGTGCTTGTTCCTCTGTGAGACCATCTCTCATCATCTGCTTTTTCATGAAAGCGATGGACTCTTCCTTGTATCCGCTCTTCATCATCTTCCCGATATTCCTGACGGCATCATGGAGTTGCCGTTGGTATCCCATTGAAGAGTTACGGAAGACGGTGATCATGACAGAGAAGACGGTACGGTCGAGTTGAACGGGAGAAACGAATGCCCCTTCGCTTGACTGCTGTGTCTCATTATAAAGCGTTGTCGCGTCCTGCTTGGCTTTCTTATCCGCCTGCTCTTCTGAATATCCTGCCTTGATATACTTGTCGTACTTGGTCTGGTACATAGCATGCGCACCAATTGAAACCGTCAGAGCATCAACGAATGCATTCGGAGACATACCCCATTGAGATGCCTTCTCGATAATCTTGTTCCGCCACAGTTTCCAGTCGGAGTCAGTCTGCATGAGTCTGGTATCACCAGCTTGTCTTGACTTCCACCTCTTCTCAAAAATCGGGAGATTCTCCATTGCCCAGTTCCAGGACTTCCAAGGAGTTGCCATGTTTTCTGCAAGATACTTGACATTCGCATCGGCAATAAAAGCAGGCATCGAGAGGAACTGTTTCAGAGCCGTGTAGACTCGGAACGAAATCTTTGCAGCAGTTACTCCCTTTGCAACATTCATCGCAGCAGTATCAAGGCTTTCCGCCTTTACGCTCGGGCGATAAGTCCCGGCGGCAATCCGGCACACAGATTTGAAATTGTTCCAAAGTTTCTTCCCAGACCCATAGACGGAATCCATGTTCTGCGCCTGGTTCCTGAATCTCTTGTAGGATAGAAGTGTATTGATGTCTCTGTTGAACTCCGCGAATGCGGCCCAATGTTCCATCTGCTCAAGGTGTTCAATAACAACACTGAAAGCATCCGAGCCAAGCACATCAAGAGCGAGACTGTTCCTTCTACGCTTGATGATGCTTCCGGTAGTCGTTGACGGAAGGGCCTCCTCGTCATTCATGTTGGAGACATCCTCTTCTTTCGTCCGAGCATTGGAAAGGATCTTGATAGGGAAGTAGTTGTCAATAGCGGCCATTGATGCACCGAACATACGTTCGTGAACTGCATTGTACTTGTTTCTCTTATTGACAAGATACTCGTTCTGGAGCCAGTCGGCAAGTTCAATGAACCGAGGGTCCATTTGGCGGACGATTGCCTGCACATCCTCTTCTTCGATCCCCATCCGGCGAAGTTTCATTCTTCCATCGGACATCTTGTTGACCATGTAGATGTACAGGAGATTTCCCTGCGTAAGTTCGTGATCCTTCATTTGACCGCCATCCCAGAACTTGACCGTGACCTTCGGCATCTTCCTTTCGACTTCATAGAGATCGCTCCACATCATCTCCTTACCAAATACTGAACTGACCTTTTCGTCAAGTTCTCTGGTCGCTTCCTTCATGCCGGTGTACTCGTTCTCGGTCGCCTCGACCCATCCGCGATGGAATTTATTCCAGAGGTATCCCTCTCCATTGATGTTCTTTGAACCAAAGAGCCGGAGCATCTGGTCAAAGGAGGCGAGAGGAGACATAAGGAATCTGACGATGGAAGAGTTGCTCAGCCTCTGCCAGAAATTCTTATCATCCCGGACGTGTTCGTCAGAAGAAATCCCTTGCATGTCGCTATTGGCCAGGTGGTGGATATTCTCAATCCGTTCCTTTTCCCTTTCGCGGAATTCCTTGGCGGCATCGATGCTTCCACTCAAGATCGAAACCAACTTGGTCCGGAGTTCACGGAAAGCCTCGACCCGTTCGATGTGGTTTTCCCGCATGGAACTGTCGACATCTTTCATAAACTCATCAAAAGCCTGCTTGGTCATCTTGCCTTCTCTGCGTTGAGTCATCGCGTCGTTACGCTCGTTCTCAAGACCCGTTTCTTCTCCGATACTATCAGTAATAGAAGAGTGATAATCTAGAGCGAGTTGAAGACCCGCGTATTCTGCTTTTGCCTCTTCTGCGATTGTGTCATCGTTGCTATCCATCCGATCGGAAAGATCATTCATCCTTTCCTTGACTTCATCTTCGGTCATAGCAAGACCGGCCTTAACTGCCTTTACAACTCTCTGTCCTTCGATATCAAGTTTTCCTTGGACCTCGACACCCTTCGCGTTGACCTTGCTACCCTTGATGTTGAGCAACTTTTCAAATGCATCCCTCTCTTTCTTCATCAGATTGTCGATTACGACATCCATGAGGGCATTTGCATTCTTGGTCAGGTTCTTCTTGCCGACAGAGTGATTGATAAGTCCGAGCATACGGCCCATCTCCCGAGCAGTCAGAGAATCAACTCCTCCTTCCCGCATGAGCTGTTTGACAAGTTTCACCAGAGAGTCAACGGTATTCTGGTCATACTCTCTCTGGATTGCCATTGCCTTGGCAAGAGTGATCAGATTCCCCTTGAGAACTTTCTTCTTCTCGTCCAGAGTCTGCTTTGCTTCTTCTATCGCGGTGTCGTATTCACTCCTTACATTCTCTGCCGCCTCAGAAAGATTCTCGGTAGGAGCCTTGCTGAATCGAATCGGATCTGCGAATTCTCCAACACCAAGTCTTCTTCTCATTGCGATATCGGAAGCGATGTTCAGGATCTCTCCGTTATCCGATCTCCCTTGCTTCCAGAGTATGTACCGAAGAGAATTCTCGTCGATACCAATCCCGTCAGCAGCGTAACCGTTAAGCAGTCCGGCAACGGCACGGAGCATTCCGGTGTCGTCGTTCTGGTATCCGGCCATTGCAAGCCCTGCGAGATAATCCTTGGTGGCCTCGCGGAAGTTGTATCCGTATGCCTCTGCTCTCTCGGCGATACTCCTCCGGATCTCTGGAGTTGCAATGCGATAGACCTCGTTATAGAAGTCATTGACATTGTCCTCGCCAATAACCGAACCGAGTCCGTTACGATCCATATCCTGGACAGTTTCAACGGATTTACTGAAACGAAGTTCGGAATCTTCTGCCGCAATGTCTCTTAATACCGCATTGGGATTAGGAGATGTGTTCGTCTCGTTTGCGTTTGCAAGGTCAACATATCTTCCGGAGTCGAACAGGTTGAATATTGACTTAGTGATATTGACAAGCCTTTCGTTATCCGGATGGTCGTAGACATACTCGACCATTCTTACTCTCCGAGAAGGTCTGAATCTTACTTCTGGCGAAGAATCAACAAGAATCGCAATGGAATACTTATTGTCTGCTTTTATACCGATCTGGTTTCTTGCGTGGGCACGATGATCAGACAGACGAAGGAATACAGATTCTCCGTCTTTATTCTCGAATCGAACATATCCAGAGTGTTGATTCATCACCTTGTATCCAAGTGCGTTGATCAGTTTCTCGATATAATTGTTTGCATCGATGCTATTGTCGTACGTTAGTTGATTGATGAAATCTGCGGTTTTTTTGACAAGTTGGTTTGGAATATCAATATTATTGCCTACATTTGTATCGGATTCCACACCTTCGCGGCCACCTGTTTCGGTGGGGATAATCTCGCCCTGGTTTCCGGTTTTGGATATTGAAGATGGAGTCTGACTTATGCGAGATATTTGATCAAGTCTATCATTGACATGAGATAATATCTCGCTTTTGTTTTCTCCGTCATCCATCAGCGTCCCTTCAGCAAGACTTTTGGTATGATTGCCTTCAACTTTAACGGCATCAAGCCAACGGACGTTGCCACCACCTATACGATCGATGCTGTTCTTGAAACTCCAGATGGTTTTCTTGTCGGCAGACATATCGCCATAGATAATGACAGACGATGCTGCACTTCTTACTGCTGCATCGACCGCGTCTCCGGCAAGACTTTCCGCATTGTCTTCCGTCAGAACATTGTCGTTAAAGACAAGGTTCCCGACAACCTGATTGGCCCTGTTGAGCAGAAGGGCTCCGACCTTCTCTCCATCACCGAGCCTATGAGCGGACAGGTATGCGGCCACAGATTCGGCATTTGCTATTTGGTTCTTACCGATCTCTGATCTGTACTCGGGGGCGAATACCATTCTATCGAAGGTCAACACCTCCAGAGGAATAGCGTTGGCCTCTTCGCCATGTCTGTTATCGATGAGAGTAGAACCAAGTTCACGATCAAATACTCCATATTCTCCAGTCACGGTGTCAATGATAACACCTTGAACCGGAATGTCGCCGGCCATGCCCTGAAGCCGATCGAGTTCCTTTCCGTCTGCGGTGGATGCCTCGACTCTTCCGGAAGGATGGTTGTGAACCATATAGATCATATCCGGAGCAAAATCCTTCAATCCGGCGACCATAGGTGCGGAATCAATCTCTGTTCTATCGATTGTTCCAATACCGGTGTGCAGAATAGTCGGCTTTCCGTCCTTCACGAACACGATGAAGGAGTTCTCAGTAGCAGAAGTCTCCAGTTCCTTGAAGATATAGGCCACGTCTGCCGCACTCTCGATCTTTTCCTTTCCAGTAAATGAGAATGCCCCGGTCTTCCTATAGGTCCGCTCGACAAGAGATGTCCTTCCAGACTTCTCCGGAAGTCCTCCGGTAGATTCAAAGTTGATAGATTCACCGCTCTCCGTCTTTGCAGATGTCTTCGAGAACATCAACTGTCCTTCCATTACGGAGTCTTTCATCTCCTTGGTGACGGGGACAGAGTGCATGGTGAGCGGGCGACCCGTCTCATCGTAGATTCTGGGCAGATCGATATCTTCTACTTTTACCCCCCACTTCTTCCCATATTTGTTCATGAAGCGAGGAAGGATGTCATCGTAGAAGCCCTTCATGCCCTCACCGCCAATGCGGAGGTCGTCGCCGGACAATGTTATACTATCTTCATCGCTTAATGAAGAGAGGATTCGTGAACCTAAATCTTTGCCAAAAGTTTCAAGCACCTCTTCATCACTATTGTAATATGGCCTTACAACCCCAGAAGGATAACCTGTCTTGTCATAAGTAATGATGTGATAACCCTCGCTATCCCGTTCTGCCTCTATCTTCGATAATGCAGTACCGATATTATACCTCTCTGCCTGCTGGTCTCCAGTAGTCCATGCAATCTTATCGTACCCCTCTTCGGCGGCAAGCCGGAGCATACGCTTCATCGCAAGTTCGTGCCAGTTCTTCTCGAAAGGAGCGGCGGGGATACCGCCGATCGCATTTAATACCTTATTACTTGCCGCGATGTGGGCATCATTCAACTCCTCGGCCCTTCTATTCTCTTCTTCAGTGACATTCCCATACATGCCGTTAAATCCACCATACTTCTCCTTTAAGGATTCAATATAGTTGTCGTATGCCCTCTTCGCGTCTTCTTCCTCTTCTTGAAGCGTTGTAATAACCCTTTGGTCATTGTATCCATGCTCCCTTCCTTCCTGATGCCTCTTTGATTGAATCTCATCAATTACAAGGACTTTTGGCCCGGAGTTCGGATTATCGAGTTCTCTTCCAGTGAGTTCTTGCAGATGGGAGATCTCCTCTGGAGTCATACGGTCTGTCTCCTCTCCTGGGATAGCAGAATATTTCTCTCGCATTTCTGCAAGATAAGAATCTACGGCCTTCTTCTCCGGAGATTCAAGCCGTGTATCGCCAAAGCGAATCCATGCAACGGCACGACCATTCCCGGCATCGCCAAAGTGGATTTCATCGTTTTCATTCCAGGAGTCAATCGTCGGGACAGTAAGAGCGATTTCTCGCTTATTGTCAAGACCAGATGTCGTATAACTTAGTCTAGTTTCGTTTATCTTTCTTGTCCCAGAAGTGCTCCGATTAAATTCATCCTCATCTAAATCGTATGGACTGACGTTATAATCAATAAATCCGTCTTCGATAATATAACCATTGGTGAAATCGTCGCCATAGTCTTCTATCATCGCTTCTGTGAGATAGTCATCCATCTCTTCTTCGGAGGGGTTCTCCCCGATAGCATCAAATCGAGCCGCAGATTCTTTCAACTCGTCGATCTCTTCTTGCAACTCTTCGATACTTTTCCCACGCCCGATTGTTTCTTGGATGTCATTCTTTACTGCTTCCTCCATATCGACATTAGCAGAATAGTTCACCTCCTCGATCTCTATTCTGTTCTCCGCGATATAGTCGGCAATCTCTTGTTTGGTAAGAGTCTTTCGGTCGGATGCTTTCAACCAGTCGGAAAGTCCAAGCCACTTGTCCTCCCCAGCCTTCAATCCGCCTTCCTTCTCCAACATCTTAATCCACTGCTCCGGAGTCGCCTTGTCCATCTTGATCTTGTCAAGAGCGGCCTCGGCATTGGAGATAAATCCGTTCTGTGTCTGATTTGCCTTGGAGAAACGAAGTCCACCATCTCCTTCCGGCTTGATGCCATAGTCGAAGTAATCGGAGATGTCTCCCAGTATCCTTTCTGCATTCGGACGGTCATACTCTGCATATGCACGGGTGCTATTACCGTCACCGAAATCAACGGCCATGAAACCGTTCCTGGAAATAAGTCTACGGAGAACAGATTCCTGACTCTTGGTTGGTTTAACTGAGAGATTGATCAGTCCATTTGAGTCAATGCGGATTGCACCTCGACGGATAAAGTCGGGCATATTCGTCTCGATTCCGGACGGAGTATTTAGGTCTGATTCGAAATTGAGATCCTCGATATCCCGATGGTCTACCGTTCTGCCGCCATTAAGGTATGACGTGTCTCCGGATGCCATATGCCTTCCGGAGAAATCGAGCATTGTACCATCGGGGAGGACATAACCAGCTTCGCGGATGTCCCGTGTAGTACCGAATCTCTCTTTTGCCTTGTCAAACAGTTCTTCGTTTGAGGTGGTCTTCGAGAAACGGACGGAATCTTCTACTTGTTCTCGTCCTTCTCTTGCTCCGCCTTCTCCCGCTCGTTCAGCCACGGAGTTCCGCAGATCGGCCCGCTCTCCAGACTCTGTAGAAGTTCCTTCTCGAACTCCTCCATTTCTCTGCGCTCTTCTTCGGTTAGATTCTTCTTCGACATTGTAATCAATGCTATTAAATAGTCCTTGTAATAAATCTCTGCTAGCGTCGGGCATTTCATCCAGAATCCTCTGCGTCATCCCGATTTCCATCGCTTGGGACAGTGTATGTGTAAGATATTCCTCCGGAACATCCTCATCGCGATACTTACGATTTCGGATTCCTTCGTATACTAATTCCTTCGTACCTGGATTGACGAAGAAATCCGCATCATTATAATCCGAAACAAGTTGTTCCTTTTCCCGCGCCGGCATTCGATCCATCCACGCATGAAGAGATTCGTGGAAGCAAAGCATCTCCATCTCTTCTCCGCTTGGCATCTGATCCTTGACAAAGATATGAATTTTCTTCGTCTTTCTAGAGTATGCCATCGAACTTTCTTGTCCTTCTCCGTTCTCGAACTCCCATCCGCGAGATCCAGTATTGTATGCTGTATCGAAGCCATATGCAATACGCATCGCGTAGTTCATGGAAGATTCGTCCCGTCCTTTATCGGTCGGGGTGAAGACGGACTTGCTGAATCTAACCTCAGATTCATCAATCGGCAGGTCGCGAACCTTTTCATCGTTCCGAAATTCTACGCGAGAAATCAAATTGCCATCTTTATCCCATTGCTCATGGATACCGTCTCTATTCCCGAACTTATATTCGCCACGGACCCAGAGTTTCCCATTTGGATGATACGTTTCGAATAATCCGTTACGATCTCCGTACACATAGTTCGCCCTTGTCTGGATTCCTCCATCAGCATTGTAGATTTCTCGGACTCCATTCAATGTAGTGCCATCATATTCTGCCCGCTCTGACAGACTTCCGTTTCGTCTGAACAGTTCTACAACACGATGGTTATTTGAGTCGCTTGTGTATGTAACTCTCTTCTCAATACCGAACGGACCGTGATCTTCGAATCCGACTAGATTACCATTGTTGTATCTTCTAACTGAGGATAAATTTCCGTCATCGTCGTAGTCTCTTTGTTCTCCATCAAACTGTCCGTGATTATAATGGAATTCTTGATGCAGTTTCCCGTCTTTGTACCAACCCCTTTGTGTGCCATGCCGATCTCCATTTTCGTCGAATTCAACAATTAATCTCTGTTGGCCGTTCTCATACCACATTTCATAAGTCCCGGCATATTCGCCGTTCTTCATTCCGGTCCTTCTCCAGAGCTGCCCGGACGGATACCACTGTTCGGTGACTCCATTCTCGACTCCGTCTTTATACTCTGCTCTTTGCAACAAAGTCTCTCCGTCAGAACTCCATTCTTCGTAGACTCCGTTCTGTTTGTTGCCGCGATACATATGGGCTCCCGGCTCAACAATCAGATTGCCGTTCTCGTCAATGATATGGTCGGCACTACGGCCAAGTTCATCTCCGGGAACCTTCAGAAGCATAGGAATACCATAGTGAGACTGATCCTGGCGATCCCACCAGAGTCTTGTATGAGTATCGTTTGCGGAGAAGGCAAGGAGTTTACCGTCACGGAAAGCAACCTGCTTTGGATAGGCACTGTAATGTCTCCAGTATCTCTTTGAGTCTGTCGTCAGATTTCCCTTCCCGTCTCCCTGAAGCAGACACCAAGGAGAAGCGTCTTCACCGAAGTGGGTATTGATAATCTTCCGCATATTCCGACGGCTTTCCTCGGTATTATCGACATCGTATACGACGATGCCTTGATCGGGATATTCTGCCGCACGATGAAGGGTAGACACCTCATCCGGATTGATGCGGTCCTCCTTCGGTTTGAACTCTGCATGAGCCTCCAGAAGTTCCATAGGGGAGGAGTAACGGAGCGGATCTACCTTCGCTCTTCCAGCAACGTAGATGGCTTGCTCTACCTTCTTCATATCCTCTGGAATCCGGATCGTCCCGTTGACGAACCATCTTGCCGTAGCGAGTTGCGTCTTGGAATCCTTCAGACCATCAAGATAATCCATCACCCCAGATCTCTGTTCATCTGTGAGATCCTCTCGCTTATTGAGCCATGACTGAATGGTCGCACGATTGTTCCGGGAAAGCGAGAACATAATACTCTCCTCGGCATCAGTCGTGCTTACCGGCTCTTGGGTTCTCTCGGCACTGACAGGTTGTTTCTGTGTGGCATTTGCTTCCCTCAAGGCTCTTGCAGCATTCAACATGGAAGTGAGTCTGTCACTCTCTGCATTAGTCCTTCTGATGTCGGCTTCTCTATCGGAAAGACCAAGTTTGGATACGATCTCGTTGTAGACATCGTCCAGACTCTCGTCGGCATTTCCTCTCTCGCCACGGACATAATCCTCAAGAATAGACCTATTGAATTCGTCGTCAAACTCTGCCACAACGGGTCTCTGAGGAAGGATGTTTCCGTCCGCATCGAAGAGTTTGAAGTCAAGAAGGAGTTTATAGTATCCAGGAGTATAGAGATAATCTCCGTTCTCGTCTGTGTTCAGGAACCGAGCAAAACGAGGAGTCCATCCTTTCTCCTTGCATACTTGGAGGAATCTCTCGACAAACTCCCTCTCGTTCTTGATCGGATTGCCTTCTGCCTCTGCGGGTGCAAGGACATCAGTATAGATGTTTACACCGTGACCGACATTCTGGCCTTTCTCCGTCTGCTCATTCTTGTAGTTCGTCCAGGCTCCGGTCTGCTTCATTTGACGAAGGACACCGCTCTGGTTGGAGTGGTACGGAATGATGTAATGAACGAACGGATCTGCCATTGCCAGACGGATCTGCTCATCATTGATACCGATAAGGATGTTTCCGATATTGTCGTTGTCCGGGAGGAAGTCCTTATCATTGATATCAATACCTTCTACCGGATCGTATGCCAGTTGACCGTCTACAATTCCAGTATCGCCAAGAGGGATAAGGGATCGATTAAGTTTGATTCCAGTATTCGCTACGGCCCTTGCAAAAGCAGGAACCTTGGTATAGCCCTGGATCATGACTCCCTTTCTCGCACAGTCTTGGATTATCTGGACGAGGTCGATAAGGTGATGTGCTTCGAAGTCAGAATAGGAGAAGATTCGAAGGCCACCATTAGCATTGACACTTGCTACCTTCTTCTTGTTCCATTTGAGAATCTCTCTCTTATACTCTGCATATCCCTGGAAGAGATTGCCGGCTTGTTGCCCTCTGGCAGCATTGAATGTCTGGAATGCCTGATAGATTCCGGGATGCTCTTGTGCGAGTCTGGAAGATCCCTCAAGGGTAATCAGATCATAGATAGAAAGATCTTCCTTCGTATCATCCCCAAGAAGTTTACGGAATTTCTCTGCATTCCTCCGTTTAGTCTCACTACCTTTCGCATAATTCTCGAACCCTCCCTTCATCTCATCAATGAAGCTGGTTGCAATCTCGCCAAGGAGTTGCCGTCTGTCTTCTACATAGCAGAGTCCGCAAGCAACCGTGACGCCGTGATCCTTCATGATCTGACGGATGGTTGCAAGGTCGCTACCAGTAATGATGGTATTCGGGAAAGCCTTCTGAATGCGTTGGTACATCTGCGTGAACGGGAGTCGTTTACGGCAGATGTTATTGAAGTCTACAGTACCTTGAGGATAATCGGAGTCCTGCTTGATGGCCTTATACCGATCGTCGCCCGTATAGTTGAGATACGGCTCATTCTCCCCGTTAAGAATGAGAGCGGCAAGGGATGTCTCGGACTTGAGCCATTGCTCTGCCTTCTCTTTACTTACTCCAGTTGACGAGACAATGTCATCGACTATCTGACTTTGTTGATCATCGGTAGGAACATAGCGGACGCTGAACCGCACTTCGTCTCCGTTTGCTGCGATCCCCTCAGAGTCAAGGCGTTCAATAGTTTCTGAAGAAGTATTTGATTCTTCGGAATTATTATCTTCGCTCTCAAGAATAACAGTGTTTTGCGGAGTAGCCGTGTCATTCTGCTCGCCCACTTGGATCTCGCCAGTGTCTGCGGATTGGCCTACTTCTCTTCCGCCTTGTTCTCCTTGGAGCTCTCCAGTTCCTTGTATGCCGCTTCTGAAAGATCCACGTCCCTGTTGTCCCAAGTCCCCAGCGGGTCCCGTCTGGCTATCTCGCCCATCTTGTCCGACACCTCTTTGGGCATTGTTACGTTGAAGTGAATCTCCCCTTGCCTTAGAGAGCGATTGATCATTTCTTTGCTCATTGTCTATGCTTTTTACAAAGTTAATAATTTCTTGGTTATCTATGCCAAGGCTTCTCAGATTAGCCTCAAGGTTTTCAGGGGTAGACGAATACGCAACCTCCATGGCCATACTCACAAGCTCATCCCCAAGTGCCGATGTGCTTTCGTATTCCGAATAATCAGCACCGCTCAACTTGAATATATAGTCGAGAAGAGTATCTCTATTGTACTTGAGAATGTCTGCAACGGCCCGTCCTAATTTTCTTCGACTCGAAATGCCGTGCTGTCTCTCATGAATGTATGTTGACCTCGCATCTCTTGCACTTGCGATATCGTCTGTAATCACATAGATCTTGCCGCCTACGCGGAATCCGCGAACCAGATGATTATGCTTCTTACTATATTTTAGTTCCGAGTCAACAGTCTTAATGTTTTCTTCCGAAACACCATTCTCCGCTAATTTATCGAGAACGTCTCCTCTTGTCGCGACAATCGGCTGCTCTGTTCCAATCTCCTTGTAGTAGTCTTCAAGAATCTTCCGTTTATTCTCAAGAAGAATAGCTCTTTCTTCGTCCGTACTGGCGGATGCAATCAAGGCATCGATGTTGTCCAAGAATGACTCCATCTCTTCTCTGGTCATCTGTTCGTTCTGACCGCCCGCAGACGAGGTCGGAGCCTCTGCATCTTGAGATGTTGCCTCCGATACCGGAGCGGCAGGGGAGGCAGTTGCCTGTTCCGTAGCTGGGGCTACGGAAGAAGGAGCACTATAACTATCGAGTACTCTCTGCCAAGTATTCAAACGATTGACAAGTTCTACCTTCTGACTCTTCAGGTTCTCGCGAGTGTCTGGATTATCCTCATCGGCCAGTTTCTTATCGACCTCATTTACTTCCTTGTTCAGTTTCTTAATCTTTGCATTCACAGCCTGCTGGGTATCAATACCACCATCACCGTTCTGCTCATCATTCCACTTCGCCCACTCTTCCGGTTCAGTGTTTTGGAATGCAGTTCTATTAACCACGCCATTCGCGTCGGTGTATTTTTCGACGGCTGGTTGAGCAGATTGCACAGATGGAGTATTAACCGGTTCAGCGGCAGGAGAGGAAGCCGCAGACTGCTCGTTAGCAGACGCGACGGAAGAAGGAGCACTATAACTATCGAGACCAGAGACCATGTCTTCAATAAACCATAGTTCTTCACCTCTTTCGTCCGTAATAGCATTCCCGTTTTCATCCAAGACATAAATACGCACGAAGTCTTCGTCTTCATTGTGAACCGCTTTCCCGAAACGATAGGTTTGAGATTCGGGGGTTTCTCCTCCAGTATCAATAAGGACGGTAATCTGAGATCCGATGGGGATCTCATTATACTCCTCCTTCCTTGCATCTGCTTGTCTTGATACTTCTGCCGCCTCTTCATTCAACTCAGCGTCTGTCTTTGCCGAGATCGGCATCCCAAGATAATCGCCAACCTCTTTCCAAGTGAATCCTCGCACCTGCTCGTTCCCCTCCGAATCGCTCCAGATGGCAGTAAGACCATTCGCATTAACTGATTCTGGAATTACAGTCGCGTTCAAAGGAGACTCAACCGTTCCAACATTAAAGGATGGATTCTGCTCAATTCTTTGCCTTACATCGAGAAGTTTTTGACGAATTTCTTCATTCATTCTCTGTGCTTCAGCGTCCTTGTCTGACGCATCAACCCTGGACTGGAGATAATCATTCAACATCATTTCATTATCAGAAACGATGCTCCCGTTCTCAAGTCCATCATTGATTTCTCTGTCTGAAATAAAGCCTTGCTTCCCGTCTTCGGTAATGGTCGCATAAGTTCTGTTACCATTATCAATAGACGCACCAGAAATGACATATTGGCGAGTCCCGTCCGAGAATTCTATCACTCTAACCTGTTGGATAACCTCTGGGTTGCCGTTCTCGTCTTTTGCTTCTGGCGAATTAAAGTCTTGCCAGAACTTTCCGGTATTAGCGGAAATCTGATCGCGTATTTCATTCCTTCTTCCTTCATTCTTAATCTCCTCCATCGCGTCATTGAATGAAGTCGCACCTGCTTCTTCCGCCAATCTCAATATTTTACCATAATCAGACTTGGCTGATTCGCTTCCGGAATTGAGGACTCTCTGTGCATATGGAGCGAGTTTTGCCGCCACATCTTCTGATGTCGCCCACCTTGTATTGAAAAGACCTTCTATTTCTGGTTGAGAAACTCCGTTCTTCATGAGAATTTGCTTGGCTTCTTCCGCAAGGCGATTATATTCTTGACGATGTTTTACTCCACCGACGACCTGCCCAGAAAGACCAATCAATGACATCGGCGCAAAAGATGCGGCCATCTCAAGTTGTTGTTGGATGGAAGCGAATTGCTTGAATTCGTCTTTGTCCATTAATCCCGTAGAGAGACGGACGGCATTTCCGGCCCACTCCTCCATCATTTCACCGATAAACCCATTGAATCCGGCCTCCTTCAAGGTCTGTGTGAAAGGTGAATTCATCGCCCAACGGGCCATTTGCCCGAAGTTCGTTTTTATCTTATATCCTTTCCCGAGTTTAGAAATGCCCTCTCCAGCTATACCAAACACACCGTCTATTGTATTCCCGAAGGACTCAGACCAGTTCTCAATAAAGGCATCCGAGAGACCAAGCCAGATACCGCGACCAACAGAGTTTAGTTCTCCGTCGTCGTTTGTCTCGTTCATCTTGGTGGCAATATTAGACAAGGTCCCAAGCGGTTGCGTGATTCCAGCACGGATCGCACCGTTAACCAATGATTGAGCCGCACTTCTTCCAACTTGTTGCCATCCAGTTCTCTGTATGGCCGGAAGAAGGCCGCTCTGCACGGCTGCAGCTTGAGCCTTTTGGCTCATCATCGCTTCACCCATCCAGCGGGCAAACGCATTTGTAGATCCTTTAAGAATAGCCTTCCCTGCCAAATTCCCGAGGCCGGTTCCGAGAGCAAACTCGGCCATAAACCCGGCAGATTCTGCCGCAGACTGACCGGCTCTATAGGCACTTGACAGATCCTTCGCACGGCCTATTTCTTCGTCGGCTTGAGCATAGGCGAGATTATAGAAAGCAAATAGTTGAGCCTTTTCTCCGGCAGAAAGGATACGGTCATAGTCACCCGGTTCGAGTGCCCCGCCCTTATTCTTTTCTGCTTCTTGCACCTTTTTACGTATACCGTGCAAATCAAAGTCTCTTCCTATTTGAGTAAGACCGCGAGTCCAGAAATCTCGGTCTGAGAAAGTATTGACCGCGCCCTTTGCATAGTCGTCTAGATACTTTGCAAATCCGCTCTTATCACTATTCCCGAACTGGCTCGGAGCAGAGAAAAGTTCCGCAGCGTCACCTTGAAGTTTTGCGGCACGTTTATAATCCCGCCTCTCGTCTCCGGATTCGGCTTTATCTGCTAAATCAAGGTATTGTTGCCGGAGCGATACTGCATTCTCATATGCTTGTCTTCTACCTCTGGCAATAATCGGGTTGTTATATATCGCCTCACCAAGAGCATTACGCTGACTTGAGAGGTTATCATATTTCTCATGATTTTCTGCCAGATTCTTTTGAGCATCAGTCAAGGATGCAGCACCCATGCCGCGTTGCATAGAAGTGGCATTTCTCCTATCGTCCTCATACTGAGTCATGAATTCTCCGTTCTCATCGTCGAAAGACGCGAGAGCGGCTTGTGCCTCTTGTAGCTTCGGTCTCCAGTAATCGTCAGAATAGTCCCTAACTCTCGACACCTCTGCATCCGGATACATTTTGAAAAATTCATCCTTCTTGCTATTGAATGTTTTAGAATCGATAGTTGTCGGAGACATCATACCTGGAACGAGAACTTGGTATTGATCGTTATCCCTATAATCAGTATCCTCCGGATTATACTTAGATATTTCGCTGACCTGAGCATCAGGAAAAGATTTGTAAAGAAGATCCTTCCCGGCCTCAAAAGCGGCAGAGTCGACGACACGTCCTTGTGCCTCTCCGGGTACAAAGACATAATATTGCTTGTTGTTATCGGGCATCCTTAAGGAGTTTTATTGTTCATCCGGCCTTTTCACGCCCCAACCGGTCTCTCTGGATGTTGGGAAAATGGCGGCAGTTCTAGATAATTGGTTTGTAGTCCCGTTAGGAGTTGAGAAGAAACTGTTAACCTGATTGCTCAAGTCCCTACTCTGTCTATATTCCGGAGAAGTATAGTTATATAATTCGTCTCGGAGTTCAGGATCTTGCTCTGCATACTTGAGAATAACTCCGTTCGCATCTTCATCGCGAAGTTTATCTTCTGCACCTCCTCCATATTCATCCTTAAATCCAGGCTTGTCTTTTACTTTTGCATATGCCTTTTCCAAAAAAGCCTTCCTCTCTTTATCTGTCATTGAATATGGGATCTGCCTTCCATTATGAGAGAAGTAGAAAACATCACCACGGCCCCCAGATCCACTCCTCGATCTGTGAATAGGAGAGTTCGGATCTGCAACATAGCCTCCCTTCCCATCTGACTTTAAGCCATGTGCCGCCGCCTGCATTTTCAGACTTGCTGCGTGTTGAGCGGCAGATTGTCGCATCTGATCTTCATGCATCCCCATCTGCAATCCCTGCAAAGTCCCTTGATATCCCGCTTGAGCGGCAGCGGTTCCGGCCTGGTATCCGGCTTGTGCCGCATCTCTTCCGGATTGGTATCCGGCTTGAAGAGCATTCCCACGAAGGCCCGCCACCGTGCCGGCTTGACCGAGACGCATCTGGGCGAGAGCATTAGCCCCGCCTTGACGGAGTTGAGCGATCTGGGCACGTTGTTGGCGTTCCCTTTCGCGTATATTATCCATCCTAGCTTGTCTCGCTCTGCGCTCTTGATCGGCACGTTGCATCCAGTTCTGCGAATAGTTCTGGTATGTCTGATTCGATGCACCAAGAGCACCGACTCCAATAAGATTGGCGATGGACGAAGCAAGTTCGGTTACTCCGGCATACTTTGCGGAGTTAAGATCCGCACGGCTCCGGATTGCATTCTCCCTTTGTGCTTCGTCATACTGGTTCTTGATATCCTGGGCGATGTCGGTAAAATCCCGTTCTGCGGCTTCGTTCGCCCTCTGGACGGAAGACATCGCGTCATTCGCGGAATTCTGATAGTTGTTGGCGATATTGTCAAGACCCTGTTGGTATGCTTGTCCTGCCTGCTGGATAGTATTCTGATACTGTTGCCCCGCATCAGTTATGTTCTGTTGCAGTGTCTGACCAGCATCAATCGCCTCTTGTTGACGTGATTTCTTCTTTGCCATATTTATGCGTTTTTCTTTTCGATCTTGTCGATCTCTTTCTGGGCATTATTCTGCAAACCAATCCCGACCATGTTAACCCCGGCATTGACGGCTTGTCCTGCCGCCTGTGCAGTGGCCGCTCCTTGATTGGCGTAGGTCTGTGCTTGTTGCTGATTGAGAGCTTGATCTTGTTGACGATATGCGTTCTCGACCCCTTCCTTGTAAGCGGAAGCATTGGCCGCAATATCCGACATCGTCTGAGCCATCGCATCGTTGGCGGCTGCTTTCTGCATCGCTACAGACTCATCAGTTCCGCCGGCAACTACATTAGTCGCCCTTGCTTGCTTGTATCGCTCGTTGAGAAGTTCCCGCTGACGATTGATGACGTTCTGTGCATCCGTCCGTTGAGTATAGTCCTCGTTCATCTTCGTATCATACCAACGCTTGTTATCGTCGCGTTGTTGTTGAATCAGTTGCCGAGCCTTGTTATTGTATTTTGCCGAAGCGATTGCTCCGTAGATCGCGGAACCCAGAGCCGCTGCTCCGCTTGCTATTGCCGTAATTGCTGCCATAATACCTATATTAATGTCCAAAGGTGAAGAGATTCGTTCGGGATTATGGTCTATCTTAACCAATCAACTATAGAAAACTATAACAGTGAAAGGGAGATACTTCACAGCGTCTCCCTCTAAAAAGATTGAAAAGAAAGTATGCTTTAATCCTCTTGACTCAACTCATCCAACTCTTGCTCGAAGGTCTTCCGATCAAGATCTGTCTTAAGATCAACAGTGGAAAGTTTAGGCGTGACGAACTCTTGTGCTTTCAGATAGATTGCACATTTCTCTTTCGGGTTCTTAATGTTATCGAACGCGACTTTGAAGTCCTCAAACTTCTCGTCACAGAAATTCGACAAAAGCTCCCGCATTGCTACGGTAGTCTTGTTCTGACCTCCAGGTGGTCTTCCCCCCATTCTTCCTCTGCCGTCTCCCGGCTTTCTTCCTCTTGGCATAATTAGAATATCTTTCTTGCCGGACCGAAAGGTTGAAGAGGTCTCTTCGCCCAACTCGGTACTCGGGTTATATTGTTGATCTCATCTTCTATCTCTTGCAGTTCGCTCCCGTAGATGGCGGCTTCTTGACGCATCCCTAACTGATTGTACCAGTCGTATAATGCTCCCCACACCAGGAACCGGTGCATATACTCGGCAAGCGGACGGAGCATGGCATCCTTGAAGTCCGTAGAGAGTGAAAGGTTATATGCGAATACTTCATCCAGACTCAACACATCATCCGCTCCTAGGCTTTCCATGTCGAGAAGAATCGACGACATCTTCCTCCGGAGTTGAGCATTCCGATACTCAACATATCTCGCGATAACAGCCCCGTCCATATTCTCGGTGGTGTCTGCGGATATCGCATTCTCCTGCTTGGCCGTCATATCTGCTGCCGCCTCTACACGCTTGAAAGTATGGAGCTCTACATCCTTGTAAACCTCCTGCTTGATAATCACGATCTTCCTCCTCTTCTTCTCCTCGGTCGGATTCGTGTCTACATAATATACTACGGTACTCATACGATTGGCGGACGTTTAGTGTATATGATCTCATCGAGTGCTGCGGACGCATCCTGGGTCAAGGTGCTATGCTTGTTCGACAGTTCGGTATGATTGACTGTTGCATAATACTTCGCCAATGCATAATGTACGATGAAAGCATGCATCGCATCAGAGAGAGGTTGAGCCTTATTGATCATCCTCCTTTCGGAAAAGTCGAAGTCATAGACAAGAGTCTCCGGAAGGTGGAGGTTGTTGTCGGCAAGCTGGCGATAGTAATCGACAAGGTATCTGGACACCCTCCTGGTCAGAGTAGAAGAGACCTCAAGCAAGCACCTGCGAAGTTCTTCGGTCTTATGTGTGCCGGCCTCGACCCTATACCGGGCCTCGACATCCGATATGTCTGCGGTGTCCTGATGGGACTTGTTCCGCATGTCGAACAAAAGTTCGTCTACATCTAGATAGATCTTCATACTCGCTCCGGTGCTTTAATGGATTTCAGATAGGTTACGGCCTTGTCCATTGCGACCTGACCACGGTTGGCATACTCGTCCACCTTTCCCGGCATCCGCGACTGGAACCAAGCCGCACATGTATTGAGTACGATGTATCGTGTGATTTCCCTGGTTGTGGCAGGCTCCAGATATGTATCGAAGTCGGGGACATCGAAGTAAAGAACGGACCCGTTGTACGTGCAGATGTCAATCGTTCGTTTTACAAGAGCATCAATCGCATCGTCTTCCAGACGTACAATGGTCGCATTATCCAAGGAGGTGAGACGAATCACGTCATACATGGAGTCGCCATCGTCCGTGTAGGACTCATTGGCAACCCTCGATACCTCCTCCTCAATTAGCGGGAACAGAACCGTCCTGTCAATAGTGTATTCCATAATAACCTAATCTTCCGCGAATCTATCGATTAAGCACGGCTGATTAGGTCTATCTTTACCAAAATAAAAGAGACAGACCCGAAAGCCTGTCTCACCAACACTTATTTCATCAGTTCTTTTGGCCAGTAGAAGTCATAAGATATGCTTCCCCAGTCAATATCCCAATAGTCTAATCTATCATCCTCGTCTCTCTCTTCATTGATGGCCTTGAAAGCCGCCTCGGTCGCCGCTTCGTTGATGATCTCAAACAGTCCGGGGTACTCTGGCTCAAGAAAGGAATAATCACAGTCCCCGTTCTCCTTCAAAAAGGTCCGGATAATATCCGCCTGCTCGTCTGTTAGGTCAATCTCAAACTGGAACGACAGGCCAGATCCAAGAGTTTCTCCGAACGTGTATCTCATGTGTTAATGTGTTTATGCAAAGATAATACATTAATTCATTATTGCGTCAATAACTTTTCGATTTGCATTGTCGACCTTGCGATTATCGAACTTGATGTAGATTGCGGTCACCGTATCAGTCGCCCAGGAATGCCCAAGGGAGCGTCCTATTATGTCGGTTGGAATGTCGAGCTGCGATGCGAGGCTTGCCCACGAATGTCTGGACCAATATGAAGAAAGATCTGGGAATAAAGCCCTGCCCTTCTTCTCTCCGCTTGTCCGATAGAATAAACCGATCTTCTTCAGTGCCTTGTTCATATGCCCAAGATAGGCTTTATATGAGCAATAGCGATCGAGAGGGGAGAGGAGCCAATCCTTTCCACGATATTTGTTAATGATCGCCATTGCTTCCGGCTCTACCTTAACAGAGTAGAGTTTATGAGTCTTGTCCCTCTTGTAGTTCAACCTTCCGTCTACCAGATCCTCTGGCTTCGCCTTGAATAGATCTGCGGCATTAATCCCGATCAAGTAGATCATGAGCATAAACATATCCCGGTATTCTTCTTGCCAACTGTCGCAGGGGAAATCCTTCAATAGTTTGATCTGCTCCAGAGACAACGCTCGTTTCTTGGTCTCTTCGGTCTTTGGTAGCCTGAAGGTACGGAAAGGATATGCTGTCGTAATCTCATCTTTCAACGCATCATTGAAGACGGCACGGATGTTTCGGAAATACATATTGCGGATATTCGCACATACCGTTGGTTTGAGGTAGTTATCGAATCCGGTCAACCATTCTTTATTAATATCCTCAAAAGACAGAGATTCATACCCCGAATCGTATTCGGCAATCTTCTTCAGAGACCACAGATATATCTTTCTGGTCCCATCAGTATCCTTCGACTCTGCGAAGGCACGATACCGAGCCGCAAAGAGGTTCTTCTTCCTCTCAAGACGTTTCTTTCTTGTCGCCCTCGATTCGCCCTTGATCATCTCGTCCAGTCTGTTCCTGACATCCGTTGCGGAAAGCTCACGGATATCCTCCTCTTTCTCCAATCTGGACAGAGCAGAGTCATAAGATATCTTCATTGCATACACATCGTCGGACATGATGTCCCACTTACTCCTTGGAAGATTCCGGAGTGTGTACTGTACCTCTTCCCAGTCGTTCGGAGTCATCTTGATCCCGAGCGAAATCCGGGCTGAATTGTAGTTGTGTTTTACCGTCAAGGTAAGGGGAGATCTCCCGTCTGCTCCCGGCTTCCGGGAGTCCAGATAAAAACTCAGTTTTGCCATATTTTCTCACTAATTTTTCACCGTTTTCTCACTAATTTCTCACCATTTTCTCACTAATTTCTCACTAATCTTTACAATTTTTGACAACTTTTTACTCTTTTTTACAGTTTTTTGGGGCGATTTTAGCGTCAAATTGTTTGACAATATGGCATAAGAAATGCCCCGTAACTACTTTCTTATCAAATAGTTAGGGGCAATTAGAATGGTTGAGCGGAATACGAGGCTCGAACTCGCGACCTTCGGCTTGGGAAGCCAACGCTCTACCAACTGAGCTAATTCCGCTTTTGCTGATGCAAAGTTAGTGATTCCGTTCGATATTTGCAAATTCTTATTTGAGGATATATTCAGTGCATCCTTTTACACCCGTAATTCCAAAATAGGGTTCGACGATATTGCCTTTGAGATAGACGCGGCTGCCGACCAGGTCGGGGTGGTCGACCAGGTTGAGTGCATCGCGTATGGGCCCTTTCGGCAATTCGACGGACAGACAGGAAGATTTTTCTGTCGCTGAGGCACGTGCGGCGATCGCGAAGTGGGTGTTCTTGGAAAAATCCGGCCCCGTATTCATCTTGGATCCCGTCGTTGTCAGGTCACCTCCGACAATGTATCCGAATACCCAGGTCTCTTTCATTCCGACTGCGGCCTTTGCCATGCTGACGCTCAGTGCGTCGGAGAGGTCTTCGCCCCACTCGCTGCTTCCCCCGCTGCCGCCGGGACTCTCCGAAGAGCTGCCGCTGATGATGAAAGAATCTGATTTCCATACCTTTACTGTGTCCAACTCGATCTTGAATCCCTTGCCGCCTACGGTCGCAGTCTCCGGTACGGATATGCCGATTGTCCATATTTCCCTGGCCGCCAGGTCCCGGGTCGACAGGGTCTCATCTTTTCCGCCGTCGCTGAGGATGAGCTGGACGGCTCCCGGTCTGAAATATGCCGTCCTCTTTTCAGTGAAACTGTACATCAGTTTTCCCTCCGCCGATTTGAGAAGCAGGGTTCCCCTGGGGTAGGCGGTCAGGAATTCCGGCTCGACCTTCAGCCGGATTCCTGCATTCCTGAGCTGACAGTCCAGCCGCACATCTGCCGTTTCGCCACCCCTGACGACAACGACTTTCCCGTCACCATACTGGGGTTTGTCGAAAGAGGGAACTGTAAACTCAATCGACTTGACATCAATGTTATAACTTCCCGGTTCGACTGTCAGCGCTTCTGGTGAATGGCCGTAGGGACCATTGTACAGAATGTTTCCTTTTGCATCGGAAACAGTCAGGATGAAGTCGTTCGTGTCGGGAATCTCACCTCCGGAACGGGTCCCGATAGGCAGCCCGGGATCGAAATGCCATTTCAGAAAGGCATCCCTGCGCCCGAATCCCTGAAAAAAGTCTTGGCAAGCCGTCGCAAGCAGGAGAATCGTTCCTGCAGCGAGCATCTGTCTCATTCTCTTCATCTTCTTTTCTTTTTCCGCCCGGGCACCGTACCCGGACGACGGCAAAGATAGGATTGCCTGCCCGACATGACGATAAAAAACAGAAAAACCATTCGACTGGTTTCAGGAAAAAGAGCTGATTTTTAAGTTTTTAAAAATTTGAAATAAGAGGTAAAATAGTTAACTTCGCAGATTGTATGCCCTAGAACATATTAATCCTTAACAAGATGAAAAAAATATTGCTTGTCATGGCGGCCTTAGCCGCCCTTCTTGCAGCGGGATCCTGCTCGAAGTACCAGACGGTAAAAGGCGATCCCCTCGAGGCCAAAATCTGTACCCTCGACAACGGTCTCAAAATCTACATGACCGTTAACAAAGACCAGCCCCGGATCCAGACTTACATCGCGGTCCGTGTCGGCGGAAAGAATGACCCTGCGGACAACACGGGGCTTGCCCATTACCTTGAGCACATGATGTTTAAAGGAACCCAGCAGTTCGGAACCTCTGACTATGAGGCGGAAAAGCCGATGCTTGCCGCTATCGACAGTCTCTTCGAGGTCTACCGGACCAAGACGGATCCCAATGAGCGTCTCTCCATCTATCATGTGATCGACTCGATCAGTTATGAGGCTTCGAAACTGGCGATTCCGAATGAGTATGACAAACTTATGTCCCTGATCGGATCGGAAGGCAGCAATGCCTATACCAGCAATGACGTTACCTGCTATGTGGAGGAGATCCCTTCGAACCAGATTGAGAATTGGGCGAAGATCGAAGCAGACCGTTTCAAGAACTGCGTCTTCCGTGGATTCCATACCGAACTGGAGGCCGTCTACGAGGAAAAGAACATGGGTCTTACGGACGACAGCGAGAAAGTGATCGATGCGATCGACTCTATGCTCTTCCGGAACCATCCCTATGGAACCCAGACGGTTATCGGTACCCAGGACCACCTGAAAAATCCTTCCCTTCGGACGATCCGGACCCACAAGGATACCTATTATGTACCTAACAATGTTGCCATCTGCCTCTCTGGCGATTTCGACCCGGACGAGATGGTACGGATTATCAAAAAATATTTCGGCGACTGGAAACCCAATCCGAACATCCCTGTTTTGAAAACCACTCCTGAAGAGCCGGTTACCGCACCGATGGTCAAGGACGTCTACGGTAGCGAGTCCGAGTTCATGATGTTGGGATGGAGGACTCCGGGAGATGCGGACCAGGCTTCCGAAATTGCCAGAATCGCCGGATCGATCCTTCAGAACGGAATGGCCGGCCTGATCGACCTTGATGTTGTCCAGCAGCAGAAAGTGCTGGGTGTCCAGGTCTTCCCGTATAACAGGACGGACTATGGCCTGTTCATCGTAGAGGGTCTTGCCAAGGAAGGACAGAATCTGGAAGACGTCCGTGATATCATTCTTGCCGAGGTGGCTAAGCTCCGCAACGGCGAATTCGATGAAAGCCTTGTCCAGGCTGTCATCAATAACTACAAGCTCTCCGAGATGCGCAGTCTGACCAGCAACCGTTCCCGCGCCAGCCGCTTTGTCGATTCTTTCGTCAACGGAACTTCCTGGAAGGATGAAGTAGGGAAGATGGGACGGATCGAAAAAGTAACCAAGGCCGACGTCGTCGCTTGGGCGCAGCAGTTCCTTGCTGAAAATAGCTACGCGATCGTCTACAAGCGTTTCGGCCGGGATGACAGCATCAAGAAGATCGATGCCCCGAAGATCACCCCGATCGTTACGAACCGTGACAAGCAGAGCGCTTTCCTCTCTGAAATCGCTGCGAGCGAACCTGCTCCGATCGAGCCTGTCTTCGTGGACTATAAGAAAGATCTGTCCATCCTTGAAAACCAGGGAATGGAAGTCCTCTATAAGAAGAATGAGAAGAATGATATCGCAACGCTTTCTTTCCGTTTTGACAAGGGCAGCGACGACGATCCGCTCCTTGAGATGGCGGCCGAATACCTTCTGTATCTCGGAACCCCGACCCGTTCTGCAGAGGAGATCGCTACGGCCATGTATGACCTTGCCTGCAACTTCGGTTTCAGGGTCGGCGGCAATACGTCCAATCTGTTTGTTTCCGGTCTGGACGAGAATCTCGGTGCTGCCCTCGATATCGTTGAGGACCTTGTCCGCAATGCAGTTGCCAACGAAGAGATCCTCTCGGAGCTTAAATCCGACCTTATCCGGTCCCGCCTGGATGCGAAGATGAACCAGCGGGCTTGCAACAGTGCCCTTCAGCGCTACCTGACCTATGGCGGAGACTATATCGCGAAGAAGACGCTGAGCAATGAGGCTGTTGCAGCGCTTTCCTCCGATGCCATCCTGGATGCTGTCAAGGGCCTCGCCGACTGCGCCCATACCATTCTTTATTATGGACCTTCCGCTGAAACTTCCGTATCTGCACTTCTGAATGAGCATCATAAGGTTCCGGCTGATCCGGTCAAACTGGTCAAGTCTTATCCTGCGAAGCTCCTCACTCCCGAGAAGCAAGTCCTTATCGCCCAGTATGATGCCCGTCAGTTCAATTACGTCCAGTATTCAGACCGTGGTGAGAAACTCGAACTGGCCCAGGATCCGCTGATCGAGCTGTTCAATGAGTATTATGGCGGCGGCATGAATGCCATCGTATTCCAGGAGATGCGGGAGTCCCGCGCCCTTGCTTATGGTGCCGGTGCCTGGCTTTCTACGCCGGCGTTCAAGGATGATACCTATTCCTTCAGGGCCTATATCGCCTCCCAGAACGATAAACTGCGCCAGGCAGTCGAGGCATTCGACCAGATTATCAATGAACTGCCTGTCGCTCCGGAAAACCTTGAGATAGCGAAGACGTCTATCCTTTCGAAACTGCGCACGCAGCGTACGATCGGAGAATCCGTCCTCTACAGTTATCTCAATGCCCGTGAACTGGGTCTCGAAGAGCCGCTTGAGAAACAGCTCTATGAGAAAGTCGGCAGCCTGACCATGGATGACCTGAAGGCGACCCATGAGCGCTGGATCAAGGACCGCACCTATGTTTATGCGATCCTGGGAGATACACACGATCTGGATATGCAGTTCCTCCGTTCCCTCGGTCCTGTCAAAATGCTGACGCTCGAGGAGATATTCGGGTACTAATCTATAAGGTTTTAATTCCTGAGGCCAAATTTTGACAAGATTGTCGGAATTTGGCCTCAGGCCGTTTTCGGGCGTATCTTGCGAAAAAAATGAAAACTATGGAAACACGAATTACTTATTGCAATGCCCCGATTCCCCTGTCTGCTTTCAGGGATGTCATGCCTTTTTATGCTGCTTATTCCGTACCGCATGGAAGTTCAGCTGCCCGGATGTTGAGCCTCATCGACAAACTCTTTTCCCGTCTGGCGCCGGATACGGATACTGGAAGACGACCGTCTTTATGGATTGAAGCGTCCCCGGAGGGACATGGACTTCCGGAATGGTTCGAGGTCGCCAGCCCGGAGAAATCCGGAGACAACAGACTGATTGTTACGGACAAAAAGGAATCGACGCTGTTTATCCGGACTTACGACGATTCTTCCGTATATCCGGACCGTGTATCCGGGAAACATCTCCTTCCGTTCCTTAAGATGCTGTACGCTTATCTGTCCCGCGTCGTGAATAAAATGGAGGAGTGCCCGGGAAGCTACGATGCTTATCTCAAGGACCGCCTCCCGTATGAAAGTCGGAGCGGATTCGTCAGCCGGCAGGACCTGTACGATATCTGTCCGGAATGGAGGATCCGAATTACTGACGATCAGGCCCTTCTCTTGCAGAAGCTGGCGGAATCAGACGGATTCTCAGGAGAAGGCCTCGCCCGGGAAAGAGATTTGAAGTATTTGGAGAACGGGGAACCCTGGCTCGTTTCGCTGATCCGTTTCCGTGCTCCTGACGGGCGTTGGTATGTCCATATTATCTTCGAAGAGGAACGGGCGATCATCCCGGCGATTGAAATCGCTCAGGTCTTTGAATCGAGAAAGATTCCGTACTTCTTTTCCCATATCGACGAGGTCCTTGATGTAATCTCGGGACGGGGACGGCTTAGAGTTGTTCCAGGAATGCCATACTCGTTCTTTGACTCACCTGAGATATGCCTGCCTTATCCGGATGATGAGATATCCTTGCAGCAAGGGCAGGATTTAATCCCAAAGATAGAATGGGACCCGTTCCCGACAGCGTCTATCCGAAAATAATGCTATCTTTGCTATATGAAGGAGAGGATGACGGCATCGGAGATTCCTTTCCTTCTGGAGTGGCTGCTCCGGGAGGGAATGGAAGAACTCCGTGAAGAAACGAAAGACTATGGGAAAGGCTTCAATCTGGATTTGATGGATGCCTGTGAACTGTTGGAGTTGTATCAGGAGATAGGACGAAGGCTGCAAAGCACCAGCCTTGTATCGAAGAATCCGCCATCCTCTGATCCTCCGGAGGAAATCATTATCAATCAAGACTATCGCATTTTCCTGCCCGGGCGTAACGGGCAGGAACTGAAACTGCGTCCCTTGGTTAAGACAGTCTTTTTGCTGTTCCTTAAGCATCCGGAGGGGATTGCATTGAAATCGGTAGGGGAATACCGGAAAGAGATAGAATCGCTCTATTCCAAGGTCTCTCGGCGCTCCGATCCGGAATCCGTCACAGAAACGGCCGGCCGGTTGGCGGATGCGATGGATAATTCGATCCACGAAAACTGCTCCCGCCTCAATGCGCGCCTTTCCGAATATTTCCAGGGAAGCGCATTGGAAGACCTGCAGGTAAGAGGCGAATATGGCGGACTCCGAAGAATCCGCCATAACAGAATGCTGGTCAAATGGGAATCTGACAGTCCGTCTTGATTTACTTGAGAAGATCGTGAGCCTGGATCATCGCTTTCGGATCCAGCGCTTCGTCAAGTTTCTCTTTGGTCATAAGGCCTTTCTCAATGACGATGTCGTAGACCGAACCGCCGGTCTCGAGGGCTTCTTTTGCGACTTTCGTGCTGTTCTTGTAGCCGATATACGGATTGAGTGCGGTTACGATGCCGATACTGTTCTTGACCATCTCGTAGCAGTGCTCTTTATTGACGGTAATACCGTCGATGCACTTGGTGCGAAGCGTATCAATGGCATTACGGAGCCAGGTGACACTTTCGAGAATCGACTCTGCGATAACGGGCTCCATAACATTCAGCTGGAGCTGACCGGCTTCCGCTGCAAAAGCGACGGTCGTATCGTTTCCGATGACCTTGAAGCAAACCTGATTGGTGACTTCAGGGATGACGGGATTGACCTTTCCAGGCATAATCGAAGATCCGGGAGCCATAGGAGGAAGGTTGATCTCATGCAGACCGCATCTCGGGCCGGAGGCCATGAGACGTAAATCGTTGCAGATCTTGGAAAGCTTGATAGCGAGGCGCTTCAAGGCTGCTGAGTAGCTTACATAAGCGCCGGTGTCCGGGGTCGCTTCTACAAGGTCGGGAGCCTTGGTCAGGGTATCGCCGCAGAATTCGGACATCTTCTGGGTGCAGAGTTCGGCAAATCCCGGTACGGCATTGAGGCCGGTTCCGATGGCGGTTCCGCCCATATTGATCTCCCTGAGAAGGACGGCGTTTCGTTCGAGATTGGCGATTTCTTCTTCCAGGTTATTGGCGAAGGCGTTGAACTCCTGGCCGGATGTCATCGGAACGGCATCCTGGAGCTGGGTACGGCCCATCTTGATGATATCCTTGAATTCCTGCCCTTTCGCGCGGAAAGAGGCGATCAGTTCGCGGAGGCTGCTGACAAGGTGCTTGTTCATCCGGACAAAGGTATAGCGGAAAGCCGTCGGGTAGGCGTCGTTGGTCGACTGGGCACAGTTGACATGGTCATTCGGAGAACAGAATTGGTACTCTCCCTTATTGTGTCCCATCAGTTCCAAAGCGCGGTTGGCGATGACCTCATTGGCATTCATGTTGACGGATGTTCCGGCTCCGCCCTGCATCATGTCGACCGGGAACTGATCATGGAACTTTCCGTCAACGATTTCCTTGCAGGCGGCGACAATCGCGTCAGCTATTTTCCTGTCGAGAACGCCCAGTTCAGCGTTGGCCTCCGCAGCAGCCATCTTGACGTAGGCCATCGCGATGACATACTCGGGATAGTCGCACATCCGCGTGTTGGATATTTTATAGTTGTTGAGTGCCCGCTGTGTCTGGACACCATAGTACGCTTCTGCAGGAACTTTCAGTTCGCCGAGAAGGTCGCTTTCGATTCTGAATTTGAGATCGTTCATGATTTGTGTTATTAATTTGCGGCAAATATAACCATTTGTTTGAAAATAATCGTTATTTTTGCCTTATGGACACACAGATTGTTATAATGGCCGGCGGAATCGGGAGCCGTCTATGGCCTGCAAGTACGCCCCGGATGCCCAAACAGTTCATCGACCTCCTCGGGGTCGGTAAGACGTTGATCCAACTGACAGTGGACAGGTTCCTACCTGTCTGTCCGATCGAAAACTTCTGGGTCGTGACTTCGGCCCGTTATGTCGATATTGTCCGGGAACAGCTGCCAGGGATTCCTGCCGATCAGATTCTGGCAGAACCGGAGCCCCGAAACACCGCACCCTGCATCGCTTATGCCTGCCGGAAGATTGCAGTCCGCCATCCCCGTGCCAACATCATCGTTACGCCCGCTGATGCCCTTGTCCTGAAAACCGATGTCTTCGCAGATACGATCCGGGCGGCGCTCGCATTTACGGACGGCTCAGATGCGATCGTTACGATCGGCATCCGTCCGACCCGTCCTGAAACGGGGTATGGATATATCCATGCGGAACAAGCCCGCATCGGTGCGATCGTCAAAGTATCAGAATTCAAGGAAAAACCGGATCTAGTAACGGCAAAAGCCTATCTGGAGGACGGATCCTATTTCTGGAATGCCGGGATCTTTGTCTGGAATGTCCAAACGATATCCAAAGAATTGTCTGTCAATGCTCCCGGTATCTGGGAAATGATGGATCGGATCGCCCCTTCTTTCTATACGGATGGGGAGCCTGCGGCGTTGGCCGAGTGGTTCCCCTTATGTGAGAAGATTTCGATTGACTATGCCGTCATGGAAAAGTCACGGTCGATCTATGTCATCGCCGAGGATCTCGGATGGAGCGATCTCGGAAGTTGGGGATCGATCATGACCCACCTTCAGGCCGACTCCGAAGGCAATGCCGTTGTCGGGGAGGACGTCCGTCTTTTCGAGTGTAAAGACTGTCTGGTCCATGTCCCGGGCGAGAAAACCGTTGTTATTCAGGGACTCGAGGGGTATGTCGTAGTTGAAGCCGACCGGAGGCTGCTTGTGTGCCGTCTTTCGGAAGAGCAGCGGATCAAAGAATTCTCGCAAAAAAACTCATAAAAAATTTGGAGGATTCGAAAAAAGAGCATACCTTTGCAATCCCAAACGGAGAAATCCGTTAAGGAAAGGGAAGATTCGCTAGCTCAGTCGGTAGAGCACAACACTTTTAATGTTGGGGTCTCGGGTTCGAGCCCCGAGCGAATCACAAAAGAAAGAGTTTAAGAACAATAGATATTGCACTCTTAGCTCAGCTGGTAGAGCAATTGACTCTTAATCAATGGGTCCAGGGTTCGAGTCCCTGAGAGTGCACAAGAAAGCCCCCATAATCGTCTGATTATGAGGGTTTTTTCTTTTACTTGGGTGTACTGAAAGTGTACTTCAATTGGACTGTTCCCAGCAGGCCGCTTTCCTGGAGGGACGGCTGTCTTCAGCAGGATTGTTCCACCGGTCTTCGAGGGACTGGGAACGGGCTGCCGAAGGAAAATACAGAAGAGCAATCAGTAAGAAAATCCGAATGAACCTGTCCATCGTATTGACTTATTGGGTGTTATCCAGAAATGCTTTTTCGAAGCCAGCGACCGCCTCGTACATAGAACAGGAAGAGGAGACCTCGAACGTTGAGTTCGATGCACATCGCAATCCAGTAGCCGACAAGGCCGAGGGTCGGCGTCAGGAAGAGAGCGATGCCGATTCGGATCAGCCACATGCTCCCAAAGTTCAGGATTGTCGGAATCAGCGTATCCCCGGCGCCGGCGCAGACTCCGAAGCCTACGATCGACAGCGCGTAGAGTGTTTCCGCAAAGGCTTCTATCCGTAGAACCTTGGTTCCAAGGGCGATTACTTCCGGATCCGTACTCATAAATGCCATCAGGCTGTGGGCGGAGAAGAACATAATGACAGCCAGCACCGTCATCATGCCGGACGCGAGGAACATGGTTATCTTCGCGAAACGCCGGGCGATGTCTTTTCTTCCGGCGCCGAGACTCTGTCCGATTAGGGTAGTTGCCGCTTCCTCCAATCCATATCCCGGCATATAACAGAAACTTTCCGCCGTGATGGCAAAAGAGTTTGCCGCAATCGAGACAGCCCCGAGCGGGGCAACGATCAGCGTGCTCATTACATAGGCTCCACGCATGACGATATTCTGGAGCCAGAGCGGTCCCGTGATCCCGAAAGCCGTCCTCAGCGTCCGCTCAGTCGGGCGCATGGGAATCCGGAGACCCTTGATATTCAGCTCTTTTGACTTAGACAGGACATACCACAGTGCGAACAGGGAGGTTAACAACTCTGATAGGCCCGTTCCCAGTGCCGCTCCCGGAACCCCCATCCCCAGAACATAAATAAACAGGTAATTGAAAACCACATCCAGACCGCACATGCTGATATACATGATACTGGGGATTATCATATTGCCGCTGGCCTGGAGCATGGCGCTGGCCGCGTAGCCGGTCGCACCGATGGGAACGAACGCTGAAAAGATCAGAAAATAGGCGGAAGCGTCGGAGCGGATGTGGTCTTCTCCGCCGAGCCAGTGGGGGAGCGGCGTACTGATAAGTGCTCCCACCAGACCCAGGAAGGTGCTGAAAAGGAATACCGACAGAAGGCCCTGCATCATGACCGATTTGGCATTGTGAAAATCTTTAGAGCCGCAGGCATGGGCAACCTGGACTGAAAAACCGGTCATGACTGCCATCGAAAAGCCGTTGAGGATCCATGTACTGGTCGAAACGAGTCCGATCGATGCGGCAGGGCCGGCTCCAAGCCTTCCGACCATCGCCGAGTCAATATACTGCATCAGGACGGAAGAGAGTTGGGCCAGGATGGCGGGAACGGCAAGCATCAGGGCCAGTTCCAGCTGTTGTCTGCCCGAGATGGGCTGTCCGTTCCGGATCCGTCCGAGCAGTGCGTCTTTGTTCTCCCGTTCGATTACTTCCGTCATATTACCGCTCGGAGGATTCAAAATCGGGGAGGATTCTCCGCGATGTGATATAACGCATCAGGAAATAGGGGTGGGAATACTGGGCAATGGTGACCCCGGCGGAGGTTCCGCAGTGGATAAAGGTATAGTTGCTGTGCAGCAGATCGACATCGACTACGATGCCGATGTGACCGATATCACGGACCCCCCTTTTCTTCCCGAAGAAAACCAGATCCCCTCTCTGAAGCTCTTGGATATTAGATATCTCGCGTCCGGCATGGATCTGGGTCCATGTATATCTGGGAATCTCGATTCCGATTTCTGAGTAGACCTGCCTGACGAAACTGGAACAGTCATAGGCCTTCGGCCCTTCCGCTCCGAGACGGTAGGGAGTCCCGATGTAGGTTCTCGCGATGGAAATAAGCGAGTCAGCAAGTTGTTCGGGGCGGAGGGAAGTTGAATCTTGCGCACGAAGGGGGACCGGTGCGGAAAGCATCAGTCCGAGCAAGGCGGCAAAGATCAGCAGGCGGTTTCTCATCTGGATTCTCTTTCAACCACCAAAGGTACGCATTATTTCTTAAAATCATAAGGTGATTTCAATTGTCTTCTCCGTTTCCCACCCCGAAATCCGCACCTGGATCGTTGAGAGGACGGGATCGAATTTCAAATAAAAGTCATCCAGATCCTTAAGGCTCCAATCATATCCGGCTTCTTTCATAATCCTTCCGAGAGGAAGTTCCCGAATCAGCCCTTCTTCCGGGACGACCCGGATCGTGAGTCCTTCTGAACCATCCTGCCGGAGTACCCTGAACCGGTACAGTCCCGTCCCGCTCTCTTCCAGGGAATAGGTATGGTATCCCTGCGTCGGCGTCAGTGTAAAACGCTTGAGCCCGTCGCAGGGGCTGCGGAGCTGGAAATGGAAATCACCCGGTCCGTCGGAACCGATCTGCAGGGTTACCGTGCAGAACTGTTTCTCCGGAACAGGACGGACCCGCAGACTTTCTCCGAGGCAAGCCAGGGTTCCGGAACAGGCAAACAGACTGTCCGGTTCTTTATCCCGGATGGTGCTGATCTGCTCTTTTCCGAGCAGCGTCCCCGCCCCGCATGAAACGGCCGAAAGGTTGTACACGCCTTTTGATACGCGGGCGATCAATAACCCGTCCCGTGGGGTGAGCGTAACTTTTCCATTTTCCCCAATGACGGCAAAATCGGGATCCGGACCTCCTGTCAGGAAGGCCCCGGGGTCGATTTCCAGCAGGCATGGACAATCCTCTCTCCCTTCCTTGACGGAGCAGGAGGGGAGGAGGACGGCCATGAAGAAGATGCCGATGAACAGGCGGCATCCCGATGTAAGGAAGTTTCCCATAGTACGAATTATGGTATATCAATATTTTGGTCCAGTTGTTTCCGAAGTCCATACCGCGAAATCAGCGCAGATATCTCCGGATCGAGGTTCCCTCTGTGGACATAGTTTTTATTGGCCGCACAGGCTTTCAGATAGCATTCGACAGCCTCTTTGTCATCGCCGCGCCGGCTGTATAACAGAGCGAGCAGGTAGTTGACTTTATCCGTCCTTTCCAGGGATTCCAGGATGCGCATGGCACTGGCATTGTAATCCATGGCGCAGAATGCGACGGCGCTGTTGAAATCGCGGTAAGGCCTTAGCAGGGTTACCGCTTTTTCATAGTCCATATCCCTGATGGCCTGTACCCCGGCCATATAGACCGAATCGAGGACCGTTGTATGGACCGTATCCTTGACCATCCCTTTCCGGTGGAGATAGAAGTCGAAGCGGACCGTTCTCAGGCGTGGGTACAAATGCTCCCGGAGGTAGCCATATCCATCCATCCGATGCATCTCTTTCTCCCGGAGATCCGGGTCAGGGACCGATGCAAGCCTGTCGTAGAGCGCTTTATCCTTTGCAGAAAGGAGCGAATCCTTCTCGACGAGGCGATCCAGGGCCGGCCAGTTTTCGGGATTGCATCTGGGAATGAAACGAACCGGACTGATTCTTTCATGACGGTCCCATTCCCCGTCCATGCCGATCCGCATGCCCATACCGGTCTCGACAGAGTCGGACCAGTTCCGCATGAACCGGTTGAAATAGGACGAAACTGCGTCAGAACGCCGGCGGGAGAGTGCCCTGTTCATTTCAAAGCTTCCTTCCGGAGAACAGGAGGCCTGGACGATGACGGAATCCAGCTCAAAGAGGCGGTTCTCCATGATGGATACGAAATTGGATTTGATCCGTCCGATTTCATCCCGGTTCTCAGCCAGGTCCGGCCGGATCTCGGCACTGCCGGACAAGAAATCTATATAACAGGCTGTTTCCAGGGAGACTCTCCTTTCGATGATCCGTGTCAGATAGCGTTCGGTATTGTCAGCAAGGGATCCGACCGAACTGATATAGAAGGAGAGCGGTTCTCCCTGCGGGATGTCATAGATCTTCTTGTCCTGCCTGTAGATGGCGCCGCTGAGATTAATCTCAGCTTTTTTCAGCTTCGGTCGGGTTGAAATGGTCTGGACGTAGTCATAGACCATTTCTCCGCTGTCACTGCGGATGACTGTGTCGAGGCGGATCCCTTCGCTCAGGAGAGGGACTTTGATATAGCGTCCGAACATCTCATCCTTCCTGCCGATCTTACGTCTGTTCCTTTCAAGCCGGAGCCGGGCGATATAGTGGTCGATTGCCTCGCGCTCTGTCACGCCGAAAACGGATGCAAAGGCCTCCTCGGAGACTTCTGTCGAATCCGTCCGGAACCGATACAGTTCCGGGATATTTCTCTTGAGGAAGATTTCCAATTGGAAACGGTTGATAAAGACGGTCGTATCGGTTTCTATTGAATCGAGGAACCGCTGGTACCGTTCGTATCCTTTGAGTTGGGCCTGCCTGTAGGCCGCCCCCGTGATGAGAACGGGCTCAAGCGTTCGTGTCTCATCCATTACCCTCAGTTCCGGAGTGATCCTGAGCTGCCAGTCACTGTCCTGCATCTGAGGGGGAACGGTAATCCGGAAACGGAGATCGACTTTTCCATGCCGTTCTGCGACGTTCCGGAATCGGGATACGATGATGGAAGGACGGATCTCATCGGTCGCGACCATCTCACCGTTCTCATCTTTTACGGCACGCATGATCAATACCTTGTTCCCATCCGGGTCTTCGACAACCATGGTATCCGGACGATGGTACGTATCTGCGGAGAAAGCGGGCAGGTCCCTTTCTTCCGTCAACGAAAGCATAGGGGAGAGGGTCCGCTCCCTGACCTGCCCGAGTTTCCGTTCCGTCCCGCAAGAGGGAGCGAAAAACAGGCCTGCTGCCAATAGCGGAAGGACAAGATTATTTTTTCTCAGAAACTGCATTGGGCCGTTATCTGTTCATCTATGAGTTCCAACTTGTTGACATAGATTTCGGACACCTGCTTTTCCGTCCCGTCCGCTGCCATGTACCGGTTCTGCCGGATCCTTCCCGTGAGATGGACGGTCCTTCCCCTTGATATAGCCATCAGATCCGGAGCATTTTTCCCTTCCCAAACGACGGCATTGTGCCACGTCGTCTCAATGACAGGGGTTCCGCTGCGATCCTTGAATACATAATCCGTTGCCACGGAAATCCGAAGGACCTGCGTATCTCCGACCTTGTTGAGATAAGCGTTTCCGATCCGTCCGACCAGTTCGATTTTGTTCATTTGTTCCATAGTCTTTTGTTTATATGTGATACATCCGGCAATCTTCCCGAACTGCGGGACGATGCCGGATGCAAAGTAAATCGGAAAAGGAGCGAAATGATGAGGGAAGAGGGGGGTGTTAAGTGAGTTATTTCTGTTTTTGGCGAAGATGCGTTGTTTCTTGGGCAAAAAAATGTAAAACCCATGTACCCTGGGAATCAAATAGATGAAACTGGTTTCAGCCCTTGATGGAAAAAACGAATAAATCTTTTGGGGAAAAATTGAAATACTTGCTTTTGCCCCGGAATAGATGCACCTTTGGGGAAAATGATACGGACTATGGAAACATCAACGGGAAACCGATGCAAGGAATGTGGGAAGAAACTACCGCCCGGACGATCCGACATGAAATTCTGTTCTCCCGAATGTAAGAACAAGTGGCACAATCACCGCGGCAGCCGATACAGGAACTGCCGGATGCGCGTGCATGGCACATTGGAACGCAACCATCGGATCCTTGAGCGGATGCTGGGCATGGGGCTCCACTCGATGGATCTGATGGGATTGCTCTCGCAGGGCTTTATTCCGGAATACTGCTCTGCCTGCCGCCGGATCCGGGGGCATCTTGAATATGTCTGCTACGACATCCGCTATTATATCTCGGCCGTAAGGATCTGGGGTGTCGACCGGGTAGAGAACGTCAGGCCGCTTTCGGGTGTTTTTGGGGATCCTTGAAAAGGATCATGAAGAGGATGCCGACAAGCAGGGCATAGCCGGCAAAAACGTACCAGGCGCTTGCCCAGCTGGGCTGTGCCGCGTTGTATACAAAATGGTTGACAACCTTGCCGGCTGCCCAGGTGCCGATCGATGCACCGAGTCCGTTCGTCATCAGCATAAAAAGTCCCTGCGCGCTGGAGCGCATGTCCTTGTCGGTATTCTCATTGACATAGAGCGAACCGGAGATGTTGAAAAAGTCGAAGGCGACACCGTATACGATGCAGCTCAGGACGAAAAGCCAAACCCCGCTGCCCGGATTGCCGAGTCCGAAGAATCCGAAACGGAATACCCAGGCGAACATGGCGATCAGCATGACCTTCTTGATGCCGAATTTCTTGAGGCAGAAAGGAATAAGAAGGATGCAGAGCGTCTCGGAAATCTGGGAGATCGAGATAAGGGCATTCGCGTTCTGGGCACCCCAGGTATTGGCATATTCCGGGATGTCTGCGAAGGAGGTGATAAAGGTATTGGCGTACCCGTTGGTTATCTGGAGGGAAGCGCCGAGGAGCATCGAAAAGATAAAGAAAACAGCGAACTGTCCTTCCTTGAAAAGCTTGAAGGCGGAAAGGCCGGTTGCTTCAGCAAAGGATTGAGTACCTGCACTTTTGGGCTTGCAGGGGCAGTTCGGCATCGTCAGGGCATACAGGCACAGAACAAGGCCGAGGATGCCGGAGGTCAGGAACTGGTTGTAGGAGTGCTGGAACTGGATCCCGTCTCCGCCTTTCATGAAATTGACGAAAAGCATGCTGCAGATAAAACCGACAGTTCCGAAGACGCGGATCGGGGGAAAGTCTTTGACTGGATCTTTTCCGCTGACTTCCAGGGCATTATATGCGACTGAATTCGAGATGGCTATCGTCGGCATGTAGAACGCGACACTCAGCGTATAAAGGGCGTAGAAGGTGCCGAACTGGATCCCGGCGCCTGCCGTCATGGCGTAGAAACCGGCAGCGAGCATGCTGATGCCGGCAATCCCGTGACAGAGCGACAGCACTTTTTGAGCGGGAATCCATTTGTCGGCGACGATGCCCATCAAGGCCGGCATGAAGATCGAAACGAAGCCCTGCGTGGCAAAGAACAGCCAGATCTGCGGACCGAAACCGGATTTGGCGAGGAAACTGCCCATGGACGTGAGATACGCTCCCCAGATGGCGTACTGGAGGAAGTTCATCACGATCAGACGGAGTGTGATGTTCTGATTTTTCATCTGCTAATAACGTTAAATAGGGCCAAAGACAAATAGTCCTGATAGCCATGGCAAAAATAGATAAATAATCTCTGAACTCAAAGTCTCGGCTCTGAAAGTTGAGTTATTCTTAGAAAATCGCTATCTTTGAAAATTAAAAACAGAAGGATGTTCAAATATACAAGGATAGCCGCCGATCCCGGTTCATCAGCAAGAGCGGGTGTGATCCAGACGGATCACGGCGAGATCCATACCCCGATTTTCATGCCGGTCGGAACCGTCGGTTCCGTCAAGGGCGTGTATCACAGGGACCTTGAAGAAGATATCAAAGCCGAAATCATTCTCGGCAATACCTACCACCTCTACCTCCGGCCCGGACTGGATACGCTCTATAAGGCAGGCGGCCTTCATCAGTTCGAGCACTGGAACCGTCCGATTCTGACAGACAGCGGCGGGTTCCAGATTTTTTCCCTTACCCCGATCCGCAAGTTGACCGAAGAAGGGTGCCGTTTCGCTTCGCATATCGATGGATCCCGGCATATGTTCACTCCGGAAAACAATGTAGATACCCAGCGTAAGATCGGGGCGGATATCATTATGGCCCTCGACGAATGCTGCCCGGGAGACGCTGACTACCGTTATGCTGAAAAGTCCCTCCGCCTGACCAAAAACTGGCTGGAGCGCTTTGCAAAGCGTTTTGACGAGACTGAACCCCTCTACGGATATGGGCAGACGATGTTCCCGATTATCCAGGGCTGCGTCTATCCGGACCTGCGCCTGCAAGCCGTCGAGCACGCCCTGACCCTCGATAACGGAAACAGGGGAGGTTATGCCGTCGGCGGTCTTGCGGTAGGCGAGCCGACAGAAAAGATGTACGAGATGTTGGAAACGGTATGTCCGGTCCTTCCGCAGGACAAACCCCGTTACCTGATGGGCGTAGGGACTCCCGCCAATATTCTCGAGGGAATCGCCCGCGGTATCGATATGTTTGACTGTGTCATGCCGACACGGAACGGCCGTAACGGGATGCTGTTTACCTGGAACGGAGTCATGAACATGCGGAATGCCAAATGGACGGATGATTTTTCTCCGCTGGACCCATCGGGCACTTCTTTTGTAGACCATACCTATTCAAAGGCTTATATCCATCATCTCTTCATTGCGAAGGAGATGTTTGCCGCCATGGTTGCGAGCCAGCACAATCTTGCTTTCTATCTGGACCTTGTCCGGGTCGCCAGGGAGCATATCGAGGCCGGCGATTTCGCGGCATGGAAGGATCTGACCGTTAAGAAAATCATGCAGCGCCTGTAGAGAATATGCTTGGATTGAAAAGACTGGACTGGTATCTGATGAAGAAGTTCCTTATGACCTTCTTCCTCTCTCTCGTGCTGATCATCGGAATCGTCATTATCTTCGATATCAGTGAGAAAATCGACGATTTCGTTTCCAAAGAGGCGCCGCTGCATGCCATCATTTTCGATTATTATCTCAATTGGATTCCGTACTTTATGAACATGTTCAGCCCTCTGTTCGTGTTCATTTCGGTCATTTTCTTTACCTCGATCATGGCCGCGAATTCGGAGATAATCGCAATCCTCTCGTGCGGAATCAGCTATCACCGCATGATGGTCCCGTATCTGATTGTGGCGACACTCATCGCCATCCTGTCCCTGGGACTGAACCTCTGGATCATTCCGCATGCCAACGCCCCCCGTATCGAATTCGAACAGAAATATATCAAGCACCATAAAGAGGCGATGGGCCGGGATATCCACTATAAGCTCGAGAACGACCGCTATGTCTATATGGAGTCCTTCAGTACGTGGAACAATACGGCTTATAATTTTACCTTGGAAGAGTTCTCCGAGGACGGACTTGTCAGCAAAATCTCGGCGGAGTCGGCACAGTGGGACAGCACATCGGCATCCTGGAAACTCAAGAACTATTTCATCCGTGATTACGGATACGGCTTGCAGGACAAGATCCGTTCCGGAAGCCAGCTTGATACGACGCTCAGCCTGACTGTCCAGGATTTCTATCTCAACAAGCGGACGATCGGCCAGTTGGACCGGGAGTCCCTGAACCAGCTGATCCGGACCCAGAGAGAGCGGGGAGACAAGAATGTCATGTATGCCGAGATTGAAAAGAACAACCGGCTCGCCATGCCTTTCTCCGCCTTCATCCTGACGATCATCGGCGTTTCGCTTTCGACCCGGAAACGGAGGGGAGGGATCGGATGGAACATCGCCCTCGGTATCGCCATCGGCTTCTCGTATATCCTTTTCATGAAATTCAGCGAGATGTTTGTCCATACGGATACGCTCCCTGCGTCGATCGCCCTTTGGCTCCCTAACGTCCTGTATGCTTTTCTCGCGGCTTTCCTGTATCATAGAGCTTCACAATAATGGAAATCAAAATCATCAACCGTTCTCCCTATCAGCTTCCGACCTATGCGACAGCCCTTTCTGCCGGAGTAGACCTGAAAGCTTTTTTGACGGAACCTGTTACCCTCGCCCCGCTGCAAAGGGCGATGGTCCCGACCGGGCTGTATATCGCTCTTCCGGAAGGATTCGAGGCCCAGGTGCGGCCCCGCAGCGGTCTCGCAGCCAAGCATGGGATCACCGTTCTCAATACGCCGGGGACGATCGATGCAGACTACCGGGGAGAGATCCGGGTTATTCTTGTCAATCTGTCGGATCAGCCTTTCGAAATTGAACCCGGAGAGCGCATCGCACAGATGGTGATTGCCCGTCATGAGCGGGCGGAGTGGATAGAGACGGATGTTCTGGATGAGACCGGCCGCGGTGCCGGCGGATTCGGAAGCACAGGAACCAAATAGATATGGAAATAGAAAAACTTTACGACCTTTTCCTCGCATCTACGGGGGTCAATACCGATACCCGGACGATCCGGAACGGACAAATCTTCTTCGCTTTGAAAGGCGAGAATTTCGACGGTAATGACTATGCGCTTCAGGCTCTGGAAAACGGGGCTTCTTATGCAGTGGTCAATGAATCTGTCTCATCAGAAGATCAGCGGCTTATCAAGGTCCCGGATACGCTCCGGACTTTGAAAGAACTGGCCGCCTTCCACCGCAACCGCCTCACCGTTGACGGGGAGCGGCTGACAGTGATCGGACTGACCGGAACCAACGGGAAAACGACGACAAAGGAACTGATCCGCGAGGTGCTTTCCGCAAAATTCCGCGTCAGCGCCACCGAAGGCAATCTGAATAATGATATCGGAGTTCCCCTGACCGTTCTGAAAATGGATGCGTCAACAGAGATCGCCGTTGTGGAAATGGGGGCCAGCCATCCGGATGATATTTCGGCTCTTACACCGGTTTCGCAGCCGGATTTCGGCTTGATAACCAATGTCGGCAAGGCCCATCTTCTCGGCTTCGGCAGTTTTGAGGGCGTCAAGCAGGCAAAAGGCCGGCTCTATGACTATATCGCCGGGAACGGAAAGGCGGTCTTTATCAATGCCGACGATCCGGTCCTGATGGGAATGGCCCGGAGCAGGGGATTGAGCCTGATCCCTTATGGCGTTGATTATCAGGATGTCATCGTGCATCCCTCCTCGGCAGACGAGCCGCTTCTGCGCTTTGAGCTGGAAGGCCATACCGTCCAAACCAGACTGGCAGGCACTTATAACGTGACAAACGCCCTTGCTGCTATTGCCGTAGGACGTTATTTCGGCGTCTCACTGGAGGATGCGATCGCTGCGATCGAAGCCTATACCCCCTCCAACAACCGTTCCCAGATGGTCCGGACGGAGCACAATGTGCTTATCGAGGATGCGTACAATGCCAATCCTTCCAGCATGGCCGCTGCACTCGATAATTTCAACCTCGCACAGGACCCCCATAAAGTCGTGATGCTCGGAGACATGCGTGAACTCGGAGAGGAATCCGGGAAAGAGCATCAGGGCGTAGTTGAACGGCTTTCCGGTATGGACCTGGAGCAGGTCTATCTTGTCGGCGAGGAATTCTCAAAGGTCGCGGAAGGTACCGGTTTCCATTGTTTCCCTGATTCGGACGCGCTGGCTGCATGGATAAAGGAGCATCCTGTCGAGGGATGCATGATTCTTGTCAAGGGATCTCGGGGAATACGGATGGAAAAGGTTATTCCGCTTCTGTAGAATAATACTTCCGGATAATCCAGGATGCGCTCCAACTGAAGAGGAAGCCGGCTAGGATACCGAAGGCGGTTCCGACAAGAATGTCCCCGAAGAAGTGTTTTCCCATCATGACGCGGCTAAACGCTACGAGGGTGGCCCAGAAGTATCCTCCTATGGCGAAGCCCATATAGCGCTGCGTCCTGTTATTCCGCAGCCCCAGCAGCGTACATGTGATAAACCCGAAGGCATTGCTGGCATGGCCGGAGAAGAATCCGAAGAATCCCTTCCGGATTTCGGGATAATGCAGACCGTTCTGGAGCATAACGCCGTCGTAGCAGGGCCGAAGGCGTTCTGCGTAAAGTTTGACGAGATTGGACACCTGGTCGCAGAAAACGACAGTCAGGATGACGGAGGTTACAACGATCAAACCGCGTTCCCGCCCCAGCTGCCGGAAAATATAGACGGCGACAATCAGATAGGCCGGAAACCAGATAGCCTTATCGGACAGAGCCATCCAGAACTGGTCCATGGCAGGGGAGTGCAGGCTGTTGAGACCGAGGGTAATGGTCCTGTCAAGATCTATGAGACGCTCCCAGATCATCGGTTCAAGGCTTTCCAGAGTTCATCCTTAAGGGTCTCCAGTCCGGTTTGTGCTACGGATGAGATAAAGACGTGAGGAATATCGGACGGGATTGTCTTCTCAATCTCTTTCTGACGTTTCCCGTCGATCAGGTCGCATTTCGTAACGGCAAGGACCCGTTGTTTTACAAGAAGTTCCGGATTGTACATCTTCAACTCTCCCAAAAGGATCTCATACCCTTTGGCGATATCTTCCTCCTCCGCCGAGACCATGAAAAGCAGAACGGAATTCCGTTCGATATGGCGGAGGAACCGGATCCCGATGCCCTTCCCCTCGTGGGCCCCTTCGATGATCCCGGGGATATCAGCCATGACGAAACTCCTGTCATCGTGGTATTGGACGATTCCGAGGTTCGGCTCGAGGGTCGTAAAAGCATAGTTGGCAATCTTCGGCTTGGCTGATGTGATCGAAGAAAGCAGGGTCGATTTGCCGGCGTTCGGGAAACCGACCAGTCCGACATCGGCAAGAAGTTTCAATTCAAAGATGAACCATCCTTCCTGTCCATCTTCGCCAGGCTGGGCATAACGGGGCGTCTGGTTGGTAGGAGATTTGAAATTGTTATTACCGAGTCCGCCGCGTCCGCCCTTGCAGAGGATGAACTCCTGGCCGGGTTCAATCAGTTCGGTAATGATCTCATCGGTTTCGGCATCCTTGACAGTGACGCCTACCGGGACGTCAAGGTAGATGTCTTCCCCGTTCTTGCCCCGACGGAGGGCGAAACTGCCGGCACCGCCGTGCTCTGCGCGGACGACTTTGCGGTACTTGAGGTGGATAAGGGTCCAGAACTGCGGATTGGCCCGGAGAATAATATGTCCTCCCCGTCCTCCGTCTCCGCCGTCCGGTCCTCCTTTCGGAACATACTTAGCCCTGTGGAGGTGCGTCGATCCGGCACCCCCATGTCCGCTTGCGCAGAATATCTTGACGTAGTCTATGAAATTCGATTCGGCCATAATTGCCTGCAAAGATACGGAATCTTCCGGAATTCTCAGAACCGGGCAGTAAACTGAATGGGATAGTGGTCGCTGATGAATTCGACGCCGTAGTCTTTCCCGTCCATGAGCTGGAAGCGTACCGGCTTGGCGTTCAGATAGTAGATATGGTCGATGACGATGCTGACCTTCGTCTTTCCGAACCCATTGTAAGTCGGTTCAAAATTGCTTTTCCTGCTGGTCTTTCTGGCGTCCTTCAGATACCCTTCGAAGTTCCCCAGCACCTCTTCCTCTGAAGAATTCATGTCCCCGATGATAAATTGGACGGCATCTTTCCCGCAGATCTGTTCCATCCGTTCGCAGCACATCGCAGAGCCCTTGATGCGGGCTTCCTTGCTGGTAACGTCCAGATGGGTGTTGAATACAAAGAATACTTTCCCCGTCTTCAGTTCTTTGAGCTTGACCCACAGCGTTGCCCGCTCGCTGGTCGAACCCCATCCCTTCGACGGGATATCGGGGGTTTCGCTCAGCCAGAAATTCCCCTGGTCCAGGAGTTCGAACCGGTCTTTCCGGAACATGATAAACTTCGTATTGGTCTTGCTTTCCATGACTCCTTGGTACTCAGGCAGTTCTGCTATCAGGAATTCTTTCTGGTCGGCACGGACCTCCTGCATTCCGATTACGTCTGGCGTCTCCGTGCGGATCATATTGATCGTAGCGAATTTACGGGCATCCCAGTGTTTCACGCCCGTGTCTTTTGCTTCCCCCGTATGGCGGATATTGTAGCTCATTACTTTGACTTCGACCTTGCGGGCCGGGCAGAGCAGGCACGAGAGGACGGCCATCATCAGAAAGAGAATCTTTTTCATGGTACATGAATTATTACTTATTTGCGAATATAATGATTTTTATCCTATTTTTGTACATATAAACCGATATACCGATGAAAAGACTATTCTATACGATTTTGCTGCTTCTCATCCTGGCAGGCTGCTCCCGCAAGGCTTCACAGCCGATAGGAATCTTCGATTCCGGGACAGGAGGACTGACCGTACTCGAAAAATTTCTGGAAATGGAAGAATATGGCCATGAGCGGTTTGTCTATCTGGCGGACCAGGCCAACATGCCTTACGGCAACTATGATGCGGCGGGGAAGGCCGATTATCTGAGAGAACTCGTTGTCCGGGATGCTGAATTCCTGACCCAGGATCGGTATTATCGGAATGCTGCCGAGGCGAAAGCGACCGGCCGTAAGACGCCATCCAAAATCATAGTGATCGCCTGCAATACGGCAACCGCGTATGGACTGGAAGCCGTTAAAGAACGCTTCTCAGGGACCGGGATCCATATCATCGGGGTCATCAACGCTGGCGTAAAGGCGGCGCTGGAGCACCTTGCAGCGGAGAAAGAGCCCTTTGCAATCGGCGTCATGGCCACTCCCGGTACGATATCTTCCGGCGCATATGAAAGGACCTTGACGGAAATGGCATCGCAACTCGGAGTGACAAACCTTGCAGCCGTCGTGAACCAGAAAGGGTATGGATTTGCCGAGGCAGTCGACAATGAACCGGATTTCGTGGATCCCGGATTGACAGAGCCCAGGGAAAACTACCGGGGGCCGAGGTTCGGAACCCGCGATGAGGACATAAAACCGGACCTGATGGATGTGTATCATTTCGAAACGGACAATCATGCGCTTCTTTGCCAGGAGGACGGTTCTGATATCCAACTCAACAGCGGTGCGAATTATGCCCGTTTCAATCTCGTATCCCTGGTGGAGCGTCACCGCCAGGCCGGATTCGGGGTGCCCATCAAGGCGATTATCCTCGGATGTACCCATTATCCGTTCCATCTCCGGACACTGGAACAAGTTGTCCGTGAACTCCGGGATTATCGTCTTGGGGATTCGTATCCCTACCGGGATATTCTCGCAGAGGATCTTGTTTTCATCGATCCGGCCCATGATACGGCGATGGAGTGTCTTTCCGCCCTTCAGGAGCAAGGCCTGCTGAGAAGACGAGGAAAAAGAAGCCTGCAAGCCTATATATCCGTTCCTTCCGCCGATCTTCCGAAAGAATGCCTCACCCCTGGCGGCGGGCTGACCTATGCGTTTAAGTATGGAAGAGAGACCGGTTCTAAGGAAATATCGACCAAGCCGGTTCCCTTTTCTAAAGAAAACCTGGATCCCGCCAATCTGGAACGTGTCAGAACCATCCTGCCCCTGACATATAATCTACTCGTTCCCTGTCTATGAAATATAACTCCGAAAAGATGCTTCCATACTGGGATCCCCGTGCGGATTATTCCGGGGTCGAGTTTTATATCCGTGAGGTGAATGCCAAAGGTCGTATCCGCTCGTCCGAAATCCCTTCCGCATCGCTTCCGATGACAGGTTTTCTCTATCTATCCGACGGCGAGGCCCTTGTTGAAGTCAACGGCCAGACCTATCTGTGTGCTCCCGGCCATCTCCTGCTGATCCCGGATAATACTCCGTTTGCGTTCCTTTTTCATCGGCGACCGCCTCTAAATCAGCGAGATCAGCAGATACGCGAAATGAGCGATGATTCCGGCGCAGAGGCCCGCGATGGTATGGGCCCCGAGTGCCTTGGAGATCGCTTTCCTGAATCCGAGCGTATCGAGCATGGCGGTATGTGTTGAAAGGAAGCCGCTCCAGCACATGCCGATCGCGGTGAAGACGGCAATGGCGTTTCCGTCCAGGATTCCGGCCGCATTGAAGGTCGGAAGCAGCCCCAGTGAAGCGCCTACCGCGCCGAGTGCCGTCATCGGGAAGGCAATCAGCCGCATGTCATGGAACCCGAAGAGCCACTCGAAAATCCAATGGACCTTACCTGCGAGCCAGGGGAGGATCGGAACGCCCTGGCTTGCCGCTCCGGTATATCCGTCCGGTCCCGGCCCGAAGGTAATCAGGATGACCATCGTCGTGATGATCAGAACGCCAGGAATGATGGCGAGTCCGAGTTCAACGCCGTTTTTGCCACCGTCCAGGATGGCGTTCAGGAATCGCATGAAAACGCTATCCTTCTTTTCCTCTTCGAGGACCTCTTCATGGACTTCTTCCGGCGATTCTTTCCGGACGGGAGTATCCAGTTCGGGGAAAGCCTTCAGGCAGGAACGCTGCATGATCCGGGTCGAGATGATGGAACCGCAGAACGCCCCGAACAGGCCAACAAGCGCCCCGCCGGCATGGCCGAAACTGATCATCGTAATGATAACGACGAAGCCCATACCGAAAGCGGTCCCGAAGTTAGTCAGGGAAAGCAACTGGTATTTCTTGAAATAGGAAGAGAATGTCTTGTCCTTGGCGAAGGCGATGATCGCCGGATTGTCGGAAAGGAAAGTCATCAAGGCGCCAAGGGCCGCCACACCCGGAAGGTTGTAGAGGGGTTTCATCAGCGGACGCAGGATTCTTTCGAGCAGGGTTACGACGCCGAATTCGGACATCAGTTTCGAAAGGGCTCCGGTCAGGACCGTGATGCCCATCAGGTAGAATACCGTATTCAGGAGTAGGCTGTGGGCCGTATTCATGATGGTATTCAGGAGGTTCCCGCTGCCCATCTTCGATGCGAGGGCGAGGAATCCGGATACCAGGAGGGTCAGGAATAGTAGCGCTTCGATGGTCGAGCGCCGTAGGGAGGATTTAGGTTTAAGTGGCATAAGGTAATTATGTGGTTGGTTAGTGGTTATTTCTGTCCGCGGATGGCCGTGATATCGTAGTCGTAATTATCTCCGACAAGGTCCAGGAAAGTGCGCTTCATCTTTTCGAGGCGTTCCGGTTCTTTCGCGGCGAGATCTCTGTCCTCATGCGGATCATCCTTCAGGTTGAAAAGGTTCCAGGAGTCGAAGTTTCCGAGCTCCGTTCCGGTCGTTTTCCGCACTTTCGCTCCCTTGTAGGGCGGAATCAGTACGTAGTCGCCTTCCTTGAGGATCAACCGGCTCTTGGCTTCGAGAATCAGGCGATCCCGTCCTTTCCGGCCCTTTCCCAGGAGCGCCTTTCCAAGGTCTTGGCTGTCAAGTCCTTCCGGAGTATCCGTACCGATGATCCCGGTCAATGAGGCGAAAAAGTCAAGCTGCGAAACGAGCGCATCCGATACCTGCGCCCGGGTATGGCCTTTCCAGTAGACAAGGAGCGGAATATGGGTTCCCCCGTCGAAAAGACTGTACTTCCCACCCCGATAGATTCCTGCCGGGGTATGGTCCGCAATCAAAGAATCGGCGAGGTCCATATACCCGTCCTGCAGGACCGGACCGTTGTCGCTCGTAAAAAGAACGATCGTATTGTCCAGCAGGCCTTTCCGGTCGAGATGACGGATGACCTCCCCGACACACCAGTCGGCCTCGACGATGGCATCGCCGCGTGTCCCGTAAGGGGTAGCCCCGGCGAAACGCTGGTTCGGGAGCCGGGGTACATGGGGCTCGTGGAGTCCGTAATAGATAAAGAACGGCTTGCCGGGTGTCTGCTTGTCGATTTCCCCTTTGACGAGTCCGCAGAAATAATCTGCCATCTCCTCGTCGACCCACCGGGCCTTCGTCCCGCCTTTCATGAATCCGATCCGGGGAACGCCGTTGACGATGGAGTTATTGTGTCCATGGTGCCAGGGGAGTCGGAGGAGTTCCGGATTCGTCAGGGCTGTCGGTTCGCCCTCGAAATTCTCCTCATAGCTTACTTCGATCGGATCGTCCGGATCGAGACCGAGTACCCGTCCGTTTTCGACATAGACGGTCGGAACCCGGTCATTCGTCGCAGCGATAAGGCACGAATAATCAAACCCGATGTCATTGGCGCATGGGGAGATCGGCTGGTTCCAGTCAATATGCCCGCTACCCATCCCGAGGTGCCATTTCCCGATAGCGGCCGTACTGTATCCGGCCTCCTGCAAACTTTTCGGCAGGGTCGGGATATCGGTCGGAATCAGTAGGGGAGCGTCTCCCGGAAGGATTCTTGCGTCGGGATTGGTCCATGGGTACATGCCCGTAAAGAGGGCGTACCGGCTCGGAGTCGAGGTCGCCGAAGTCGCATAGGCGTTCGTGAAACGTACGCCGCGCGCGGCAATAGAGTCGATATTCGGTGTCGGAATCTTGCCCATCCCGTAGCAGCTGACATCTCCGATGCCGAGGTCGTCGGCAACGATCAGCAGGATATTCGGCTTCTCCTGTTTCTGGGAAACGCATCCTCCCAGAATCGGCAGTACTGCGCCTGCGGCAAGCGGAAGCATCGATGGTTTATGCATGTTCATTCTTGTTTGACAGGCAAAGATAATCATTTTGGCGCTTTTCTTGCAGCAAAAAGGGCCATGATTCATACAATACTTTGGGCTTTTCTTACTTTCAGCCCGGCGACGACTCTTTCCGGAGCGGCCCCAGCAGCCACTCCCGTTATTGATACAACCCTTTCTGCCACGGTTCTTGCCGACCGGATTATCGACGAGGCATGCCGGTATCTCGGCGCCCCTTACCGGTATGGAGCCGGCGGTCCGAAAGCCTTCGACTGCTCGGGTTTTTCCAGTTTTATTTTCAGGCAGTTCGGCTACCGTCTTTCCCATTCTTCCAAAGGTCAGGCCGGGGAAGGAAGGGAAGTGGAGGGTCCGCTCTCGAATCTCCAGAGAGGCGATCTCGTCATTTTCGGGGCGAGACGCAACAAGAAGGATGTCGGTCATGTCGGGATCGTCGTGGACGTCAATGATTCCGGGACCAATTTCCGGTTTATCCATGCTGCCCGGGGCGGGGTCATGATCTCCGAACTCCAGGAAGAGTACTATCGGGATCGATATCTCGGAGCGAGGCGGATCCTCGATGATTTCGAAGGGAAACGATCGACATGGACCTCATCCCCGAAAGTTGCCGCTTCTGCTGAGGAGCCTTCCGGCATCCCGGTCGATATCGAGCACCCGGATTATTTCGACGGTACCCTTGTCGCAGCGGTAGATACGCTTCTGCTCTCTTCCGGCGATTCCCGGATCCTCCTTTTCGGAGATGGAACCTGGGTCTATCTTGCCAAGGACGGGACTCTGATCGCCCCGTCTTCGGAGGACCGCCTGATTTTGGACGGGAACGGGAGATGGAGAAGGGAGACCCCCAAAAAGATTCCGCCCCAGCCGCGTCCCAGGACAGAGACCGCCAGTACCGGTACCGCCCCGCAGGCAACGAACGCGCGGGAGGATAGGGGAAATACCTCGGAAGATACTGATGCGCAGTACTATACAATCAGGAAAGGTGATACCCTCGCGTCCATCGCCTCCCGTTACAACACATCTGTCGAGCGGCTCTGCCAACTCAACGGAATCACCCGGCGTACTACCCTCCACATCGGCCGCCGCCTGCGCGTCCGCTAATACATCTGGTGCTGCTTGGATTTCTTGCGCCAGCCGGCTTCGCTCTTGTATTCAGTGAAATAGACGATCAGATCTGCCTCGCTTTTGTAGTCGGTGAAGTAGATTTTCTTTTTGGCTTCGCTCTTCCACTCTGTGAAGTACCAGATCCCCTTGTTCGCATCCGCCTCGTTTTTCCATTTCGTCTTATAGACAATCAGATCCGCTTCACTTTTATACTCAGTGACATAGACCTTCACCTGCGCCTCGCTCTTCCAGTCCGTGCTGTAGACGACCTGCGCCTTGGCGCCAAGGCTGAAGAAGATAATCATTGCAAGAAATATCAACCTTTTCATAATCAGCTCGTTTTAAAGTGAGTTACCCCGTTTTACGGCTTTTGCTTCCTCGACCAGATTCTTGAAAATGGCGCGGAATCTCTTGATCTTGAACTTTCCGTAGAGGTATTCGGGATGGAACTGGACGCCCATGACGTTCCGGCTGTTGTCTTCGATCGCCTCGATAACCCCGTCATCGCCCGTCGCGACGACCTTGAGCCCTTCGCCGACCTCCGTGATGCTGTAATTGTGGCTGGTATTGACCATCACGCGTTCCTCTCCGAGGATGCGGTACAGCCTGGAAGCCGTGTCGATGTTGATGGCATGGGCCTCGGAATTGAGCCCGACATTCTTCCCGTCCACCTTGTCCATGTGCTTGATCCCGGACTCAGGGTAGTGCTTGGGAATCAAACCGATGGACCCTTTGTAGACCCCGTTGATCTCCTGGTGCCCGAGACAGATTCCGAGGATGGGCTTCCCCTGGGCGAGGGCGGCGCGGATCACCTTGTAGTCGTATTTGCTGCGGCCGGTCGTATCGGATCCCGTCTTGCCGGGAACGATCAGGGCATCCACGGAGGACATGAACTCCGCAGCCTTTTCGTCGGTCGTCGCATAATAGGGGAAGAAGTAAGGCTTCGCTCCAGCGTTGCGGATACACCGCTTATAGTATTTGATTGTTGTCTTTGACGAGCCGTTCTTGCAGACCCCGACCGTCACCCTCCGGCCTGAAATACCGGCCTGTCCCGTCACTCCGCACGAGACGACCGCTCCGCAGGCCAGGATCAAGGTTATCAGCAGTAGAATTCTTTTCATGGCTATCTTTTTCGCAAAGATAGGAAAAGAAGTATGATTATGCGAACTGAACAGAGCTCAATTTATCGGCAAAAGCCTGGATGCCTTTCTGGATTCTGGCAATTGTTTTTCGGGTAGGTTTGCTTCGTCCGTGAAGATAGTGACCGAGCTGGGCTTGCCGGATACCGGTTATCCGCTCCAGTCCCGCCAGGCTGAATGCCTTGCTATACTCTTCCAAAAAACTGGCGATATCGTAGTAAAAAACGAATTCCGCTTCCTCAAATGGTTTATTAACTGAATGATAATAAGAACGCATTGCCTCGTATGTGGATTTGAAGTCAGCAATCGTTTCGTCGACGGTCTTTCCTTCTCCGATCAACCCGTAATCGAGATCGTTCTTATCCATATATGCGGAGTATCCATTCCCCGCCAACTCGATATAAACGTTTACTTTTTTCATATTTCTAAAATTTGATTCCGGATTGTTCTAGTATACTTTTCAGTGTTCCCGGCCTTACTTCAGCCGATTTGTGGTGGCCTGTCACAAATGTTTTCCCCGTTATCGGACTGTACCAGACAGGATGTGGGCTCCCTTTTACATGGAGATTGAGACAACCAGCCTTGGCCAGCTTTCGCTCTAATTCGTGGTATTTCATAGTTTAAAGTTGTAATTATCATGTTGCAATAATAGGAAAAATCCTATTAATTTCCAAATATAACGAGATGATACCGATCGATTAATGCTTTTGGGCAAGGTGCAAGATATCATGGATACGGCGCTGTCTTCAAAAACATAGAAGTAGGATCACCGGCTCAGAGTCGCTTCATTTTCTCTGTAGTATCTAGAACGAGCTAATTTTCTTTGCGATAATGTTTTACATTATACAGTTGGTTATTTACTACTAGACGTATATCAATTTAGCGTCATAGTTTCATTATCTTATCCTCTCATATGATTGAAAATCTGGCGAGCGATATTGAATGAACTAATATGAACTTGATTTAATAGTTGTGTCAGCATAATTTTGCAAATCTTAACTTGCAATATAATGGTAACAATCGAAAGAATTCGTGCTCTTATTCATGTTCTTGATCCCAGAACAGATCAGTGTCCAGTCATCGTTAGAAGAAGCTCCTGGGCCAATGTTGAGACTAATAGTTCAATAGCATCTCGTTTGAATTCATCATTGTATGGTGTTGACCCAATGGTTTTGATTGATAGAGAACGAGTATTCAGAGCTAGAAATTCAGAACGGTTTCTTCAACTGGTTTTGTTATGGGGATTCCCGACTGGAATGCATGGAATTGGTGCATCTGCTTTCGCAAAATGGAATCAGCTGCTAACTTTATATCAGTACCTACGTGAGCATAACCATCTGACTAATACTCAGTATCTGGAAAATGTTATTCCTATGTTCAATCAAATCCATGGGGTGAGTTTGGCTTTTTTCTCTAAACTCCTCTATTTTATGAATGTGACCATATCCGGTGCCCCCGCTGTAATCAACGATACATTTGTCCGAGAAGGAATTGGGAAAGTCCTAGGTCCTGAAATCATTCATCTAAATAATGTAGCAAAATATAAGTATCGTCTCTACCCTGATTTCCTATGTGAAATGCAAAATCTTGCAAATCAGCTAGGATCTACTCCAGAGCGTTTGGAATATGTATTCTGGTTGACTGGAAAAAAAGAAATTTAGAGTTATTAATAAGAATGCAGATGGATAGATACGAAAAGCCGGCATGCTTGGTTATATGCTTAGTTGAAGAAAAAGCGATATTATCCAATGAGTATACCATCGAAACTGAAAACCAGATAATTGATGGTTATTATGATGACAGTTCCCTTGACCAGAATTGGTGTGAATAATTAATTGTTTATGAAAAGAAGACAGTACAATTACTTCTCAATTGCAATCTTATTTGTTGCCCCTCTATTAACTTTTGGATGCAAAGAAACTTCGGAAACCCCGAGCAATGATGTTTTAGATGAGATAGTATTCGGCATTTCAGCAAATGTTGAGGCGACCCGTTCTGAGTATTCGGGGTTAGACGAAAATGGACAAACGATAACTTCTTCTTCCAAGTCCGAGAAGATTAACTGGCTTGATACTGATAAAGTTCGTGTTTCCTGTGCCCAAGCAATGTATTCCGGAGCTAATAGGTTTATAGATTATTGTGTTTCTCCTATAGGTGAAGGTGCTACTAAAGCGAGTCTCCTTCCAATATCTTCTGAAAAGATGTTGTGGGGGGAGACTTTTCCTCATCTCTTTTATGCCTCGTATCCTTCCATTCCAATTGAAATGGATAATTCATCCGCAGGAGCAAAAATATCGGTCAATATTCCATTAAAACAGAATGTTACTTTAAAAGGTAATACTTTGGAGCCGGATATGGATTTCGCTTATATGTATGCTTTCACCAAGGCCACTTCAAAAGGTCCTGTTAATCTTGTGTTTAAGCCATTGGTAACGTCCCTTGAGTTCTCCTTGTTGTCAATTGCAGATGCTTTTTCTTCAGCCTTGTTGACGGTGAAACTCACATCGACACAAACAGATTCCTTTTTGTCTGGTAAATTGACCGCTGAAATATCGTCCGAAGGACAGGTTACTGTCGGATCTATTGAAGGGACAAATGAAATACAGATTGACCTTCCGGAAGGAGGAGTTCAACTCACTAGTGAGGATCCATATACAATTACTTTTCTGTGCCTGCCGGTCAATCAGTCATCATTAACCTTGGAGCTAGGTTTTGCAGATGGTACGAGTAGGAAACTTCCTTTGAAGAGTAACGGAAATTGGATTACAGTCAGTGCATGCAAAAAAGCCTATTTCCATAAGATAGGAGTCCCCTCAGAAGTATGGTCGTATTTTATTTCGACAACAGATCCGACTCCTTTTTCGTTTTCAGGTGGAACGTCCGATTCTGGAACCGTTTTGAGTTATAAGGAAAAGGGTAGTTCCAAAATACCGGTTGAATGGGTCGTGGAAGGCTATTATTCTGATTCAGAGTGTAGCAATCAGATAGAAAAACCCGAATGGCTTGAATCTATTCCTTTTTCAGGACTGGGGGCGACAGAGACTCCAGAGCATTTGACTATAACTTGTTCAGCATCATCTGCTCAAGAAGAAACGATTGGAGATTATGCGCAAGAAGTCAATACGGAGATTGCTTCGAGTACTTTTGGAAGCGGATCTTCTACTTCACAATATTTCAACCTGTCTAATCCTTTGAACATGACCAGCGATGTAATCGTTGAAAGTGCTAATAGTTACATCATTAATGGTCCGGGGTATTATAAAATACCTCTTGTTATGGGGAATGGTATTGTTAATGGTTCGCTTAATCCCAGACCAAAGAGCTATCAAGGTAGTTCCTCCGATTACGGGATTGTTTTTCAAGATTACCGTGAGCAGACAATTGAATCTCCTTATTTGCACAAGAGCAACTCTGTTGAGGGAAAACAACCTGGTATCCCGACATCTGCCTTCGTCGTATGGGAGGATAAAAATGACCTTATCGAAGTGATTAATACAACAGACTTCGTGTTATCAGATCAACCCATTTCTTATGACTCAAATAATGATCTATATTGGTTACAGTTCCATGTAATAGGGAGCGCTCAAGGAAATGCGGTTATTGCAATAACGGATGAACATTCAGAAGTAATGTGGAGTTATCATTTATGGATAACCAACTATATTCCTGTGAATTATCCTAATTCCTCAGAATCTGATGTGACTATTATCCCTCATGAAGACAATTATTCCTATCGGATTATGCCATTTAATTTGGGCTGGATTCATTCTGGATCAGCCAAACAAATCACTTATCCTGAACATGCTGTTTTCGTTCGCTTAAAACAGACAGAAGGAAAGGCCTCAGCTGTCATGTGCGTCAAACAAAATGGGGTGGTGTTGTTCGAATCGGATGGGTATAGTCCATATTATCAGTGGGGAAGGAAGGATGCTTTATGGCCGAGTGACGGAACGGATTCTAACCGTCACGTTACTTGTTATGGAAAGAATGCTATACAGAAAAACTATGCCGGCCAAGTGGATTTGGGAACTGCGATAAGGAATCCCGGGATTTTTTATCGATATTCTGGTTCATGGTTCAGCATTATTAATCAGAATCGAGGCTATAATTTGTGGGATGCTGGTAATACGGAAACAAGTCTCAGCTACAATCTGCCAGTTAAAACTATATATGACCCGAGCCCGGCTAATTATCTCGTACCTCCTTCCGGAACTTTTACAGGAGCAACAGTTTCCGGGGATGGAATAACAGGCGGTGTGTCATCAAGCCGTGCAAATGTTGTGGGATCGTTCTCCAAGGGATGGCATTTCTGGACCGACAAGACTCAGTCATGTGCTTTGTTTTTCCCCGCATGTGGTAGATTGAAATTTTCTGAGGGAACATTGCAGTATGTTTCGAAAAGAGGGCATTACTGGACTTCCCAACCGTCTAATAACAGTGGAAAAAGTTATTATTTCTACATGATGTCAGATCAAATCAACCCAAAAAGTCCTGACGGCAATCATGCTTCCGGCTTTGTTATCAGACCGATTCAGCAGTGATCAAGTCCTAAAGAGACCTTTAGTTGTAATGAATATCATCACAATTCATTAGGGTTGCATAAATGATTTTGTTTTGCTAATTTTGCGTTGCGGACTTTACGCAACGCAAAATTAGCAAGATTGAATTATGAAAGAGAGAATTGATAATCCATTCATTGTTGCCGGTTATGCGGGACCGGAGTATTTCTGTGATAGGGTGCAGGAGAGTGCAGCCTTGAAGCGGTATTTGAAGAACGGGAACAATGTGACGCTGATTTCCCCGAGAAGGATGGGTAAGACGGGACTGATTCACCATGTATTCGACCAGATTCATAAAGAAGATCCTGAAGCGATGACTGTCTATGTTGATCTGATGCCGACGGATTCCCTTTCTGGGTTCGCACGGGCTTTCTCTGTAGCCCTCATGGAGCGGCTCGACTCGAAACCTGCTCGGATCCTTAAAAAAGCGACGATGCTTTTATCGAGAATCCGTCCGACCCTGTCGTTTGATCCCCTCACGGGAGATCCGAGAGTCTCTGTGGATATAGCTCCAGGCGAAGAGGAGAACACAGTGGAACAGCTGTTGGATTATATTGGGAATTGTGGCAGACACTGCTATGTCGCTTTTGATGAGTTCCAGCAGATTGCCCAGTATCCGGAAAAGAATGTCGAAGCGGTCCTTCGTTCGAAGATCCAGTTTATGCAGAATGCGAATTTCATCTTTTCCGGCAGTAATCAGCACATGCTCTCAGAAATGTATGTTTCTGCCAAGCGCCCCTTTTATGCGAGTACGGCATTTGAGCATATCGGCCCCATTGCTTCTGCCGATTATTATCCGTTTGCAGCCCGTTTTTTCACGAAGCAGGGACGCTCTCTTCCGGAGGACGTTTTCATGGACCTGTATGACCGGTTCGCGGGACATACCTGGTATATCCAGCGTGTCTTGAACAAGATATTTATGCAGTCAGGAGGGGTCGTCGATCAGGTTTCTTTGGGGAAGGCGGTTCAGGAGATACTTGACGAAAACGAGTATTATTATCAAACCCTACTTCGCTCATACACAAAAGGACAGAGAAATCTTCTGAAGGCCATAGCGAAAGAGGGAAAGGTTAGTCTCATCCTTTCCGGCGGGTTCATCAGCAAATACGGGCTGAATGCGACCAGTAGCGTAAAAGGAGCGCTGAAGCGCCTTGTGGATGATGAACAGGTCTATAAAGATACGGATGGTTATATCGTTTATGACCGGTTCATGGCGGAATGGTTACGCAAACAGGATTGACGATGAGAGTTAAACGTCCATATCTTCTACTCATGCTTTTCCTGTTATCCTGCGTAAGGGAGACGGGGAGCGGAGAGTTCGTGCCTCCTGAGATTGTGCGGGCGGAGGCGATGGCGGAAGTGAGGGAGGCGCATTTGGTCTGTGAATTGTCTGACTACCGGGCGGAACACTGCGGTTTTGCGTGGGGATTGAAGGGCAGGGAATTGATAAGAGAAGAGTGCAAGTTGCAGGGAGTGTCTTTCGAGATGGACCTGACCGGTCTCGAACCCGGAACGACATACGAGTGGTATGCCTTCGCCGCTGCCGGGGAGGAAGAAATCCGCAGCGAGACGGCCCGTTTTACGACGGATCCGCTGCCGCCGCTTCCTCCGGAGGAGCGGGCTGAGATAGCCGATCCGGTCTTCAAGATGTACCTGACAGAGCATTTCGATACCGACGGGGATTCGGAAATCTCGCTCTCCGAGGCATTGGCTGTCAGGACGATAGCGGTTTGTACCAAAGAGATTGCTTCGCTGCAGGGAATCGAGTATTTCAGAAACCTTGATACGCTGATCTGCGCGGGAGTTGAGCCCGATTTCGATGTCTATGCTTACGATGGGCATCCGGGGCTCCTGCAGTCCCTTGATATCAGCGTCCATTCCAGGCTCCGATACCTCCGGTGCGACGGGAATATGATCCGAACGCTTGTCCTTCCGGAATCTTCACGGATGGAGGTTTTGATCTGCTCCCGGAACATGCTTTCGGAACTGGATCTGGCCTTTCTTCCCTTCCTGCGCTTTATTCAGGCCTGGATGAATGACTTTTCTTCCCTTGATTTTACGCAATGTCCATGGATGGAAAGTATAGAAATTGGAGATAATCGCATCACGGAACTTGATGTGACGAATTGTCCCAGATTGTTTTGTCTGAATCTTGCCAATCTTCCGATCAAGACGTTGGATCTCTCCGGGAATCCCAATCTGGACTGGCTCGGGGTATATGGTACGTCACTTACTTCTCTTGATCTCAGCGCAAATCACAAACTCCGTTGGCTGGATTGTTTCGAGACGGATATTGCTTCTTTGGACCTTACCCCCTGCGACAATCTCTACGAATTGAAATGCTGGCGGTGCCGGTTCAGTGAACTGGATATCAGCATGCTGCCGCTTCTGGAAATCGTGGACTGTGCTCCCATGGCTTCTCTGAATAAACTATATGTCTCTGAGGATCAGAAGATTGAAGGTATTACTCAGAACCGCTCGGAAGAGAATGTCCCGGCCTCGGCGAAGATTGTTGTCCGCTATAAGGATGCCCCAGGCGGGAAGATTCAGTTTGAAGATCCGGCTTTCAAGGGCTGGCTTCTATCCCTTTTCGATTCGGATAAGGACGGTGATATCTCGCTGGAAGAGGCGGAGGAAGTCCGAAAGATCGACATGACCTCGAATGAATGGAACATTACCTCCCTGCAAGGTATTGAGTTCATGCCGAACCTGGAGTATCTCCGCTGTGCCGGGGACTGGATCAGCACGACTGTACTGAACCGCCCTTATTACTATCTCAGCAAGCATTACCACTGGGACGAATGCATCGGGCCGATCGGGACGCTGAAGAAAGTCGATGTTTCGCATAATCCGAAATTAGTCGTACTTGATCTTTCGAGCAACAGCGGGATAGGAGAGACGGGAAGCGGCACACTTGATTTAAGCCAGAATCCTCTCCTTGAAGAAGTTCATCTTTCGATGTGCTATCTTAAATATCCTGATGTCAGCGCATGTCCGAACCTCCGGATCTTCAATGTGAGCCACGGCAGAGGCATCCTGCCGGACTTATCCAATAATCCTGAACTCCGCGAAATCCATCTGGATTTCAATCAAACAGATATCCGGAGGCCCATTGATGTTTCCGGGTGTCCGAATCTGGAAAAGCTCGATGTCGGAGCCTCGGTTTCCGGCGTGTCGGATCTTCATAAAAACCCACAACTCAAGTCCTTGAGAATCGGGTGGTGCGGGATGAGCGATCTGGATGTTTCCATGTGCCCTGGCCTGGAAGATCTGGATTGCCAGAGTAATGGTATCACAAGGCTCGATCTGTCTGGTCTGGATCATCTTAAAGAGTTGGTTGTCACAGACAATCCATTGGGCTCTCTGGATGCTTCGAACCTTGGCGGTTTGGAAAGGCTGCTTTGTCACGAATGCCAACTCCGGGAATTGGATCTCCGGAAGATGCCGAACCTGACGTGTCTCGAATGCCAGAATAATTCGCTGTCGTCGCTGGACCTTTCAGGTAATCCCCGGCTGCGCGAAGTCTATTGTGCGGGTAATCCACTCTATTCCCTGGACCTGACAAAGAATCCTATGCTGCGAACGTTGTACTGTGCTTATACAGGGCTGAAGTCTTTGGACGTTTCCCGGAATCCTGAACTGGTGGATCTCCGGTGCGACCATAACCAACTTGACCGACTGGACCTTTCCGCCAATCGGAGACTCATTTATCTCTATTTCGAGTTTTGCCGGATTGTGGAGATTGACCTTTCGAGGAATCAGGAAGTCGGGGAACTGAACTGCTCCGGCAACGGACTGAAAGAACTGGACCTCTCCCATAATCCGAAGCTTCGCTGGCTCGTTTGTAAAGACAATCTCCTGACCTCTTTGGATGTTTCCCGGAATCCCTTACTTAAGGGACCGAACGGTGACGATATAACGGGGCTATACTGCTCTCCGATGAACGGGCCTGACGGGAATAATCTCCTGCAGACCCTCTGGGTCGCAAAGGGACAGACGATCCAGGGCGTAACGACCGGCCGGAGCACCGATCATATCCCCGATAAAACAGTAATCCAAGTAAGATGAAAGCAGATAACCGCCAGATCCCCGAACTTGTTTATCTTCTCCGCCGTGTTGAGGAGAAGTATGGACGCAGCATCAATACTTCTACCGACTTTGAGGCTCTCTCCGTGACGATAGAGCGGGAAATCGGAGAGTTTGTCTCCTCTTCGACCTTGAAACGGCTTTGGGGCTATGTTTCGCTCCATCCGGCACCGAGGGTTGCAACCCTGGACGTGCTCTGCCGATATCTGGGCTATGCCTCCTTTGCCGATTTCAGGAAGAAACTCCGTGAAGATCCGGCTTTTGAGTCCGGCTTTTTCACAACTCGCTTCGTTTCCTGTGACGAATTGCCAGAAGGGGTAAAAGTAACGATCGGATGGGCTCCGGACCGTCTGGTGACCCTGACCTGTCTTGGGGATTGCAGATTCCGGGTGGTGGGCAATGAGCACTCGAAATTGATGGTCGGGGATGAATTTACGGTGTCGCAGTTTATGATGGGGTATCCGATGTTCGTCGACCGGATTCTCAGAGGCGGGGAGTGGACTCCCTCCTATGTGGCGGGAAAAAAGGAAGGACTGAATTATCTCTCAATCGAATAGGTCGGTAGCCTGGCGGAAAAGTTCGTCAATCATTTCCGGACTGACATCCTTTTCTTTATCGGGCTGCAGTTTTGTCGCCGTTTTCTCTTTCTTTACCGGTCCGGGGGGAGTTGTACGTGTCTGAACGGGGATCTGAAGCGTGTCTTTCGGCGAGATTGCCGTGTCCGGTACAGGTACGGGAGCGGCTGATACTTCAGGGGGAACGGGCGCGCGCCGGAACCATCCTTTAATTGTGTCCATATAGGGGATCAGGGCCATGGCGGCAATCAGGAGAATGAACAAAACCCCGGAGAGAAGCGGGCCGTTACTGTGGATCGCCTTTTTTACTTCGGCCATGGATGCGTAACGCTTGCCTGGTTTCGTTTCGCTGCATTTCCGGGCGACCGCGCGGTGCTTTTTCGTCAGACGGTACATGATCAGCCCAAACGAATAAATGTCACTTCTTACCTCCGCTTTTCTACCCTCCAGAATCTCTGGAGCGGTATAGTTTATTGTCCCGGCCGGAGCCTTCAAAATCGAGTGCGTATCCGAGTCAGATAGCCCAAAATCAATGAGTTTAACATTATTGTTTGTATAGGTAACAAGAATGTTAGATGGCTTTAGGTCACGGTGAAGGACCTGCTTGGAGTGGGTATAGGAAAGAGCATCGCAGATCTCGTCCAGGATTTTGTCACAGAGGACAGGATCAGGCTTTTCCTGGGTAATAACCGATTCGAGTGTCCTTCCGTCGACCCATTCCATCTCGATGCAGTTCCCGAGTCCATTGACGGGAAGGAGCGAATAGTACTCGCAGATGTGGGGGTGGGAGAGGGAGTAGCCGATTTCGAATTCTTTTCGCAGCAGGCTTTCGTATAGCATGTTTCCCCGAAACTCCGGCTTGAGACATTTGAGCGCCCTGAAGCGGCCGCCTCTGTCGATGCGGAAGATGTCGCAGAAACCGTGCTCTGAGCTGTGGATCAGGACAGGTGTGGGCGGCACTTCCGGAGCGATGGGGTCGGGCGCGGTAAAAAAGGCGGAGTTTTCTTCCATATTGGCGTAGATAATTCATTCAAAGTTAGCATTTATTTGCTAATTTTGTATGATATGATCCGATTATTGCGTCTAGCCGGTTTGGGGTTTCTTGTCTTTTCGTTCAACCTTACGGTTGCCCAGGACAGGAAACTGGATCGTGCGCTGGACCGGTACGAGGTGATATGTGAGCGTTGTATCGATCTCCGGCAGCAAGCAGTCGCCGGAGAACCGGTTCCGCAGGGTGCAATAATGGACCTGCTTTCCGAACTGAGTCTGCTCCGTTCGACCCTTCAGGAAGCGGGGAATGCAATGACTCCGTCCCAGGCTGCCCGTTTCGAGCGCATCCGGCTCCGTTATACGGCGGCTTTTTCCCCGGTTCGTACTCCGCTGCTGGAAGGTCCTTTCCCCTCCGTTATCCGCGGCCGGCTCCCGGTCCATGCCTGTTCGTTACCGGAAAGGATCATGCCCTACCGTTCGGCGGCCCCATTACGAACGGTCCCCGAAGTCCATACCGGGCTGTTCCTTTATGGCGGTATTCCCGACGGATTGGCCGGTTTGATGCTGCGGGTCCGGGCGGATAAGGTCGGCGGCTTTGTAAAGGGAAGCCTGACGCCCTCCCGACTCCGGGAGAGTTATTCCTGCTTTTCGGATGGCAGGACTGCAGATGGCGGGTATATATGGACTTCCGGCAAAGAAGCCCATTCCCGGTCCTCTATGGCGGCGGGTATCCTCTATGCCCCGCTATCCTGGCTGGAATGCTACGCGGGAGCCGGATACGGACGAAGGATAGTCTTCTGGGAGGATGTTTCCGGCGACTGGGCGTCCGTTTCGGATCTATCCCCGCAGGGAATCTGCACCGATGCCGGGATCATCCTGACCTGGCGCCATATGTCGGTCCTTGCCGGCGTGTCGGCGATCCGTTTCCGTTCCCCAGTGCTTGAAATCGGCTTTGGCGTGACTTTTTAATGCAATAATGTTTGAAACCCTATGAATATGAAAACAAGCAAAGTACTATTGGCGGCTGCCGCCGCTGCAGCGGCATCCGGATGTGCTGGCGGAAAAACCGCAGCCCCCAGGCCCAATATCATCTACCTGATGTTCGACGACCTTGGCTACGGCGACCTCGGTTGCTATGGACAGGAGAAGATCGAGACGCCGAACATCGACGCCCTGGCATCCCAGGGAATTCTCTTTACGGACATGTACTCCGCAGCTCCTCTTTCGGCCCCCTCCCGGTGCTGCATCATGACGGGCAGGCACATGGGCCACAGCCAGATCCGGAACAACCAGGAGCGCTACCAGCCGGAAGAAGGGGATAATCTCGGATGGAACGGTATTTTCCTCCATCCGGACCAGCAGGGCCAGCAGCCGCTTCTCCCCGGTACCGAAACCATCGCTGCGATGATGCAGAAGGCCGGCTACAAGACCGCCCTGGTAGGGAAGTGGGGACTCGGTTTCCCCGAGAGTGAATCGACGCCGAACAAGATGGGCTTTGACTATTTCTATGGCTTCAACTGCCAGGCCCTGGCCCATTCGTACTACCCGACGACCCTCTGGGAGAATGACAAGGAGATCGAAACGGGCAATGAACTGGTCATGCAGGGAGAACCCCTGCCGGAGGGCCTTGATCCGAACGATATCGCCAACTACCGCCAATATAATGGAAAGTATTACAGTTGCGACCTGATGTACGACAAGCTGGAGAAATTCGTTGTAGACAATGCCGGAGGGCCTTTCTTCGCGATGTGGACGACGACGGTCCCGCATAGCGCGGTCCAGGCTCCCGAGGAAGAGGTCATGTACTATGTCAACAAGCTCGGAGACGAAAAGCCTTGCACGGACGGTGGCATGTACCTTCCGAACCGTTATCCGCTGGCTACCTATGCCGCGATGGTGACCCATATCGATACCCAGGTCGGAAAACTGGTCGCCAAGCTGAAGGAACTGGGAATCTGGGAGAATACGGTCTTTATCGTTACGTCCGACAACGGCCCGGCTCACAACGGAAATTCCCCGATGGAGTATTTCCAGAGCGGCGGTCCGTTCAGCTGCGCCGCCGGTTGGGGCAAGAGTTCGCTGCATGAAGGCGGTATCCGCATGCCGTTTGTCGTTGCCTGGGGAGACCGTCTCAAACCGACCAAGACCGGGCATATTGCCGGATTCGCCGACCTGATGCCGACTTTCGCGGAGCTTGCAGGAGTGGAAGCGCCTGAGAATGACGGTATTTCTTTTGCTCCGATCCTTTGCGGAAAGCCGAAGAAACAGCAGGAGCATCCGTACCTTTACTGGGAATTCCCGGGAGCGAAGGGCTGGGTAGCCGTCCGTATGGGAGAGTGGAAAGGCCTGCTCCAGAAAGCCGGAAAGGGCAACAACGTGATGGAACTCTATAACCTTGCCGAGGATCCCCGCGAGTCGAAGGACCTCGCTGCCGAGCATCCCGATATCGTTGCAGCGATGTGGGATGCGGTCCGGGAGAGCCATGAGAAATGCGCCATCGACAATCCGAAATTCAATTTGAAAATAAAATATCCTGAAAATGGAAAATAGAAATAGACTGATGACCGGCCTCGCAGCCGGAGGCGCCCTTCTGGCTGCCAATCCCGCACTTGCCCAGTACAGTCCCGTTCCGGAGTTTACCGGAAAGATCGGACGGACCGTCGCGGAAACCCAGACGGCCTATCCGAGGCACAATCCTGTCGCCCGTCCCGGCTCCCCGAACGTTGTCTGGATCATCCTGGACGACACGGGATTCGGCACTAGTTCCGCATTTGGAGGGTTAATTGAGATGCCGACAATGGACTATCTGGCAGCCAATGGGTTACGATTTAATAATTTCCATACGGCTGCTATCAGCGCCGCAACCCGCGCATGCCTGATTACCGGCCGGAACCATCATGCCAACCATATGGGACGCTTCAACGATGACAAGTATGGAGCGCCGGGATATGATACCTATCTCCCGATGGAAAACGGTACCATGGCGGAGATTCTCCGTGATAACGGTTATGCGACATTCTGTGTCGGAAAGTACAATTTGGCTCCGGCAGAGAACAGTACCAACGCGGGACCGTTCAACCGCTGGCCGACCGGACGCGGCTTTGACCATTATTATGGTTTCAATGCTTCTTCCGGGGCCGGTGACCAGTGGCATCCGCTTGTCTATCGGGACACCCACCGTGAACCGGAGGATCCGCAGGGCCGCCCTTTCATCGTCCGGATGGCAGACGAGGCGATTAATTATATCGCCGACCAGAAGGCCGCCGCACCTGAGCAACCTTTCTTCCTTTATTTCGCTCCAGGTACGGCCCATACCCCTTTCCATGCTTCGAAAGAATGGATCGACATGTATCATGGCCGTTTCGACAGCGGTTGGAGCGAGTACGCCAAGGAAACGCTCCGCCGGCAGAAAGAGATGGGTATCGTCCCGAAGAATGTGGAACTTCCTATTACGAATGCAGACGTCCAAGATTGGAATGCGCTCAGCGCCGATGAACGGAAGCTCTATGCCCGTCAGATGGAAGTATTCGCCGGGTTCATGAGCGAGGCAGACTATGAGATCGGCCGGATCGTGGATTTCCTCCGACGAATCGGAGAACTCGACAATTCTTTGATTATTATTGCGATGGGCGATAACGGTGCATCCGGCGAAGGAGGACGTACCGGCGGCCGTGAACTCTCTCCGAAGGAGGAGCAGGATTTTATTGCTGCGGAATTGGCTAAGTATGACCACTACGGCGACGAGCGTACCCAGCCTTTCTATAACACCGGTTGGGCACAGGCCTGCAACACGCCTTTCCGTTACTATAAGAAATGGGCTGATTACGAGGGCGGTACCCATGACGGACTGATTGTCTACTATCCTGCCGGGATCAAGGAAACAGGCGGTATCCGCACCCAATACACGCACGTGACGGATATTTTCCCGACGACGGTCGAACTGACCCAAAGCTCGGTTCCGGAGGTGATCAACGGGTATCCGCAGACCCCGGTTGACGGGACCAGTTTTGCCTATGCCGTCACTTCGCCTGACAACCATGTCGAAGACCGCAAAAAGCTTCAGTATTATGAACTGAACACATCCTATGCCCTATATAAGGATGGTTGGAAAGTTGAATTCCCGAACGGAGCCGTCAATGGACTTCGGAAGAATATCTATCCGGATACCGAGGTACGTCTGTATAACCTGAAGGAGGATTTCAACGAAAGCCGCGATCTGGCCAAGAAGTATCCGAAGAAGGTCAAAGAGCTTTTGGCTGAATTTGAAAAAGAGGCTGTCCGGAACAATGTCTTCCCCTTGAAAGACGGCAAGAATGCGGATCCCGAGCATTACCCGAACCTGCAGCGGGCCCATTATGACGTCTATACCGGCGCCCGAGGCTGGGGAGAATATCCCTTCTTTGACGGAACCCAGGGGAAGCCGTATACGCTTTCCGTCTTCATCGACGAGGCAGGGGAGCATCCCAGCGGAATTCTGGTTTCCCAGCATCAGTTTGCACTTTATACGATGGACGGACAACTGGTCTATGCTACGTCCGATGGTGAGAAACTGGTTGCAGACCGGCCGCTTCCAAAGGGTTCATCGGTCGTTAAGGTCAAGGTTGAACACAAAGGGAAACGTTCAACGGTCTTCCTGTCGATCGATGACGTTCCGGTCGGTCAGAAGGAACTGTCTGTGAAGATGAACATGCCGGGGAAACTGAATGCCATCCAGGTCGGTCGCCAGTGGGGTGTGCCGGTCAATGATGACTATTCTTCCCCGTTCCTCTTTACCGGCAAGATATTCAAAGCATCGCTCGATATCGAGCAGTAGTACGCAGAACCAGGGGACTTATCATCCTGAAACCGCCGCTTCGCGGCCCCTCCCTAAAGGGCCCCTCCCTCTTATAGTGCCGAGGGTGGCATAGGTTTCAGGATAAAAGTCCCCTGGTTCTGTGTCTGTCCTACCGGACTTTGACGGAATCCGCGGCGGCTTTCAGGCCGGCGCGGATATTCTTTATGATTCCTTCGGAAGAATAGGTCGCACCGGAGACAGCGTCAAGATTGACTTTCAGTGCCTCTTCCGGCGTTTTTCCGTTCAGTTTCGTAAAGAGACCGCTCTCGGTTACCATCTTGAAATAGAGCGGATCCTCATCGTTTTTCAGCGGAACGATTTCAGTAATCTTTCCGTTGGTCAGGGTTATGCTGACCGGAGTGAGGCCATTGTAACCCCATACATTCTTGACGAGGTTTGTCGTATCAATCGTAATTATCTTGACAGGATTCGCTGCCAAAAGGACCGCAAGAATCCCTGCGGTCACAAAAAAGGGAATGGCTTTTTTCATCTTAGAATTTTTCCATCGTTTCGAAGATGCGGCTGCGGACTTCGTCGATCGTGCCGACACCGTCGATTTCATGATACCGGTCCGTTGCCTTGTAGAAGTCGACGAGCGGTTCCGTCTTGTCGTGGTAGGTCTTGATACGGTTTGCAACGACCTCTTCCTTGGCATCGTCTGCACGGCCCTCGATCGAAGCGCGGTGGCGGATTCGTTCCATGATCATCTCGTCCGGGATCATGATGGATACGACGGCCGTTACCTTTTCTCCGTTTTTGTCAAGCATGGAATCAAGGGCTTCTGCCTGGGCAATCGTGCGCGGAAAACCGTCGAGGAGGAAACCGTCTACTCCTTGGACAGACTTGAATTTCGATTCGATCATTCCTTCGACAACTTCGTCAGGAACGAGGGAGCCTGCTTCTATGAGAGCCTTTGCCTGGAGTCCGAGCTGGGTTCCTGCGGCGATCTCGCTGCGGAGGAGTTCGCCGGTAGAGAGGTGGCAGAGGTTGAATTTTTCGACCATTGCGCTGGCCTGGGTGCCTTTACCGGCTCCCGGAGGGCCAAAGAGGATGTAATATTTCATATTATTCGTCGAGGATATAAATGTCTTTGTAATTGCGCCCGAGTTCGTTGTAGTCGAGACCGAAACCGACGACGAAATCATCCGGGATCTCCATCGCGACGTAGTCGAGCGGAATGTCTTTCTTGTAGCAGCCGGGCTTGGAAAGCATCGTACAGACTTTAACGTCGGCGGCACCCTTTGCCTTGAGGTCGTTATAGATGACTTCTATCGTATTGCCGGAGTCGACGATGTCTTCCACGATGATGATATTCTTGCCGGCGACTTCTCCGGATAGGCCGATCACCTCGCGGATCACGCCGGTAGAGGTTGTGCCTTCATAGGAGGAAATCTTCATGGTCAGGAGTTCCGCATCGAACCGGCTCCGCTTCATCAGTTCAGCCGTAAACATGATCGAACCGTTCAGAATGCACAGGAAGGCGTTCGATCCCTTTTTGTCCTTGTAGTCGCGGTTGAGTTTATCTGCGACCGCATCGATGGCTTTTTCAATCTTCTCATAAGGAATGCAAAGCCGGAAGGTCTTTTCGTGAACTTGAATTTTTTCCATGAGGCGAATATTTAATACGCAAATTTCGATAAAAAAGATAAAAAATCATAGTGAAACCAGTCAAAAATCGCATCCTGAAGGAACAAATCCTTATTTTAGGTGAAAAGACTGCTATGAAAAAGATACTCCTCCTATGGATCGTATGCTTCCGGGCGGCGATCCTCTCCGCCCAGGAAAGCCTCCTTCCCTCTGTCCTTTATCTGACCGGACTCTCCGATGCGTCTGAACTTGACGAATCAGTCCTTGCCTATTATGAATCGCTCTCCCGTCATCCAGTCCGGATCAATACCGCATCGGCGGAGCGCCTCTTCGAGACGGGCCTGATGACCCCCTTCCAAGCGGCATCCCTTGTCGATTACAGGATGAGGTATGGCGAGATTCTTTCGGAGGCGGAACTGGCGCTGATCGACGGATTCAATCCGGAATCCGCCCGGGCGCTCCGTCCCTTTCTTTCTTTTGCTCCTTCGGGAGCGTCGGACTCCCTTTCCAGGAAACGAACCCTTTTCTTGAGGGGTGGCGTCCAGTATAAGTCGTCCATTCAGGGACTTTGGGGAGCACGGTATTCGAGGGTCTGGGGGCCGGGGAAGGGACTGAATGTGGCTTTCCGAAGGACGGCAGGCGGTGAGGAGGGGGGATCATTTTCCCTGTCATTGGCAGGCCGTGCCGGACGGCTTGTCCTCGGCGATTTCCATGCCCGGTACGGCCAGGGACTCTGCCTGTGGAGCGGACTGGATCTGACTTCGCCGACCTCGCTTTCCGGATTTTCCAAACGCCCGGGCGGTATCGTTGCCTCCTCTTCCTGGTCGGGACTTGGGACCTTCCGGGGACTCTCGTACGACGGATCTTCTGGTCCATGGAAATATGCCCTGTCCCTGCCGCTTGTCTCCCCTCAGGGCATCGCCGCCCACCTGTCCCGCCTGTTCCGTAGCGGTGGGGTGGGCGTAACGGTCTGGGGACCGAAAGGGGATCCCATGCAGGTCTCCGGGGACGTGCGATGGAGCATCCGGACGATTCATCTTTTCGGCGAGGTGGCCTACGGCGGGGCGGCCCGCACCCTGGCCGGTGTCGGCGGAGCCCTTTTCCCGGTCGGGGAAAACGGGAAAGCGGGATTCCGTTTCCGGGCTGTCCCGACCGGTTATTCCGGCAAGCGGTACGGAAGCTACAGCGTCTCGACGGGAGGGGAGTACAGGGACCGGCGGAATACGCTCTCTGCAACCCTGGAAGGCTCCTTGCTCCCCGAACCCGTCCGAAATCCCTCCCGGAGACAACTGCAGGGGGCGGCGGAATGGACCTGCCGGATAACGGATGTGTATACGCTCACGATCCGGACAGTCGGCAGGTTCCGCAATTACAGCCCCGGACGGCGGATCGATTTCCGCTCCGAAGCGGTGAGAGAAACGTCCCTGTGGACTGCGAAATTACGTATCCATGCAGCTGCGGCTGAATCGCTGGGCATCCTGGCCTATGCAGAGGCAGGCAGGAAGACCGGGACATTCTCTTTTTGGGGCCGGGGAACGCTCTTTCGGGCGGATTCCTGGAATGTCCGTCTGTATTGTTACGAGCGTGATCTGCCGGGCCTTTTCTCCGTCCCGGCTTATTGGGGAAGAGGATTCTCGCTCTCGGCCTATGGAACTTGTGAGATCCGGTTTGGGCGAGGGCGGCTCCGCCTGTACGGGAAGGCCGGATGGATGGCTACGCCCTGGCAGGTCGAAAAAAAGCCCGGCAAAGCCGAGCTTCGGATCCAGTCGCGGTTTGATTTCTAATGCTTCGGAATCTTGATTTTCTGCCCGATGCTGAGTTTCTCCCCGATTCCGTTGTATTTCATGATTTCCTGGGCGGTTACGCCGGGATACCGCTTGGCAATTTTGTAGAGGGTATCGCCGCTCTTGACGGTATACGTCGTGTAGGAAGCGCCAGAAGAGGAGCCGGAAGGCTTGGCTGATGAGGAGCCGGAAACATTGGCATAAGAACCGCTCCGCCGTCCGACCTTGAGTCTCTGACCGGCTCGGATGTTGGACCCGCGCAATCCGTTCCAGTTTTGTAACTGCCTGACGGATACTCTGTTGCGGGATGCAATCTTACCGAGCGTATCTCCGCTCCTTACTTTATAATAGACCCACTCTCCGCTTCCCTGAGAAGCGTTCCGTCCGGAAGAAACGTCACCCCCGTTTCTGGAATGATCGGTCGGCCGGCCATACCGGTCTACCTCGATTCTGGAGACGAAGACCTCTCCGGCCTTGTAGCGGTAGATCGAGTCCTGCATTTCCAGGAAATCGGAACTGTAGTGGTAGGGAAGCCGGAGGATGTACTCTCCCTGATTCCCCGGAATGATATCCTGGTAATACTGGGGGTTCAGGTCGCGGAGATCGTCGATCGGAATGCCGATTACTTCACTGATCTGCCGGAAATGGAGGTTCTTTTTGATATAGAAGGTATCGACCCTGGCCGGGAGCATGGTCGGCGTCGGTTCCAACCCGTATTCTTTGGCGTAATTGGACGCGTACATCGCTCCGACCATAAGCGGAACATATCCTCTCGTCTCTTTCGGAAGATACGGATAGATCGACCAGAAATCGGTCTTTCCGCCCGCGCGTTTGATCGCTTTATTGACATTTCCGGAGCCGCAGTTGTAGGACGAGATCGCAAGGTTCCAGTCTCCGAAGATCTTGTAAGCGTCCCGGAGGTAACGGGCGGCCGCGTCGACGGAGGCGAAAGGATCCCGTCGCTCATCTACATACGAGTTGATCTCCAATCCGTAGCTCTTGGCGGTCTTATACATGAACTGCCACATGCCGGTTGCGCCGACCCGGGAAACAGCCGTCGGATTGAGGGCAGATTCGATGATGGCGACGTATTTCAGTTCGAGCGGGAGGTTGTATTTGCGGAAAGTCTCTTCGAAAATAGGGAAATAGTAGCCGGACAGACCCAGCATGTTACACATCTTCTTCGGCATCTTCTCGGAATAGAGAATCATGCAGTTCTTGACCGTCTCGTTGTAGGGGAGTGTCATGAATGAATTCATCCTGGAGAGCCTTCCGATCAGAACGCTGTCCGGGACATCGGTCGTGAATGAGACACTGTCGACATTGAACGGCTCTTCTTCTCCGAGCTGGCGGTTTTCACGGTGGAGATACCAGACGCTCAGGAGGCTGTCGGTCATTTCCGCCGTGTACGGGGCCGGTTCGAACTCTTCCGCCACCTTGTTTTCATTTTCCTGGAAGAGGGTAATCAGTTCCTTTCGGAGACTGTCTTTCTCGTTGATGTCGTTTTTATACCATTCGATCTCGTCCTCAAGATCCTTGATCCGCTGCCGGAGCAGTTCATTTTCCCGGATCAGCTGTTTCCTGCTTTTGAAATGGTCCTGGGCCGGGACGGGCTGGACCAGACAGAGAAGAAGTGATGCGGCGAAGAGTATCTTTCTGAAATTCATAATCGGATGTGTTAAAACCGGAACCCTAGGCGCATGCCGACGGCAGGGGAGCCGTAGAGCGTAGCATATCCGGTATCAGGGAGAATAAAGGTTGGCTGCAGGTCCATCGAAAGATCGTCGGAGACCTGGAAGTCCATCATGTACGAGAATACGTTGGCGTCGATCACCTGGATGAAATAAGAGAGCAGAATCGCAGCGATCGACCAGTCCCGGTAGCGTCGGAAGACGTCCCTGTAATAGAGAGCGTTCTCAGCCGTAATCGGTCCCGTATAGGCAATCTCGGGATCGGTAGCCTCGTTATGGACCCGTTTATAGCGTCGGTAGTTTGTGTTGTTGACGTTGTAGAAGTGGATGGAGCCGGCCATAAGACCCCAGTATAGCGGTACTTTCCAGTATTCCTGGTTGTAGATCTGTCCGAGTCCCGGGAGGAGGAGCGAGTAGATGGTCGCCCGGCCGGGATGCTGCGAGGGATCGCCTTTCTTGTAGTTGATCGTACCGTCCATCAATGTGCCCCACCAGACCAGTCCTGCTCCGACGAAGCCGAGCGTGCTGTAAGTCTTGTAGTTCTCGTTGATGGTGATCGTCGTCTCCGGGTCGGCTGCATAAGCCTCCTCGTAAGCCGAGACCGAAGCATTGTATTTGGACCGGAAGTAAAATCCGGTTCCGATACCGGCGCCGATCCCGCCGTAGACGATCGGAAGCTTCCAGTATTGCTTGTTGTGGATCTGCTGGGAACCGATGAAGACGGTCGATCCGCCGAACAGGGAGCCGATCCTTACGTTCCGTTTATGGGCGACGCCTCCGAAGAATTCCTTGAAGGAGAACATCGTGTCGATCGAATCGCGCTGGGTCGTATCGTTGGGGTTGGCGTAGGTCTGCGAAAAGGCGTCCTTCTTGAACTGGCCGTTCGCCCGCGTAGGGAGAAAAGCCAGTGCGAAAAGGATCAGAACAATATGGATCAGAAAGTTACGCATCCTGTTCCGTCTTGTCTTCGAATGCTTTGAGGAAACGCTGCATTTCTTCGTCGGAGTTGAAACGGATCGTCAGGGAACCCTTCCCGTTCTCGCCCCGCTTGAGTGAGATATTGTCGCCGAAGTATTTCCCGACATTCTCCAGGATCCGGTAATAGAAATCCGGGAGCTGCTGCTCTCTCTTCCGTTTGGGCTCGGCGTAGAGGGCCCTGACCCGTTCTTCGAGCTGACGGACGGATAGTCCGTTCTTTATGATCGCATCGCAGAGCGCCTCCTGCAGGGCTGGTTCATCGACGCCGAGGAGCACCTTCGCATGTCCGACGCTGACCAGTCCGACCTTGATGTCGTGCTGGACCTTTGCCGGCAGTTTCAGAAGCCGCAGGTAATTGGCGACGGACGCCCTTTTCTTTCCGACGCGGGAGGCCAGTTGCTCCTGGGTGAGGCTGCATTCCTCCATCAGGCGCTGGTAGCTCATGGAAATTTCAATCGGATCGAGGTCCGATCGCTGGATATTCTCGACGATGGCCATCTCGAGCATCCCCTGGTCGTCCGTATCCCGTACATAGGCGGGAATGAGGTCCATCCCGGTCATCCGGGCCGCCCTGAACCGGCGTTCGCCGCTGATGATCTGATAGTGGCCCTCTCCGGTTTTTCGGACGGTGATCGGCTGGATCAGTCCGAAGGTACGGATCGAGTCCGCAAGCTCCGCTAGTTCCTCCCGGTCGAAGGTCATCCGGGGCTGGAAGGGGTTCGGGTCAATCAGTCCGGCGGGAATCCGCAGAACGTCCGGGGAACTGTCCGGAGCATGGTCGGCCGTGACGGTTTCTTTATTGATATAGCCGACCGGTTTTCTCAAGTTGTCGATATCGGTGCTTTCACCCAGGAGGGCGCTCAGGCCCCTTCCGAGTCCATGCTGGATCTTTGCCATGTCTATTCGTTTTTGTCGATTACCTCTTGGGCGAGGTTGAGATAATTGGAGGTTCCGTTGTTCATCACATCGTACAAGACGATCGGTTTGCCGTGCGAGGGAGCCTCACTGAGGCGGATGCTGCGCTGGATGATCGTATTGAAGACCATGTCCTTGAAATGCTCACGGAGCTCCGTGGCTACCTGGGAATGAACCTTCGTGCGGCCGTCGAACATCGTGATGACGAATCCTTCAATCGTGAGTTTGGGGTTCAGTCCGCCCTGTACCAGGCGGATCGTCTGCAGGAGCTTTCCGAGACCTTCCAGGGCGAAGAATTCGGGCTGGACCGGGATGATGACAGAATCGGCGGCGGTCAGGGAATTGACTGTAATCAGTCCCAGGGAGGGAGAACAGTCGATAATGATATAGTCATACTCCCTGCGAACCGGCGCAATGGCCTTTCTGAGAACGGATTCGCGCTCGGGAGCATCCAGAAGCTCAATCTCGGCTCCTACGAGGTTGATATGGGACGGGACCATATGGAGATTTTTCAGCTCCGTCTGGATCAGGGCGTCCCGGATCCCGATTGACCGTGATCGCTCGTCCTGAAGGACGCCGATCATGACCTCGTAAAGGGTCCTTTTCTCATCGCTCGTCGGGGAAAAATTCAGTCCGGAAGTCGTATTGGCTTGTGGATCAGCGTCGATGATCAGGACTTTTTTCTCCAGAACGGCAAGGGACGCAGCCAGATTGATGGCGGTCGTTGTCTTTCCGACGCCTCCTTTCTGGTTCGCAATGGCTATGACTTTTCCCATATCTATCGTGTCTTTTCTTGTCAATCTACAAAATTAAGAAAAAAAACGGAAACCGTCAATATTCGTGCCGCAGGCGCCCCCGGTACGGTATTTGCGGGTCTGGAGGATAACTAAGAAAATATCGTCATGAAAAACAACAAGATTCTTGCGTCCGTCATTCTCGGACTGAGCCTCATCTTATTCGGCTTTATTCTCAAAAGCGGAATTGTCCGTTATATCGACAAGGACCGTCAGGTTACCGTCAAGGGACTCTCTGAGCGGGAGGTCCCTGCGAATCTGATTACATGGACCCTTGCGACGTACGTTACCGGCAATGATCTTCCTTCCCTTTATAAAGAAATCCAGAAGACCAACGCCACCGTCGTCGAGTTCCTTAAAGGAAATGGACTGAACGAGAAAGAGATAACGATTCTGCCTCCGGAAGTGGATGACCGTGTCTCCAACCGTTACTCCAACGAGTACATCCCTTTCAACTATAAACTTACCACGACGATCAGCATAACCTCCTCGAATGTCGATCTGGTCAAGGACATCGTCATGAAGCAGGGTGAGCTGCTTTCGAAGGGAATCGCTCTCGGCAGTTACAACTATATCAAGTATGATTATACGGGATTCCAGGATCTCAAGCAGGAGATGATCGAGGAGGCGATCGGAAACGCCAAGACGACAGCGACCCAGTTCGTTTCCAATTACGGCAGCCGACTCGGAAAGATCATCACCGCGGACCAGGGGCAGTTCTCTATCAACAGCAAAGAAGACAACCCCTCCGTCATGAAGATCAGAGGGGTTGCAACGATAACCTATGCGATTGACTGACAGCGGATCAGTCTTTCTCCCAAAGAATAAAACGGGTCAGATTGCACCCGACAAAATTGCCGAGTACAATCATGATATATACCAGGAGCACCTTGCCGGCGTTGGCCGCCAGGAATGCTCCTGGTACTGCTAAATAGTAGAAGGCATCCGCGATGCTGTGGGGAAAACCGCAGATGATGAACAGGGGCACACCGAATAGGAGGGGAAGCCACTGACCCTGACGGGCGAACTTGACGGCCGTCGTCATGATGAATCCGCAACCGATGGCAAGCAGCCCGCATCTCCATGGTCCGGCGCCGAGACGGCCTTCCAGAATCTTCTGGGCCGCTTCGTTGATGGGCATGGGAGAAGCGTGGGTCAGCAGACCGACGAGGAGGCATCCGAAGATGTTCCCGAGAAGGATCAGTCCCAGGCTCCCGAGTTCCGAAGCGCCTTTGATAAAACCTGCGGTTCCGGTATAAAGCCGGACCTTATAACAGACGACAGCCGAAAGGCCGAAGGCAAAGATGACGGCGCCGACGACGCCGCCGACCGCCAGGTTCCCGAACCCGGCGATCCCGATACAGATGCCCGCTACGATGGCGGATCTGAAGGTTTTCCACATTTCCATAGGATACAAAGATAAGAATTATTTGACTTAGAAAACAGCGGACCAGGCGATTGTTCCGAGCGTCAGGACCAAACCCGTCAGGGCTTCGTAAGGTACGAGAGCGAGCCTCTCGCGGAAAGACAGACCTGCCGCGCCTCCTGTCGCATGGAAGAAGGAACCATGAGGAAGGTGGTCGATGACGGTCGCACCGGCATTGACCATCGAGGCGGCTTCCACCGCCGTAACACCCGAGGCTCCCAGTACACCGGCAAAAGAAGAGGAGGCGATGGTGGCGCCGGCCGTTGTAGAAGCCGTGGCGGCCGCCATCAGGATGCCGGCGAGGGGATATAACAGGAGTCCGTTGACCCCGTCGCCTCCCGAAGACAACAAGGATGCGAGGATATCGTTGATGCTGGAATTCTTGATAATGCCGGCAATCGCCCCCGTCCCGATTAGAAGAACCGCAACTCCCGACATTTTCTCCAGGCCGTACCCGACGCTTTCCCGGGCGTTTTTCCAGTTGCGGGTCGCCAGAAGGGTCACGATCCCACCGGCCGGCAGGGCTATGAACGGATCGATTACGATCCCGGCAACCGGCCTCAGGGCCAGCAGGATAATCGCAAAGACAGGACCGGACAAACTGGCTGCCAGGGAGGGAACCTTTTCTTCTTCCCTGTCAGGTTCAGAATGAAGTATCGATCCGGATTTCTTATCGGGAATCAGGGGAAGGATGACGAAAACCAGGACGGCAAGACCAATCAGTCCGGGAACGACGCCGGCGCCCATGACCTGGGACAGACCGGCTCCCAGATTGTCGGAAGCGGCGATGGTATTCGGATTCGGGGACATGATATTCCCGCATTTGGCTCCGCCGGTCATGGCGACGAAAATCCGTGGCAGGGAAACATTGTTTTTCGATACGAGCATCAGGGCGATCGGCGCAACGGTTATCACCGCGATATCGACAAACACGCCGACACAGCTCAGGATCAGCGTAGAGAGAGCGATGGCCAGATAGGTGTTCTTCTTTCCGAGGCCTTTGACGATATGTCCGGAGAGGGATGCGGCGGCTCCTGTCTTGATGAGCGCACCGGTCAGGACGCCTGCGGCGAGAATCCGGAGGACAGCCGGCACGATGTCTTTGACGCCGGAGGTGATGGCAGCCAGGGTTTCGGTCAGATTCAGCCCCCCTAGCAGCCCTCCGACTACGGCTCCGAGCATGAGACCATAGACGGGATGGACCTTTTTAATAATCAGAAAAATGGCGAGAAAAAGGCCGATCAACGCGGCCAATGCGCTGTTAATCATAATTCTGCAGGTATTGTTTAACAGTTAGATAGATATTCCGGAAAGCGACGTCCCGCCGCATGGCGACCTCAAGCGGCATCGTCGGGGGTGTGACGGGAAGAATGGCTTGATAGGGAAGCCGGCATGCCTCTTCTCCGGTTGCCGCGCTCCCGGCGATGGCGATGGTCGGAATCCCGAGAGCCGTTGCATGCTGCAGGACGCAGCAGGGAGTCTTTCCCCGGTCTGTCTGGTAGTCTATCCTACCTTCTCCGGTTACGACCAGATCGGCTCCCTTTGCTTTCTCGTCGAAACCGATGGCGCTGAGTACCATTTCAGCACCTCGCAGGAGGGTAGCGCCCAGAAAAGCGTGAAGACCGCCTCCGAGACCGCCGGCGGCTCCTGCCCCGCTCATGCGCGCGATGTCCTTGCCGGTATGGCTTTTTATCAGGTCGGCAAAAGCTTGCATCCCTTTGTCCAGGCGGTTGACCATTCCGGAATCCGCTCCCTTCTGCGGGGCGAAAACAGGCGCGGCTCCGTCCGAACCGCAAAAGGGCGTATCGACATCACAAGCAACCTGGAACGTGCATTCTTTCAACTCTTTCCGTACGTTTATCTCATCAATCGATACAATGTCTGAAAGGGAACCTCCGATAGGAGGAAGTTCTTTCCCGTCGCGCCCGAGGAAGCGCCATCCGAGTGCTGACAGGACTCCGGTCCCGGCATCGTTCGTTGCGCTGCCTCCGATTCCGATAAGAAAGGACCGGCAACCCTTATCCAGGGCATCGGCTATGATTTCACCGGTGCCGTATGTCGAAGTATACCAAGGATTCCTCTTTTCGGACGGAATGAGGTAGAGGCCGCTTGCTTGCGACATCTCGATGACCGCCATCCGGTTGCCCTTATAATCGGCCAGGCAGTACTGCGCTTCTACGGGGTCGCCGAGCGGTCCTTTGACGCACACCGTTTGCATCTGGCCGCTGAATGCCCTGCAAAGGGCTTCGGTTGTACCTTCCCCTCCATCCGCGACGCTCAGCTCCACGACGGAACACTTCGGGAACAGTTCCCGGACGGCCTCCGATACGGCCTCCGCGACTTCCCAGGAGGCAAGGGACCCCTTGAAGGAATCGGATGCCACAATGACTTTATTCAGTGATGCCATAATGATTAAGGATATTATTTGGCGGCCAGGCGCATCAGGGCGTCCCACCAGCGGTCCGGAAGAATGTGATGGAAAAAGACAATGGAACCGGATCCAAGTCCGATACGGTAGCGGGGCTTCGGCCGGCGCCGTTCGACAGCCTTTAAAACGGCCCGGGTTACGACGGCCGGTTTTGACAGGTAAGGGGATTGGTAAGCCCATCTGAGCCTGGCGGCTTCTTTCCTGGCGCTTCTTCCGTAGGGTGTGCCGACGGAGGATTCCTCCAGATGATCTGCAGCGATGATACCCCAGTCCGTTTTGATCCCGCCCGGTTCGATCAGGATAACGTCTATTCCAAAGGGCTTCAGTTCCATCCTGAGGGAATCCGAAAGCGCTTCGACGGCGAATTTGGAGACATGATACCAGCCTCCGAAGTATAGGACCGCTTTCCCGGCAACGGATCCGGTGTTGATAATCCGGCCGCTCCCTTGTTTCCGCATCTGAGGAATGACAAGGCGGCAGAGTTCGGCCAGGCCGAAAACGTTGACTTCCAGCTGTCTCCTGGCCTCTTCGAGGGGTACGTTCTCAATGGTCCCGAAATATCCGAAGCCTGCGTTATTGATCAGAACATCGATTCGGCCCTCCGCTTCCAGCACACTCCGGACGCCTTCTTCGAGGGAGGTTTCGTCCGTTACGTCCATCCGGATCGGAATCGCCCCGTCTTCGCGGAGCGGGTCCATCCGCTCTGTCCGGCGGGCGGCTGCATAGACCCGGTACCCTTTCCGTGCAAGGGTTCGGGCGCAGTCGAAACCGATGCCGCTACTGGCGCCGGTGATAAGAATGACTTTATTATCCATGGTTATCTATATTGCTTTTCCCGGCCAGAATAACGCCCGCAAGAATCGCGAGACTCCCGATCGCGCCTCCCGCCGTCATGGTCTCTCCCAGGAAGGCCGAAGCGAATATCAGGGTAAATACCGGATTGAGATAGACATAGTTGGTTGAGGTAACGTTCCCCAGTTTGTCCATGGCGAAGTTCCATGCGATGAATCCGATCAGGGATGCGACGATACCCAGGAACAGGAGATTGAAAATTACCTCCGGACGGGAAAGGATAGCGGGGGAGAATGACTCTCCGAGGTTTCCGATAAGTGGCAGGATTGTGACAAGCCCGTAGAAGAAGACCTTCCTTGTCGTGTAGAGTGCTCCGTATTCATGGGTCATCTGCCCCATAAATAGACTGTACAGCGCCCAGCACAGAGCTGCACCGATCGCCAGAAAGTCTCCTTTGACGGAAAAATGGATCCGCGAACCGTTGAAAACCAGCAGCGCCATTCCGGACAAGGCAAGAAGGGTCCCGATAACGAGGGGCCATCCGGCTTCTACCTTTTCCAGCCCTTCGACAAAACGCCCTTTACCGAATCTCCGCCATATAAGGGTAAAAATCGCCGTGAACAGGGGGGCTGAACAGACCAGGAAGGAGACGTTGCTTGCCTGGGTATAGACGAGGGCGGTATTCTCCATATAAAAATAGAGGGACCCGCCGGTAATTCCAAGAAAGACAAAGAGTAATTCATCTTTGAGAGAGCGGCCCCAGAGAGATTTCCTTCCGGGAGAGAAAAGGGAGATAATCCAAATGCCGACATAGGCGAGAAAGAAACGTATGCCGAATATGGCCATCGGATCCATCCCTGCCCCGATCAGAACCTTAGTGGATACGAACGTAACACCCCAGACCGCCGAGACGGTCAAAGCGGTCAGATGATAGAGGAACCGGTGCCTGCCCATGCGATATAGATTCTTACCATTATCTTGTCGATTGCCGAATACAAAAATACGAAAGATCTCAATTTATAAGAAAAAAATTTGGATATTAAGTTTTTATCACTACCTTTGTGATATCAAAATGATACTATTTTAATTTTTTGTCCTATGGATACCAACAAAGAATTCGCCTACAAAGGCTTCGTACTGAATGGGTTTCTTGCCCTGCTCTTCATCCTTGCCCTTTTTGCCGGCATGGTCTACTGCTTCGTCCTTTCCGACCAGAATGCCTATTATGCTATTCCCGGAGTTATCCTTCTGGCCCTTTTCGGACTCAGTATGAACGGATTCGTCAAGCAGGAACCGAATGAAGCGAAGGTACTTGTTTTCTTCGGTAAATACTGCGGTACCTTCTGTGATACCGGATTCTATTGGCTGAATCCTTTGATGAGTAAAAAAGCGGTCAGTCTCCGTGCCCGCAACCTGAATCCCGACCCGATCAAGGTCAACGACAAGGCCGGCAATCCGGTCATGATCGGCATGGTCCTGGTGTGGAAACTTGAAGATACCTACAAAGCTCTCTTTGAGATTGACAGTCAGTCGCTGGCTTCGGTGTCTCCGGGATCCCGTTCCGGTTCCGCCCGCCTGCTCTCCCTGGCGTTCGAAAACTTCGTCCGCGTCCAGAGCGATGCGGCGCTCCGTCAGATCGCAGGCTGCTATGCCTATGACAATCCCGACACGCCTGATGCGCTGACTCTTCGCAGCAATGCGGAACAGATCAACGAGGAGCTGGTCCGTACGCTCAATGACCGTCTGTCCATGGCCGGCATGCATGTGACGGAAGCCCGGATCAATTACCTGGCTTATGCGCCGGAAATCGCTGCTGTGATGCTCCGCCGCCAGCAGGCTGATGCCATCATCGCTGCCCGGGAAAAGATTGTCGACGGTGCTGTCAGCATGGTAAAGATGGCGCTCGATAAACTGAGAGACGAGGGTGTCGTCGACCTCAACGAGGAGCGCAAGGCGGCCATGGTCAGCAACCTGCTGGTTGTCCTGTGCGGCGATGAACCCGCCCAGCCGGTGGTGAATTCCGGAAGCCTGTATTAATATGGCAAAAGATAAAGATACCGTCAAGTCGTTCGTGCTTCGGGTCGATTCCGAAACGATGGATGCATTGGAACGTTGGGCTGCGGACGAGTTCCGCAGCATCAACGGCCAGTTGCAGTGGATTATCGCCGAGGCCCTGCGAAAGAGCGGCCGTCTGAAAAAATGATCCTTGCGCGAATACGATGAAAAAGATAGAAGTCGCCGCAGCGGTAATCCGCAGGGAGAACCAAATCTTCGCCACGGAACGGGGCTACGGCCCCTGGAAGGACTGGTGGGAGTTCCCGGGCGGAAAACTCGAGGCGGGGGAGTCCGCCGAGCAGGCGCTCATCCGGGAAATCCGGGAGGAACTGGACACGGATATCCGTATCGACAGGTTCTTGCGGACCGTCGAATGGGATTATCCGGATTTCCATCTGACCCTGCACTGTTACCTATGCTCCCTCCAAAGCGAAGCGCTGCACCTGAATGAACATGAAGCAGCCCGCTGGTTAACGTATGAGGAACTGCATAGCGTCCGCTGGCTGCCGGCCGATGAGGGACTGTTGCCGCTGCTCTCGGCTGAACTGCTGGGAGTCGATCCTTCCCTTGCCGAATTTCTCGAGACGTCCGTCATTCCGTGCTATGCGTCCTTTGACAAGGCGCACAGGGAGGACCATGCCCGCGCCGTCGTTTCGCGTGCCCTGTCCCTCGCCGCTTTCTATCCTGTCGACCGGAATCTGCTGTATGCAGCGGCAGCCTGCCACGATCTCGGCCTCTCTGTCGACCGGAAGACACACCATCTGGAGAGCGGACGGATGATACGGGAAATGAAACCGTTGGGACGCTGGTTTACGGGGGATGAGATTGAAACGATTGCCCTTGCTGCGGAAGACCACCGGGCATCCTCAGACCATGAACCCCATACGGTCTATGGACGGATCGTCGCGGAGGCGGACCGCCTGATCGAGCCCGAACAGATCATCCGTCGGACGGTTCAGTACGGCCTGGCGCACTATCCCGAACTGTCCCGTCCCGGTCACTGGGAAAGGACGTTGGCCCATCTCCATGAAAAATATGCGGATGGGGGTTATCTGAAATTATGGATCCCGGAATCGCCGAATGCCGGACGCCTGGAGGCGCTCCGGAAGATCATCCGGGATGAATCCGCCCTTCGTTTGATTTTCAATAAAATCTACCGGGAAGAGGTCCTGGGGCCGCTCGTCCCCGAGCGATACCGAAATGACGCGCATTACCGGATGGGACATATCCATATCATCGCACCTGCTCCCGGAACGGAGATACTCGGCCTCCATACGCCTCAGATGAAAAGCGTCGCCAAGGCAATCGCAGCGCGGCAGGACTGGGAGGCGGTTTTGGATGACTGGGAGGCGGACGGGAATCTCTCCCACGATGAGCGCATCATCTGGGGACTGACGCTGGATTATTTGAAAATCCCCCTTGAAAAGCGTTTGACAAGGATTCGGGCGCTGATTCAGCGGATGGACAACTGGGCAATCTGTGATACATTCTGCTGCAACGCGAAATGGATCAAAGGCGATGCGGTTCGTCCTTTTATCCTGGAATGCATCGCTCCCGGAAATCCGGAATTCACACGGCGGACAGGCCTGATCCTGATGATGGTCCATTTCCTGGACGAAGCATCCCTCCTGAGGACTTTCGGAGATATCGTGTCCATGGACCTGAGGCCCGATGAGCCGTACTATGTCCGAATGGGTGTCGCCTGGCTCCTTGCCACGGCTTTGGCCAAGCACCCGGACAAGACCCGTACGTTCGTAGCTGATGCACCGATCCCCTCCGATATCCTCCGTCTCTATGTTCGGAAGGCGAGGGAATCCCGAATTACAAAAAATACAGATCCGGGATGGGCGCAGCGCCCTTAAATCAAATTATCCAGTGACTTGATGATGAAACGATTGTTGCTTTCCCTGGCAGTGGTTCTTTGCTTCACAACGGCGCTGTCAACCTGTAAAAATATCGAGAAGAAGCCGGACGGAATTTCTGCTGTCCAGCGCATCAAAGACCGCGGAGTGCTGCTGGTCGGGACTACCGGCGATTACCGCCCGCTCAGCTACCGGGAATCTTCCGGCCAATACTGGGGCTTTTGCATTGACGTAGCCGGAAAAATCGGTGAGAAACTCGGCGTCAGCGTAAGTTATGTCCCGACATCCTGGCCTACGCTGACTGCGGATGTGACGGCAGAGCCGCAGACTTTCGATTTTGCCATCGGTGGAATCACCATTACTGATTCCCGTAAGGAAACCATGTTGATGAGTAACGGTTATCTGGACAACGGGAAAACCTTCATCTGCCGTGCCGCTGATGCGGAGAAATACATGTCTTTGGAGGATCTGGACCGTCCGGGGGTTCGGGTGATGGTGAATCCGGGCGGACTGAACGAGAAGTTTGCAAACGAAAAACTGACGCATGCGACGATCGTCGTACATCAGAAAAACGAAGAAATCCCGGATCTTGTCGCTTCAGGAGAGGCCGATGTAATGATAACCGAAATTACCGAGGCCCCTTGGTATATCCGGAATGATGTGCGGCTGGCGGCTCCGCTTCTGGACCGGCCCTTTACCCATGGAAAAATAGGCGTGCTTATGAAGAAGGGGCAGGAAGACCTGCTGCAACTGGTCAATACCGTTATTGCAGATATGCAGTCTTCAGGAGCGATGGAAGCACTCCGTGATAAATACGGTTTGAATGACAAGGGACAATTACCAAAAGATAATGATAAGAATATGGTTAAACTAGGAATAACTGTAGCCGGAAAAACCATTACGGCAGATTTTGAAGACAATTCATCGGCGACCGCCTTTGCCGAGAAACTCTCCGGTGGCCCTATAACCGTAAGCATGAGCGATTACGGCAACTTCGAGAAAGTGGGTTCCTTGGGTTTCAACCTTCCCAGAAATGATACTTCGATCCATACTGTGCCCGGTGATGTAATTCTCTATCAAGGAAATCAGATCACGATTTATTACGATACGAACAGCTGGACTTTTACACGGTTGGCGCATATTCCGGGCGCAACGACCGACAGTATGAAATCGTTCCTCGGCAGCGGAACGGTTTCCGTGACCTTCTCTCTCGTAAAAGAATAACCGACTGGATCAGGGCTTTTCAATGTACGTTCTAGCCCATGATGTATTTACCGATCTTGGGGATCCGCTGGATCAGGACACACCCTACGGCTGTGACGGTAAAGGTTATAAGAGCGGTAAGGAGCACCTCGGCAGGAGTTGTCCAGAATCCGAGAAGACCTTCGGATCCGCGTTTCAGCCAGGAGCAAATCCATGCTGAGACGCTGCTCAGGACCAGCATGTGACAGAGATACATTCCGTAGCTGGCTTTGGAGACGGGCAGAAAGACCTTTTGGTAGATCGGCCCGGAGCAGTTGAACTTTCTGATAATCAGAATCCATGCGATGGTCATAAGGGCCAGGCCAAGCGTATCATTGAACCAAGTGGTTTCCCATATGGCTGCATATCCTACGGGACCGGAAACCGGGAAAACGCCACCGGCATCGTTGAGGACTCTCTGGTAGAATCCGTTGGCCCCTATGGCAAAGAGCGGCAGTGCGATGGCCAGGGTTCTGGCCCAGCTCAGTTCTTTAACGAATTTTCGGAAATACAGTCCCAGAAGCAGGTAGCCGATAAATCCGCTCATGTAGTAGAAGGTGCCGTAGTTGTTCCAGCTGGCCTCTCCCCACAGGGGATATTTGGCCAGATTGGGAATGCCGAACGGACCGTAAATGACTTCGGCCGGCCCGCCGGCCCAGTATCGGATATAGGGGATGATCGTAGTGAAGAGCCAGATTCCCAGAAAGAACTGCAATTCTTTCTTGCCAACCTTTTCGGCCCAGGGTGAAAGCAGGGGCATGATCAGGTATATACCCAAAAGCATGTATACGAACCACAGGTGCCCGGCTGCGTAATTGAAGTTGAGCATCAGGTCTTTAAAGTCCTTTAAGGGATTTCCCCAGACCACAGCATAGACCAGTGACCAGAGAACGAAGGGGATGAGGACGCGGACCAGCCTTCTGCGGAAGAATTCTCCGGTGGAGTAATGGAGGGGGAACTGCAGATAACTGGAGGCCACGATGAACAGCGGGACGCAGGCCCGGGTAAAGGTGTTCAGAAGCGACACCCAGAGAGCATCCGTTTGGGAAAGGATCAGGGTGCCTCCGTCGCCGAAATAAAATACCTCACAGCAGTGTGTCATCATGACGAACAGGCAGGCGATAATCCTTAGCCAGTCTATCCAAATCTCACGTTCTGTATTCATTGCATTGTTATTATGTTATTATGTTATGACAAATATAGCCACATTATCTTTCCTGTGCAACTCCTGTTGATTATATGGTGGATTATGGTTAAATTTGTTGCATAATAGCATTTTAAACATTAATAATTGATTCGAAATGAAATCCTTAGGAGTTAAACCTTATCTTTTCCCCATGCCTACTTATATGATCGGCACTTACAATGAAGACGATTCTGTCGATGTTATGATGATGGCCTGGGGCGGCATCGTGGATATGAACATGGTAGCCCTGAATCTGGAGGCCAGCCATAAAACGGTGAAGAACCTTCGGGAACGCAATGCATTTACCTTGTCCATCCCCGGTACAGATACCCTCAAGGAATCCGATTACCTGGGCACTGCCAGCGGGAATAAATACCCCGACAAGTTCGCCGTAAGCGGTCTTCATGCCGTCAAAAGCGAGCATGTGGATGCTCCCGTCGTGACGGAATACCCCGTGACGCTGGAATGCAAGGTGGTGGAATTCCAGGACCAGCCTTATGGCCTGCGGGTGCTGGGAGAGATCGTAAATGTGCTGGCGGATGAGAAGGTGCTGGACGAAAAGGGAAAGATTGATGCCGGTAAGCTCCATGCTTTCGCCTTTGACCAGATGCGAAATGACTACTATGCCATCGGAGAAAAGATTGGAACGGCCTGGCACGAAGGTCTGCCGCTGATGAAAAAATAAGGCAGGAATATGGTCCAGACGAGTTCTCTCGTATTTATGGCGGTCGATGCCGTCCTTGGCATTGCCGTTCCTGTCTTCCTGTCGCTGTATCTGGTGCGTAGGTTCCACGCCAAACTGTCTACTATACTGATTGGAGCCGGAACCTTCTTCCTTTTTGCTCTCGTATTGGAGAGCCTCATGCATCAATGGGTACTGAAAGGGCCCCACGGAGCGGTTATTATGGACAATACGCTCCTGTTTGCTCTATATGGCGGGTTGGCTGCCGGTATTTTTGAAGAAACCGGTCGTTTCCTCTCCATGAAATTCTTGATGAAGAAAGAACCTTCGGAACCACTTCCCGGCATAGCGTATGGCGTTGGACATGGCGGCATGGAGATGCTTATTATCTTCGGCATAACCATGATCGGCAACCTCGTTTTTTCAGCCATGATTAATTCCGGTCAGACCGACGTGCTCTTCTCCAAGGCTTCCGGTGAAGCGGCAGGACAGTTGCAGGCACAATTGGATCAGTTGCAGGCAATGGACGCCGGAACCTTGCTGATCGGACTTTGGGAGCGTTTCTCTGCTCTGATACTTCAGGTGGGCATTTCCTTGATCGTTTGGGTTGCCGTCCGCAAAGGTGGCAAATGTCTATGGCTGTTTCCGGCGGCTATCGCCCTGCATGCGACCGTCGATACCGGAGCCGTGCTGCTTCAGAAGTCAGCCGGCATGGTTCCGCTAGAGCTTATCGTTACGGCAGAAGCCATTGCTGTAGCAGCCATCGGATACATGGCGGTTAAGAAATTAAAGACGGCCTGAGCCCCCTTTCACGGTGGAGGATCTCATTTCTTGGCGGGTCTCAGTATCATAAAGATGACTGCGGCCACGCAGATAAGGATTCCTATTGCCATTTTCAGGGTGAGCGGTTCTCCGAACAAAACCGTACCAATCAGAATGGCAGTCAGCGGTTCGAAGACCCCCAGGACGGAGGTTTTGGTGGGGCCGATATAGCGGGAAGATATGGCCAGGGTAAGCAGGGAGATCATGGTTGGGACAATGGCAAGTCCCAGCAGATTTCCCCAATCGGCGGCAGTGTCAATTCCTTCGACCATACTGCCGCCCTGGAAAAGTCTGATGGCGGCAAACAGGACCGTCCCCGTGAGAAGGGCATAGAGCGTAAGCGTGTGCTCAGAAACGTGCTTGATGCGTTTGCTTCTGTTCACAATGACCAGGTAAAAAGCATAGCTAAGGGCTGACAGGATGGCCAGGATAATGCCCGGAAGACGGATTTCGGCACCATGGGCAGGCTGGGACAGAAGGACGATCCCGCCAAACGTCGCAATGATGGAGAGCCATGTCTGCCAGCTGGGATAAAAGCGCAGCAGCACCATGATGAGAGCGACGAATACCGGATACAGATACACGAGTGTCGTGGCCAGCCCGGACGGGATGAATGCGTAGGAACTGAACAGGAAAAGACTGCTGCAGGAAAACAGGACCCCCAGAATAAGCAGAAGGCTTATCTCGCGTCTCCCTGCCCTGAAAGACTCATTTCTTAAAAGCATCCAGAGAGCCAGGATGCAGGCAGACAAGCCATAGCGGAAAAACAGCATTACCATAACGGGAACGCCGCTCCCCATCAAAGGCTTGGCAAAGAGCGGGTTTGTGCCATAGGAGATACCGGCAACGATCCCCGCAATATAGCCTATAAAACGTCTCTTCTCAATATTCATCTTGTTTTCACGCAGAAAGAAATGGACGCAAAGATACACATTTTCCGGAGATATCAGGCCGGGCATGCTGCCGTCGTCGTGTCCCTTCGTTTGTTATCCGTTGAAAAATCAGTATCTTCGTGCGATAAAAATGGATGACCGCCTTGACAAGGATCTCAAATAAACTTCCAGAAGTATCAGTAAACATGAACAGTATCGATTCCGTTCTCGCGTTCAACCGTGAGTATGTAGCCTCCAAGGGCTACGAGAAGCACTTGACTGATAAGTTCCCCGACAAGAAACTGGCCGTTTTAAGCTGTATGGACACGCGCCTGTCTGTCCTGCTGCAAGAGGCCCTGGGCCTTAAAAACGGAGATGCCAAGATTATCAAGAACGCCGGCGCTGTGATCCCTTCCCCCTGGGACTCTGCGATGCGCAGCCTCATTGTGGCTGTTTATGAACTAGGCGTTACGGAAATCATGGTCGTTGCGCATACCTCATGCGGAGCCTGCCACATGAGCTTTTCACATTTCAAAGAAGAAATGCTTCATCGCGGTATTCCTGCCGCAGAATTAGCACGCAAGGACGTTGATCTGAATGCCTGGCTGGAAGGTTTCCATGATACGGAGGAATCGGTTCGGAACACGGTTTCTGCCATCCTGCATCATCCGCTGATCCCTTCGGACGTGACGGTTCGGGGATTCATCATCGAATCCGCTACCGGGGAACTGACGGAGGTAATATAGGCTGCGGCATCAGCTGCGGTTTTTAACACGCCATGTCTGAATCAGCACGGAGGCGACAATAAGCGTGATGCCAAGCCAGAAGGACCCATTGAGTTTCCTCAGCGAAACAGCAGTACAATTGTGAGCGTAACCACGTTGACCGCCATCCTATACCAAACCAGCGGCAGGCCGCTCAGGGAGATGAGCCTGCCGAAAATTCCTGTCCATCCGGCGAGAAAGACTGCGAGGTGGAGCAGGAGCAGCGTGCGGGAGTTGTTTCCGGTTGCAGAGCTGTCTCTGATCATGGTCTAAATTATAACCGTCAAAGATACACATTTTCCTTGAACCGGCGCCTGCCCGGCTTTCCCCGATTCAAAGTCCGGTAAAAGGAAGTTCCTTGGGAACTTTTTTTTCGTATCTTTGTGCCCCGTGAAAATGCTTTTGCTCATATTGTCGCTTCTGTTGTCGCTTTTTTCGGGCGACAGGCATGAGGCGGGTTCAATCGATCCTTCAGGTCAAAGGACATGCTGCTTTGCAGAAGCTTCTTCCCATGATTCGCGGACGGATGATTCCCTGAACCGCGATATATGCTTCACGTCTTCTCCGGGACAGTCTTTTACGGGAGGCGGCAGTTCGAATTCCGTCTCGGTCCGGAATACCAATACCGGGCGCAGGACTTCGCCGCAGACCCGCTCTACCTTTCGTATCATCAAAGGCGGCAAGGTAATTGACAATAACCGTACGCATCCTTTCCTGACCCCGGTTTTTGTCCCGCTGTCAGGAATGCATATTTCTGAGAGGTATCTTTTTTCCATCTGCCGGCTCCGGTTGTAGCAGAGATTCTTCGTCGGCCCAAGGGCCTCCTCAGAATGACATCCTCTTCATGTCATTCTGAATGAAATGAAGAATCTATTTACCAAATCAGACATCATTAATGACAATTGTATTGCTGCTGGTTGGCCTGGGACTCATTGTCCTGGGCGCTGACTGGCTTGTTGAAGGTGCTTCCTCCATTGCGAGGAAGGCCGGCGTGAGCGAATTCGTCATCGGTCTTACCATCGTGGGATTCGGAACCTCGTGTCCGGAACTGGTGGTGAGTCTTACAGGCGCATTCGCGGGGAATGCCGATATTGCCGTGGGCAATGTCTTAGGATCCAATATCTTCAATGTCCTGTTCATCCTGGGACTCACGGCGCTGATCAGACCGGTGTCGATGACGTCGGAAAACCGGAGAAGCGACATCCCTTTAGCCCTGGGTGTGACAGTGCTTTTGCTGGTATTCGGATTGAACCGGACTTTGCTGGGGATAGGAGCCGGGAACGGCCTGAACCGCTGGGAGGGAGCGTTTTTCCTGCTCTTGTTTGCAGGGTATATTGTCTACTCTTTTCGAAACGGAAAACCGTCCGCATCGGAAGGCTCGGCAGGGTCTCCGAGGCCTGTATGGCTGGCTGTATCGTTAGTCGTGACGGGCTTGGCCTGCCTTATCTTCGGCGGGGATCTGTTCGTGGACAAAGCTACTGTACTGGCTCGGGATCTGGGCGTAAGCGACAAATTCATTGCCGTAACCGTTCTGGCCGGAGGGACATCGCTCCCGGAGCTGGCCACCAGCCTTGTTGCCGCTCTCAAAGGACGTGATCAGTTGGCTCTTGGTAATATCCTTGGCTCGAATGTGTTCAACATTCTGCTGATCCTGGGATCATCCGCCCTGATTACGCCGCTTTCCTTTGCTTCCGTAACCTATATGGACGCAGCCGTCCTTCTATCCAGCATGCTCTTCCTGCTTCTTTGGGCTTATACAGGCCGCAGGGAGCGGATCGACCGCTGGGAGGGCCTGTTTATGCTTATCCTATTCGGAGCGTATTATTACTATCTTTTTATCAACTTATAATCATGGAAATCAAATTCAAATCGGTCCATACTGTCAAGGACCTCGTCATATCTGCCATCGTCCTGGCCGCCGGCATCGGCTTGTTCTTCGTCAATAAAGGTTTGGGCTCCGTAATCGGCGCCTGTGCCCTCCTGATGCTGCTCTTTTGCAAATCCGGGCACAAGCGGGAAGGGGAGGACATCGTTCTCAAGAAAAAGGCTCTCGATATCTCCCATCACTGCCGTGAATCCTTGAAAGAATTTCTGGACGGAAAAGACGTTGATCCGGAAATCAATCTTGATGGGAATGGAAGTGTTATCCGTCTGGAAGTCTACTACAATGTCGATGCAGCAGTCGCCTATGCCCAGCTTTTTGATTTTTCCAGTTACACCTACGAACCGGCTACGGAAATCGTGGAGCTGCGTGGTCAAAAAGCCCGAATACTCATCGGCAAACTATGTAATAGCGACAAGTGAAGCGGATATTATTCGTGAATTTACGATAATTCTTCCGGAATAATTGATAACGGTACATTGTGTAAAACCATGTACCTTTGTACCGTTTAATTGTCATTCTGAACAAAGTGAAGAATCTTATGAAACGTATTATCCTTACCGCAATCCTTGCTCTTGCAGCACTGACAGCATCGGCCCAGACGCTGGTCGTCTATTATTCCAAACCGGGTGAAACCTATACATCGGACGGAATCATCGACCTGAAAAAGGGAAATACCCAGGAAGTGGCCGAACGTATCCAGAAGCTCACGAAAGCCGATATCTTCCGCGTGGAGACCGTCAAGGTCTATCCGGATGATTACATGAAACTCACTGAAGTTGCAAAAGAGGAGCTGAACTCCAAGGCCCGTCCGGCCATCAAGGACGATATCGACATCTCCAAGTACGACACCATTTATATCGGCTGGCCCTGCTGGTGGGGCACTCTGCCGATGTGCATGTTCACCTTCATCGAGAAGCACGACTGGACCGGAAAGACCGTCATTCCGTTCACGACCCATGAGGGAAGCGGTTTCGGCAGCGGACTCCGCGACCTGAAAGCCGCCGTCAAAGGCGCGACGGTCACCAAGGGCCTCTCCCTTCGCGGTACGGCCGCCCGTTCCAGCGACGCCCAGATTGAGAAGTTCGTAACCGGGAGCAAGTGAATCACGGAAAATGGACTTTAGCCTAACGTAAGGCCTTCATGCAATAGTTCAAGAAATTTTGATAAGCGATAAATCTTCTGTACCTTCGTAGGTATGGAAGATTTTTTGATATACAATACCCTGGGGGACGGGAAATTTCCGGACGCCTATAAAGAAAACTATCACTGCCATATCCTTTGCCGAAGCGGCGAAATGCGTTTTGAGGCAATGGGAAAACCTTTTAAAGCCGGTCCCGGAGACCTGGTCATCTGGCAGATGACGACGCAGATCTCCAATACCTGTTATTCGGCAGATTTCGATGCCGATTTCCTCTTGATTTCCAATCCTTTCCTCAATCTTTACAACCCGGAGCAGGTCTGGGCTACCAAGGGCTACGTCTATATCAAAACCCATCCTGTCTTCCATCTGGAAGCCGATGAATGGGAGATCATTGAAGCCGATTTCTCACAGTTCTGGCGCAGGATCTATTCCGGCCGCATCATTTTCCATGACGAACTGGTGGGAAGGGTATTCCAACTGCTGCTCATGGATATGTGGGACATTTATTCCCGGGAAATGGAGAAGGCCGATACGGACGAGAATTCGGCCAGTCTCTTTATGCGTTTCCTCACACTGGTTCAGCAGAATTGCCGTGAGCAGCGTGAGGTGGCATGGTATGCGTCTGAGTTATGCGTGACGCCGAAATATCTTTCGGCCATCTGCCAGAAAATCACCGGTAAGAGCGCCCTGCACTGGATAGAGTATTATGCGGTCCATGAGATCCTGCTGCTACTGAATGATCCGGCCCTGACCCTTACCGAGGTCACGGACCGGATGCATTTCCCAGCGCCGCCGATGCTTACGCGCTATCTGAAGCGTACGATTGGCAAGACACCGTCAGCGTATCGCTCCGGGCAGGCTTAGTCCCAGATTTCGTAGTTTTCCATCCAGTCTTTGATCTGCTGGTAGGTCATGTTGAAGTAGCGCTTCTCCTGGTTCAGAGAGGCCATCTTGGCCATCTCATCTGGTGTCAGTTCAAAATCGAAGACCTCGATGTTCTCCTGGATGTGCCAGCGGATGATGACCTGAGCGGTCGATTTGCCGTGGGCTTTGGCAATCTTATTGATGACCGGATCACGGAGGATTTCACCATGGCTGTCACGTCCTCCGAGCGGGAACCAGCATTCTATTTGGATGTTATACTTCTTTGCCATTTCCTGCCAGTGTTCTCGCTGAGCATAGGGGTGGCATTCAATCTGGAACATCTGCGGTTTGATGCGTGCGGGCTCCACGATGGAGTTGAATAGTTCGTCGTCAAAGTCAAAGTCACTGATGCCGATGGCGCGGACTTTTCCTGCTTCAAGAGCGGCTTCCAGGGCTTTCCAACCGCCGTTGCAGTCCCTCAAGGGCTGATGAAGGTAAACGAGATCAAGGTATTCAAGACCAAGACGTTCCAGCATCTTGTCCAGTTGCTTGGGAGTGATATCCTCGCCATATTCATTGGGCCAGAGTTTGCTGGTAATCCAGATGCTGTCGCGCGGAATGCCGCTGTCCTTGACGGCCTGTCCTACGCTGCGCTCATTGCCATAGGCATGAGCCGTATCGATGTGCCGATAGCCAGCCTTCAGGGCGGCCAGCACGCTGTTGTAAGTAGTTTCCCCTGCGGGGATTGAATAGACGCCAAGACCGAACTGAGGAATCCGGACGCCGTTGTTAAGGGTAATGGTTGTCTGGTTCATTATTCGATGGTTTTGATAAGTTTCGCAGGGTTGCCTCCGACGACGGTATTCGGAGCCACATCTTTTGTGACCACGGCTCCGGCTGCAACGACGGCATTCTCGCCGACTGTCACACCGGGGAGAATCGTAGCCCCGGCGCCGATCCAGGCGTTGCGGCAGATATGGACGGGTTTGCATATCAGCAGGGCATGGTCATGCAGATCGTGGTTATTGGAGATAAGCTGTACGTTGGCCGCGATCATGGCACCGTCATCAATGGTGATTCCGCCGCGGGACATCATCAGGCTTCCGCCCATGACAAGGACGTTCTTTCCGAGAGTAACCTGATCGGCACAGACCAGGTTGAGCGGAGGAAGAACGCGGCTTCCTTCTCCGATTTTCCCGGCGAATAATTCATTCACCAGGTTGTCATACTCCTCCGTATAGGGCATGGTATGATTGATGGTAAATACAAGTTTGACATCCCGCATTCCTTTCTGGAACTCCTCCGGGCCTGATTTTCTGGGGTCTACGATAAATCCTTCCATTTTGTTTCAATTTTAATTTCAGCTGAAAAGGTACAAGGCTTGCCGCCGTCCGTCAAAACAAACGCACTGTATAAGGCACTCTTTACCAGATTTACGGCTCCGGATTACATCGTACCCAGCCGTATCGGTTACCGGTCCGACGCAGATACGTTGGCCTGTTGTATCCTTGGCGTTTGTGATGCAAAAGTAATGGGAGGCAGCGCGATTTCCGTTATCAGTTTTACGGTTGGTTTTGCTCATTTTTCCGTTTGTGCCGCTAAAATGGAAAAATAGATAAAACTAACAGAAAAAAGAGTATCGTCCCATCCCGCCATGACACCTATCGGGCGCAAGTATTCCTTCTGAAGAAAACGAGAAGAACGGCAAGGCAAGGCCTAAATTCAAGGGAAAGGTCGAGAATATCGAGCAGTACGAAAACGTATTCATCGGCGGTCCCATCTGGTGGGGCGAGCCCCCGATGATCCTGCACACCTTCTGCGATGCCTATCCCGGGCTCGCAGACAAGGTCATCATCCCCTTCGGTACGCACGGCGGCAGCGGAGTGAATAGCTACAAGACGATGCTGTTGAGCTACTTTCCGAAAGCTACCTGTCTGGAAAGCCTGGGTATCAGCGGTGCCTCGGTCCGGGATTCCGGATCGAAGACCAAAGTGCAGGACTGGATCCGGAAACTGGGTCTGGAAAAGAAAACCGAATGACAGATTTCATTAACCCTCTTTCTTCATTTATCCCCCATACACATATGACAGTGCCGAAAAGTGACATTTTCGGTTTTTTTGTATCCCGTCCGGACGGTTGGAAGGCAGTACCTTTGCGATTGTAAACAAAAAGGAATAAAGATATGCAAAGTGTTTATTCAGAATTTCGGAGAATTGTTGCAGCCACGCCGGATGCGCTGGCTGTAAAAGACAGCATCAGAGCGTTGACTTATGCTCAGTTGGACGCGCTCGCTGATACGGTCGCGGCAGCTTTCCCTGTTGGGAATCCGGCATTTGTCGGGATTGTGATGGACCACAGCGTAGAGATGATTGCCTCCATCCTTGCCGTGCTGAAGACCGGGGCGGCATATGTTCCGGCAGAACCATCGTTCCCCATCGAGCGTATCCGTTATATGATGAAGGAGAGCGGCGTGGACTTTATCGTCACGCACGGAAAGTATGTGGATTATATCAACCAAGGCTTCCGAAAGATGTGTCAATGAACTCGGACTTCTGCTGAATTGGCGCGAAGAAGTGCTCCGCTGTGTGTTTTCTCTGCCCGAGAATGCAGATACATCGGCCCTGATGCTGGCCAATGAAGCATATTACAAAAGTGCCGTCCCTTCCGGGAAGCACATTGCCTGCTTTGCCCAGAAAGACGGTGAAACCATCGGCTGCGGCGGCCTCTGCCTGCACGATGAAATGCCCTCGCCGGACAATCCTTCCGGCCGATGTGCCTATCTGATGAATATCTATGTCCGGAAAGAACATAGGGGAGAAGGCGCCGGCAAGAAGATCGTGCGTTACCTCATCGGATGCGCCCTGGAGCGGAACATCACGAAGATCTATCTGGAAACTTCTCCCTGCGGGAGGTCCTTGTACGAATCCGCAGGCTTCAGCGAAATGCGGGACATGATGCTCCTTACTTACGGGAAATAATGCTAACTTTGTATTCTATGAACCACAAAACTTCCATTTGAAAGCAAGTGAAAGACATCTATACATTCAAGTCCTGGAACCCGTGGCACGGATGCAGAAAGTACAGTGAGGGCTGTGCCAACTGCTATATGTTCGTGTTGGACAGAGCCCACAAGGTCCAGGGACTGTCCACGGAGGTTTTCCGCACCAAGAATTTCTCCAAGCCAATGGAACGGGACCGGAAGGGCAACTTCAAGGTCCCTCCGGGCTATTGGGTACGGGTGAACATGACCTCCGACACCTTTCTGGAAGAGGCGGATCCATGGAGGGAAGAGATGTGGCGCATTATCCGCTACCGCTCGGACGTGAAGTTTTATATCCTGACCAAACGGGCGCTCCGGATGGCGGATCATCTTCCTGCCGATTGGGGGGAAGGATATGAGAATGTGCAACTGAATGTTACCTGTGAGAACCAGCGTGCCTTCGACGAGCGCTGGCCCATCCTGCGGGACATTCCTGCCAGACACAAAGGCATGAACCTTTCTCCTCTTATCGGACCCATTGACATAGAACCCGCCCTTTCCTCCGGACAGATTGAACATATCGACTTGGGCGGCGAAGCCTATGGCGGTCTGAGGCCCTGTCGATTCGAATGGGTCAAGCAGATCAGCGATGCCTGCGCCCGGCACAGGGTGAACTTCGCCTTTGATTCCACCGGTGAGGTTTTCATCAAAGACGGACGCAGTTATCGGATTCCCGACCAGAAGACGCAACTCCATCAGGCTTTCCGCTCCGGACTAAGCCATTATTACGGTCCTGTCCGGTTCAACCTCTATGATCCGGAATACGGAACGTTGCTTACAGAGGAAGAGCTGTATCATCCCAGGTACAACCTCCACCGCTGCGCTGAGTGCTCCATGGCATTCGGTTGCGCCGGCTGTGGGAATTGCGGACGCTGCAAAGATGTCGAACTGGTGGATCTGGACGAAATCTGGACTCCAGAATAAATGACTATTTACTTCTTGTACTTTTTTGGCAAGCAGCCTTTCATCCTTGAGAAGAAACGGGTGAAGGCGTCAGGCTCGTAGAAGAGGCCAAGTACGGCGCCCCCAGCGCTGCGGCCCCGAAGATCTTCTTCCGCTACTACTACGTCAACTCCAGCACCGGCGAAAAGTCCGGCACCATGCTGGCAGAAGTCAAGTGGGCCGCTGCCGCAGCCGGTGGCGGCGAGCCGTAGTCTCCGGTACTGAGACCTGAACCTGTCAGGCCCTCTGGAATCGCTCCAGAGGGCCTTTCGTTTGGACAAGTGGCGGATAATGATTAACTTTAGGCCGTTAAATCGTAATTCCATCGAACTGCTCAGGCAGCGGGGAGTGGAGTGGCTGTATCTCTGGACAGACTGCACCTGCAACTGGCAGTACTACGTCAATCACGGCTACGAAAAGATTGGCGAAGGCGTTGCTCCTGAGTTCAGCACAGATAAAGAAGACTACACTTACTACATGTTCCGGAAA